>NZ_FTNI01000045.1 GCF_900156315.1 Microbispora rosea | reverse complement strand
CACCTCCCCGGCCTCGACCACGACATGATCGCCCTGCCGCAACTCCGGGGCGCCCACGACCTCCCACCGGGCCGGATCGCCCGGGTCCGCCAGACGCCGGGCCGTGGTGTCGCGCTTGGCCGCCCGCAACGTCGCGGCCTGAGCCTTGCCCCGGCCCTCGGCCACCGCCTCGGCCAGATTGGCGAACAGCACGGTCAGCCACAACCACACCACGATCGCCCAGGCGAAGAACGAGGGATCACCGAACGCCAGCACGGTCGTGAACGCCGCACCGACCTCGACCACGAGCATCACCGGGTTACGCCACAGCGTCACCGGGTTCAGCTTCCGCAGCGCGTCGGGCAGCGAGGTGACGAGCTGCTTCGGGTCGAGCAGGCCGCTGCTCACCTTGCCGCCCTTCCCGGGAGCGGGCGCATGGCCCGGAGCTTCCGGCGCCTGGAGCACTGTCATCACTGGATTCCTTCTGCGAGCGGGCCGAGAGCCAGAGCGGGGAGGAAGGTCAGCGCCACCACGATGATCGTCACGCCGACGACCATGCCGACGAACTGCGGGCGGTGGGTGGGCAGCGTCCCCGCGGAGGCCGGCGTGGGGGCCTGCCTGGCCAGCGAGCCGGCGAGGCCGAGCACGAAGACGATCGGCAGGAACCGGCCGAAGGCCATGCACAGTCCGAGCGCGGTGTCGTACCACGGGGTGTTCACGGTGATGCCGGCGAACGCCGACCCGTTGTTGTTGGAGGCGCTGGTGAACGCGTAGAGCACTTCGGACAGGCCGTGCGGCCCGGAGTTGAGCATGCTCGCCCGCTGTTCGGGCGAGGCCATGGCCAAGGCGGTGCCCACGAGCACGAGCGCCGGGGTGGTCAGGAAGTAGAGCGAGGCCAGCTTGATCTCGCGCGAGCCGATCTTCTTGCCCAGGTACTCCGGCGTACGGCCCACCATGAGGCCGGCGACGAAGACGGTGATCACCGCGAGCACGAGCATGCCGTACAGGCCGGCGCCCACCCCGCCGGGCGCCACCTCGCCCAGCATCATGTTGAACATCGTCATCATGCCGCCGAGCGCGGTGAACGAGTCGTGGAAGGAGTCGACGGCGCCGGTCGAGGTCAGCGTCGTGGCCGCGGCGAAGGTCCCCGAGTTCGGCACGCCGAACCTGACCTCCTTGCCTTCCATCGCGGCGCCGACCGCCTGAGGAACGGTGCCGTGGTGCGCGATCTCCAGCCCGGTGACCAGCGCGACGGAGGCGAAGGCCAGCACGCCCATGATCGCGACGATCGCGTAGCCCTGCCGCCGGTCGCCGACCATGCGGCCGAAGGTGCGCGGCAGCGCGAACGGCAGCATGAGGATCAGGAAGATCTCCAGCCAGTTCGTCCAGGAGGCCGCGTTCTCGAAGGGGTGGGCGGAGTTGGCGTTGTAGAAGCCGCCGCCGTTGTTGCCGAGCTCCTTGATCGCCTCCTGGCTCGCCACCGGCCCGCCGGTGATGCCCTGCGTACCCCCGGCCAGCGTGGAGATCTCGTGGACGCCCGAGAGGTTCTGGATGACGCCGCCGGCCACCAGGAGGAGCGCCCCGACGAACGCGATCGGCAGCAGGATGCGGATCGTGCCGCGGACCAGGTCCACCCAGAAGTTGCCGAGATTCTCCGTCTGCTTGCGGGCGAAGCCCCGCACGAGCGCGACCGCGACGGCCATGCCCACCGCGGCCGACACGAAGTTCTGCACCGCCAGGCCGGCCATCTGCACGAGGTGGCCCATCGCGGACTCACCCGAGTACGCCTGCCAGTTGGTGTTGGTGACGAAACTGACCGCGGTGTTCCACGCCACGTGGTCCGTCACCCCGGGAAAACCGAGGCTCAGCAGCAGCTTGTCCTGCAGGCGCTGGAAGCCGTAGAGGAACAGGATCGAGACGGCCGAGAAGGCGAGCACGCTGCGGGCGTAGACGCCCCATCGCTGCTCGGTGTCCGGCCGGACCCCGATGAGACGGTAGATCACTCGCTCGAAGGCCAGGTGCCGCGTGCCGCTGTAGACGCGGTACATGTAGTCGCCGAGCGGCCGGTGCGTCAGCACCAGGGCGACGACAAGGGATGCGATGAACAGGATCCCGGCCGTGGTCGGCGACATCAGAAACGCTCCGGGAACAGCAGGGCCGCGACCATGAAGATCACCAGGCCGGCGGCCACGACCAGACCCACGGCGTTGACAGCGCTCACAGGCGCTCCACCGCCCTCACCACGAGCCCGCAGATCGCGAATATCGCGAGCGTCAGGGCGACGAAGATGACGTCAGCCATCTCACTTCCTCAAATCCGGATGCTTGCCTGGCCGCCGGACAGACGGCCACAAACCAGCAAAGCGCCAGGTTCGAGGAGGCCCTGATGTTCTTGACGCCTTTCATACGCCGGACGCCGGAATAGCTACGCGGTTCCTACGCCGCCGGCCGGGTGGAGAAGCAGTCGAATGGCCGGCGCGCCGTCACCCGCGGGCGCGACCAGGACCGCGGCCATGCGTCAACGTCGCGTCAGCTTTCCGCGGCACGGCGTCGGGATTCCGTAGCGATGGCGTTCCCGCTGGTCGCGTGGAATCTAACGTTGCCTTCGTAGAGTCCTCTGGAAGGCATGAGATGCTCGAAGATCCCTTATATGTGCCGGTTCGCCGCAGTTCGTTCTCCCTGGCGCTACGCCTGTTCCGTACGGCCGCGGGCACGCGGACGGCGGTGGCCTTCACCTCGCCGCTCCGGCTGACGAAGGTGCTGGGCAGCGGCCAGGAATGGGTCCGCCTGAGTGAGCCCGCGCTGCGGAGCATGACCGATGATCTCGGCGTGATCGGCATCGTGATCGACCCCGCCGGCGTGATGAGCCGGCCGATCCCCAGGACCGCGTGATGTGCATCCTCCAACAGAACCTCACCGACCAAGACCGATTCGCAGAGCCGCCGACGGCCGGGAATCCGCCTTCACGCGGGCAGGAGAACCCCAGCGGTCTCCGGCACGACCTCGACCGGCAGGACCCCGAGAAGCACACCGAGAGGCGGGGACCAGCCCACTAGCCGACGTGGACGTGAGGCCTGCGCTCGAGGTCCGGCTCCGCCTTGCGCAGCACCTCGCGGGTGAGCGGAGGCACGTCGCCGCCGCCGAACACCAGGTAGCGCAGCATGGCGAGCACCGGGTTCCCCTCGGCCCAGTGGAAGTAGATGTGCGGCACCGCGCCGGTGCGGTCGCGGAGGTGGAGCAGGAGCGCGGCCAGTGAGTTCGGCACGGCGGAGCTCTCGATCCGCAGGATCCTGTGCCCGTAGCGCTCCTCGCCCCGGACGTGCAGTTCCGTCTCGAACTCCGAGGCGTCCGGCACGGTCACCTCGACGAACATCACCGGCTCGTCGCTGCGCAGCCGGTGGTTGAACCACTGCTCGCGCAGCTTGTCGTTGTACTCGTCCTGGTCACGCTGATGGGGCTCGTTGGCGATCAGGTGGATCAGGCCGCCGGCCCCGTTGACCCACTGCTCGGCCAACGGGTCCAGGTCGACCTCGGTCACTCGCAACTCCGTGGAACGGGTGGCCCGGGAGATCACCGAGGTGATGATGATCGCGGCGATGAAGAAGGAAGCGATCTTCACGCCGTCCGGCCGCTCGACCACGTTGTCGACCAGCGTGTAGGCGAGGACCGCCGCGATCAGCCCGAAGCCGATCGAGGCGGCCGTCTGGCCCCTCCTGAACGCCGACAGGGTCACCGCGACCGCCGCCGACAGCATCAGCACCAGCACGCCTGTGGCGTAGGCGCCGCCCTGGGCGTCCACGTCGGCGTCGAAGATGATCGTGATGGCGAACGCGATCGCCGCGAAGACGAGCACCAGGGGCCGCACCGCGCCGGTCCACTCGGGCGCCATGCCGTACCGGGGGAGGTAGCGCGGCACCAGGTTGATGAGGCCGGCCATCGCCGAGGCGCCCGCGAACCACAGGATCGCGATCGTGGAGACGTCGTACACGCTGCCGAACCACTCGCCGAGGAACGTGTGCGCCAGGTAGGCCAGCGCACGGCCGCTCGCCTTGCCCCCCTCCCCGAACTCCTCGTGGGGGATCAGCATGGTCGTGACGAAGCTGGAGAAGATCAGGAAGACGCTCATGACGAGGGCGGCCACGGTGAGCAGGCGCTTGGTGCCCGTGATGCGCTGCCGTACGTCGCCCCTGACGACGGGCATCACGGCGACGCCGGTCTCGAAGCCCGACATGCCCAGCGCGAGCTTCGGCATGACCAGCAGCGACAGGCCGATCATGGCCAGTGGGCCGCTGTAGCCGGCGTCCAGCGTGTGCGTCCAGTCGACGACCATCTGGGGCGCCTGAAGTACGTGGATGATCGACGTGACCACGACGACGGCGTTGAGCGCGAGGTAGACGAGGACGAGGATCACCGCGATGCCGATCGCCTCGGTGAAGCCCATCAGGAACACTCCGCCGAGCAGGGCCAGCAGGAACAGTGTGACGGGCACCCGCTGTCCCTGGAGCCAGTGCGGCGCGAACGGGTTCTCCAGGATGTGCGCGGTCGCGTCGGCGGCCGACAGCGTCATGGTGATGACGAAATCGGTGGCCGCGAAGCCGAGCAGGGCCAGGACGAACAGCTTGCCCCACCACTGCGGCGCCAGCTTCTCCAGCATCGCGATCGAGCCCTGGCCGTACGGGCTCTCGGCCGCCACCCGGCGGTAGACCGGCAGCGCGCCCAGCAGCGTGAGAGCGACCAGGAAGACCGTGGCGAGCGGAGACAGGAACCCGGCCGCGAGCGCCGCGATCCCCGGCTGGTAGCCGAGCGTGGAGAAGTAGTCCACACCGGTCAGGCACATCACCCGCCACCACGGGTGCTTCGCGTGCGGCCCGTGCTCGATCTCCTTGCGATCGGTCTGGAGACCTTCGAGCAACCAGGTACGCACCGGACCCGTCGGCGTGGCGACAGAACGCCCCAACCTGGCCACCTCCGGCATCAAGGACGCGTAAAGCAACGCATGCACACTACTGGCGTGTTTATCGCTGTCAGAGAGGCCAGGGCGTCAAGAAGGCGTCAAGAGCGGAAGTTGTTCGATCACCGAACGTGACGACGGGCCCTCGGGTGACGAGGTCTCGTGGGCGGGCTCACGCGTCTCGGGGGGGTGCGGCGTCCGCTCCCGCGGGGCGACCGGCCGGCCGTCCCCTCACAAGCAGTGCGTGTCAATCGGGCGTCAGATTAAGCGGGCCCGCCGTAGGGATCGCGTCAGGATCGCCCGCCTCTGGGCTGGCCCGTGCTTAGCGTGTCGTGTGTCCCATTTCCGGGCTGTTGCCCGTTCGGCTCGTCAGGGCCGTTCAGGAGGCGGTGTGTGGTGAGATCCCTCGACGACGTCGACCGGTCGCTGCTCCAGGCGCTGACGCGAGACGGCCGTGCTCCGGTGCGGGCCCTCGCCCGCGACCTCGCGCTCGGCGACAGCACGGTCTCCGCCCGGTTGCGCAGGCTGCGTGACAGCGGCGCGCTGGCCGCCGTCCGCGTCGAGGTGGACCCCGCGGCGTTCGGCCGCCCGATCCAGGCCGTCGTACGCGTCCGGCTGCGCCACGACGTGACGTGCGCGACCTACGAGCGGCGGCTGCGTGGGATACCGGCGGTGTTGAGCGCGCTGGTCCTGCTCGGCGACGCCGACATCGAGGTACGCGTGGCCTGCCGGAGCATGGACGACCTCGAACTGGCGGTGGCGACGCTCCGCGACGCGGGCGCCGACACCACCTGCACCCAGATCGTGACCCGTACGGTCACCGGACTCGGCCAGGCGCTCCTGGCGGAGAAGAGAACGAAATGAGCCTGCTGATCACACCACCGCGTACGACGGAGACGGCCGACGGCCCCTGGCCGGCCACCGCGCGCTTCGACGCCTACGGGCATGCGGAGGTCGGCGGCGTCGACCTGATGGAGGTGGCCGCGCGCTTCGGCACCCCGGCGTACGTGATGGACGAGGTGGACGTGCGCCTGCGCTGCCGCGCCTACCGCGCCGCGCTGCCCCGGGCCGAGGTCGCGTACGCCGCCAAGGCGTTCTGGTGCCGGGCCATGGCCGCCTGGGTGCGGTCAGAGGGGCTCGCCCTCGACGTGTGCTCGGCCGGTGAGCTGGCCGTGGCGAGGGCCGCCGGCTTCCCGGCGGACCGGATCATCCTCCACGGCAACGCCAAGACCCCGGCGGAGTTGCGCGCCGCGGTGGACGAACGCGTCGGCCGCATCGTCATCGACGATCTCGCCGAGATCAACCGCCTCGCCGCGCTCGTCCCCGCCGGGATGCGGCAGAAGGTGCTCGTGCGGGTGATTCCCGACATCGAAGCCGGGGCGCACGCCGCCATCCGCACGGGCGGGGAGGACCACAAGTTCGGGCTGTCGATCGCGGCCGGTGGGGCGAGGGAGGCGGTGAACCGCATCCTCCGCCAGCCGCGCCTGGAACTGGTCGGCCTGCACTGCCACCTGGGATCCCAGATCACCGCCGCCGAGCCGTACGAGCAGAGCGCCCGTGTGCTGGTGGAGCAGCTCGCGCGGATCCGCGACGCGCACGGCGTGACGCTGCCCCAGCTCGACCTCGGCGGCGGTCACGCGATCGCGTACACGCGCGGGCAGACCGGCCTGGCCCCCTCCCGGCTCGGCGCGCTGGTCGCGACCGTCGAGAGGCGCTGCGCCGGCATCGGCCTGCCGGCGCCGCGGCTGACCGTCGAACCCGGACGGGCCGTCGCCGGGCCCGCCGGCGTGACGCTCTACCGGGTGATCGCCGTCAAGAAGGGGCTGCGCCGCACGTACGTCGCGGTCGACGGAGGCATGAGCGACAATCCCCGGCCCGCGATGTACGGCTCGCGGTATGAGATGCGCATGATCGGCCGGGCGACGCACGAGGGCCAGCGCGACTTCACCGTGGTCGGCCACCACTGCGAAAGCGGGGACACGCTGGCCGAGGCCGCCGCGCTCCCCGCCGACATCCGCCCCGGAGACGTGCTCGCGGTCGCCGCCACCGGCGCCTACAACCACTCGATGGCCTCGACGTACAACATGACCGGCCGCCCGCCGGTCGTCGCCGTCAGCCGGGGCAAGGCCCGCCTCGTCGTGCGCCGCGAAGGCCTCGACGACCTGCTGCGCCGTGACGTCGGCCTCTGAGAAGTCTGCAGGGAAGATCGTGCACGCCTCATCGACAGGGCGCGTCCTGACGCCGGCACTCCTGATGACCGTCGCCTGCGTGACCAGCGCGATCGTCAGCGCGCTCCTGATCCACGACGCGGACGCCTACACCGACGGCCACCGGCAGGTGACCGCCCAGGTCGTACGGGTGTTCCGGACCCCCGTCGCCGCGGCCCGGTCCGCTGCTCTGCCCGCCACGGCGGTGGAGGTCGTCTGGACCGGCCAGGACGGCCGCACCCACACGGGCAGAACGGTGACGACCTCCGGGCACCGGGCAGGAGACCGGCTGGCCCTGTGGGTCGACGGCGGCGAGGAGCCGGCTCCCGGCCCCGCGCCGACCGCCATGGTCGTCGTGATCGCCCTGCTCGCGGGACCGACCGTGGCCGGCGGCATCTGGACCGCCGGTCATCTCGTCCGGTCCGGACGCCGCGCGTGGACCGCGCGGCGCGCCGTGGCCGGGTGGGAGGGTGAATGGCGGACCATCACGGCCAGAGGACGCTGAGAGCGGCGACGGTCAGCCGATCCGGTCTCCGATCTTCGCGCCCATCAGGCGTCGGCTTCTGTCCCGTTCTCGTGCCACCTCGACCGCGTAGACGGTGGAGTGCTAGACCGCGTAGACGGGGGCGAGATCGACGAATATGCGATAGTCCGAGATCAGGCCGTCGTCGCGGGTGCGCCAGATCGATACGGCTACGGCGCTCGCGTCCTTGCCGTCGAGCCTCCGGTAGGTCACCTCGGTCTCGGCGATGACGTCGGCGTCCACCCGCCAGTTCCGGACGATCCGGTGCTGCAGGCCGCCGATGGTGGAGTAGAACTCCCGCAGTCCGGCGACGATGGCCTCGCGGCCCGCAAGCGGTTCGGCATTGCCGAATACCAGCGTGGCGTCCTCGGCCAGCAGTCGCCCGAAATCGTCGGGATCGAACGAATCGACTGATCGGAAAACGCGTCGCACCGCGTCGTCGGACATGCGGGTCCCTTCTCACGCAGCCGGGATCACTGAGGGGGACGATACGGGGCGAACGGTGGCGTACAACTAGCGCAAGGGTGGGGATTTCGTCTCCGAGTCCGCGATCTGGCTGCTTCCCCTGCGCCTGTTCAGGCCGCCCCGCCGGCCCGTGCGGTTCGTTCGGCCTCGTCGATGGCCCAGGCGGCGTTGATGAGCCCGATGTGGCTGAACGCCTGCGGGAAGTTGCCGAGCAGCTCGCCGCTCCCGGGGTCGACCTCCTCCGACAGCAGGCCCACGTCGTTGGCGAACGCGGCGGCTCGCTCGAACGCCTCCCTGGCCCGGCCGACCTGCCCGGACACGGCGAGCGCCTGCGCCAGCCAGAACGAGCACAACAGGAAGGTGCCCTCCTCTCCCGCGAGGCCGTCGACGCCCTCGACACCGTGGACGCCGTCCGCGGTGCGGTAGCGGTAGACCAGCCCCTGATCGTCGGTGAGCCGTTCCGCGATCGCGTCGATCGTGGACAGCACCCGCGGGTCGTCGGGTGGCAGGAAGCCGATAATCGGCACCATGAGGGCACTGGCGTCCAGCTCGTCGGAGCCGAAGGACTGCGTGAACGCCCCCACCCGCTCGTTCCAGCCCTCGCGCAGCAGCGTGTCGCGGATCTCGGCGCGGGTCCGCCGCCAGGACTGCGTACGATCCTGCGCCCGCAGGAGACCGGCGAGGGCGATGCCGCGATCCAGCGCCACCCAGCACATGAGCTTGGAGTACAGGAAGTCGCGTGGCTCCCCGCGTATCTCCCAGATGCCCTGGTCCTTCTCCGTCCAGCGCTCGGCCGCGGTGTCGGCACAGGCGACGAGGAAGCGCCTGACGTCGTCGTCTATGCCGCCGATCTGGCGTTCGAGGCGCGCGGCCGCGTCCAGCAGCTCGCCGTACACGTCGATCTGCCGCTGGTTCCACGCGCCGTTGCCGACGCGTACCGGTCGGCTGCCGCGCCAGCCGCGCAGGTGCGGAAGGGTGCGCTCGGTCAGGTCGTGCTCGCCGCGGACGCCGAACATGATCTGCAGCGCGCGGTCCTTGTCCAGAGACGGGGCCGCGGTGGTGAGGAAGGAGAAGAAGTCGCTCGCCTCGTCGGGGCAGGCCGCGACCCACAGGGCGCTCATGGTCAGTGACGCGTCCCGCACCCACGTGTAGCGGTAGTCCCAGTTGCGCTCACCGCCGGCCCACTCGGGCAGCGACGTCGTGGCGGCCGCGACGATCGCGCCGCTGGGCTGGAAGGACAGCGCCTGCAGCACCCGCCCGCTGTGGTGCACCAGGTCGCACCACGGGCCGTCATACGCCTGGTGGAGGCTGGACCACGACTGCCAGGCGGCGATCGTGCCGTCCAGCCGGGCCGCCAGTTCCGCCTGGTCCCACACCCGCGCGGGAGTCTCCTGCAGCGTCGAGCGCTGCATCCCGAAGTGCAGCGTCTCGCCCTCTCGCACCGTGAACACGCCGTGTCCGCTGCAGTCGTCGATGCGGAGGGGGACCGGCGTGGTCAGCACGAGCCACTCGGCTCCGCCGTGGGCGGTCACGCCGCCGTCGACGACGGACAGGATCGGGTGAATCAGGCCGTACTCCGGCCGGGGCCGGTAATCGACCTCCATCGGCACCTCGCCCCCGAGGCCGGACACCCGCCGGGCGAGCAGGTGCGGCACTCCGACGCCGAGCCGGTGGCCGCCGTCGTCCGGTCCGGTGAGCAGGGCGTCGATGAGAACGACCACGCCGCTCCCGGTGTGGAACGTGGTCTCCAGCACCATCGTCTGCGGCAGGTAGCGGCGCGTCGTCTCGAAAGGGACGGCCGGGCGGATCGACCAGTGCCCGGCCTCGTCGTCCAGCAGGCGGGCGAAGACCGACGGCCCGTCGAACCGGGGGAAGCACAGCCACTCGGCCGATCCGTCCCTGCTGATGAGGCCGGCGGAATGGCGATCGGACACCAACGCGAGGTCGGCGATGGGGGTGGTGCTCATCAACGCCCGATACCCGGAGAAGACCACAGCGTTGCGTACGGGCAGGGCAAATCGCGGCAAAGGCAATCAAAGCCGAGCGTTCCGTACGCCCGATCGCGGTTGACGGGCCCCACCGGCGACCGCGGCCGTCGTCAGGACGCCTCCGCCTCGCGAAGCCGTTTGGCGTAGTGGCCGCGGCAGTGCGGGCAGCAGAAGCCGTACGTCCGCCCGTCGCGCTCCAGGATGACGGCGTCGGCGAGCGGCACGGTCGCGCCGCAGACCGGATCCACGATCATGTCGTCCGGGACCGGCGCCGCGGAGCCGGTCTTGGCTTCCTCGATCAGTTGCAGGACGTCGGCGGAGCGGCGGACCCGCCCGTACAGTCCGTAGCCTCCTTCGGGCACGCTGATGACGTTCACCACGACCCGGGGCTCGGATGCGCCCGTGGCCTGCGCCAGTTCCTCGGTGATCCGGGAGATGAGGTGCTCGCTCATCTCCTTGCCCCACATCCCGACGATCACATTGACCACGCACCACGGGAGCTGGGCACGATCATGCGGGGTCTCGCCCGCGACCCAGACTTCCTCCTCCCGCACCACCACGTGGGTGAGTGAGTCGAACAGGTCGATCACGCCGGGATCGGCGCCCGCCGTGCCGGACTCGGCGGACAGCAACCGCCGCCCCCTGAGCTGTTCGGCGAGTCGCCGTCGAGCCGGCTCGTCGAAGACGCCCACAGGCACTCGAAGCTCGATGAACAGCATCGGCAGCGTCCTTTCCGAAGAGGA
The DNA here is from genome assembly GCF_900156315.1 of Microbispora rosea. Classification (GTDB taxonomy): domain Bacteria; phylum Actinomycetota; class Actinomycetes; order Streptosporangiales; family Streptosporangiaceae; genus Microbispora; species Microbispora rosea. The sequence goes on along the minus strand of NZ_FTNI01000045.1, from coordinate 33,526 downwards.
GATGGCCACTGGAGATGCTGCCGCCCGCGCTCGCCGCCGTCGTCACCCGAGGGAAGCCTGTCGCGGCTACCGCATCAGGAGTGAGGGCAGGCCGGCGTACGACCTTCGGAGTACGTCACGTGGCACCGAGCTACCGGCTCTCGGCGGCTTGCAGGGCGTCCGCGGCCGCCAGCAAGGAGGCTCCGAGGAGCACGATGTCCTTCAGCAGGAACTGCCCCGTGATAGACAGCTTCGGATCCCCGTGGGTCTCCTGCCACGCCTCGGGCGTCGTGGCAAGGAAGCTGAGAGTGGTGGCGAACATGCCGGCGGCGGCGAGGCTGCCGACGGCCGACACTCTCGGCGCGATCGGTTTCGCCGCGATCAGCGAGCCCAGGGCGATCTCGGTGACGCCGATCAATCCGGCGAACTTCTTCTCCCCCAGCCGGGCGATGAGCCACGCGAGCGGGGGGCTTGCGGTCACGAGGGGGCGGATGTTGTCCACCTCGTAGTCTTCGAATTTCAGTCGGCCGATCTCCAGAAGGTTGAGCGCAAGACCATACCGAATGGTCGAAATCCCCAGGCCATGCACTATTTTGCCGATGCGCTGCAGTTCCATCGAAGCCTCGCTCAACGCGTCGATTTCGCTTGGTACAGGACTCGAAACATCAGCCAACGCCGGCGGGCGACGACCATACGCCGGGCCGTGTCCGCGGCGCCGCTCGCCGCGGAGGACGGGCTACGACGTCGGGTCGTCGACCTTGAGCTTGTCTCCGGTGTCAGAGACGAAGACGACCAGAAGCCTGGCCCGCTCGGTGCGGTTGGTGTTCTCGGTGAGGACGTGGTGGGCGCCCGGCTGCTCGACCCAGTTCTCGCCTTGGTGATAGGTGCGCGCGGGCTTGCCGGCGAGCTTGCTGCGTACGCTGCCTTCGAGAACGTAGGCGTAGACGAACGCCTTGCCGTGCCGGTGCGGCCTCGCACGCGCGCCGGGCGGGAAGTCGACGATCGCCGAGGTGAAGGTCTTGCCCTTCACATTCGGGAGGCTCTGCCGGAGCAGTGGCGTGAGGGTCTCGGTGGGGTGCCTCGATGCCACGGCCGCGGGCGGCGTCGTGGCGTGGGCGGGCTCGTCCGAGGGGGAGGGAGGCGTGGCCGCGGTCAGCGTGGCGACGGCCAGCAGTCCACCGATGATCTGCATTCCGATCACAACGGGCCTCCTGTTCGGCCTTCTGCGCCCAGCCGTTCACGGGCCGCGACCTCACACAGTTTGCGAATCCAGCGTAGTCAGCCGAGTTCGGGATCTACGCGGACACTCCCGGAAGCGAGCCGGCACGCACGCTCGGACATCGTTCGGCCATGCCGGCCGACGCCGGTGATGAGTTGTCGCGCCCGCACCCGTCACACCTACGACGGAACACGTCGAGGCGGAAGGATGACGTGATGAGTGCGGACACGCGGCTGGAGGAGCTGGGTGTGGGCGGTCTGGGTGCCAGTGGTCTGGGTGTGGGCGGTCTGGGCGACGTCGACGAGCCGGCGTTCTCGGCGCTGGCGGAGCGGCACCGGCGGGAGCTGCACGTGCACTGCTACCGGATGCTCGGGTCGTTCGAGGACGCCGAGGACACGGTGCAGGAGACGTTCCTCCGGGCCTGGCGGCGGCGGGAGACCTTCGAGGGGCGGTCGACGTTCCGCGCCTGGCTGTACCGGATCGCCACCAACGCCTGCCTGGACCTGCTCGCCAAGTGCCGCCCGGAGCCTGCGACCGGCGGCGAGGTGCTGTGGCTGCAGCCCTATCCGGACCGGCTGCTCGACGAGCTGCCCGCGGGCGACGCGGACGAGCCGGAGAGCGTCGCCGTCGCGCGGGAGACGATCGAGCTGGCCTACCTGGTCGCCGTCCAGCACCTCGCGCCGCGTCCGCGGGCCGTGCTGATCCTGCGGGACGTGCTCGGCTGGCCGGCGAAGGACGTCGCAGGGCTCCTCGGCGACTCCGTCAACTCCGTGAACAGCGCGCTGCAGCGGGCCCGCGCCGGCATGCGGGAGCACCTGCCCGCCGAGCGGCAGGACTGGACCGGCGGCGAGGAGGACGCCGGGACGCGCGAGATGGTGCGGCGCTTCACCGACGCCAGCGTGGCCACGGACATCGACGGGCTCGCCGCACTGCTACGGGACGACGTCCGCTGCTCGATGCCGCCCACACCGGGCCTGTGCGTCGGCCGCGAGGCTGTGGTGAAGGACTGGGTCGAGGACGGTTTCGACCGCCTGGAGAACCTGCGCGCCGTCCAGACCTCCGTGAACCGGCAGCCCGCCGTCGCCTTCTACCTCTGGCAGAAGCGGGAGGGCGCGTATCTGCCGCTGACGATCGACGTCCTGCGCATCACCGGCGGGGCGATCACCGAGATCGTCACCTTCCACGCCGACCGGTTCCCGCGGCTCGGGCTGCCGGAGCGCCTGCCGGCGGACGGCACGGAGTAGTCCCGGCGCATCGCCGGACCGCAGCCTTCGCACCCGTGGGATCCGTGGCTATTCAGCTTGAGCCTGACGCGCGGCCCGCGTGGTGACGCGTTCGATCGCCTGGACGGCCAGATCGGGCTGGTCGACGTAGATGTAGTGGCCGCTCTTCGCGGCCGTGCTCAGCTTGCTGCCGCTGGACAGCGCGAGCCACTTGCGCTGGCCCGCGGCCCATGCCTGCTCCAGGCGCGGGCCGTACTTGGGGACGGCCGCGAGGTACGGCGTGCCGTGCTGGATCACCTCCACCGGGATGTCTCCGGCGGAACTGACCCGGCCGTCTTCGACGACGAGCTTCTCCGGGTTCTCGCCCTTGAACATCGCGAGGTTCTGCGCGCGCAACTCGGCCGCGGGGCCGGTGGCGGAGCCGGGGATCGCCTTCGTCATGTCGTTCAGCATGGTGGGCGGGGTGGCGTCCATCAGGACGAGCCCCTTGACCCTGTCCTGGTGCTCGGGGGCGTACCTGGCGGCGATCAGCCCGCCCAGCGAGTGGCCGGCCAGGACGACCGGGCCGTCGCCTGCGACGCGGTCGAGCACGCCCGTCAGGATCTTCCCGGTGCTGGAGAAGCTCTGCGGGCCGTCCGGCTGGTCGCTCGCGCCCTCGCCGAGCCGGTCGTAGGAACAGACCCGGTTCTGCGTGCTCAGCGTCTTCTGGACGGCGGCCAGCTTGTCCAGCCCGTCGCCTGCCCCGGCCAGGAGGATGACGACGGGCCTGCCCTTCTCCGGGTCGCCGGAACAGGACACGTTCACCGACCGGCCCCCGACCTCGATCTTCTCGGTCCCGGAGATCGGGGCGGCATCGGCTGTCGGCGTGGCGGGGGCGAGGGGGTCCCAGTTCTCCAGCGCTTCGCCGTCGCAGCCGGCGACCGCCGCGCCGAGCACGGTGCAGCAGAGCGCGGCCACAACGGATGTCTTGATCCTGGGAAGCATGAGGTCCTCCAGTGAGGGAGTCGACGCCGGGGATGACGCGCACGGCGGCGTAGCGGGAAGAGCGGCGCAGCGCCGTGGCTGCGTCGTAACGCTACGGATCGGGCGTTCCCGGATCGTCACCGCTCAGTGGACATTCACCGGTAGCTCGCACGGGGGACAAACGCGGGGGACGCGGGCGGGAGGATCGCCCGCGTCGTCCCCGGTCACGGTTCGCGGTGACCTACTCCGGCCAGGGGGAGCCGAGGATCGTGTCGACGAAGTTCCCCCGCCGGAAGCCGGGCACGTAGCGCTCGAGAACGTCGGCCTTGACGTTGCCGAACGTGGTCTCGGGCCTGGGCGCGATGCCCTCGGTGAACGCCCGCAGGATCGCCTCCTTGAAACCCGGCCGCGGATGCAGGGCGGTGATCTCGGCCCGCCGGGCGTCGTCGAGCTCGTGATAGCCGATGCCGAGCACGTCGTACTCCACGCCCGCGGTGACCAGCGCCACCTCCGGCTCCATGAACTCGGGGATGCCGGGGGTGGTGTGCAGGGCGATCGCCGTCCACACCCGGCGGACGCTGTCCTCCGGCACACCGCGTTCCAGCAGGAAGCGGCGGGCGGCATCGGCGCTGTCCACCTCGAAGCGCCGCCCGCTGCCGCGATACTCCTCGTTGAGCCCCAGGTCGTGGAACATGGCGCCGATGTAGAGCAGCTCCGGGTCGAAACTCAGGTCCCTTCTCCGCCCCATCAGGCTGCCGAAGAAGTAGACACGGCGTGAATGGTGGTAGATCAGGTCGCTGGTGACCTCGCGGACGAACTCCGTGGCCTCCGTCGCCAACCTGGTATCGGGTACGGTCTGGCCGATCGTCATGGTTCTGCTCCCCTCCGGTGGTGCGCCGTGCCGGGCTCCACTGTCACCCGCGGCGGCCGGGGGACATCGCACCAACACGTGGAGAAGGCGGTCGCTTGCCTTGTCCATGGCCTGGTCGCGGACGGCGGGCGAGGGCGGGCGGGGGGACGGCGATCAACGAGGAGGGTCGCCGGTCACTCGGAGAGCCGGGGCCCCGCGGCGCGGCGGAGCCGGTTCGCGATCGCGAGCCCGAGCCCCTCCTCCACCGGCAGGGACGCGATGATCAGGTCGCACCCCCGCTGGTCGAGCTCGCGCAGGAATCCGTACAGCCCGCGCGCGTAGGCGTCCATCGAACCGGGGACCGCCACCACGGCGTGCGCCTTCACCTGGGCGCCGGCGAAGGAGGGGGGCAGGAAGACGCCCACCTGGTGCCCGAGCTCCTGTGCGAGCTCCGCCTCGGCGACGACCTTCCCGGGCTCGACGAGGACGACCCGCGCGCGCGGTGCGTAGTGTGACGGATGCTGGCCGGGCACCCGGACGGCGCTCGTCGCCGGAACCGCGAGCGGGTGCCCGAGCACCGCTTCGAGGTCCTCGCGCGTCACCCCGCCGGGCCGGAGGATGCTCGGGACGTCGCCCGTGGCGTCGACGATGGTGGACTCGACGCCGACCCCGCAGGAGCCGCCGTCCAGCACGAAGTCGACGGCGTCGCCGAGCTCCGCACGGACGTGGTTCGCCGTCGTGGGGCTGACCGAGCCGAAGCGGTTGGCGGACGGGGCCGCGACGCCCCCGCCGAAGGCCGACAGCAGCGCGAGCGCGACGGGGTGATCGGGCACGCGTACGGCCACCGTCTCCAGGCCACCGGTCGCTTCGAGGGGCACCCGGCGGCCACGCCGCAGGACCAGCGTGAGCGGCCCGGGCCAGAAGCGCTCGGCCAGCAGGCGCGCCGTCTCGGGCACGTCCTCGGCCCAGTCGCCCAGGTGCTCCGCGCCGGCGATGTGGACGATCAGCGGGTGGGAGGGCGGACGCCCCTTGACCTGGAAGACGCGCGCGACGGCGGCGGGATCCTCGGCGTTGGCGCCCAGACCGTAGACGGTCTCGGTCGGGAGGGCCACGAGGCCTCCGGCGCGCAGCACATCGGCCGCCTTCTCGATGTCACCGGTTCCTGCCGTCACCCTCGCGATCCTTTCACTGTTCCGCTCTCCACCGCTCTCCACCGCTCGCCACATGCCGGGCTCTCGCCGGCGCATGGCGAAGAACCACGGCCGACGGCGCCGCGCGGGCCCGGACGGACGAAATCCGTCACAGCGGCACGGGGGAACACCGCCGGCACGTGTCCACTTCAGCGTAGAACCCGCAGGTCCCATCCGATCCACCCCCAGGTGCCGCGGGTCCTCGCGCTGCTCCGCCCACACCCTCGGCTTGCCGGCGGGCGACAGGCCGAGGACACACATTCCGCACGATTAATCCGGATTCGACGGGCCGGAGTATCCTGCTGCGCACATGTCACCGACCTCCCCCACCCCTCTGCGGGACCCGCCGCGTGGCAACGGCACGGCACGGCACGGCATGGGTGCGGCGCGGGTGGGGCTGGGCTCGGCGTGAACGAAAGGGTGTCAAGTGACGCGCTGTGAGGACGCTGAGCAGGGGCTGCCGGTAGCGGCCGGGGCCGGGGTGTTCCTCGCCGACGACGAGGTCGGCCGGGACCTGGCGTCGGTGGACTGGGGGGCCACTCCGCTCGGGCCGCCGCAGGAGTGGCCGCAGAGCCTGCAGACGGCGGTGAGCATCCTGCTGTCGTCCCGGTTCTCCATGTGGATGGCGTGGGGGCCGGAGCTGACCTTCTTCTGCAACGCCGCCTACCGGCGCGACACGCTGGGCCGGAAGTATCCGTGGGCGCTGGGCCGGCCCGCCAGCGAGGTCTGGGCGGAGATCTGGGACGACATCGGCCCGCGCATCGACACCGTGCTGGCCACGGGGCAGGCGACCTGGGACGAGGCGCTGCTGCTGTTCCTGGAGCGGGCCGGCTATCCGGAGGAGAGCTACCACACGTTCTCCTACAGCCCCCTCCGTGACGACTCCGGCGCCGTGGTCGGCATGTTGTGCGTCGTCAGCGAGGAGACCGAGCGGGTCATCGGCGAGCGGCGCATGGCGACGCTGCGGGATCTCGGGTCCGACCCCAGCGTGGTCCGCACCGAGCAGGAGATGCTGGGTTTCGCCTGCCGCCAGCTGGGCCGCAACCTGCACGACCTTCCGTTCACGATGACCTACCTGTTCGAGGACGGCGGCGGCGCACGGCTGGCAGGGGTGACCGGCATCTCCGCCGGGCACCCGGCCGCCCCGCTCACGCTGCCGGCCGACGACCCGGACGCGGTGTGGCCCGCGGCGGCGCTGGCCCGGGGAGAGTCGGTGATCGTGCCGCTCGACCCTGTTCCACTCCACCGGGCCCCCTTCGCCGGTCTCCCGGCCGGAGCATGGCCCGAGCCGCCCACGCAGGCGCTGGTGGTGCCGCTGCTCCAGCAGGGCAGTGCGCCGTACGGGTTCCTGGTGGCCGCGCTCAACCGCTTCCGTTCTCTGGACGAGGCGTACCGCGGGTTCATCGAGCTGGCCGCGGGACACGTCGCGGCGGGCGTGGCGAGCGCCCGCAGCTACCAGGCCCAGCAGCGGCGGGCGGAGGAACTGGCCGAGCTCGACCGCGCGAAGACCGTCTTCTTCTCCAACATCAGCCACGAGTTCCGCACGCCGCTGACCCTGATCATGGGGCCGGTGGAGGAACTGCGCGGCCGTCTGCAGGCGGCGGACCCGCAGGTGCGCGAGGAGCTGGAGGTCATCCGCCGCAACGGGTTGCGGCTGGGCAAGCTGGTCAACACCCTGCTGGACTTCTCCCGCATCGAGGCCGGCCGGATGCAGGCCAGCTATGAGCCGGTCGACCTGGCCGCCGTCACGGCCGAGCTGGCGAGCCTCTTCCGCTCCGCGATCGACAAGGCGGGCCTGGACTTCCGGGTCGACTGCCCTCCCATGGACGAGCCGGTCTACATCGACCGCGGCATGTGGGAGAAGGTGGTGCTCAACCTTCTCAGCAACGCGCTGAAGTTCACTTTCGAGGGCGCGATCGGCGTCACCGTGCGCGGCGAGGCCGGCCACGCGGTGGTGACCGTCACCGACACGGGCATCGGCGTCCCGGCCGACGAGGTGCCGCGGCTGTTCGAGCGGTTCCACCGCATCGAGAACGCGCGCTCGCGGTCCAACGAGGGAAGCGGCATCGGGCTGGCCCTCGTGCAGGAGCTGGTCGGCCTGCACGGCGGCACCATCAGCGCGGACAGCGCCGAGAGTGAGGGCACCCGTTTCACCATCCGCCTGCCGTACGGCTCCGCGCACCTGCCCGCAGAGGCGATCACCACGTCCGGCGCCGGCTCCGGCGCGACCACCGCGGACCCGTACGTCGAAGAGGCGCTGCGCTGGCTGCCCGGGGACGAGACCGGCGAGGCCACCGGGGACACCATGGGGCTGCCGTCCCACGACGGCTCCGCCGCCCGGTCCGGGGGCTCGTCCGCCCCGGCGCGGGTGCTGGTCGTCGACGACAACGCCGACATGCGCGGATATCTCGTCCGTCTCCTCAAGGGCGCCGGTTATCTCGTCAGCACCGCCGGCGACGGGATGGAGGCCCTGGACGGCATCCGCGCGGACGCCCCCGACCTCGTGGTCAGCGACGTGATGATGCCGCGACTGGACGGTCTGTCTCTGGTCGCGGCGCTGCGGTCCGATCCGCGTACGGCCGCCGTGCCCGTGCTGCTGCTGTCGGCTCGAGCGGGTCAGGAGGCGTCCATCGAGGGGCTGCAGGCCGGGGCCGACGACTACCTGGTCAAGCCCTTCGCCGCCGCGGAGTTGCTCGCGCGGGTGAGGGCGAACATGGACATGGCGCGGCTGCGCCAGCACCAGGCGCGCTGGCGCAGCGCGCTGGTGGACTCGCTGCAGGAGGCGTTCTTCGTCTGCGACGAGCAGGGCGCCGTCGTCGAGATCAACAGCGCCTTCGCCGACATCCTCGGTTACGGCCCCGAGAACCTGCCCTACACGCCGATCCACCCGTGGTGGCCGGACGCCGCCACCGATCCCGCGGCCCACCAGCAGGTCGCCGACGCCTTCAGCGGCCTTGTCGGCCCGGGCCAGGGCAGCTACACCATCCCGGTCACCCACCGCGACGGGCACCGGCTGTGGGTCAGCGTCACCTTCAACCAGGCGCAGGATCCCGACACCGGGCGGCACGTCGTCGTCGGCACCTTCCGCGACGTCACCGCCGAGCACTACGCCATCCAGCGCGAGACCGCTCTCGCCTCGCTGAGCACCAGCCTGTCCCAGGCCGGGAGTCTCTCCGACGCGCTGGTCGGCGCCCTGCGGGAGCTGCGGAGCCTGTGGCGCGCCCGGTCGGTCCTCGCCGCGGTCTTCGATCACGGTGAGGAGGCGACCCTGACCGTCGCGGGCGAGCCGGTGGACTGGCGCGGGCTGCCCGGCGAGCGCCGCCGCGTCCTCACCGATCTGCTGCGGCGGCCGCTGCTCACCCCGGTCGCCGACCGCGACGGGGCCGGCATCCTGCTGGAGCACCCCGAGGGCCAGCTGGCCCTGTGGATCGACCTGGGCGACCACCGGCCTTTCACCGGCGAGGACCAGGTGCTGCTGTCGCTGCTGGCCGGGCGTCTCGCCCAGGGACTGGTGCGCGCCCACCAGATCGACCAGCAACGCGAGACCGCCATCGCGCTGCAGCGCGCCATCCTCGGCCCCTCCCAGCTTCCCGACGGGTTCGCCGTACGCTACGAGCCCGCCACCAGGCCCCTGGAGGTCGGCGGCGACTGGTACGACACCATCGCCCTGCCCGGCGGGCGCATCGGCATCGTGGTCGGCGACTGCGTCGGGCGCGGGGTGGAGGCCGCCGCCGTCATGGGACAGCTGCGCAGCGCGTGCCGCGCGCTGCTGCTGCAGGACGACAGCCCGGCCCGCGTGCTCATGGCCCTGGACCAGTTCGCCGCCGGGGTCCCCGGCGCCAGGTGCACCACCGTCTTCTGCGCCGTCCTCGATCCGGAGAGCGGGCGCCTGTCCTACTCCAGCGCAGGACACCCGCCGGGGATCCTCGCCCACCCCGACGGCAGCACCGGCCTGCTCGACGGCGGGCGTTCCGTTCCGCTGGCCGTACGCCCGGGCGCGACCCGCCCGGAGAGCGAGACGACCATCCCCGCCCGCGCCACGCTCATGCTGTACACGGACGGCCTGGTCGAGCGCCGCCGCCGCCCGCTGTATTCGGGCATCGACCAGGCCAGCCAGGCCGTACAGGACGGCAGGAACGTCGCCGTCGACGACCTCGCCACCCAGGTCATGATCCGCCTGGCGCCCTCGGACGGCTACGACGACGACGTCGCTCTGCTGCTCTACCGGCACCCGGCCCCGCTGGAGATGACCTTCCCCGCCGAGTCGTCCCAGCTGGCACCCGTCCGCAAGGCGCTGCGGAGCTGGCTCGGCCAGTGCGACCTGCCGACCCAGATCGTCCAGAATGTCCTGGTCGCCGCCGGTGAGGCGTGCGCGAACGCCATCGAGCACGGCCACCGGCACGCCCCCGGCGACATCGTCCGCCTGCGGGCCGAGGCGTCGGTCGACAACCTGCGCCTCACCGTCGCCGACACCGGCCGCTGGAAGTCCCCCGAGCCCGAGGCGAACTCCCACCGCGGCCGGGGCGTCGCGCTCATGCGCGCCATGATGCAGCAGGTCACCATCACCCCCGGCCCGTACGGGACCACCGTCGACATGCAGATGAGGATCGCCTGATGACCACACCCCTGACCCTCACTCCTGGGGTTCGCCCGGACGGCGCCGCTCTCCTGACCGCGGCCGGTGAGATCGACATGAGCAACACCGACGCCCTCGCGGCCGCTCTCGAGAGCACCCCGGGGCCCGTCGTCCTCGACCTGACCTCGGTCGAATACCTCGACAGCGCCGGGCTGAGCGTCCTGTTCGCCCACGCCGACCACATCACGCTCATCGCCAACCCTCTGCTGACCCCCGTCCTGACCATCTCCGGGCTGGCGGACCTCGTCGGGGTCGCGGGTGGTGACTCCGGCGTCCGATAGCGGGCGCTCAGCGGGCGTTCCCGCCTCCTCCTCCGGTCATCGCCTTAAATGAGATTTTGCTCTCGCTTGCGTTGATCTCTTTACACGAGTCATGTGATAGTTGACTATCAAGTGGCTGCTCGACGGCTCGTGGTGAAACGGCGATCCGCTCTGGAGGCATCATGACCACTGTCGAACCCCGGATCTTCCCCTTCGGCCAGGTGGACCGGCTGGAGGTGGACCCCCTCTTCTCCCGGTTGCGGCAGGAGGAACCGCTGTCCCGGGTCCGGCTGCCCTACGGTGAACCCGCGTGGCTCGCGACCCGCTATGAGGATGTCAAGGTCGTGCTCGGCGACCCGCGGTTCAGCCGGGCCGCGGCGATCGGCCGCGACGAGCCGCGGATGCGGCCCCACCGGTCCCGCCCCGACGGCATCCTCAGCTTCGACCCGCCCGAGCACAGCAGGCTGCGCAGGCTGGTGTCGAAGGCGTTCACCGTACGGCGGATCGAGTTGCTGCGGCCCCGCACCCAGGAGATCGCCGACGATCTCGTCGGCGCGATGCTGGCGAAGGGCGCCCCGGCCGACCTCGTCGAGGACTTCGGGCTGCCGCTGCCGATCACGGTCATCTGCGAGTTGCTGGGCGTGCCCGTCGAGGACCGGGTCGACTTCCGCACCTGGTCGGACGCGCTTCTGTCCACCACGCGGTTCACCCCCGAGGAGGTGGTGCGCTGCATGGGGCTGCTCCGGGAGTACATGGCGGGGCTCATCGCCCAGCGCCGGCAGACCCCGAAGGACGACCTGCTCAGCGCGCTCGTCGCGGCCCGCGACAACGAGGAGCGCCTGTCGGAGGAGGAGATGCTGTCGCTGGCCGAGGCGCTGCTGGTCGCCGGCCACGAGACCACGGCCACGCAGATCCCGAACTTCGTCTACGTGCTGCTCACCCACCCCGAGCAGCTCGCGGCGCTGCGCGCGGACCTCGACCTGATCCCCAGGGCCGTCGAAGAGCTGATGCGTTTCGTGCCGCTCGGCGGCGGCGCCTCCATCGCGCGCTACGCGCTGGAGGACGTCGAGCTGGGCGGCGTCACGGTGCGCGCCGGTGAGCCGGTCGTCGTGAGCCTGGTGTCGGCCAACCGCGACGAGTCGGTCTACACGAACCCCGACGACCTCGAGTTCGACCGTCAGCAGGCCTCACACGTGGGGTTCGGGCACGGGGCGCACCACTGCCTCGGCGCCCCGCTCGCCCGGATGGAGCTGCAGGTCGCGCTGCGTACGCTGCTCACCCGGCTGCCGGGGCTCCGCCTCGCCGGCTCCGAGGACGACGTCGTGTGGAAGACGGGGTTGTCCACCCGGGGACCCGAGCACATGCTTGTCACATGGGACCGGCCCTGACGCCCGTACGGACCTAATCGATAGTCACCTATCACTTGGCTATCCTGTGGGGGTGACCACCGAGACCTCGCGACGGCTGCGCGCCGACGCCGCACGCAACTCCGGCAGGATTCTGCGCGCGGCCCGGGAGGTCTGGGCCGAGCAGGGGCCCGATGCGCTGCTCGAAGACATCGCCCGCCGCGCCGGTGTGGGCATCGCGACCCTCTACCGCCACTTCCCCGACAAGGCGGGCCTGGTCAGGGCGGCCCTCGACCAGAGCTTCGCCGAGGACATCGCCCCCGCCATCGAGCGGGCGCTCGACGACGACGATCCCCGGCGCGGTCTGGCCACCGTGCTGGAAGCGGCGATGTCCACGGCGGCCCGTGAACGCAACACCCTGGCCGCCGCCCGCAACTCCGGCGCCGTCACCGCCGAGGCCAGCAGCCCGTTCATCGAGTCGCTGACCCTGCTGGCCCGGCGCGGGCAGGAGGCCGGTGTCATCCGCGAGGACCTCGTCCCCGGCGACCTGCCGAGGATCATGGTCATGCTGATGGGCGTGCTGTGGACGATGGAACCCGGCAGTGACGGCTGGCGGCGCTACCTCGCGCTCGTCCTCGACGCCCTGTCTCCCGGCGCGGCCTCCCCGCTGCCGGCCGCCGTGCCGCTCAGGTCGGCGCGCAACCGGGGCGGCTGGCCCGTGTGACGCACGGGCGGCCTACGGCAAGGGGAAGGACGCGTCGTGATCCTGCCCAGGAGCGGTGAGCCTGGCGAGCGCGGCGGCCGAGGGCGTTCCGGGCTCGGCCTGGTAGGCGATGACGACCTGGCCGTCCGTCCCGCCGACGGTCAGGCTGTGACGCCGCAGGACGAGCGGCCCGGCGACGGGATGGGCGAACTCCTTCGTCTCGTCTCGCGTCGGGCGGACGTCGTGGCGTTCCCACAGGCGGCGGAAGTCCTCGGAGGCCGCCGACAGCTCCTCGACCAGCTCGCGCAGGGCAGGGTCGCCGAGGTCGGCCCCGGCCCGGAGCGCGGCGGCAGAGCCGGCCGCGACGGCGCCCCACTGGGGGAACAGCGCCCGCGCGCCGGGATCGAGGAAGACGTCTCGGACGAGGTTGCGGCCGGGCCGATACATGGGCGCGAGGGCCATCGCCGGCCCGTTGGCGGCCAGCACGTCGAACCGGCGTCCCCGCAGGTAAGCGGGTATACCCACCCACGCGTCGAGGAGAGACCCGGCCCCCGGGGCCGGTCGATCACGCGGTCGGCGGGCCTGGCCGCCGTTCGGTCTCGACGCGTCGCGGGCCAGGGCGTGCAGGTGGGTTGTGAGGTCTGCGTCGAGGCGCAGGGCGGCCCCGAGCGCGTCGAGCACCTGCTCGGAGGGATTGCGGTCCCGGCCCTGCTCAAGCCGGGTCAGGTAGGCGAGGCTGACGCCTGCGAGCGCGGCCAGCTCGTCGCGGCGCAGCCCGGCTACGCGGCGTCGCCCGAGCGCGGGCAGCCCGGCGTCCTCCGGGCGTACGAGCGCGCGGCGGGCCTTGATGAAGCTGCCAAGAGCGTTGGTGCCGGGCATGTCACCCGCCACTGTACGCAGCGCCCGATGGTGACCCTGCCACGGTGATGGCTGCGCCGTCCCGCGGGGGGCAGAGTGACTGCCATGAATACCGAACACGCGATCACCTGGTTCGTCACGGGAGCGTCCCGCGGCTTCGGAAACGTGTGGACGCGGGCGGCGCTGCGGCGCGGCGACCGGGTCGTCGCGACGGCGCGCGACGTTGCCGCGCTGAAGCCGCTCGCCGACGAGTTCGGCGACGCGATCCTCCCGTTGACGCTCGACGTCACCGACCGGGAGGCCGCCTTCGCCGCGGTGGACCGGGGGGCCGAACGCTTCGGCGGGATCGACGTCGTCGTCAACAACGCCGGGTACGGCCTTTTCGGAGCGGTGGAGGAGGTCACCGAAGCCCAGGCGAGAGCTCAGCTGGAGACGAACCTGCTCGGCGCGCTCTGGGTCACCCAGGCCGTGCTGCCCGGAATGCGGGAACGCGGACGGGGCCACATCCTGCAGGTGTCGAGCATCGGCGGCGTCGCCGCGTTTCCCATGCTCGGGCTCTACAACGCGTCGAAGTGGGGCCTGGAGGCGTTCAGCGAGTCGCTCGCCCAGGAGGTCGCCCCGTACGGCATCAAGGTGACGATCATCGAGCCCGGCCCCTACGGCACCGACTGGAGCGGATCGTCGTCCGTCCACGCCGAGCCGCATCCCGCGTACGAGCACGTCCGGGAGGCCCGCCGGGCCGCCGCGGCGGGCAGGGAACCGATCGGCCCCGAGGTCACGGCCGAGGCGGTCCTCTCGGTCGTGGACGCGGAACGGCCCCCGCTGCGCCTGTTCCTGGGGAGTTACTGCCTGCCGATCGCCGAGCGGGCCTACGCCGGACGCCTGGACACCTGGCGGGAGTGGCGCGCCCTCTCCGAGTCCGCCGACGGGTGACCCGTTCCGCGGTCCGGCTCTCGGCGCCCGGCCGGAAGGGGAAACCTCCGGCCGGGCCGCCGGACGCGGCCGATGAAACGCGGAGTTCCGCCGAGGAGGCGATGAAAGTTTCATTTCCGGGGTGGTGTCCGGATCGGACCGGACTTCCTCACAAATCCTTCTCCGAGGAGTGAAGGCGAAAAAAAATTCCGGGCGGCGCCGGACTATGCGTGGGGGACGGATGAGGAGCCGCCCGATGAGAAACTTGGGCGGTGGAGACTTCGGGGCCAGGGCGAGCCGAAACGCGGCTCCAGGCCAAAATACTCACGCGATTGCGTGACGCCGGTCCGCAATCCCGCATTCAGCTGTCGGAACACTTCCAAGTGTCACGTACGACGATCGGGACGGAACTCGGCCGGCTTACGGCACTTCAACTCGTCGAGGAAATCGGGCCGGCCGCGTCTCGTGGAGGGCGCCGGTCGACCGTCGTCGATCTCGCCGGCCGGGTCAGGTTCGTCGGCGTCGCCATCGGCGCGACCTCGGTGTCCGCCGCGGTCACCGACGGCGGGCTGCGCGTCCTCGCATTCGAACGCATGGAATGCGACGTGCGTCAGGGCCCCGAGCCCGTGCTCGAACTCGCCATGGAACAGAGCCGGCGGCTGCTCCTGAAATCGGGAGTGGACAAGCCGACGGGCGTCGGCGTCGGCGTGCCCGCTCCGGTGGACTTTTCCCGCGGTGTCCCGGTCTCACCACCGATCATCCCGAGGTGGGACGGTTATCCGGTCCGCGATGTCCTCCGGAGGCAGTTCGATTGTCCGGTCGTGCTGGACAACGTTGTCAATGTAATGGCACTGGGCGAACGACACGCCGGTGTGGCGAGCACCGCGGAGAACTTCCTGTTCGTCAAGCTCGGCTCGGGCATCGGCTGCGGAATCGTGGCCAAGGGTGAGCTCTATCGCGGCATGGACGGGTGCGCGGGGGATATCGGGCACATCAGCGTCGCCGGCTCCGGCGAGATCTGCGCCTGCGGCAACACGGGGTGCCTGGAGGCGTCCTTCGGCGGCGACGCGCTGGCTCGCGACGCGCTCGTCGCGGCCAGGTCGGAGCGTTCGCCCCTGCTCGGCGAGCTCCTCGAACGCGACGGCACGCTGACCGCCGCACAGGTGGGCGAGGCGGTCGCCGCCGGTGACCCGACGTCCCTCCAGATGGTGCGGGACGGCGGACGGCGCGTGGGCGAGGTGCTGGCGGGCCTGGTGTCTTTCTTCAACCCGAGTCTCATCGTGCTGGGCGGTCGCCTCACCCTGCTGGGTCACGTCCTGCTCGCCGAGATCCGCGGCGCGATCTACCGCCGATCGCTGCCCCTCGCCACCAGGAATCTGCCGATCACGATGAGCGATCTCGGCCCGCAGGGCGGCGTCATCGGCGCCGCCAGGCTCGTGAGCGAGGAGGTCTACGGCTTCCCCCGGTGATCGGCGCTCGTCCCGTGAGGCCCCGCCGATGACGTATCCGGGTCACAGGGGATTGCATGATCATGCATTCCCGTGTATATATTCTACTCGTGTCCAAGGTGCTCACTTCTCTGCCTGTCGGCGAGCGTGTCGGGATCGCCTTCTCCGGTGGCCTCGACACTTCGGTAGCGGTCGCGTGGATGCGGGAGAAGGGTGCAGTGCCGTGCACCTACACCGCCGAAATCGGCCAGTACGACGAACCTGACATCGCCTCGGTGCCGGGGCGTGCCACCGCGTACGGCGCGGAGATCTCCCGGCTGGTCGACTGCCGGGCGGCCCTGGTCGAGGAGGGACTCGCGGCCCTGGCCTGCGGGGCCTTCCACATCAAGTCCGGCGGCCGCACGTACTTCAACACCACCCCGCTCGGGCGGGCCGTCACCGGCACCCTGCTGGTGCGCGCGATGCTCGAGGACGGCGTGCAGATCTGGGGAGACGGCTCCACCTTCAAGGGCAACGACATCGAGCGGTTCTACCGCTACGGTCTGCTCGCCAATCCCTCCCTGCGGATCTACAAGCCGTGGCTGGACGCCGACTTCGTCAACGAGCTCGGCGGGCGCAAGGAGATGTCCGAGTGGCTGCTCGCCCACGGGCTGCCCTACCGGGACAGCGTGGAGAAGGCCTACTCCACCGACGCCAACATCTGGGGCGCGACGCACGAGGCCAAGTCCCTTGAGCACCTCGACACGGGCATCGAGATCGTCGAGCCCATCATGGGCGTGCGTTTCTGGGACCCCGCCGTCGAGATCGCGACCGAGGACGTCACGATCGGCTTCGAGCAGGGACGTCCGGTGACGATCAACGGCAAGGAGTTCCCCTCCGCCGTCGATCTGGTGCTGGAGGCCAACGCCATCGGCGGCCGCCACGGCCTGGGCATGTCCGACCAGATCGAGAACCGGATCATCGAGGCGAAGAGCCGGGGCATCTACGAGGCGCCGGGCATGGCGCTGCTGCACGCGGCCTACGAGCGGCTGGTCAACGCGATCCACAACGAGGACACCCTCGCCAGCTACCACATCGAGGGACGGCGGCTGGGCAGGCTGCTCTACGAGGGCCGCTGGCTGGACCCGCAGGCGCTGATGCTGCGCGAGTCGCTGCAGCGCTGGGTCGGCATGGCGGTTACCGGAGAGGTGACCCTGCGGCTGCGGCGCGGTGAGGACTATTCCGTGCTGGACACGTCCGGGCCGGCGTTCAGCTACCACCCGGACAAGCTCTCCATGGAGCGCACCGAAGACTCCGCCTTCGGCCCGGTGGACCGCATCGGTCAGCTGACCATGCGCAACCTCGACATCGCCGACTCTCGTTCCAAGCTGGAGCAGTACGCCAGGCTCGGCATGGTCGGCAGCCAGCAGCCGGCGTTGATCGGGGCCGCCCAGGCGGCGTCGACCGGATTGATCGGCGCGATGCCCGAGGGCGGAGCCGAGGCGATCGCCTCTCGCGGTGAGGTCTCCACCGAGGAGGAGCTGCTCGACCAGGCCGCCATGGAGCTCGGCACCGACTGACGACCACGACTGGGGCGCCCGGTGCCGCCGGGCGCCCTTCGACGTCATCAAGCCGGGCCAGGGACGTCCGCAAGCCGGGGACGTCTGCAAGCCGGGCCGGGGACGACAGGCCGGGGGCGTCTGCAAGCCAGACTGGGGGCGTCCGGAAGCCGGGTCAGGCGTGGGCGCGGGCGGTGAGGAGCTCGGTGATCCGGGTGAACCCGTCGGCGCCGTGGCCTTCTGCGATGACGCGGCGGGCCCAGCCCTCGGCCGCGCGCATCACACTCGCGTCGATGCCGTGGGCCTCGGAGGTATGGACGACGTGGGCCATGGACGAGGCTGCCGAGGTGATCGGGTTGCCCTCGCCGGAAAACCCGCCGCTGTCCACTTCCGCCGCCGCCTCCTCGAAGATGGGCGGCAGGATCGCGCCGATGCCCTTGGCGAACGGCGCCAGCTCCCGCGCGGTCACCCCTTCGGCCCGCGCCACCGCCAGCGCGTGCGCGTAGCCCGCCATCGCGGTCCAGAAGACGTCGAGCAACGCGATGTCGTAGGCCGCCGCCCGGCCGATCTCCTCGCCCAGATGGGTGTGCGTGCCGCCGAGGGCCTCCAGCATCGGCCGGTGCCGCCGGTAGAGCTCCTCCGGGCCGCTGTGCAGGAACACCGCGGCCGGGGTGCCGATGGTCGTGGTCGGCGTCATGATCGCGCCGTCGAGATATTCGATGCCGTGCTCGGCGGCCCAGGCCGCGGTGCTCCGGGCGCGGCCGGGCGTGTCGGCCGTCAGGTTCACGAGCGTGCGTCCCCCGAGCGCGCCGGCGACCGCCTCGCGCCGCACGACGGCGTCCGCCGCGTCGTAGTTCACGACGCAGATCACGGTCAGCTCGCTCGCGGCGACAGCCGCCTCCGGTGTGGGAGCGCCGTACGCGCCCCGCTCGGCCAACTGCAGATCTTTGCCCGGCGTCCGGTTCCAGACCGTGGTCCGGACGCCGGCGTTCAGGAAGGCCCCGGCCAGGGCCCGGCCCATCGGCCCAAGGCCGAGCACGGTGACGGCAGACTGGTGGGCGTGCTGGCTCATGTCTCGACTCCTGCATGCATGACAGCGAAGGCGCTGAAGGGGATGGAAAGGTGACGCGTAGCCGTGCCGGAGACACGAACGTCTGCGGGGTCACCGCCGCGATCGCCGTGATCGACGGCAAGTGGAAGACGATCCTGCTCTGGCTCCTGGAATCCGCTCCGCGTCGCCCCGGCGAGCTGGTCCGGCGGCTGCCGGGCCTCACCGAGAAGGTGCTGACTCAGACGCTCAGGGAGATGGAGGCCGACGGGCTGGTGCACCGTGAGGTGCACGACGGCCGCCCGCTGAAGACGGTGTACTCACTGACCGATTTCGGCCAGGAGCTCTCCCAGGCGCTGGCGCCGCTGTCCGACTGGGGACATCGCCGCCTGGAGAAGCTGGCCCGGGAGACGCCGTCCGGGGGGACGCCGTCCGGGGAGGCGCAGGCAGGGCCCCTTCCGGTCTCCTGACACACCGCCGTCACCCCC
The DNA here is from genome assembly GCF_900156315.1 of Microbispora rosea. Taxonomy (GTDB): domain Bacteria; phylum Actinomycetota; class Actinomycetes; order Streptosporangiales; family Streptosporangiaceae; genus Microbispora; species Microbispora rosea. The sequence continues at coordinate 14,865 of NZ_FTNI01000045.1, read as the reverse complement.
GTTCCCCGCCTGGCATCGGGCCGCCTTCCGGCTGCCCGCAACCAGCTTCACGCCGCTCGGCCCCAGCCGACAAGTACCCACAAAAAGGTGGGTAGGCGGTGAAGCCCCACCGCCACGATCAGCGGTTCTTTGCACAGCGCATACGTGTTCTTTGCCCGGGTAGCTCGGCCCTTGTCCGCGAGGACGAGATCGACCGCCGGAGGGGGAGGCGCGGTGGCACTGCGGATCGAGGACTACGGGCTGCTCGGCGACCTCCACACGGCCGCGCTGGTGGGACGCGACGGGTCGATCGACTGGCTGTGCCTGCCCCGGTTCGACGCCCCCGCGTGCTTCGCCGCCCTGCTCGGCGACGAACGGGCGGGGTTCTGGCGCCTGGCCCCCGCGGCGGGCGGGCTCTGCACGCGCCGCCGCTACCGCGGCGACTCCCTCGTCCTGGAGACGGAGTGGGACACTCCCGAGGGATCCGTACGCGTGATCGATGCGATGCCGCCACGCGGTAAGGCGGCCGACGTGGTGCGCGTTGTGGAGGGGGTCAGCGGACGTGTGCCGATGCGGATGGCGCTGCGGCTGCGGTTCGACTACGGGCACATCGTGCCCTGGGTGCGGCACCAGGACGGACGGCTCGCGGCGGTCGCCGGACCGGACGCCGCCTGGCTGAAGACGCCGGTGCCGCTCAGCGGCGAGGACATGACGACCTACGCTGGTTTCGAGGTGGCTGCCGGGCAGCGGGTGCCGTTCGTGCTGACCTACCGGCACTCGCACGAGCGCATGCCACGTCCGGTGGACGCGGAGAAGGCCCTCGCCGACACGGAGGCGTTCTGGACGTCGTGGATGCGCGGCTTCCGATACGAGGGCCGGTGGGAGGAGGCCGTGCGCCGATCACTGGTCGTGCTGAAGGCGCTGACCTACGCGCCGACCGGCGGCATCGTGGCCGCGGTCACCACTTCGCTGCCGGAACAGCCGGGCGGGCCACGCAACTGGGACTACCGGTTCTGCTGGCTGCGCGACGCGACGTTCACGCTGCAGGCGCTGCTGGGCACCGGCTTCGTCGCCGAGGCCAGGGCCTGGCGGGAGTGGCTGCTGCGGGCCGTGGCCGGAGACCCGGCCGACCTGCAGATCATGTACGGCATCGACGGCACCCGCCGCCTGCCGGAATACACGCTGGACTGGCTGTCCGGCTACGAGGGCTCGGCTCCGGTGCGGGTGGGCAACGCGGCGTCCGGGCAGTTCCAGCTCGACGTGTGGGGCGAGGTCCTCGACGGGCTGCACCTGGCCAGGACGGCCGGCATCCACGCCGACGAGCAGGCATGGGACCTGCAACGGTCGTTGCTGGACTTCCTGGAAGGCCACTGGGACGACCCGGACAACGGGCTGTGGGAGGTGCGCGGCGACCGCCGCCACTTCGTGCACTCCAAGGTCATGGCGTGGACCGGCCTGGACCGCGCCGTGCGGGCCGTCGAACGATTCGGCCTGGACGGGCCCGCGGATCGGTGGCGCGCCACCCGCGACAAGATCCACGCCGAGGTGTGCGACCGCGGCTACGACGCGGAGCGGCGCACGTTCACCCAGTTCTACGGCTCGAAGGGGCTGGACGCCGCCCTGCTGCTGATCCCCCGGGTGGGGTTCCTGCCGTGGAACGACCCGCGGGTGGCCGGCACCGTCGAGGCCGTGCGGCGCGAGCTGTGCTCCGACGGCTTCCTGCTGCGCTACGAGCCGCAGGCCGACGGCAACGTGGACGGCCTTCCCGGCACTGAGGGGGCCTTCGTCACCTGCACGTTCTGGCTCGCCGACGCCCTGTACGGCCTCGGCCGCCACAGGGAGGCGTACGAGCTGTTCGAACGGCTGCTGAGCCTCCGTAACGACCTCGGGCTGCTGAGCGAGGAGTACGACCCCGGGACCGGGCGGCAGCTCGGCAACACCCCGCAGGCGTTCAGCCACGTCGGGCTGGTGAACGCCGCCCTTCACCTGTCCGGCGCCCGGCCGGCCGAGCGCACCGCGCACGGCCGCGAACACGTTGGAGGTGAGCGCTGATGCGCGCTCTCACCGTCATTCCGTCGCAGAAGGACTCCCTGGCCGTCACCGCGGTCCCCGATCCGGAGCCGGGTGAGGGGGACCTGCTCGTCGACGGTCTCGCCGTCGGCGTGTGCGGCACCGACAAGGAGATCTCCGCAGGGGAGTACGGCTGGGCCCCGCCCGGCCGCGAGCGCCTGGTCATCGGCCACGAATCGCTGGGCAGGGTGCGGCAGGCGCCGTCCGGCAGCGGCTTCGCCCCCGGTGACCTCGTGGTCGGAGTGGTCCGCCGGCCCGACCCGGTGCCGTGCGGCGCCTGCGCGCACGGGCAGTTCGACATGTGCCGCAACGGCCGTTACACCGAGCGCGGCATCAAGGAACTCGACGGATACGCAAGTCAGAGCTGGGTGGTCGAGCCCGGCTACGCCGTCGGGCTCGACCCCCGGCTGGCCGACGTCGGAATGCTCCTCGAACCCACCAGCGTCGTCGCCAAGGCCTGGGACGAGGTGGAGAAGGTCGGCGCCCGGGCCTGGTTCGCGCCGAAGACCGCGCTGGTCACCGGCGCGGGTCCGATCGGCCTGCTCGCGGCCCTGCTCGGCGTGCAGCGCGGGCTGGAGGTGCACGTTCTCGACCGGGTCACGGACGGCCCCAAACCGGCCCTCGTACGGGACCTCGGCGCGGTCTACCACGCCGGGGACGCCGCAGAGGTCGCCGCGAAGGTGCGCCCCGACGTGGTGATCGAGGCGACCGGCGCGGGGCCGGTCATCTTCGCCGTGGCGGCCAACACCGCGCCGTACGGCATCGTATGTCTCACCGGCGTCTCCTCGGCCGGGCGCCGGATCACGCTCGACGCGGGCAGCCTCAACCGCGACATCGTGCTGGAGAACGACGTGCTCATCGGCTCGGTCAACGCCAACTGCGGCCACTACGCCACCGCGGCCGACGCCCTGGCCAAGGCCGACCTCGCCTGGCTGAACCTGCTGATCACCCGCAGGGTGCCGCTGGAGTCGTTCCGGGACGCCTTCACCGCCGGGCCGGAGGACGTCAAGGTCGTCGTCGAGTTGTGACGGTTCTCCCGCTCACAGCACAAAGATCAGCATGGCGGTGAGGCCGAGGGTCGCCGCCACGAAGCCGGCCGTCCTGGGCTGCCGGGCGGCCTCCCGGCGAGAGGAGACGACCAGCAGGGCGCCCACGGCGAGCGCCGCCACGAGGTGCAGGCCGTACCAGACGGGAATGGGCACCCTGGCCAGGAAGGTGCCGGACAGCAGGTCGTCGGCGGACCCGTAGCCGCCGAGTTCGGCGACCGCGGCCAGGCCCAGCACCGGGAGCGCGTACCGGAACCGGCCGAGCAGGGCCCAGACGACGGTCCCCAGGCCGAGCAGGATCGCGCAGCGGTGGTGCAGTTGCCGTGCGAGCAGGCCGCCGTGATCGTCGAAGCTGATGTCGAGGATCGAGTGGTAGGCGGCGCTCATCTGCACGCCTCGCAGCGGCTCGTAGTCGCCGGTGTAGGAGACCGTCTCGCCGCTGGGCACGTAGGAGAACGCCAGCACGCCGCCGGTGATCAGGAAGGCCGCGAAAAGGTAGATGAGCATCTCACCCATCGCCTGCCTCGTCCGATTCACCGGCACATTTCAGCACATGTGGGTGCCTCAGGAGGGCGGAAACAGGTGGACCGCCGCGGCGGGTGTCTCGCGGGTCGTGAACGGAACCGGGCTGAGCGCGTCGAGGCGATCGGCGAACTCGGCCGCGAGGCCGGTCAGGACCAGCATCCCCGCCGCCGTCTCCGACACGCGCTGTTGCGCCACGATCAGGGCGGTGATGCCGGTGCTGTCCCAGTAGGTCACCGCGGACAGGTCGATCACCAGCCTCGGCGCCGGTGTGCCGGAGACGAGCTCGCCGACTGCCGCGCCGATCTGGGGGGCCGCCTGCTCGTCGAGGGCGCCGTCCAGCTCCAGGACGGTGTGCGACTCGAGACGGCGCAGCCGTGGAGTGGCGGACCGGCGTGACGCGGGCCCGGGGAGGGTGAAATCGGCCGTGGCGAGGGTGCCGTCCGGGCCGGAGCCGATCGTGAACCGGTCCGACAGATAGTGGGCGAGCCACAGCCCGTGCCCGTGCCTGACCGGCCATTCGGCCGCGTCGTGCCCGGACGTTCCGGGGTCGGCGACCTCGCACCGCAGCACGCCGTCGAGCTGCCGGATCCTCGCCCGTCCGGTTCCCGAGCCGTGGAAGACCGCGTTGGTGGCGAGCTCGTGGACGGTGAGGACCAGGTCCATGGACCGTCCGTGGGGAAGCCCGGCGTGGACGACGTGGGCTTCCAGCGTCTCCCGCAGGGGGTAGAGCGACCCGCGGTCGAACGACTGGTCGAGGATCAGCACCGGCGTTCCGGCGTCCCGCCTCTCGCCGCCGGAGCACGAGGCGACGTGGGTGGCGTGGGAGGTTCCGTCATCGCTCATGCGTGGTCACCAGGCTGATCCCGGGAATGCCCTGTGCGCCGAGCAGCACGAACCGCGGCGCGATGGCGGGGTTGCAGCGCAGGACGACCGCACGGGCGGGCGCCAGGCTCCGCGCCACGTCGATGATCGTCCGGGTGCAGGACAGGTCGATGAAGAACAGCTCGGCCATGTTGATCGTGACGGGGCCGTCCGTCCTGATCGCCTCGCTCAGCGCCAGGACCAGGGCGTCCTCGGCCGCCCGGTCGATCTGTCCCGCCAGCCGGATTCCGGGCGGCGCGTACTGGCGGCAGATCCGCAGCAACGGGTCGTCGTAGTAGGTGGCCGCGGTGACCGCCCGCGTGTGAAACGGGGAGACCGAGGCGAGGGTGACCGGGTCGAAGCGTTCCCGGTCGTACTGGCACAACACCGACACGCTGCTGTCCGACAGGATCGTGGCGATCTTCTCCTCGAAGGCGGGCAGCTGCTCCACGCCGTGGACCGGCCGCAGCGCCCAGCCCATGTCGAGGGCAACCCGTAGTCCCGAGTAGCCCTCGTGCGAGGTCAGCTCCATCTGGGAGCTCAGCCACCCCATCGCGTGATCGAGGTCGAAGGTCTGGCCGGACAGCAGGCCCTCCTGAGAGGCGACGACGTCCATCCGGCCGCTCGCGGTGGCGGACTGCACGGCGATCCCGCGGCGGCTCAGCTCGGCCGCCGCTCCCTGCGGCTCCTCGCACAGCCAGACGACGCGCAGTCCTCCCGCGAGCCCGTCCCGTACGAACGCCGCGGTGAGGTCGAGCAACTCCTCCGGCTCACCGAAGGTCAGGCACGCGTGATCGTTGATCGTCAGATCCGTGATCTGCACCTCAGCACTGACCGTCACCGCGCCACCACCCCCGGGGCGGTCCCCGCCGCCTACTGCCTGATCGGAGTACCCATCCTAGTGACGGGCATTCGTAAAGAATCGGTCTCGGTGTTGGCGCGAGGACCTACAGGTACGTCCGCGTACGACCGGCCCGGTCGCGGAACGTCCACCAGTTCCAGACCTGGGAGAGCACCATCAACGGCACCATGACCGCGGCGAAGACCGTCAGAATCCGCAGGGTGCCCGCCTCCGCCATCGCCTCCGCCAGCCGCAGGCCGGTGCCGGGGGCGCCGGAGGAGACCAGCGCGAAGGGGTGCAGGCCCGCGCCGAGTGCCACGACGGGCAGGGCGGCCGCACACGAGGTCGCGGCGAAGGCACGGCCCGTACGGCCCGCGCGCAGCAGAGCCGCCCCGGCGAGGAGCACGACCACCAGGGCAACGCCGGCCGCGAGGGCGGGCCACGGGTTGACGAGGGCGTGCCGCGCCGAGGTGAGGAAGCCGGTGACGAGGACGGCCGCCGCCGCCACGGCCGCCACGAGCAGGGCACGACGGCCGGCCCTCGCGGCCCGCGCGCCCGGCTCGCCGCCGGTCCGCCAGGCCAGGAAGGCCGCCCCGTGCGCGAGGAACACCGCCGTGGTCGTGGCGCCGCACAGCAGCACGAAGGGGTGGAGCAGGTCGGCCGGTCCGATCGAGAAGACGTTCCGGGCGTCCAGCGGCACCCCGGCGAGGAGGCGGCCGGTCACGAGCCCCCACCCCACGGCGGGCACCAGCCCGCCCAGGAAGATCAACCCATCCCAGAGCCGGCGTGCCGAGACGCCCCGGTGGCGGCTGCGCAACTGTACGGCGGCGTTGCCGACGACGATGCCGGCCAGGATCGCCGCGAACGGGAAGTACATCCCGGACAGCAGTCGCCCTTCCAGGAAGGGGAAGGCGCCGAACAGCACCCCCGCCGCGGCCACCAGCCAGACCTCGTTGCCGAGGAAGAACGGGCCGAAGGCGTTGAGCAGCGCGCGCCGCTCGCGGTCGTCGCGGCCGAGCCAGGGGGTGAGCATCTGCACGCCGTAGTCGAAACCGGCCAGGACGAAGTAACCGGCGAGCACCAGCCCGAGCAGGGCCGGCCACACGAGTCCGAAAGTCACAAGGGCTCCTGTTTCACAAAGCGAGCGACGCGGTGGGCCGCTCCGGCTGCCCGTCGCCGGGTGCGCCGCCCAGGTCGGTGGCGGCCGGGCCGCGGCGGGCGTACCGGGCGATCAGCGCCACGTCGGCGACCGCCAGCGCGAGGAACACCCCGCAGAACAGGACCAGGGACGCCGTCATCGAGCCGACGTGCGACCGCGCGGCGGCCGTCGTGAGCTCGCCGTACACCACCCACGGCTGGCGCCCCACCTCGCGCAGCAGCCATCCGCCGAGCGCGGCGACGAAGGGCAGGGGAACCGCGACCAGCAGCAGGTACGCCGCCGGGCGGAACCGGAGGTACCAGTCCCGGTAGAGCAGGACGAGGGCCACGACGATCAGCAGGAAGATCAGATAACCGGCGCCCTGCATGACGTCGAAGGCGGTGGCGATCCAGGAGGGCGGCCGGTAGTCCCCCGCGCCGAACCGCTGCACCAGTTGGGCCTGCACGTCCTCGACTCGCAGGGAGCCGACGTCGTCGCTGTGACCCTGCAGGGTCGCCGCCTTCATCGGCTGGGTGTCCACGAGCGTCGGGATCTGCACGAACCCGTAGTAGAGCGCCACGAACGCCGCGGGCGTGGCCACGAACAGGCCGAGCCGTAGCGAGGCGCGGAAGAACTCCCGCTCCGCCGTGCGCTTGAGGAAGTGGTAGGAGCTCACCCCCGCCACGAACACTCCGCCGGCCATCAGCGCGGCGGTGGCCGCGTGCACCAGCGCGTTGATCGCGTTCGGGTTGGTGAGCATGGCCCCGAAGTCGGTGAGGTAGGCGACGCCGCCGCGCACCTCGTGCCCCACCGGGTGCTGCAGGAAGCCGTTGGCCACCATGATCCAGTACGCCGAGGCGTACGCGGTGAGGGTGACCAGCCAGATCAGTGTGACGTGCACCGCCTTGGGTAGCTTCCCCCAGCCGAAGATCCACATGCCCAGGAAGGTGGACTCGGCGAAGAAGGCGACGATCGTCTCGAGCGCGAGCGGGGCGCCGAAGACGTTGCCGGCGTACTCGGCCAGCCCGCTCCAGGCCAGCCCGAACTGGAACTCCATGACCAGGCCGGTGACGACGCCCAGCACGTAGTTCACGACGTAGATCTGCCCCCAGAACCGGGTCATGCGCTCCAGGAGCGGTGTGCCCCTGAGGGCGTGCCGGGTGTGCATCACCGCGATCAGCGGGGCGAGGCCGAGGGTGAGCATCACGAACAGCCAGTGGAAACCGGCCGTCGTCGCGAACTGGAGGCGCGCCAGCGTCTCGTCCGTCACCGGTGTCCGCCCGTCATCGATGTCCGCCCGTCACCGGCGGGGAGAGGTCCGGGGCGTGGGGGGTGCGACAAATCAGCCCTTTTCTCGCAAAGTCCGCAAGAGTGGACGGATCATATCCTCACACGTCGCGCGGAAGATGATCGGGGCCGTGACCCCGATCAGGAGGATGCGGGGGCCGTCCCTGCGGAGCCGAACAGGATGCCGTCGAGCGTCATCGTGAGGTAGCCGGTCAGCTCACCCGCCGGCATCGCCGCGATGGGACCGTCGGCCAGGACGTACCGGCTGAACGTGACCCCGATGAGGTGCGCGCCGAGCAGGTCGACCCGCAGCGCGACGTCCGGGCCGGTGAGCACGGTGCGGTAGGCGGCGATGCTCTCCTCGCGCATCGCCCGCAGCAGTGCCTTGGCGGCCGCCTGGTCACCGGCCGCGCTGCGTACGAGGGCGATGAAGGGGTCGGCGCTGTCGGCCGACTCCATGCGGGCGACGTAGGCGTGCGCGACCCGCCCGGCCAGGCCCTCGGCGTCCCCGCGGACGCTGTCGGCGAGGTCGCGCGTCCCCGGCACGGCGGCGAGGAAGAGCTGCTCCTTGGAGGAGAAGTGCAGCACCACGAGCCCGTGGGTCACCCCGGCCCGCTGCGCGATCTCCCTGATGGTCGCCTTCGCGTATCCGTGCTCGGCGAAGACCGAGCGTGCCGCGGTGAGGATGGCGGCTCGTCGCGCCTCGGGGTCGCGCACCCGCTTCCTCCGGGGGGCGGGCGCGGGCTCCGCGGCGCTGGACTGTGACGCGTCGGACACCATGCCGCTTACTGTACACGTGGACATTAGGGGCGACGTCGGCGTACATTACTGACCACGTGGTCAGTAGAAGTTCCCGCATACCAGGAGTGATCGCGATGAACCTCGCCCCGCTCTCCCCCGACGACACCACCGTGGTCCTGGTCGACTACGCCGTCGGCTTCGCCAACCTGCTCCGTTCACACGACCTGCGCGAGCACATCGCCAACGTCGCCGGCCTCGCCAGGACCGCCACGGCGTACGGCAGCGGCCTGGTGGTGACCAACGGTGAGGCGTCCAAGCCCTCGGGCCCGCTCTATCCGGAACTGCTGGAGGTCATCGGCGACCGGCCGGTGATCGAGCGCACGACGGCGTTCAACTCCTTCCTCGATCCGGCCTTCGCCGAGGCCGTCCGCGCCACCGGCCGCCGCAGGCTGGTCATCGGCGGCATCGCCACCGACGGGTGCGTGCTGCAGACCGCGCTCGGCGCGTTGCGCGAGGGCTACGAGGCGTACGTCGTGGTGGACGCCACGGCGAGCCTCAGCAGGGAGGCCCACGACGCGGCGGTGCAGCGGATGGCGATGTCCGGCGTCGTGCCGGTCACCTGGTGGTCGCTGGCCGCCGAGTTCCAGTTGGAGCCGCGCTTCGCCGACGCGCCGTACCGCGCGCAGTTGATGAGCGAGTTCCAGCCGGCCATGACGATGGCGGGCCGCACGTTCTTCGCCGGCGTGCACCAGGGGCGGCTCGCGCCCGCGACGGCCTCAAACGCAGGCGTCTGAGACGCAGGGCCTGAGACGTGGCCGGGGCGCTAGGGATGAGGCGCGCCGGACTGAGCCACGACGGGCTATTCGGGGTCGATGAGGAAGGTCTGTCCGGGCGCTGAGGCGCAGGGCCGTTCGACGGCCTCCGCGCCAGGCCGGCCGCGGTCCCCGTTGATCGCGAGACACCGGCCGCTCGACGCCGGCCGGATGCGGTACCCGTCCCCGTCCGCCTGTTCCAGGCGGAAGCGCTGGTTGGGCCGGGCGCCGGTGCAGTCGTCCCAGGGCTCCAGCATGCCCGCCGCCGGGCCTGCCTGGATCACCGTCAGGCAGCCGACGCCCTTCGCCGGATCGGGATGATCCCATTGCAGGTGGACCAGCCCACCGCCCGCGGGCGTGAGGAAGGTACGCGGCGGAACCGCGGTGGCGCAGGGACGCAGGACCGCGACCTCGTCATCGTGCGCGACGTCCCTGGCACGCCCCGCCGTCAGGCACAGGGAGGGATCGGCGGCCGGCCGCACGCGGACCCACCTACGGGCCGGTGCCGGTACGTCCGACGCGCCGGCCAGGTTCGACGGTGCCGGGGCGGCCGAGATCGGCGAGGAGGCGCGGGAGGCCGCCTCACCGGTGGACAAGCGGTCGAACTGCCAGGCTCCGACCAGGCAGAGCAGGGCAACGGCCGAAACGCTGGCCACCAGTCTCCGGGACGGAGCCTTCCGCCTGGAGACCTCGCCCACGGACGGCGAGGCCGGGACCCGACCGGTGCCGCTCCCGCCCGCGACGATGCCCGGGGGCTCGTCCGGCGGGCAGACGTCTCCTCCGGGAGCCGGCGAGGCGGACGCGGGCGGCATCCCCTCGGAGGCCACAACGCGCGTCTCACTCCCGGGCGCGGCAGGCGCGTCGCCGGGCGGCGGGGTGGTCTTCTCGCGGGAGACGGCCAGGCCTCGGCGGACGCCCACCCACTCGGCGACGACGTCGTCATCCGCACAACAGGCCCGCACGAACGCGGTGAGCAGGTCTTCGCGCGGCAGATCCTGACGACCGAGCGCGTCGGCCAGCGTGGCACGCGGCAGGACGTCGCCCACGGCCTCGGCGCGGCGTTCAAGCTGCCGGTAGCTGCACCCGCTCCACGCCCGGAGCCGTCTCATCAGAGCGACGAACTCCGCGGGCGTGGCGGCGGCCCGCGGCTGCGGCCGGGTGTCGGTCACGCGCACTCCATCCCGTAGATCCCTGCCCTCCACGGCAGCCTATGCACGCTCCGGGGTGTCCGAGATCGTCCGGATGTGTCCGGGACGCCGTCCACGTATGGACGTCGACCCACGTGCCGGGCCACGGTAGCCGTGCACGACCCGTCGGGCGCCGGAGCACCCAGGTGCTCGGGGGCGGCGTCACGGGGGCGGGCCGTGGCGGCGGACGTGACCGCCCATCGCGGCAGCGGGTGGCGGCGCACGCATTTTCCGCGGGCGACTGGCGCACGTCCGCCGCCACATTTCACTCGACACAAGGGATACGCACCATGGGACGCATAGTTCTGTCTGTTTTCACCACCCTTGACGGCGTCATCGAGAACCCGCACGAGTGGGCTTTCGGATTTGTCAGCGAGGACTCGATGCAGGCCGGCCTCGACCAGATCCGCGCGGCGCGGGCGCTGCTCCTCGGGCGGGTCACCTACGAGGGTTTCGCGGCCTCCTGGCCGTCGATGACCGACGAGGTGGGCTACGCCGACGCGATGAACAACCTGCCGAAGTACGTCGTGTCGACCACGTTGACCGAGGCCACTTGGAACAACAGCACGATCATCGACGCGGACGCGGCAGCCCGGATCGAGGCGCTGAAGAAGGAGACGGACGGCGACATCCTCGTCTTCGGCAGCGCGGCGCTGGTGCGGTGGTTGCTGCGGCAGAACCTCCTCGACGAGATGCGCCTGGCCGTCTACCCCGTGCTCGCCGGTCGCGGCGCCCGCCTGTTCGATGGCGACTCCACTGACTCTGTGGACTTCGCCGGGCTGCGGCTCGCCGGCACGCAGGCGTTCTCCTCCGGTGTGGTCCTGCTCACCTACGAGCCGACCGGCGAGGGCCTCGCCGACCCGGGCGCCGCGCGCCGGGCGGCCGAGGCGAACGCCAAGGGCTGATCGGCGCCGTCGTGACCCGGCTCCGCCGCGCGGGTTCAGCGGCGCAGCCGGGTCACGGTGGCGTACAGGGCCAGGGAGAGGGCCGCCCAGGTCAGGGTGGCGACCGTGAGGGACAGCCACAGCGGCCAGATGGTCACCGTGAGCGCCACGACGACGGCGAAGCCGATCAGTCCGAGGGCGCCGAAGGTCGCGCCCCTCACGTCCTGCCCGGCCTGGCGTACGCCCTCCTCCTTGGCGACGAGGGTGACGCTCGCCAGCAGGATCGCCGGGAACGCGAGGAAGATCCCGCCCGCGCGCGGGCCGGCCAGCACGGACACCACCCCGGCGAGGGCCGACACTCCGGCGCCGAACGCGAACCGGACCGCCCAGTCGCGCATGGGCGGTCGCCGCAGCTCACTGAGCCGCAGCCGCACCTTTCGCTCGTCATCGCAAGCCTGTTCGTCGTCGGAAGCCCGGCCGCCGTCAGAAGGTCGCCCGTCGTCGGCGGGCCGCCCGCCGCCGGGAGCCGGGCCGTCGTCTCGGCGGGCGCTCACGACGGGCGCGCCGGTGGCGGGGCGAGGTCCAGGGCCGCCGGCCCGGGAGGCGAACCGGGGACCGTCGTGGTGCGGACGCCGAGCAGGCCCTGCGGCGCCAGCGCGTGCCCGATGGCCACGACGACGCCCCAGACGGCGAGCGCGGCCAGCGCCCCCCGCCAGGCGCCCCACCTGCGCAACAGAGGGACGGCGATCAGGCAGTAGAGGGTGAACCCGACGGCGCCGATCTGCATGCCCCGGGCCGAGGCGAGGACGTCGGGGACACCGGCGATGCCGGCGGTGACGATGAGGCTGGCCAGGGCCACCGAAGGGGCGGCGCAGAACACCCCGGCGAGCCGTTTCGGCGTCAGCATCTCGGCCAGCGCCGCGAAGGCCAGCACGAAGACGCCCCCGGCCAGCGCCTTCAGCACGACCTCCACGATCTGGCCGGTCATCTCGCCCACACCGCGTCCCCTCCCCAGCCGACACAGATGATCGGGGGGCGCCGCTCGCCGGTTGAACCGCGTTGATTTCCGGCACGGGTACGCGCGAAACCCTCGGCGTGGACGGCGTACAGAGCGCGTCAATACTCGGTTCGAACCCGTATGAAAGCCGTCAAGAGCCGCCAAATGCCCCTGATTCCGGACTTTGCTTGTGCTGAGACCGCCGTAGTCCGGCGGACGTGATCACAACCGAGGAGTGGGGATGGCGGACGTCATCTTCGTCGCTCTGACGATCGCGGTGTTCGTGGTTGCAGGGCTCGTCGTGAGGGCGGTGGAGCGCCTGTGAGCGTGATCAACGCCGTCGGTCTCGGCGTGGCCGCGGCGCTGCTGGTCTTCATGGTCGCGGCCCTGTTGTTCCCGGAGCGCTTCTGATGGGCGCGGCAGCGGCGGGGGCCCTGCTCGTGCTGTCCGTCGTCGCGGTGCTCGCCGTCGTCCACCTGCTGCTGGGCGACTACCTGTACCGGGTCTACACCGGCACCCGCCACAGCGCGGCCGAGCGCCTCGTCTACCGGCTCATCGGCGTGCGGCCGGACGCCGAGCAGCCCTGGGCGGTCTACGCACGCGCCCTGCTGGCCTTCTCCGCGGTCTCCGTGCTGGTCGTGTACGGCATGCAGCGACTGCAGGACCGGCTGGTCCTCGGCCTCGGGCGGCCTCCGGTGCCCGCCCATGTCGCGTGGAACACGGCCGTCAGCTTCGTGACGAACACCAACTGGCAGGCGTATCCGGGCGAGACCGTGATGGGTCACCTGGTGCAGATGGCCGCACTCGCGGTGCAGAACTTCGTGTCCGCGGCGGTCGGCATGGCCGTCGCGGTCGCGCTCGTGCGGGGCTTCGCCCGCAGGCAGGCCGACACCATCGGCAACTTCTGGGTCGACCTCGTGCGCGGCACGTTCCGGGTCCTGCTGCCGATCGCGTTCGTCGCCGCATTGGTCCTGGTCGCCGGGGGCGTGGTGCAGAACCTCGCGTCGCCGCACGCGGTGACGACGCTGACCGGCGGCATCCAGGCGATCCCCGGGGGGCCGGTGGCGAGCCAGGAGGCGATCAAGGAGCTCGGCACCAACGGCGGCGGTTTCTACAACGCCAACTCCGCCCACCCCTTCGAGAATCCGGCCGGATGGACGAACTGGCTGCAGATCATCCTGCTCCTGGCGATCCCGGTCGCGCTGCCGCGCACCTTCGGCCGCATGGTCGGCCAGGTGCGTCAGGGACACGCGATCCTCGCCGTCATGGCGGTGATCGCCCTGGTGAGCGTGCTGCTGACGAACGTCTTCGAGATCTCCGGCGGCGCCACCGTCCCCCGCGCCGTCGGGGCGGCGATGGAAGGCAAGGAGGTCCGCTTCGGCGTACCCGGTTCGGCGACGTTCGCCGCGGCCACGACGCTGACCTCGACAGGCGCCGCCGATTCCGCCCACGACTCCTTCACCCCCCTGGGGGGCATGATGACGATGCTGAACATGATGCTCGGCGAGGTCGCGCCGGGCGGCGCCGGTTCCGGCCTGTACGGCATCCTCGTGCTGGCGTTGATCACCGTCTTCGTGGCCGGGCTCATGGTGGGCCGTACGCCGGAGTACCTGGGCAAGAAGATCGGTTCGCGCGAGATCAAGCTGGCCTCGCTCTACTTCCTGGTCACCCCGGCGCTCGTGCTCGCCGGCACGGCCGCGGCGATGGGCAACCGGGCGGGGCTCGCGGCCATGTCGAACGGCGGCCCCCATGGGCTCTCGGAGATCCTCTACGCGTTCACCAGCGCCTCCAACAACAACGGGTCGGCGTTCGCCGGGATCTCGGCGGGCACGCCGTGGTGGTGCGTCGCGCTCGGCCTGTGCATGGTCCTCGGCCGGTTCCTGCCGATCGTCTTCATCCTCGCGCTGGCCGGCTCGCTGGCCAGGCAGGCGCCGGTGCCGGTCTCCGCGGGGACGCTGCCCACCCACCGCCCCCAGTTCGTCGGGATGGTGGCCGGCGTCACGGTCGTCCTCGTCGCCCTCACGTTCCTGCCGGTCCTCGCGCTCGCGCCGCTCGCGGAAGGACTCTCCTAGCCATGCCGACGACGGCATCACCCCGCACGGGCGGCAGGATCGGCGGCGGCCTGCTCAATCCGCGGCAGCTCGTCACCTCTCTGCCCGACGCGCTGCGGAAGCTGAACCCGGTGACGCTGTGGCGTAACCCGGTGATGCTCGTGGTCGAGGTCGGTGCGGCGTTCACGACCGTGCTGGCGTTCGGTGATCCCTCGTTCTTCGCCTGGGCGATCGTGGTGTGGTTGTGGCTGACCGTGCTGTTCGCCAATCTGGCCGAGGCGGTGGCCGAGGGCCGGGGCAAGGCTCAGGCCGCGACGTTGCGGGCGGCCAAGCGCGACACCACGGCCCGGCGTCTGGCGGACCCGGGCGATCCGGCCCGGTGGGAGGTCGTGGGCGCCCCGGAGTTGCGGCAGGGCGATCATGTCGTGGTCGAGGCCGGGGAGGTG
>NZ_FTNI01000044.1 GCF_900156315.1 Microbispora rosea | reverse complement strand
GATCGACCTGATCGACGAGGCGGGCTCGCGGATGCGGATCCGCCGGATGACGGCGCCGCCGGACCTGCGCGAGTACGACGAGAAGATCGCGAATGTGCGGCGGGAGAAGGAGTCCGCGATCGACGCGCAGGACTTCGAGAAGGCCGCGGCGTTGCGGGATCAGGAAAAGCAGCTGCAGCTGAAGCGGGAGCGGCGGGAGAAGGAGTGGAAGGCCGGCGACATGGATGTCGTGGCCGAGGTGACCGAGGAGCTCATCGCCGAGGTTCTGGCCACCGCCACCGGTATCCCGGTGTTCAAGCTGACCGAGGAGGAGTCGCAGCGGCTGCTGCGGATGGAAGACGAGCTGCACAAGCGGATCATCGGTCAGGACGACGCGATCAAGGGGTTGTCGCGGTCGATCCGGCGCACCCGCGCCGGGCTGAAGGACCCGCGCCGTCCGGGTGGGTCGTTCATCTTCGCCGGCCCGTCGGGTGTGGGGAAGACCGAGCTGTCCAAGGCGCTGGCGGAGTTCCTGTTCGGCGACGAAGACGCGCTGATCATGCTTGACATGTCGGAGTTCATGGAGAAGCACACCGTCTCGCGGCTGTTCGGCTCCCCGCCCGGTTATGTCGGGTACGAAGAGGGCGGCCAGCTGACCGAGAAGGTGCGGCGCAAGCCGTTCTCCGTGGTCCTGTTCGACGAGATCGAGAAGGCCCACCCCGACATCTTCAACTCGCTGCTGCAGATCCTGGAGGACGGTCGCCTGACCGACGCCCAGGGCCGGGTGGTCGACTTCAAGAACACCGTCATCATCATGACGACCAACCTCGGCACCCGGGACATCTCCAAGGGCATCGGGGTCGGGTTCGCCCGCGCCAACGACACCGAGTCGAACTACGACCGGATGAAGTCCAAGGTGCAGGAGGAGCTCAAGCAGCACTTCCGGCCCGAGTTCCTCAACCGCGTCGACGACATCGTGGTCTTCCACCAGCTCACGCCCAAGGAGATCATCCAGATCGTGGACCTGATGCTCGCCCAGGTGGCCGAGCGCCTGAAGGACCGCGACATGGGCCTGGAGCTGACCCCGGCCGCCAAGCAGCTGCTGGCCGACCGCGGGTACGACCCGGTGATGGGCGCCCGTCCGCTGCGGCGCACGATCCAGCGCGAGCTGGAGGACACGCTGTCGGAGAAGATCCTCTACGGCGAGCTGCGGCCGGGCCAGGTCGTCAAGATCGACATCGAGGGCGAAGGCGACGCCGCGACGTTCACCTTCACCGGTGAGGCGAAGAGCCCGGCGGTCCCGGACTCGGCGGCCTCCATCGCCGAGGCGGTCCAGCGCTGATCCGCCTGCGATAACCCGTTCCACCCGAGGGGCGCTCCGTGAGGGGCGCCCCTTCGGCTTTTCGCCGTGCCTCGGTCACGGTGCGGTCACCTTCCCGCCGAGAGGGCGAGAACCGGTATCACGCCACCGGACGTAGTACTACACTTTGTAGAGTCCGCTCGCGGTATGTCCGAGCGCGGCCGGACGGAATGTCATCCCTGCGGCGTACCGGACAATCCGCTGCGGGGCGGACGCGGAGGACCGGGCACACGGGGGAAGCTCGGTCCGCCCGGGAGAGATCCCGGCGGTAGGAGGACCGGAGTCCCATGCGGTCGGGACACGCCCTGTGGGCGAATTGGCGGTCCGGAAGTGCACAAGCCTTGGAGGCACCTGATGCGCCTGTTGCACGACGACGGGACGCTGGTTCACCTGGCCTACAACGCGGGCGTACATCCCGCCGAGGATCTGGAGAACCTGATCGCCCACCTCACGCGCTACGCCGTGCCGGTGCGCAGGAAGCTGGGAGTCGACCGGCTGGGCATCGGGCTGTGGCTCGCTCCCGCCGTGGCGGACCACCTCATCGCCGATCGCATCGAGCTCGTACGGCTGCGCCGGTCGCTGGAGGAGCGCGGCCTGGAGTGCGTGAGCCTGAACGGCACCGGCGGGCGCAACCAGGAGGTTCCCGGACCCGACTGGGCCAAGCCCGAGCGCTACCGCTACACCATGGCGCTGGCGAAGATCCTCGCGTTCCTGCTGCCGGACGACGTGCAGTCGGGCGGCATCTCCACGATCCCCATCGGCTGGCGCCGCGACTGGCCGGCCGACCTGCACACCATCGCCTCCCGCCGGCTCGAACGGCTCTCGCGTGAGCTGCGCGGCCTCTACAGCGTCACCGGAAAGATCATCAGGGTCGGTTTCGAGCCCTGGCCCGGTTGCGTGCTGGAGACCACCGAGCAGGCCCTTGAGCGGGTCTGCGACATCGACTCCGATCACCTCGGCGTCTGCCTGGACGCCTGCCACCTGTCCTGCGGCGCCGAGGAGCCCGACGCGGCGCTGCGTGGCCTGGCCCTCGCCGGCGCCCCCGTGGTCAAGCTCAGCCATGTGCACAACCACAGCCAGGAGATCCCCAGCACCCAGCCGGTGATCGCCGACACGCTCACCGCGATCCTGTCCGGGGCGGTGAACGGCACCGCGCACGTCGAGGTGGAGGCCCACGACCTCACCTCCTCCAAGGCGAAGGGGCCCGCCGCCCTGGTGGCGAAGCTCGCCGACGAGCTCGACTGGACGCGCCGCAACCTCACCGCGCTCGGCCTCAAGCTCGCCGCCTGACAGGCGCCCGAGGCGGGGCGCCGGGCAGGCCGTCTTCGACTGCCGCCCCGGCGCCCGCCGAGGCGGTCAGTCGTCCCAGCCGGATGGGGGGCCGAGCGGCGCCTCGTCGCTGTCCACGAGCGTGCAGGGCGCGACGGGCCCACGGGAGATGTTCGCCCAGATGGCAGCGATCGTTTCGTCGGCGGAGACGTTGAACTCCAGCACCGCCGTCTGCCCGGGCTTGACCGCGGCCGGGTCGATGCGGAACCCCGGCTCGTCGGACGGCCAGATCAGGAACGGCCTGCCGTCGGCGGGGTGCTGCGCCTCCTGCCGGGACAGGAAGCTCGTGCTGCGGGGTTGAGGCGAGCATCGCTTCCCCATGGGGATGTAGTCGACGACCGCGTTCACCCCCATGCCGCGGAGCGTGGCCTCCAGCGGCTTGGGGTCCTTCGCCTGATCGATGGTGATCGTGAGCGTCCCGTCGGCGTTCCTCGACACGGCGTACGCGGGTGTCCCGCCGCCGAGAAGCGCTGGGACGCCCACGGCCGCCGCGACCCCCAGGGCCAGCGCGGAGGCCAGGAGGGCGGGGCGCAGCGGGCGTCGCCGGGGGCGCCCGGCCGACGTGCGGATTTCCGACATGATGAACTCCTTGAGTAGGCGACGCCGGTCGTTCGGGAGACGTGGTTCCGCCTCGAACGGCAGCAACCCGGCCAGCGCCTCGCGCTCGCCCTTGTTCATCGGCTCTCCTCCCCTATGGACCGGACCACGCTGTCGTGGTCACCCTTTACCTGTCGCCATCCGGAGGCCCGTTGCCGTTCCGCGGCGAGTTTCTCCAGCTTCTTGCGCGCCCTGGACAGGCGGGATCTGACGGTCCCGACCGCGACGCCCAGCGCCTGGGCCGCCTCGGCGTGGTCGAGCCCCGACCACACGCAGAGGGCGAACACCTCCTGCTCCTGGCGGCGCAGCGAGCCGAACGCCTGCCGGATCGCGGCCAACTGCTCGGCGGCGTCGATACGGCCGACGATCTCGTCGCTGAAGTCGGGGACGGGGTGGCCTCTGGGCATCCTCGCCAGCGCGTCGTCGTACCGCCTCGCCGCCCGGCGCAGATTCCGCGCCACGTTGGTCGCGATCCCGAGCACCCATGGCCGCAGGGACCCGCCGTCGGCGTCGATTCGATGCCGCAGCCGCCACGCCTCGAGAAAGGTCAGCGACAGCACGTCCTCGGCGACCGACCAGTCCCCGGTCAATCGGAAGGCGTGGCTGAATACCGGCCGTTCCATCTCCTCGAAGAGCGCTTCGAACGCCTCGGCATCCCCGTCACGTATCCGGGCGCGCAGTGACATGTCCACACACAAGCACTGTCCGGCCGGCCACCCTCGTTCCCGCCGGCTCCTCCGGAGCGCCGAGAAGGACGCCATGCTTCGCCTTCCGGGCGGCCGGGGTCAGGAGGGCAACTGGTAGGTGCCGTCGGGGAGGACCTCGGCCAGGCCGTCGTCCAGGAGGCCGTCCAGCGCGCGCTCGCGCTGCACGTGGTCGGCCCAGACGGCGTCCAGCGCCTCCTTGGGGACCGGCCCGTGCGCCTCGCGGAGCACGGCGAGCAGGCGGCCGCGGCACTGCCGGTCGGTCCCCGCGTACGTCTGGCCCTGCCGAGCCGGGCCGTCGTGGGCCGGACGTCCGGCCAGCCGCCACGCGCACTGCGCGGTGACCGGGCAGCGCTCGCAGCGGGGCGCCCTGGCGGTGCACACAAGCGCGCCCAGCTCCATCACGGCCACCGCCCAGCGGGGCGCGCCCACCGGGGGCACCAGCGACTCCGCGAGCCGCCGCTCGGCCGCCGTGGGCGCCTTCGGCGGATACTCCTCGCCGCGCACCGCCCTGGCCAGGACTCGCCGCACGTTGGTGTCGAGCACCGCGTGGCTGCCGCCGTACGCGAAGCTGGCCACGGCCGCCGCCGTGTAGTCGCCGATCCCGGGCAGGGCCCGCAGTTCGTCGTACGTGGCCGGCACGCGGCCGTCATGGTCGGCTGTGATGGCCCGCGCGCACGCGTGCAGGTTGAGTGCCCTGCGCGGGTAGCCGAGCCGGCCCCAGTGGCGTACGGCCTCGCCGGGGGACTCCTTCGCGAGCGCTTCCGGGGTGGGCCAGCGCTCCATCCACTCGGTCCAGATCGGCAGCACCCGGGCGACGGGCGTCTGCTGGAGCATGATCTCGCTCACCAGGATGCCCCAGGGGGTCGCGTCGGGACGCCGCCAGGGCAGATCGCGGTTGTGCTCGGCATACCAGTCGAGGATGGGCTCACGCAGGGAGGCGGACACGCCCCGACTGTACCGAGAGCCGCGCCGGCGCGCGTGGGACGCCCGATTGCGCAAAGACCCGGCGACGCTGTGATCTGGAGAAGGACAAGGTTCAGCGAGCCGTTCCCGGCTGCCCCCCAGGGCTCCCCATACTGTCCGTATGGATCCGGACACTTTCCGTGGTGACGTGGGCGTCGAGGGGGCGGACGTCTACTGGCGCCGCCGGGTGTCGGTGCTCACGGGGATGCTCGTCGTGGTGGCGGTCGTGGCATGGGCGTGCAGCAGCGCCTCCGGACGGCCTGACGAGACCGCCGCCGCTGTCAAGGCGACGCCCTCCGACCGCCTGGTCGTCTCGCTGCCCGCAGGGCTGGCCCCGAAGACGCCCGCCGTCTCCGGCGCCGTCGCGGGGCAGCCGTCGCCGTCCGCCTCCGCGAGCGTCTCGCCCTCGCCCGGCAAGCCGCGACGCCCCGGCGATCCGTGCGACGAGAAGGACCTCGTGCTGGCGCTGCAGACCGGCCAGGACGTGTACGGCAAGGGGGTCACCCCGTCCTTCCTGCTGACGGTGGTGAGCACGAGCAAGGTCGAGTGCACGGTGGACGTCGGGCCGCGCACGCTGGAGATGCGGGTGCTGTCGGGCGGCGATCGCGTGTGGTCGACGGCCGACTGCGTGGCGGGCGACGGCGTGGACAGGCAGCTGCTGGAGCGCGGCATCCCCTACGTCCGCTCGATCAAATGGGACCGCCACCGCTCGGGCAGCACGTGCGCCGGCAAGCGGCCGGCCGCCGACCCCGGCACGTACATCGCGACCGCCCACTCGGGCCGGTTGAAGAGCCCGAAGATCGTCTTCCATCTGCGCTGAGAGGGTGCCGGTCGTCCGGCGCCTCGATCGCCGCCTGATCGGGTATCCCGACCGGCGCACCGGGCGTCGTACGTCAGCCGGCAAATCTGGTGGCACTTCGCAACTGGTCGTGTTAGCGTCACTCCAACCGATTTCATTCTGCAATCAGTTTGGTCGTGGAGGGGATCGCCGTGCCGGTGACCGACGCTTCTGACACAGGCGTTTCTGACACAGGGCAGCGACAGAGCGCTCAGGAAAGGGCATCATGCGGCTCCTTCTCACATCCGCCGGCATCGCGAACGCGAGCATCCACGACGCGCTGGTCGACCTCCTGGGCAAGCCGATCGCCGAGTCCCACGCCCTCTGCATCCCCACCGCGTCATACGGGCACCCCCAGGGCACTCCTGTCGGCGCATGGCGTTTCATCAGTGGACAGTCCGCCCTGCCCATGTGCGAGCTGGGGTGGAAGTCCGTGGGAGTGCTGGAGCTCACCGCGCTGCCCAGCATCGGTGAAGAGCGCTGGATCCCCTGGGTCCGGGAGGCAGACGTCCTGCTGGTGAACGGCGGCGATGCGCTGTACCTGTGTCACTGGATGCGGCAGTCCGGGCTGGCGGATCTGTTGCCGTCGCTGAGCGAGACGGTCTGGGCGGGACTGAGCGCCGGGAGCATGGTGATGACTCCCCATATCGGGGAGGACTTCGTCCAGTGGAAGCCGCCCTCGGGTGACGACAGCACCCTGGGTGTCGTCGACTTCTCGATCTTCCCGCACCTGGATCACGAACTCCTGCCGGAGAACACCATGGCCGAGGCGGAAAGGTGGGCGGCCGGCATCCCGAATCAGGCGTACGCGATCGACGATGAGACCGCCATCAAGGTGATCGACGGCCATGTCGAGGTCGTCTCCGAGGGGCACTGGAAGCTGTTCACCCCCTAGATCATGAGCGTCGGCGACCTCTCCGTCCTCGTGCTCGCACCGCCGTGACCGAGCGCTCCTCAGCCGCTCCGGCAGGTCATCGAGTCGAACAGCCGCGCATCGATCAGAGGTAGCGCTCCAGGATGGACGACTCGGCGAGCCGGGACAGGCCCTCGCGGACGCTGCGCGCCCGGGTCTCACCCACGCCGCCGACGGCCTGGAGGTCGTCGGTGCTGGCCGCGAGCAGCTTCTGCAGGCCGCCGAAATGGCTCACGAGCCGGTCGACGATCGCCCCGGGGAGGCGGGGAACCTTGGTGAGCAGCCGGAAGCCGCGCGGGCTGACGGGCGTGTCGAGCGCGTCGCCGCCGTGGTGGCCCAATATCTGCGCCACCTTCGACAGGTCGAGCAGGTCGCCGGACGACAGTTCGTCCAGCTCCCGCATGGCGTCGGCGTCCCCGTACGGCCGCGCGCCGAGCGCACCGGGCGCGTAGTCGCGGATGATCTGCACGCGGTCGGTCTCCACGCCCGCGAACAGTTCGTCGAGCTGGAGGGACAGCAGCCGCCCGTCGGTGCCGAGCTCGACGACGTATCCCTCGATCTCGCGGGCGATGCGGCGGACCATCTCCAGCCGCTGGACGACGACGGCCACGTCGCGGACCGTGACGAGGTCCTCGATCTCCAGGGCCGAAAGGTTGCCGGAGACCTCGTCGAGCCGCTTCTTGTAGCGTTCGAGCGTCGCCAGAGCCTGGTTGGCCTTGGACAGGATCGCGGCCGACTCCTCCAGCACGTAGCGGATGCCGTCGAGGTAGAGCGCGATGATCCGCATCGACTTGCTGATCGCGATGACCGGGAGCGAGGTCTGCCTGGCCACCCGCTGCGCCGTGCGGTGCCGGGTGCCGGACTCGTCGGTGGGGATGGCCGGGTCGGGCACGAGATGCACGGCGGCCCGCACGATCCTCAGGTGGGCCGTGTCGAGCACGATCGCGCCGTCCATCTTGGCCAGCTCGCGCAGGCGGGTCGCGGAGAACTCGACGTCGAGCGTGAACCCGCCGGTGCAGATGTCCTCGACCGTGCGGTCGTACCCGAGGACGATCAGTCCGCCGGTGTGGCCGCGCAGGATGCGCTCCAGCCCGTCGCGCAGCGCCGTCCCCGGGGCGAGCGCGGCGAGCACGGCCCTTCTGCGGTCGTCGATCGCCTTGTCGTTGTCCAGCACATGCACCCCAGTGGGCTCGCCCGGTCGTTATCCGTCAGATCGTCTTCCTACCGATCCCTTGCCGCGGCGAGATCCGCGAGGCGCTCCGCAGGCGCCCTGTGAAGCCCGCCGGGGGCGCGGGGGCGAGGCCACGACCGACGGGACAGGCAACAGAGTTTACCGGCGTGATGCCGTGCTCACCGGTGTGACGGCCGATCACCCCGCGGATCTCATGAGGTTGAGCGCGTCCCACACGTTCTCCACCTCCGTGACCTCGAAGCCCGGCGCGAACGGCGTCGTACGGCCGGCCGGCGAGCGCAGCGCCACGAGCCGGCCGGGCTTCGCCGCCGCCTCCAGGCGCGGGCCTTCCTCCTCCAGCGAGCCGGTGGGCACCAGCGCCCGGGTGAAGCCGAGCCGGGCCGCCTCGGCCAGCCGCCGCCTGACGTCCCGCACGGGCCGCAGTTCGCCGGCCAGGCCGACCTCGCCCAGCGCGACGAGCCCGGCGGGCAGGGCCTGGTCGCCGGCCGCGCTGACGACCGACAGCATCAGCGCGAGGTCCACGGCGGGGTCGGTCAGGCGGATCCCGCCCACGGTGGCCGTGAAGACGTCGCACTTGCCGATCTTGGCGTGGAGCCGCCGCTCCATGACGGCGAGCACCATCGCCACCCGGTAGGAGTCGAGACCGGAGGACGTGCGGCGGGGCTGGGGGGCCTCGGTCGGGCCGACCAGGGCCTGCAACTCGGCCGGGATCGGCCGGGTGCCCTCGATGGTCACGGTGACGCAGGTGCCCGGCACCGGCTCGGGATGGCGGGAGACGAACAGCCCGCTGGGGTCGGCGATCCCGGTGATGCCGCGCTCGTGCAGGTCGAAGCAGCCCACCTCGTCGATCGGGCCGAACCGGTTCTTCACCGCGCGCACCAGGCGCAGCCGCGAGTTGCGGTCGCCCTCGAAGTGGAGCACGACGTCCACCAGGTGCTCCAGCACGCGGGGGCCGGCGATCGTGCCGTCCTTGGTCACGTGGCCGACGAGCACCGTGGACATGGCCCGCTCCTTGGCAAGGCGGACCAGGTTGCCGGCGACCTCCCTGACCTGGGTCACGCCGCCGGGCACTCCGGTCGCGTCGGCCGAGCCGATCGTCTGGACCGAGTCGACGATGAGCAGGCTCGGCTGCACCTTCTCGACGTGCGCCACCAGGGCCGACAGGTCGGTCTCGGCGGCCAGATAGAGCCTGTCCTCGATAGCGCCGATGCGGTCGGCGCGCATGCGCACCTGGGCGGCCGACTCCTCGCCGGTCACGTAGAGGACCGTCTCGCCCTGCGCGGTGCGGGCGGCGGCCTCCAGCAGCAGCGTCGACTTGCCGATGCCCGGCTCTCCCGCCAGGAGCACGACCGCGCCGGGGACGAGACCGCCGCCGAGCACGCGGTCGAGCTCGGGGACTCCGGTCGTCCGCGAACTGACGACCTCGGCCTTCACCTGGCCGATCGGGACGGCGGGGGCGGAGACCGCGCCCGGCTTGACCACGTGGACGCCCTGCCGGGCCCCGGCCTCCTCGACCGTGCCCCACGCCTGGCACTCCCCGCACCTGCCGACCCACTTGACCGTGGTCCAGCCGCACTCGCCGCACCGGTACGCCGGTTTCGCTGCCTTGCTCACGTGCGGGAGGTTACCGGCCGCCGCCGACAATCCCTTCAGGAAAGCGGCGGCGGGGCGGGAACTAGGCCTGCGGCTGCTCCGGCGCGTAGAAGGCGGTGGTGCCGGAGACCGCGGCGGTCACCACGTCGTCCGGCGCGCCGGAGGCCCGGTATGCCTCGCCCCACAGGGTGCTGCTGAGCCTCATGAGCTCCCGCGCCTCCTCCGACTGCTCCCACGCGGAGGGGTCGTCGATCATCTCGCCGCGCAGGTGCAGGCCGAGCCCGAGCAGCGCCAGGTCCCAGCCGACGCCCGTGGCACCCGGCCCGAACCGGTCCCAGAACTCGGGCGGCACCACGGCGACGTGCTCCAGCTCGAACACGGTGTGGCCATCGCCCTCCGGGCTCAGCCGCACCTCGACCTCGCTGAAGCCGGGGTTCTCGCCGAACAGCCAGCTCACCCGCAGCAGCCGCGGCGGCTCGCACCGCAGGATCTCCCCGCCCGCGTTGCCCTGGAGCTGGTAGTGCCCGCCGAGTTTCAGCTCGCCGCTCACCGGGAGGAACCAGCGGCTGATTCGCTCGGGGTCGGTGCAGGCGTCCCACACGTCCTCGACGCCGGCGTCGTAGGTGCGCCGCAGCAGCACCGTGCGGGCTTCGCCTTCGGGCAGGTCGCGCGTGCCGACCGTGCGATGGGCTTGGTTGATCATGTCGATGAAGTCGCTCATTGGCCGCTCTTCCTCGTCGGTCCGTCCGTCGTGGGCTGCGTGATGGGCATCGCCGCCGCCGTGCCGCCGCTCCCGTCTGCCCCGTGCCAGTTCGGTGCCGAGCGCGTCGATCCGCTGCTCCAGGAAGCCGCGGAACCGCTCCAGCCAGGCGTCGGCCTCCCGCAGAGGCGCGGGTTCGACGGCGTACAGCCGCCGCGTGCCCTCGGCGCGTACGGACGCCAGTCCGCACTCGCGGAGCACGCGCAGATGCTGGGAGATGGCCGGCTGTGAGATCCCGAACTCGGCACGGATGACCGAGGTGAGCGCGCCCGACGTCTGCTCGCCATGGGAGAGCAGCTCCAGGATCCGGCGTCGCACCGGATCCCCCAGCGCGTCGAATGCGTGCACGCGCCCACTATGCCGAGAGCCACTTATAAAAGTCAACGCTTATATAAGCAGCTCTCGGCAAGACAGGCGTGACCTAGAAGTGGCCCGCGAGGTCGGCGAGCAGCAGCCGCTTGGGCTTGGCGCCCCTGATCTGCTGGACGATCTCGCCGTCGCGGTAGAGGTTCAGCGTGGGGAAGCCCAGGACGTTGTAGCGCTGGGCGATCTCGGGGTGGTCGTCGGCGTTGATCTTCGCCACCGTGAGGCGGTCGCCGTACTCGGCGGCGATCTCCTCCAGGATCGGGGCGATCATCTTGCACGGCGGGCACCAGTCGGTCCAGAAGTCCACCAGCACGGGCTTGTCGCTGTGCAGCACCTGCTCGTCGAAGTTCTCAGCGGTCAGTGTGATCATGACTCTCCTCGTCGTAGGAGACAGCCGGGGCAGGCGTCGGCGAACTGGGCGGCCACCTCCGAGCGGCGGGCCAGCAGGTCGCGGATCTCCCGGTCGATCTCGGCGAGCTTGCGCCGGTAGACGGCCACCGACTCCGGGCAGGAGCCTCCGGACGGGTGTCCGGACCGCAGGCAGTCCACGAACGGGCGGGCGTCCTCCAGCGTGAAGCCGACCGACATCAGCTCGCGGATCTCGGTGACGATCCGGACGTCCGACTCGTCGTACTCGCGATATCCGTTGGCCGAGCGGCGCGACCGGATGAGCCCCCGCTGCTCGTAGTAGCGCAGCGCCCGGGTGCTCACTCCCACGCGCCGGGCCAGCTCGCCGATCCGCATCGGCCCCTCCTCGGCTGTCCTGGCACGACGGTAAAGCTTGACGCCGGTGACAAGGTCAAGCCCGGATTCAGAATTCCCGCCAGCGCAGGACGTTCGGGTAGTCGACGTCCAGGCCCTCGATCTCCCGCAGCGCCTCGCCGGCCACCTCGGGCGTGAACTCGATGCGCAGCACCGCCTCCAGGTCGGCCCTGGTACGGAACGTCATCCGCAGGTCCAGCTCCTCGCGCCGCCAGCCCTGCCGGGACCAGAAGCGTTCCACCGCCTCGGGGGAGTACGACGGCAGCGACCGGCGGAACCAGCGGCCGAACGCTCCGCGCGAGGCGTCCACGTCCACGACGAAGGCCGCGCCGCCCCGGCGCAGCACCCGCCCCAGCTCGCGCAGGCCGGGCTCGCAGCCGGGCCCGAAGAAGTACGCCCACCGCGCGATCGCCACGTCGGCCGACGCGTCGGGAAGGGGCAGCGCCTGCGCGGTGCCCGTACGCACCGAGACGCCGGGCAGCGACGCGCAGCGGGCGGCGGCCTGCGCGGCCAGGCCGCCGTGCGGCTCGACGCCCACGACCCGCCCGGCGGACGCGGCGAGCACGGGCAGATGGAAGCCGCTGCCGCAGCCGATCTCGACCACGGTCGCGCCGTCCCAGGGCCGTACGGCCCGCATCGCGGCCTCGGCCGCGCCCGCGGGTCCCACGGCGAGGTTCTCCAGCTCGTAGATCTGGGGAGTGTTCCAGATGTTCGGACTGGGTACGGCCCCGCTCACGATCCGTGCCATGCGCCCCACATTAGTTCGCGACCTTGGGTAGTTGATTGTGGCGAAGCGGCGCACGGCGCGGGTGCGGCTTAGGCTGGATCCGTGAACGGGCGCATGGAGCGAACGGACGGCCACGGCCACGGCACTGGAACGTGCCCGCGGGCCGCCAGGGGAGGCTGGCCTCATGAGTGACATCCGCGTGCCCAGCGGCAAGGTGGCGCTGTCGACGGCGTCGGTGTACCCGGAGCGTACGCCGGACGCCTTCGAGCTTGCCGCCCGGCTCGGGTACGACGGCGTAGAGATCATGGTGGGACAGGACCCGGTCAGCCAGGACATCGAGGTCCTCGAACGACTGCGCGACCACTATGAGATCCCGATCCTGGCCGTGCACGCGCCCTGCCTGCTGGTGACCCAGCGGGTATGGGGCCGCGACCCGTGGCTGAAGCTGCGCAGGGCCCGCGAGGCGGCCGAGCGGCTGGGCGCGCAGACCGTCGTGGTCCACCCGCCCTTCCGCTGGCAGCGCGACTACGCCAGGGAGTTCGAGAAGGGGCTGGCCCGGATGCGCGAGGAGACGGACGTCGTCTTCGCGGTGGAGAACATGTTCCCGCTGCGGGCCAGGGGCAACGAGGTCGTGCCGTACGCGCCGGACTGGAACCCCATCGACTTCGACTTCCCCGACGTGACGCTCGACCTGTCCCATACGGCGGTGTCCGGGTCCGACGCGATGGAGATGGCGACCAAGCTGGGCGAGCGGCTGGCCCACCTGCACCTGGCCGACGGGGTGGGCACCACGAACAAGGACGAGCACCTGGTGCCCGGCCGGGGGACGCAGCCCTGCGGGCCGATCCTGGAACGCCTTGCCGGCAACGGTTACCGGGGCCTCGTCGTCCTGGAGATCAACACCCGCAAGGCCACCAGCCGCAGCGAGCGGATCGAGGATCTGACCGAGGCGCTCGCCTTCGCGAGGCTCCACTTCGCCGCCTCCTCCACGGCCTCATGAACGAGCGGCTCGCGGACAGCCACCGGGTCTTCGACCGGGTCTCCCAGGAGTACGACGCGGCGAGGCCGCACTACCCGGAGGCCCTCTACGTCGCGCTGGAGACCCTGTCGGGAGTCCGGCTCGCGGGGGCGACCGTGATCGACGTCGGAGCGGGCACGGGCATCTCGACCCGGGGGCTGCTCGACCGCGGCGCCCGGGTCGTCGCCGTGGACCGCGGCGAGCAGATGCTGGCCCGCCTGCGCGCCCGCACGGCCTGCCCGGCGCTGCTGGCCGACGGGAACGACCTGCCCTTCCGCGCGGGCGCGGCCGACCTCGTGACGTACGCCCAGTCGTGGCACTGGCTCGACCCGGCGCTGTCGGTGGCCGAGGCCGTACGGGTGATCGTGGGCGGCGGCGCGGTGGCGGGCTGGTGGAACAGCGTGGATCCCGGCAAGGCCGACTGGCTGGCGGCCAACCAGGTGCGGCTCGCGGAGTCGTGCCCCGGCTACATCGGGCCGGTGCTGCCCGGGTGGAGCATGCCGCCGATCGCCGCGGCCATGTCCGACGCCGGCCTCGCCGTGGCCGACACCTGGGTCGACTGGACCAGGTCGGTGCGGCTGGAGGACTTCCTTGTCGACCTGCGCTCCCACTCGTACATGGCGAGGATGGAGGGTGACGTGGTGGCGGAGCTGCTCGCCAGGGAGCGCGCCGAACTCGGCCGGGTCTTTCCCGACGGGCGGCTGACCGTCCCCATGCGCGTGTATCTTGCGGTGGGCCGCAGGGGCTGAGCTTGAGCGGGGAGCGATGTGACGACGGAGGTGCCGGAGGTCTCGGGCGGCAGGCGGCGGCCGGGGCGCCGGCCCGGCCGGCGTCCGGGCTCGGCGGACACCCGCGGGGAGATCCTCGCCGCGGCGCGCAGGGTCTTCGCGGAGAAGGGGTTCGACAAGGCGACGATCCGCGGCATCGCCCGGGAGGCCGGTGTCGATCCGGCTCTCGTCCACCACTATTTCGACAGCAAGGAGGGCGTGTTCGTCGCGGCCATGCGGCTGCCGGTGGACCCCTCCGCGGTGCTTCCCCTCATCCTGTCAGGGCCGCGTGAGGAGGTCGGCGAGCGCATCGTCCGCTTCATCCTGACGATGACGGCCGACCCCGCGGCCAGGGAGCCGCTGCTGGGGCTGGTGCGGACGGCGATGGTGAACGAGCAGGCCGTCGGCATGGTCAGGGAGTTCTTCGCGACGGCCGTCCTCGGGCGGGTGGCCGAGGCGCTGGACGTTCCGCCGTTGCGGATGGAGGCGGCCTTCGCGCAGTTGTTCGGCGTGGTGATGACGCGGTACATCCTCAGGTTCGAGCCGATGGCCTCCGCCGACGTCGAAGAGATCGTCGTGTTGGTGGGCCCCGCCATGCAGCGCTACCTGGACGGATAGATTTACGGACGCCCCTCTCATACCCCTTTGTAGAGCTTTGTTCTAGTATCGAGCCGTCGGCGGGAAACGCAGTGACGAGCGCCACTCGCCGAGCGTGACGCAGGATAAGTTACTCGCCGGTACCATTCGGGAAGCGTAGGCGTTATCCACAGGGCGGGACACGACCGCCCACGTGAGGGCGCCGCGCCCCTACGCTGGCCGCCGACGTTCGATATGGGAGGGACTCGTGCTCTGGGTAGCGATTGTGGGCCTCATCGCGACCGCCGTGGCGGTCGGGCTGGCGGGCCGTCGCGTGCTGTTCCTCTATCGGCTCGCCACCAGCGGCCAGCCGGCCCCGGAGCGGATCGAGTACGCCAAGGAGCACGCCGGCGCCGAGATCAAGGCCCAGCTGGTCGAGGTCTTCGGCCAGCGCAAGCTGCTGAAGTGGACGCCGTCCGGCACCGCCCACTTCTTCGTCATGTGGGCGTTCTTCATCCTGCTGACGGTCTACATCGAGGCGTACGGCGCGGTCATCCAGGGTGCGATCACCGGGCACAGTGATTTCCACATCCCGCTGATCGGGACCTGGCCGGTGCTGGGCTTCCTGCAGGACTTCATCGCGGTCGCCTGTCTGCTCGGGCTGGTCGCGTTCACCGCCATCCGGATCAAGAACTCGCCGAAGAAGCTCGGGCGCGGCTCCCGATTCTCCGGTTCGCACCTGGGCGGGGCCTGGCTGGTCCTGTTCATGATCTTCAACATCATCTGGACGCTGTTCCTCGCCCGGGGCGCCGCGGCCGCCAACGGCAACTTCCCCTATGACTCCGGCGCGTTCGCCAGCCTGGCCATCGGGAAGGTCCTGCCGCACAGCGAGCTGCTGGAGCAGATCGCCCTCCTGCTGCACATCGGCCTCATGCTGGTGTTCCTGGTCATCGTGGTGAACAGCAAGCACCTGCACATCTTCACCGCGCCGCTGAACGTTCTGTTCTCCCGCCGTCCCGACGGGATGGGCCCGGCCCAGCCGATGCGCAGCAACGGCGCGGTGCTCGATTTCGAGGAGGCCGACCCCGACACCGACGTGTTCGGCCGCGGCAAGATCACCGACACGACCTGGAAGGGCTTCCTCGACTTCTACACCTGCACCGAGTGCGGCCGCTGCCAGTCCCAATGCCCGGCCTGGAACACCGACAAGCCGCTGTCGCCCAAGATGCTCATCCTCGACCAGCGGGACCACGCCTTCGCGGTCGCGCCCTACCTGCTGGCCGGGGACAAGGAGAAGGAGAGCTTCTCCGAGGACGTGCTGGCCCTGCTCGACAAGCCGCTCGTCGGTGAGGACGGGGTCATCCACCCCGACGTGTTGTGGTCGTGCACCAACTGCGGCGCCTGCGTCGAGCAGTGCCCGGTCGACATCGAGCACATCGACCACATCCTCGACATGCGCCGCTACCAGGTGATGATCGAGTCGTCGTTCCCGTCCGAGGCGGGCGTGATGCTCAAGAACCTGGAGAACAAGGGCAACCCGTGGGGCATGTCCGAGATGAAGCGCGCCGAGTGGATCGAGGAGCTCGACTTCGAGGTCCCGATCATCGACTCGACGATGCCCGAGGACGTCGAGTACCTGTTCTGGGTCGGCTGCGCCGGCGCGCTGGAGGACCGGGCGAAGAAGACCACCAAGGCCGTGGCGGAACTGCTCCACATCGCCGGGGTCAAGTTCGGCGTGCTCGGCCCGATGGAGGCCTGCACTGGCGACCCGGCCCGCCGCCTGGGCATGGAGTTCCTGTTCAACATGCTCGCCCAGCAGAACATCGAGACGCTCAACGAGGCCGGCGTCAAGAAGATCGTGGCCACCTGCCCGCACTGCTTCAACACCCTCGCCAACGAATACCCGCAGCTCGGCGGCACGTATGAGGTCGTGCACCACACCCAGCTGCTGGCGCATCTGGTGGAGGAGGGCAGGCTCACCCCGATCACCCCGATCGAGGAGAAGATCACCTACCACGACCCGTGCTTCCTGGGCCGGCACAACAAGGTCTACGCCCAGCCGCGCGACATCAT
Organism: Microbispora rosea; assembly: GCF_900156315.1. Classification (GTDB taxonomy): domain Bacteria; phylum Actinomycetota; class Actinomycetes; order Streptosporangiales; family Streptosporangiaceae; genus Microbispora; species Microbispora rosea. The sequence goes on along the minus strand of NZ_FTNI01000044.1, from coordinate 29,066 downwards.
GGCCAAGGTGCCCGGCGTTCAGACCCAGGAGATGCACCGCTGCAAGGAACGCGGATTCTGCTGCGGCGCCGGCGGCGCGCGGATGTGGATGGAAGAGCGAATCGGAAAGCGCATCAACACCGAGCGGGTGGACGAGGCGCTGACCACCGATCCCGACACCGTCTCCACCGCCTGCCCGTTCTGCCTTGTGATGCTCGGCGACGCGATCAACGAGAAGAAGAACGCCGGTCAGGCCAAGGAGTCGCTGGAGGTCGTGGACGTCGCCCAGCTCCTCATCAAATCCATCAAGCAGGAGTAAAGCGGCCTTTGCCGTGATCGTGAACTATTTGTGGAAATCCCCGGTCAAGGCGAGGGAATGAACGGTGTTTCACGGAAGAGTGACAAAGGCTTTCTCCACATAACAGGAAAATCACGGTAACCTCAACGTTGGCTCAATCGACGGGGAGGGGGCTGGACGGTGGGTGTGGTCGTCATCGACGCGGAGGTCACCCTGGCGGACGTCCTCTCCCTGCGTCTGTCCATCGCCGAGCCGCTGGCGGACGGCACCCGCCTGGTCCTGCGGCAACGGGGCACGGGTGAGGAACGGCGGGTGACGCTCGGCGCCTCCGGCGGGCGTACGAGGGACGCCAGCGTCGCGGTCTCCCTCGCGCCCCTCGGCCTCGGTCCCGGCCGCTGGGACACCTACCTCGAACAGGACGGCGTCCGCGCCCGCATCGAGAGCGCCGATCCCGGGTTCTCGCTCGACCGTCTCGACGCGTACGCGCTGGGCCGCCGGACGCTGGCCTACCGGGCCTACCGCACACGCAACGGATTTCTGGCCCTCAAGATAGACCCGGCGGAGCCGGTCGCCGACGTCCGCGCGGTGTGGTTCCGCGAGGGGCGCTTCGAGGTGACCGGGCTGCTGGCCTACACCGGCCTGGACGACGACGACCAGCACCGCCGCGCCACGCTCGCGCTGCGTCACAGCGACTCAGGCCACGGCGACCCGGGTCGCGGTGACTCAAGGCACGGCGACTCACGGCACGGCGACTCACGGCACGGCGACTCAGGGCACGGCGACCCGGGTCGCGGCGAGCAGGACCACAGCGACCCGAGGCACGGCGACCTGAGGCACGGGGAGCAGGGGCTCGACGACCCGGCCGCGACCGTGCGGTTCGCCGCCACCGTCCAGGGGGTCCGGTTCCACGCCGCGCTCTCGCTGTGCGATGTGCTGGCCGCCACCCCCGACTCCCAAGGCTCCTGGGAGCCCTACCTGGAGGTGGACGGCGTCGACGGCGCGCTGCCGCTGGGCGCCAGGCTCGACGACGTCGAGGGCAAGCGCCGCCGCGTCCACTATCCCCACGCGCTCGTGGACGGCGTGCCGATCCGGCCCAGCTTCACTCCGGGCGACGAGCTGCTGCTGGAGGTGGGAGCGTGAAGATCGCGTTCCTGCTCCCCTCGGCGTACGGCATGCGCGGCGACGTGCGGGCGATGCTCAACCTCGCGGGAGGGCTGGCCTCACGGCACGAGGTGGAGGTGGTGAGCGTCCGGCGCACCAGGGAGACGCCGTTCTTCCCGGTCGACCGCCGGGTGACGCTGCGCTGGCTCGTGGACGCCCGGCCGGGTGTCCATCACCTGCTTCCCCGGGGACAGGTGCGCACCGAGGTGGCGCTCTGGCGCATGCTGCGGGGCCTGCACGCCGACGTCCTGATCACCAGCCGGCCGTCGCTGAGCGTGCAGGCCGCCAGGTATGCCCCGCGGGACGTCGTCCGCATCGCCCGGGAGTGGAGCAGACCGTCGGTGCCCGGCCCGGTGCGCCGGTTCTATCCACGCCTCGACGCCGTGGTGGCGAGCACGGCCGGCCGGCGGGAGGAGTGGGTGCGGCTGCTCGACGACGATCTGTCGGTCCACGTCATCCCCGACGCCCTGCCCGGGACGCCCTGGCCGCGCTCCCGCATGGACAACCGGATCGTCAGCGCCGGGGGCAGGCTGGTGCCCGGCAAGTCGTACGACCAGCTCGTGCGGGCCTTCGCGATCGTCGCCGACAAGCGGCCCGACTGGCGGCTGCGGTTGTACGGCGGGGGCCCGGAGGAGCGGCGGCTGCGCGCCCTCGTCCGCGACCTCGACCTGCACAACCACGTGTACTTCATGGGCACCACCCCCGACCTGCCCGGCGAGTTCGCCAAGGCGTCCATCGTCGCGGTGCCGGCGCGGCACGAGGTGCTGGGCATGACGGTCATCGAGGCGTTGAGCTGCGGGGTGCCGATCGTGGGCTTCGCCGGAGCCCGCGGGCCCGCGGAGTTCCTCCGGCCGGGCCACGACAGCGTGCTGGTCCAGGAGGGGGAGGGCGGCGACGCCGAGTCGCTCGCCTGTGCGCTGCTCGCCCTCGTCGACGACGAACGCCGCCGCATGAAGCTGGCGGCCGGGGCGCTGGAGACCGCGTCCCCCCACGCCGTGGCGGCCGTCGCGATCCGCTGGGAAGAGCTCATGTACGGCCTGCGCTCCCGCCCCTGACGAGCGTCAGCGGACGGATGCCTTTCTTGATCGGTTCACGGCTTGTCGTCTTCAGGTCCGCGCTCCGGAGAGCCGGAATGTGAGTAGGGGGTTACTCATGTACCGGCGGTGGGGTGCGGGACAGGATGCGATCACGGGGGCCGGGAGTGTCCCCGCCCGCGATCCGTTCCTTGCTCTCTCCCGGAGGAAGACATGCTCACACGTTCCGGCAAGTTCGTGGCGATAACCGCATCGGGGTGCCTGGCGATGTCGGTGCTCGGGGTCACGGGGGCCGCCGCCGAGACGGCGTTCGCCCCTGACACCTGCGCCAGCGGGTACGTCTGGCGCGGCGCAAGGCCCAGCGACCACGTCTGCGTGGACCCGTCCGTGCGCGACCGTACGCGCTCGGAGAACGCCTCCGGCGTCTGGCACGCGTGCACGACCGGGTTCGTCTGGCGGGAGGCATACCCCGGTGACTACCGGTGCGTGGTCCCCAGCTCCCGCACCCAGGCGCGGCGCGACAACGACAGTGCGGTCCGCAGGCTGGCCTGGGTCATCATGGTGAAGCGCAACCACGCCGGCAGCAGGCCCTCCTGCGACGGTGGAAGCTGCTCCACCACCAACGAGGGGCCGTACCAGACCGTGGTCGTCCGCGGCTACTACCTGACGCCGGGTATCCAGGTCACCATCCAGGTCAAGCGCGCCTCGGATGACCGGGTGCTGTGGCAGGGCCGTACTACGGCGCAGGCGGGCGGTAAGGGACCGGCGGGCAGTTACTCGATCGACACTGAGCGGGTGCTGTGCGGTGGCAGCTCGTTCGCGCCGCCGCTCACCGCCTATGTGGTGGTGCGCGGTGACGGCGGGCAGTGGTCGCCACGTGTGCCGATCGCCTGGCGGCCCTGCGGACTCGTGTGATCAGGGGCTCTGGGCGTGCGGACGATGCTCACAACCTGACGGTGGTCGCCGGCTCTTCCTCTGTCAGGGCGGCAATCAGCGACTACGGATGAGCCGGTGCTATCCCTCCGGCCCGCCCAGGAGGGCGGCGAGGGCGGTGCGGTCGTTGACGCCTGTCTTGTCGTAGACGGCGTACAGCGTGTTGGCCACGGTCCGGACGGACACGACGAGCCGCTCGGCGATCTCGCGGTTCGTCAGCCCTTGGGCGGCCAGCACGGCGATCTCGCGCTGCCTCGGCGTCAGACCGGGGACGTCGAGGTCCATCAGCGCGAGCGTACGGGCGCCCTGGCAGCGCTGGGAGAGCCGCCAGGCCCGCGTTTCCGCCGTCCGCATGCCGCGCCACAGCCCGGACTCGCGGTGGCGGGCGGCTGCCTGCGCCGCCGCCTCGGCCGCGTAGAGCAGCAGGCCGAGCCGTTCGAAGCCTTCCGAGACCGCGTAGAGCTCCCCGCCGTCGCGGGCGGCGGCATGCCGCGCGAAAAGGGCGACCAGCGGACTCTCCACGTCGAGCGCGGCGAGCCGTGCGGAAACGAGGTCAGGACGGCCCAGTCTGACGACGTCGTGCAGCGCGAACGGCACGTCGCAAGGCAACGCGCTCTCGGCGGCCTCCAGGCAGATCTCGACAGCCCCGGCGACGTCGCCGCGCCCGGCCAGGGTCCATGCCTTGGCGAAGCGGAGGGGCAGGACGACGTACGGGCCGATCGGCATACCCGTGGCCTCCGCGCGCGCCAGGACCTCCTCGGCCGCGGCGGCGTCACCGAGCAGCGCGTACGCGTGCGCGAGCTCGCCCAGGCAGGCTCCGGCCAGCACGCTGCGGGCGGGCAGCCGCACGACGGTGTCGCGGGCCGACGCGAGGGCCTCGGTGAGCCGGCCGCGCAGCCGCAGCACGCGGGCCTTCGCTGCGCCGAACTCCAGGATCGCCCGTGTCCAGCTGCCGAACTGGCCCCCCAGGCCGTATCCCTCGTCGGCGAGCCGCTCGGCGGCGTCCAGGTCACCGAGCAGCAGCGCGGCGCTCGTGGCGTGCCCGGTCAGAGCGGCGGACAGGCTGCGCATGGCGTCGGGTTCCTTCGCGAGCCGGGCGCCGGTCTCCTTCACGCGGGCCAGGCATTCCGTGGCCCGGCCCCGCGCCAGCAGGACGGCCGCCTCGGCCCCGCCGATCATGCGTTCGCCGTGCGGGCTGAGCGGGCCCATGTCCCGCGTGCGCGCCAGCAGGTCCTCGGCGGCGGCGAGGTCGCCGGTGAGGGTGGCCAGGACGGCCTGCATGATGAAGATGCCCTGCCGTCCGTCGACACCGCGGGCCAGCCGGGTGGTCTCTTCCAGGACGGCTCGTGCCCGCGGAACGTCCCCGAGCCCGACGGTCAGGTTCAGCGCGCGCTGCACGCCGAGGTCGATCCGGGCCGTCTCGCTCATCTCCACCGCCCAGGCGGTGGCGTACATCTCCTCGGCCTCGGCGTGCCGGTCGGCGTAGAACAGCACGGTGCCGAGCGCGGCCAGCGCGGGCCTTCCGCCGCCGGCTGCCACGGCCGCGCGTCCAAGCCGTAAGGCCAGCTCCAGGTCGCGGACGACCCTGGCGCGCTCGCAACCGGCCAGCAGTAGCCCGGGATCGCCGGTCATGCCGCCGTCCAGCCGCCAGACCGCCACCCTGAGCACGTCCTCGCGCCGTCGTAGCCCGGCCTCGGTGACCGCCTGAGCCAGCCGGCGTGTCACCGTGCGGGCGCGCAGCACGCCACAACCGTCCCTGATGACCTCGCCGTAGAGGGGGTGCGCGAGCCGTACCTGGAGCCGCCGGCCGTCCCGCTGCACGGTGACGAGCTGCCGGTCCTCCAGGTGTTGGACGGCGTCGAGGGACCCGAGGACGGCTAGCAGGTCGGCGCCGAGCGGCTCGCCGTAGGCCAGCAGCTCCAGTGCCTCCCGCTCATGCGCGGTCAGTTCGCCGATGCGGCCGGCGATGGTCTCACGCAGCGTTGGTGTGATCGTCAGCGGCCCGCGCCAGCGCCACACGTCCCCATCCTCGGTGAGGATTCCGGACAGTACGAGCTCGTGCAGGTAGAGCGCGTTGCCCTGGCTGGCGCGCCACAGCCTGGCCACGGTCGCGGCCTCCACCCGGCCGCCCATGGCGGCCTCCAGGACGGCCGCGGTCTCCTCCAGGGAGAACGGCTCCAGCTCCAGCCGCGGCACCAGGCCGTCCTTCCACAGCGCGTGCACCGCGTCCGGCGCCGGTGTCCGGCTGCGCAGCGTCACGATCACGCGGGTGCCGCCCCTCGTCACGAGGTGGTGGACGAGCGCGGCCGAGGCCGGGTCGAGCAGGTGGGCGTCGTCCACCACCAGCACCGGCGCACGCAGCGCGGCGGCGGCCCAGCCCAGCGGGTTGCCGGCGGGCGGTGTGGCGGGCAGCAGCGGGGCGAAGGCGCCGAGGGGAAGCTCTCCCGCGGCGGCAGTGGCCCGCGCCCACGCGACCCGTTCGAGATCATGGACGGCCTGCGCCACCAGGCGGCTCTTGCCCGTCCCCGGCGGGCCGGCGACGACCATGCCGCGCCCGGCCGACCTGATCGCCGCCAGTTGCGCTGCACGCCCGATGAACGGCCAGGAGGCTGCCACGGCGAAAGCGTATTTGAGTAGGCCGTGCTCATGCGAGGGCGATTTCCGGGCGGCAGGCTGGGCCCATGATCCTGACACCGGCGACCGGTCTGACGGACCTGGTCCGCGAGAGCCTCGGCGATCCCCTGGCCGAGATCGCGGAGCAGCACGTCGAGCCCTTCCACTTCGGCTCCGGAGCGCTGTCGACGGCCTCGCTCCATCGCGTGCGCGGCACGACGACCAGCGGCGTGAACTGGTCGTTCTTCGTCAAGTCGATCCATGCGATCAAGCACTCGGCCTGGTTCGAGAAAATGCCCGAGGAGATACGGGCCGACGCGCTGGCGCAGTTCCCCTGGCGGGCCGACGCGGACGCCTATCTCGCCCGTCGCCCGATTCCCGACGGGCTGCGGCTGCCCCGCATGTACCGGTTGGACGACCTGGGGGACGACCGGCTCGTCATGTGGCTGGAGGACGTACCGGTCGCGCCCGCCACGTGGGATCTGGACCGCTACCGCGCCGCCGCCCGCCTGCTCGGCGATCTGGCCGCCGCACGGCCCGTGGCAGGCCGGTCCTCGACGCCGCGCGAGCCGCTGAACCGTGGACTCCACTGGTTCTGCGCGGGTCCGGTCGCCAACCTGTTCCTGCCGATCCTGCGGGACCCGGCGACGTGGCGCCACCCTCTCGTCGCCCGGCACGCCGACCCCCTGCTCCAGACCGACCTGCTCGCCCTCACCGACCGGATCGGCCCGCTGCTCGACGCGCTCGACCGCCTCCCGCACACCCTCGTCCACGGCGACGCCGGCCCCATGAACCTGCTGATCCCCTCCGACGGCTCGGCCGAGTTCGTGGCCGTCGACTGGAGCTGGCCGGACCCTGCGGCCGTGGGCTTCGACCTCGGCCAGCTCCTGGTGGGCCGGGCGCACACCGGCGAACTCGACCCCGCCGACCTGCCCGCCGTCCACGAGGCGATCGAGGCCGCGTACGCCGCCGCGACGGCCGGGATCGCGGACCCCTGCGAGGTCTCCTTCGGCTACGTCGCCGCGCTCGTGCTGCGCAGCGCGTGGACCGCGATCCCCCTCGAGCTCCTTGACCATGAGCCCACCCCCGAGCTACACGACCTGTTCCGCAAACGGGTCGCACTCGCCCGATTCATTGTCGACCTGGGGCGGTCGTTTCGTCTCTGAGACGGATGCCGACCACCGCGGCGGGCTCAGGCCCGAACGGGCCCCGGAACCGCCAAGAAACCGAGATCCCGGAAATGAGTAGGCCCTACTCATGAGGAATCCGCCCGTCACACCCACTCTGGATCACATGAAAGGGGAAAAAATCATGTCCTTCGCGAAAATACGTCGTGCCCTTGCCGTCGCCTCGACCGCGATCGCCGGCCTCGCTCTCACCGGAACCGGTGTCGCCCACGCCAAAACCACCTACTACGAGATCGTCGCCGAGCACAGCGGCAGATGCTTGGACGTTCAAGACGCCAGTCGCGCCCACGGCGCCAACGTCCTGCAGGCGTACTGCGTGAATGGATACAACCAGCAGTGGGCTCTCGTGCCTACCGACAGCGGCTACTTCAAGCTCGTCGCCCGGCACAGCGGCAAGTGCCTGGACGTACAGGATGCCAGCCGCTTCCACGGCGCCAACGTCCTGCAGGCGACCTGCTGGTCCCCGGGTTACAACCAGCAGTGGAAGATGCGGACGATGGGGGGACCTAAATGGCGCGGCACCGGCACCCCCTTCGAGCTGATCGCCCGGCACAGCGGCCTGTGCTTGGACGTACAGGACGCCAGTCGCGCCCACGGCGCCAACGTCCTGCAGGCGATCTGCAAGGGCCGCCCCAACCAGATCTGGCGTCTCCGAACCCCTTAAGCGTCAGTTCTCGGGCCGCCGATACCGTAGCGCCGGTGCCCCATCAGGACAGATCCACAGGCCGCAGGCCTCCGAGAGGCGGTCTCAGCGTCACCACGGTGACGCCATGCGGGGCGTGTGCAATGGGCGGGGGCGGGCTGGGGTCAGTCGCCGGGCTTGTTGAGGTACGCGATGGCGGCGACGACGGAGTCGTGGATCGGCAGCTCCGTGTCGAGGCCGGTGATCCTGAGCATCCGGGCGAAACGTCCGTGGGCGCCGCTCAGCGCCAGGCGCCCGCCGGCCGCCCTGACGGCGTTCAGGGCTCCCATGAGGACGCTCAACCCGGTCGAGTCGCAGAACTTGAGCCCTTCGGCGTCGACCACGATCAGGGGCGGCGTGCACAGCCCGACCGCCTCGGCCAGGCAGGTGCGCAGTGAGGCGGCGGAGCCCAGATCCAGGTCGCCGAACATCCGGATGACGACGACGTCCTCGTCCAGAACGGTGAGCATGGAGAAGATGCCGGGCTGTCCGTGCCTTTCCGGTTCCACTGCGCTCGCCTCTGCTCACCTGGCCCTGCCGTCGGGCCGTCGCCTCACGGCCCGCCGGAGCTGCTGTGCGTCAATGATTGCACATGGCAAAGAATGCCGGGGCCGACCGTCAGGGTCGTTCCCTGCGGACGAGCAGCATGGCGGCGTCGTCCGGGACGGGCCCGCCGACGTGCTCGACCAGGTCGCGTTTCAGCAGGTCGAGAGCGTCCTGCGGATCGCCGGTCCGCAGCAGGGAAGGCGCCCGGTCCTCCAGAGGATAGAAGTCTCCGCCCTGGTCGCGCGCCTCGCACACGCCGTCGGTGTAGAAGAGGATCTCGTCGCCCTCGTGGAACGCGCATCCGTACGGCTCGGGGCCCGCGGGGGCGAGCGCGACCAGGCCGAGCGGCGGCGCCTCCTGGCGCGGTTCGAGCCGCTGGACCCGGCCGTCGCGGCCGAGCAGCAGAGGCGGCGGGTGGCCGTAGTTGAGCAGTGAGATCTCGTGCTCGCGCACCTCCGCGAGCACGGCGGTGACGAACTTCTCCCCGCCCAGTCGCTGCGCGAGGTGGTCCTCCAGACGCCGGCCGACATCGGTGAGCGCCGGTGCGTCGTAGGCGGCCTCCCGGAAGGCGCCGACCACCGAGGCCGCCGTCTCCACCGCGTCCAGCCCCTTGCCCTGCACGTCGCCGACGATCAGCCGGACGCCGCCCGGCCCTCTCGCGATGTCGTACAGGTCCCCGCCGATGCGGGCGTCCTGTGTGGCAGAGGTGTAGGACAGGGCGATGCGCAGGTCGCCCGCGCGGCGGGGCACCGGGTGGAGCAGCACGCGCTGGGCCGCCTCGGCGACGAGGCGGGCGTCCGCCAGCCTGCGCTCGCCCTCGGCCCGGAGCCGGCACGCCAGCATGGCGGCCGCGGTGACCCCGACGATCGCGACCAGTGTCACGGTGATCCGCGGATGGGTGAGCAGGTGGTCGTGGTAGGCCAGCGGCGCGGACAGGACGAGCGCGACCAGCCCGGCCAGCGCCGTGTGGCGCATGCCGCCCGTCACCGTGGCCAGCGCGGGCCCGAGGGTCAGCAACGGCAGCAGGCCCAGGGACGGCCCGACGAGCAGGTCGAGCACCACCACCGCCGCCATGGCGGCGAACGGCAGCGTACGAAGGACAGCCTGGGTTCCCATCCGCGACTCCGGGGTCGCCTCGAACCGGTTCATGGATGCATTCCCGCGACCGCCCGCCCTACCCGCCGTATCGGGGCGGCGACGCTCGATACCGGTTCTGGGTATCGTTGAAGGATGCACGGGTACAGCGGGGACAAGCAGGCGTACCTCACCCGGCTGCGCCGGATCGAGGGACAGATCCGGGGGCTGCAGCGGATGGTGGACGAGGATGCCTACTGCATCGACATCCTCACCCAGGTCTCGGCGGCCACCCGCGCACTCCAGGCGGTGGCGCTCGGGCTGCTGGAGGACCACATCGCCCACTGCGTCGCCGATGCCGTCAAGAGCGGAGGCCCGGAGGCGGACGAGAAGGTGAAGGAGGCCTCGGCGGCCATCGCCCGGCTCGTCAGGTCGTGACTCGGGCCTGTCAGGTGCCGCGTGCCAGGTCGTGATCCCGGCTCGTCACCGCCGGTTCGCCACTGCGGCTCGTCGCCGTCGGTTCGTGACGATCCGTTCGTCAGGACCTGTTCGCAACGGCCGATCGCCCGTCCGGCCGACCGCACGGATCATTTCGGTTGAGCAACCGTCCCGGGCCCACCAGATGCCCGGGACGGTCCGTGCTCAATGCCTTCAGCGGCTCGCCGAAGTCCGCAATCCGAGCGCGTTGTCGAGCTCTTCCAAGGTCAGTCGGTTCTCCGTGATGTTCACGGCCTCCAGCACCTCGGCGTAGAGCGCGATTTCGTCCAACGCGACACGGTCGTGGACCCGAGAGTCCAGGTCGTCGTGCCCCACCGCGTCGTCCTTCCTTCCGCAGCCCACACCCATCACGAGGTTACGTCCGGGTACCCTGCCGCGACATGGCCCATCGTGACCATTCCGACCCGCACCCCTCGTCCCTTCGGGACCATTTCCCCGATACCGAGATCACAATTCGATGAAAAAGACGGTGATGGGGGGAAGGTATTGCTAAAGCGGAGGTAACGACGAAATATCCGAATTGGAGGTTTCGAACAGCCAGCCGCCCGACTCGTCCAGGTCGGGCTTGCGCCGCTCCGCCGTCTCCTGCGGACGCGGGTCGTCCCGCTGGTGGATCAGGCACTTCACGACCGCGGAGCATACCGTGAAGCCCTCGGACGGCGCGGGCGTGCCGGTCAGGGCGCACCAGGCGAGTCCGGCCGCGTACGCGGAGCCGAGCAGGGCGGCGGCCGTCTCCCGATCGGGCGGGACCAGCCCCGGCGGCAGCTCGCCGCCGGCGGGCCAGCAGCCTCGCAGCGGGTGGGCGGGCTCGGCGAGCGCGAGGTAGAGAGCCTGCCGGAGTTCGTCGTCCATCCACGGATAGAGCGCGGTGACCACCTGCGCGGTGCGCGAGCTGCCCGGCGCGGCCCAGGCGGGCTCCGACACGCCGCACACGCCCGCCACGTCGGCGGCGAGCAGCGCGGCCGCCACGGCTCGCGGATCCATCCCGCGGGCGGCCGTGTAGCCCAGGGCCTCGACCAGGTCGTACAGGGTGTGCCGGAAGTGCTCGCCCGGCGCCCATTCGGGGAGCGTGGCAGGGACGAGGTGCGGCGGGCAGCGTGACAGCCAGGCCTGCCGTACGGCGCCGCCGGGCATGGCGTGCTGGTCCAGCCAGGGGCTGCCGAGCAGCGGCTCCGCCATCGCGATCAGCGCGTCGGCGCGCGGGCGGAACCGGGGGTCGGCGCGCAGCACGGTGGCGGTCTCGGCCATCAGCCCGGCCAGCCGCAGGCCCGCCTCCCGCGCGCCGGAGCGCATCCGCTCGGCGTAGAGGGCCACGAGCGCGTCGAGCGAGCCCATCGGCAGCCAGCGCACCCAGTCGTCCCCGGGCAGCGGCCTGGCCAGGAACTCGCCGAACATCGACAGCATGACCTCGTTGCCGTCGAAGGCGGGCGCGTAGGCGCACCACATGATCGTGCCCCATACGGCGGCCACCGTCGCGGCCACGTCGCGGGCGAAGACCTGCTGGTAGACGCTGCCGGCGAGGGGGAAGTCCTCCCGGCGCAGCCCGCGGTGGGCGAGCAGCAGCGCGCGGAGCCGTTCGGTGATCTCGTGCGGAACGTCCGGGCCGACGAACCCCTGGGTGGACCCGCGGTCGTACGCGAAGTCGGGTCCGGCGGGGATCAGCGCGGGCGGGATCGGCACGCCCGGCGGACTCGGCCGCGCGCCGGAGCGGACGGCCGGATGCAGCGGGGGAGCCGACAGGTGCCAGCGGCCGTCGACGCGGTCGAGGCGATACCAGCGGGCATGCGCGCCGAACAGCCACCGGGCGCCGTCGGGAGTGACCAGAGCCCGCTGGGCCAGGGTGTGCGCCCGGGTGACCGGGGGAAGTAGCGCCCACCGGGGGTCGCCGACGACGGCGCGTACGTCGCGCTCCATCGTCGTGAACCCGTCCCAGTACACGCGGCAGTGTCCTCCGTCCTCGGAGAGGACGGTTTCTCGCTGATCCCGGATGAGGCAGCCGGAGCAGGCGGCGGCCGGGCCCTCGACCGATGCCCTCCGGGGCACACGATGCCGGGACGAACTCCGGCGGTCCCCTCGCTGGATCCGATGGTAGCTCGCCGGTCCGGGAGGCGGCGGGAGCGCGTGGGGTGGAGGAGCGGTGCGGCGGAGCCCGTCGTGAAAGTTTCACGCCCCGCGATGGGCTGAGCAGCACATTTGCGTATTTCTCCGGGTTGTGGGGTATCTCGGCGAGGTCCGGCCACTTGGCATGGGCTCCCGTGGCGTATTCCATAGGTGCTCGTGACGGAGATCCAGGAGGCCGGAGCCGCCCGTGAGCGGGACGCGGACGAGGCATCGGAGAAGATGACGCCCGTGGACACCTCTGGCGGCGCGGCGACCGGCGAGCAGACGGGGCCGCATTCGCGCAGGGAACGCTGGGCGGTGTGGTGGCTCAGCCGGTCGTCCGACCGCACGGCTCTGCTCATCTGGTTCTTCTGGCAGGTCGCGTCGTACATCTATCTGATCCTCGCGGCGCCGGGCCGTACGGAGGACGCGATCCTCGACCGGTTCAACCGGTATGACTCCTACAACTTCATGGACATCGCGAAGTACGGCTACGACGGCCGGCCGGAGGACCAGGACTCGCCGCGGCTTGTCGCGTTCTTCCCCGGCCTGCCGCTGCTGCTGCGCGTCGTGCACCTGGTCATCCCGGACCTGCGGCTCGCCCTCGTCCTGATCTCGCTCGTCGCGAGCGCCGTCGTGGCGGTGGCGCTGTCGCGGCTGAGCGAGTCCTACCGGGAGGGCAGCGGCCCCTGGGCCGTGCTGGCGTTCTTCCTCAGCCCGTTCGCGGTGTTCCTGCTCGCCGGTTACACGGAGGGGCTGTTCCTCGCGCTGGCCATCCCCGCGTGGCTGCTGGCCCGGCGGGGCCGGTGGGAGTCCGCCGCCGTGTGCGCCGCCTTCGCGTCGTCCATCCGCATCTCCGGGCTCTTCCTCGCCCTCGGCCTGGTCGTGCAGTTCCTCGTCTCGCGCGACGGCCTGCGTGCCCCGAGGGGATGGCGGAAGGCGCCGTGGCTGGTGCTGCCGGGTGTGCCGGTGCTGGCCTACATGATCTACCTGTGGAACCGCACGGGTGACCTGATGGCCTGGAAGTCGGCGGAGGCACAGTACTGGGGCCGCTATCCCGAGTTGCCCTGGAACGTGTTCATCGACACCTGGCACAGGTCGCTCAACGAGCCCATCCTGGCGACGTCGTACCGCGAGGAGATCCTGTCGGCGATCGTGCTGGTCCTGCTGATCATCGCGCGGCTGGTCCGGCGCAACTGGCCCGACGTCGCCTACCTGGCGCCGCAGGCGGTGGCGCTGCTGGCGATGTCGTCGTTCTACATGTCGGTGGGCCGGGCGTCGCTGCTGTGGTGGCCGCTCTACATCTCGGTCGGCGTCGTCGGCAGCCGAAGGCCCTGGGTCATGATGGCCTACCTCGCGGTGGCCGCGCCCATCTGGGCAATCAATGTCGGAAATTTCACCACAGGCGCCTGGGTGGGTTGATCCACCTCTGACTAGCTTCTCCATGTATGGGGGCATTTGTCGCAGGAGTGGCGGTTGTTGCGGTTGTGGTAGCCGGTCTTCCATCGGTGGCCGACACCTATCGGGTGAACGTCCTCACCTACAACGTCTGCGCGGCGGGCAACAGCGCCGGCACCTGCGTACGCGACCTCACCCCTGAACGCCGCAGGACCTGGGCCGGTCAGGTCTCCGCGCTGATCCGGTCGAGGGACGTGGACGTCGCCTCGTTCACCGAGATGTGCTACGCCCAGGTGAGCCTGCTCCGGCGTGAGCTGCCCGGCTATCGGCTGGTCTGGTACGGCTACGCGAAGGGCGGCGGGCCGGGCCGCGAGGACCGGTGCCGCACGTTGTGGAGCGACCTCACCCCGGACACCGTCCCGCCGGACGGCAAGACCTTCGGGGTGGCGCTCGCGCTGAAGAACGGCGCCGAGGGCCCGCCGTTGCGGCGGCTGCTGCACGCCGACCACGCCCCGGCGACACCGGACGAGAAGATCCACCCCCGCGGCCTGCTGTGCGCCCCCGGCCGGGTCGGCCCGCGCCGCTCGGTCTGCTGCGTGACCCACATCTCCGACACCGAGACCCCGCGACAGGTCACCGGACTGGTGTCGGCGTACGCCGGGAACGCCCCGGTGATCCTCACCGGAGACTTCAACCGCGAGCCCGTCCACGACCAGCTGACCGAGGTGTACGGCATGGGCCTCGGCGAGGGCGGCTACACCGAGGTCGACGCCGAGACCTGCGGGATCGCGCGCCGGGGCGGCGAGCCCACCACGCGCGGCGGCCGGAAGATCGACTACATCTTCGCGACCGAGGCCGACTACCGTCCGGGCGGGGCCGAGATCGTCAGAACGGACCCGGAGCTGTCGGACCACCTGGCGCTGGCCGGGACGCTCATCGGGACCGAACCGAGGCCGCGGCGTGACGGCGGGCCTTGGCGAGGTAGTTGTCCGGCGTACGCGCGAAGGAGGCGCGGTCGTCGTCGGTGAGCTCGCGGACGACCTTCCCCGGCACGCCCGCGACCAGCACGCCCGCCGGGATGCGGCGGCCGGGCGGCACGACGGCCCCGGCCGCGATCAGGGACCCGGCCCCGACGACCGCCCCGCCGAGCACGACCGCCCCGATGCCCACGAGCGCGCCGGTCTCGACGTGCGCGCCGTGCACCATCGCCCGGTGGCCGAGACTCACCCGGTCTTCCAGGATCGCGGGCTCACCGGGGTCGGCGTGCAGGCAGCACAGGTCCTGGATGTTGACCTCGTCGCCGACCTCGATGCGTTCGTCGTCGCCGCGCAGCACCGAGCCGTACCAGACGTTCGCGCCGCGTCCGAGCCGGACCCTCCCGACGACCACCGCCCCGGGTGCCACCCATGCCTCGGGGTGGATGATCGGTGTGGCGTCGTCGTCCAGGTCGGCGATGTACGGCATGGGCCCATGATCCCACGGGCCCCCGCGCCTGGCCCGGCCCGGCATCCCGTTTCGCCGGCGGCTCGGGCGTTCAGGTTGCGATGTGCGACGGATAGCAGGAAAGTCGTGTCCTGGCTGCGTTACCGTCGTTATCTCCAACCCCAGGGTTTCTCATGACGAATCAGACCGACAACTTCCCCGACCTGATGAGTGACGACTCCTTCGAAGTCGTGATGCGTGGCTACAGCCGCCGGCAGGTCCACGACTACATGATCCGGACCCGCAACCAGATCCGGGACCTGGAGGAACGGCTCGCCCGCACGATCGACCAGGCGGAGCAGAGCCGCCTGGAGCTGGCCGAGGCGCGGCGGAGGATGACGGATTCGCCGCAGAACCCCGACGAGCTGGGGGAGCGGCTGAGTCAGATACTCAAGCTGGCGCAGGAGGAGGCGGCGGCCAACAAGGAGGCGTCCGAGGCCGAGGCCAGGAGACTGCGCGAGACCTCGGCGGCCGAGGCCGAACGGCTCGTGACGTCGGCGCGTGAGCAGGCCGACGCGATCAGGGGCGCCGCCCAGGAGGAGGCCGAGCGTCGCGTCGCCGACGCCACCGCCACGTCGGAGCGGCTGCTCGCGCAGGCGGGCGCGGACGCGGAGGAGACGCTGGGCACGGCCCGCGCGGAGGCGGAGGAGACCCTGCGCTCCGCTCGCGCGGAAGCGGAGCGGCAGCTCACCGCCGCCCGCATGGAGGCGGAGCGGCTGCTCGTCGAGGCGCGCGGGCAGGCCGAGGCCATGCTGACGGCGGCGCAGCAGCGGGTGAACGCGCTGGACGAGCACACCGGCCGCCGGGTGGCCTACCTCACCGACACCCACACGGAGGTCGTGCGCCGGCTCAACGAGATCGGCTCTGTGCTCGGCGACCTGATGCACCGCGAGACCGCGGCCGGCCCGCTGATCGACGAGGCCGCCGTGCTTCCGCCCCCGCCGCAGGTGCACGCCATCGCCGCGGGCGCGCCCGACCAGCGACACGACCAGCGGCAGGACCAGTCGTACGAGCAGCCGCACGAGCAGTCGCACCAGCAGTCGCACGGGCCGGTCGAGGACCCGCGGCAGGCCCTGGAGGCCGGGCCGTCCGGGCAGCAGGCGCATGACGCCGGCGATCAGGGGCGGATGGACGGCGACGAGGACGACGCGGTCCTGATCGTGGACGACGGACGCCACGAGGACGGGCACGACGTGACGTCGTCGCCCGAGGACACCGACGTCAACCTCGGCCGGGTGCGGCGTGCCATGCCGGACGGGGAGTCGGTCGCCGGCAAGTAAGCGGGCATGCGAGTCGGCATGCGAGCCGGCCAGTGAGCGGGCATGCGAGCCCGTTCCGGCCGGCGCGACGCATGTGAGGACTGGTAGCGGAAGCCCCCGCCCCCGATCGGGTCGGGGGCTTCCGCGCTCATGGATCGGCGGCGCGTGCCTCCTGTTCGCGCAGCAGCTCACGCAGTCCGTCGGGCTCGTCGGCGTCGATGGTCATCGCGCATCCCGCCGCCCGCTGCGCCGAGCTGAGCGGGTGGTGCCGGGTCGCCCACCACCGCCCCGCGTCGCTCCGCCAGATCGTCCACTCCGGAAACTCCCGGGCGATCTCGGCGAGGCGTCGGTCCAAGGACATCCGTACACCCTCCCTCGCCGTATGCCCGGGTGCTCTTGACCTGTCCACCTCAAGGTGCGGGACATCTCTAGAGAAATCAATGATCGGGATGGTCAGGTCAACGTTGCCTCTTGACCTAGGCGTCGAAGTCGTATTGGAGTACATACGACGCCGCGTCCAGGATCATCTCGTTGACCTCGACCGGCACGCCCCCTTCCGCGAAGGCGACCCGGGTGACGGAGATCACCGGCGTGCCGGCCGGAAGGCTCAGCGACTCGGCCTCCCCGGGCAGGGGCATCCGGGCCCGCACCTCCTCGCTGAAGTGGACGGGGGCCCGGCCGAGCTCGCCCAGCCGGGCGTACACCCCGCCCGGGCCCGTGTCGGGCAGGACGACCGCCGTGCCCTCCACGAGGTCGGCGGGAAAGCAGGAGGCCGCGAGCTGCACCGGGCGGCCGTCCACCGAGTAGCGGCGGCGGCGCACCCACACCTCGCCGGTGCCGAGCACGCGGGCGACCTGCTCGCTCGCCGGCTCGCGCAGGATGGTCACCTCGTCCACGACGTACGACCGGCCCCGGGTGTCGGAGTCCCAGATGGCCAGGCCCTGGGCCCACTGCTCCCGGGAGAGCCGGCGGGACCCGTGGCGGCGGATGGGGCGGAACAGCCGCACATAGACGCCCGATCCCCGCTTCGGCACGGCGAGTCCTTCGTTGATGAGCACGGCGAGAGCCTGCCGTGCCGTGGCCCGTGCGACGCCGTGCTCCTTCATGAGCGCGTTCTCGCCCGGTAGCCGGTCGCCGTCACCGAGTGCTCCGGACAGGATCTGGTCGCGCAGCCTGTCGGCTATACGGCGATAGATCGGGGACTCGTGATGCACCGACGGGGATTCCGTCACGTTTGATCACCCTCTGTCACCAACGGGGGTTTGGCGTCTCCAGAGAACTTGCCCCGTCTTGTCCACGATCGCACAGAGTCTTGGGTGCGTCTTGTGCTTACTTTTGGCTGATCGTGCCGGTGTGGCGATCTCTGGGGGTTATAGCCGTCCGCATCCGTGGAACGGTCCCTTCCGGTATTGCCGATGCCGGGAACGCTCCGTCATCACGACTACGACAAGATCGGATATTTCGGTACATAATGCGGTGACGAAGGAGTTGCCGATGGTACTCAGCCGGGCCGAATGCCAGGACCTCGACGCCAAGGACCCGCTCCGGGAGTTCCGGGACGAGTTCTCGCTGCCCACCGGGGTCGTCTACCTGCTGGGCAACTCGCTCGGCGCGCTACCGAGGCGTACGCCGGAGCGGGTGGCTCACACGGTCGAGACCGAGTGGGGGGTGCATCTCGGGGCGAGCTGGAACACGGCCGGCTGGTGGGACATGCCCCAGAGCACCGGCGACCGCATCGCGCCCCTCATCGGCGCGCGCCCCGGCGAGGTGCTGGCGGGCGACTCCACCTCGGTGAACATCTTCAAGGTGGTCACGGCCGCCCTCCCGCTGCGGCCCGGCCGCCGCGTGATCGTCTCCGACCTCGATAACTTCCCCACCGACCGGTACGTCGTGGAGGGCGCCGCCCGGGCGCTCGGCGCGTACGAGATCCGGGACGTCGGCGAGGCCGGCCCTTCGCTGGAGGACGCCCTCGGCGACGACGTCGCGCTCGTGCTGCTGTCGCACGTGGACTACCGGACCGGTGCGGCCAGGGACATGGCGGCGGTGACGGAGCTGGTCCGGGCGGCCGGCGCGCTCATGGTCTGGGACCTGTGCCACAGCGCCGGGGCGCTGCCCGTACGGGTGGGCGAGGCGGACTTCGCCGTCGGCTGCACCTACAAGTACCTGAACGGCGGGCCCGGCGCTCCCGCCTACCTGTACGTCGCGCCGCGCCACCAGGACGCCGTCCAGAACGTGCTGTCCGGCTGGCACGGCCACGCCGCGCCCTTCGACTTCGAATCTCACTACCGTCCCGCGCCCGGTGTGCGGCGTTTCGCCACGGGCAGCCCGCCGATCCTGTCGTACGCCGCGCTCAACGCGTCCCTCGACATCTGGGGGCGGGTGGACCTGGACGAGGTCAGAGCCAAGAGCGTGGCCCTGACCTCGCTGTTCATCGACCTGCTCGACGAGCTCGGCGGCCCCGGGCTCGGGCTCGTCCTGGCCTCCCCGCGCGACCCGGAGCGGCGGGGAAGCCAGGTCAGCTACCGTCACCCGCACGGCTACCCCGTGGTGCGCGCGCTCGCCGACCGGGGGGTGGTGGGGGACTACCGCGAGCCGGACTTCGTCCGTTTCGGCTTCGCCCCGCTGTACCTGCGCCACGTCGACGTGTACGACGCGGCGACGGCGCTGGCCGAGGTGCTCCGCGAGGAGCTGTGGCGGGACGAGCGCTACGCGCGGCGGCTCACGGTCACCTGAGGCGCGTCAGCGGCCGCGGCGGGCCAGCCCGGCGACGATGTCTCCGGCCAGTGCCACGCAGCGGTCGCAGATGCGCCCGCCCTCGCCGTGGACCATGTGGACGCGCGGACCTGGCGGCCTGCGGCAGAAGGAGCAGGCCGCGTCGCGCTTCATGCGGCGGTTGACCAGGTGCCGGTGGGCGAAGGCGGGCGTGAAGCGCCTGCGCGGGCTTCGCCTGACGTATCCGAACCGCTCACCGATGGCGGTCCAGGACGCGCCGGCCTCACGGGCCCGGCACACCGCGAGATCGAGCAGGGCGTCCACCTCGCCGCCCGCTTCGCCGGACAGGTCCCGGCACAGGGCGATCGCGGCGGACAGGATTTCCAGAGGGTTTTCGGGGTCGGATGCGCGCGAGCGGGCTCGCTCGAGTAACTCAGATGCCTCCATGGCGGACACCATAGGCCGCCGTACAAAGACGATCAAGCGCGGCCGCGACGCGTAGGCTGGCCTGGTGAGGATGCCCGAGGAGCGGGCCCGGGAGCTGTTCTCGGCGGCCCGCGTGGCCCGCCTCGCGACCGCCGGGGCCGAGGGCGCGCCGCGGCTCGTCCCGGTCACGTTCGCCCTGCTGCGGGACGGTGGGAAAGGCACCGTGGTGACGGCCGTGGACCACAAGCCGAAGGCCACGACCGATCTGCGACGGCTGCGCGACATCCGCGACGATCCCCGCGTCTGCCTGCTGGCCGACCACTACGAGGACGACTGGGAACGGTTGTGGTGGGTGCGCGCCGACGGGCGCGCCCGCGTCGTGGAGGGCGGCGACGAGCGCGAGCGGGCCGTGGCGTGGCTGGCGCGCAAGTACGCCCAGTATCGCGAACGGCCCCCGTCCGGGCCCGCGATCCTCGTCCGGGTCGAGCGCTGGTCGGGCTGGTCGTACGGCGAGCCGTAGGCCGGCGGGCGTGTCAGGCGGGCGTGGCCCTGCGGATGTGGTCAGGCGGGCGGGAAGGGGTCGTCTCCCCGGGCGATCGCGTCCAGCATGCGGGCCGTGAACGCCTGCGCCGCGCGGTGGATGCCGGGACCGTAGCTGACCCTGGCCACGCCGAGGGCCGCGAGGTCGCGGATGGCCGGCACACCGGGCCGGAACAGCACGTTGATCGGTCCGCCCATCTCCTTGGCGAGCGCGCCGATCACTTCGGGATCGCCCGCGAAGATCGGGTAGACGCAGTTGGCGCCGGCCGCGAGATAGCGGCCGCCCCGGTCGAGCGCCTCCGCGAGTCTCTCGCCGGGAGTCCCCGAACCGTGGATGAAGGTGTCCACGCGGGCGTTGATCACGAGGCCGGTCCCGGCCTCGTCCGCCGCCGCCCGCACGGCGGCCAGGAAGTCCGCCTGCTCGCCGGGGTCGATCAGTGCTCCGGTCGCGGGGTCGGAGTCCTCCAGGTTGCAGCCCACGGCGCCCGCGGCGGCGAGGCGCTCGACGAGTTCGGCGGGCTCCAGGCCGTAGCCGCGCTCGACGTCGGCGGTGACGGGGACCGCGACGGCCCGGGAGATGCGGGCCACGGCCGCGAACATCTCGTCCGCAGGCGTGTCGTGCCCGTCTTCGTAGCCCAGGACGGCGGCGACGGACGCGCTGCCGGTGGCGACGGCGGGGAAGCCCGCCGCCTCGACGGCGCGCGCCGACGCGGCGTCCCAGGCGTTGGGCAGCACGACGGGGTCGCCGGGCACGTGGAGCGCCCGCAGGGCCGCCGCCTTCTCGTGGATCTCAGCCATACGGACACCCTAGAGACTCCGGCCGGGGAGAACGCCACCCGCTTACGGGGGAATGAGGGGAGATCGCCGCGGGTCTGAGGGGTCGAGTGCGGTGTCGTGGCCTTGCTCACATTGGATACGCTCGCGAAACCGGCCCCCGACCCCCGTTCGTCAGGAGAGTTTCATGAGCGACATCGACAGCGCCGCCGACCAGGCCGGAGCGGACAGCCGTCCCCGCGTGGACTTCTACTTCGACCCCGTCTGCCCGTTCGCCTGGGTCACGTCCCGGTGGATCCTGGAGGTCGAGAAGCAGCGCGACATCGACCTGCGGTTCCGGGTGATGAGTCTCTCCGTGCTGAACGAGGGCAAGGAGGACCTGTCCGACTTCTATCGCGAGGCGGTGCCCAGGTGGCGGGGTCCGGTCCGGGTGTGCGTCGCAGCCGCCCAGCACCACGGTGAGGGCGTGCTGCGCGACCTGTACACCGCGATGGGCACCCGCATCCACAACCAGGACAACAAGGACTACGGGGTTGTGGCCAAGGAGGCGCTCGCCGAGGTCGGGCTGCCGCTCGAACTGGCCGACGCCGCCGGCACCGACGAGTACGACGAGGCCCTGCGCCGCATGCACCACGAGGGCATGGACCCGGTCGGCGACGAGGTGGGCACGCCCACGATCCACATCGACGGCGTGGCGTTCTTCGGCCCGGTGATGACCCGCATCCCGCGCGGCGAGGAGGCGGTCCGCATCTTCGACGGCGCCGTCGCCATGGCGAAGTTCCCGTACTTCTACGAGATGAAGCGCAGCCGCACCACCGACCCCGAATTCGACTGACCGGCGCCCCTCACCTCGGCGGCTCCTCCTGGGGCCGCCGGGGCGCCGCCTTGCCGGTGTTCCTGAACAGCGAACGCATGGTCGCCAGCGCGGGAGATCTGTCGTCGGACCGCCAGGCCAGGCTGATCGTCCGGTGCAGGCCCGGCGGGGCGAGCCGCCGTACGCTGAGGGGGTTTTCGGCCAGGTCGGCGACGGTTCTCGGCACGAGGGCGAGGCCCATGCCCCCGCTGGCGAGGGCGCAGGACATGCCGTAGTTGCCCGTCTCGTACGCCACGACGGGCGGCGCCAGCCCCTCGCGGCGGAACAACGCCTCAAGGGCTTCCCGGTTGGCCAGCCCGCGCGAGCCGCTGATCAGCGGCCGCCCGGCGAGCTCGGGCCACGGCAGCGGCTCGGCCGGATCGGTGAGCGCGTGCCCGGGGGCGGCCACCAGCACCAGCTCCTCCACCAGCAGCGCCTCGACGGCGACCCCGGAGGGCAGCGCCGGGGCGGGCTGGTGTTCGTAGGTGTGCGTGAGCACGAGATCCGCCTCGCCGGAGGCCACCGCGGGCAGCCCCGACGGCGGTTCGTACTCCCTCACATTCACCTCCACGGCGGGGTGAGCCCGCCGGAACGCGGCGAGGACCGGCGGTAACAGGTGGATGCCGGCGGTTGTGAACGTGCCGACCGTGATGTGCCCGCCGGACAGGCCGGCGAGCGCGGCCAGGCCGTGCCGGGCCCGTTCCAGCTCGTCGAGCACCCGCCGGGCGTGCTCCACCAGCAGTTCGCCCGCCGCCGTGAGCGTGGCTCCGCGGCGGTGCCGGATCACGAGTGCGGCGCCCGCCTCCCGCTCCAGCTTGGCGATCTGCTGCGACAGCGCGGGTGGCGTGTAGCCGAGGCGGGCGGCCGCCCGGGTGATCGAACCGGCCTCGGCGACTGCCACCAGCGCCGCCAGGCGTGTCACGTCGTGCATGAAGCAATGCTTAACACCGCCTCGCCAAATGTGACATACCTCACGAAGGCTCCGCTCCCGCATCCTCGTCTCACGACCCGAAGGGAACTGGAGGAGCGGATGAGTACAACGCGATCGACCCGGCCGTTCGAAGTGTGCGTGATCGGAGCGGGGCCGCGCGGTATGTCGGTGATCGAGCGGCTGTGCGCCAACGCGCGTCGGCTGCCGCCGCGGGCACGCGTCCTGCTGCACGTGGTGGATCCGTACCCGCCGGGAGCGGGACAGGTGTGGCGCACCGACCAGCCGGGTCAGCTGCTCATGAACACCGTCGCCTCGCAGGTCACGCTCTTCACCGACCCCAGCGTCGACATCCGGGGGCCGCTGGAGACGGGCCCCAGCCTGTACGAGTGGGCGCGGCACCTGGTGCTCTTCGCGGACGGCGTGCTCTCCCCTGACGGCGAGCTCTCGCCGGACGGCGCGCTGCTCCCGGACGGCGTCTCTGAGGACATGCTCGCCGAGGCGCGGCGGCTCGGGCCCGACACCTATCCCACCCGCGCCTTCTACGGCCGCTACCTGCGCTGGGTGTTCGAGCGGGTGGTCGCGCGGGCGCCCCGGCAGGTGGAGGTGCGGGTGCACGCCGGCCGGGCGACCGCGCTCGACGACGTGCCCGGCACCGGGGCGCAGCGGGTGGTGCTGGAGGACGGCACCGTGCTCGGCTCGCTCGACGCGGTGGTCCTGGCGCAGGGGCACCTGCCGGTCGAGCCCACGGACGCCGAGCGGGAGGCCGCCGCGTACGCCGCCGCACACGGCCTGGTCCACATGCCGCCCGCCAACCCCGCCGACGCCGACCTGAGCACCGACATGAGCAGGGTGCGGCCGGGGGAGGCGGTGCTGCTGCGCGGCCTCGGGCTCAACTTCTTCGACCACATGGCCCTGCTGACGCTCGGGCGCGGCGGCCGGTTCGAACGGGGTGAGGCGGGCCGCCTCGTCTACCGGCCCTCCGGCCGCGAGCCTCGCCTGTACGCGGGATCGCGCCGGGGCATCCCCTACCAGTCCAGGGGCGAGAACGAGAAGGGGGTCGAGGGCAGGCACGAGCCGCTGCTGCTCACGCCGGGCCGGATCGCGTCGCTGGCCGCGCGCTCGGCCGCCCGCGGCGGGCTCGACTTCCGCGCCGACCTGTGGCCGCTGATCGCCAAGGAGGTGGAGACCGTCTACTACGCCACGCTGCTGGCGCAGCGGGAGTGCGAGTGCGTCGCCGGCCGCTTCCGCGCCGCCTACCTCGCCCATCCCTGGGGCGATCCCGGGGAGGCCCTGGTGCTCGACGCCTTCGGCATCGGCCCGGCGGTGCGGTGGGACTGGGAGCGCGCGGCCGAGCCCTACCGGGGGATCGGCTTCGCCGGGCCTGACGACTGGCGCGAGTGGCTGACCGCTTATCTGCGCACCGACCTGGCGCAGGCCCGCGCGGGCAACGTGAGCGGGCCGCTGAAGGCCGCCCTCGACGTGCTGCGCGACCTGCGCAACGAGGTCAGGCAGGTGGTCGACCACGGCGGGCTCACCGGGCGCTCGCACCGCGACGACCTCGACCGGTGGTACACGCCGCTCAACGCGTTCCTGTCCATCGGGCCGCCGGCCGAGCGGGTGGAGCAGATGATCGCGCTCATCGAGGCGGGTGTGCTCACCGTCATCGGTCCCGGCATGCGGGTGCACGCCCGCGACGGCGCCTTCGAGGCCGAGTCGGCCGCCGTGCCGGGCTCCGCCGTACGGGCCAGGGTGCTCGTCGAGGCGCGGCTGCCCGAGATCGACCTGCGGCGCACGGCCGACCCGCTGCTGCGCCACCTGCTCAGGACCGGCCAGTGCCGGGCGTACGTGATCGGCGGGCGGCGTGGTGACGCCGGCCACGAGACGGGCGGTCTCGCGGTGACCCGCCGGCCCTACCGGCTGCTGGACGCGGACGGCCGGGCCCACCCGCGGCGGTTCGCGTACGGCGTGCCCACCGAGTCGGTCCACTGGGTGACGGCCGCGGGCGTGCGGCCGGGGGTGAACTCCGTGATCCTGGGCGACTCCGACGCCATCGCCCGCAGCGTGCTCGCGCTGACCCCCGCGCGGGCCCTCGCGAGCCGCCGCCGTGTCGTGCGCGTGGTCGCCGGGCCCCGTACGGCTCTCGCCGCCTCCGGCGCGACCGGGGCGGGTGTGCGATGAACGACCTGGGCGGTGACCTCGATCTGGGCCTGCTGTCCCCGGTCCGGGTGGGTTCGGCGGCGGAGCGGGCGACCGGCGACGGCGCGTGGCTGCGCGCGATGCTCGACGCGGAGGCCGCTCTGGTCCGCGCGCAGGCCCGGCTGGGGGTCGTCCCCATGGAGGCCGCGGAGACGATCGGCAAGGTGGCGGAGGCGGGCGGTCTCGACCTGGCGGCCCTGGCCCTGCGTGCCCGGGAGGCGGCCAACCCCGTCGTGGCGCTGGTCGAGGACCTGACGGCCGCCGTGGCGGTGGTGGACCCGGCAGCGGCCGAATACGTGCACCGCGGCTCGACGAGCCAGGACATCATGGACACGGCCGCCATGCTGGTGGCCGTCAGGACCCTCGATCTGATCACCGCCGACCTGGACCGGGCCGCGACCGCGATCGCGGGCCTCGCGGCGCGGCACCGCGACACGCTGATGCCGGGCCGCACGCTGACCCAGCAGGCGGTGCCCACCACGTTCGGCCTGAAGGCGGCCGGGTGGCTGCACGCCGTACGCGAGGCCGCCGTCCGGCTGCGCCGGGTGCGCGCGGAGCTGCCCGCCGAGCTCGGCGGCGCGGCCGGCACGCTGGCGGGCTACGTGGAGTACGCGCGGATCGCGGGGGTGCCCGACCCGGAGTCGTACCCGGAGCGGCTGATCGCCGCGTTCGCCGCGGAGGTGGGACTGTCCGAGCCGGTGGTGCCCTGGCACGTCCTGCGGATTCCGATCGCCGACCTCGCCGGGGCGCTGGCCCTCACCTCGGGGGTGCTCGGGAAGATCGCGGTGGACGTGCAGTCGCTGTCGCGCACCGAGGTGGCCGAGGTGGTGGAGCCGGCCGCCCCCGGCCGGGGCGTGTCGTCGGCGATGCCCCACAAGCGCAATCCGGTCCTCGCCACCCTCGTCCGGTCGGCGGCGATCCAGGTGCCCGCGCTCGCCGCGAGTCTCCACCAGTGCCTGCTCGCCGAGGACGAACGGCCCGCGGGCGCCTGGCACGCCGAGTGGCAGCCGCTGCGCGAGTGCCTGCGGCTGGTCGGCGGGGCCGCCGCCGTGACGGCCGAACTGGCCGAGGGACTGGTCGCGTTCCCCGAGCGCATGCGGGCCAACCTCGCGCTCACCGGCAGCCTGACCGTCACGGAACGGGCGGCGGCCGTGCTCGCGCCGGTCTTGGGGAAGGGCGCCGCCAAGCGGCTGCTCGGGGAGGCGTCCGCGGCCGCCGCCGCGTCCGGGCGCCCCGTGGCCGAGGTGCTGGAGGAACTCCTGCCCGTGCCCGAAGGGCTGGACCTGGCCCGGCTGTTCGATCCCGCCGATTACACGGGGGCCGCGGGAGCGCTCGTCGACCGCGTTCTACGCTGCTGTTCAGACGAGTGAGGAGGTCCCGTGACCGGTCGCGTCCTTCCCTTCGGGCCGTCGAGTCCGATCATCCAGGCGCCCATGGCGGGCGGCGGATCCACTCCGGCTCTGGCGGCGGCGGTGTCCGGGGCCGGCGGCCTCGGGTTCCTCGCCGCGGGTTATCGCACGGCGGAGGACGTGCGCCGGGAGATCGCCGCGGTGCGCGAGCGGACGGACCGGCCGTTCGGGGTGAACGTCTTCGTCCCCGATTTCGCGGCCGCACGGCGGGAGCCGGGTGACGACGCGGCACTGGCCCGCTATCGCGACGAGCTCGCCCCCGAGGCCGAGCGGTACGGCGTGACGCTGCCGGAGGCCCCCGCGTGGGACGACGACGGGTGGGACGCCAAGATCGACGTGCTGGTGGACGAACGGGTGCCGGTGGCCGGGTTCACCTTCGGCTGCCCGCCGGCCGAGGTGACGGCCCGACTCCACGACGCCGGAACGGTGATCGTGGTCATGGTGAACACCCCGTGGGAGGCGGTCGCGGCGGAAGAGGCCGGCGCCGACGCGGTGGTGGTCCAAGGCACAGGAGCGGGCGGGCACCAAACGGCCTTCCTGGCCCCGCCGCCGGCCTGGCCGAGCTCCTGGAAGGCGCCCGACGACCTGCCGGAACTCGTGGGCCTCGTGCGGGAGGCGACCCACGTGCCGCTCGTCGCAGCCGGGGGGATCATGGACGGCGCGGACGTCGCCGCCGTCCTCGCCGCGGGCGCGGTCGCCGCGCAACTGGGCACGGCGTTCCTGCGCACCCCGGAGAGCGGCGTGCACCCCGTGCACAAGGCCGCCCTCGCCGATCCCCGCTTCACCCGCACCGCGTTCACCCGGGCCTTCTCGGGACGTACGGCGCGCGGCCTGGCCAACCGGTTCATGGCGGAGCACGAGGCGTCGGCGCCCGCGTACTACCCCCAGGTGCACCACCTGACGAAGGGGCTGCGCCGGGCGGCGGCGGAGCACGGCGACCCCGAGGCGATGGCCCTGTGGTGCGGCCGCGGCTACCGCCGCTGCCGCGACCTGCCCGCCGCCGCTCTCGTCGGCACCCTCATGAAGGAACTCGCGACCGCCCGCGTCTGACCACGACGCCGCTTCAGCGAGAAACGACCCGCGCCTGCACCCCCGGCAGGTCGTCGAAGGCCGCGGACGACTCCATCGTGGGTCGAGGTTGGTTCAGGACCTGGAAGAAGGGTGGGGACGACACCGCGTCGTAATGGACGGGTAACCGGGAGATGGCACGGTGAAGAGGCCGGAGGAGGGCGGAGGTGCTTGTTTTCGCCTCTGAACTAAGATGACCCTGTCGCGACGGGGAGGGTGGTCATGGCGAGGCCTCAGCGCAGGACGGTTCGGGACATCCGCAGAGGCAACCGGGCCGTGTTGCTGCGCGCGCTCTACTTCTCCGGCCCGACCAGCCGCAACGACCTCACCGCGCGCACCGGTCTGAGCGCCGCCACGGTCAGCACGATGACCGCCGACCTGCTGGGCGAGAACATCGTCGTCGAGGCGGGCCAGGTGGAGTCCGATGGCGGGCGGCCCCGCGTGCTGCTGCGCGTCAACCCCGAGTACGGCTTCGCGGTCGGCGTCGACGTGGCGGAGACGCACGTCAGGGTCGGGTTGTTCGACCTGGAGATGACCGAGCGGGCCAAGGTGGACTACATGCTGCGGCCGGCCCGCCACGACCCCGAGCTGATCGCCCGGCACATCCTCGCGGGGGTCGAGGTCGTGCTGTCGGACGCCGGGGTGTCCCCCGAGCAGGTGCTCGGCATCGGCGTGGGGGTGCCCGGCATCGTCGAACCGGGGGCCGACGGCGTCATCCACGCCACGACCTTCGGCTGGGACGGCGTTCCGCTTGGAGCGCTCCTGCGCCGCGGGACCTCGCTCCCGCTGTACGTGGACAACGGCGCCAAGACGATGGGCCAGGCCGAGCTGTGGTTCGGCTCGGGCCGGGGCGCCTCGGAGGCGGTCATCGTGCTGCTCGGCGTGGGGGTGGGCGCGACCATCGTGGCCGACGGCACCACGTTCCGCGGGGTCAGCAGCAGCGCCGGGGAGTGGGGCCACACGAAGATCGTGGCGAACGGGCGGCCCTGCCGCTGCGGCGGACGCGGCTGCCTGGAGGCGTACATCGGGATCGAGGCCATCCTCGACCGGGCGGGCGTCACCTCGCGGGGCGACTGGGAGGAGGACCTCGCGGGCGTGCTGGCCTCGAAGTCCCCGGTGGTCGAGGAGACCGTCACCTACCTGGGCGTGGGCCTGGCCAACCTGGTCAACCTGGTGAATCCCGAGAAGATCGTGATCGGCGGCTGGGTGGGGGTCCAGCTCGGCGAGAGTCTGCTGCCCGACATCCGCCGCGCCACCGCGGCCAACTCGCTGGCCGAGCCGTACGCCGCGACGTCGATCGTCCTGGGCCGTCTCGGTCCCGACGCGGTCGCGCTGGGGGCCGCCACGCTCGTCCTGGAGGAGTTCCTGAACGCGCCGCAGGTGGCGAGGATCACCGCCGCCGGCTGATCGCCGAGGGAGATTCCGGCGGGCGGCGGATCGGTGGGCCCCCGCGGAGTGGTGGACCCATCGATAGGAGAGCGCTCTCCCGGAGACTAACATCCATCGGGGCGTCGCAGTCAAGACATAATTCTGATCGTGAAATAAGCATTGACATAAGCGGACCGGGGGCGCACGCTCATGCCGCTGGACCTCTCTCATCCCCCGAACCCTCGCCCGAGGGGCTCCGCACCGAGGAGACGTACATGCCTCCATCCTCCCCGCCTCACCCCGCGTACGGAAGATCGCGCGGACGGCGCGGGCGCTCCGGCCTGGTCGCCGCCGCGCTCGTCGCGCTGTCGACCTTCGCGGCCGTGACCGGCGTCGTCCCCACCACCTACAGCGCCGCGGCGGCGGCCTGCGGCACCGCCAACGTCGCGGAGGGCAGGCCGTCGTCGGCCTCCTCGGCGGAGAACGCCGCGTCGCCGGCGTCGGCGGCCTTCGATGGCAACACCGGCACGCGGTGGTCGAGCGCG
>NZ_FTNI01000041.1 GCF_900156315.1 Microbispora rosea | reverse complement strand
GACCAGATCGAGCTGCCACAGGTGCATCGGCGCTTCGCGCTGCCAGCGCCGGTAGGTGCGCTTGTGCTCCTGCTGCTGGGTGACGACGAGCCCGTTGCGGGCCAGCACACGGTGCACCGTCGCCCGGCCTGGCACCCGCTCCAGATCACACGCACCGAGCTCATGGGCAATCCGCTGAGCGCCCCACCGGGGGTGCTGCCGTCGCATCTCGCAGATCAACGCCTCGATCTCAGCCGGCAGGCGGGTCGGGCTGGTGCGGGGCCGCCGCGACCGATCGGCCAGCCCCGGCAGGCCTTCTTGCTGGAATCGCTGCCGCCAGGTGTGCACCGACTGCCGCGAGGTCCCATACCGAGCTGCGACCTCTCCGATCGGCGAGCCCGCCCGCACCTCACGCACCGCCCGATACCGGTACTCCACCAACGCCTGCTGATCCACGCTCGCCACCCTCGCGGAACCCGACCCGGCCACTTCGTGTAGCGAGCAGGATCCCGCGCGACCGTCAAGCGTGTCTTGATAACGACCGGTTAAGCATGTCCCGAGACCTCACATCGACATGGCCGGTGACCTTCGCCCCGGCGGTCTCCGACCTCGCCCTGCGGTACGAGCGATCCCTGCCCATCACCGTCGAATGCGTCGCCGAGCTGCTGGCGTGCGAGGTGGACCATGCACGCGCCCGGGCCTTGGCCGCGTTGGACTTCGCCCCTCCCGCTGTTTCCGAGGCCATCACCGGCTGGCGGTACGGCCTGGTCGACTCGGTAACCGGCAGGCAGACGGAAAGCCGGGATGTGACGCACCGCCAGGTCGCCCAGATCCGAGAGACGTGCGCATGGTTCTCTGGGCTCGACCACGCCCGAGGCGGCGGACTGGTACGCAGCGCGGTGACAACCTACCTGCACGATCACGTGGCCCCTCTGCTGCGCAGCAGCTACACCGATGCCGTGGGCCGTAGCCTGTTCGCTGTAGCGGCCGAGATGCTGCAACTGGCCGGATGGATGGCCTACGACCTCGAACGGCAGGGCCTGGCCCAGCGCTACTACATCCAGGCGTTGCGTCTGGCCAAGGCTTCCGGCACCGACTCGCGGGGCTTCGACGCGTTCGTGCTGGTGCGGCTCAGCCAGCAGGCGCTCAACCGCGACCACGCCGACGAGGCCCTCTACCTCGCGCGTGCCGCCCATGATGACGTCGCCCTGTCCGCCACCACACCGGCCGTACGCGCACTCGCCTACGCCGCAGAGGCTCGCGCGTGCGCCCGGCTGTACGAGAAAGGCGACACCCACGCTGCCACGGCCTGCCGCCAGGCCCTCCTCGCCGCCGAACGGGAACTCGACACCGGCGATCCCGGCGGTGAGCCTGCCTGGATCGGCTACTTCGACCCGCCCGAACTCGCGGCGGAGGTAGCACACTCGCTGGTCGTGATCGGCGACACCACCGCCGCGCTGCCCCACCTCGACGCAGCACTCACGGGCAAGAGCACCGACCGCGCCCGCGACAGGCTGTTCTGCCAGCTCAACCTGGCTGCAGCCCATCTCAAGACCGGCGACCTCGACGCCGCCTTGGCCGTCGCGGAACAGGCTCTCCCCACCGCCGGAACCATCGCCTCCACCCGGGTCCGCAGCCGGTTTCGGAGCTTCCGCCGATCGCTACCGGCCAAGGAGCCTCGCGTTGTCGCGTTCAATGAACGCGTGCATGATGAATTGGCCGGAGTTGCGTAGAGCTCCGGGGATCAGACGACAAAGTGCCGTCTGGTGAGCCCGGCAACACGGGGAGCGCCAACTCTCACGATGAGTACGCAGCCGGTCGACGCCCCCTACAGGACAGCCCTGGTAGACGCCTGTCGACAGGCCGGGCTCGATTATGATGGTGCTCGCCTGCTGCGCGTTCACGCCAACGCGATCTACCACTTGCCCCGGGAGAACGCCGTCGCCCGTGTCCGCAACGCCTCGGCGCTGGAACGCATGCGCATCGCCGTCCAGACCGCCGCCTGGCTCGCCGAGCAGGGCTTTCCCACACTGAGGCCGCTCGACGTGATCCAGCCCGTGGTCGTCGGCACCCACTTGGCGACCTTCTGGGAGTATCTGCCGCCCCTCGACGGACGGCCGGCCGACGTCACACACCTCGCCGGCCTGCTGCGCGTGCTGCACCGTCATCCGCTGCCTCCTCTACCGCTTCCCTCTATTCGCCCGGTGGGGAGCACCGCAGCCGAGGCGAGGGCGTCCACCGTCCTGTCGGAGAGCGAGCGGGACTGGCTGGTCGAGCGTTGCGTGGAGTTGGAGGAGGGCTTCGCGCGGCTCGCGGCCACGCTGCCGTGGGGAATCGTGCACGGCGACGCCCACACCAACAACCTTCTCCCTCATCACGAAGGCGGCTGGGTGCTCATCGACTGGGACTCCGTCGGCGTCGGCCCGCCCGCCTATGACTTCATGCCCATCTACCTGCGCCCCCGCCGCTTCGGCTACCCGCACTCCCTATGGCACGACTTCTGTACGGCCTACGGAATCGAACCAGTGAAGGACGGCGACCTGAACCTGCTGGCACAGATCCGTGAGGTTCGCAGCCTCAGCGCCTTCATCCGCGGCGCTGAACACAACCCCGCCGCCCGCACGGAGCTGCTCAACCGGCTGTCCTCCCTCATGACAGAAGACAGCACGCGCAGGTGGCACGCCCTCTGACCCAGCGCGACCGACAGCGAGCTCTAAGATGGCGGCTATCTGGTCAGCAACCTTTCACCCTCCATCGCGAACCTATCCACCACTAGGAATGCCTTGCCTAGCTCGTTGAGCGTCAGCTCAAGCCGGTAGAAGTCGACCTCGCCGCCACCATTGCGGTACGGCCGGATCCGGTCTGTATCCAGACCCCGCTTCCACTCCTCGAACGGCACTTCCGCGAAGGGCTCGTACTCATCGTCCCAAATACAGCAGTCTGCTCTGTACTGGTCATACTCCGTCCCGTCGTACGTCTCCGGGTGCACTTGGGCGTCGGCCCACGCGAACAGCTTCGGCACCGCCTCGGCGTAGCTGGCGAGGCCAAGGAATACGCCCCAACTGGCCAGCTTCTCGGGCTTCTCGCCGTCCTCGTTATCTACGCCTAGACGAATGTCACCTCGCCCTGAGGTCTTGTTGACCCACTCCTCCATGTCCACCACCAGCCGCTTGCCGCTGGCCAGCAGCTCCATCCACGGCTTGGCAAGCCGCAGCTCGCGCAGGCGCAGCTCGTAGGGATCGCCCTCGGCGGCTTTCCGCAGCGGCTCCCGGGCGCTCGCATCCAGCACCTGGCTCTCAGGTACCAGGAGCTTCCAGCCGCCGGTCGACGTCTTGACCAGCGTCTCCCGGTTGACCAGCTGCCAGTGGCAGCGTTTCGTCTCCGGGTGGTACAGCACCACGGCCACCGGCAGGGAGTGGTTCGTCCAGTACTGCACATGCTGCTCGTCGGGCCGGAACCACCAGCCGCCTGGCCCGGTTTCCTCGAACCAGCTCGTGCCGCTCTTGATCTGCAGCGCCAGCAGCCGTCCGCGCACGTACTCGCCGTCGACGACCTCGGTCTGCGCGTCGATGCCGTAGTCCTCGGTCGGCTGGTCGCGAAACACCCAGTCCAGCTCGTCTTGTATGGCCTGCCGGGTGTGGGTAACACCCTCTTCGGCTACTTTCGCGGAGGCTTTGCGGCGCGTCACGGGGACATCTTCTCGCTTCTTCACGCGAAACGCGGAGGAGTCTGCTCACCTCGTTCGCTGACCAGGCGGGCAGACATGTGGACAAACCAACCGGCGGCGCCAGGTCGCCCATGTCGTCTCGTCCGCTGATCTTGGCCACCTGGGGTGCCGGGCAGGAAAGCGACAGCCCCGCGTCTCGTCAGCCAGGCCCTCCAAACCGAAAACCACCGACGTCGGTCGGTGGTTGTTCCTGCTCCCGTGTCGACGCTTGGCCCTTTATCGTCCGTACGGATTCGACCCGTAGCCCCCTCCAGAGGGTGGTGCCCTCTCCGCTTGCAGCAGTGCCGCCATTAAGCCCGTGGAGACTGAAGCCTGATCGGCCGCTCTGAAGCCGAGTTCATCCGGTCCAGAAGGGCTTGGGTTTCGGAGGAACACTGCACCCCGAGGGCATCGAGGCGGGCCTTCAGATGGCGAGCGCGCATGCGGGCTTCGTCAGTGCGGCCGAGCTCGATCAGGAGCCGGATGACGGACCTGGCTGCGCTCTCCATGTCCGGGTCGAGACTGCATGCCTGGTCGTAGACCTCCAGCGCGCGCTCGTTCCGCCCTGCGCGTTCGTGAAGCACTCCGAGCTGAAGGAGGGCCTTCACACTGGCCACGGTCAGCGGCCAGCGGTGGTCCTGATCGAGCCAGTCGTACTTGAGGCCCTGGCACAGGCGTCCCTGGCACAACCTTGCAACCACTTCCAGCGCGGCTGTCTTGGCCTCGTCGTCCCCGGCGATACGCGCGTCCGCGAGCGCGCGGTGGAAGGCCCACAGGTCCACGTCGACGCGCTGCGCCTCGATGCGGTACGTCTTGCCGCTTCGTTCGATGAAACTGGCTTCCTTCTCGCCCAGGCCGGAGGCACCGCGCAGCGCGGCGCGCAGGTCCTTAAGTGCGGCGTGGAAGCGGTACCCGGCCAGCGTTTCCTCCAGATCCGGCCAGAGATGCTCGCAGATCTCCTCGCGATCCAGGCCCTTGGGGTAGACGGCCAGGAGGACGAACAGCTCCAGCGCTTTGGCGCGGCCGGAGATGTCCACCGGCGTGCCGCTTACCTCGATGACCGGTGCGCCGAGGATGGCGAACCGGACCGGCTGGGGTGCGGTGCTGGGTGGCGGGACCTCGAGTTCTGTCGGCTTCTCGGTTGGCTCGGCAGGCATACCGTTCCCGGCGGCGAGTGTGTCGAGCACTGTCGCCGCCGCATTGGCCGGCATGTGGAACAGCGTGACGTCGCGGAGTTCCTTCGCCAGCGTGCCGGTCGCCTCGGCTACTCGGTGGTCCTGGTCGATCTCGCAGGTGGTTCCGGACGACGATCGCCCTATCAGGACGGACCCGACGCCGAAGGTGGACCCCAAGCTCATGAGGGTGTCCAGGTACGCGTGGCCATCGGCAGCGCAGGCGGTCAGCAGCAGCGCGGGCAACGGCTCGCCGGGCTCAGCCTCGCGGAGCTGGGGGATGTCGTCGGTGTCGTGGTCGCGGAGGATGCGACGGCGGGCGACGAACTGTTCCTCCAGGTGGTCGATGGCTTCGTCCAGGGGGGCGACCAGCCGGAGGCCCGGCAGGTGGCCGGTCAGCGTGGTGATGGTCTCGCCGAACCACCGTACGGCGTCCTGGGAGGGGATGACGATCTCGGTGCGGTGCTGGTCGGCCTGGGTGAGGAGGTCGAGCACGATCGCTCGTACGCAGTCTTCGGCTCCCGGACCAGTCAGCGCCAGATTGAGCCCGGAGAGTTCCAGGGAGACGGGTGCCTCGCCGCGGATCCCGGCTTTGAGCATGAGCGGCGGGTCGATGGAGAACGCGGAGGTGACCAATTCGAAATCCTCCGGCGGACCATCTTCCGATTCGGCGAAGCTGCGGCGGTGTGACTGCTCCAGCGCTCGTACGGCGGGCGCCTGCGGTTCGGGGGCGGGCACGCTGAGCGGCTCGTCGACGGCCGGAACCCGTAGGCGTCGCCGATGGCGGAGCCGGGCGGAGGCGAGCGCGACGGCCACGCCCGCGGCGAAGGAGATGGCCATCATGCCGCCTTCGGGCAGCACGACCACGCTGGAACAGACGGCCGATCTCCTCGCCTGCGGCGAGAACTCCGCCGTGGGAAGAGGTGAGGCGTCTTCGTGGTGAGCGGGTTGCCGCGTTGCCGTTGTAGTCGTGGGAAGAGGCGAAAGGGCTCGGTCGTGGGTCGGATCGGCCTTACTGGCGTTCTGTTCGCGTTCGGGTAGGACGAGGTGCCATCCGGATACCAGCACGTCAGGATCGGTCAGTCGGGCGCCGTCCGGCTGCGGCCTATCTCTGTTCAGCCTGAAGATCTCTTTGTATCGCTTGCCGTCTCCGAGGTGCTGTTCGGCGATCTCCCACAGGCTTTCGCCCGGCCTGACGGTATGGGTGCGTTGGGGTGAGCGAGGTTCCTTCCTGGCGGCGTCGTCGGGCAGACGTAGGGTCCATCCGGGTCTCAGCCAGTCTCCTCGGGTGAAGGTCTGCCCGTCGTCCATGGTGCGTCCCTGGTTCAGCGTGACGATCTCCCGGTAGCGCATCGGGTCTCCGAGCTGCTTGTCGGCGATCGTCCAGAGCGTGTCTCTCGGCTGGACCACATAGGTCGCGTACGGCTTGGCCGGCTCCGAGGTCTTCGGCTCGGCCGCCGTCAGTTGGTGCGAGGGCAAGGCCGCCGGTGCGACTACCACCGCTGCCGCCGGAATGGTTCCGCGGGATGCGGCAACCGGAGCTGTGGTCGCCATGGTGATCGTGGTGATCAGGTAGGCCGCCAGCCGCTGGAACGGCATGTGCACCCTCCCGCGCCTGGCGCGGGCCGTTGCCACCAACTCGACGATCACAGCCCCGGCGAACAGGGCCCAGCACGTCCATACGGTCGCGAGCAGGAGCGTCTTGATCACAACGGGTTCGGCGGGTGTGGCAAGGTCGTCGAGAGTGGGCAGGTCCACCGGCCAGAAGAAGGTCAGCAGGATGGCGGGGATTCCCGCGAGCAGCCCAGTAAGCACCGCGACCGCCGCCGCCTTGGCGAGGATGGGGTGACGCAGCCCGTACATCGTCATGATCGTCCTTGCTCGATGCCCTGGAACATGCGCGCTGAGGCGCTGGCTGTGGCGGTCACGCTGCCGATCCCGATCAGGGAGATCAGCATGGTGGGCCGGGACACCGTGACGGTCACCTGGACCGTGCGGTTGCCGGATAGGGAGGCGTTGCCCGAGTGCCCGCTGGAGGACAGGTAGGCCCGGGCGGCGGCCAACGCCTTGGAGGTGTCGATCTCGAATCGGCCGCCGGCGTAGGCGTGGTCGATGTCCACCTGCCCGGCTCCGGCGCGGGCGGCCTCCTCGGCCACGGCGTACGCCTCGCGGTATGCCTGGATCTTGGCTCCGCCGTCCACGACGAGTCCGGCGCAGATCAGCAGCGCCAGGCCGAGCACCGCGGTGAACGCGGTGACGGAGCCTCGCTCCTCGGTCCGGGTCACGGCTGTCCGCTCCTTGCGCGGTGCGGGTCGATCGGGCTGCTGAAGCTGCTGGTCAGGCGCTTGGATCCGAAAACTCCAGGCACGGCGAGGTCGGCCAGGTCAACGTCACAAGTGACACGAGCGAGCACGACAGCAGGCCTCCCCAGCGGAGTGGAGAACCCTGTCGTGTCGACCGTTACCGATGGCGAGCACGCCAGTCCTTCACGGTCGAGCGCCGCCCGCGCACTGGACAGAGCGGCCGATCGTGCCGCGGCTGGATCGCGGGCCATGGAAGCCTGGCGGGCCGCGTCCCGCGCCGCGGCGTCGATGGCGCCATGGGCGAGCGTGACACGGCCCAGCCCGACCACCATCAGCAGCGCAGCAACCAGAGCGGGCGCGATGATCGCCGTCTCCAAGGCCATCGAGCCGCGCTCACGCAGGTCCGTCATTCGGATGTCCACTTCTCCACCGGGGCCCGGGCGACCTGCTCGACATGGAGGGGCAACAGCGGAATCAGGCTGATCGCCTGGCCGCTGACCGCCACGCTGAGGCTGTCCGCGGTGCGCTCGACGCTGACCTTCGCGGAGGTGAGGAACGAGCCGCCGACCTGCCGTATGAAGCGTTCGGCTGTCGCCTGGCCGGCGGAAAGGCTGGAGCCGTACGCCCGCCCGGCTCGCAGTCCTTCCTGAGCCGCCGCCAACGCGAGGTTCCGGGCATGGAACCACAACGCGGCGTTGATTGTGAGCAGGACTAGCAGGAGGAGCGCGGGATAGACCAGCGCGGCCTCCAGCGTCGCTGATCCTCGCTCACGCCCGCTCATTTGATCTTGGCGAGCTGCTCGTTGACGACGGACGTGATTTTCGCGCCTACGGCGATGGCCAGCAGGAACACCACGGCTGCGATGATCACCCATTCGACCGTCGAACCACCGCGTTCAGGGTTCGCGCCGCGCCGCTGCGCGTACCGATTGACAACCAGCGACATCCGCTCCAGCTGTACGGCCAGCGCGAGCATGGCTCTGTAGATCATCGGTGGGTACCTCCGAAAGGGTCAGCCGCCGGTCATCCGCGCGAAGGCGGGATAGCCGAGCAGCAGCAGGAACCCGAGGACCGAGAGGGCCATCGGGACGGTGATGGTCTCGGTACGGGATTTGGCCTTGGACACCTCGGCCGACAGTTCGACCTCGCGCAGGGACTGGGCCTTGGCCATGAGGGTGTCGAGGATGCCGGCGCCGTGAGTTCCGGCGAGCCGGGCGATGGCAGCCAGGTCGGCGAGCTCGGGAACGTGGATCTCCTCGGACAGCCGGGTGAGCTCATCCCATGCGCTCGCGGTGGCTCGCCGTGCGGGGTCCAGCGCGAGGGACAACCGCTGGAAGGTCCACCCTCCGCCGACCTTGGCGGCCGACTCCAGCGCCTCAGCCGGCCCCGATCCTGCCGCGCGAGCGAGCGCCACCAGATCCAGGTACGCCACGATGGCCAGCCGGAATGCCGCCCGCCCCTCGGCGGCCTGGCCGCGTATCGAGGCGTCGGGGGCGAAGAACGCGGCGACGGCGAAGGCCAGGCATGCTCCCCATGAGACCGGCCAGGGAAGGGCGACGCCGAGCAGTGCGCACCACGCCCAGAAGACGACCGGACCAGCTGCCCCGAGCCCGATCATCGCGCCCTTCTGAGTGAGGTAGTCATCGGCCGTCTTGCCGAGCACCGCCAGCTCCGCCTGCGGGATGCGCGCGCCGATTACTGTTCCGGACAGTTTCCGCGCCATGCGCGACCGCCAGTCCCCATCCGGCTCGCTGCGGCTCCCACCCGGCCTGAGCCGTTCCATCGCCGGTGCGAGCGCGGGCGGAGCGGGGAAGACCGCCAGGATGGCGAGGGCTCCGCCGAGGCCGATCAATGCCCCGCAGGTCAGCACCAGCGCTATCACGATGGATCACCTGCGGGGTTGAGGAAGCGATGTCCCTTCGGCGCTCTGGTCAGGCGGTGCAGCCACATGAAGGCACCCGCGTACAGCGCGATCACGATGCCGAGAACGAGCTGGCCGCCGACCGTTCCGAACGGGGCGACATAGGCCCGGTTGACCAGCGCAAAGGCCGTGTATCCGAGCAGTGCGCCGATGACCCATCGGGCGGTCGTGCGATGGGTGGCCCGCTCGGCGTCGATTTCCCGCCGTGCGGCCACGTCCTTGGCCACCGTACGGGCAAGGCCCTGGAGGACCTCCCGCAGTCCCTTGCCACGGGCGCGGCAGGCGAGGATCAGCGCTGCGGCGATCACATCCCCGGTCGGGTCGTTCAGGTCATCGGCGAACGCTCGCAAGGCCTGCTCGGTCGGAGTGCGATAGGCGAGCCGCCGCGCCAGCGCCCGCACTTCGGCTGCGATCGCCGGCGGCGGGTTGTCCGCGCTGGACTGCAACGCCTCCTCGATGCCCGCGCTGCCACCCAGCACGTCGGCCAGATGGCGGGTCCACGTCTGAAGTGCCTCCAGGCGCTCGATCCGCCGCCCGCTGCCGCGGGCGCTGAGCATCCGCGGCAGCGTCACAGCACCCGCGGCAGCCCCGAGGGCGGCGACCGGCCACCCCGTCAGCCACCATGTCAGCACGAGAACTCCCGCAGCCACGGCCGTGGGAATCGCCGGTATCCGCGGCAGCCGCAGTGCCGGGTGCGGAGGCCGTACCGGGGCTCGGCGCATTCCCGTGATGGCGAGCAGAGGTCCCGCGACGAGCGTTGCGCCGGCCAGTGCAGCGAGCCAGCCGGTCATGCGTACCCTCGATCCCAGCCACGAGGCGCGAACAGGTCCGGGTCGAACCCCGCCGCCACCAGTTCCTCCATGCACTGCGGGATGGTGTTCGGAACGGCACGGCCGTCCGGCCCCGGGACGTAGACGTGGTTGACCGCCGGTTCGAGTCCGTCTCCCGGCGGGAGCACCTCGTTCACCTCGGCGACGTAGCGGCGATTGATCACGCCGTCGATGTCGTGGCGGAGTTCGTGTCGCAGGTGGACGACGAAGTCCACGGCCATGCCGATCGTGCGGAACAGGGTGTCCGGCGCGATGGAAAGGGCACCCGATCCGGCGAGGATCAGCATTCGGGCGAACACCTGGTCGGCCGAGTCGGCGTGCATGGTGCAGATGGAGCCGGAGCCGCCGGTGTTCATCGCCTCCAGCATCGGCACCAGCTCGTCGCCGCGGACCTCGCCGACGATGATCCGGCGCGCGTTGAACCGAAGCGCGTCCTCGATGAGCTGGCGCATCGTGATCGCGCCCAAGCCTTCGGTGTTGCCCTCACGGGCTTCCATCGCGAGCACGTCTCGGTGCCGGTCGGTCTGTAGGTGCAGGAAGAGCTCGTACTCCTTCTCCACAGTGGCGATCCGCTCGTCCGGGTCGATTTCGGCGGCCAGTGCCCGGGCGAAGGTGGTCTTGCCGTCGCCCATCCCACCCGTGATCACGATGTCCTTGTGGGCGCGTACGGCGGCGGCGAGGAACGCGCGAAGCCCCTTGTCCACGGTTCCGTTCACCATCAGGTCGTCCAGATCGGCCTCGAGCAGGCCGTGTCTGCGGATGGACAGGCACGGTCGTGGCGTGACTCCCATCAGCGCGGCGATGCGGGTCCGGTGCCCAACGGACAGATGAAGACGCGGCCGGGCGATCGAGAAATCCCGGGCGGTCTGTCCCTGGTAGGCGGCCCACCGACGGACGTTGCCCACCAGTTCCTCATCACTGTCGGCGATCGGTGGTCCGAGCGCCTTGCGGCCGTCCCGGTAGGTGATCCACACCTGGTCACAGCCGTTGACGTCGATGTTCTCCACCTCGGGGTCGTCGACGAACGGCTGCAGACGCCCCAGCGCGAAGATCTCGTTGTAGACCGCTTCCGCGAGCCGGCGCTCCTCCTGCAGCGTCGGCGCATCCCTGCCGGCCAGCGCCCTGCTGTCCACGTGCTCGCGGACCAGGTCGGTGATGACCGCTCTCGCGTACTCGCGTACGGCCTCGTCCCCGGTGACCGCTGCGGCATCAAGCGCTTGCGTGACCGTGGGCAGGACCTCGCGCACCGCCTGCTGGACGTCGAAGCTCACGAGACTGTCACCTCAGTACGTGCCGGTTCCTCGCAGAGGTGATCGGCCAGCGAACGAGCGGCCCGAATCAGTGGAGAACGGGGGAGGTACCGCTCGTTGCCGACGCCATGCGACAGCACCGCCGCGGCCCGAGGATCGTGGGGAAGGTGGTCGACCACCTCCACGCCGAGCGTCTTCGCCACCTCCTTGCGGCCGTACTGCCCGGCCCCGACGAGCAGAGCCCGCGCAGCGGACCGACGACCGCGCAGGGCTCGAATCTCAGTGAGGCGGGGAGCCAGCGCGGACAGGTCCACGAGCGTGGGACGTGCGACCACGAGGACCTGGTCCGCGTCGACGAGCAGCGGGGTAGGCGTGTCCGAGCCGCCGACGCGTCCGACGTCGGCGATCACATCCCCGGGCGTCGCGGTAAAGGTCTTGGTGATGTCCACCCAGAGTTGCCGGACCGAGGCCAGCTGAGCAGGGTCGGCGAGACCTGGCAGGATCCGGCGGGACTCGGCACCAGCCAGATGCAGGATCTGCTCGTGAAGAGTGGTGGCGGGGTCTGCGCCGCGGCGGAGTTGGACCGCCCACTCGCCCAGGCCGCGTTCCTGCGGCTGGCCGGCGAGGTATCCGGACAGGACGCTGCCACCGGCAGGATCGCACTCGGCGAACAGAACCTCACGCGGCCAGGCCAGCGTGAGAGCGAGTCCGGTCGTCGTGACGCCCGGACTATGGCCGCCCGAGCACAAGACGGTCAGCATCTATGTTCACCTCGCCCGCGACTGGAGGATGAGCGCGATCTTCCCGTCCGCGGCCTGACGCGCCAGCGCACTGCCCTCGCCGGCCGGGACGACGAGGTCGACCACGATGAGCCCGTCAGCGTCGGGCTCGCCGACGCGGTCGACCCGAGCCTGGTGATCGGCAGGGGCGCCCTGCCCGTTCGAGATGGCGGGCGCCACGGCGGCGGCCACGACGCGATCACCGGGCTGGATTCCCCTGGCCGGTAGTTGGCTGGGCTTGAGCGCCACCGACACGACGACCTGTCCCGGTGCCGGAACGAGCGTCCCGGTCAGGTGCGCGGGTGCCAGCAGGCTGCCGGCCTTCAGGTCCACGGCGGCGCGTTTACCGATGACCGCACTCTTGTCGGTGGCCTCCACGGCCCGTACTCCCGAATCCAGGCCGAGCGCGACCGTCCGAAGGTCCTGTGCTTGCAACTGCTGGCCGAGGGGAACGTTGCGTGCCATGACGAGGACCGGCGTCCGGTGCCCGGCGATGCCGTACACCTGCCAGGCGATCAGCGCGCCGAGAGCGGTCAGCGCGATGCTCACCACGAGCATCACCGGGCTGCGCCTGCTCGGTAGCGGGCGCACGTGTGTGGCCCGGCTCGCTACCCTGCTCGGCGTGGAGCGCTGGAGCATAGGGCTATCCCTTCGTGACGAGCGCCTGGGCTTCGATGACGCGGATCGGGAAGGTGACCGACTTCGTGATGGGCGGCAGCGTGCCGCCTGTGCCACCCGAGCCGCGCCAGGTGCCGCTCCAGGTCACTGACACGGTCACCCGATAGGCGCTTGCCGGATGCTGGTACGTGTGCGAACAGGTGGAGCTCTGCTGGTCGGCAGGCTGAGTGGTGTCGTACGCGGCTCCGGGCCCGTTGCAGGTGAGCGTCTGGCCGTCGCCGGTACTGATGGTCATCCGCTCGGGAGTGGCAGTGGCCGCGGCCCAAACAGCGCCGATGTGCAGCCGCTTGGACTTGGGCGTCCACTGCCCGTCGGTTAGGAAGAACCACTGCGGAAGCCCGACCAGCCCGTTCTGTCCGCGTGGCGGAGCAGTGAGCACTGTCGGCGGCGCGATCGGGATCAGTTTGTACGCTCGACGAGCGAGCTGCTCGGGGGTTACCGCATCACGTCGTTTTTGATCCAAACGACGTCTCGGTAACCATCGGAGCACTCGACCAGGTAGTAGGCGCCCTTGCCGGTCGGCTCGCTGCTCAGGTTGCTGCCGGGATCGACGAACTCCAGACCACCGTTCTCTCGCCCGTCGGCGAACCACGGTTGGTAAGAACATCTGACCTTCGATCCCTTGCCCGCCGGAGTCGCTGACCCGGGACGGGGCAGGCGCTTGGCCGAAATGATGTAGCCCGTGTAGTCGCTCGACACGCCGATGCCATCTCCGTCCCCGTCTCCGAGCGGGGCAATGACAAGTCCGGCGACAAGGACATAAGTCATTCCGTAGGCGAACAAGGCTCTTTCACCTGCTCTACCTTCGACACTCGCCAGGCGCCATCCGTCCCCTTCGCAAGGGTGGCGACAAGATGAATGCGACTCGTTCCGTACGTGAGGCGCTTTCCTGTCCGATCGTCTGCCTGACCGCCTTTTCGGGCGTCTTGGCAGTCGTGGAGGGTGGCGTGGTCGCCCTTGATCCGTACGTCGAACGGGTGATGTTCGGGCTGTCCCCAGGTCACCCGGTGAGTGGCGCGGAGCGCGGCGATTCCTCGCAGCATCCGGCTCAGGAGAGGCCGGGTGGCTACCTGTTCAAGGATCGCCTTGCGCTCTGCTGGGTAAGCCCGCTCGGCGCGTTGGCCAGCGGGATAGAGGTCGCGGTATGCGGCAAGAACGACATCCTCGCTCGTGGTGGCCGTCCGCCTGGGCGAGGGCGGCGTGATGGTACGGGTTGGTTCTCGAGCGGTGCCACTGGACTGGCAGGCAGCCACAGTGCTTGCCGCGACGACGAACATCGCCACCAAGGGCAAGGCGCGTTTTGGGCACCGCGAAACAACCCTCACCGGCCAGCACCTTCACCGTAGAAATTGGTCCACTACAAGCAGTCGCCAGATTAGCCTCGGGCTTTCGCGGCGAATCTGAGCGGGCTTGATCGTTTACATGAGAAAAGTGCCTTTGAGCTGGGAGGATTGGGCTTGTCTAAGGTCCTGTCCGCACCAGTTCAGAAGGCACTTTCCGAGTGAAGACTATCGTGTCCCGGCGCAAGATCATGGTGTCCGCTGACGGCTCGGGACTCCTCTCGCAGGCCGGTGGGCTGTTACTGAAGGAGACGTTGCGGGTCACGGGTCTGGATGCGGCGCTGTCGGCGGAGTTGGAGCGGTGGCGTGCGTCCCGGGCCGTGCACGATCCCGGCAAGGTCATCGCCGATCTGGCCCTCACCATGGCGCTGGGTGGGGACTGCCTGGCCGACATCGCGATGCT
This sequence comes from Microbispora rosea, assembly GCF_900156315.1. Lineage (GTDB taxonomy): Bacteria > Actinomycetota > Actinomycetes > Streptosporangiales > Streptosporangiaceae > Microbispora > Microbispora rosea. The sequence continues at coordinate 47,458 of NZ_FTNI01000041.1, read as the reverse complement.
CCGCGCTCAAAGCGAGGTGTTCGGCCCGATCGCCTCCGATCCGACCGTGTCCCGGCTGATCGACCGCCTGGCCGCCGATCCCGCCCGCGCGTTGAAGGCGATCCGCGCCGCCCGTGCCATCGCCCGCGAGCGGGCATGGATGCTGGCCGGCACCCACGCCCCCGGCGCCGACAATGAACTGATCCCCATCGATATCGACGCGACCATCGTCATCGCCCACTCCGACAAGGACCAGGCCGCGCCGACCTGGAAGAAGACCTTCGGGTTCCATCCGATGACGGTCTTCGCCGACCACGGCCCCGCAGGGGGCGGGGAACCGCTGGCGATCGTGCTACGGCCCGGCAACGCCGGGTCCAACACCGCCGCCGACCACATCACCGCGACCCGCCTGGCCGCGGCTCAGCTTCCCAAGCAGCGCCGCCGTCAGGTGCTGATCCGCACCGACTCCGGCGGCGGCACCCGCGAGTTCCTGTCCTGGCTGACCCGCCCCGGGCGGCGGCTGTCGTATTCCATCGGGTTCGCCCTCACCGAGGAGGTCCAGGCCGCGATCCTGGCCCTGCCCCAGCAGGCGTGGACACCCGCCTACGACGCCGAGGGCCAGGTACGGCCCGGTGCGTGGGTCGCCGAACTGACCGGCCTGGTAAAGCTGGACGGCTGGCCGAAGGGAATGCGCCTGATCGTCCGCAGGGAGCGCCCGCACCCGGGCGCGCAGTTGCGCTTCACCGACATCGACGGGCACCGCTTCACCTGCTTCGTCACCAACACCAAGCGGGGCCAGCTCGCCGACCTGGAGCTACGCCACCGCCGCCGCGCCCGCTGCGAGGACCGCATCCGCGCCGCCAAGGACACCGGGCTGCGCAACCTGCCGCTGCACGACTTCGCTCAGAACGAGATCTGGTGCGAGGTCGTCGCCCTGGCCTGCGAGCTCATCGCCTGGATGCAGATGCTCGCCCTGGACGGGCCCGCTCGCCGGTATGAGCCCAAACGGCTGCGGCTGCGCCTGTTCGCCGTCGCCGCTCGCCTCGTCCGCGGGGGACGCCGCCTGCGCCTGCGCATCGCCGCATACTGGCCCTGGGCCGGCCAGCTGGTCACCGCCGTCACCCGGCTCCAGGCCCTGCCAGCACCGACCTGACCAGCGCCAAATCATCCCGACTACCAGGAAGGACACTCCGCGGGCCCGTGGAACCCCGCATCCCCGGCGCGACAGCCGGGCCATCAGCCTGACCACAACTCCAAAATCACACTCCAGCCGAATAGCTCAGCCAGCCACCGGACGGGCGCGAAAGATCGAGGTTAGAGTAGTGGCCCAACCGTGGCGCCTAACGGTCTGGTCATTCAATCATTACCGGCGATTTATCAAGACGGCTCAACCCTTATGGCGGTTGTCCTCTTGTGGTGCAAGAGTTGAGTCCCAAATCGTCGAAATCCAAGTAATTCTGCGCCTAATGGGCGCTTGTTCTGTATAGCGCCCTAAATGGGATCAGGAGTTCCGCGAACGTCTCGAACTGCAGCCTTGAGAGCGACAAGATATAAACCGCTCATGAGGGCGGCTACCTGCTCGCCAACAGTCCGGCCATCGCTGCCCGCAGCGGCTACCTACCGCGCCCACTGGGCAACGACGCCCGCAGCCGAACCTCAAGCGGGTGCCCACAGTCTGGCCGATGCTGGAGTTCCCCCACGTCGGGCTGCGCGCCGCGCCCGTTCACCCTGCCTGCCAGTCCTTGGACACGGTGCCCTGCCCGGCCGCTGACCGTGGCGCTCGCTGGCGGTGACAGCGACGCCAAGCTAAACGCCCGCTCATGTATCTGGGCTACAGGAGCAGGCGGATGAGGCTGTCCTCCAGGTGAGCGGTCTGGTATGCGTCTGCCGCCGGGATCGCCGCGTTCATCCTCCCTGCCCGGCCCGGCGGCAAGAACGTGTCCAGGTCCGCGAAGGGAACGAATGGATCAGGTGAACCTCCCCCCGCCAAGTCATCGAAGATATAGAGCTGAGGGTGCAGTCGCCAAACACCGTAATTGTCTTTGGCGGCATCTGCGCGGGCCGCATTAGCAAACTCCTCTATTTGACAGGGCGAGGAATTACGATCAAGTCTTCGGTATTCTCAATTTTCTGTGCGGCACAACCCCCCTGAGCTGGCAGGACCACTATGGGAGCGTTCAGGGTTCCTCCCACTGCGACACCGTCCAGCATTCGCCCACCACAGCCACCGGACCATGACTTCGGGATGGCAACCTGCACTGGGATCGGGGCCTTAACATCCACGAGATGAGGCGGTAATGCGGTTAGTCCGACGAGAAGCAGGAGACTTGTGACAAAAACTATGCCCGCCTTCTTCAAGCCGCTTGCTAATTTAGTGTATCGCCGCCAGGACTCGAACGCAGAAGCAGCATCGATAACCGACTTTATGCGCCTGTCGAGATCGGCCGCGACATCGGCCAAGGATGCCCGGTCGGCCAAGTCATCGAGCTTATAGGTATAAGCTCCTATCTGCACCTGCGTGTTCGGTCCGTGGGATATAATGGCGTTATAAGCCTTGGTGTGATCCTGTATGAGTTGGGAAATGGCGTCACGGCCGGCACCCAGTAGATCCGTGCGACGCTCTACTACCAGATATTTCATGAGAGGACTGGAGGGGGACTCCAATCGCGGGTCCGGATAGTTGCCGTGATCGGCACGGTCAAGATCTGATAACTCCCCTATGCTACGACGGGGCGCCGCCAGAACCGCCGCCGCACCGTACAGCGTCCAGACCACGCTCAGCAGGGCGGCCAGGATCGCAAGCAGAGCGAGAACGACGGCCCACGGGCCGACATCGAGTAGACCCTTCAGGCTTCGAAGCTGCAGTCCGGCCACCAATACAGCGACGATCGAAGCACTAGCGCCGACGAGCCAGCGCGCTGCGGCGCGCAGATCGGACGCGTGGGACACATCGTTCGCGACTGGTGACGCGGCCTCAACGGTGGAGATGCTCATCACCTGATCATTTGTCCTTCCTGGCACACCGGTCGCATACTGAGGGCTTCATGTAGTACAAAGGTAGTACGCAGACTTGCGGGAGCTGGCCTATGAGCGATGAGAAGTCACAAGCAGGTCGAGAAGGTGTGCGCATTTACAAAATGCGCGATCTTAATCAAAGAACGGCCGAGGTGATTCAAGAGATTAACGATTCCGGCCTGCCTGCAGTGATTACACGTCACGGTAGATTCGCCGCTATAATTTATCCTCTTCTGCACAGGAATCTAGAGGGCGAAATTATTGCCCGGCTGCTGGACCAGCAAGGAGCGGAGGAAGTCCTGGCGCGGGATCCCGCTCGCCAGACCCTGGGAATTTCTACAGGAGAGCTTGCGCGACGTCTTGGAATCGAGTGGCCTTGATTATTATCCCCTGATTCCTTCGAAAAGCGAGACATGCAAGACGCGAATCACCATGATCGTTGCATGCACTCCCGACTGCCGATACTCTTTATCTGTCGTACGCTGGTAGACTATGTAGTAGTTCGCCAATTCGTCATCGTCGAGGAAATCGCCGCAAAACCTTTTCTGTGATATCGCGCGGCGCCATGCCTTCGCACCCTCGTGACCCTTGACCCATCCTTCATCTGCATTGCGCTCACGCGGAGGAAAGATCAGTTCATCTTCCGCCAGGGCGAGGAGCCGCCTTTGGATGGCTGTATTGCCGATTTCTTCGAGATCGACATACGCCATGTCACTCCAGGTTGCCCTGCTCACGCTTTCCTCCCCGACCGCCACCGGATCTTCTGATGCAGGACATCAGCGGTAGGCGCTCGCACAGCTAGAACGTCCCCGACTTGCGGAGGAGAAGCCAGGCCTGCTTCGAGCCCCGATCCCCATGACTCGCTGACGCGTTGCTGGCATCAGGAGTCGGCTTCCGAAGAAGACCGCGCGGACTTTCGAGAACCGGCACAGTGGCTTGACCCCTCCCCTGCTCTGCAGCAGATCTGCTACCTTGCATCTCAGATCCTAGCAGAAAGCAACGAATCAGGATGCAACGTGGCAAGGAGAGGATAGAAGCAGGTCAAGTGCCATGCTCTCCGTACGGAGAGGTGGGGAGATCGCTCTACATGCGGTAGTGTTAGATGTGCCAGGTTGCAGCATGCAAGGTCACAGTCAAGACCGTTGCCGATCACTGAGAGCGAGAGAGGGATGTCGATCGATCAACGAGGCCCCGTGATCAATGGGGCTCTGTTGCGCGCAGAGCTGATTCGGCTTCGTAAAACAAGCAAGATGACCCAAGAGGAGGTAGCCAAAAGGCTGGATTGGCATACGTCCAAGCTGATCCGTATCGAGGGAGGCCGAACCGGAATCTCAAAGGTGGATCTCGAGGCCCTTGTTCGCCTGTACGGCGCAGCGGGAGGCCAGGAGTTGGATAGGCTGATAGAACTAAATCAAGGGGCTCGATCTAGGGCATGGTGGGATGAATTCAAGAACGATGTTACAGAAGCCTATCTTACGTACATCGGATTTGAGGCAGGAGCTTCTCGTATACGGCAATTCCAGCCTCTAGCTATCCCCGGCCTACTGCAAACCAAAGAGTACGCCGAGACGATCACTACGGATCCGGACGTAGTCCGTCTGGGACAGCGGGTTCGGCTTCGCCTCAGGCGCCAAGATTGGCTAAATAAACGCCAGTCGCCGCCGCAGCAAAAATTCATACTCGATGAGGCCGTTATACGCCGACATGTTGGGATAAGCAAAGATCCCGCTATCATGCCGAGTCAGCTGCGACATATTGTAGACATTGTCCGTGAACGCGATAATGTCGAAGTCCGAGTCATTCCATTTAACGTCGGAGCGCATGCTGGAATGCTTCGCGGCGCTTTCACGTTGCTCGATTTTCAAGATGAGCTTGGTGAACTGCTGCATATGGAGAGTAGTGCAGCAGAAATAACCCTGACGGGGGATGATCCTCGCATAGCCGACGCTCGGGCCGACTTCGAAGCCCTAACGGAGGAGGCATTGGCGCCAGGGGAGTCACTCGATCTCATCATAGATGTCGCGTCCCAAATGGGGTGAGAGTCACTTAGCAGCTACGGTCCCTCGCGACACGTATGCCTCGTGGGTCTCAAGAGTGGCATCTGTGCATGCTGATAGCGATGTGCGGGCTCGCCCCACCTCGCCGAGCGTCACGGGCTCGGTCTGTACCGGCTTGGCCTCCCAAGCTATTCTTCTCACGGACACAGGGAGGATAGCTTCATGGCCTCAGGTTCAAGCGACCCTGCTGAGCTGATCTGGAGAAAGAGTTCCGCAAGCGTTGGCGGCGAGTGTGTGGAAGTTGCTTTCGGACCCAATTTGGTGTATGTGCGCGACTCTAACGATGAAAACGGGCCCGTTCTCAGGTTCAGCCGCCCGGACTGGGTCGCCTTCATCGCCGGCGTCCGTTTAGGAGAGTTCGACTGGCCTAAGACCAATAGTGGGTGAGACTACTATCCGGTGCGTCCTTCCAACAGCCTGTAGCGGGATACGGTTGGTGATTTAGGTAGCCCTGCAGCGCTATTACAGCCTGAGACCCCTCCTGTTTCCCGTCTGAGCGTGGCCTTCGCGACGTTGCGCTGCGATAAGCGACTCTCGGCTCATGCTATGGAAGCCGAGTGGAAGCGAGCACGCGGCCGGGACGGCGGTTAGGCACACCCAGTGCTGACGCTCTCAACACAGGTTCAACTTGGTTGGGGGAGGGTAGTGGTTGGAGCCGGGCGGCGGGCAAGTTGAATCGTGGAGATAGCGCCAGGCGCTGGTCATGCTGTGGGAGAAACCGCCGACCAGGCGGGCGTAAGTAACCCGTTGTGCAGATGGACCAGCACCAGTAGCGCCCGTTGCATTAGGGTAAACGTCGTCATCGGCTGCGCCGTGGGCATACCGGGCCAGGCAGACAGGGGTTCGGTTGGACGAGGAGATCGCGGCAGGATAAGGCAGCCCAGTCGTCCTTGTAGACCGGGTGCACGACAAGCACCCGCCCCTCGTTGTCTCGGAGCAATGCGCCTGCCGCGGCACGAAGGCGGGGTACGGAGGCGACGTAGGCCAGGTATGACGCGGAGTCGCTCATGACGGCTCCGACACTATGAGCCGCGCACGGCCTGGCGCCGGGTATTTCCAAACCTCACGTGGAAGCAGCTCGTACACCACTGGGCGGGACGTCACCGGCCGGCAGGGAAAGACGGCGTGTCGCCCACGGACTGTTCATACCCTGAGCCGGTGCGTACCGGCTCTCTCGACACCCGTTTGATCGTTCTCCGCGGGAACTCCGGCTCTGGGAAGACCAGCGTCGCCCGTGCGGTGCGGGCCGCCTATGGCCGTGGCCTGGCGCTGGTCGGCCAGGACGTCGTACGGCGGGAACTGCTGCGGGAGCGGGACGTACATGACGGTGTGAGCATCGGCCTCATCGACACGATCGTCCGGTACTCCCTCGATCACGGGTATCACGTCCTGCTCGAAGGCATCCTCACCGCCATCCGGTACGGGGCGATGCTGCAGTCCCTATGCCGTGACCACGCCGGGACCAGCGCCTTCTTCTACCTGGACGTGTCCTTTCCCGAGACGCTCCGGCGGCATGACAGCCGCGCCCAGCGGTCGGAGTTCACCCCAGACCAGATGCGGGAGTGGTACCGCGAGCGCGACCTGCTCCCGGACGGGTGCGAGACGGTCATCGGCGAGGACAGTCCGCTGGAAGCGTCGGTGCGGCAGGTGCTGCGCCAAGCTCGCCTGACTCCAGCACAGACCAACCAGTGACACGCCGCACCATGACGGCCGCCTCGATCCGCGATGATCCCCACGATCGCGGTCAGTGAGATGGTCGTGGTTGAACGTATCGAGGACAGCGCGGACGAGTACGTCGTCATCGGACGCCTGTAGGCGCTTCCTTCGTCGACGGTCCGGTCCCCGCGTTCCTTGTGTTCCTCCCGTGAGGTGCTCTTCGGTCAGTAGCCTATGCCGGTGATTCTGGCTAACCCTGACCAGCACACACTGCGCGCGGCTCTGACTGACACGTACCGCGCTGAGGCGGAGTTCGATGACGCGCGGGCCCGGCTGGAAGAGGTGCTGGGCAGCCGCAGCGCTATCGAGCCGATCGCGGCTGAGGTCTGGGCGTTCGACGAGGCCCTTGAGCGTGTTCTGCTCGTCAAGCACCGCTGGAGAGGCTGGGTGGTGCCCGGCGGGAAGGTCGAGCAGGGAGAAATCCCACGGGACGCCGCCCGCCGTGAGCTGCATGAGGAAACCGGCATCGTCGGCGACCTGTCGGACGTCCCCGCGGCGGTTTTCGTGCGGTCCTATCGTTCTGATTGGGCGCCCACGCTCGGCCTTGCGTATGCCGCAGTGCTCAACGGGTCGCTCCCGCTGAGCGGTGAGAGTCACCAGCCGGCCGCCTGGGTCCCGTTGCACCACGACTGGGAGGGCGCCTTTCCCGAGGACAGACCACGGATCCGCGAGTACGCCAGGCATCTGGCCCGTACCCGAGAGGGTACGGGCCGCTGACCAGAGCGGCGGCTGGAGGCCGCTCCGCCTTTGCATTTCCGGCGCGAGCGGGTCACAGAAGCCCGCGGAGTGTCACCTCGGCCGTGTCCACAGCTGCGGTGAGAGCCTGCATGTGGCCAGGTGAGAGCTTCCCGACACCGAGCCCTGACGCGGTCAGTACGTCGTGGAGTTTCTGTCTTTGCTCACTGGCCAGGCGGGAGCAGACCGGGTGGTGGTTCAGGACGTCGCGAGCGGCGTAGGTGTCGAGGATGGCCACGTCCACGACGGCGTCCCGCAGAAGGGCGGGGCAGGGGCTGGTCCGCTCGTGGGCCAGGTCGAGTGCGGTCAGTCCGACTCGGGCCTGGAACGCCGCGGTCGCTGCGTCGGGCGGGGCGATCAGCGCGAGTGCCTCCTGCAGGGCATGCTCCCGCTCTGGCTGCGGCGCTGGTGACGTCGCTGGGCGGCAGCAGATGCGCAGGAGGGCCGCGATGGCGTTCTCCCACGGTTCTGCAGGGACCGCGGATTCGATTGTGGCGCGAGCCTGCTCGTCGAGGCCGCGTTCCATCAGTGACATGATCATGATTTGACGGCCGTCGAGGAGGCGATTGCCGACGCCGCGGTGCGCGGCCATCGCGTCGGCGGCCTCGGTCCAGCGGCCGATCCGCGCCAGGGCCCTGGCGCCGTCGATGAGCACGGTGACCCACAGCTCCTCGCACACCTTCCGGTGGTCCGCCTCCGTGTCGATCAACACCGACAGATCCACGTCGTGGTTACGGATCTCGGCTGTGCCACGCCGCTGAGCAGCGCGGTACAGCCGCATGAGCAGGTCGTAGGCGCCTTCGCCGTCACCTTCACGGATCAGCAGCCGGGCGATGTTCACCAGCGGCATGAGTGCCATCACGGCAATGTCCCCGGTGAGGTTGCCCGCTTTGGCGAAGACCTGGTGCTGCCTCCAGCACAGCTGCGCGGCCAGGTCCGGCATCCCGACGTCGGAGGCGATCAGCGCGGCGTAGTTGAGGACTCCGCTGGCGCGGGCCATCGCATCACGATGGCTCGCATTGGCAGGCTCGACGGTCAGCTCGGTGAGGTGGCTGATGCGTTCGGCCAGGGGTAACCCGGCCGCCTTGGGCCGGCGGACCAGCGGGATCCGGCTGGCTATCGCGGGGATCATCGGCTCAGCTCCTGCGCGGCCAGTCGACGACGAGACGGCTGTAGGTCTTGTCGATTACGAAGCGCGGTTCAGCGGCCGTCAATTGGTCGCGGACATCATCTACGGCCATGCGGAAGCCGGGTTCCGGGGCGTTGTTGCCCCAGTCGCGGTCCCATTCGCCGATCTCGGTGGCGACCTGGTTGGCGAGCTCGGCGGCGCGCGGGCCGTGGCCGATGACGCCGATCTCCCAGAACCTGCCCTGCTCGTCCTCGCCTTCGCGCACGGTCAGGTAGGCCAGGGTGTCGCCGTCGAGCGCGGCCATGGAGCCCCAGCCGAAGTGCGGGGTGAAGCCAGCACGAGACCCGGGCATGCGGGACAGGCCGTTGGGCAGCACGCCGCCAAGTACAGATACAGCCACTGCCAGGGGTCCCCCTGGCGGAATTTCACACCGGAGTAGACCTTGGCCTGCGGCTGGTCCAGGACGGTGCGCATCGCCTCGCGGTCCACGTCCTGCTCGCTGAAGGTCTCCAGGCGTACGTTTCCCTCACCGGCCATATGCACAAGCGTGTAGATGTCGTCGCAGACGCCTTTGCGTAGGGGCACGAACGTCGCCATCTCACACGAGACGGCCTTCCAGGTCCGACCGTCGCGTTCGAAAGCAAAGGATCGCGAGATGCTGCCGCGAATCCGCATCGGGATGACTAGGCGTCCGTCCGGGGCGAGCTGGCCGAGGATCCTCAGGGGGACGTCGCCGGCGCCGACGGTGAACTGGATGCGGTCGAAGGGGGCGTGTTCGGGCAGGCCGGCGGCGCCGTCGCCCAGCACGACGGCCACGTTCGGAGCCCCGGCCTGCGCGAGGTTCTTCTGGGCGCCGTCCACGAGGTCCTGGTCGACGTCCACGGTCCATACGTGACCGCCGGGGGCCACAAGCTGGCCGAGCAGGTGTGCGTTGTAGCCGGTGGCGGCCCCGGCTTCCAGGATCTTGTGGCCAGGCTTGGCGCCCAGCTGCTCCAGCTGGGTGGCGATGATCGAGGGTGCGGAGATGCAGGAGATCATCTCGCCCGTCTCGTCGTGCTTGATGGGCACGGCGTCGTCGACGTACGCGGCCTGAAGGTCGACGCCGGGTAGGAACAGGTGCCGTTCGGTGTTCCGGAAGGCGGCGATGACGTCGGGGGTGCGCAGGTGGCCGCTGTCGATGAGGCGGGTCACAAGCGCTTCGCGCAGCTCGGCGGGGTCGGTTACAAGCGTCACGGTGGTCTCCATTCGGGTGAGGTTAGAGTCCGGTGAGGTGGACGTGCGGGAAGACACGTCAGCTGCCTCCTCGTCGGCGAAGGCGACGTGTCGGCCCAGCCATGCGGTTGCGGCCTGCTCGTCGGCGGACACTCCGGCGCGGTTGAAGGCGAAGATCGCGTGATGGGCGAGTATCGCGCGCAGACCCCGCGTCAGCCGCCCATCCGCGGCCAGCCGCCTCAGCCGGTGTCCGGCCTCCTCGAACGCGGCGACGCGCTCGGCCCAGCCGGGCTCGGCGTCCGGCCGCCGAGCGGCGTCGGCGTTCATCAGGCGCCGCATAGCCGCTACTGTCCGGTCACGCGAGGCGACGGCGGGCGGGGTGACGGATGGCCGCAGGTAGCTGAGCTTCGCCCAGACGTCGCCGATCTCGAAAGGGTCCAAGCCAGCCGCCCGGTTCATGGCCGAGATCAGCAGGATGCAGCGTTCCCGGGCACCCGCCCTGCCCGTCTCGGCCAGAGCTGCGCGGCTGTCCGCGCAGAACACCTCATGGGCGACATCCATGCCTTCGGGGCCGCCGAACGCCTCGGTCTCCGGCTCGTAGACACCGCCGACCCAGCCACCGGCCAGTTGGTCGGCGACGAGCCGGTCCAGCAGGTCCGCAGCCGAGCGCTCGGTGCGCAGCCGCAGCCCTCTGGACAGGCTGATCGCTCAGATCGAGGACACCGACGCGGACGACGCGTTCTGCCAACGTCTGCGGGCCCGCTTCACGGAGCTGGAAGGCGAGCGCCGGATCAAGGCGGAGGAGCTTGCCGATGCCGAGGGGAGTCCGCCCGCGCGCGACCACCAAGCCGGCCTGCTCCACATGATCCCCATGCTGCAGACGAAGATCGCTGAGCTGCCCGAAGAGCTCCAGCGCGAGCTGTTCACGGCCTTCCATCTGGAGATCCGCCATGACGCCGGCCGTGGGGTGGCGTTGATCCGAATCACTCTGGACCACGAGACGATCAAAGGAGTCGCGGCGATGGCAGAAGAACTTCCCGGAAACGAAAACAGGCGCCTGCTGGAGGCAGGCGCCTGTGCCGAAGATTTGGTGAGTGCCCCCGGCAGGATTCGAACCTGCGGCACCCGCTTTAGGAGAGCGGTGCTCTATCCCCTGAGCTACGGAGGCGCATGATGTGCATCAGTAAGCCTAGCGAAAGGTTGGGCCCGCTCGCGCCTTCCACGGGGTGTCGTTTCGGAGTCTGCCGGTCATCGGCAGGCTGACCTGCGGTAAAGCGATGGCAAGTGGTCGTACGCCCCCCAGGGGAGGGGGGTTACCGTCGCTGGCCGTGACCGTAACGCGACGTGGATCCGCGCGCGGGCTGCGATCGGTGGTGCTCGTCGCGGCTCTGCTCGCGCCGGCGATCCTTGCCTCGGGCATGCTCATGGCCGACTTCGCCGGCTACGGGGAGCGGGCGCGGTCCCACTTCTCGCGCGATGCGGCCGTACGTGCGGCAGCGGCCGGGACGGCAGACGAGAAGGGCGGCGAAACCGCGGCTCCCGCCAGAACGCCCGCTACGCGGCTCGGCATGCCGCGGAATCCGGCTGACGGCCAGGAGGCCCCGAGGATCGACATGGTCCCGATGGCGGGGACGGTGCGCAAACCCCTGCTGAACCCGACCCCGGTTCCCGCGCCGTCCGGTCCCGCGCGTCTCTACGAGGGGCGCGTACGGATCCTTCCGATCGCTCAACCCGTCCGTCAGGTCGTCCACGGGGACACGCCGAAGGCGAGCCGACCGGTGGAGAAGCCGGAGCCTCGCGAGGAGACGACGTTCGCGTGTGCGCCGGAGTGGCGGGACACGTGGCTGTGGGAGCTCTGCCGGGAGCGTGAGGGCCAATCCGAAGGCGGGCGATGAGCTGGAAACGCGCAAATGCGACGTGTCCGGTCGATAGCACTTATGCGAACCGGGGCTCGGGCACGCTGCGCGCTGTAGTAACGTGCGTCCCTGACCCAGGTCAAGAGTTCGCAAACGGGGGAATCGATCGTGTCATCTCCTCGATCAGCCAGGCTGATCGCGGTCGTCACGGCGATGACTTCGCTGGCCGTCTCTGCGCCGTACGGTACGGCCACGGCCGCCTTGGCCGACACCACGACCGCGAAGGCTCGTACGGAGGCCGCCGGAGCAAGCGCGCCGGCCGGTGCGCTCGACAAGGAGCCCACCACGCTGACCGAGCTGCGGCGGGAGGCTCAGAAGGCGTACAAGTCCATCGAGGACGCGAACAGGCAACTGGTGGCGCGGCAGAAGAAGTTCGGCGCCGTCGAGAAGGCGCTGGCGACCAAGTTGCAGAGTCTCCAGCAGGCCACCGCTGAGCTCAACAAACTGCGCAAGCCGCTGTCCGACCTCGCCTCGTCCATGTACCAGGACCCCTCGCTCGACGGACTCAGTCCGTTCTTCAGGGCGGGAAATGGCACGGAGACCCTCAGGAGGATCGCCGACCTCGACCACATCGTCGCCGGGCGGAACAACGTGCTCGGCGACGCGGTGAAGCTGCTGGAGCGGCAGCAGCAGCTCGCGCAGGAGGCGCAGGAGCTCCGGGCGGCCAACCTCCTGCAGGAGGCGCAGCTGAGTGCGCAGGTCGCTGCGCTGCGCAAACGCTCTAGCACGCTGGTGCGGTCGCTGACCAAGGCGCTGATCAAGCTCGGTGTGAAGATCGGCAGCAAGGGGGCGGGCGGCTGCGACCCGACCAGGATCGGTCAGGCGGAGCAGTACCCGAACGGCCTGCTGCCCCAGACCATCCTGTGCCCCCTGCCGCAGGCCGGAGAGGAGCTGCGGGCGGACGCGGCGATCGCCTTCGCCGATCTCAACATCGCCTACAAGAAGCGCTTCGGCAGCTCGATGTGCATCTCCGACAGCTATCGCAATCTGAGTGAGCAGCAGTCCATCTATTATCGGCGGCCCGGTTTCGCGGCCACTCCGGGCAAGAGCAACCACGGTCTGGGGCTCGCGGTCGACTTGTGCGGCGGAGTGCAGAACTTCCGCTCCGTGCAGTTCAACTGGCTGGAGGCCAACAGCAAGCGCTATGGCTGGATACACCCCGACTGGTCGTATCACAGCCCCTTCGAGCCCTGGCATTGGGAGTACGACCCCAAGCTCGGCGCGCAGGTCTGACGACCGGTTCCACCGAGCGGGGGAACCGGTCGCGTCAGTTCGCGTCGAGGCGGACGGCCTGGCCGATGTAGTCGCGCAGCGCGTCCTCGTTCATCCCGTCCAACGTCTTGATCTTGACGTGGCGGGTCTTCTTGCCCACGCCGTCCAGGAGGCCGTGGGGGTCGGACATCTCCGCGCCCCGCTCGAAGGCGAAGGTGAGATGGGTCTTGCTCTGGCTGATGACGGCGAGGATCTTGTTGCCCCGCCAGGCGGGCGAGCCGTACGTGAGGCACTCGACGGCCTCGGGGGCCTCTTCGGCCACCAGGGTGCGCAGGGCCGCGACGATCTCGCGGTACTTCGGGTCGAGCTTCGTCTCGACGTAGGTGTCGATCTCGCTGCTGGCCATGGTCGTGATCCCTCGCTGTCTGGTCCTCTGGGGCGGCTGTGCGCGTTCAGGGCGCCACGATATGATAAAGATCCATGACGGTCAATGATCGTGACTAATTTGGAAGACGGTGGACCGTGCGGGTTCCTGACCTCGGCATGCTGGCCGGCCAGTTGATGCGTGCTCTTCAGGAGGAGCTGTTCGAGACCCTCGCCGAGCAGGGACACCCCGACGTGAGCCCGCGGCACGGGACCGTGCTGGCGTTCCTTGATCCGAAGGGTGTGCGCGCGACGGACCTCGCGGCCCGGTCGGGCCAGCACAAGCAGATCGTCGGCACGATCCTCGACGAGCTCGTCAGGCTCGGCTACGTCACCCGCGAACCCGATCCCGCCGACCGCCGGGCCAAGCTCATCGTCCCCACCGAGCGTGGCATCGACGAGATCACCAAGGCGCGCGCGATCCTCGCCGCCATCGAGGAGCGGCACGAACGAACCCTCGGCGCCGGGCGCTACGCCGGGTTCAGGGAGATGCTCCAGCAGGTCACGCGGGACCAGCGGGCCTGGCGGCAGGTCGGCGCGACCACGGCCTGGCAGGCGCCCATGGCCTGATCAGCCCCCTCCGCCGCCCGGACAAGGCCCATCAGTGCGGGTGGATGGTCATCGACAGCCTGCCCTGCGCCTGTGCCTGTGCCAACTGGGCCGCCTGCCCGGGGGTCGTGGCCAGCACGAGTAATGCGCCGCCGTCCGTACGGCCTGGTGGCCGGGCCATCACTCGCACCTCCTGGGCGACGGTCCGGGCCTGGAAAGGCCCGTCCTCGAAGGCCGCCAGGACGTCGATCACGTCTCCCGGCGACAGCAGGCGGGCGGCGTCGGGATCGGCCATCCTGACCGGCGTCGCGACCAGACCCGGGACCACATCCGGCGCCGCGGCCGGGCCACCGCCGGCCGAGCCGCCGGATGTCTGCCCGGCCAGGGTCTGGTGGAACAGGCCCGGGCCGAGCAGTCACGCGTCGGTGAGGAGCTCGCCTCGGCGCAACGGACCGGCGAGCACGCGGCCCGGGACCGGGGCGCCCGGCGCGTACGCCCCGGCGGGCACCGCGTCGGGCGGGAGCCGTACGACCACGACGTCGGAGGCGGCCAGCCGGCCTCCGGGCAGGTCGCGGGCGGCGGCGAGGACCTCCACCCCGTCGGGGGTGCGGACGGCCAGCAGCACGCAGGCCACCGCCATACCGGAGAGGACGGCGGCGATCGGACGGCGACGGCGCGTCCTCAGCCGCTTCAGATCACGCATGACCACCTCGCCCGCCTTTCGCCCCTCGCCTCACGGCGGAGCCCGGTGGCACCGTGGGCGCTCCACGCCGACGCCCCCTCGCGCTGTCCGTCCGCGCTGTCCGTCCGCGCTGCTTGTCTGGGCGGCGCTCCGGCGGCGGTGTCGCGCCCCCGGCTCCGCAGCCGGTTCCGCGGCCGGACACCGCCGTGCGGCATGGCACGCATCGGCGTCAGGGAAGCTCGATCGGCAGCTTGATCCCGTCGAGCGCGTTGCCGCAGGGGCAGGAGCGCTCCTCCGGAAGGGCCTCGACGACCTGGGCGACCAGAGTGCGCATCCGCTCCACGTTGGCGGCGAAGAAAGCGAGCACCTCTTCGTGGGTGACCCCCTCACCGGCCTCCACACCGGCGTCGTGGTCGGTCACGAGGGCGAGCGTCGTGTAGCAGAGTGCGAGTTCGCGGGCGAGCACGGCCTCGGGGTGCCCGGTCATGCCGATGATCGACCAGCCCGCCCCCGCGAACCACTTCGACTCTGCCCTGGTGGAGAACCGGGGCCCCTGGACCACGACCAGAGTGCCGCCGTCGACCGTGTCCCAGCCCGTCTCGCGCGCCGTGGCCACAGCGGCCGCTCGGCCGGAGGGGCAGTAGGGGTCGGAGAACGACACGTGCACGGCCCCGCCCGCGTCGTAGTAGGTCTGCTCACGGCCCTGCGTGCGATCCACGAGCTGGTCGGGGATCACGAGGGCGCCCGGGCCGATCTCCGGGCGCAGGGACCCGACCGCACTGGGCGCGAGCACCTGGCGGACGCCGAGGGACCGCAGGGCCCACATGTTCGCCCGATAGGGAATGCGGTGGGGTGGGAAGGTGTGGCCGCGGCCGTGCCGGGGGACGAACGCGACGGTCCGCTCGCCGATGCGGCCCACGGTGATCGAGTCACTCGGCGGGCCGTACGGCGTCATCATGTCGATCTCTTCGGCGTCCTCCAGCAGGGAGTAGAACCCCGAGCCGCCGATGACCCCGATGTCTGCGCTATTGACCATGGGCCGACCCTAGCGAACGGCGCCGTACAGCCGCCGCGTCCCGCCGGCCCCTGTGGATAACCTCAGGCGGCCGCGGTCGATCCGGACGAGGACGTGCTCGACGAAGACGAAGAGGTGCTCGACGAGCTCGTGGAGGTCGCCGGCTCCTTCTTGCCCGAGTCGCCGGACGACTTCGAGGACGACGTCGTCGTGGTGGACGTGGTCGTCGACGAGCTCGAAGAACGGCTGTCGGTCCGGTAGAAGCCCGAGCCCTTGAACACGATGCCAACGGCGGAGAAGACCTTGCGCAGCTTGCCCTGGCAGGCCGGGCACTCCGTGAGCGGGTCGTCAGAGAACTTCTGGACGGCCTCCAGCTGCTCACCGCAAGCGGTACAGGCGTACTGGTAGGTAGGCACTCGCTCCTCCTGAGACTGGCACTCGACCGGGTCGATTGCTAATGGTAAGCAGTCAACAAGCCCAAACGCCACTCCAGCCCGGTTTATTGCCCCGCGCCGTCCCATTCGCTCCCACCGCGATCCGCCCGCGCAACGCGATGGTCCGCCCGCGCCCGAGGACGCAGCGACGACGGTCAGCTGCCGCGTTCGCCATACCAGCCGGCCAGCTTGCCGCGGCGGCTGACGGCGCGCAGGCGGCGTTCGACCGTCTCCCGCTGGGCGGCCGTGGTGACCACGAGGAGCTGGTCGCCCGCCAGCAGCCGGGTCGTCTGCGTGGGCACGAACGACTGCCCGTTCCGTACGACGAGCGTGACCATGGTGTTCGCCGGCAGCCGGAGCTCGAAGATCTCCACACCGTGCATGAGCGAGCCGGACGGGATGCGGACCTGCAGCAGATCGGCGTTCAGTTCCCCCAGCGGCGCGGCCTCCACGTCGAGGTCGCGGGCCTCGCCCTCCGCCGCCAGGCCGAGCAGCCTGGCGAGGTACGGCAGCGTGGGCCCCTGCAGGATCGTGAACACGATGACGATGATGAACACGTCGTTGAACAGGCCCTTCGCCCCCGGCAGACCGGCGGCCCAGGGGATCGCGGCCAGCACGATGGGCACCGCCCCGCGCAGCCCAGCCCACGACAGGAACACCTGCTCGCGCCACGACAGCGAACCGAGACGCAGGAGCCGTGCGATCGCCGCGGACACCAGCACGGACGCCGGCCGGGCGAGCAGGACCAGCAGCAGGCCCGCCACGAGGGCCGGGACGAGCACGCCCGGCAGTTCGCTCGGGTTCGCCAGCATTCCGAGCATGACGAACAGCCCGATCTGGGCGAGCCAGGCGGCGCCCTCCGCGAAGCCGCGCGTGGCGGCGCGGTGGGGGAGCCTGGCGTTGCCCAGGATCAGCGTGGTCAGGTAGACCGCGAGGAACCCGCTGCCGTGCAGCAGGGTCGCCCCGCTGTAGGTGACGAAGGCCAGCGCCAGCACCGCGATCGGGTAGAGGCCGGAGGCGGGCAGCGCGACCCGGCGCAGCGCGTACACCCCCGCGGGGCCCACCGCGAGACCGACGGCCGCGCCGATGACCAGTTCGACGGCGGTGTCCAGAAGGATGTGCGGCAGCGAGAGCGGCAGCGTCGAGCCGGCGCTCAGCATGATCACGAGGATGACGGTCGGGGCGTCGTTGAAGCCCGACTCGGCCTCCAGGATTCCCGCGAGCCGGGGAGGCAGCGGCAGCCGTCTCAGCACGGAGAACACGGCCGCCGCGTCGGTCGACGCCAGGAACGCGCCAAGCAGCAGCGCCATCCGCCACTCCATGCCGAGCAGGACGGCGACACCTGCCGCGAGCACGACGACGCTGACCGCGATACCGGCCGTGGCGAGCACGAGCGCCGTCGGCACGGCGTCGCGTACGTGGCTCCAGTTGGTGGTGAGACCGCCTTCGGCGAGGATCACGGCGAGCGCGACCATGCCGAGCTGCTGGGCCGTCTGGGCGTTGTCGAAGTGGATGCCGATGATGCCGCCCTCGCCGAGCAGCAGCCCGAGGCCGAGATAGAGGAGCAGCGTGGGAAGGCCGGTGCGGTGCGCGATCCGGACGGACGCGATGGCCGCGATGACGACGACGGCGGACAGGAGCAGCCAGACGTTCAGACCGATCCGCTCCCTTCGCCGTCCGCTATACCAATCTTGTCACATCTGTACCAAACGGGCGATTCCACTCGGGAGGGCGGCGAAGCGTACGCGCTGGTCGTGGGGCTCGGCGGGAACCCCTTCCATCAGCTCGCCCTCGTGCAGGAGCGCCACCGTCGGCACGTTCGGCCCGACGCGCGCGAGGGCCCGGTCGTAGAAGCCGCCGCCGCGGCCGAGCCGTACGCCGGTCACCCGGTCCACGGCGAGGGCCGGCGCGATCACCAGCGCGGCGGTGCGGATCGCGTCGACGCCGCGCCGTACGTCCACCGGCTCCATGATTCCGTTCGGGCCGGGCGCCAGTGAGTCGGGCCCGTCGTACACCGCCCAGTCGAGGTCGCCGTCCGGGCGCTGCACCGGAAGCATCACCGTGGCGCCGTGCTTCCACAGGGCCAGGATCAGTCCCTGCGTGGACGGCTCGGCGCCAGTGGACCAGTAGCAGGCCACCAGCCCGGCCATCTGCACCCACGGCTGGTCGAGGAGTAACTCCCTGATGGACGCCGACGACTCGCGCAGCGTCTCGGGATCGAGCTCCGACCGGCCGCGCAGGATACGCCGACGCAGGTTCATCTTGTCCAAAGACTGCTCCGTTAGTGTCTACTCATGGCTGACTTCGATCCCGTGACCAAAGCCGTCGTGCCCGCCGCGGGTCTCGGCACCCGCTTCCTTCCCGCGACGAAGGCGACCCCCAAGGAGATGCTGCCCATCGTCGACAAGCCGGCCATCCAGTACGTGGTGGAGGAGGCCGTCTCCGCCGGGCTGCTCGACGTCCTCATGGTGACCGGCCGCAACAAGCGCTCGATCGAGGACCACTTCGACGTAGCGTACGAGTTGGAGGACGCTCTTCGCGCCAAGGGCGACGAGGAACGCCTCAACCAGGTGAAGGAGCCCGTCGACCTCGCCACCATGCACTACGTGCGGCAGGGGGAGCCCAAGGGTCTCGGCCACGCCGTCCTGTGCGCCAAGCAGCACGTCGGCCACGAGCCGTTCGCCTGCCTGCTCGGCGACGACATCATCGATCCCCGCGATGCGCTGCTCAAGCGCATGATCGAGGTGCGCGCGACCTATGGCGGCAGCGTCATCGCGCTGATGGAGGTGCCGCGCGAGCACGTCTCCCTGTACGGCGCCGCCGCCATCGAGCCGACCGACGAGGACGACGTCGTCCGCGTCACCGACCTCGTGGAGAAGCCCCCGGCCGACGAGGCGCCCTCGAACTGGGCCGTCATCGGCCGTTATGTGATCGACCCCGCCGTGTTCGACGTGCTGGAACGCACCCCGCCCGGGCGCGGCGGCGAGATCCAGCTCACCGACGCCCTGCGCACCCTGGCCGCGTCGGGCCCGGAGGAGGGCGGTCCGGTGCACGGCGTGCTGTTCCGCGGCCGTCGCTACGACACCGGCAACAAGCTGGAGTATCTGCAGACTGTGGTGCAGTTCGCCGCGAACCGGGACGACCTCGCCCCCGAGTTCCTGCCGTGGCTGCGGGAGTTCCTGGACAAGACCGGACAGTGAGCCGATGAAGCCCGTCGACCGCCATCTCGCCGACATCCTCGCGACGGTGCGACCGCTCGCACCGCTCGAGGTCGAGATCGAGGCCGCCCTCGGCGCCGTGCTGGCCGAGGACGTCGCCTCGCCTGTCCCGCTGCCGCCGTTCGACAACTCGGCGATGGACGGCTACGCCGTACAGGCCGGGGACGTGGCCGCCGCACCCGTCACGCTGCCCGTGATCGGGGACGTGGCTGCGGGGGACGGCGGGCTGAACGCCCTCGGCCCCGGCCTCGTCACCCGCATCATGACCGGGGCGCCCCTGCCCGCGGGCGCCGACGCCGTCGTTCCCGTGGAGTGGACCGACGGCGGCACCGCCCGCGTACGGATCGACAGGCCCGCCCCGCTCGGCAACGCGATCAGGCGGGCGGGTGAGGACGTGCGGGCGGGCGACGTGGTGCTCCGCGAGGGCGCCAGGATCGGGCCCGCCCAGATCGGCATCCTCGCCGGGGTGGGCCGGCGCCGGGTGCTGGTGCGGCCCCGGCCGAGGGTGGTCGTGCTGTCCACGGGTGCCGAGCTCAGCGAGCCCGGCACCCCGCTGGGCGCGGGCCACATCTGGGAGTCCAACAGCTTCATGCTCGCCGCGGCCGTACGCGAGGCCGGGGCGGAGGGGTTCCGGGCCGGTTCGGTGACCGACGACCCCAAGGAGTTCATGGACACGCTGGACGCCCAGCTCCTGCGGGCCGACGCCGTGATCACCAGCGGCGGCGTCTCCATGGGGGCGTACGAGCCGGTCAAGGAGGCCCTGTCGCCGCTGGGGACGGTGACCTTCGAGAAGGTCGCCATGCAGCCGGGCATGCCGCAGGGCTTCGGCGTCGTGGGGCCCGACCGTGTGCCGATCTTCACGCTGCCGGGTAACCCGGTCTCGTCGTTCGTGTCGTTCGTGCTCTTCGTCAAGCCGGCCCTGCGGGCGATGCAGGGACTCCCGGCCGGGCCGCCCGCGACCGTGCGCGCGACCGTCACCGGGCCGGTGCGGTCCCCGGCCGGCAAGCGGTCGTACCTGCGGGCCGTGCTGACCGGAGAAACCGTCGCGCCGGTGACCGGGCAGGGCTCGCACCAGCTCGCGGCGCTGGCCGCAGCGAACGCGCTGATCGTGGTGCCGGAGGACGATACCTCGCTGCCCGAGGGCGCCGAGGTGGAGGTGATACCGCTATGAAGCTGACTCACGTGGACGAGTCGGGCGCCGCCCGGATGGTGGACGTCTCGGAGAAGGACGTGAGCGCGCGTACCTCCGTCGCGACCGGGCGGGTGCTGCTGTCGCCCGAGGCGGTGGCCGTGCTGCGCGCGGGAGACGTGCCCAAGGGCGACGCGCTCGGCGTGGCGCGGATCGCCGGGATCATGGGCGCCAAGCGCACCCCGGACCTCGTGCCGCTGTGCCACCCGATCGCCCTGACCGGCGTGAAGGTCGAGCTGGCCGTCGTGGACGAGGGGGTGGAGATCACCGCCCGGGTCCGTACGGCCGACAGGACGGGCGTCGAGATGGAGGCGCTCACGGCCGTCACCGTCGCGGCGCTCGCGCTGGTGGACATGGTCAAGGCGGTCGACCCGGCGGCGGTGATCAGCGATGTCCGGGTCGAGGAGAAGACGGGCGGCAAGACGGGCCACTGGACCCGGTCCGGACAGGAGTAAGGCGTGCGCGCTTTGGTGGTGACGGTGTCCAACAGGGCGTCCGCGGGCGTCTACGAGGACCGCTCCGGGCCGCTGCTGGCCTCCCTCCTCAAGGAGGCGGGCTGCGACCAGGTGGACGGGCCCCGCGTGGTGCCCGACGGGGACGCTGTCGAGGCCGCGCTGCGCGAGGGCGTCGCCGCGGGCTACGACGTGATCGTCACCACGGGCGGCACCGGGGTCACCCCTCTCGACCTCACCCCGGAGATGACCCGCCGGGTGCTCGACCGGGAGATCCCCGGCATCGCCGAGGCCGTACGGCAGGTCAACCGGGAGAAGGTGCCGACGTCGATCCTGTCCCGCGGTCTCGCCGGGCAGGCGGGCACGACGCTGGTGGTCAACCTGCCCGGGTCCTCCGGCGGCGTACGGGACGGCATGGCCGTGCTGACCCCGATCCTGGCCCACGTCGTCGACCAGATCAACGGCGGCGACCATGCCCGCTGAGGAGTCCGCCGAGCCCGGGGCGCGTCCCGCGTGGCGCGTTGACCGTGTTCCGGTGGATGATTGACGAATGGATCGACTTCGCGGCTGGCCGGCATCCATGGCCGAGGGGCCCGTCGGGCTGCGGCCGCTGCGCCTGCGTGACGTCCGGGACTGGCGCGACACCCGGCTGCGCAACGCCGAATGGCTCCGCCCCTGGGAACCGAGCAACCCCGAGACCCCGCTGTTCCGCACCGGCCTCGGGCCGTACGTCTCGATGGTCGGCACGCTGCGCCGCGAGGCCCGCCAGGGGATGGCCATGCCCTGGGTGGTCACGTACGAGGGGCGGTTCGCCGGGCAGCTCACCGTGGGGGCGATCGTGTGGGGGTCGGCCCGCTCCGCGCAGGTGGGCTACTGGGTCGACGGCGCGCTCGCCGGGCGGGGCATCATCCCGACCGCGCTCGCCATGGCGGTGGACCACTGCTTCTTCACGACCGGTTTACACCGCCTTGAGGCCAACATCCGGCCGGAGAACCAGGCCAGCCGCAGGGTCGTGGAGAAGCTCGGGTTCCGGGAGGAGGGCATCCGCCGGCGTCAGCTGCACATCGACGGCGCGTGGCGCGACCACATCTGCTACGCGCTGACCGTCGAGGACGTGCCGCGCGGACTGCTCGTCCAGTGGCGCCGCACCATGAACTCGGCCGCCCGCCGCAGCGAGTCCAGCCCGGGGTAGGAGACGGCGTACGACCGGCTGCAATCGAAGGACAAGCCGATCACTAGCGGGCGCTGTGATGCTCGGTGGCGGTAGACCGAAACCGCGTCACTGGAGGCATCCCATTGAGGAAGCGGACCCCGTCCCTCGCCCCCCGGCCGCCGCTGGCCCACCGGTAGCGGGTCCTCACGGCGGACGACGGGCGTGGCCTGTGGGAATCGCGCGCTCGCACGGGATCGAATTACATGAAGAGCTTTGACGATCTCGCGACACACCGGACTGAATGCTCGTCATTCAGTGACACACAGTCCTACGGTGCGTGACGTGAACACCTCTCCGCCGACACAGGGCCACGGATGTGTTCACCATGCCCTCAGGCACGCCCGTACGGCGGTCCGGAGGTGGCCGCATGGGTAGTGCCCTGCTCTACCTCGCCATCGTCGTCATGTGGCTCAGCGTCCTGCTGCCCATGTGGCTGCGCCGGGACCGGCACACCGACGACGAGCTGTTCGAGGAGCAGGCGGAGGCGTCCACGCTGTCCGAGCCGCCCGCCGCCGACTTCACCGAGGCTCCGGAGATCTCGGCGGACGGCTCCGCCGACACAGACGCGGACGCCGATGCGGACGCGGGCGACGCCGACACCGTCGTCGCCCCGCCGGCCGCGTCATCGGGCTCCGCCGGTCCCGCCGCGTCTTCCGTCGCGGAGCCGGGCGCCGAGGCCGTCACGGCGGACCGGATCGCGGCGGAGCGGCACGCCCGGGCCCGCCGCGTCGCCGCGCACCGCCGCGCCCGGATCCTCGCCCGTCGCCGGCGTCGGCTCCTGTGGAGCATCCTGCTCGTGCTGGCCTCCGTGGTCACCGCGGCCGTACGCGTGATGCCCTGGTGGGCCGTCGCGCCCTCGGGCGCGCTCCTCCTCGGCTACCTCGCCGTGCTGCGCGTGGCCGTGCGCGCGGACAGGGAGCAGCGGGAGAAGGCCGCCCTGGCGCGGGCCGAGCACCTGCGCCGCCGGCGGGAGCACCGCCGCGCCCTGGCCGCGGCGGTCCGCGAGGCGGAGATCATCCAGTTCGAGGCGCGCAAGCGCGTCCAGGTCTTCGACCAGTACGCCGACGGACGCCGAGCGGCCGGAGACTGATTCGGTGGCGCGAACACCCCGCAGAGTTTGCTAATCTAGTCGAGGTCGTTGGGGCTATAGCGCAGTCCGGTAGCGCACTTCGTTCGCATCGAAGGGGTCTGGGGTTCAAATCCCCATAGCTCCACCACGACGAAGGCCCGTCAGGTGATCCACCTGGCGGGCCTTTTCGCTGCCCGGGGCCGTACCGCCACGTCCTGGGTCGTTCGCCGTCGAGGCCGGTCGGCACGGCTACCGCCTCGTTTCCGCTGCCGGCAGTCAGCGAAAGTCAACGGCCGGGCGGGTCGCGCCGTCATGCGGTGTTGCGGTTCACCGATCGGGGGCTGCAACGATCGAACCCGGAGTGTTCGGCATCGCGGTGAGCGCGGCTCTCGGTTGGCGCTGCTGTGGCCGGCCGGATCGATCAACCGTTCGTGGCGGCGGATTCGCCTCCGAGCTGCCACATTTCGTAGTTGCCGCATTCCGCTGTGATCTCGGCGGTCGCCCGAGCCGCGGCGACGAAGTCGTCGACCAGAGGCGAGGTGCGTGCCGCCGGCACGGCGAGGCACACCTGTTCGGGGGACAGGTCCGGGATGGGCACGTAGCTGACGTCCGGATGGGAGTAGAACACGGTCGCTGAACGGGCCAGAAACGAGATACCGCGGCCGGCTGCGACGTGCTCGAGCGTCTCGTCCACCCCGCGCACCTGGTATCCGGCGTTCGGGTGCGGGCGCCTCGTGGGCTGCGTGCTCGGGTCGGCGTTCCAGACCAGCGGTTCGCCGGCCAGGTCGGCCTCGGTGATCTGTTCCTTGCCGGCCAACCAGTGGTCGGCGGGCAGCACCGCCACCCGCGGCTCGGTGTACAGCGGGGTGACGCGCAGGCCCGCCTCGTCGATCGGCAGCCGTACATAACCCACGTCGATGCGGCCGTCGAGCAGCATCGCGGCCTGTTCATCCCCCTCGATGCGCTGTACGTCGACGATCACATCCGGATGCCGGGTCTCGAACGCCCGTACCGCTGGTGTGACGGCGACACCGGCCCGGAAACCAACCGTCAGCCGCCGGATGCCACGCGCAGCAACGCTCACCCGGCGGCGGACCCCCTGCGCGGCGGCCAGCAGCGGGCCGGCGTCGTCCAGCAACTGCTGGCCTGCATCGGTCAGCGTCACGCCGTGGCTGTCCCTGACGAACAGAGGGGCGCCGAGGTCATGCTCGAGCGCGCGGATCTGGCGGCTGAGGGCCGGCTGCGCGATGTGCAGGTCGTCGGCGGCGCGGCCGAAGTGCAACCTCTCAGCGACCGCGACGAAGTAGCGCAGCTTGCGTAAATCCAGATCCATCAGGCCCCCCGTCTGGTGATGCCTTCAGGTTATCGCCACCGCCACAAGAGGTCTTGGACACCGAGATCGGCTGGTGGCACGTTCGGGTCGAGCGCCGAACAGTGCGCTTCCCGAGGCGTCGATGACTTGTTCGTCGACGACCTTCGCAGCTTCAGAAAGGCATGACTCATGAGCGGCATCAGCATTGTCGGCGTGGGCGGCATGGCCCGCGCCCTGGGCGCCCGCGTGGTCGCGGGCGGCAACGACGTCGAAATCATCGGCCGCGACATCTCCAAGGCCAAGGAGATGGCCGCGGCGCTCGGCGGCGGCGCTACGGCCGTGACGTTCGGCACCGCCCCAGCCGGCGACATCGTCATCCTCGCGGTCCCGAACGCCAGTGCCGTGCCCGTGGTCACCCAGTACGGTGACGCGCTGGCCGGCAAGGTCATCATCGACCTCACGAACCCGGTCAACGCCGACGCCACCGGGCTGGTCACCGCTGACGGCGCGTCCGCCGCACAGGCGATCGCCGACGCCGCCCCGGCGAGCGCACACGTCGTGAAGGCGTTC
Organism: Microbispora rosea; assembly: GCF_900156315.1. Lineage (GTDB taxonomy): Bacteria > Actinomycetota > Actinomycetes > Streptosporangiales > Streptosporangiaceae > Microbispora > Microbispora rosea. Next base: position 22,361 of record NZ_FTNI01000041.1, on the reverse strand, counting down.
AACACCGTCTTCGGGCACACGCTGGTTCCGGGCCGCTCGCTGGACGTGTTGTTCGCCGGCGACGACGCTCAAGCCAAGGCAACCGTCTCGGCGTTCATCGAAAGCCTGGGGTTGCGCCCGCTGGATGCCGGAGGCCTGGAGATGGCGCACTGGCTGGAAGGGCTGGGCCTGCTGATGATCAGCCTCGCCCGAAACGGTGTCGGGACCTTCGACTTCACCCTCGGCATCAGCACTCTCCGCTGAACCGATCACACCCACACTTCTTCACCCACGGAGAGCCATATCATGCGCGTTTTTGTTACTGGTGGAACCGGCCACTCCGGTTCCCACATCGTCCCCGAGCTCGTCGCCGCCGGTCACGAGGTCACCGGCCTGGCCCGGTCGGACGGGGCGGCAGCGGCGCTGTCCGCGCTCGGCGCCAAGGTGCGTCGAGGCGACCTCGAGGATCTCACCGGGCTCCGGGAGACGGCCGCGGAGTTCGACGGCGTCATCCATGTCGCGCATCGACAGGACCTGCTCTTCTCCGGTGGAATCGATGCCGTGGCCGCCGCGGAGGTCCCCATCATGCTCGCCTACGGCGAGGCGCTGGAAGGGACCGGAAAACCGCTGGTCGTGGCCGGCAGCATCGGCTCGCCCGGGCAGCAGGACCTGGGCCGGCCGGCCACCGAGGAGGACCCGGCCCTGCCCGTCCGCGACGAGCACAAAGGCACTCTGCATGCTCGTAATGTCGTGGAGTCGGCCGTGATCGGGCTCGCTGAACGAGGAGTGCGGTCGTCGGTCGTGCGGATCGCGAACATCGCGCACAGCACCACAGACAGTCGCGGTTTCCTCGTACAGCTGATCGCTCTGGCGAAGGAGAGAGGTTTCGCCGGCTACCCCGGGGACGGCGCGAACCTGTGGAACGCCGTGCACATCCGTGATGCCGCCTCCTTGTTCCGGTTGGCACTGGAGAAGGGGCCGGCGGGCCGGTATTGGCACGCGGTAGCGGATGAGGGCGTCGCGTTCCGGGAAATCTCCGAGGCGATCGGCAGCCGCCTGGGCCTGCCTGCCCTGAGTATTCCCATGGACGAACTGGTGTTGCCGGGATACTTCGGGTTCCTCGCCAACGTCGTCACGCGCAGCTACCCGGCGTCCAACGCCATCACCCGTCAGGTCCTCGGGTGGGAACCGGTTCAGCCGCGACTGCTTGACGACCTGGACAACGGCCATTACTTCCCCGCCGGCTGACGGAGAACCAGACCCCGGCGAAACGCTTCGGGGGGCTTCGTTTCACGTAACAGCCGTGATCTCTAGCGTTGATGGAAGGTCGCGATGGCCGCTTCGAGGAGGCGAAGGTACGGGTCGCGTCTGGCACAGGCGCCCACGTTCGACGGCCTCACGGAGGTGGTCGGCTGTCTGCCAGAAGACGGCACGATCATTTGCCGGGTCCTCTCGTCACCGGCCATGCCCCACTCCTCGACTCGTCTGCACGTTTACTGCCCTCAAGGCGATCGGCTGGAGGTGACATCTGACCGGGCGCGACGAACGCCACTCGGTGAGCGTTGCCGGCGTAATCATCGACGACCATGACCCCGTCCTGCTCACCCGATGAGCCGACAACGGTGATTGGCAAGCGCCGGGCGGAGTCCTCGAGCTGGGGGAGGCCATCAGCGATGGCCTCCGCCGAGAAGTCCTCGAAGAAGCGGGTCTCATCATTGAGCCCATCGCTCTGCCCGCGCCTACACGAACATGGTCCTGACACGGCGGTGGCCTGGGCATCGCCAGCAACACCCACCACGACACACAAAACGCCTGATCAATCACACGGCTGTCCGTGTGGTCTTCGATAGGGACGGACAACGGCGGGTGACGCGCCTGTGCGGCGTCCAGAGCCGCCTGCACCTGATCGTGTGGCAGACGGACTTACCCCCAGTGGTTACGCCGGCACGATGTTGTGGTTCACCCGGAACACGTTGAGTGGGTCGTACGCCTTTTTGATCTCAGCCAGACGCCGGTAGCGCTCCGCGCCGTACACCAGACGCAGTTCTTCCGCAGTGGTGGCCTCGTCCGCGGACAGGAAGTTCACCATGCGGTTGCCCTCAACCGCCCACGGGGCGAGGCGGCGCATGATCCGGTCGAGGTACCCCTGTAGCAGACCGGCCTGGTCAGGCCCGCCGACGCCGGCGGCGAACACGATGAACGGTATCCCTCGTGTGGGCACCGCGTCCGGTACGGCCGGCTCCCGGTCCAGCGCTCCGCCGAGGGCACGGATTTCCACGCTGGCCAGCGGGCAGTCCGAGCCCGGTCCGGTGAGTTCGATGAAGGCGTCCATGGTCTCGGCGGACAGTTCCCGTAGCGCCGTGGTCCGGTCGTAGTAGGGCATCGGCTGCGGGGGATCCATGTGGATCATGCCGACGCTCGTGTACGGCATCTTCGTCACCGCGTCCAGCAGTGGGGTGGTGACGGCCCGGATCGGGGCGATCAGAGCCTCTCCCTCGGAGGCGGGGCCGAGGTGGGCGAACCGCACGTGCAGCACGAACGCACCGCGAAGCGGTTCAGGTAGTTCCGGCAACGCAGGCAGCCGCTGGACCGCGACCGAGGTGGTGGCCTCCTCCGGCAGTCCGGCCGCCCACGTCCGCCAGACGTGCAGGACCTCGGCCATCTGCTCTCCGGCGAAGTAGAGTCCACCTCCGTAGAACTCCGTCACCGGGAACAGGCACATCTCCAGTGCGGTCACTACCCCGAAGTTCCCCTTGCCTCCGCGCAGCGCCCAGAACAGGTCTGGTTCGCTGTCCGCCGTCACCTTTCGCAGTTCGCCGTCGGCGGTCACGACCTCGATCATCTGTACGTGTTCTGAGGCATAACCCTGGGACCGGCTGAGGACAGGGCCCTGCCCGCCCCCGAGGATGTAGCCGATCACTCCGACGTCCAGTGAGGAGCCGTTCAGCGGCGCCAGGCCGTACTCGGCCGCTTTCTCGACCACCTCATGCCAGCGCACTCCCGCCTCCACGCGGACGATCCGGTTGACGGCATCCACGTGCACTCCGTTCAACCGCGAGGTATTGATCAGTACGGCTTCGCGCGTCGATCGGATGACCTGATGTCCCGTGGCTCGCACCGCCACCGGCCGATTGTGCCCTGCGGCGAAGCGGACTGCGGCCTGTACGTCGGCCGTGTTCGCGGCGCCGACCACCAGCGCCGGTTCCAGCGGATTGTTGAGGTTGTACGCACTACTCTCCGCGGCGTAACCCTCCTCACCCGGCACCAGCAATAGCCCGTGTATCTCGGTTGCGAGCTCTGCGACCTCCTCGTGGACACGCTCGGCATTGAAGCCAAAGGACGTTGCACTCACAGGGTGTATCTCCAAGTATTTCGTTTGGGGTGTCGCGTTCCCGGCAGGCTCGCGACCACCGTGATGCCGGCATCGCCCGGCAGCGACGTGAGGGTGCGCGCCTCGACGGCCGCGTACTCCGCGAGGGTGCCGCCGCGAGTCCAGTCGGTGAGGCCGAACGTCCGCTGTCCCGCCGACAGCCCCGTCGTTCCACAGTCAACGGCGCTGATCACACCGGCCGACTCGTGCCCGGGGATCGACGGCGTCCGGTCACGGCCGAGGCGATCCGTCCAGTTCGATGGCCACGACAGCTCACCCGGAGGTGAATTCCGACGCGTGAACCGCAACGAGGACGTCGTTCCTCGCCGCCTCCGGATCGGGACGCTCGGCCGGCGTCCTCCCGGCCGTTCCCGCGGCCTGATCCGTCACCACAATCGCCTTCATCCGGCACCTCGGTGTATCCAGTCTTTGCCTGCGCGGCATGTACGATCCAGCCAAAACTGGACGAACTGGTCCAGATTAGTACGGATGCGGAGTCGTTGTGCCCGGTGAGCGGCGAGCGCCTGGCGGCGATCAAAGAGGTCGATATGCCTGCGAGCGGGTTGTGCGCTCGATGGTCGATGGGACGCCTCAAGGGACATCAACGGTCAACCGAACTGGACTAAATCGTCCAAACCGGTGTCGTGCGTCTCCTCCGGCACCACGGCCTCCAGCCACCCTCCACTAGCTGCCGCTGACTGCGACCGAGAAAGGCCCCGGCACCCACATGATCAACCGCGGTGCCGGGTGCGGCCCGGCCTCTCCGCTTTCCGGTAAACGTCCGAGCGGCCGCGGGTGTCCCGCCCAGAGGCGCCTACGAACGAGAGGCGGGGATTCCTTGGTGTTCCGCCCAAGACGTGGATCGGCTGTGGCGACCTGTCGAGATAGGACAATCACCTCTTTCCCGGCTCTTTCCGCCTCGTATGGTCCACTGGCCAGGAGGGGGGAGGATGCGCCTGCACGACCACTTCTCCATCACGTTCCGCATCACCCTGTTCACCGGGGTGACGGCGGCCTTTCTGTGTGCGCTGCTGGCCCTGTCCATCATGATGGGTGTCCATCACTACGCCAGCGACGACACCACAGGGGAGATCACGGCGGCGGGTGGCCGCGTGGCCGTCCAGCTTGAGCGGGGGGAACTGACCTACCCGCTCGACGTGTACAAGAGTCGCGATCTCCAGGTGGTCGACCCCTCCGGCGCTGTGGTCGCCTCGACCGCGAACATGCGGGGCAAGCCGAGAATGGCGCTGTTCTTTCCGCCGGACACCAGGAACAGCGTGACCCGTACCGTGTGCAGCGGCGACTTCCCGACCCCCGGATGCCACGTCGTCGTGGCGCAGTGGGCGCACCGCAGCAGCGGCCGATGGCTGGTCTACAGCGCGGCCCCGGAGGTGCCGCCATGGGTCGATCCCTGGCTGGCCGCGCTGGTGGGAGTGAGTGCCGCGGCGCTGGCCGCGGCCATCACCTATCTGGGCTACCGAGACGTGCGCGCATCGCTCAGGCCGATGGACGCCATCCGCGCGGAACTGGACGAGATCAACGAGACCTGCCCCGGCCGCCGGGTGCCGATGCCGCCCGCGGACGACGAGATCCGGGCGATGGCCGACAGCGTCAACCGTACGCTGAGCCGGCTGGACAGCGCGCTGCAGCAGGTGCAGAGCGCGCTGCGACACCAGCGCCAGTTCGTCTCCAACGCCTCCCACGATCTGCGCACTCCGATAGCCGCCATGCGCGCCGAGGTGGAGGACGGCCTCCTCGCGCCGGAGGAGACCAGCGTGCGCCAGCTTGGTGCGGTCCTCCTGCCCAGTCTCGACCGGCTGCAGGCGATCGTGCACGACCTGCTGACCCTCGACCGGCTGGAGCAGGGCGCGTGCGGCGAACAGTGCAGGGTCGATCTGGCCGTGCTCGTGGCCGCGGAGCTGCGGAACCGCCGGCCCAAGGCCAAGCGTCTCGATTGCGCCATCAAGCCCGGGGTCGTCGTGATCGGCGACAGGGTGCGTCTCGCCCGGCTGCTGACCAGCCTTCTCGACAACGCCGAACGGCATGCCAGGACGACGGTCACCGTGTCCGTACGGCACGAACCCGGCGAGGATCATGACACCGCGGTGCTGGAGGTCAGCGACGACGGGCCGGGCATCGACCGGGACAAGCGCGAGATGGTGTTCGACCGGTTCACCCGGGTGGACACGGCGCGCAGCAGGAACGCGGGGGGCGCGGGGCTGGGTCTGGCGATCGCCCGGCAGATCGCGGAGGCCCACGGAGGCAGCCTGACAATCGAGGACAGCCCCGTCGGCGCCCGCTTCGTCCTGCGCCTCCCGGCCGTTCCCGATGCGGAGACGACGGCTTCGACCGGCGACAGCGTCTCTCCGTGAAACGACGAGGTCATGTCTCCGGAGTGACCGGCTGGAGGCCGAAGACCCTGGCGGCGTTGTCGTGGCAGACGGCGCGCAGCCACCCGTCCCCGAGGTCCAGGCCGGCGAGGGCCGACAGCGCCTCGGCGTACGGGTAAGGGATGTTGGGAAAGTCGGTGCCGAGCAGGACACGGTCCTGAAGCTCCAGCAGCAGCGGGACGGCCTCCAGGGGGAAGGGCGCGGTCTCCTCGGTGAAGCCGGTGAAGGCCATCGTCGTGTCCAGGCAGACCGCCGGGTGACGCAGGGCCAGGGCGAGGAACTCGGCATACTCGGGAGTGCCCATGTGGGCGATCACGAGCGGCAGCCGGGGATGCCGGGAGAGCAGGGCCGCGATCGGTTCCGGCCCGGTGTGCGGCCCGGGGGCCGGGCCCGACCCGCAGTGCGTGACCACCGGGATGCCGTGGTCCTCCAGCAGCCCCCAGACATCGTCGAGCAGCGGGTCGTTCGGGTCGTACGCGCCGACCTGGAGGTGCGCCTTGAACACCCGGGCGCCCCGCTCGATGGCCCGCGCGACGTACCGCCCGGCGCCGGGCTCGGGGAAGAACGTCGCCGTGTGCAGGCAGCCGGGCACCCGGGCGGCGAAATCGGCGGCCCAGTCGTTCAGCCACTCCGCCATGCCGGGCTTGTGGGGATAGAGCATGGAGGTGAACGCCCGCACGCCGAAGGCCCTGAGCCGTTCGACGCGGTCGTCCTCGGGCAGCCGGTAGGCGATGGGCCAGGCCCGGCCGACCAGCGGCCCGGCCGAGTCGAAGTACGCCCACACCTTGGTCAGGACGCGTTCCGGCATGAAGTGCGTGTGGACGTCGATCAGGCCGGGCAGGCCCAGTCTCCGCCAGAACGCGTTCACGTATCGGATGTCGTCGTCTGCGGTGAGTATCTCGTCCGGCATGACCTCACACGTTATCCGCCTCCCGCGGCGAGGTAGCGCGCGGCCAGCGCACGCAGGTGGGCGCGCAGCTCGGGAGGGTCGAGCACGGTGAAGGGCACGTCGAGCGCGGTGAGGAAGGCCGTCAGGTTGCGGAGCGAGTCGCCGCCGGTCTCCAGCACACAGGCGTCCGCGCCCTCGGCGCGCAGCAGCCCGGCCGCGGGGGTGAGCCGCGCGCCCACGACCTCGACGGGCGCGTGCAGCCGTACGACGGCCCGGTGCCGCCAGGCGGCCGAGCCCGCCCCGCGTACGACGTGGGCGGCGGCGTCGCCCTCGGGCGGTTCACGCGGGGTGAAGCGGGGGCCGTTCGGGACGCGGAGCCGCACGCGGTCGGCGCGGAAGGTCCGCCAGTCGGCGCGGTCGACGTCCCAGGCCAGCAGATACCAGCGCCGGCCGGTGAAGACGAGCCGATGCGGCTCGACGGTGCGGCGTCCCTCGTGCCCCCGGTGGTCGAGGTAGTCGAACCGCAGCGTCTCGTGGTCGCGGACGGCCGCGGCGATCGAGGTCAGCGTCTCGGGGTCCACCGTGGGACCGTGCCTCGGCACGGCGACCGTCGCGGCGCGCACGGCCTCGATCCGGTGGCGCAGCCGGGACGGCAGCATCCGCTGAAGCTTGGCGAGCGCGCGCAGCGAGGTCTCCTCGATGCCGGTCACGGTGCTGCCCGCGGCGGCCTGCAGGCTGACGACCACCGCGACGACCTCCTCGTCGTCCAGCAGCAGCGGGGGCAGCGAGGACCCCGCGCCCAGCCGGTATCCGCCGGCCGTGCCGGTGGCCGAGCGGATCTCGTATCCCAGGTGGCGCAGCCGTTCGACGTCGTTGCGCACGGTCCTGGTGGTCACGCCGAGCCGGTCCGCGAGGTCGGCGCCGGACCATCCGGGCCGGGTCTGGAGCAGCGCCAGCAACCGCAGCAGCCGTACGGAGGTTTCCAGCATGGTCACAGTCTCCCGCGCATTGCGGAACCGTATGTTCCTCAAGCCCTCCTAGCGTTTGTCTCCGAGGAAGGGAGCACGAAATGTTGCGTGGACTGACGACCGTGAACTTCTGGGCCGACGACGTCGAGGAGGCGACGCGGTGGTACGCCGAGGTGCTCGGCGTGGAGGCGTACTTCGAGCGCAGGGGGCCGGACGGGCGGCTCGCCTACGCCGAGTTCCGCCTCGGCGACCATCGGCACGAACTCGGGTTCATCGACCGGCGCTACGCGCCGCACCCGACGGCCGAACCGGCCGGAGCCGTCGTCTACTGGCACGTGGACGACCTCACGGCGGTGCTGGACAGACTGCTGTCGATGGGCGCCAAACAGCACGAGGTGCCGACGGAGCGCGGTCCCGGGTTCGTCACCGCCTCGGTCGCCGACCCGTTCGGCAACATCCTCGGGATCATGTACAACGCCCACTACCTGGAGGTCCTCGAAGGCCGCGGCTGAAAGTTGCAGCGCCGTGCGCGGCCCATCAGGCGCGTACGGCCTGCCGCGCCCCGCGTCCGTTGACCGGCCGACCGCCGATACGGACGATCACGTCATCGGGGCCGTCGACCGACACGACGGCGCCGCCACCGCCCACGCCGATCCCGTGCGAGCCGCGTCGGGGTCGGTGACCGTGCGGATCTACAACGACGTCATCACCACGCCGTCGCCGTCCCCACAGACGATCAACTGCCGGGTGGACTACCGGCAGGTCACCTGGACGGGCGGGATGACCGCGACCATCGAGCTCACCAACACCAGCACCACGCCCGTACGGGACTGGCGGCTCATGTTCCTGTTCACCAATCCCGGGCAGGCGGTGTCCTTGGGATGGTCGGCCACCTGGTCCCAGACCGGCTCCGAGGTGACCGCGGTGGCTCCCTCCTGGGGCACCGACATTGCTCCCGGTCAGACAGTGCACCTCGGCTTCAACGGCTCCTACTCCGGGGGCGGTTCCAACCCGATGCAGTGGCGACTCAACGGCGAGCCCTGCACCGTGAGGATCATCACGACGTGAGGTGACGTCGTCGGCACGGCACGGGGAAGCCCGTGCGTTCAGCCGAGGCCGGCGTATTGGCGGGGGCGCAGGGCCTGGGCGCGCAGCGCCGCCAGCGCGGCGCGCCGCCCGGCGTCAGTGAGCCGCCACGGCGGGGCGCCCGTCACACGCGTCTCGGCTTCACGGCCGGCGCTCCCGGGCGCTCGGCCCGGACCATCCAGGCCCAGGGCGTCGAGGCGGTGGCGGAGCCGGGCGAGCGGACCGGTGAGGTCGGCGCCGCCGACCCGGCCGCCGTCCGTCGCGCGCCAGCCCTCGCCGTTGACCACCTCGGCGACCCGGTCGCGCAGGTCGCCGTCCCGCACCGCGTCGCCGTCCACCAGGATCATCAGCGCCGACTCGCGGATGGAGACCTCGAAGTCGTGCTCCCCGGGGGCGGGGACGAGCAGGGTGGGCGCCGCCGCGTCCCACATGGCGGCGCGGTCGTCCAGCAGGTTCCTGCCGGTGGTGGTGAGCACCAGCCTCCGGCCGCTGCGCCGCAGCGCCCCGAGATCGTGCACGGCGATCTGCCGCAGCTCGGTGAGAGCGGGCACGTCGGCCTCGCCGCGTACGGCCCCCGACCTGGTCCGATTGCCCCAGCCGAACCGGTCGGCCGCCTCGGCGGCCACGGCACGCCCGACGTTGAGCCGCTCGGTCAGCCGGACCCCGGTGCGGGCCAGGCCGAGTAGCCAGCGCAGCGGTTCCAGGTGCGGCTCGTCCGGAGCCGCGATGGGGGCGTGCAGCCGCACCTCGAAGGGCTGGGCGAGCTCGCGGCGGGCGGTGCCGCGTCCGAGCACCCAGCGGTTCAGCCGCTCGCCGTGGACCCGGTGCAGCCAGCAGTCGCCGCCCAGCTCCGGGCGGGGCGCGGTGAGCCACCGGCGGGTCAGCTCCTCGCGGTCCACCGGGTCGCCGGTCACGATGGCCAGCTCCAGGGCGGCCGCGCAGGCGACGTGCGCCCCGAGCTCCTCCGGCCCCATGATCGAGCTCCACGACAGCTCGGCGACGTCCGGGGGCAGCACTCCGGTGGCCTCGAGCTCCCGATGGTAGGCCGCGGCTCCGGCCTCCTCGCCCTCCCTGACGTACGTCAGCAGGATCCGGACGGTGGCCGGGGAGTCGCACAGGGCGGCGTAACGCTCCATGCCCGCGAGCCGCAGCAGCCGGCCGAGAGCCCTGGCGATGGTCGTCTGGTCGCCCGGCACCTTGATCGGCAGCGTGTACCAGAGGAACTCGCACACATCGAACTGACTGATGGTCTCCAGCGCCTCGCCGCCGGCGAGCCACTCGACCGCGACGCGGGCGGACTCGGCGATGTCCGGCTCGGAGCGCTCCAGCTGGGCGAGGAGCGCGGCGACGTCAGGTGCGGGCATGACCCGCAGTCTGCCGTATCGACCCCATCGTTGACGACGACCGGGCATCACTCGCGACCACCCCCCCTCTGGGTGCACCCTAGGGCGCACAGTACGCGCCCAACGATACGGGGGGGTCAGATCCACGAGTCGAACAGCATCCTCGCGTGCCAGGAGTCGTACGAGATGGACTCGGCGGCGATCACGGGATAGAGCCAGCCGAAGTTGACCAGGGCCAGGAGCACGAACGCCCCGACCACGGCCGTGCCGACCACGCGCCGGTTGGGCCGGGCAGGGTCCTCTCTGCCGATGATCAATCCGCACGCCAGCACGAGTGCCAGGATCATGAACGGCACCATCGGCATCGCGTAGAACATGAACATCGTCCGGTTGTCCGCGACGGCGAAGTAGAACCACGGCAGCCATCCGGCGGCGTAGCCGAGCAGCACCGCGCCCGCCCGCCAGTCGCGGGTCGCGACATACCAGGCGATCATGCCGATCAGCGCGAGCAGACCGGCGTACCAGATGATCGGCGTCCCGGTGCCGAGGACCGCCCAGGAGCAGGAGGCGGCGCCGCAGTTCTTCGGCGACTCGTAGAAGAACGCCACCGGGCGCAGCAGCAGCGGCCACTGCCACGGCTCGGACTGGTACGGGTGGGTCGCCTCCAGGCCCGTGTGGAAGCTGAACACCTGCTTCTGGTAGTCGAACCACGAGCGGAGCGAGTCGATGACGAAGTAGACCGGGCCGCTCGATGTGGCCTGGTCCCAGTTGCGGCCGTAGCCCTTGTCGGTGACGAACCATCCCGTGAACGACACGATGTAGGTGACGATCGGGACGGCCGCCATCCACGCCGCGGCGAGCGGAAGGTCGCGGCGGATGACCGTTCCGTACGGCCGGGGCGTGCCGACGGCCCGCCGGGCGCCCACGTCCCACAGCAGCGTCATGATCGCGAAGGCGGCGATGTAGAAGCCGCCGGTCCACTTGGTCGCCATGGCCAGGCCGAGGCACAGCCCGGCGGCCAGGCGCCAGGGCCGCAGGCCCAGCCGCGGCCCGTCCGCGGGCGACCCCGCCTCGTGCCACGCGGCGAGGCGGCTGCGGGACCAGTCCCGGTCGGCCACGAGGCAGGCGAACCCGGCGAGCACCCAGAACATCAGGAAGATGTCCAGCAGCGCCGTGCGGGACAGCACGAAGTGGAGGGCGTCGAGAGACAGCAGCAGGCCGGCCGCGCAGCCGAGCAGCGTCGAGCGGGTCATCCTGCGGGCCGTGCGGGCGAGGATCAGGATGGACAGCGTGCCGAGCAGCGCGGCGACGAAGCGCCAGCCGAACGGGTTCGCTCCGAAGATCAACTCGCCGAGGCCGATCAGCCACTTGCCGACCGGCGGGTGCACCACGTAGGAGGCGCACTCGCTCACCGAGCCGCACTGCTTGAAGATGTTCTCGTTGCCGGAGAGCAGGAGCTTGTCCGCGCCGTCGACGAACTGCCGCTCGACGCCGTACTTGATGGTGGCGAAGGCGTCCTTGACGTAATACGTCTCGTCGAAGACGACGGAGTGCGGCGTGCCCAGGCGGTAGAACCGCAGGAATCCGCCGAAGAGGGCGACCAGGATGGGGCCGAGCCAGCCCCACATGGCGCTGCCGGGCATGGGCGGCACGAGCCGGTCGCGCAGGGAAACCGCGGGAGCGTTCTCCTGTGGTCCCTCTTCCGGCTGCTCGAACGCCTTGTGAGAATAGTCGGTCACGGCCACGCGGACAGATTACTGGTGAGTCCCCGCCTAGGACACGGGTCGCGCGCGGATTCGGTCATCTGGCCGTTCGTCGATGAATGTTTCACGCCCGCCATAGGGTGGACGGATGCTCGTTCTCGCCGGAGCCCCGATCGGCCAGCCCAAAGACGCCTCCCCACGGCTGCGCGAAGTGCTCGCCGCGGCCGACGTGATCGCCGCGGAGGACACCCGCCGGCTGCGGCGGCTCGCGGCCGACCTGGAGATCGCCATCGGCGGCCGCGTGGTGTCCTACTACGACGCCAACGAGAGCGCGCGGGCCGCCGAGTTGCTGGAGGCGCTGCGCGAGGGCCGGACCGTCGTCGTGATCACCGACGCGGGGATGCCGGGCGTCTCGGACCCCGGCTATCGGCTCACCCGCCTCGCTGTCGAGGCCGGCCTGCCCGTGACGGCGTTGCCCGGTCCGTCGGCGGTGACGACCGCCCTCGCCGTCTCCGGCCTGCCGAGCGACCGGTTCTGCTTCGAGGGGTTCCCGCCGCGCAAGCCGGGGGAGCGGTCCAGGCGGCTGGCGGCGCTGGCGGCCGAGGAGCGCACGATGGTGTTCTTCGAGGCGCCGCACCGCCTGCACGCGACTCTGGCGGCGATGGCGGAGGCCTTCGGCGCGCAGCGGCCCGCCGCCGTCTGCCGTGAGCTCACCAAGACCTACGAGGAGGTGCGGCGCGGCGGCCTCGGCGAGCTGGCCGAATGGGCCGCGGGCGAGGTCAGGGGCGAGATCACGCTGGTGGTGGCGGGACGGACCGCCGAGGAGGCCGCGCCGGGTATCGAGGAACTGGTCGAGGAGGTGGCCAGGCGCGAGGGCCTGGGTGTGTCGCGCAAGCAGGCCATCACCGAGGTGGCCAAGTCGGCCGGCGTCCCCAAGCGCGACCTCTACAACGCCGTCCACGCCACCCCACCGTCGTGATCTTGTAGTTTGTCGCACCGGTGATCACGGAGGCTGGCCGCCCAGGTCAGCGGCCGCGCCTGCGACTGACTACAAGATCACGCGCGGTGATGGCGGCGGCGAGGCAGGCGAGGGGGGCGGCGGGCAGCAGGTAGCGGTAGTCGAACTCGGCCGTCGCCGCCGGGGCCAGGATCAGCCCCACCGCCCCCAGCCAGGGCAGCAGCGCGGGCCCGCCGAGGTCGCGCCAGCGCCGCGCCAGGCCGTAGAGGCCGAACAACAGCAGCATGCCCAGCACGAGGCCCGGCAGCCGTACGACCTTCTGGTAGCCGATCATGATGTCCGACCACGGCGAGACCACGTGCGTCGCGGCAGGGCCGTTCTCGTACGCCTCGGCGTCCTTGTCCGTGGTGCTGTGGTAGGAGCTCCACTTGGGCAGTTTGCGGGTGTACTCGTTGTCGAACTCGTACTGCAGGAAGGTCTTCGCGTCGGGGAACCGCGGACGGCCCCACTGGAAGGCGCGGAAGAAGTCCTTGGCCACCGCGGCCAGGTAGTCGCCCGGCTGGGCCAGGATCGCCTTCTTCGCGAAGGCGCTCGCGTTCGTGTTGATCTCGGGGGTGAACTTCATGCCCGAGCCGAAGACGTGGAGCTGGTTCTGGTCGTCCCACCACAGGTACGCCTGGGCGGACAGGCCGCGGTCCTTGGGCGCGACGTTGATGCACAGCAGCGCCAGCTCCAGCTCGCGGCGCTCGTCGATGTCCATCTTGTGGCAGTCGGCGAACAGCGACGTCCTCATGTAGAGGATCACTCCGTCGCTGTTGGTCATCGCGAACTGGCCGTTCACCGCCTTGAACCAGCCCATGTAGGCCAGCACGGGCAGCGCGCACGCGGCGACCATGGCGGCGATCGGCTTCCAGCCCGCCCGCTTGATCACCAGGTAGGCCACGACCAGGGCGAGGATGGGCAGGCCGATGCTCCGGGTCAGCGCCGTCAGCGCGAGCAGCAGCCCGACCACGGCGCCGCTCCGCCAGGTCATCCGCTCCCGCCACAGCACGAGCGTCACCACGCCCACGACGAGCAGGATGAACATGGTGTCCGACATGATCAGCTGTTCGAGCTGGATCTGGTAGGCGTCGAACATCACGGGGGCGGCGGCCAGCGTCGCCCCCCAGCCTGGCATCCCAAATCTTCTGGTCAGCAGCGCATAAATAAGGAACGCCGCCGCGAGGCCCATGAGGTGCTGGGTCAACACCACGAGCGAGAAACTGTGGAACGGCTTGAGCAGCAGCAGCCAGAAGCTGTACCCGTCCGGGCGGATCGGGTGCGGACGCGGGCGCAGCGCCACGGACACGTAGTCGTAGGAGTCGTTGAACCACATGGCGGGGCCGAAGCCCAGCATCGTGACGATCCGCAGCACGAAGGCGACGCCGAGCGTGGCCGCGAAGATCCGGTGCCGGCGCAGCAGGGCGAGCGGACGGTCCCAGCCGCCCGCCGGGGAGACGTTCACCGATGGAGGATCCGCGATCGCGACCATCAAAGTCGCGCGGATTCGACCGCCTGCTTCAACCGGCGGGTGAGTCCGCGCTTCCTCCCCTCGAGTTTCGCCGATGCCTTCCATGGGACAGCCGCGGGCGTGTGACGAAGGACGACCGCGCCGTCCGGGCGGAGTTCCGGCACGTCACCTGCGGGCATACCCCGCACGCCGGCGTGGCCGGCGCGCTGAGAACTCTCCGGGCCGGGCTCGTCCTCTGCGACGCCGCTTGGCCGGCGACGCGGGGAGCCCGCCGCTCCAGCGGTGGGTGGAGTCACGGTTACAGAATGCCAGCCGTTTCACGGACTTGACTCGGGCGCTACGGGGAAGCGGGCATCATTGGTGTCCTGCCGTCATATGCGAGGAGTTGCGACGTGGAACTTACCGTTGTCATGCCATGCCTCAATGAGGCCGAGACCGTTGAGATCTGTGTTCGCAAGGCTCTCACCTGCATGCGCGAGAACGGGATCGACGGCGAGGTGGTGATCGCCGACAACGGCAGCACCGACGGCTCGCAACAGCTGGCCCGCGATGCGGGCGCCCGGGTTGTCCATATTGACGAGAAGGGTTACGGCAACGCCCTGATCGGCGGCATCCGGGCCGCTCGCGGCAAGTACGTCATCATGGGCGATGCCGACGACTCCTACGACTTCACGAGCCTGATGCCCTTCGTCGAGCAGCTCCGGGACGGCGCCGAGCTGGTCATGGGCAACCGGTTCCGCGGCGGCATCGCACCGGGGGCCATGCCCCCGCTCCACCGCTACCTGGGCAACCCGGTCCTGTCGTTCATCGGCCGGCTGTTCTTCCCCAGCGCGATCGGCGACTTCCACTGTGGACTGCGCGGCTTCCGCCGCGACTCGATCCTGCGGCTGGGACTCCAGACCGGTGGCATGGAGTTCGCGTCCGAGATGGTCGTGAAGGCGACCCTGCAGGGGCTCGACGTCCGCGAGGTGCCCACCACCCTGTCGCCCGACGGCCGCTCCCGCCCGCCGCACCTGCGCTCCTGGCGGGACGGCTGGCGTCACCTGCGCTTCCTGCTGCTTTACAGCCCGCGCTGGCTGTTCTTCATCCCGGGCCTGGTGCTGATGAGCCTCGGCCTCGTCGCCGGGGCCGCGCTGTCGTTCGGCCCGGTCTACATCGGCAAGCTCGCCTTCGACGTCGACACGCTTGTCGGCGCGTCCGCGATGGTGGTCAGCGGTTTCCAGGCCGTCTTGTTCGCGTTGTTCACCAAGGTGTACGCGGCCGAGGAGGGCTTCCTCCCCGAGGACCGGCGCATCCGGAGGCTGGTGGACGTCGTCACGCTGGAGAAGGGCCTGCTCGCGGGTGGCGCCCTGGCCGTGGCCGGTCTCGTCGGCCTGGTGGCCTCGCTCGCCCACTGGGGCGGCCGCGGCTTCGGCGAGCTGATCCCGGCCGAGTCGCTGCGCCTCGTCGTGCCGTCGGCGACCGCGTTCGTCATGAGCTTCCAGACGATCTTCGCGTCGCTGTTCATCAGCATCCTCGGCATCCGCCGTACGCGGGAGAACCCGGTCGACATTGCGGCGTCCGCCGCCGAGGAGGCCGCCGAGGCCGTCAGCCGCGAGTCCGAGACCACCGCCGACCGCGAGTCCGTGGCCTAGAGCGCCGCGCGGATCGCCCAGTCGAAGGCGACGCTGTGGCCCAGCCTGACCGGGGTCAGGTCGGTCTCCCCGGCGTCGTCGCCGTCGACCGCGACGTCGGCGTAGACGTCCTGGGCCCAGGTGACCAGGTCGTAGCCCGCCGGAGCGACGGTGACCGGCACTTCGACGAGGTCCTGGTATTCCCGGAAGGTTCCGGCCGGGGGGCTCTTCCTCCACCCGGCCGGCCGCAGTCTGTCGGTGGAGCTCGGGGGCGGGCTCGACACGGTCCACGCGTACCTCACGGATGAGGCGTTGCGTGAGGCCAACGACGGCCGGCCGGTGGAGCTGCGTGAGGAGCTGGGCGCCAAGGACCCGCTGGTCGAGCAGCTCATGCTCGCGCTGCACGGTGTCGTGCGGCGTTGGGAGCCCCCAGCCCGCACCTATGCGGACCACCTGACCGGGATGCTCGCCGCCCAGCTCGTGCACCGGCATCGCGCGGGCCGTGAGCGCCCGGGGCGCAGAACCCCGAGCGGCCTTTCGTCCCGGCGGATGACCAGGGTGAGGGAGCTGATGGAGCGGCGGCTCGCCGAACCGCTGCCGGTCGCGGATCTCGCCGCCGCGGCCTCATTGAGCGTCAGCCAGTTCACCCGGCAGTTCAAGGCCAGTACGGGCGAGTCGCCGCACCAGTACCTGCTGCGGTTGCGCCTGCAGCGGGCATGCCGCCTGCTCCGCACCGGGAACTCCTCCATCGGCGAGGTGGCGGTCAGCTGCGGCTTCTCCCACCGGGAACACCTCACCCGGGTGATGCGTGCTCGGCTGGGCACGACTCCGGCCGCCGTCCGCCGTGCGGGCTGACCTTCCCGGAGACGTCGCCCGCGTCCGCGGCGCGCGGCGTTTTAACCCGAGGAGTCATCTCCCCGGGGCCGATAGGATTCGCACATGGCGGCTACAGGTACGACTGCATCCGGGGAGTCGGCGTTCTACGTGACGACGCCGATTTACTACGTCAACGACGCCCCGCACCTGGGCCACGCCTACACGACCGTCGCGGGCGACGTGCTCACCCGCTGGCACCGTCAGCGCGGCGAGAAGGTGTGGTACCTCACGGGCACGGACGAGCACGGTCAGAAGATCATGCGTACGGCCGAGGCGAACGGCGTCTCACCGCAGGAGTGGTGCGACAAGCTCGTCGAGGAGGCCTGGAAGCCGCTCTGGGAGCACCTGCAGATCGCCAACGACGACTTCATCCGCACCACCGAGCCGCGCCACACCGACCGCGTGCAGGAGTTCGTGCAGGACCTGTACGACAAGGGCGAGATCTACAAGGGCGAGTACGAGGGCCCCTACTGCATCGGGTGCGAGGAGTACAAGTCTCCCGGCGACCTGCTGGAGGGCGACCTCTGCCCGATCCACAAGCGCCCGGTCGAGTGGCTGAGGGAGGAGAACTACTTCTTCCGGCTCTCCGCGTACGGCCCGCGCCTGTTGGAGCACTACGAGCAGAACCCCGACTTCATCCAGCCGGCCTCGGCGCGCAACGAGATCGTGCAGCTGGTGAAGCAGGGCCTGCAGGACCTGTCGATCTCGCGGTCGACCTTCGACTGGGGCGTCCCGGTCCCCTGGGATTCCAAGCACGTCATCTACGTGTGGATCGACGCGCTGCTCAACTACGCCACGGCCGTCGGGTACGGCTCGGACCAGGCGAAGTTCGACGCCACCTGGCCGGCGAACGTCCACCTGGTCGGCAAGGACATCCTCCGGTTCCACGCGGCGATCTGGCCGGCCATGCTGATGGCCAACAACCTGCCGCTGCCGCGCAAGATCTTCGCCAACGGCTGGCTTCTGGTCAGCGGCGAGAAGATGAGCAAGTCCAACCTCACCGGCATCTCGCCGCGCGACCTCACGAGCCACTTCGGCGTGGACGCCTACCGCTACTACTTCCTGCGGGCGATCCCGTTCGGCCAGGACGGCTCGTTCTCCTGGGAGGACTTCTCCGCCCGTTACACCTCCGAGCTCGCCAACGACTTCGGCAACCTGGCGTCCCGGGTCGCGGCGATGATCGGCAAGTACTTCGACGGGGTGCTGCCGGAGGCGAAGGACGCGGGCCCGGCCGAGCAGGCGATCGCGGACGGCCTGGCCGCGGCGGTGGCCCAGGCCGACACCTTGATCGGTGACAACCTGGACTTCGCCGGCGGCATCGGCGCCATCTTCGACTTCGTCAAGCAGGTCAACGGCTACCTGAGCGAGCAGGCGCCGTGGAAGGTGGCCAAGGACGACTCGGCGGAGGGACAGGCGCGGCTCGCCACGATCCTCTACACCGCGGCCGAGTCGCTGCGCGCGATCGCGGTCCTGCTCCACCCGATCATGCCGACCACCGCCGAGAAGCTGTGGGCGTCCCTCGGGGCGGAGCCGCACCTGGGCGCGCTCGCGGACCAGCGGATCGCCGACCTCGCCACCTGGGGCCGGCTGCCCGCCGGGGCGCAGGTCGTCAAGGGCGAGATCCTCTTCCCGCGGCTGGAGAACGCCTGACCATGTCGCGTGAGCGTCCCGCGCCGCCCGAGGCGCTGCCGGCGGAGGTGTTCGACAGCCACTGCCACCTGGACATCATGGTCGGCAACCGGCAGGCGTCCTCGGGCGATCCCGTCGCGCTGGCGGCCCAGGCGGCCGGGGCGAGCGTCGAGTCGATCCTCGCCGAGGCGAAGTCGGTCGGCGTGACGCGGCTGGTGACCGTCGGATACGACCTGCCGTCGTCCCGGTGGAACGCCGAGGTGGCCGGCGGGCACCGGGACGTCTACGCGGCCGTGGCCATCCACCCCAACGAGGCGCACGCCTCCACGCCCGAGGTCCTCGCCGAGATCGAGGACCTCGCACGGCGGCCGCAGGTGCGGGCGGTGGGGGAGACCGGGCTCGACTACTTCCGCGACTGGGCGTCGAAGGACGACCAGCACGCCAGCTTCCGCGCGCACATCGAGATCGCCAAGCGGACCGGCAAGGCCCTGGTCATCCACGACCGCGACGCGCACGACGACGTGCTCGCCGTGCTCGCCGACCAGGGGGCTCCCGACGTGGTCGTCTTCCACAGCTTCTCGGGCGACGCCGAGATGGCCAAGCGGTGTGTGGACGCCGGTTACTTCATGTCGTTCTCCGGCCCGGTGACGTACAAGAACGCCGGATATCTGCGCGAGGCGGCGGCGGTCGCCCCGCCCGAGCTGATGCTGGTCGAGACCGACGCGCCCTACCTGCCGCCGACGCCGCACCGGGGCAAGCCCAACGCGCCCTACCTGATCCCGCTCACGCTCCGCTGCCTCGCGGAGGTCAAGGGCATGGACCTCGCCGATCTCGCCGCCCGGATCACGGTCAACGGCGAGACCGTCTTCGGCGCCTGGTAGCGCGGGAGACACTGGAGACATGAGTCTGCTCGGGCCGGTCGAAGTGCGTGCGCTCGCGGAGAAGCTGAACATCCGGCCGACGAAGAAGCTGGGGCAGAACTTCGTGATCGACGGCGGCACCGTCCGCCGGATCGTCCGGCTCGCCGGGGTCGAACCGCACGACGTGGCGATCGAGGTCGGGCCGGGGCTGGGCTCGCTCACCCTGGCCCTGCTCCCGGAGGTCGCCGAGGTCGTCGCCGTGGAGATCGACCCGGTGCTGGCGGAGCAGTTGCCGCTGACGGTGACCGAGCGGGCTCCCGAGGTGGCCGGCCGGTTGACCGTGGTGCACGCCGACGCCCTCAAGGTCGGGCCCGCCGAGCTCGGGACCGAGCCGACCGCGCTGGTCGCGAACCTGCCCTACAACGTGTCCGTGCCGGTCGTGCTGCACCTGCTGGAGGTGCTGCCGTCGCTGCGGCGCGGGCTGGTGATGGTGCAGTCGGAGGTCGCCGACCGGCTCGCCGCCACGCCGGGGTCGCGCATCTACGGCGTTCCCTCGGTGAAGGCCGCCTGGTATGCCGAGGTGCGCCGGGCCGGTCCGGTCGGGCGCAACGTCTTCTGGCCCGCGCCGAACGTCGACTCCGGCCTGGTCTCGTTCGTACGGCGGGAGCCGCCGGCGACGACGGCGACCCGCGAAGAGGTGTTCGCCGCCGTCGACGCGGCGTTCGCGCAGCGCCGCAAGACGCTGCGGGCCGCGCTCGCCTCCTGGGCCGGCACGGCGGCCGCCGCCGAGAAGGCCCTGCTCGGGGCCGGGGTCGACCCCTCGGCCCGCGGGGAGCAGTTGGGCGTCGAGGACTTCGCCCGCATCGCCGAGCAGCGGGCCGCGGCGACCTAGACGGTTCACATCGGCCGGCGGCCGAGGTAGGCCAGCAGCACGGCCACCGCGTCGGCGTCGTCGCCGGTCTCCAGCGCGGGAGCGTACGCGCCGTAGGCCCGGAGCGGTTCGACGATCCGGGAGGCGACCTCCATCAGGGGCAGGGCCATCTCCGGGGTGAGCGGCGAGGGCTGCCCCGTGGCCACGGCGATGTCCCAGGCGTGCACCGCCGCGTCCAGCGCACACGCGCCGGCCGCGAGCCACGCCGGCATGGGGCCCTGGGGGAGCGGCACCGGCACCTGCTCGGCGTCGTCGTCCACGGTCGCCCAAGCGCGGGCCGAGGCGTCCAGCGCGACGGCCAGGTGAGCCGCGGGGTCGCCCTCGATACGGCCGGAGGGCGAGAACGGGTCCTCCGAGGGCCACGGCCCACCGGTGATCGCGGCGGTGAAGGCCGTCTGGTCCCCGGTCGCGTGCTGCAGCACCTGGGTGACCGACCACTTCTCGCACGGGGTCGGGGCGTCCCACGCCTCGCCGCCGACGCCCGCGACGGCGTCGCGCAACGCGTCGTGCGCCTGGGTCAGCAGGGTCCGCCAGCTCGCCGTCGTGGTCTCGTTCATGGGATGCCCCTCTTCCTCATTAGAACGGAATGTTCTGTTCCGTTGCTCACCACTATAGCAGAACGGAATGCTCTGTTCCACTGCTACTGTGGCCGCATGCCGAAGCAGACGGACGACAGCGGTTCCGCCGGCCTCGCCGGACGGCGGGGCCGGGCCGCGCGCAACGACGCCGCCATCCTCGACGCCGCCAGGGAGGTCTTCCTGGCCGATCCCAAGGCGCCGGTGGCGGCCGTCGCGGAGCGGGCCGGGGTCGGAATGAGCGCGCTCTATCGGAGATATCCCGGCAAGGAGGACCTGCTGCGCAGGCTGTGCCACGACGGCCTGCGCCGCTGGATCGAGGAGGCGGAAGCGGTCGAGGCCGAGCCGGACGCGTGGAAGGCGCTCGTCGTCTTCCTCGAACGGATCGTCGACGCCGACGTGCACTCGCTCACGGTCCACCTCGCCGGCACCTTCACGCCGACCGAGGAGATGGGGCGTGACGCGCGGCGGGCCGCCGAGCTGATGGGCCGGCTGGTGGAGCGGGCCTACGCGGCCGGACTATTGCGCCGTGACCTGGTCGTAGACGACATCGGTCTCGTGCTGGAGGGGTGCGCCGCCGTACGCGTGCCCGACGCGGAGCGCACGCGCGAGCTGCGGCGGCGCTTCCTGGCGATGGTGCTCGCCGGTGTTGCCGGAGCCGGTGTCGCGGGAGCCGGTGTGACCGGGACCGGCGCGGACGCTCTCCCCGGCCCGGCTCCGGAGCCGGGCGAGCTGAACTGGCGGTGGCGGCGGCCGGGTCAGTCGGGCCGAGTTTGACGTGATCGACGGTGATCCCGTTCCATCGAAGGAGTGTGATTTACATCACACACAGGGCTTGTGTCGATCAGTGACGGTTTGTGACGGGGTCGCGTATGGCGGCCCATGTGATCAGCGAAAACGTGGCGGCCGCGGAGAGGGTGCGGGCGGCGGCGACGATCGCGATCCTGACGCGGTGATCAGACGGAAAACCACTGGGGCGGTCACTGCCAGCAAATCCTCAGATAGCTTTTAGTCGTCCTTTACTGACGGATGGGGCGCAGTGGCGCCCGACGATCAGACCAGGGAGTAGTAACTTGAAGCGCACCCTCACCCTCGGCGGCATCGCGGTCGGCCTCCTGGCCTCCGCCGTCGTCGCCGCCCCCGCCCACGCGGACTCCGTTCCGCACGACACCCTGGCCAGCACCAACTTCGCTGCCAAGCAGGTCGCCGCCTTCTGGTACGGCCAGAACAAGGCCAACCTGGTCAACGCGACGCCGTACGCGGTGGAGACCACGCTGCCCACCAAGCACGTCTCCTCGGGTGGCGCCTCCGCGGACAGCAAGGCCGGCGTGGTCGGCTCCAGCGGTGACAAGTCGGCTTCCTCCGGCACGTCGAAGAACGTGAACCTGCCGAAGACCACCGGCAAGGTGTTCTTCATCGGTGCCGACCACAAGCCGCACTGGTGCTCGGCGACCGCCGTGCAGAGCCAGTACAAGAACCTGGTGGCGACCGCCGGCCATTGCGTGTACGACACCAAGAGCAACAAGGCGACCCTCGACAAGTGGGTCTTCGTCCCCGGCTACTACCAGGGCAAGACTCCGTGGGGCATCTACGTGGGTAAGACCGCGTACACCCACTACGACTACGACGTCTATGAGGACGGCGACCGCGACTACGCGTTCGTGACCGTCTACAACGGCGT
>NZ_FTNI01000039.1 GCF_900156315.1 Microbispora rosea | reverse complement strand
TGTCGGCGGCGCGAGCGGTGGTGCGGGAGGAGCGGAGCGGGCGGGAGGGAGGACCGCAGCGAAGGCCCAGCGGAGCGGGCTTCGCGAGGACCGGAGCTTCCGGCCGGCGCAGTGACGTCCCAACCCCCCGACCCCAACTCCACCCCACCTACCGCGACCCCGACCGTGAAGCAAGCCGACCCCAACCCCGCTCACCGAACCCCCGGGCCAACTGGGCGCAACGCTCCACCGACTACGAAGCATTCGGCTCCAGGTGCAGTGATGCTCCACCACGCCCGACCATCTCGCTAATGGCTAGGGTTGCGGAGGTGACCGAGCGAATCATCCGCTTGTTGGCCCGCCACCTGTCCGGCTACGAGGTCAGAACCGTCGAACGGCTGGGCGAGGGACAGGACAACGCGGCATACGAGGTCAACGGTGAGTTGGTCATACGGCAGAGCAAGATCGATGATTGGGCTCCCCATAGCGGCTCGGCTCCCCAAGGCGGCTCGGCTGCCAGTGGTGATTTGGCCGCCCGTGATGATTTGACTGCCCGAGACTACGCGGCTCCCAATGGCGACTCGGCTCCCAGCGGTGACACAGATCTACAGGCCGATTCGGCTCTTCGCAGTGAGTCGGATCTCCGCGGTGCTCCAGCTCTCCATCGCGACTCAGCTCTGCGTGGTGAAGCGGTGCGGCGAGAGGCGGCGTTGCTCGCGGTCGTGAGTGAGCTGTCGCCGCTGCCGGTGCCGCAGCCGATTTTCGTGGACGAGGAGGCGGGCGTGATCGCGTATCGCAAGCTGCCGGGCCGTCCGCTGAACCTGCACCCGGTCAAAGAGCCCCCGCGTCTGGCGGCTCCCCTGGGCGATTTCCTGAGCCGGGTTCACGCGGCGCCGGTGGAGCGGATGGAGGCGTTCGTACCGCGTGACACCTTTCCGTTGAGCGAGCTCCTGGAGGAGGCCGAAGGGCATTACCGGGACATCGTCGCCCAGGTGCCGCTGGCGGCCCGGCGACAGGTCGAGGACTTCCTCGGCGCCGCGGCCCCTGCCGAGCCCGGCCTGTTGTTGTTCTGCCACAACGACCTGGGCAGCGAGCACCTGCTGGTGGACGTCGAGTCGAGCGCCCTGACGGGCGTCATCGACTGGACCGACGCGGCCATCGCCGATCCCGCGTACGACCTGGCGCTCGTCTACCGGGACCTCGGGCCCGAGGTCTACGAGCGGACGCTGATGTATTACGAGGGCCGCCACGACGACGCGGACCACGAGCGGGTCGTCTTCTACGCCCGGTGCGCGCTGCTGGAGGACATCGCCTATGGCCTGTGCTCAGGCGTCCGGGCGGGCTCGGGCGTGCGATCGTACGCGGACGCCGGTCTGGCCCACCTCGGCCGTACCTTCGCCTGAGGGCCATCAACCCGGTGACGTCGACGATCATCCTCGGGATACTGGTCGCCCATGGATGAGGTCAAAGTGGTCGTCGCCCATTCCGAGCGCGCGACCCTGCGCGTCGGTGACGTGTTCCTGAAGGTGGACGCCGATCGGGCGCGCATCGACGCCGAGGTCGAGGCGATGGCCGTGGTGCCGGTCCCGACTCCGAAGGTCCTGTGGCACAAGCCGCCGGTGCTCGCGATCGCCGCACTTCCGGGGACGGCGCTGGGCCGCCTCGGCGAGCCGTCGACCGCGTCCCCGGCAGCGTGGGCCGCGGCGGGAGCCGCCGTCCGGAGGTTGCATGACGCGCCGGTGCCGCCCAGGCCCGGCCAGGCCGGCCGGGGCCTCGACGAGTTGACGGCGGATCTCGATGGCGAGTGCGAGTGGCTCGTGACGAACGGCGTCCTGCCCGCCGGCCTGGTCGCCCGCAACCGCCGGGTCGCCGAGGCCGCGCTCCGGCAGTGGACACCGGTCTTCACTCACGGCGACCTGCAGGTCGATCACGTGTTCGTCGACGGCGACGAGATCACGGGCATCATCGACTGGTCCGAGGCCGGCCAGGGTGACGCCCTGTACGACCTCGCCACCTTGACGCTCGGACACGAGGAGCATCTCGGCGACGTCGTCGCCGGCTACGGCACCGGCGTCGACCTCGACGTGATCCGCGCGTGGTGGTCGTTGCGAAGCCTGTCGAATGTCCGCTGGCTGCTCGAGCACGGCTTCGACCCGTTCGCGCCGGGCTGTGAGATCGACGTGCTGAGATCCCGGTCGTGAGGCCAGGACCTTCCGGTCGTCCGGGGTTCGCGGTCCGGAGGCCGTCCGCGTGCCGCTGCGTCCGAGCGGACCGCTTCGGTGCGGTCCGGCAGCCACCTGCCCCGGTGGGGTCAGCCGGTGACCAACCGGTAGCCCACTCCCCGGACGGTCTGGATCATCGTGTCCTCCACGTCGCCCAGCCGCGCGCGCAGGCGTTTGACGTGGACGGCGATGGTGTTGGTGGACGTCCCGTCGGCCGAGTGCCAGACGTTGCGCATGATCTGCTCGCGGGTGACCGTTCTGTCCGCGTTGCGCATCAGAAAGTGCAGCAGCTCGAACTCGCGCAGCGGCAGGTGCACGACGCGGCCGCCGACCTTCACCTGATACGCCGTCACGTCGAGCTCCACGTCGCCGATCGTCAGCACGGTCCGGTGGCCGTCCTGCCGCCGGAATGCCGCCTGGACGAGGGGGAGAAGCTCGGGCACGCGGTATGGCCTGGCCACGCAGGCCGTCGCGCCCGCCTCCAGAGCCTGCAGGGCCTGCTCGGCATCGCCTCCGAAGTCGATGCCGAGCAGGACGGGCACGGCTCGCATGCGCCGTACGGCGCGGACGAACTCGACGGGGCCGACGATGGGGAGGGAGGCGGAGATCAGCACGGCGTCGGGCCGGAGCGCCCCGGCCTGCAACAGCGCCTGGGCGCCGTCCGGGACGCCGGTGACGTCGACCCCCTCGGCCTGCATCGCCGCCGAGAGCTGCCGCACCAGACCCGCGTCCGAATCGGCCACCAGGAGCATGGGCGCCGTCCGAGTGTCCCCCTCCACTGCGGGTGCCGTCACCCAGGTCCCTCCAATGCAGTCAGCCGGAAGCGGGCATCAGCCGAAGCGGCCCGTGATGTAGTCCTCGGTCGCCTTCTCGGCCGGGTTGGTGAAGATCTTCGAGGTCTCGTCCATCTCGACGAGCTTGCCCGGCTGACCCTGCGCGGCCAGGTTGAAGAACGCGGTCTTGTCGCTGACCCGGGCGGCCTGCTGCATGTTGTGCGTCACGATCACGATCGTGTAGTCCTGCTTGAGCTGGGAGATCAGGTCCTCGATCGCCAGCGTCGAGATGGGGTCGAGCGCCGAGCACGGCTCGTCCATGAGCAGCACCTGCGGGCGTACGGCGATCGCGCGGGCGATGCAGAGGCGCTGCTGCTGACCGCCGGACAGGCCCGCGCCCGGCTTGCCCAGCCGGTCCTTGACCTCGTTCCAGAGGTTGGCGCCCTTGAGCGAGTCCTCGACGATGCCGTCCAGCTCCGATCGGGAGAAGCGGCCGTTCAGCTTGAGGCCGGCCGCCACGTTGTCGAAGATGGACATCGTGGGGAAGGGGTTCGGCCGCTGGAAGACCATGCCGATGGTCCGGCGGACCGACACCGGGTCGACGTCCGCGCCGTACAGGTCCTGGTCCTCGAGGCGGACCTTGCCCTCGACCCGGGCGCCGGGGATGACCTCGTGCATCCGGTTGAGGGTCCGCAGGAACGTCGACTTCCCGCAGCCCGAGGGGCCGATGAAGGCCGTCACCGAGCGCGGCTCGATCGTCATCGAGATGCCCTCGATCGCCTTGTGCGAGCCGTAGTACGCGTCGAGTCCCGCGACTTCGATCTGCTTGGCCATTCCTTACCTCCTCCTCGCGGGCGAACGCCACCAGGTGATGAGGCGTGCGACCAGGTTGAGCAGCATGACGATCAGGATCAGCGTGAGCGCGCCGGTCCAGGCCCGGTCGATCGCGGTGTCCGTTGGACGGCCGGCCTGATCGAAGACGTACAGCGGAAGCCCCATCTGGGGACCGTTGAACGGGTCGACGTTGATGGAGTCGGTGATGAAGACGGTCAGCAGCAGCGGCGCGGTCTCGCCGGCGACGCGGGCCACGGCCAGCATGACGCCGGTCACGATTCCGGTGAAGGCCGTGGGCAGCACGACCTTGACGATGGTGCGCCACTTGGGCACGCCCAGCGCGTACGACGCCTCGCGCAGCTCCCGGGGGACCAGGCGGAGCATTTCCTCGGCCGACCTGACCACGACCGGCATCATCAGGATCGACAGGGCGAGCGCGCCGGCGAAGCCGGAGAACGGCATGCCGAGCACGAGGATCCAGAAGGCCAGGACGAAGAGCCCGGAAACGACGGAAGGGACGCCGGTCATGACGTCCACGAAGAAGCTGATCGTGCGTGACAGCCGTCCGCCCTCGCCGTACTCGACGAGGTAGACGGCGGTGAGCAGGCCGATCGGGACCGCGATGAGCGAGGCCAGCAGGACCTGTTCGAGGGTGCCGACGATGGCGTGGTAGGCGCCGCCGCCGGCGTCGCGTGCTCCGATGTTGCGCATGGAGTGGGTGAGGAACTCCATGTCGAAGCGGCCCATGCCGTTCTTGACGACGAGCCACAGCACCGACAGCAGCGGGATGACCGCGAGCGCGAACGCCAGGTAGACGAGCACCTGGACGAAGCGGTCCTTGGCTCGCCGGGCCGCGGAGATCGGCTGGATTCCGGTCTGTACGGTCATGCTGCGGCCCTCGCGTACTCCTTGCGGCGGGCGATGACGAAGCGGGCGCCCATGTTCACCAGCAGGGTGATGACGAACAGGACGAGACCCGAGGCGATCAGCGCGCCGCGACCCACCTCGGTCGCCTCGCCGAAGCCGTTGGCGATGTTGGCGGCGATGCTGTTGCCGGACGGGCCGAGGATCTGGAACGAGATCTTGAACGTCGCGGGGAAGATGAGCGCGACCGCGATCGTCTCGCCCATCGCGCGGCCGAGGCCGAGCATGGCGGCGCTGATGACGCCGGGCCGGCCGAACGGCAGGACCGACATCCTGATCATCTCCCAGCGCGTCGCGCCGAGCGCGAGCGCGGCCTCTTCCTGCATCTTGGGGGCCTGCAGGAAGACCTCGCGGGAGATCGCGGCGATGATCGGCAGGATCATGATCGCGAGCACGAGCGACGCGGTGAGCATGCTCTTGCCGACCACGGTGTCACCGCCGAAGAGCGGGATCCAGCCGAGGTAGTCGTTGAGGAACTTCGACGGGCCGAGCATGAACGGCACGAGGAAGGTGACGCCCCACAGGCCGTACACCACGCTGGGGACCGCCGCGAGGAGGTCCACCACGTAGCCCAGGACGGAGGCGAGCCGCCGGGGCGCGTAGTGCGAGATGAACAACGCGACGCCGATCGCCACAGGGGTGGCGATGAGCAGCGCGAGCAGCGAGCTCAGCACGGTGCCGAAGGCGAGCGCCGCGATGCCGAAGACCGGCTTGGTGGCGTTCGGCTGCCAGGTCAGCTCGGTCAGGAAGTGGGACGTGTTCGCCTGGAGGGCGGGGACGGCTTTGACGACCAGGAACACCCCGATCGCGGCCATGATCGCCAGAAGGACGACACCGGCCCCGGTCGAGGCGAAGCGGAACGGGCCGTCGCCGCGGCTGCGCCGGAAGGCGGACCGGCGCATGGCCGGCCCGCTCTCCCTGGTTCTGGTTGATGTCGCCATCTGTTAGGAAATCGCCTCGACGGCGGTGCGGACCTTGCCGAGCAGGCTCGACGGCAGCGGGGCGTAGCCGAGGCTGGTCAGCGCCTGCTGGCCCTCGTCGCTGGAGGTGTAGGTCAGGAACGACTTGACCAGGGTCACGTCCTCGGCCGCGAGGCCCTTCTCGCAGGTGATCTCGTACGTCACGAGCACGATCGGGTAGGCGCCCGCGGCCTTGGTGCCGTAGTCGATCTTCAGCTTGAGGTCGTTGCCGGTGCCCGCGATCTCCGCGGCCTCGACGGTCTTGCCCGCGCTCTCCGGCGTGAGCTCGACGTACTCGCCGGCGCCGTTGGCGACCTTGGCCTTCTGCAGCTGCGAGTTGTCGGCGAAGGACAGCTCGACGTAGCTGATCGCGCCCTCGGTGCTCTTGACGCTGGACGCGATGCCGTCCGAGCCCTTGGAGCCCTGGCCCTGCGCCTCGGCGGGCCACGCCTTGGCCGGCTCGTACGGCCAGTCCGCGTCGGCGGTGGCCTTCATGAACTTGGTGAAGTTGTCGCTGGTGCCCGACTCGTCCGAGCGGTGGAACGCCTGGATGGCGGTCGAGGGCAGCTGCGCGTCGGGGTTGTCGGCCTTGATGGCCGGGTCGTCCCACTTGGTGATCTTGCTGTTGAAGATGCCGGCGATGGTCTTCGGCGAGAGCTGGAGGCCGTCCACGCCCGGCAGGTTGTAGACGACGGCCACCGGGCCGGTCACCATCGGCAGGTTGATCGCCTTGCCGGTCTTGCAGCGGGCGTCGGCCTGGGCGGGCTCGCCCTTCTCGTCGTTCAGGGCCGAGTCGGAGCCGGCGAAGGCCACCGTGCCCTGGATGAACGCCTGGACACCGGCGCCGGAGCCGCTCGGGTTGTAGTTGATGCTGACGCCGGGGTTCGACGACTGGAAGTTCTTCTTCCACTCCGCGATGGCGTTCGCCTGGGCCGAGGAGCCGGCGGCGTTGATGGTGCCCTTCAGCGTGTCGTCGCCCTGAGCGGGAGCGGCGGCGCTGGAGGTGCCCCCCGCGGTGCTCGTGTTGTCATCGGTCCCGCATGCGGCGAGCGAGAGCACGCCGACGATAGTGGCGGCGGCGAGCCGGCCTGCATACTTCACGGTTGTTCCTCCCCATGTCTTCTCAACACCAGGGACGGTAGGGAGCCAAGGTGACCTAAACCCTTGGTAAAGGTGAACGGGCAGTGAACGCCCCTGGTCGCTCTTGGGAGGCCTGAGAAGAGATAACGAGCAGGTCACGGGCGTTATGGGAGAGGATTGAGTTCATGAAGCGTGTATGTCTGGTCTGCATGGGGAACATCTGCCGATCGCCGATGGCCGAGGTGGTGCTGCGCCGTACGCTGGCCGAACGCGGGCTCGACGTGGAGGTGGACAGCGCCGGCACCGGCGGCTGGCATGCGGGGGAGCCGATGGATGAGCGGGCCGCGGCCACGCTGGCCGACCACGGCTACGACGGCTCGTCCCACCGGGCCCGCCAGTTCGACCGGGCGTGGTTCGCCGAGCGCGACCTCATCCTCGTGATGGACCGCGACAACCTGCGCGCCCTCCGGCGGATCGCCCCGCCGGAGGCGGACGTGCGGCTGCTGCGGTCGTTCGACCCGGCCGCCCCCGAGGGCGCCGAGGTGCCCGACCCCTACTACGGCGGACGCGAGGGCTTCGTCGAGGTGCTGCGGATGGTCGAGGCCGCCTGCGAGGGGGTGGCGAAGCACCTTGAGGATCACTAGGGATCTCGGTGGCGGGCACGCCTGGACGCTGCACGAGGGCGTGCTCGGCGACGGCCGCCGGGTGTTCGTCAAGAGAAGCTCGGACGCGTCCGCCGTTCTCGACAGCGAGGCGGCGGGGCTGCGTTGGCTGGCCGAGCCGGGGGCGGTCGCCGTCCCCGAGGTGATCTCCGCGGACGGCGGCACGCTGGTGCTGGAGTGGATCGACACCGCACCCGCGACGGCCGGGGCCGCCGAGCGGTTCGGGCGTGCGCTGGCCGCCCTGCACGCGGCCGGCGCCGACGGCTTCGGCGCCCCCTGGCCCGGCTACATCGCCGAGCTTCCGATGGGCAACGAGCCCGCGCCGGACTGGCCGTCGTTCTACGTGTCCCGCCGCGTGCTCCCGTTCGTACGGCTCGCGCGCGACCGCGGCGCGCTGTCGGCCGCGGACGTGGAGCTGGCCGAGGAGGCGTGCGACCGGGTGGCGGAGGTCGCCGGGCCGGCGGAGCCGCCGAGCCGGATCCACGGCGACCTGTGGAGCGGAAACCTGCTGTGGTCCGCGGACGAGGTCGTGCTGGTCGACCCGGCCGCCCACGGCGGCCACAGGGAGACCGACCTCGCGATGCTGGCGCTGTTCGGGGCGCCGCACCTCAACACGATCCTCGCGGCCTATCGCGAGGCGGCGCCCCTCGCGGACGGGTGGCGCGAGCGCGTGCCCCTGCATCAGCTGCACCCGCTCGCCGTCCACGTCTGCCTGTTCGGCGAGGCGTACCGCGGCAGCCTCCTCACCGCCGCGGGCGACGTCCTCGCGCTGTGACAGCCACAAGGAACTCCGAAAGGATATGTGTCAGCCGAAGGAGGGATTTATCCACGCGGACCGGAAATAGTTCGAGCCCGAGACACCGCTGCTCTTGACGACCGTCATTTTGAGGCGGATTCGCGGCACTCCCGAGACCCGGGCGGTGATGCCCGGTGCGTTCGTGTACGTCGCCACCTGTTGGGCGAGCACGTTGTCGTCAAGGTCGACGACGGAGAATCGCACTCTCGCCGACGTGTTGGGTGACGCGCGGTCGATTCCCACTTTCGCCGTGAACGTGGTCGCGTTCTGTGGCACCACGTAGTCGAGGTATCCGGCCACGGCGCCCGAGCTCTCGACACGGCACGTCATGGCGTTGAACTGCTCGTCCGAACCCGCGAGGGTGACCGAGCGGTCGAGCCAGTCGTTGCTGAACCCTCCCGGCGGGCCGCAGCCGTCGACGTCGACGGCGGCCGGGCGGGTCAGGGACGTGGCGGCGGTGCCGCCCGTAGTGGCGTCCGCCGCGCTCGCCTGCGGGGAAGGGGCCGCCGGGCCTGCGGTGACCGTGGTGGTGACCGTCGCCGTCGCCGTGGCCGTGTGGGTCACCGCGATCCTGTCTCCGACGACGTCCCGCACCGCGTCGGGGGAGGTGATGACGGCGACCGCGACCGCCGATCCGGCGGTGATGAGCGTGCCGGCAAAGGTCAGGATGCCGCTGATCCACGCTATTCTCCGGGCGTTTCTCCGCTCCTTGTCGCCCTGATCGTCTTGGGCTTTCCGGGGTTTGGCTGGTGCGCTCATCGTCGTTATTCCGGCTCGATCCACTCGTGGGCTGGGGAGGCCGCTTGCGCGTCCGGTATTTCGACGCGATCCACGAGGAGCCGGTTGGCGGTGTGGGTGTCACAAGAGGAACACGAATTCCCGCCGAGTCGGCCGGATTTCACCACTGTTTACGCTGAAAAATACCCTTACAAGGGCATTTTTTTGGGCAGTCCCACCGGGCCGCGAAGGCGGTGACTGCCCAAGTGATCCGGAAAGCCGGGAGGCGGCTCAGCGCGGTGACAGGCGCTTGAGGACCTCGCCGTGGAGCAGGCCGTTGGTGCAGACGAGGTTGCCGCCGTCGAGGGGCGCGGCGCCGTCGAGCGAGGTGCAGGAGCCGCCGGCCTCCTCGACGATGATCGTGAGAGCGGCCATGTCCCAGGGGGACAGCTCCGGCTCGGCGGAGATGTCCACGGCGCCCTCGGCGACCATCATGTGCGACCAGAAGTCGCCGTAGCCGCGTGTGCGCCAGCACTCCCTGGTGAGGTCGAGGAACGGGTCGAGCCGCCCTGCCTTCTCCCATTCGTCCAGGTCGGAGAACGAGAAGGAGGCGTCGTCGAGACGGCCGACCGAGGACACCTCGCAGCGCGTGGCCTTGCTCAGACTCCGTCCGCTCCACGCGCCGCTCTCCTTGGCGGCCCACCAGCGGCGGCCGAGCGCCGGGGCCGAGACCACGCCCACGACGACCTTGCCGTGCTCCATCAGCGCGATCAGCGTGGCCCACACGGGGACTCCGCGTACGTAGTTCTTGGTGCCGTCGATCGGGTCGACGATCCAGGAGCGCATGCCGTAGCCGGTCATCCCGAACTCCTCGCCCACGACGGCGTCGCGGGGCCGGGCACGGCGCAGCGTGCCGCGGATCGCCTCCTCCACGGCCCGGTCGGCGTCGCTGACCGGCGTGAGGTCGGGCTTGGTGTCGACCTTGAGGTCCACGGCCTTGAAACGGCGCATCGTGATGTCGTCGGCGGCGTCCGCCAGCAGATGCGCGAGGTGCAGGTCGTCGCGGTACTCCGTCACAGGGCCAACGTATCGTGCCGCGACCTGCTGACATCAGTGGAAGAATCACTCCAAGCCATACCGACAGGTAACATCCCGGCCATGGACATCGGCGCCTTCATGCTCGACAGCGTTCCGTTCGCGCGGTTGCTCGGCATCACGTTCGACTCGATCGGCTCCGGTGAGGCGGTCGCCCGCCTGGCCGACCGGGGAGACCTGCGAAACCACGTCGGCGGCCCGCACGCCGGCGCCCTGTTCACGCTGGCCGAGACCGCCTCGGGCGCGGCCATGCTGTCGGCCTTCGGCGACCAGCTCTCCCGCGCCGTGCCGCTGGCGACCGAGGCGAGGATCGGCTACCGCAAGCTCGCGATGGGCGAGGTCACCGCCGCCGCCACCCTCCGGGCCGAGCGGGAGGCGGTCGTCGCCCTGCTGGACGCGGGGGAGCGGCCCGAGTTCGAGGTCGCCGTCGAGATCCGCAACGCCGAAGACGTCGTCGTCTCGGAGATGACCGTCTCCTGGACCCTGCGCCCCAACCGCGCGGCCTGACCCCTCACACGGCTCACTCGGCCAGCAGATCGTCCGGCGAGGAACGGGCGAGCCCGGCGAGGGTGGCCAGGGCGCGTGCCAGCGTCTCGGGCGGGGGAGAGGCCAGGCCGAGACGGACGGCGTTCGGGGTGCGGTTGTCGCCGACGGCGAAGGCCGCCGCCGGGGTGACGGCGATGCCGTGCCGTGCGGCGGCGGCCACGAACGTGTCGGCCCGCCACGGCGGCGGAAGCTCCCACCAGCAGTAGTAGGACCGCGGATCGCCGCGGACGGCGAACTCGCCCAGGTGGCGTCTCGCGATCTCCTGCCGGGCCTCGGCGTCCCGCCGCTTGCCCCGGCTCAGCGATTCCACGATGCCGTCGCCGGCGAGCCGGACCGCCGCCTCCAGCGCGAACCGCGGCGGCGCGGAGCCCCCCGAGTGCAGCGCCGCGGTCACGTGGGGGACGACGGCCTCGGGAACGACGGCGAATCCGACGGTCAGCCCCGGCGCGAGCCGTTTGGAGAGGCTGTCGACGAGGATCGTGCGCTCGGGCGCCACGGCGGCGAGCGGTGGTGCCTCGTGCCGCAGGAACGACCAGATGCCGTCCTCGATCGCGGGCACGTCCAGCCGCTCCAGCACGGCCGCGAGCTCGGCGCGGCGCTCGACCGGCATGGTGAGCGACAGCGGGTTGTGCAGCGTCGGCTGGAGGTAGACCGCTCTCAGCGGAGCCTTGCGGGCGGCGGCCTCGACAGCCTCGGGCACCAGGCCCGCCCCGTCGACCGGCAGGGGGACGAGGGTGACCCCGAGCCGCGCGGCGATCGTCTTCACGACGGGGTAGGTGAGCTCCTCGACGCCCAGCCGCGCACCCGGCGGGACCAGCGCGGCGATGACGGCCGCGATCGCCTGGCGGCCGTTGCCGGCGAAGAGCACCCGCGCCGGGTCGGGGCGCCAGCCGGCCCGGGCGAGCAGGTCCGCGACGGCCTCGCGGGCGTGAGGAGTGCCCGCCGCGCCCACCGGCCGCATGGACGCCTCCAGCACATCGGGGCGCAGCAGCGGCCTGATGCCGTCCCCGAGCAGGCCGGCCTGCTCGGGGATGACGGGATAGTTGAGTTCGAGGTCGACCCTGGTGCCGCTCGGTTCGGCCAGGGCGGTCCCTGGCCGCCGGGCGGAGGCGCGGACGAAGGTGCCACGGCCGACCTCGCCGACCGTGAGGCCGCGGCGGGTCAGCTCCGCGTAGACGCGCGCCGCCGTGGAGCCGGCGATGCCGCGCCGCCGGGCGAAGTCCCGCTGCGGAGGAAGCCGGTCCCCCGGCCTGAGCCGCCCGGCCGCGATGTCCGCGGCGACCTCGTCGGCCAGCTCACGGTAGTCCTCCATCGCCGCCCCCTCTTCGTGGCACGGTGTCCGATTCAAACACAATATTGCTCCGAGAGCAATATCCAATATTGCATTTATTGTTCGGAGTGAAATAGCCTGAGGAGGCCGTCCGGACCGGCATTGATGACCTGCGAGGAGAGGGCGGCGTCATGGTCGAACCGAATGCGGTGCTGGGTGTCGTGTCCGTGGCGCTCGGAATGGTGCTCTCTCCGGGCCCGAACATGATGTATCTCGTATCGCGGAGCATCAGTCAGGGACGCCGGGCCGGAATAATCTCGTTGAGCGGAGTGGTGGCGGGATTCCTCGTCTATCTGACGGCGACGAATCTCGGCCTGGCGGCGCTGTTCGCCGCGGTCCCGCAGGTTCTCACGGCGATACGGCTGGCCGGGGCGGGTTACCTGATGTGGTTCGCCTGGAAGACGATCAGGCCGGGCGGCGCTTCGGTGTTCACCGTGCGGGACGTGCCGCACGACCCGCCGCCCCGGCTTTTCGCCATGGGACTGATGACGAACCTGCTCAATCCGAAGATCGCCATTCTTTATGTCTCCGTCATTCCGCAGTTCGTCGATATCCGAGCGGGGAACGTGCTGGCGCAGGGCGTCGTTCTCGGCCTTTTCCAGATCGCGGTGGCCGCGACGGTGAATTTCTCGATCGTGCTGGCCGCCGGAAGCGTCGCGGGATTCCTGGCGCACCGGCCGGCGTGGCTGCGAGCCCAGCGGATCGCCATGGGGAGCATGCTCGGAGCACTCGCCGTGATGCTCGCCTTCAGCCGGAGCGCGTCGTTCTAGTCTTCGTCGGAAGAGCCCTCGCGGCTGGCGAGCAGCCGCCGCAGGGACTCCAGGCGTGCGGGCTCCGCGTGCCCCTCCGCGACGTAGCGGTCGAGGGCGCAGTCGTCGCCGAGGTGGGTGCAGCCCTTGGGGCATTCGGTTGTGGCGTCCACCAGGTCGGGGAAGGCGGCGAGCACGGTCTCCACCGAGATGTGGGCGAGCCCGAAGCTGCGCACCCCGGGGGTGTCGATGATCCAGCCGCCCTCCGGCAGTTCCAGGGCGACCGCGGAGGTGGAGGTGTGCCTGCCGCGGCCGGTGACGGCGTTCACATGGGACACGGCCCGGTGGGCGTGCGGCACCAGCGCGTTGACCAGGGTCGACTTTCCGACCCCGGAGTGCCCGACCAGCACGCTGAGCCGGTCCGCGAGCGCCTCGGCCAGGTCGTCGACCGGGCCGCCCTTGCGCACGACCACGTACGGCACGCCGAGAGGCTCGTACAGCGCGACGAGGTCGTCGGCGGGGGCCAGGTCGGCCTTGGTCAGGCACAGCAGCGGCTCGATGTCGGCGTCGTAGGCCGCGACGAGCATCCGGTCGATCATCCGGGGCCGTGGCGGGGGATCGGCGAGCGCGGTGACGATGACCAACTGGTCGGCGTTGGCGACGATGGGGCGCTCGATGTCGTCCACGTCGTCGGCGCTGCGGCGCAGCATCGAGGTGCGCTCCTCCACGCGGACGATGCGCGCCAGCGTGTCGGGCTGCCCGGTCACGTCGCCCACCAGCGCCACGCGGTCGCCCACCACGATGCCCTTGCGGCCGAGCTCGCGGGCCTTCATGGCCACGACGAGGGTGCGCTCGCCCCGCCGCTTCTTCGGCGTCGTGGAGCGGGGGACGCCCTCACCGACCAGGCAGGTGTAACGCCCGCGGTCGACGGCCACCACGAAGCCCTCGACGGCCTCGCTGTGGGCAGGCCGGATCCGGGTCCGCGGCCGTGAGCCCTTGCCCGGCCTGACCCTGACGTCGTCCTCGTCGTAATGCCGCTTTCTCAGTGCCCGCGCCCCGATCGTCCGGGGATCAGCCGCTCGCTCATGCCGTCTCCTCGCCTGGCGCGCTGCCCAGCATCGCGGCCCACATGCGCGGGAATTCGGGCAGTGTCTTGGATGTCGTCGCGATGTCCTCGACCTCGACGCCCGGCACGACCAGGCCGATGACCGCGCCCGCCGTGGCCATGCGGTGGTCGGCGTAGGAGTGGAAGACGCCGCCGGTCAGCGGCCGGGGGTGGATGTCCAGGCCGTCGTCGGTCTCCCGGGCGTCGCCGCCCAGCCGGTTGATCTCCGTGGCGAGGGCGGTGATCCGGTCGGTCTCATGCCCCCGGATGTGCGCCACGCCCCGGATGCGGGACGGCCCGTCGGCCAGCGCGGCGAGCGCGGCGATCGTGGGGGTGAGCTCGCTGACGTCGCGCAGGTCGGCGTCGATGCCGCGCACTGCGCCCTCGCCGGTGACCCGCAGGCCCTCCGGCACCCGCTCGACCCGCGCGCCCATCTCGGCGAGCAGCTCGCGCAGCGCGTCGCCGCCCTGCGTCGTCTCCTCCGGCCAGTCCGGTACGACGACCGAGCCGCCGGTGACCAGGGCCGCCGCGAGGAAGGGAGCGGCGTTCGACAGGTCGGGCTCGACCGTGACGTCCCTGGCCCGGATCGGGCCGGGCTGCACCCGCCACACGTCGCGCTCGGAGTCGTCCACGTCGACGCCCGCCTGGCGCAGCATCTGCACGGTCATCTCGATGTGCGGCATCGACGGGACGGGCGGGCCGTCGTGCCGCACCGTCACGCCCTTCTCGAAGCGCGCGGCGGCCAGCAGCAGTCCGGAGACCATCTGCGAGGAGACCGAGGCGTCGAGGGTGACCTCGCCGCCGGGGATCGGTCCGCGGATCGTGAACGGCAGCGCGTCGTTGTCCACCGACGCGCCGAGCGCGCGCAGCGCGCCCAGGATCGGGCCCATCGGCCGCTTGCGGGCGTGGGGGTCGCCGTCGAAGAAGACCGGCCCGTCGGCCAGCGCGGCGACCGGGGGCACGAACCGCATGACGGTCCCGGCCAGCCCGACGCCGATCGACGCCCCGCCGCGTACGGGATGAGGGGTCACCGACCAGTCCACGCTGTCGGCGCTCTCGTTGGACGGCGTCATCTCGGCGCCGAGCGAGCGGAGCGCGGCCGCCATCAGGTCGGCGTCGCGGCTGCGCAGTGCGAGCCGTACGGCGCCGGGGGCGTCGGCCAGCGCGGCGAGCAGCAGCGCCCTGTTGGTCACCGACTTCGAGCCGGGCAGGCGGACCGTCGCGCGAACCGGCTCGGCGGCCACGGGGGCGGGCCAGAGCGGTGCGCCGGCGCTCTTCTCGACGCCGTTGTTCTCGACGCCGTTCTGATCGATGCCGTGCGGCGCGGCGCCGCCGGACGCGGACTGCGGAGAGGCCATGCCGCAAGCTTAGTGCGCGCACGCTCGTCCGCACCGTCGTGAGAAGCCGTGAGAACGGTGCGGCCCGCCCCGGGACACGACTTCGTGGCAGTCTTGGTGGCATGTGCGGGAGGTACGCGTCTGCGCGCAAGAAGCAGGAGTTGCTGGAGGAGTTCCAGGTCGAGCTGGACGGGGTGCCCGACCAGGTGCCCGGCGGCGAGCTCCGGCCCGACTACAACGTCGCGCCCACCAAGAACGTCTACGCGGTCATGAGCCGTGTGCAGAAGGACGACGACGGCGAGCGCCCGGGCGACGAGCCGGTCAGGCAGCTGCGGGTGGTCCGGTGGGGGCTCGTGCCGAGCTGGGCCAAGGACCCGTCGGTGGGCTCGCGGATGATCAACGCCAGGGTGGAGACCGTGGCGGAGAAGCCGTCCTACCGCAGGGCGCTGAAGTCGCGGCGCTGCCTGATCCCGGCGGACGGCTACTACGAGTGGATGCCGCTGGAGGGCAAGAAGAAGCAGCCGTTCTTCATCCATCCCGCCGACGGCGGCGTGCTCGCCATGGCCGGTCTGTACGAGTTCTGGAAGGACCCCACCCGCCCGGACGACGACCCGCTGAAGTGGCTGTGCACCTGCACGGTGATCACCACCACGGCGACGGACAAGCTGGGCCGCATCCACGACCGGATGCCGATGATGGTCGAGCGCGATCGCTGGACGGAGTGGCTCGACCCGCGCGTGACCGACCCCACGGGCCTGCTCGTCCCGGCCGGCCCGGACCGGCTGGAGGCGTACGCCGTTTCCGACGCCGTCAACAGCGTCCGTCACAACGGTCCCGAACTGATCGAGGCCCTGGAGGGCGATGACGTCCCGCGCCTGCTCTGACCCGTGACGGGGGTGTAGGCGGCGCGCGAAGTGGGCATCCGTTCGAGAAAGCGGTCGCTCGGTAGGTGACCGGCCGCTGACCGACCAGGAGACCGGGGGCTCCTGGACGGGTGATTCCCCCACTCCCGGAGGTGCGGATCCGTGGACGTCGCGACCGCGCGTATGCGCCTGGAAAGCATGCTCGCCGAGCTCGACCGGTCGATCAGCGTGCTGCGTGGGGATCCGGCCGCCGGGCGCGACAGATGCCTCGCCGACGCGGGAGCCGACCTCACCGACGCGGACCGGACCCGGGCCATGCTCGACGCCGCCTCCCGGCAGCGTACGGCCGTGCTGGCCGCGCTGCGGCGGCTGGACGACGGCGGTTACGGTCGCTGCGTCGACTGCGGCACGCTCGTGCCCGAGGGCAGGCTGGAGGCCCGCCCCGAGGCGGCCCGCTGCGTGCAGTGCCAGTCGCGGGCCGAGCGCCGCAGGTGATCCGCCCGAGCCTCCCGCGAGCGCCTGTCCGCGCCGCGTTCCCTTAGAGCGTTCACAACGGCTTGCGGGCGCTCGCCACCAGGTGGATGCCGACGGTGTCGTCGCCGTCGGCCTGCGTCTCCAGCTCGGTGCGGACCAGCCAGGACAGCGACTTGCTCTCCCCGCTCAGCACGTGGTCGACGGTGGAGGGGGACAGCACGGTGCGCGGGCGCACCCATTCCACCTCCAGGCCGGCGCCGGTGATCAGCTCGCGTATCTGCTGACTGGTGAAGCAGCGGGTGATGCTGCCGTCGGGCCAGGGGATGAGCATGACCTCGCCCGTCTGGCACAGGTGCGCCCAGTAGTTCTGCTCGGCGAGGATCGCCATACCGAGGACCAGCGAGTCGACGCACAGCAGCGCGCGCCCGCCGGGCCGCAGCACCCGGGCCACGTCCTCGACGACGGACTCGGCCATGATCTCGACCGACAGCGCGCGCTCCTCGGCGATCACGCCGTCCACACTGCAGTCGGGCAGGAAGCCGAGGTTGTCGGCGCGCACCTTCTGTATCCGCTCGGAGGCGTCGCGCAACCACGGTTCCGCCGGCCTGCGGAAGTCCATGACCTCGATCACCCGGTGACCGGCGCGCGCCGCCTGGGCCGGCCATCGCCCCCGTCCGCCGGACAGGTCCAGCAGCAGGGAGGGACGGCCGGGCAGCCACTGGCGCAACTGTTCGGCGACGACCGCGTGATAAAAGGTCCAGTACGGCCCGAGTGTGCCCGGGCCGTTGAGTTCGTTGGCCGGTATAGGCAGCACGAGCGACTCCTGGACTCTGGCTGCCCCGCGCATGGGCGTGCGGCAGCGAAACTCGGTTTCCGGGCTACCAAGCCGGTGCTTACTTTTTTCCCCGCACCGGGCCGTTCGTCACCTCAATCTGCACCGGGAACAGACTCTACGCCCGCCCTGTTGCAGTTGGGCATGAAGACGTTGGTGCTGCCAGAAGGCCTCGACGGGCTGGACCTTGCCGGGCCGGTATCCTCGGCTGGGTACGGTGTCCTGAAGGGGGTGGGTCCGGTCTCCAAGACAGCCGAGGAGACTCTGGAGCAGCGCAGTGAGCGGTTCGAGCGCGACGTCATGCCGTTTCTCGATCAACTCTACTCGGCCGCGCTCCGGATGACCCGAAACGCAGCGGATGCGGAGGATCTCCTGCAGGAGACCTTCGCCAAGGCGTTCGCCTCCTTCCACCAGTTCCAGGAGGGGACGAACCTCAAGGCCTGGCTCTACCGCATCCTCACCAACACGTTCATCAACAGCTACCGGAAGAAGCAACGGGAGCCCAAGCAGGCGGGCACCGAGGAGATCGAGGACTGGCAGCTCGCGCGGGCGGAGTCGCACACGTCGAGCGGGCTGAAGTCGGCCGAGATCGAGGCGCTCGAACACCTTCCCGACAGCGACGTGAAGGACGCTCTCGCCGCGCTCCCCGAGGAGTTCCGCATCGCCGTCTATCTGGCGGACGTCGAGGGCTTCCCGTACAAGGAGATCGCCGAGATCATGGGCACGCCCATCGGGACCGTGATGTCGCGCCTCCACCGTGGACGCCGGCAGCTGCGTAACCAGCTTGAGGACTACGCGCGCGAGCGCGGCCTCGTGCGGTCGGACTCCCGCGGCGCGGGTAACGGCGGGACGCTTGGCGAGGAGGAGCGATGAGCTGCGGGAACCACCACGACACCCCGTGTAGCGAGGTGCTCGACCGGGTGTACACCTACCTGGACGGTGAGCTGAACAGCGACCGCATCGCCGAGATCAGGAAGCACCTCGACGAGTGCTCCCCCTGCCTGGAGGAGTACGGCCTCGAGGAGGCCGTCAAACGGCTCGTGGCCAAACACTGCGGGTGCGACCCCGTCCCGCAGGACCTGCGCAGCAAGGTGCTCACCCGGATCGAGCAGGTACGCGCCGAGATGGCGGACTAGCTCGGCGGTCCCGGCAGGGTGACGGCCGGCGCGGCCCTTCGCCGCGCCCCTTCGCCACGCTCTGTCGCCGTGCCTGTCCCCGCGGAGCGCGCCTCCGTCGCGGGGGTGTGATCGGGCCGGGCCGGGGCAATGCTCGTTAGGATCTCCCGTTACAGGCCGGGAAGGCCGGGAAGGGCGGGGACATGCGGGCACTGGTCACCGGCGGGGCGGGGTTCATCGGGTCCACCCTCGTCGATCGGCTGTTGGCGGACGGTCACGAGGTCGCGGTGGTGGACGACCTGTCGTCCGGTCACGTGCGCAACCCCGACGCCCCCCTGCACGTCATGGACGTGCGCGACCCCGCGCTGGCCGATCTCGCGGAGCGCTGGCGGCCGGAGGTCGTCTGTCACCTCGCCGCGCAGATCAGCGTGCGCAGGAGCGTGGCCGACCCGGTGGCCGACGCCGGGATCAACGTCGAGGGCACGGTGAACGTCCTGGAGGCGGCTCGCCGCTCCGGGGCCCGAAAGATCGTTTACGCCTCCTCCGTCGCCGTCTACGGCAGGCCGGCCGTGATTCCGGTCCCCGGCGACGCCCCCACAGATCCCCGCTCGCCGTACGCCGCCTCCAAGCTCGGCGGTGAGCTGTACCTCGCCACCTACCGGGCGCTGCACGGGCTCGAATACACCACGCTCGTGCTGTCGAACGTCTACGGGCCGCGCCAGTCGCC
Source organism: Microbispora rosea (assembly GCF_900156315.1). Classification (GTDB taxonomy): domain Bacteria; phylum Actinomycetota; class Actinomycetes; order Streptosporangiales; family Streptosporangiaceae; genus Microbispora; species Microbispora rosea. The sequence goes on along the minus strand of NZ_FTNI01000039.1, from coordinate 49,197 downwards.
CGAGGGTGAGGCCGGAGTGGTCGCGATCTTCACCGACGCCCTGCTGGCGGGAAAGCCCACGGTCGTGTACGGCGACGGCTCCCAGACGCGCGACTACGTCTTCGTGGAGGACGTGGTGGACGGCTTCGCCCGCGCCTGCGGGCCCCACGGCGACGGCCGCCGGGTCAACCTCGGCACCGGCGTCCAGACCACCGACCGCGCGCTGCACAGCCTGATCGCCGCGGCGGCCGGAGCGCCGGACGAGCCGCGCTTCGAGCCTCCTCGCCTGGGCGACCTCCCCGCGATGGCCGTCGACCCCGCTCCGGCGTACGAGGCCCTCGGCTGGCGTCCCCGGCACGACCTGCCCACGGGCCTCAAGGCCACCGTCGAATGGGCCCGGCAGGCGCTCGTCTGATCGCTTTGATTACCGGATGCGGCGTGTTACTAGTTGAGCATGCCGAGATCGCCGGCCGCCGCGGCGGCTTTCCCGGCTCGGGTCCGCGGCAGGTGGCGACAAACCGGTGCAATTGCACGCGGTGTGATTGCTTGGTTACGGTTTGGCTGCGATGGTCGCGACATCCCAGATCCGCCGTCGGCCCTTCTGTAGCCTGAGTGCGACATCGACGTGGAGGCGGCGCAATGCTTGGGAAGACCGTCGTCAGGCTGATAGTGGCGCTGGCGCTGCTTACTCCGGTGGTGGCTCTGGCCGGTCTCGCGGCCGGCACCCCGGGGATCTCCTGGACGTAGTCACTGCCCGTGGGCCGGTCCGGCAGGGCCGGCCCACGGGTCCGAACCGCATTCAAGGTGGCCGCCATGCGGGAACTGCCGTGGCCCGCCAGGGTCTACTTCGTCGCACTCGTCGGAACCGCCGGTCTCGTGATCACGCGCGGTCTCCTCGTTCATCACGGGCTCGTGGCGGAGGACTGGTCGGCGCTTCTCGTTCTGGCGCTGCTCTTCCTGCTCTGTGAGTCGGTGCCGACCCTGCTCAACGTGCCGCACGTCGCGGTGTCGGTGAGCTTCTCCGCCGCGCTGGCCGCCGTGGTGCTGGTCGGCCCGGAGGGCGCGGCCCTGGTCGGGCTGGCCGCGGTCGTGAGCGTGCGCCCCGGCCTGCCGATGGTGAAACGGCTGTTCAACGGCGCGCAGTACGCCCTGTGCGGCTACGCCGCCGGGTGGGCGTACGAGAGCGCGGGGGGACGGGCCCACCTGCCGGAGCCGGCCGACTTCCCGGGCATCCTCGTGCCGTACGCCGCCGCGACGGTGGTCTTCGTGGCCGTCAACTTCGCGCTGACCGCGGTCATCCTGCGGCTGGCGTCCGCGGTGCACAAAGACCAGGTCTCGCTCCGCGCGATGGTGCAGTTCCTGAGCTCCTACGTCGGCTTCGCCACCTTCGGCCTGCTGATCGCGGCCCTGTGGTCGACGGTGCAGTCGATCTCGGCCGTGCTCGTGCTGCTGCCGCTGTTCGTGGCCCGGTGGGCGCTGGGGCACTACCACGCCGAGCAACGGGCGTACGACGCGACCATCGCCGCGCTGTGCCAGGCGGTGGAGACGAAGGACTACTACACGCGCGGGCACTGCACGCGGGTCTCCGCGGCGTCTTCGATGATCGCTGAGGAGATCGGCATGGGCACCGAGCGGCTGCGCGCGATCCGATACGCGGGCATGCTCCACGACGTGGGCAAACTCGGCGTGCCGACCAAGGTGCTGCAGAAGGACGGCCGCCTGACCGAGGAGGAGTACGCCGCGATCCAGCTCCATCCGATGCGCGGGCTGGAGATCGTGCGGGGCATCGACTTCCTCGACGAGGCGTTCGCCGGGATCATGCACCACCACGAACGACATGACGGCAGGGGCTACCCGATGGGCCTGGCCGGCTCGGAGATCCCCGAGTTCGCCCGGATCATCGCGGTGGCCGACGCGTTCGACTCCATGACCTCCGACCGCTCCTACCGGAAGGCCAAGTCGATCGAGTTCGCGGTGGCGGAGCTGCGCAAGAACGCCGGGACCCAGTTCGACCCCGACATGGTGTGCGCGTTCGTCGAGGCGCTCGACCGGCACGGCTGGGACATGGCGCAGCCGGTGCCCGTCCCCCTGGACGACGCCGCCGTGGAAACCACCGTGAAGGATCACGACGACCCGACGACGCCCATCCAGGTGGTGTCGGAGCGGTGAGGGAGCGTCGGCTGACGGCCAGGCCGGTGGGGCTCGACTCGGGCCAGCTCCTGCTCATCTGCGCCGCCGGGATGCTGACCGTGGCGGGGATCGCCCACACGGCGGCGGAGGGCCTGACCGATCCGCGGGTCGCCATCGGGTTCGGCGCGCTCATCGCGGCCGGAGAGCTGGCCCGGCTCACGATGCCGGGCAACCGCGAGGTCGCCCCGATCTCCACCGCCGCCTCCCTCGGATACGCCCTGCTGCTCGACGTGGGCGGACGGCCGGCGCACCACTCGGCCCTGCAGGTCGTGGCGGTGATGTCGGTCGGCATGATCGCGGGCGGGCTGCCGCATCTGGCGGTCGGCCGGCCGCCACGTCTCGACGCGATGGCCCGGCGGCTGCTCGCCGGGTCGTTGCTCGCCTTCGCCTACCGGCCGCTCACCGGCCCGCTGGGGGAGCTCGCACGGGACACCGGCGACCGGAACGGCAACTGGTGGCCGGCGCTCGGCGTGATGGCCGTGCTCGTCACGATCATGCTCGTGGCCGACGTGGTGATCGCGGCCATGCACCGGGCCGACCAGGTCAGGACCGCGTTCGCCGTGGCCGTACGGGACGAGATCAGGATGGCCGCGCCGCTCGGCGCCGCCGTCGCGGCGTCGGGCATCCTGCTCGCGCTCGCCTCGCACAGCATGGACATGACCGCGCTGCCCGCGTTCGCCGCGCCGCTGCTCGTCACGCAGGTGGCGTTCCGCAAGTACGCCGGCATCCGGGCGACCTACCTGCAGACCGTGCGCGCGCTGAGCCGGGTCACCGAGGTCGGCGGATACGTCGAGCCGGGCCACTCGCGCCGCGTCAGCCAGCTGTCGGTCGCCATCGGCCGGGAGCTGGGCATGGCGGAGCCGCAGCTGCTGGAGCTGGAGTACGCCGCGCTCATGCACGACATCGGCCAGCTGTCGCTGCGCGACCCGATCCCCGGCGGCGCGACCGTGCTGGCCGACCCCGCTCAGGCGCGGCGGATCGCCGAGCTGGGTGCCGAGGTGATCAGGAAGACCGGCGTCCTCCACGGCGTCGCGGAGATCGTCCGGCGGCAGTGCGAGACGCTCGGCGAGTCCCCGCCCACGGCCAGCCGCATCATCAAGGCCGCCAACGCCTACGACGACCTGGTGGGCGGATCGACCGACAGGGACCGCGCGGCGGCGGCACTGGAGCGGCTGCGCCTCGACGGGGGGTCGGCTTACGACCCCGGGGTGGTGGAGGCGATGGCGCGCGTCGTCGACCGGCTCGTGCTCGTCACTCGCTTGTAGCAGACGTAGCATCGGACCGCCTCCAACGGCACGCCGAGCCCGTCGTTGTTGTGGCGACCCTACAGATTCGGCCCCCGCGTTCAGTCGGAACGGGCGGGGGGACGGAGCGGGGGATCATCCTAGAGTTGGGTGCGTGTTCGACTCAGTTCTCGTCGCCAATCGTGGTGAAATCGCCCGCCGCATCATCCGTACGGTGCGGAGCATGGGGCTGCGCGCCGTCGCGGTCCACTCCGAGGCGGATGCCGATCTGCCGTTCGTGCGTGAGGCCGACGACGCCGTGCTCCTCGGGCCCGCGAACCCGGCCCAGAGCTACCTCGACATCGACAAGGTTCTCCAGGCCGCCCGTACGACGGGAGCGCAGGCGGTGCACCCCGGATACGGGTTCCTCGCGGAGAACGCCGCGTTCGCCCGTGCGGTGGTCGACGCCGGTCTCGTATGGATAGGCCCGGACCCCAAGGCCATCGAGCAGATGGGCGACAAGATCAACGCCCGCAACCTGATGGAGTCCGCGGGCGTGCCGGTCGCCGCCGGGACCAGGGAGCCGGTCTCCGACCTCGCGCAGGCCGAACGAGCCGCCGAGGAGATCGGGTTCCCCGTGATGGTGAAGGCGGCCGGCGGGGGCGGCGGGATCGGCATGGGCGTGGCGCGCGACAGCGAGTCGCTGGCCAAGGCGTTCGAGCAGGCGTGCCGGGCGGCCGCCCGCTTCGGCGGCGAGCCGGCCATCCTGCTCGAGCGTTACATCGAGCGGGCCAGGCACGTCGAGGTGCAGATCCTCGGCCTCGCCGACGGCACCGTGGTCGCCCTGGGCGAGCGCGACTGCTCCGTCCAGCGGCGCCACCAGAAGGTCGTGGAGGAGAGCCCGTCCCCCGGCGTGACCCCGGAGCTGCGCGAGCGGATGCTCGCGGCGGCCGTACGGGCGGGGGAGGCCGTGGCCTATCGCGGCGCGGGCACCGTGGAGTGCCTGGTGGACGCGGACGCCCAGGACTTCGTCTTCCTGGAGATGAACACCCGGCTCCAGGTGGAGCACCCCGTCACCGAACTGGTCACCGGTCTCGACCTCGTGGAGCAGCAGATCCGGATCGCGGCCGGCGAGACCTACTCCCTCCAGCCGCGGGTGAGCGGCCACGCGATAGAGTTCCGCGTCTACGCCGAGGACCCCCGCAGGTTCCTGCCGGGTCCTGGCAAGATCGGGGTATGGGAGGAGCCGGTGGGCGAGGGGGTGCGCGTCGATTCGGGATACGCGGCGGGCAACACCGTCACGCCGTTCTACGATCCGCTGATGGCCAAGCTCTGCGTCGTCGGCGCCACCCGTGAGGAGGCGCTGGAGCGGGGCAGGGAGGCCGTCGCCGCGTTCCGCATCGAGGGCCCGAAGCACAACCTGCCGTTCTGCGCCGAGCTGCTCGACCATCCCGAGTTCGTGAGCGGGAACTACGACACCGGGCTGGTCTCCCGAATGAGAAAAGCCTGATCTGCCGAATTACGTTGAGGGGAGTTTCCGGGTGGCCGAGGTGCGCGCCGAGATGGTGGCGAACGTCTGGAAGATCGTCGTGAGCGAGGGCGAGGTCGTCGAGGAGGGCGACACCCTTGTGATCCTGGAGTCGATGAAGATGGAGATCCCCGTCCTCGCCGAGGACGCCGGGACCGTCTCGAAGCTCCACGTGAAGGAGGGCGACGTCGTCCAGGAGGGAGACCCCATCGCCGTCATCGAGTAGCGCGGGACGGACGTTCAGAGACGGGAGAGGAACCGTTCCCGGTCGACGACGACCCGCTCGATCGTGCCCGTGGCGACCAGGGCGCCGGTCTTGTCGACGGCCCTGACGGAGAAGACGAGCCGCCTGCCGTCCACCTCGGTGAGTTCGACGCCGATCTCGACGTGCATCCCGACCGGGCTGGGCAGACGGTGCTCGATCAGCACCCTGGTCCCCACGGTGGTCTGCCCCGGCTCCAGGTGATGCTGGACGGCCTTGACCGTGGCTCCCTCGGCGAACGACAGCAGCCGCGGCGTGCCCAGCACCGGCACGTCGCCGCTGCCGACCCGGATCGCCGTGTCCCCGCGCTCCACCATGATGAGGACCTCGGCGCGCAGACCTGGAGCAACACTCATGCGGGTCAGCCTATTGGGTCGGCATTCACCGGCGCTTGTGGAGGCCGCGAGGCAACTAAATGGGGCCGGGAAGCGTCTTAAACGGCAGCGGGGACTCCATGATGCTTTCCGGGCGGCGGAGGCGGGCAGCGGTTAGGGTGGTGCACTGTGGACCTCTACTGCGATCACTGCGGCCGTCCGGCCGGAAACGGTGATCACGCGGCCTGCCTGGCCGCCAGGGTGATGGAGCCACCGCGTTACTGCCCGCACTGCCGTCGCCGCATGGTTGTCCAGGTCACGCCCAGGAAATGGACGGCACGGTGCTCGGTGCACGGTAGTAGGGACGGATAACAGGTAGGCTCGACTTTCGATCCCCCGAGCCTGGATCCCTTACGCGTACAGGGTTCCGTGAAGTTGTCGTTATCTACCCGCGACACGAACCTGCTTTGTTGGACACCTTCGGGGGTCGATTGACTTAGGGGGTACGGGGCGCAAATGGTGGCCCAAGGCATGACCCTGGCTGGGCGTTACCGGTTGGACGCCCGACTCGGCGCCGGGGGCATGGGCGAGGTATGGCGTGGTGAGGACACCGTCCTCGCGCGCACCGTCGCCGTCAAGGTGCTTCTCCCCGGTCGTCTCGACGACCCCGGATTCGCCGTCCGCTTCCAGGGCGAGGCCCGCGCGATGGCGACCGTCAACCACCCCGGCGTCGTCGACGTCTACGACTACGGGGTCACCGAGGTCCCCGGCGACGGCTCCACCGCGTACCTGGTCATGCGGTTCGTCGACGGCGAGCCCCTCGACCGCCTGCTGATGCGCCTCGGCCGCATCGGCGCCGAGCCCGCGATGGAGCTCATCGCACAGGCGGCCTCCGCCCTCCAGGCCGTGCACGAGCGGGGGATCGTGCACCGGGACGTCAAACCGGGCAACCTGCTGGTGCGGTCCGACGGCACGCTGGTGCTGACCGACTTCGGCATCGCCCGCGCCGACCAGGGCAGCCGCCTCACCGACGCCGGAATGGTGCTCGGCACCGCGGCCTACTGCGCGCCGGAGCAGGCCGAGGGCGCTCCTGTCACGCCCGCCGTCGACATCTACGCGCTGGGCGTGGTGGCGTACGAGTGCCTGGCCGGGCAGCGTCCCTTCGACGGCGACTCGCCGGTGACGATCGCGCTCAAGCACATCCGCGAGGAGCCGCCGCCACTCCCGCCGGACGTGCCGCCCGCCATCCGGGCCGTCGTCGAACGGGCCATGTCGAAGGATCCGGCGCGCCGCTGGCCGTCGGCCGCCGCGATGAGCCAGGCCGCCCGGCAGTCGGTGCTGGCCGCTGGTCCCGGGATGCCCGGCACCGTGGTCCCGGACGCCGCGCCCGGCTATGGCCCACAGGGCATGGCCGGCGCGGGATACGGCCCGCAGGGTGTCACGGGGGGCCCGGCGTCCACGGGCATGGGGGCCCCGCCTCTTCCCACGGGGGCGACCACCCAGGCAGGCCCCTACCAGGGCGGGCCGGAGGCCGTCCCGGCGACCGGCGCCACCTATCGCGTCACACGGGAGTCGTGGAACGACGCCCCGGCCGTGCCGCCGACGACCGTCGCCTCCCCGCAGCAGGGCTCCCGTACGGCGCGGCGCGCGGCGCAGCGGTCCAAGAAGGGCAAGGGAATGCCTGTCGCGGCCGGGGTGGCCGGGTTCGCCGTCGTCGGCGGTCTGGCCGTCCTCGGCATCAACATGGCCTCGGCCGGGTCGGGCGTCTCTGAGTCGCCCGCGCCGGCCCTGACGGTGGCCACCGCTGACCCGTCCCCGAGTCCGTCACGGAGCCGCAACTCGCGGCCCCCCGTGAGGCCGTCCCACGAGGTGCCGGTGACGCAGCCGAGCCCGGCCAAGCCGAGAAGGCCGAGCCCCACGCCGAGCCCGACTCCCAGCTCGTCGCCGAGCCCCACCGCCTCCCCGACGCCCTCGCCGAGCTCGACGAAGGGCCTGGTCAAGGTGCCCGATCTCAAGGGCCTGCCCGAGAGCTCGGCGCTGGCGCGGCTCAACATGCTGGGTCTCAGTCCGAAACCCGTCTACGACGGCGAAGGGGAGTGCAAGGGGACGGTCGTCGGCCAGAAACCGGCGGCGAACACGTCCGTCAAGGAGGGCACGGCGGTCACGTTCACCGTGAAGAAGGACTGCCCGCCTCCCTCGCCCAGCCCGTCGCCCAGCGCGGCCGGGAGCCGCTCTCCCGCGACGTCCTGAAACCGCCCCGACGGGAGCCCCGCGCGACGGACGTACGCGGGGCTCCGCCGGTGGTCACACCCCAGTCGTGTTGCGCGGGTAGGCGATCGCGGGGTCGGTGGCGATGTTGACCAGGTAGGGCACGCCGGAGTCGAACGCGCGGCGCAGCGCCGGGCCGATCTCGCCCGGCGACGTGACGAGCTCCCCGCCGCCGCCGAGCGCGGTGACGACCTGGTCGTAGCGGCACTGCGGCTGGAGCTCGGCCGCCACGTCGTAGCCGTACAGCATCTGCATGGGGTGCTTCTCCAGCCCCCACATGCCGTTGTTGCCGCAGATCATGACGACCGGCATGCGGTGGCGGACCAGCGTGTCGACGTCCATCAGCGAAAAGCCCGCCGCGCCGTCGCCGAGCAGCAGCACGACCTGCGACGACGGCCTCGCGAGACGCGCCGCGATGGAGTAGCCGAGCCCGGTGCCGAGGCAGCCGTACGGGCCGGGGTCGAGCCAGTTGCCGGGCCTGCGCGGCTCGACGTACTTGCCGGCGTAGGAGACGAAGTCGCCGCCGTCGCCGATGACGACCGCGTCGTCGGCGAGCACCTTGTTCAGCTCGCCGTAGATGCGCATCGGGTGGATCGGGTCGGCGTCCGACTCCAGCAGGGCCGCGTCCCCGGCGGTCGCCGCCGCCGCGGCCTCGCTCAGCCTGGTCACCCACGGCTCGTACGCCTTGGGGTTCACCCCGGCGGCCCCGCAGGCCGCCGACAGGCCCCAGAAGACGACCGACAGGTCGCCGGCGGCCGAGCCGGACAGGCCGGTGTGTGTGGCGAGCTGGGAGGGCGCGTCGGCGATGTGGACGACCCTGGCGAGCGGCGCGCCCTCCTTGCCGCCGAACCAGCCGTAGGCGAGCCGGAAGTCGAGCGGGGTGCCGACCACGATGACGAGGTCGGCCTGGCCGAAGGCGACGCCCCGGGCGCGGGTCACCAGCAGCTCGTGCCCGGCGGGCACGATGCCCCGGCCCTGGCCGTTGGGGACGACGGGCAGGCGCCACTCCTCGGCGAAGTCCCGCGCGGCCTCCTCGGCGCGCTCCATCCAGACGTCGGAACCGAACACCAGCACCGGGCGCTCGGCCTCGGCGAGCAGCCGCGCGATGCCGGCGAGAGCCTCGGAGTCGGGCTCGAGCGGCGACGGGGTCAGCGTCTCCGAGACGTACTCGGGCGACGGGGAGAACAGGTCGTCCATGTAGACGTCCAGGAACACCGGGCCGCGGTGCGGGGCCAGGGCGGTCCTGAAGGCCATCTCGACGTCCTGCCCGATGGAGTCCGCACCCGACCCGGTGAAGGCGAGCTTGGTGATGGGCGCGAACAGCGGCGGATGGTCCATCTCCTGCAGCGCCCCGGAACCCCAGCGTGAGCGCGGGGCGCGTCCGCCGAGCACGACGACCGGGGAGCCGTTGAAGTGGGCCGTGGCGACCCCCGAGACGCCGTTGGTGACGCCGGGGCCCGCCGTGAGCACGGCGAGGCCGGGCTTGCGGGTCAGCCGGGCCGTCGCCTCGGCCGCGAACACCGCGCTCTGCTCGTGGCGCACGTCCAGGATGCGCATGTTCTGATGGACGGCCCCGTCGTACAAGGGGAAGACGTGCCCGCCGGACAGCGTGAACATCGTGTCCACGCCGTAGGCCTGGGAGACGGTGACGGCGATGTCGCCTGCGTGTTTGGGGGACTCCATAGGGTGAAACCTACCAGTCGGTCACTTTGGTCGTGTTTCGAAAGTGATGCCCTGTCGCGCGACGGGCGGCACTTCCTCGACACTCCCTTGGGAACAGGGGAACGGCCAATGCCCTCCAGCCACAGGAGAACCTCGGTCACTCCCGCTGATGCCCGGTGTCGTCGCGGCTACTCCGCCCCCGCGGGCTGGGATTCCAGCCGATCGCCCGCCGGTGGCGTCAGAGGGTCTGGGAGAGCGCCTTGATGGGCATCTTGAGGTCGGCGAGCAGCTCCAGATCGCGCTCGGGCGCGCGGCCCAGGGTGGTCAGGTAGTTGCCGACGATGACGGCGTTGACGCCGCCCAGCATGCCGTCCCTCGTGCCGAGGTCGCCGAGGGTCAGCTCGCGGCCCCCGGCGTACCGCAGGATCGTGCGCGGCAGGGCGAGGCGGAACGTGCCGATCGTCTTCAGGGCCTCGGAGCCCGAGACGAGGGGCTGGTCGGCGAACGGCGTGCCGGGGCGGGGGTTGAGGAAGTTGAGCGGCACCTCGTCGGGCTCCAGCTCGCCCAGCTGGGCGGCGAACTCGGCCCGCTGCTCCAGGGTCTCTCCCATGCCGACGATGCCGCCGCAGCACAGCTCCATGCCCGCCTCCCGGATCATGAGGCAGGTGTCCCAGCGCTCCTCCCAGGTGTGCGTGGTGACCACGCGGGGGAAGTGCGACCGGGCGGTCTCCAGGTTGTGGTTGTAGCGGTGGACCCCCATCTCGGCCAGTTCGTCCACCTGCGTCTGCGTGAGCATCCCGAGGGAGCAGGCCACGTTGATGTCGACCGCCTCGCGGATCGCCTTCACGCCCTCACGGACCTGGTCCATCAGCCGCCGGTCGGGTCCGCGTACGGCCGCGACGATGCAGAACTCCGTCGCCCCGGTCGCGGCCGTCTCGACGGCCGCCCGGACGAGAGAGGGGATGTCGAGCCAGGCCGCGCGAACCGGGGAGGAGAACTGGCCGGACTGCGAGCAGAAGTGACAGTCCTCCGGGCAACCGCCGGTCTTGAGCGAGACGATCCCCTCCACCTCGACCTCGGGACCGCACCACTTCATCCGCACCTCGTGCGCCAGGGCGAGCAGGTCGGGCAGGCGCTCGTCCGGCAGCGTCAGGCACTCCAGCGCCTGGGCCGCGTCGAGGCCCCTGCCCTCGTCCAGAACCCGTACGCGGGCGATCTCCAGGATGTCGGTCTTCACGCGGCACTCCCGTCGGTCCTCGGCGGCACTCCCGTCACAGGGGCAGCTTAAGGGCCGAGCGGAATCCGGCCGGGTCGAACATGCCGCCGAGCGTGGGAGCGAGTCCGACGCGGGCGGCGCGGGCGAACGCCTCCCGGCCGAGCGCGCCCGCGCCCTCCGGCAGCGCTCCCGACAGCGGCCGGGCGGCGAGCATCTCCAGGTCGGCGACGTTCGACCGCTCGGCGAGCCCCGGCTCGGCGGGCCAGGACCCGATCACCACACCCGCCAGGTCGAGGCCCCGGCCCGCCATGGCCTCGAGCGTCAGCGCCGTGTGGTTGAGCGTGCCCAGGGCGGCGCGCGCCACCACGAGGACGGGGGCGTGCAGCCGCCGCGCCAGGTCCGCGAGCGTGCCGCCCTCCTCGTCGTAGCGGACCAGCAGGCCCCCGGCGCCCTCCACGAGCACCAGCCGGTGCGACTCGGCCAGCTCCTCGATCCGCGCCGCCGCAGACGTGAGCGACAGCGGCGGCATGCCGGAGACGCGGGCCGCCGCGGCGGGGGAGAGCGGATCGGGATACCGCGTCATCTCGAAGGTCGTGGTCACCCCCGACAGGCGGATCACCTCGTCGAGGTCCCCCGGCTCCCCGGCCGCAACCCCGGTCTGCGCCGGCTTCACCACCGCCACCGTCGCGCCCCGCTCCAGGGCCAGGACGGCGAGCGCCGCCGTCACCACCGTCTTCCCGACCCCCGTGTCCGTCCCCGTCACAACGAGAATGCTCACGCCCCGCAGAGTAGAACGCCCCCCGCTCACCGAACCACCCGACACCCCCCGTGATCTTGTAATTTGTTCCACGTGGTGCCGCTGGCCTGCGCGGACACCTTTCGTGATCTTGCACAGATCGGCCGAAAATCCCGCCTGCCTGCCGGTTCATCGTTCGTGATCACGCAATTGCCTGATCACGAACGGCGTATGGCCTGGTCAGGCGTGCGGCCGGCGTTGTTCTGCAAGATCACGAATGGTGAATCCGCAGGTCACATGTGGGCGCTGCGACAAATTACATGATCACGGGGGTGGGGCGGGGGTGGGGGTCAGGGGCGGCGGAGGCGGGTGACGAACTTGTAGCGGTCGCCGCGGTAGAGCGACTGGGCGTACTCGACGGGGTTGCCGTCGGCGTCGAAGGCGTGCCGGGTCAGCAGCAGCATGGGCAGGCCGACGTCCACGCCCAGCACCTGCGCGTCGTACGGCGTGGCGAGGACGGTCTCTATTACCTCCTCGGCGTCGGTCAGCCGCACGTTGTAGGCGTTGTGCAGCGTCTCGTACAGCGAGGAGTGCACCTCCAGCTCGCGCCGCAGGCGGGGGAACCGGCGGGCGGACAGGTGCGTGGTGTCGATGGACATCGGCTCGCCGTTGGCCAGGCGCAGGCGGTGGATCCGCAGGACCCGGCTGCCGGGGTTGACGGCCAGCCGCCGCCCGAGCGCCTCGTCGGCCGTGATGTAGCTGATGTCGAGGATCTTGGTGTCCGGCTCCAGGCCGACCGTGCGCAGGTCACCGGTGTAGGAGGTGAGCTGCAGGACCTGGGCGACCTTGGGCTGGGCCACGAACGTGCCCTTGCCCTGGATGCGCAGCAGCCTCCCCTCGACCACGAGCTCCGACAGCGCCTGCCGGACCGTCGTCCGGGATGTCTCGAAGCGCACCGCCAGGGCGCGCTCGGGCGGGAGCGCGCTGCCCGCGGGCAGGCTCTTGGTGAGCTCCAGAAGACTGCGCTTCACGTCGTAGTACTTCGGAACCCGGGGAGAGTCCTCGCTGTGCTCCGTCACCTGTCCACCCTCAACTCGGCCACATCGCCCAACTCAGGCAACATCGTCAACTCGGCCACAGCGGTGAGCGCACCCCGGACCACCGCGAGATCATCGGACCTCAAATCGGCCCTCGCGGTCAACCGCAGACAGGACCGGCCACGAGGCACCGATGGTGGGCGGAAGCATCCCACGCGAACCCCCAGTTCCGCACACAGGGCTCCCGCTGACAGGGCGAGCGTGGGCGAGCCGAGCACGACCGGCACGACGGCGGCCGCCGGATCGGCCGTCTCCAGGCCGAGCTCGCGGGCCGTCGCGGCCAGTTCCCCGGCTCTCAGCCGAGCGCGTACGGGCAGGTCAGCGGTGCTCTCAAGGATATCGAGAGCGGCCAGGGCGGCACCGGCGCAGGCCGGTGCGAGGCCGGTGTCGAAGATGAACGACCGGCCGGTGTCCACGAGCGTGCCGATCACCTCGGGGGCGCCCAGGACGGCGCCGCCCTGGGAACCCAGGGACTTCGACAACGTGACGGTTCTCACAATGTCCGCGCGGCCGGCGAGGCCCGCCGCGTGCACGGCGCCCCTGCCGTGGTCGCCCACCACGCCGAGCGCGTGGGCCTCGTCCACCACCAGCAGCGCGCCGTGCCGTACGGCCGCCTCGTGCAGGGCGCGCAGCGGGGCGAGGTCGCCGTCGACGGAGAAGACGGCGTCGGTGACGACGAGTGCGTGCTCCTCGGCACGCTCGGCCAGGGCCTTGTCCACCGCCTCCGCGTCGCCGTGCGGGGTGACCACGACCCGCGACCGCGACAGCCGGCAGGCGTCCACGATCGAGGCGTGGTTGCCGGCGTCCGAGACGATCAGGCCGCCCCGCCCGAGGGCGGCGACAGCGGCGAGGTTGGCGAGGTAGCCCGAGGAGAACACCAGGGCCCCGGCCGCTCCGGTGAACGCGGCGAGCCGGTCCTCCAGCTCGGCGTGGAGCCGGGTGGAGCCGGTGACCAGACGTGAGCCCGTGGAGCCCGCCCCCCACTCCCGGGTCGCCCGTACGGCCGCCTCCACGAGCCGCTCGTCCCGCGAGAGCCCCAGGTAGTCGTTGGAGGCCAGGTCGAGCAGGCCGTCGTGGCCGGGCGTGCGCGGGCGGAGAGTGCGGCGCAGGCCGGCCGCCTCGCGCTCGGCGGCGGCCGCGCGTAGTCTGTCCAACGGCCCTGTCATGAGGTGCATCTTGCCAGGTGGCGATGGTCGATTCGCTTTCGACCCGGACAGCGGCGCATCATGCAGTCGTGCCGACTCTCAGCGACCTGGTGTCGCGCCACACCGCACTCGATTCCGCCGGCGTCGACTGGATCCACTCGCTGGTTTCGGACTGGCAGCTGCTCGCCGACCTGTCGTTCGCCGACCTCATACTGTGGGTTCCCGATCAGAGCGGCACGAGGTGGGTGGCGGTGGCCCAGATGCGGCCCACGACCGGTCCCACCGTCTACCACGACGACGTCGTGGGCATGTCCATCGCCGTCGGAGAGCGGCCGCTGATCGACGTGGCCTGGGCCGAGAACCGCATCTGCAGGGAGGGCGACCCCGACTGGTCCAGCGGCGTGCCGGTGCGCGAGGAGACGATCCCGGTGCGGCGGGACAAGGAGGGCCCGATCATCGGGGTCATCCAGCGCTCGACCAATCTGTCGTCGGCGCGGACCCCGTCCCGGCTGGAGCTGACCTATCTGCAGAGCGCGTCCGATCTGGCGCAGATGGTGGCCGAGGGCAGGTTCCCCTTCGCGGAGGAGGAGCCGATCCTGGTCAGGTCGCCCCGGGTGGGCGACGGCCTGCTCCGCCTGGACAAGGCCGGGCGGGTCACCTACGCCTCGCCCAACGCGCTGTCGGCCTACCGCAGGCTCGGCCTGCACGCCGATCTCGTGGGGGCGGACCTGGGGAAGACGACCGCCGACCTGTGCTACTCCGACGAGCCGATCAACGAGGACCTGATGCTCGTCGCCAGCGGGCGGGCCCCCCGGGAGACCGAGGTGGAGAACGGCGGCACGGTCGTGCAGCTACGGGCGATCCCGCTGATCGTCGGTGGCGGCCGCATCGGCGCGCTGGTGCTGATCCGCGACGTGACCGAGCTGCGGCGGCGCGAGCGGGAACTGCTCACCAAGGACGCGACGATCCGCGAGATCCACCACCGGGTCAAGAACAACCTGCAGACCGTGGCAGCGCTGCTGCGGCTCCAGGCGCGCCGGCTGAACAACCCGGAGGGCCAGGAGGCGCTGAACGAGGCCGTACGGCGGGTCGGCTCGATCGCGATCGTCCACGAGATCCTCGCCCAGATGCCGGAGGAGATGGTCGAGTTCGACGACATCGCCGACCGGGTCATCGCGATGACGGCGGAGGTGGCGGTCGCGCAGGTGGCGATCAAGCGGGTCGGCAGCTTCGGCGTGCTGCCCGCCGCGGTCGCGACCCCCATCGCCATGGTGCTGACCGAGTTGCTGCAGAACGCGGTCGAGCACGGGTTCGCCCACTCCTCCGGAAACGTCCAGATCGTCGTCTCCCGCGACGCCGATCGGCTGGAGTTCACCGTGGCCGACGACGGCAAGGGCCTGCCCGAGGACTTCGACCTGGAGGCCACGGGGAGCCTCGGTCTTCAGATCGTCCGTACGCTGGTCGTCGGCGAACTTTCGGGCCGCCTGGGTGTGGCCACGAGAGACAGCGGGGGCACCGAGGTCAGCCTCAGCATCCCGGTGCAGTCGGGCTGATCTCCCCGAGGGCTTCGATCCCCCACAGGGTTCGCGGGAGGCCCCACAGGGGGTCCCGCTGTGCGAGAC
Organism: Microbispora rosea; assembly: GCF_900156315.1. GTDB lineage: Bacteria > Actinomycetota > Actinomycetes > Streptosporangiales > Streptosporangiaceae > Microbispora > Microbispora rosea. The sequence goes on along the minus strand of NZ_FTNI01000039.1, from coordinate 33,955 downwards.
CTGTGTGGGGGATGCCATAGTGGACGCGATGCGTTGGTGGACAGACGGCCCTGTGGGCGGGAGGCTACGCGGCCGTCCCGGCCGGGCTCCGAGGTCCCGCGATCCGGTGAATGCCGTCGCTGGCATTCACCGAAGGCGTTCGCGTGCGGCGGGGGAGTCAGACGGCGGCGCGGGCGCGGGCGCGAGCCGTACGGCGCTTGAGGGCGCGACGCTCGTCCTCGCTGAGCCCGCCCCAGACTCCGGCGTCCTGACCCGACTCGAGGGCCCACTTGAGACAGGACTCGGCGACCGTGCATCGCCGGCATACCTGCTTGGCCTCTTCGATCTGCATGAGCGCCGGACCAGTGTTCCCGATCGGGAAGAACAGTTCGGGGTCCACGTCACGGCAGGCAGCGCGGTGGCGCCAGTCCATGCGTTCCACTCCTTCGTAAAGTGGAGCCTCCGTGGCTCCTCTAGCCGTCAACTTTGTGAACTCTTTCACTAGCTGATGCGAACGATCGCCCGGATCCTGGGATGGGGGCCGGGCTCGTTCACGTGATCGTCGGGGCTCCTCACGGAGGCGGTGGTCTCCGTAAAGGTCCTACGTTCCGACGTCGTAGTTCAGCTTTTCAGCCGTTCCAACACCACACAAGAGGTTTGGAACAAGGTTTTGCCCGTCGTGGCTGTCGGATGCGTCACACTATGACTACATGTAACAAGCTAGACGAGGACTTGTAATGCGTCCGGGATAGCGCGGAAGATCACCCACTCGTGTTCTCCCAGGTAGTCGCCGTCGAGCTGGAAGGCGACCGGGCGGGAGGCATGGAGCGTGAACTCGGCCTCGTCATGCAGCTGAACGAGGTGTTTACCGCGAGGCAATCCCCGGTGCTCACCGATGATCTGCCGGACGAGCGCGAGCACCGTCGGCAGGCCCATCCTGCGGAGCCCGAGCATGTCGAGCCCCGTCTCGAAGCCGGCCCACGGCGTCGGGTTGATCGGACGTGTGCCGGCGTACGTCCACGGCGACGTGTTGGACACGATCGCCATGAAGATCCCATCCTCTGGTGGCCGGCCGGGACGTGTCAGCCGGATGGCCGGCCGCCGGCGGTCCGTCACGAAGAAGTGGCGGACCGTCGTGTTCACGTAGAGAGCGGGCAGCGCGCGATGCCCCGCGCTTCGCAGGCCCTCCACGGCCCGGACGACCTCGGCGTCGTATCCCAGCCCAGCACAAAATGTGAAATATCTAGACCTTCGCTGGTCAGGTGGCGCACCTGCCCCCGGGTCCGGCCCTGAAACCTCGTCGTGCCAAATCGCCTGTCCCAAACCGATGGTCCTGCGGCGTCCTTCGCGCAGCGCCTCCAGGACGGCGCCGGTCGCCTCGACCGGGTTGTTGGGCAGCCCGAGGGCGCGGGCGAAGACGTTGGCGCTGCCCCCGGGGATCACGATGAGCGCGGGCCGCTCGTTCGCGCCGCCGGCGGGCCGGGCGTCCAGCAGGCCGTTGACGGTCTCGTTGATCGTGCCGTCGCCGCCGAGGACCGCCACCGTGTCGAAGCCCTTGGCGTGCGCGGTGGCCGCGAGCGCGGTCGCGTGGCCGCGATAGGCGGTCTCCTCGACCGACAGGTCGACGGCGGCGCCGAGCGCCCGGATCAGCACGTCGCGCGTACGCCGGTGCGTCGAGGTCGCCTTGGGATTGACGAGGAGGAGTGCCCGCATGCCTGAAGGTTAACGAACGGTTTACCGCTCGCGCCGAGTGATGCCTCTCCGGTGCCTCCCCCACGGGGGCGCGGGTGTCTGCGGGTAGGGTTGGGCGGTGTGATCAGCAGTTCCGTCGGCCGCCCCGCCACGCTGACCGTGGCCGCCGCCGTTCTGGCCGCGGAAGGCCTGCTCGCCCTCGCCTTGGGCGGATATGTCGGCGTCGAGACCGTGATCGGCAAACCCACCGACCTGGTCACCAGCATCGCGGTGGCCGGATTCGGCGTGCTCGGCGGAGCTCTGCTGCTCTGGGTGGCCTGGGGCGTGTGGCAGGTGCTGCGCTGGAGCCGGGGCCCGGCCGTGGTGACGCAGATATTCGCGCTTCCGGTGGCGATCAGCCTCATCCAGTCCGCGCAGTACGGGTTCGGCGTCCCTCTCATCACCGCGGCGGCGATCGCCCTGGTCGCGCTGCTCGCGCCGGCCTCCACCCACGCCCTCATGGGCGAAGACGGTGCACGCTGAGCGGACGGCGGGCAGGCACTGACCCGACACCGGGCAGGCACGCGGCCGATAGCGGGCCGACACCGGGCAAGCCGCGGGACAGCCACCGGTCACTGACCGGGCGCCGCCGGGGGGAGCACGGCGTCGCGGTCGTCCGTCTCTGATCTATCCAGGCCGCCCGGGCCGGACGATCAGTCTTCGGCGGTGAGGCCCTCGCGGAGCTGGGCCAGCGTCCGGGCGAGCAGCCGGGACACGTGCATCTGTGAGATCCCCAGCTCGGTCGCGATCTGCGACTGCGTCATGTTGCCGAAGAAACGCAGCAGCAGGATCCGCTTCTCACGCGGCGGCAGGCGCTCGAGCAGCGGCTTGAGCGACTCCCGATACTCCACGCCCTCCAGCGACTCGTCCACGATGCCGAGCGAGTCGGACACGGCGGGAGCGTCGTCGTCGCCGGAGTCCGGCGCGTCGAGCGACACGGTGGAGTAGGCGTTGGCCGACTCCAGGCCCTCCAGGACCTCCTCCTCGCTCATGCCCAGGTGGACGGCGAGCTCGGCGACCGTGGGCGCCCGGCTCTCCCGCTGCGAGAGTTCGCTTATCGCCTTGGTGAGCGAGAGCTTCAGCTCCTGCAGCCGGCGCGGCACGCGGACCGCCCAGCCCTTGTCGCGGAAGTGCCGTTTGATCTCGCCGACGATGGTCGGGGTGGCGTACGTGGAGAACTCCACGCCGCGTGCGAGGTCGAAGCGGTCGATCGACTTGATCAGCCCGATCGTGGCGACCTGCGTGAGATCGTCGAGCCACTCGCCCCGGTTGCGGAAGCGGCGGGCCAGGTACTCCACCAGTGGCAGGTGGAGCTCGACCAGCTCGTCGCGGATGCGCTGGCGCCTCGGGTCGTCCGGCGGGAGCTCCGACAGCTCGGCGAAGAGTGTGCGCGCGCGTACGCGGTCCGGCACCGCCGAGTCGCCGGAGGTCATCGCACTCGTCCTTTCCGTCATCACGACGGCCTCGCCGGGCTCCGGCGCTTACGCAGCACGATCGCCAGGTGGTCCGCGTGATCGGAGATGGCGTCCACGTCGTCGGCCAGCGCGGTCAGCACCATCCAGGCGAAGTCCTCCCGGTTGGGCGAGCTCACGCCGAGCGTGTTGACCTCGACGCGGACCGTCATCTCCTGGCCCGTGAGCTCGAACTCCGCGAGGAGGTCCGTTCCGGGCACGGCGTGCCGCAGCAACATGGCGCACGCCTCGTCGACGGCGATACGCAGGTCCTCGATCTGATCGAGGGTGAAGTCGAGCCGCGCGGCGAGCCCGGCGGTCGCCGTGCGCAGCACGGACAGGTAGGCGCTCACGGCGGGCAGCCGGACACTCACAGCATCGCGAATCCCGGTCAGATCCACCGCAGGCGTCTCGGTTTCCTCGGTCACGTTCCTCCTCGCCCCTTCAGCCGGCTGAGTGCCGCTGACTGCAACTTACCGCCACTCGCGCGGTGCTGCCCCGGCTGGACGCGCTGATTGTGGCGATCCTTGGAGGTAACTGCACGTAAATTCCGTACTACCGAATATGGAGTTTGTATGGGCCTTGAGATGATCTGGCCCCGCGCGACCGTGGAGGCCGTGCGGGGCCCGAGATTCCGCGGCTCAGGCGGCCTTGGTCTCCCAGAAGATCTTGGCGATCTCGTCGATCTTCGCGAGGAGGTCGTCGGCCAGCGAGGGGTCCACGGTGCCCTTGGCGCCGGCGGCGCCGGCGAGCTTCGTGGCGTCCCAGAAGAGCTGGTGAAGCTGGGGGTACTGCTCCAGGTGCGGGGGCTTGAAGTAGTCGGTCCACAGCACCCACAGGTGATGCTTGACCAGCTCGGCCCGCTGTTCCTTGATGATCAGCGCGCGGGTCCTGAAGACCGGGTCGTCGTTGTCGGCGTACTTCTTAATGATCGCCTTCACCGACTCGGCCTCGATGCGGGCCTGCGCCGGGTCGTAGACCCCGCACGGCAGGTCGCAGTGGGCGGACGCCTCGTGCCTGGGTCGCAGCAGTCGTGCGAGCATCGGAATCCTTCCTTAGGAATGCTGGTGACAGCACTGTTCCAGGACCGACCTTACTCGTCTCGAAATCACTGTGCGGAGGGGGATGTGCTCACCGCGGTGTGTGTCTCCGGCGACTCGATGCTGCCCGCGCTGCGGCCGGGAGACTGGCTGCTGGTGCGGCTCGGAGCCCCCGTCCGCCCGGGCGACGTGGTGGTCGCCAGGCGGCCGCATGGCCTGATCGTCAAGCGGGCCTTCCGGCTCACCGGCGACGGCTGGTGGCTGGAGAGCGACAACCAGTCGGCCCCCGGGCGCCGCGACAGCTGGGACTTCGGCGCCGTGCCCGAGGAGGACGTCGTCGGCAGGGTGGTGCTGCGTTACTGGCCCCGGCCCGCGCTGCGCTTCCCCGCGCCCGCCCCCTGATCGCCCCCTGATCGCCCACTGACCGGGCAGGGACGCCCGGTCAGGCGCCTCGCTTGCGCGCCCGGTAGGCGGCCACGTTGGCCCGGCTGGCGCACCGCTCGGAGCAGTAGCGGCGCGACCGGTTGGAGGAGGTGTCGAGATAGGCGTTGCGGCACGGCGCCGCCTGGCAGACGCCGAGCCGGTCCACGCCGAGCCGGGTCACCACGCTGGCCAGGCCCATGACCGACCCGACCGCGAGGGCGTCGGCGACCCGGCCGCCCTCGGTCAGGTGCAGGTGCCAGGGCTGCCCGTCGTGCCCCGAGATCTGCGGATGCACGGGATGGCGGACCAGCAACCCGTTGAGCCGCTCGACCACGTCCGCGTCGTCGCCCTCGGCGGCGGACGTGAAGACCTCCGCGAGTTCGTCGCGCAACTCGCACAGCGCGTCGATGTCACGGCGGGTGAGGCGGGCGGCCGCCTCCGTGCGGCCCGTCTCCTCCAGCAGGGCTCGCAGGGAGAAGGGGTTTTTGAGCTCGTCGCCCATGTTGACCAGCTGAACGGCCAGCTCGGCGTAAGACGTCAAGTCCACTGGGGCGCCCAAATACGTAAGAGATCACTGGCAAAGCCGAGTATTACACGCCCGATGGCCTGGGGGAACACCTGAACGTACAACGATATGTGACCCGATCGGGCAGGGGCGCTTGTCACTTCGTGTGGCACAATCAGGGAACGGGTGACCCCCGTACCCCCCTCAAGAGACGACCGTCAACGACGACGGCCTCCGGCGGCTACCGAAGCCTGGGCTCTCGTTCTCTTGACGGCGTCTACCGAAGGAATCTCGTCCTTTCGACACTGGGGTCGCTGTGACCGTAACACCTGTTTCCTTGGAATCTCTCGACCTGGATCCCGCTTTCGCGCTGCACCGCGGCGGCAAGCTGGAGGTCCGCTCGACCGTCCCGGTCCGCGACGCCGACGACCTGTCGCTCGCGTACACGCCGGGAGTCGCCCGCGTCTGCACCGCCATCGCTGATAACCCGGACCTGGTCAACGACTACACCTGGGTCTCCAATGTCGTGGCCGTGGTCTCCGACGGCACCGCCGTCCTGGGGCTCGGGGACATCGGGCCGGCGGCGGCCATGCCCGTGATGGAGGGCAAGGCCCTGCTGTTCAAGCAGTTCGCCGGCGTCGACGCCGTGCCGATCTGCATCGACTGCACCGACGTGGACGCGATCGTCGAGACCGTGGCCAGGCTCGCGCCGTCGTTCGGCGGCATCAACCTGGAGGACATCAGCGCCCCCCGCTGCTTCGAGGTGGAGGAGCGCCTGCGGGCGCTTCTCGACATCCCCGTCTTCCACGACGACCAGCACGGGACCGCGATCGTGGTCCTCGCCGCGCTGCGCAACGCGGCCCGCCTCACCGGGCGGTCCCTCGGCGACCTGCGCGCGGTGGTGGCCGGCGCCGGCGCCTCCGGCGTCGCCGTCTCGCGGATGCTGCTGAACGCCGGGATCGGCGACATCGCGGTCTCCGACTCCAAGGGCGTCATCCACGCCGGCCGCGAGGACCTGAACCCGGTCAAGCGGGCGCTGGCCCGCGACACCAACAAGGCGGGCCTGTCCGGCTCGACCGAGCAGGCGCTCGCCGGCGCCGACGTGTTCGTCGGCCTGTCCGGGTCGACGGTCTCGGAGCAGGCCATCGCGGCGATGTCGCCGGACTCGATCGTGTTCGCGCTGTCCAACCCCACCCCTGAGGTGGATCCCGCGGTGGCGGGCAGGCACGCCCGCGTGGTCGCCACCGGCCGGTCCGACTATCCCAACCAGATCAACAACGTGCTGGCCTTCCCCGGGGTCTTCCGCGGCGCGCTCGACGTCCGCGCCACGACGATCACCGAGAACATGAAGGTGGCGGCGGCGGACGCGCTGGCGGCCGTGGTCGGGGACGGTCTCACCGAGAGCTACGTCATCCCCTCGCCGTTCGACACCCGGGTCGCGCCCGCCGTGATCGCCGCGGTGGCGCGGCAGGCCCGGCAGGACGGCGTCGCCCGCAAGTAGCCGTCCCGAGGCGGACACGGATGCAGGCACGGACGTAGGAACGGACGCAGGAACGGACCAGGCACGGACCAGGCACGGACCCCGAGGGGCCGCGCACCGCGTGACAGGCGCGGTGCGCGGCCCCTCGTCTTTCCTCGTCAGCGCCCATGCCAGGGCCGTCAAACATTTGGGAATCCCTTTAGGTCCTCACGGTTAGTGCTATAAAGAAAGCTCTCCGTAACCAACTCGGCTATTGCCTGTCCCGGTTGGAGAGCAATGCGATGTGACCCCAACCGCCTCCTCCAGCAGCACCTCACCGAAGCCGGACTGTCCCGCAAGGGCCTGGCCCGGCGGCTCAACGGTCTCGGCTCGGCCCGGGGCCTGCTGGGGATGCGGTACGACCACGGCTCCGTGCTGCGCTGGATCGGCGGGCGCCGCCCGCGCGAACCGGTTCCCGGCCTGCTGGCCGAGATCTTCTCGCTGCGGCTGGGGCGGCAGGTGTCCAGGGAGGACATCGGGATGCCGCGCGGAACGGTCCCCGCCGATCTGGGACAGGAGTTCCCCCATTCGTGGGAGGAGGGTGTGGCAAGCGTGACAGCACTGTGGAGGGCCGACGTCGAGCGGCGGAGGTTCCTGCTCGACTCCACCTTCGCCCTGGGAGCGGGTTCGGCGGGCATGTTCCGCTGGCTGGCGGCGCCCGGCGGGGAGCGGCTCTCCGCGAACGGGCCGCGCCGGGTCGGGCCCTCTGACGTGGCCGCGATCCGTGAGGTCACCCGATCGTTCAGCGAGCTGGACAACCGGTTCGGCGGCGGCAGCATCCGCGGTCCGGTCGTGCGTTACCTGCACACCGCCGTGACGCCGCTGCTGCGCGAGGGCGCGTACGGCGAGGCCACCGGGCGATCGCTGGCGACCGCGGCGGCCGAGCTGACCCGGCTGGCCGGATGGATGGCCTACGACCTGGAGCAGCACGGGCTGGCCCAGCGCTATCTGATCCAGGCGCTCGGCCTGGCGCGCGGCGCGGGCGACCACGCCCTGTGCGGCGAGATCCTGGCCGGGATGAGCCATCAGGCCGTCTACATCGGGCATTCGCGGCACGCGCTGGAGCTGGCCAGGGCGGCCGTCGCGGCGGCCCGGCGCTCGGGGGTCGGCACGCTGCTGGCCGAGGCCCGGGTGCTGGAGGCGCACGCCCTGGCCCTGCTCGGGGAGCGCACGGCGTGCGGCGGCGCGCTGCACGAGGCGGAGGTCGCCTTCGACCGGCGCAGACCGCAGAACGAGCCCGGCTGGATCGGCTACTTCGACGAGGCCTACCTGGCCGCGAAGTCGGCCCACTGCCTGCGCGACCTCGGCGACGGGGCGCGGGCCGTACGGCAGGCCCGGCGCTCGCTGGTGATGGACGGGCGCTATGTGCGCGGCAAGATGTTCAACCTCTCGCTGCTCGCGACGGCGCTCATCCAGGAGGGCGAGCTGGAGGAGGCCTGCCAGGCGGCGTCGTCGGCCCTCGACCTGGCCGAGGGCATCCAGTCGGCGCGGACCCGGACGTACGTGGCCGACATGTGCCGCAGGTTCGCGCCGCACGCCGCGGAGCCGCGGGTGGCGGAGTTGCTGGAGCGCGGCCGGGGCCGCGCGAGGGACGGAGAAGGCGCGACCAGGCAGAGCACGACCAGGCAGGGAGCGAGCAGGCCGGCGGTCGTCGTCTGAGCGGACGCCGACCGGCGTCCTCAGCCGGCGCGCCGGGCCGTGTTGTAGACCTGGAACAGCTCCCCGTCGAAGTACGGCGACAGGCCGGTCCCCGGGCCGGACAGACCGATCGTCAGGCCGTTCAGATATCCGAGACCGCGGACGCCGCGGTAGGCGGCCAGCCACGGCGACCCGGAGGCGGCGGTGAAGGCCGAGCGCACGGCGACCAGCTCGTTCGCCCTCCTGGACAGGTCCCGGGCCAGGAAGGGCTTGCCGTACGCACGGGTGAGCCGGGTGCTGCCGCTCGCGTGGCCCTCGGCGGTCCGCATGGGGTAGCCGAAGATGGCGAGCGGCCGGTCGACCGGCAGGTTGTAGGCGAGGCCCTGCCCGCCGACCTTGTCGCCGAGACGCCCCGCCGGCAGCAGCCTGACCCCGGTGTAGCCGGTGGCGGTGTGATACTTCGGCCCGGCGGAGAACGCGGCGTACTGCGCCGCGTCCCGCAGCGTGACGCGTTTGGGCAGCACGCCCGCGTGGACGCTGACGAACGCGTAGTCGCGGTCGAGGTCGCCATATCTGGTGTAGTCGCTGTGGGCGAAGGCCTGTTCGCCGGCGTAGACGCCCCAGGGCGTGCCGCCGCCGGCGAACCCCGGAACGAATACCCAGTAGCGGTAGGGCGTCGGGGCGGACTCTCCTGCGCCCGCGGCCGTGGGCCTCGTGGCGTATACGCAGTGTCCGGCCGTCGCCACGAGGTTGCGGTGATCGGACTGCACCGAGGTGCCCGCGCACCAGTGGGGGAGGCCGTCCGAGCCGACGAAGAAGACCTTGCCCGTCGTCCTCGGGAGGTTGACGTTCCTCGACGGACCGGCGGCCCGCTTGACCCCGGCGGAGGCCGGCACCACGCCCCGTACGCCGCCGGGAGCGCTGCCCTCGGCCGGGAGGGGAGTGGCGTCGATCCCGGCCGGCGCGGAGACGGGGGTGGCCGCCGCGAGCAGGCGTCCGCCGTCGCCGAGCCAGTAGGAGATCACCTCCGCCGCCTTCGCGTCGGTGACGAGGGGCGTGGTCACGGTGATCTCGTAGGCGTGAGCGGGCACCGCCGTCCCGCTGACGAGCAACGCGGCCGTCGCCGCCGCACCCCACAGCGGGGGGAGGATGCGCTTCAACCGGATCTCCTTGCTGTGGAACGTCTCCCTCGCCCGATGGCGCCCTCGGGAGTGCGGTGTGAACGGGCTGCGAAGGAAGATACAGCGACGGGGATCAAGTCGGGAAAACAACGCGGAAGGAGCGCGGTTCGTCCCGGAACGCCGAAGTGCCCCGCCGCGGCGCGACGGGGCACTTCTTGGGGGTGCTCAGGCCTGTGACGTGAGACCCGGGGCCTCCTGGGCGAAGGTGATGACGATGTCCCGGCCGTTGGCGTAGCTGACCACCGGCCGCCGCAGCGTCTCACCCGCCCTGCGGGCGACCGCCTGCCACAGGTCCGTCATCTCCGGGCTGTCCGCGGTGATCCTGAACCGTCCCTGCGTGGTGAGGTGTTCGACGACGAGCTGCGAGAAGGCGATCTCACCGCGCGCCCTTTCCTCCGCGTTCAGGGGGGTGCGCCGGACGGCGGGCTGCGTGCCGGAAGGGTGGGTCATCCTGATCTCCTCGTGATCGCCGTCCACCCAGCATGCCACTCGCGGACCGGCGCCGTGATGCCCGCGACTCAGGCGATGGAGCCGGACCAGTTGCCGGCGGCGGCCTTGTAGACGCCGTAGGTCTCGCCGTCGAAGTACGGGGAGACGCTGGTGTCGATCCGCTTGTTGCCGTCGGTGTCCGAGACGCCGCTGGTGACGCCGTTGAGGTAGCCGAGCCGCTTGGCGCTGCTGTACCGCAGCAGCCACGACGAGCCCGAGGAGCCCTCACCGGTGAAGGACGACTTGACGCCCACGAGCTCCTCGCCCTTGACCGCGGGGGCCTTGGCGGCGAAGGTCTTGCCGTACGACCACTTGAGGGTCTGGCCGGTGAAGGCGTGGTTGCCGTCCGGGTGCGACCCGCTCGGGTAGCCGAACACGTAGACCGAGCTGCCGACCTTCTGGTTGTAGGCCAGGCCCTGCGCGCCGACGTTGCTCTCAAGCCGGCCGGCGTCGGTGAACTTGACGACGTAGTACTTGCCGCCCTTGCTCTTGCGCAGGAAGCGGTCGTGGCCGGTGTAGGTCTTCTTGTCGACCTGCTTCCAGCTCCACTCGGCGACGTTGCGCAGGTCGCCGCCGCGCCCCGCCTTGATGCCGTTGTAGACGGTCACGAAGGCGTAGTCGCGGTCGCCGTCCTCGTAGACGTCGAAGTCGTAGTGGGTGTAGGCCGTCTTGCCGACGTAGATGCCCCACGGCGCCTTGCCCTGGTAGTAGCCGGGGATGAACACCCAGCGGTCCATGGTGGCCCGGTTCGTCTTGGTGTCGTAGACGCAGTGCCCGGCCGTGGCGACCAGGTTGCCGTACTTCGAGTGCACGGAGGTCGCGCTGCACCAGTGCGGCCTGCCGTCGCCGCCGCGGAAGAAGACCTTGCCGGTGGTGCGCGGCAGGTTCACGTTCTTCAGGCTGCCGGCGGACTTCCCGCCGCCGGCGGCGGAGACGGTGCCGGGCTTGCTGTCGGCGGACGGCCCGCCGGTGGAGATGTGCTTGGCGCTGACCTGGCTCTCGTACCCGTACGGGGTGGCGTGGACCAGGTTGGAGGCCTTCTGGTTGAGCCAGTAGGCGATGACGTTCTTCGCGGCGAGGCCGCTGCCGGCCAGGGTGTCGTGAGCCGTGTCACCGGCGGCCTGAGCCGGCGCCGCCATCGTGGCCCCGACGAGGCCGGCGACGGCCACGCCCCCGATGGGGAGGATAAGGCGCTTGACTCGCGTGTTCATGAATCTCCAGGTGCTGTCGTGGCACGCCACATGCGTCCCACCCGTCAGTAAAGGGCTAGTAAAGACAGTACCTCTCGCCTTTATCCGTGTTTTACGCGTTTTCCGGCACATCGCTCACGTGACTTTTCCGTGATCCTCGACAGCGCTTGTCAGGAGCTGAGGCGTGCGGGGCGATCGGCGCAGGTCCCCTCGGACGCCGTCCGTGTCAAATCGAGCACGCGGCGCAGTCGAGAAGAGCGTTGCTGTGTGATGCAAATCACACACAGAGGTTCGCCGGGTGTGAAGAAGGTCAGCCCGTGCCCTGCTTGCTCGCCTGGGCGTACACCCGCTTGGTCAGCTGGTTGAAGTAGGGCGTGGAGACGGCGTCGAGGCGTCCGCCGCCGCTGAGGTTCCAGGTCAGGCTGGTGATGCCGCTGAGGTAGCCGGTCCGCGTGGCGGCGTTGTAGCCGGTCACCCACGGGCCGCCGCTGGCGCCGGCGGTGAACGGGCAGCCCGGCAGCCGCACCCCGTGCTCGAGCTGCCAGGTCGGCGCGCTGACGAACTTCTTCTCGGTGGTGCCGTCGCAGGACTTCACCGCCTGTCCCGAGTACGGGCGGCTGCCGTCGGGATTGGCGCCCGCCGGGTAGCCGAAGACGTACGTCGCTCGTCCGAGCGGCTTGCCGGAGGCGAAACGGAAGGCGCCGACCTTGTCCTCCAGCCGGCCCACGTCGACGGAGCGGTACTTGAGCCTGCCGCTCTCCACGTACGGCTGCCAGGAGAAGCCCCGGTGCACGGTCACGAAGGCGTAGTCGCGGTCGAAGTCGCCCTGGCCGGCGAAGTCCTCCTGCATGTAGAGCGTGTGGCCGACGAAGATGCCGGAAGGGGCGACGCCGTCGTGGTAGCCGGGGACGAAGACCCAGTTCTGCACCGGCTTGTCCTGCGACAGCGCGTACGCGCAGTGCCCCGCGGTGGCGACGAGGTTGCGGTGGGCGGAGTGCACCGCGGAGGCGGAGCACCAGTACTCCTTGTCACCGACCTTGAAGAACACCTTGCCCACCATCGGCGGGGTGGCCACGGGCGGGGGCGTCGCGGCCCGCGGAGCCCCCGTGCGGGTCTTCGCGTCTCCGGGGCCCACCTCCACCGCGGAGGTCGTGCTCCTGGTCGAGGGGGACGGTTTCGTGCTCGGCACGTAGCTGCTCGCCTGCTTGAGCCGCTCGGGGCTCCAGTAGGCCGCCACCCGCTGCTCGTCCGCCTGGCTGGAAGCGAGGGGGAAGGCGCTGACCCCGTTCTTGTTGACGCCGGTGTTCTTGTTGACGCCGGTCACCGCGGAGACCGGCGTCGTGGCCGCGTGGGCCACGGCGGTCGCGGGAACGGCCGGTTCCTGACTCCACATCACGGCGACCGCACTCGCGGCGGCGACGACGCCGGCCGCGGCGAGTGTGAGCTTCCTGGTCACCGTGAGCCTCTCGGGGCGGAGATATGGTCAGTAAGGGGTGATTTTTCCAGATCCATACGGTTGTGGCACACCTTCTTGTCCAGCTCGTTATGAATCGAGCGGAACCGATGTGATCTGTGGTACGCCATGTTTCCGGTGAGGTCCGGAGTGGACGCTTGCCCCGGAGGCCTCCCGTGAGAACGCTGGTCACCAGCGGAAACGGGGGGATCGCATGAAACCGCTGCTTGTCCTACTGGCCGGTGCGGCGCTGGCCGCCGGCCCCTCTGCCTCAGCGTGGGCCCAGCCGGGCGTGTCCGGCGCCGGGGCGACGTCGGCCCCGGCGCGGGCGGACACCCTGCCGGCTCCACCGCCGCCCGAGGTCGCCCTGCGGGCGTCGCAGCCGTCGGTCGCCTCCCGGGTGCGGGCGGTGATCCTGACCGTCGCGAACGGCGAGAAGGCGGAGCCGCCGGCGCGGTCGGCGTTCCTGAACTGCTCTCCGGTGGGCGGCTCGCACCCTTCGGCGGAGAAGGCGTGCGCGTGGCTGAACAGGGCGGGCGTCGACCCGAGCGCTCTACGGGTGAACGCGGCCGAGCCCTGCACGATGATCTACGCACCTGTCACGGTCACCGCCAGCGGCATATGGGACGGGAAGTACTTCCAGTTCGGGCGCACCTTCGGCAACGACTGTGAGCTGAAATCGGCCGCCGGGGCGCTGTTCGACTTCTGACGATGCCAGTCGACCGCACGCGGCGTACAGGGAACGTAAAGGTGCGCAGGGGAGCCGTGACACGAGGGGGCCCGGCGGGACGTCCCGCCGGGCCCCCTGCCTGACCGAATGGCCGTGCGGTCAGACGTCCGCGGTCACGGTGTCCACCGGTTGGCGGCCACCTTGTAGACGTCGTAGGTCTCGCCGTTGAAGTAGGGCGAGGAGATCTTGTCGTACCTGTTGTTGCCGTCGCTGTCCCACGCCACGCTGCTGATGCCGTTCAGGTAGCCCATGCGGGTCGCGCTCTTGTAGCCCATCAGCCAGGGGCCGCCGCCGGCGCCGGAGGTCATGCCGCACGCGATCCCGAGGTGCTCCCGGATGTCGTGCTTCGGCACGGCAGGCATCGGAACCGACCGGCCGTAGCACCACTTCATCGTCCGTCCGGTGAAGGGGCGGTCGCCGTCGGGGTGCGGCCCGGCGGGATAGCCGAACGCGAAGACCGTGACCTTGGAGCTGCGGTTCCAGGTGAAGCCCTGGCCGCCCACGTTGTCGCCGAGGCGGCCGGCCGGGGTGCGTGGGTACCGGGTGACGCCCCTGTCCTTCCTGGGCGTGAGCGTGAAGCCCGACGACACGTTCACGAACGCGTAGTCGTAGTCGTAGTCCTCCCTGGCCACGAAGTCGTCGTGCACCTGGAACCACTTCGCCGGATAGATGCCGTACGGCGCCTTTCCCTCCCCGGCCTGATCTCCGTCCCAGTACGACGGGACGAACACCCAGTTGTCGTAGAACTGGGTGGTCACCGGGTCGTAGACGCAGTGCCCGGCCGTCGCGACGACGTTGCGGTAGCGGCCCTGCACGGAGGTGCCGGAGCAGTACTTCCAACTCTTGGGGTCCAGGGGGTTCCTGCCCGGCAGGGTGAAGAACACCCGGCCGACCATGCGAGGCAGGTTGACCTGCTTGCTGATCGTGCCGGAACCGCCGGCTCCGCCTGTGCCCGCGCCGATCGGCGGGACCGTGCCCGCCTTGCCGTCCGGGATGGCGGCGCCGGCCCTGCCGAAGCCCTTGACGGAGGTGCCGAGTTCCTCGGTGTAGTCCGTGGCCGCCCGCAACCGCTGGGGTGACCAGAAGGCGGCGGCCTTGTCGGGCGTCTGGGGCGCGGCCTCGACGGTCACGTCGCCCGGGGCGGCCTGTGCCGCCGCGATGGCGGTGGCCGCGCCGGTGGCGGCCCAGGAGGCCGTCGGGATGGCGACGGCCACGCCGGTCGCGAGGAGCGCGCCGGTGAGGGGAACGGCCAGACGCCGTGCTGGGGGGATCATGGAGCTCCTTTCCCTGGGACGGTGAGGGTGCGTCCCATTCCGCAGGAAAACGCTCCGAGATTAATGACCGGATCTTGCTAATTGCCGCGGCTATAACGAGAACAATCGGCACTTTGCCCTATCTGTTATCCATAGCGAGCGGTTATGGGATTGATCGTGCCAGGTCATGGTGCCTTGGCCGTACGGCGTCGCGTGGCGGCGCCGGCGGGTTGACGCGCCATTCTTGACCGGTCTTGTTTGATTTCCGGCGCTCTGGTCCCAGCGGTGGTCTCCGGTATCAAAAGGCGCCCGGCGGCGAGCCGCGCGGGGGATGTCCGGGCCGGGCGCGACGGCCGGAGTAATGTTCTGGCATGTTCGCCGTCACCGCCACACAGTTCGATCCGGACGACCCGATCAAGTGCCTGACGTTCGGGGACCACCCCGAGCCCGTCGTACCGGAGGGATGGACGACCGTCACGGTCCGGGCCGCCGCGCTCAATCACCACGACCTGTGGACCCTCAAGGGCGTGGGGATCAGCCAGGAGCGGCTGCCGATCGTGCTCGGCTGCGACGCGGCGGGGGTGGACGAGGACGGCAACGAGGTCATCGTCCACTCCGTCATCGGCACGCCGGTCGACGGGGACGAGACGCTCGACCCGGCGCGTTCGCTGCTGTCGGAGAAGTACGACGGGACGTTCGCGGAGAAGGTCGCGGTGCCCCGCCGCAACCTGGTGCCCAAGCCCGCGGCGATCTCCTTCGAGGAGGCCGCCTGCCTGCCCACGGCCTGGCTGACGGCCTACCGCATGATCTTCGACAAGGCCGGGCTCGAGCCGGGCTCGACCATCCTGGTCCAGGGCGCCGGCGGCGGCGTGGCGACCGCGCTGATCGCGCTCGGCCGGGCCGGCGGCTTCCGCGTCTGGGCGACGAGCCGCTCGCAGGACAAGCGGGAACGGGCCCTCGCGCTCGGTGCCGACCGGGTCTTCGAGACGGGCGCACGGCTGCCCGAGCGGGTGGACGCCGTCATGGAGACGGTCGGCGAGGCCACCTGGAAGCACTCGCTCAGCTCCCTGCGCCCGGGCGGCCGGATCGTCACCTGCGGCGCGACGAGCGGCATGGTCGCCGCGACACAGCTCGCGCAGGTCTACTTCCTGCAGAAGTCGATCATCGGATCCACGATGGGGACGCGTGAGCAGCTCGCGCGGCTCGCGGTGTTCCTGGAGCAGACGGGTGTCCGGCCGATGATCGACCGGGTGCTGCCCCTGGCCGAGGCGGAGGAGGGCTTCGCGGCCATGCACCGCGGCGAGGTCTTCGGCAAGGTGGTCTTCACGCTCTGACGAGGGGCCGGGGCGCGGAAGGCGTCGTCCGGCCCACGTCCGTCCGCCGCGGCGGGCCACGGGACCCGGCGCGGCGGAGCGCCGTGAGGCGGAGCCGGAACGCCCGGTCGTCCGGCGGTTCGGCTCGGTCGTCGGCGGTCCGGCTGACGACCCAGGTCAGGAACGCAGCGCCTGGCGGATGCGCTCGGCGGCCTCGTCGAGGGCGGCCCGGCACTCGGCAAGGGCTCCTTCTGACACGCCCGCGCCGGAGGACCGGTGGACGTCGGCGACGAAGTCGGCCAGCATCCGGCTGAGCGCGGCGTCGTGCCCGCCCTGCCGGCCGCCGCCGGCCCCCCAGGACTCCTCCCAGATCCGGCGCCACTCGTGCTGCCAGCGCTCGCTCTCCTCCTGCCACTGGCGCTTGTGGCGGCGCCACTCCTCCTTCTGCCTGCGCCACTCCTCCCTGGCGTGGTCGCGCTGCCGCCGCCACTCGTCTTTCTGCTCGCGCCGCGGGTCGCGGTTGTCGTGGCCGATGTCCCTGGCCATCTGGGTGAGCTCCTCGCGGAGGGATCGCACGGTCTGCCGCACGTCCTCCTTCACCTCGCGCGCGATGTCCTGCACCGAGGCGGTGATCTCCTGCTCCAGGTCGGCCAGCTCGTCCATCCGGTCGTTGAGCTCGGCCCGCCCCTTGTCGGTGAGGGTGAAGACCTTCTTGCCGTCCACGACCTCGTGGGTGACCAGGCCCTCGTCCTCCAGCCGGGCCAGCCTGGGGTAGATCGTGCCGGGGGAGGGGGAGTAGACGCCGAGGAAGCGGTCTTGCAGGAGCCGGATGATCTCGTAGCCGTGCCGCGGGCTCTCCTCCAGCAGCTTCAGCAGGTAGAGCCGCAGCCTGCCGTGCCCGAACACGGGGCTCATGCCGTCTCCCCGCCTTCGGCTCGGAGCGGCCGTCGCCCGCCACGGTGTCGCCTTGTTCGCTCGCTCACGCTCTCTCCTCTTCTCTCCTGCCGGCGGGCTGGCCGCTGAGCAGGGTGAC
This sequence comes from Microbispora rosea, assembly GCF_900156315.1. GTDB lineage: Bacteria > Actinomycetota > Actinomycetes > Streptosporangiales > Streptosporangiaceae > Microbispora > Microbispora rosea. The sequence continues at coordinate 17,027 of NZ_FTNI01000039.1, read as the reverse complement.
GGCGCCGGACACCGTGATCGCCGAGAGGGACGCCATGCCGCCGCCCAGCCGGCCGCTGAGCGAACGGGCCCCCGGGGCCGAGGCGACGCGCAACTCGGGGAAGGCCGACTCGATCCTGCCTGAGGTCGAGTGGACGGACACGTCGGTGTCCACGTCGTGCGGGAGCCGTACGACGATCGCGCCTGACATGCTGTTCACGGTGACGTGACCGGTGGGCTCCAGTTCGAGGTCGGCGGTGACGCGGCCCGACACGGTGTTGGCGCGAAGCCGCCGCGGCCGGCCCGCGGCCACGGTGAGGTCGCCGGAGACGCTCGAGAAGGACAGGTCGCCGGCCAGGCCCCGGCTCTCCACCGAGCCCGAGACCGTCTCGGCCTGCACCTCGCCGCTGACGCCGTCGAGGACGATCTCCCCCGACACGCCCTTCACGCCGGTGGTCGCCTCCATGCCCGCCACGACGGCGGAGGCGGAGACGACCCCGGCCTGGACGGGGCACGTCCTCGGCACGGTCAGCGTCAGCGTGGTCCTGCGCGGGCCCGGGCGTAACCACCCGAGAATCCCGTCCCACGTCAGGTCCTTGTACGCGACGGTCAGGCGGCCGTCGTCGTCATGGGTCACCACCAGCGGCGCGCCGTCCACCTCCGTCACTTCGAGGGTCGGCGGGCCGTCACTGGCCAGCACGGCCAGCCGGCCGGCCACGATGCGCACGTTGAGCGCGGTGACCGCTCCGAACGTGAGCCGTCCGGGGGTGTCGATCGTCCACTGGGGCATCACTCAGGCCCTTCCACGCGAAGTCCTGCGCCCGCGCGGGTAGGCATCCGCACGGACGAACCATCCACAAACAAGATATATCGCGTTTGTGCAAAGTCAAGATGTATCGCGTTTTCCGCGTCTGCCCCCGGACCCTGGGTCTCGTCGTGCGCCCGTCCTCGTCAGCCGTCTTCGTCAGTCGTCTTCGTGGGTCGTGGTCGTCAGTCGTCGTCTTCGTCCAGGCGTGCGAGCCAGGTGGCCAGCCGCTCGACGGGCACCTCGAACTCGGGGTTGAGGTCCACGAACTCGCGCAGCCGCTCCGCGAGCCAGCCCACGCTGACCTCCTCCTCGCCGCGGCGCTCGACGAGCTCCTCGATCCCCCTGTCGGTGAAGTACATACCTCGCTCCAGTGAATGACCTGATCATGGAGAGAGGCCCCCCACGGGCGTGGGGGACCTCCTCAGTGGTACGGAATCCTCGCTCAGCCGAAGATCTCGTCCAGGATGCCGCGCAGCTCCTCGTCGTGCTTGGAGTGCGAACCGACGGCCGGCGAGGAGTTCGGCGTACGCGAGACCCGGCGGAAGGTGCGGCCCCCGAGCAGGTCGGGCTTCTCCACCATCTTCAGGCTCAGGTAGGGCCACGGGCCCATGTTGACGGGCTCGTCCTGCGCCCAGAGCAGCTCCGCGTCCGCGCCGTAGCGGGCCAGCTCGGCCTTGAGCGGGTTCTCCGGGAACGGGTAGATGCGCTCCAGGCGCACCAGCGCCACGTCCTTCCTGCCCTCCTTCTCGCGCCGCGCGAGAAGGTCGTAGTAGATCCTGCCCGAGCAGACCACGACCTTGCGGACCGCCGACGGGTCCACCGTCGAGTCGCCGATGACCGGGCGGAAGGCGCCGGAGGTGAACTCCGAGGTGGCCGAGGCCGCCGCCTTGAGCCGCAGCAGCGACTTGGGCGTGAACACGATGAGGGGCTTGCGCCGCTCCGACAGCACCTGCCAGCGCAGCAGGTGGAAGTAGTTCGCCGGGGTGCTCGGCTGCGCCACCGTCATGTTGTCCTGCGCGCACATCTGCAGGTAGCGCTCGATGCGGGCGGAGGAGTGGTCCGGGCCCTGGCCCTCGTAACCGTGCGGCAGCAGCAGCACGACCGAGGAGCGCTGACCCCACTTCTGCTCGCCCGACGAGATGAACTCGTCGATGATCGACTGGGCGCCGTCGGCGAAGTCGCCGAACTGCGCCTCCCAGGCGACCAGGGCGTCCGGGCGGACCACGCTGTAGCCGTACTCGAAGCCCATGGCTGCGAACTCGCTGAGCAGCGAGTCGTACACGTAGAACTTCGTGGTGCCCTGGTTGAACGTCTTGAGCGGGGTGTGCTCGTCGCCGGTGACGCGGTCGACCAGCACGGCGTGACGCTGGCCGAAGGTGCCGCGCCGGGAGTCCTGACCGACCAGGCGGACCGGGTGGTCGTCGATGAGCAGCGAGCCGAACGCGAGCAGCTCACCGGTCGCCCAGTCGATCGCGTCCTCGGAGACCATCGCGCCGCGGCGCTGGATCACCGGGGCGAGACGCGGGTGGACGGTGAAGCCCTCAGGCAGGTTGAGCTGGGTGTCGATGACCCGCTTGACGACCTCCTCCGAGATCGCCGTCTTGGTGTCCTCGTGCGACCACGGGATCAGCTCGTCGGGCTCCGGAACCCGGACCGCGCCGGGCGCCGGCGGCTGCTTGACGGCCTCACGGGTCTCGGTGAAGGCCCGCTCAAGCTGCTCCTGGTAGTCGCGCAGCGCCTGCTCGGCCTCCTCGACCGTGATGTCCCCGCGGCCGATGAGGGCCTCGGTGTACAGCTTGCGGGTCGAGCGCTTGGCGTCGATGAGGTCGTACATCAGCGGCTGCGTGAATGCCGGGTTGTCGCCCTCGTTGTGGCCGCGCCGCCGGTAGCAGACCATGTCGATGACGACGTCCTTGCGGAACGTCTGGCGGTACTCGTAGGCGAGCCGGCCGACCCGCACGACCGCCTCGGGGTCGTCGCCGTTCACGTGGAAGATCGGCGCCTGGATCATGCGCGCGACGTCGGTGGCGTACACGCTCGACCGCGAGGACGCGGGGGAGGTGGTGAAGCCGACCTGGTTGTTCACCACGATGTGGACGGTGCCGCCGGTGCGGTAGCCGCGCAGCTGGGACAGGTGCAGGGTCTCGGCGACCACGCCCTGACCGGCGAACGCCGCGTCGCCGTGGACGAGCACGGGCAGGACGGTGAAGCCCTCCTCGCCGCGCTCAAGCAGGTCCTGCTTGGCCCGGACCACGCCCTCCAGGACGGGGTCGACGGCCTCCAGGTGCGAGGGGTTCGCCACCACCGACGTGCTGATCTTGTTGCCGTCGACGGTCGTGAAGTCGCCGCTCGCGCCGAGGTGGTACTTCACGTCGCCGGAGCCGTGCGAACTGCGGGGGTCGATGTTGCCCTCGAACTCGCCGAAGATCTGGGCGTACGACTTGCCCACGATGTTGGCGAGCACGTTGAGCCGGCCGCGGTGGGCCATGCCGATGACGACCTCGTCGAGGCGCTCCGCCGCCGCGTCGCTGATCACCGAGTCGAGCAGCGGGATCAGCGACTCGCCGCCCTCCAGCGAGAACCGCTTCTGGCCGACGTACTTGGTCTGCAGGAAGGTCTCGAACGCCTCGGCGGTGTTGAGCCTGCGGAGGATGTTCAGCTGCTCCTCGCGGCTGGGCTTGGAGTGCGGCCGCTCCACCCGCGCCTGGATCCAGGCCCGCTCCTCGGGGTTCTGGATGTGCATGTACTCGATGCCGATCGTGCGGCAGTACGAGTCGCGCAGCACGCCGAGGATGTCGCGCAGCTTCATCAGCGGCTTGCCGCCGAAGCCGCCGGTCGGGAACTCGCGCTCCAGGTCCCACAGCGTCAGGCCGTGCGACTGGATGTCGAGGTCCGGGTGCTTGCGCTGGCGGTACTCCAGCGGGTCGGTGTCGGCCATGAGGTGGCCGCGGACCCGGTAGGCGTGGATGAGCTCCAGCACGCGCGCGGACTTGGCGACGTCGTCGTCGTGGGTGGCCGAGATGTCCTGCACCCAGCGCACCGGCTCGTAGGGGATGCGCAGCGACTCGAAGATCTCGTCGTAGAAGCCGTCGGCGCCGAGCAGGAGCTGGTGGATGCGGCGCAGGAAGTCGCCCGACTGGGCGCCCTGGATGATCCGGTGGTCGTAGGTGGAGGTGAGCGTCATCACCTTGCTGATGGCAAGGCGGGACAGCGTCTCCGCCGAGGCGCCCTGGTATTCCGCGGGGTACTCCATCGCGCCGACGCCGATGATCGTGCCCTGGCCGGGCATCAGCCGCGGCACCGAGTGGACCGTGCCGATCGTGCCGGGGTTCGTCAGGGAGATCGTCGTGCCCTGGAAGTCCTCCACGCCGAGCTTGCCCGCGCGGGCCTTGCGCACGATCTCCTCGTACGCCACCCAGAACTGGCGGAAGTCCATGCTCTCGGCCTGCTTGATCGACGGCACCAGGAGCTGGCGGGAGCCGTCGCTCTTCTGCACGTCGATCGCGAGGCCGAGCCCGACGTGCTCGGGCTTGACGAGGACCGGCTTGCCGTCCACCTCGGCGTACGAGTGGTTCATCTCGGGCATGGACTTCAGCGCCCGGACGATCGCGTAGCCGATGACGTGGGTGAAGGAGATCTTGCCGCCGCGTCCGCGGGACAGATGGTTGTTGATGACGATGCGGTTGTCGATCAACAGCTTCGCGGGGACCGCGCGGACGCTCGTGGCCGTGGGAACGACCAGCGAGGCCTCCATGTTGGCGGCGGTGCGCGCGGCGGCGCCGCGCAGCTTCTCCTCGACCGCGCCGGCCGGGGGCTGCTGCTTGGCGGGCGCCTTGGCCTCGGGCTTCGCCTGCGGCTTCGGCTGCGGTGGCGCCGTCTGCGGGGCCGGGCTCACCGGAGCGGGAGCCTCTGGCGCGGCCGTCGCGGTCGCGCCGTTCGCGCCGACCGCGGACTTGGACGGAGCGGGCTTGGCCGTCCCGTTGTAGTCAGCGAAGAAGTGCCACCAGGCCTGGTCAACAGACTCGGGATCTTCGAGATACTTCTGGTACAACTCATCGACAAGCCACTCATTTTGCCCAAAGCTTGCCAGTGGGTTTGACCGCGACGACTCAGACGACACGGCGGAAATCGCCCTCTTCCGCAGATCGGCGTTGATGTTTGGTGAACCTGTCCAAGGCTACTCGCCTCACACACCGACGTGCGCCCCGGCGGGTCGCAGGTCCCGGCCCATCCTCCCAGGATCGATAAAACAGGTCACGCGCGGATAGCCCGTCTGGGTGGTGAGGTGTCCCTTACCCTCTGGTCACAACGACTGGTCAGCCGATGAGCCGCGACTCGATCCGGATATTGGGAGCTATATCGGACAGCATACCGGCAAGGTCGTCGCCCGCGGCGCGCAGCGCGTCGAGAGAGAGCGGTTCGAGGCGTTCCAGCAGGAAGAGGGCGTCCACCGTCTCCTCGGTGATCCTGGTCCTGACGCACTGCCGCCAGTTCCACCGCCGGCAGGTGACGCCCGCGTCGTCGCGCCACACCACCTCGCCGATCTCGGGGTCGCCCAGCGCCTCCTCCGAGGGCTCGTCTCCCGCGGCCCGCATCAGCCGGGCGGCGCCCTGGTAGCGGCGCAGGTCCTCGCCGCCGATCGGGAGGCCGTGCCGTACGGACACGCTGTTGTAGGCGTCCACCACCAGGTTGATCTCGGGGAGCGGCATCCGGCGGACCAGCGCGTCGACCGAAGGCCGGGTGCGCTGGGGCTTGGCGCCGAAGGCGCGGTAGGCCGCCCGCCAGGCCTCGATCCTCTCGTCGTCGAGCGGCACGGCGTCGGCCGCCGCGTCGGCGAGCCAGGCTCGCGAACGGTCGTCGGAGGGCCCGTTGCGCAGGCCGTACGCGCAGACCACCAGGACGGCGAAGTCCGGACGCAGCGCCGTGACGGCGTCGTCCACCCAGATGTCGTCGATCACGCCCGACAGCCTACGGCCACGCCCGCAGGGCGAGCGTCGCCACCGCGTCGAGGCCGGCCCGGGTGGCGCCATCCCTGGCCTGGGTGGACGTGCCCTGGACGACAGACCTGTGACCCCCGTCAGGGGGCGAGGGAGCGGCCGCCGCCCGGCGTCCGGGGGCGAGGGCGGTAGAGTCCGGGCTCATGCCGGACACGCCACGTGTGCTCGCCGTACAGAACGGAGCGAACGGAGGTCCCGGGCGGTTCGGGGAATGGCTGGACGCCGCCGGGGTCGCCGTCGACGTGGTCACCGCCTTCGACGGGTCCGCCCTCCCGGCGCGACTGGAGCACGACGGCCTGCTCGTGCTCGGCGGCGGTTACCTGCCGGACGACGACGACAGGGCGCCCTGGCTGCCGGCCACCCGCGCGCTCGTCGAGCAGGCCCTCGCCCGGTCGGCGCCGTTCTTCGGCATCTGCCTGGGCGGCCAGATGCTGGCCTCGGTCGGCGGCGGGAAGGTCCAGGGCGACGCCGGGGCGCCCGAGCACGGCAGCACGTCAATCACCATGAGGGCCGAGGCGGCGGACGACGTGGTCTTCGGCGGGCTGCCCGCGGCCGTCCCGGCGATCGAGAACCACATCGACGCCGTCACGGCCCTGCCGCCGGGCGCGGTGTGGCTCGCCGAGACCGAACGCTGCCCCTACCAGGCGTTCCGGCTGGGCGACCGCGCCTGGGGCGTGCAGTTCCACCCCGAGGTCGGGCCGGAACGCATCCGGAAGTGGGACGTCGAGCACACCCGCAGGCGGGGTCTCGACGTCGACGAGCTGTACGCCGCCGCCGTGACCGACGACCCGCTCTCGCGGGCCGCCTGGGGTGAGGTCGCCTTCCGTTTCGCCGCCTTGGTCAAGGAGGAACGCCCCCGGCGCAGGGGGTGAATGGAACCGGCCGCCGCCCTACTGGGACGGCGGCCGGAGTCTTACCGATCCGGTGCGGATCGGGTCAGGCGCAGGCGGCGCCGTTCAGCGTGAACAGGTCGGGCGCGGGGTTGGCCCCCGGCGCGCCCTGGCCGTTGAAGCCGAAGGTGATCGACTGGCCCGGCCGGATGGTCTTGTTGTACGACTCGTTCCCGGCGGTCACGGTGGCCGCCTGCTGGGAGAACTTGGCGTTCCAGCCGATGTCGATCTTCTGGCCGCCCAGGAACGACCACTTCAGCGACCAGCCGTCGATCGCCTTCGTGCCGGTGTTCTTGAGCGTGATCTGGGTGGTGAAGCCCGTCGGCCACGAGCCGTGCGTGGTGTAGGTGACCTTGCACCCGCCCGGCGCCTTGACCGCGCCGTCGCCCTGGTCGGCGACGAACGCCGAGATCCACGACAGCGGCGAGTTCCAGTTGATCGTCAGCTCGTTGGTCGCCCAGGAGCCGATGTCGTCGATGTAGCAGAACTGCGCCACGCAGCCCTTGAGCTTCGCCTGGGCCACCGGGTCCTGGATGGCGGAGTTGGGGCCGCCCGCGAGCGTGCCGCGCGGCGGGTTCGGCAGCGAGGTGTCCAGCGAGTGGGCGTACCACCTGGTGTGCTGGTTCTTCGACGCCACCTCGCCGTAACCGGTCACGTACGACTGGTTGAGCGCGTTGCGGCCGAAGATGTAGTCGATGCCCTCCAGCACGCCGTCGCGGTACTTCACGTCGCCGGTGAGGTCGTAGGCCGTGGCGATGACCACCAGGTTGTTGACGACGATGCTGTTCGATCCCCAGTCGTAGGACGTCGTGGCGTACGGCAGGCCGTACGGGTGGGCCTTCAGCGCGGCGAGGTACTTGTCCGCGCCGGCCACCACCGAGGCGCGCACCTCGTCGCGTCCGGGCAGGGCGTTGGGCACGGTCGCCAGGTCGAGGCGGCCGAGCGCCGCGACGTTGCCCCAGTCCATGGCGCCCGTCTTCCAGATGTCGGCCGTGTGGTGCGGCGAGGCGAGGACGAAGTCCTTGTACTCCTTGTCGCCCGTCGTGATGTAGAGCTCGGCCGCGGCCCAGTAGAACTCGTCGCTGACGTTGGCGTCGTCGTAGGTGCCGCCGCCGACGCCGTCGGAGGGGGAGGCCAGCAGGTCCGGGTGCGCCTTGGCCGCCGTCCACGCCTTCTTCGCCGCCGCGAGGTTCTTCGCGGCGAACCCGGCGTCGTACGGCGCGAAGATCCGGGCCGCCTGGGCGGCCGTCGCGGCGAGGTTGAGCGTGGCGGCCGTGGAGACCGGGTGCAGCTCGCGCTTCTGCGAGTCCAGGTGCGGCAGCAGCGGCAGGCCGGTCCAGTTCTCGTCGTGGATCTTGTGGTGGACCATGCCGTCGGAGCGCTGCATCTTCAGCAGGAACTCCTGCTCCCAGCGGGCCTCGTCGAGCACGTCGGGGACGTCGTCGCCGCTCTCGGGGATGTTCAGGCTCCCGATCGGTTTGGCGGTCGCGGCGTTCTTGGTGCGCTCGAACTCGCTCATGAGCTGGGCGACCGAGATGCCGCCGTTGACGACGTACTTGCCGTGGTCGCCCGCGTCGTACCAGCCGCCGGACACGTCGAGGGAGTAGTCGCAGACGCCCGGCTGGCAGGGCACGTTCGTGTCGCCCTGGTTGGGGGCGACGCCCGCGTGGCCGGCGGGCCGGCCGTAGCCGGGACGCAGGGCGTCGTCGATCGCGATCCCGCTGCGCTGGGTGTAGTAGAACTTCAGCGCGTCGAGCTTGAGGCCGGCGTACGCGTCGGGCTTGATGTCGAACGGCCGGCTCGTCTCGCCGTCGGCGGTCAGCGTGTAGCCGGTCCCGGCCTTCGTGTACGCGCCGAAGTCGATCGAGTGGACGTTCTGGGTGGAGCTGGCGTCGACGCCGCGCGGGGTGGTCGTGCCGTGCGCGACCACGGTCCCGGCGGAGTTCTTGAGCTGCCAGGGCAGCGCCTCGGTGGCGTCGGTGACCACGGTGGCGTTCTTGGGGCCCTTGGGCAGGTAGGCCACCTGGTTCACGCGGACCCGGGGGCCGGTGTCGGGCGTGTAGACCTCAGGCGGCGCCCCGCCCTTGAGCGAGACGTTGTCCATGCAGAACCGCCACGCCGTCGCGCTGCCGCCGAGCTGGAAGACGACCTGCGCGTTGGGCAGGTCGACCGGCGAGGTGAACGTGTAGCTGTAGGTGTTGCCCGAGACGCTCAGCTCGGGGGCGGCCGACACGTACTGCGTGTAGGGGTCGACCGGGAGCTGGACGTACGCCCTGGCGACCTTCCCGGGGTTCGCGGTGGCGAAGAAGCTGAACGCGTAGGTCTCGTCCTTGACCAGCGGGATGTCGTTGACCCCGATGATCGCGTCCCAGGGGTTGGTCGTGCCCGCGGGGACGTCGGAGCAGAGCCGGCCGTCGGACAGCTCGAAGTTCAGGTTCTCGGTGTGCCACCACGGGTCGGTGGTGGTGTCGAACGTGCCGTTGGGGACCTGTTCCGGGCCCTCGTCCGCCGTGGCGGGAGGTGCGCCGGTCAGGCAGGCCGTGGCCAGTGCCGCCACGGCGAGGATGCCGATTCGTCTGAGCACAGTGGTCCTCGGGGAGAGTGGGAGCGCTCCCAAGGTGGGAGGCGACTCGCATGCTTCCTTCGGCTTTCCGTGGGCGTCAACGATCGGGGCGGCGAGACGCGCCTGACCGGCCATTGCGAGGGGACGCGGCTGAAACTTACATTTCCGCAAAGAGACTTTTGCAAAACTATCTTTGCGAGGTTAGCGTCGGCCGTATGGATCACGAGGTCTTCCACGTCGACGATCCCCGCATTCTGAAGGCGGTGGCCCACCCGCTGCGGACGCGGCTGCTGGGGGAGTTGCGCGCGAACGGCCCGGCGACCGCGACCGAGCTTGCCGGGCGCCTCGGGGAGAGCTCCGGCGCCACCAGCTATCACCTGCGCCAACTCGCCAGGTATGGCTTCCTGGAGGCCGATCCCGACCGGCGCGACCGGCGCGAGCGCCGGTGGCGGGCGATCCACCGCTTCACCTCCTGGAGCGACGTGGAGATGGCCGCGACCGCCGAGGGCCGGGAGGCCGCGGCGTTCCCGCGGCGGCGTCAGCTCGAAAAGCTCACGGCCGACGTCGAGAACTTCGAGCGCGAGTGCGACCTGTGGAGCGAGGCGTGGGTCGAGGCCGCGGGGATGTCCGACGTGGTGGTACGGCTGTCGCCGGCGACGGTGGCGTCCCTCTACGAGCGGGTGTCGGCCATGCTCCTGGAGGCCGCCGAGCGGGATCGGGACGACCCGGACGCGCGTCCGGTCGCGGTCGTGCTCGCGGCCCATCCGCGCCGGGACCCGGCGGCCGGTCACGGGTGAGCCGGTCGTCCGCGAGCGGGACGCGCTCCTCGCTCCCGCCTGGCGCCGCTGCCGGGGATCGCCGGCGTGGGCCCCGTCCGGGCGCTCACCGCCGGGGTCGTCCTCGCCTCCGCGCTTGCGTGCGTACGCCTCCCGGCCGGTCCCGCTCCGAGGCACCCCCAGTAGAACCAAATTCGGTAAGACGGCACAATCAAGCGGGCAGGGCGGCGAAAGGGGCGGGAGCCGGATGAGCAAGGTGATCGTGACCGCGGCGAACGAGGCGCAGCGCGCGGCGTGGCTGGGCGGAGGACTGCCCGAGGTCGAGCGAGTGCGGCCGGGGCTGTGGTCGATTCCCGTCCCGATCCCGATCAACCCGCTGCGCTACGTCCTGGTCTACGCCCTGGAGATCCCGGACGGGGTTGTGATCATCGACGCCGGATGGAACACCGAGGAGGCGTACGAGGCGCTCGTCGCGGGGCTCGCCACGGCCGGGTACGAGATCACCGACGTGAAGGCCGTGCTGGTCACGCACATCCATCCGGACCACTACGGCCTGGCCGGGCGGATCCGGGAGGCCTCCGGCGCCTGGATCGGGCTGCATCCGGCCGACGCCCGCCTCGTGCACGACCGCTACGACGAGTCGGCGATCGAGTCGCTCGTGCAGCGGGAGCGGTCCCTGCTGGTCAGGTGCGGGGTGCCGGACATGACGGCGCAGGAGCTCGCCGGGGCGTCGGTCATGGTGCGCCAGTTCGTCACGATGGCGACGCCCGACCGGCTCATCGAGGACGGCGACCGGCTCGACCTGCCCGGCTGGAACCTGCGGGCGATGTGGACCCCCGGCCACTCGCCCGGTCACCTGTGCTTCGTGGAGCCGGAGCGCAGGCTGCTGTTCTCCGGCGACCACGTGCTCGCCCGGATCACGTCGATGGTCGCCGTGCACCCCCAGTCGACGGCCAACCCGCTCGCCGACTACCTCGACGCGTTGCGGGCGGTGGGCAAGCTCGACGTCGAGGAGGTGCTGCCCGCCCACGAGTACCGCTTCCTGGAGCTGGCGAAGCGCGTGGACTACGTGATCGGGCACCACGAGGAGCGGCTGGCGGAGGTGCGGCGCGTCGTGGCGGAGGGCGACGGCTCCACCTGCTGGGACATCGCCACCCGGCTCACCTGGTCGCGCAGCTGGGAGGAGATCCCCGCGTACATGCGGCGGGCGGCCAACAACGAGACGCTCGCCCACCTGGTGTGGCTGGAGCGGCGGGACAGGGTCACCCGCGTGCCGGGCGAGCCCGACCTCTGGTACGCGCCGTCCGCCTGACGGCCGCCCGCGGCCATACCGTCGCACCCGGCGGCGACGTAGCCGTCTGGCGCACCACGACGCGGCACCGGCCGGCACCGCCGCCAGAGGTTAAAGTGCTACCAGAACCTTGTTCTCTTTATCGAAGGGTGGCGCCATGACGGCTGCTGAGGGGTCCGAGCTGAGGTTCGACGGAAGGGTCGCGATCGTCACGGGAGCCGGACACGGGCTCGGCCGGTCGCACGCGCTGCTGCTCGGCCGGCGCGGAGCGAAGGTCGTCGTCAACGACCTCGGCGGCGCCCTCGACGGCTCCGGCGCATCCTCCGGCCCCGCGGCGGAGGTCGCCGAACTGATCGTGAAGAACGGCGGGGAGGCGGTGGCCAGCACCGACAACGTCGCCACCCCGGAGGGCGCGGAGGCGATCGTGCGGACGGCGCTCGACGCGTTCGGCCGCGTCGACGTCGTCGTCAACAACGCCGGCATCCTGCGCGACCGGTCGTTCGGGAAGATGACGGTCGAGGAGTTCGACGCCGTGATCGCCGTGCACGTGCGCGGCTCGTTCCTGGTCAGCCGCGCGGCGTTCCCGCATATGAAGGAGCAGGCGTACGGACGGATCGTGAACACCTCCTCGCCCGCCGGGCTGTTCGGCAACTTCGGCCAGGCCAACTACTCGACGGCCAAGATGGGCCTGGTGGGCCTCACCAAGACCCTCGGCATCGAGGGCGCGCGGGCGAACATCAAGGCCAACGCGATCGCCCCGGTCGCGTGGACGCGCATGACCGAGACGCTGCTGCCCGCGGAGTTCGAGAGCAGGTTCACCCCCGAGCGGGTCAGCCCGCTGGTGGCCTACCTGGCCCACGAGAGCTGCGAGACCACCGGCGAGGTGTTCTCGGTCGGCGCGGGGCGGATCGCCAGGGTGTTCGTGGCCGAGGGGCCGGGCTGGCGGACCGACGACCTCACCATCGAGGCGATCCGCGATAACTGGGAGGCCGTGATGGCCGAGCAGCCCTATCTCCCCACCACGCTGGGCCAGCAGGCCGGCGCCTCCCTGCAGGCGATGCTCTGACCCTCCCTCGTCGCGCCGGCCGGGCCGTCAGAGCTCCTCGGCCGGTTCCTCGGCCGGGCCGATGAGATCGCGGGACAGGTCCCCGGGCCGCCGGGGTGCGGGCTCGCGGCCCGGCGGCTGCTTGACCCGCAGGTCGGGGAAGGGCGGTGGCGCGTTGCGCCGGGCCTGCGGCTGCGCGCCCAGCGTGAGCTCCTCGCCGTGGTGCGACAGCGTGAGCGGCGGGCCGTGCAGAAGCCGGTACGTCGTGCCGTCCTGGGTGATGTCGACCCGCAGCAGGCGGCCCCGGTAGCGGACGCGGAAGGTGAGCCTGGTGATGCCCGACGGCAGGCGGGGCGCGAAGCGGAGCCGCCCGTCGCGTGCCCGCATGCCGCCGAACCCGCCCACCAGCGCGATCCACGCCCCGGCGAGCGAGGCCATGTGGACGCCGTCGCGGGTGTTGTGCTCCAGGTCGCGCAGGTCCATCAGCGCGGCCTCGCCCAGATAGGCGTAGGCGAGATCGAGCTGCCCCACCTCGGCGGCGAGCACGGCCTGAGTGCAGGACGACAGCGAGGAGTCCCGCACGGTCAGCGCCTCGTAGTAGGCGAAGTTGCGCGCCTTCTGCTCGGGCGTGAACGCCTCACCGCACAGATGCATGGCCAGCACGAGGTCGGCCTGCTTGACGACCTGCTTGCGGTAGAGGTCGAAGTAGGGGAAGTGCAGCAGCAGCGGATACTGCTCGGGCGTCGTGCCCGCGAAGTCCCACACGGCGTGCCCGGTGAACCCCTCGCTCTGCTCGTGGACCCCCAGCCGCTCGTCGTACGGCAGGGAGATGGCGGCGGCGCAGTCGCGCCACATCGCCGTCTCCTCCAGCGTGACCCCGAGCCGCTCGGCCCGGTCGAGGTGGCGTACGGCCGTCGCGGCGGCGGCCCGCAGGTTCCGCTGGGCCATGAGGTTGGTGAAGACGTTGTTGTCCGCGATGGCGCTGTACTCGTCCGGGCCGGTCACACCGTCGATGCGGTAGAGGCCCTCGGCGTCGTGGTGGCCGAGCGCGCACCACAGCCGGGCGGTCGAGACGAGCAGCGGCAGGCCGATGTCCCGCTCGAAATCGGTGTCCTCGGTCGCGTCGACGTACCGCGTGACCGCGGCGGCGATGTCGGCGTTGACGTGGAAGGCCGCCGTGCCCGCGGGCCAGTATCCCGAGCACTCCTCGCCGTTGATCGTGCGCCAGGGGAAGGCCGCCCCGGCCAGCCCGAGCTGCTCGGCCCGCGCCTGGGCGAGGGGCAGGATCGAGGCGCGCCACGTCAGGGCGTCGGCGGCGGCCCGGGGGTAGGTGTAGGTGGCCACCGTCAGCACGAAGCTCTCGGTGTCCCAGAACGCGTGGCCGTCGTAGCCCGAGCCGGTCAGCCCCTTGCCGGGGATGGGCCGCCGCTCCAGCCGCGCGCCCGCCTGGAGCAGGTGGAACAGCCCGAAGCGCACGGCCTGCTGCACCTCGGCGTCGCCCTCGACCTCGACGTCCGCGCCCGCCCAGAAGTCGTCGAGGAAGGCGCGCTGCTCGGCGCACAGGCCGTCCCATCCGGTGAGCCGGGCCGCCGCCAGCGCCGCCACGACCTGGTCGTGCATCGCGGGCCTGGACCGTTTGGCCGACCAGCCGTAGGCGAAGAACTTGTCCAGCCGCAGCCGCTCGCCCGGCACGAGCCGGGTGGCGATCGTGACCCGGCTGACGTTGCCGCCGCCGTCGCACTCGACCCGGGTGCCGTCCGGGCCCTCGATCTCGTGACGCATCCCCGCGGCGACCCGCAGCCTGCTGGCCCGGGTGGAGTGGACCATGACGCACACGTTGTTGCGCGCGGTGACGTTCTCCTCCAGCACCAGCGGCGCCTCCAGCGCGGCGGCGGCGCGGGGGTCGGCGGTCGGCGGCGGCACGGTCTCGTTGGCCACCAGCTCCGACTGGACGACCACGTTGAGCGGCTGGTCCACCGGCTCCACCTCGTAGCGCACCGCGGCCACGGCCCGGTGGGTGAAGGACACGAGCCGGGTCGAGGTGACGCGCACCTGCGCCCCGGTCGGCGAGCTCCAGCAGGCCTTCCGGATGAGCGTCCCCGCCCGCAGGTCGAGGACCCGCTCGTGTGAGTGCAGCGTGCCGTAGCGGACGTCGAACGGCTCGTCGTCCACGAGCAGCCGGATCACCTTGCCGTTGGTGACGTTGACGACCGTCTGCCCGGACTCGGGGTAGCCGTAGCCCGCCTCGGCGTACGGCAGCGGGCGCAGCTCGTAGAAGGAGTTGAGGTAGGTGCCCGGCAGGCCGTACGGCTCGCCCTCGTCGAGGTTGCCGCGCAGCCCGATGTGCCCGTTGGACAGTGCGAACACCGACTCGGTCTGGGCGAGCACGTCGGTGTGCAGGTGGCACTCCCGCACCGACCACGGCTCGACGATGAAGGCGGGATGCTTGATCATTTCTCGTCCAGCAGTTCGCAGAGGTCCGTCACCACCACGTCGGCGCCGTTGTCCCGCAGGGCCTGCGCCTGATGCCCGCGGTCCACGCCCACCACGACGGCGAAGCCGCCCGCGCGCCCGGCGGCGACCCCCGCCAGCGCGTCCTCGAACACCGCGCCCTCGACCGGCGCGATCCCGAGCGCCTCGGCGGCGGCGAGGAACATGTCGGGCGCGGGCTTGCCCGCAAGCCCGCGCTCCTTGGCCACCTCGCCGTCGATCCGCGCGTCGAACATGTCGTCGATCCCGGCCGCGGCGAGCACGCGCACGGTGTTGGCGCTGCTGGAGACGACCGCGCGGCGCAGCCCCGCGTCGCGTACGGCGCGCAGGTAGCGCAGCGAGCCCTCGAAGACCTCCACGCCCTGCCGGTCGAGGATCGCCTGGACCAGCTCGTTCTTGCGGTTGCTCAGGCCGTTGACGGTGGGCATGCCCGGCGGGTCGTCCGGCCTGCCCTCGGGCAGGTCGATGCCCCTGGCCAGCAGGAACCCCCGTGTGCCGTCCAGGCGCTTCTTGCCGTCGACGTACCGCTCGTAGTCGCCGGCCTCGTCGAAGGGCACGTACGGCGTGCCGGTGGCGGCCGCCCGATCCCGCAGGTATTCGTCGAACATCTCCTTCCACGCCGCGGCGTGGATCCGGGCCGTGCGCGTGAGCACCCCGTCCATGTCGAACAGGCAGCCGCGCACCTCGTCAGGCAACCCCAGCATGCGCCCTCCAACCGTCCTCCTGCACTCCTACCCCGTCAGCCGTTCCTAACTTTTGTTGATTTCAGCGAAAGGTTGCATCGAAACGATAAAAGCTCTTCCCTGATCAGCGGAAAAGGGGTACGTTTCCAGCCAATCACCGGGACGCGGAGGCGTACGTGAAGAGGACGACCATCAGGCCGGAGAACGTCCATCAGGCCGCGCTCCTGCGTTTGCTGAGGGACGGCGGGCATTCCCGCGCCGAACTCGGCGACGTGGTGGACCTGTCACGCTCCAAGCTCAACGTCGAGCTGGACCGGCTGATCGAGCTGGGACTCGCCGAGCCCGACGGACTGGCCGCCTCACGCGGGGGCAGGCGCTCGGGACGCGTGCGACTTGCCCGCAACATCCGGTTCGCCGGGATCGACATCGGCGCCACCTCGATCGACGTCGCGGTCACCGACGGAGAGCTCAAGGTGCTCGGTCACCTGAGCGAGCCCTGCGACATAAAAGAGGGGCCCGCCTTCGTGCTCGACCGGGCCGTCGAACTGCTCGGCAAGCTGAGCAGGGACGGGCTGTTCACCGAACTCAGCGGCGCCGGCATCGGCGTCCCCGGGCCGGTGAGCTTCGCCGAAGGCGTTCCGGTGGTGCCGCCGATCATGCCGGGCTGGGACCGCTACCCGGTCAGGGAGACGGTCGGGCAGGCGCTGGGCTGTCCCGCGGTGGTCGACAACGACGTCAACATCATGGCCCTCGGGGAGCTGCACGCCGGTCTCGCGCGGCACGTCGGCGACTTCCTGCTCGTCAAGATCGGCACCGGTATCGGCTGCGGCATCGTGGTGGACGGGAAGATCTACCGCGGGGTGTCCGGCAGCGCCGGCGACATCGGCCACATCCGGGTGGACGACCTCGGGCCGGTCTGCTCCTGCGGCAACTCCGGATGCCTGGAGGCGTACTTCGGCGGCGCCGCGCTGGCGCGCGAGGCCGTCGTGGTGGCACGCTCGGGCGGCTCGCCCTACCTGGCCGAACGGCTCGCGGTCGCGGGCACGCTGACGGCCGAGGACGTCGCCGCCGCGGCGGCGCAGGGCGACGCGGGCGCGATCGGGCTGATCCGCGACGGCGGACGCCGGGTGGGTCAGGTGCTGGCGAGCCTGGTCAGCTTCTTCAACCCCGGCCTCGTGATCATCGCGGGTGGCGTGGCCAAGCTCGGCCACCTGCTGCTCGCGGAGATCAGAAGCGTGGTCTACCGCAGGTCGCTGCCGCTCGCCACCGGAAACCTGCCGATCGTGCTGTCAGAACTCAGCGACACCGCGGGTGTCATCGGCGCCACCCGCCTCATCAGCGATCACGTCTACTCCGCCAACTGATCATCGTTTGGGAGATCCCCATGGGCGACGAACACCCCCTGCTGCAGATGAGGGGGATCGTCAAGCAGTTCCCCGGCGTACGCGCGCTGGACGGTGTGGACCTTGAGGTCAGGGCCGGCGAGGTGCACTGTCTGCTCGGGCA
>NZ_FTNI01000034.1 GCF_900156315.1 Microbispora rosea | reverse complement strand
CCGCTGAAAGCATCTAAGCGGGAAGCTCGCCTCAAGATGAGGTCTCCCACCACCTTGTGTGGGTAAGGCCCCCTAGAGATGATGGGGTTGATAGGCCGGAAGTGGAAGCGCAGTAATGTGTGGAGCTGACCGGTACTAATAGGCCGAGGACTTGACCATATTATGCTCGCGTTCACTATGTGATCTCAGAGACAGCAACCGTGTGGTTGTGTGTTTCGTGGGGTTACGGCGGTTATGGCGGTAGGGAAACACCCGGTTACATTCCGAACCCGGAAGTTAAGCCTGCCAGCGCCGATGGTACTGCACCGGGGACGGTGTGGGAGAGTAGGACGCCGCCGGACAATCTTTTGGAAGGGCCGCCCTGATTAGGGCGGCCCTTCTGCATTTATAGGGCGATGTCTTCACCACGCCGA
The DNA here is from genome assembly GCF_900156315.1 of Microbispora rosea. Taxonomy (GTDB): domain Bacteria; phylum Actinomycetota; class Actinomycetes; order Streptosporangiales; family Streptosporangiaceae; genus Microbispora; species Microbispora rosea. The sequence continues at coordinate 106,230 of NZ_FTNI01000034.1, read as the reverse complement.
ACCCGTGTCCACGAGAGACGAACGCTCCGGTCGGGGCCCGGGCGGTGGTGACGGCGCGCTAGGCTGGCAATGCCGGGCCACCCCACGGGTGGCCTTCGTCGCTTCGGACGAGAAGCGAAGGCTGCGGCGGACGCGATCCCAGCGGACCTGCGGCGTCAACAACATGTCTTCCCTGGAACTCATCGGGCATGGGGCGGATCCCCAATAGTCAGGACAGCGGGAAGACGGAGCCCTGCGGCCGGCGAACCGGACGCGGTGAGCAAGCAACAGAGGACAGAAGTGAACAGAGAAGACGGGCGCGACGGCGCGGGCCGTGGCGAAGACAACCGCGAAGAGAACAGAAACCGGGCTGAGCGCGCCGGAGGATTCCGCGGTAATGGAGGAAGCGGCGGCTTCGGCGGTCGTTATGGACAGCGGCGAGAAGGCTTCCGAAGCGATCGCGGCGAGCGCGGCGAGCGCCCGTTCCAGTCCGACAGGCGCGGCTACCGCGATCAGGGTGGACCGTCCGGGGGGCGCTCCGGCTCGCGTGATCGTGACGACAGGCCGACCGGCTCGTATGGGGATCGCGACAGGCGCGGCGGCTACCGTGACCGGGATGACCGCGGTCGCCGTCCTTTCGGCAGCGGGGATCGCGCCGGTGGCCGTACCGACGATCGCGGCGGATACCGCGACCGCGACGGGGGCCGGAGCTTCGAGCGCGGTGGTGAGCGGCCGCGTGGGGCCGGCGGCTCCGAGGGGCGCAGGGAAACCGGGGGCGGCGAAGGACGCAGGGAACGCGTCTATCAGGACCGCGACTCCTTCCGCACCGATCGGCCGCGCCGCTCCTTCGGGGAGCGCGACGGCTTCCGAGGCGGACAGGGCTCCCGGGATCGCGAGGATCGTGGCGGACGTCCGTTCCGCTCCGACGACCGCGGCAGCCGGCCCTACGGTGAGCGCCGCACCGATCGGCGGGAAGGCGGCGGCGGGTACGGAGACCGCCCGCAGCGCCAGGGCGGCGGTTTCGGCGGGCGCTACGGCTCCCGCGAACGCGACGGCCGCGAGGGCCGAGAGAATCGGGAGGGCCGGGAGGGCCGCTCGTTCACGCCTCGGAACGACCGCGACGACCGGGGCGGCTTCGGCAGTCGTCCGCCGCGGCGTACGGACCAGGAGCGCGGTTACGGCCGTGACGACAGAGGCGGAAGCGGGTTCGGGCAGGATCGTCCCCGGCGTCCGTATGGAGATCGAGGCGGCGATCGGGGTGCCGATCGGGGCTTCGGGGGCCAGGAGCGGCCGCGGCGTTCGTTCGGCGACCGCGACGGCAGAGGCGACCGCGACGGCAGAGGCGGCGAGGACAGGCCCAGGCGTCCCTACGGAGACCGGCAGGACACCGGTGGCGACCGCTACCGCGATCGGGACTCGTTCCGGGACGGGCCGCGCCGTACGCCGGGGGACAGGCCCGGAGGATCCTCCCGGGACCGCGACGACAGGCGTTCGGGCCGCGACCGTGAGGAAGGGCCTCGGACGTTCCGCGGGCGTGAGTCGGGCTCCGGCGACCGGCCACGGCGCCAGTTCGGCGGCGACCGCGGCGACCGCCCGTTCGGCAGGGATCGTGACGAGTCCAGGCCGTTCAGCGGCGACCGCGGCGCGGCGCGTCCCTTCAGCCGCGACGATCGGGGCGGCAGCCGTAGCCGCTACGGCAGGCCGGACGAGCCGAGGACGCGGGAGGAGATTCCGCCCCTCGACCCCGACATCACCCCGGACGAGCTGGACCGGGAGGCGCGTGCGGAGCTTCGCTCGTTGCCGAACGACCTGGCGGACCTCGTGGCGAGCCACCTCGTGGCGGCCGCCCGTGCGCTGAGCGCGGAGGACCCGGAGAAGGCCTACGAGCACGCCAAGGTGGCGCGTCGCTTCGCGGGCAGGATCGGCGTGGTCCGCGAGGCCACCGGGATCGCCGCCTACCACGCGGGTCAGTACGCGGAGGCGCTGGGCGACCTGCGGGCCGCCCGGCGGATCACCGGTTCGGACGAGTACCTGCCGATCATGGCGGACTGCGAGCGTGGGCTCGGGCGTCCCGAGCGGGCGCTCGACCTCGTCCGGTCGCGTGAGGCCGAACGGCTGGACCGCGCGGGCAGGATCGAACTGGCCATCGTGGAGTCCGGGGCCCGTCGTGACCTCGGGCAGCACGACGCCGCAGTGATCACGCTGCAGCGGGTTCCTGAGTTGCGCGACCCTCAGCCGAAGCCGTGGTCGGCGCGGCTCGCCTTCGCGTACGCGGACGCCCTGGCCGACGCGGGGCACGAAGAAGCGGCGACCGACTGGTTCGCCCGTGCCATGGGATTCGACGAGGACGGCGAGACCGACGCGGCCGAGCGCTACGCCGAGCTGACCGGCGGACTGATCGAGGACCTGGAGGAGGATTTCGACGAGTCCGGTGACGAGCCCGGTGACCTCCTGGACGACCTCGCCGACGATGAAGAGGAAATCGGAGACGAGGCCATCCGAGAGGCGGTCAAGGACGAGGACGAAGACGAGGCGCAGCCCGCCGGCGATCCCCGGGACGACGACCTCTCGGACGAGGACGATCTGACCGACGGTCAGGCGGACGGCGGTCCCACGGGCGACGACGTGGCTGCGACGCCCGCCGTCGGCGAGGCGCCCGCACCGGTGGCACTTGTGGCGGCACCCGCACCGGGTGGTGAGGAGACGCGCGACGCCGATGACGCGGCCGAGCGGCCCTCCGCCACGAGCGGGCCGTCCTACGGCCCCGCGTTCATAGAGCCGGACTTCGGCGACGCGCTCGACGGCTCCGAGGACGCCGAGGATGCCGAGGACGCCGAGGATCGGACGAAGCGCCAGCCCTGATGTCTCGAACGGGCGCCGCGTCGGCGGCGCCCGTTCACTTTTTCCCCGGGGAAGGCCCCCCGGGGGAAGACCACGCCGCAGAGTCGGCCTCTCCGGAATCGCGTTCCGAGGGGGTCGGGAGTCAGCGCGGGGCGCGATCCAGCCAGTGCATGATCCCCGCGACGTTCGACGGCGCGCCGCTCAGCAGCTCGAACTGCTCGGCGGTGGCCTCGTCGGCGCGCAGCGCGGCGTACCGCTCCCGCGTCCGGTCGCGCACCATGGCGACAGCGTGATCGAGGTCGAGTCCCTCCGCCCTTGCCCGCTTGGTGAGGTCCACCCAGATCCGGAGCTCCTCAGCCGACCGTTCGAGGGTCGAGGGCACGTCCTCCACCGGTCCGTAGTGGCTGAACAGCAGCCGCTGCGGTTTCAGGGCCGTGAACAGCGCGATCGAGCCGAGGGCGACGTCGAGATCGAAGTCCGGCGGCGGCGTTGCGGGCCGCAGGTCCCCGGTCTCGGGCAGATACACCCCGGCGGCGTCGCCCACGTACAGGTCACCGGTGAGCGAGTCGAGCAGGCCCACGTGGTGTTTGGCGTGGCCGGGGGAGTAGTGGCTCGCCAGGGTGCGGCCGTTGCCCAGATCGATCGTCCCGGTGTCGCCCAGGGCCCTGATGCGGGCCGCGTCGGTCGGCGCCAGGGTGCCGAACAGCACGTCGAGCTTGTCGCCCCAGACCATCTTGGCGCTCGCCATGAGCCGGGAGGGGTCGGCGAGATGGCGGGCGCCCTTCTCGTGGACGACGATCTCCGCGGACGGGTAGTAGTTCGCGATGTCGCCCACGCCGCCGGCGTGATCCAGGTGGATGTGGGTGACCACGACGGTCGCGAGGTCGTCCGGTCCCACCCCGAGGGAGGACAGGGCGTCCCTGACCACGGGGGCCGAGGTCGAGGTGCCCGTCTCGACGAGGCAGGGGCGGTCGCCGAGGATCAGATAGCCCGCGGTGATGCCGGAGTAGCCCGCCATCCGCGTGTCGATCTCGTAGACGTCGCCGCCGAGCGGAGTCACGTTGTCCACAGGACACTCCTGAAACTAGAACCGGTATTCACAGAATGGCATTCAGCACCGCACCGGCCCAACCTGGTCACGCATAGTGATCTCCACGGCAGAGAGGAGTTCACATGCACCGCAACGAGGTGGTGCTGGCCGGGCGGCTGTCCATGGAGCCGGCACATCGGGAACTGCCGAGCGGAGCCCTGCTGACGCAGTGGCGGCTCGCGGTCCGCAGACCGGCAGGCCGCTCGGGCCGTCAGCGGTCGGACGCGATCGAATGCGCGACGATCGACGACGGCGTGCGCGGCATGCTGGCCGGATGGCAACTCGATGATCTGGTCGAGGTGGAGGGCGCGCTGCGCCGCCGCTGGTGGCGTGGCGGCAGCCGCTACGAGATCGAGGTCCGTACGGCACGCCGCGTCGAGCCGGCCGCGCCCCGCGGCAGGCCACCACGCAGGACAACGCCGCACGCCGACGACGGCGCCGCCGCCGGGGTTCGGGAGGCCGTTGATGCCGCTGAGGCGGTCGATGCCGTCAAGCCCGAAGCGGTGTCCTCCGGCGACGGCGCCGTCGGCTCCCCGGCGGCGTCGTCCTGCGACCACCAGGGCGACGCCGTTTCGGCGGAGCCCGCCGACGAGGTGGTCAGTCAGTGGCGAAGGTCCGCATGACCAGGCCGGTGCGGGGCTTGGGGCCGAACGAGGTCGACTTGCGGGGCACCCGCTCGCCCTGCGACGCGACCGTGAGGACGTCTTCCGTGGACAGCGGATTGAGCAGCACCGCCGTCCCGCCGAGCCGGCGCGCCCTCTCCACGGCGGCGAGCGGGTCGTGGTGCACGACCATCACCGACTGCTCGCTGTCGGTGATCCCCCACACCCTTGGCAGGAGGAACGTCGTGAGGACCGAGGTGTCGAGCATCCGCCACCGTGGGGACTGCTCGGGCGGCATGGCGTGCTCGACCTGCATCGGGTCGGGATCCGTCAGCAGATGGGCGGGTCCGTCGCCGGCGAGCACGAAGGCGGGGCCGGTCGCGGTGGCGAGCCCTGCCAGGGCGTCCTCGACCAGGGGGAACTCCTGGACCTGCCACGCGCCCTTGGCCCGGGCGGCGGCCTCCTGCAGGGGCAGCCCCGGGATGACCCGGTGGATGGCCCTGAGGTCGGGCGGGTATGCCGTGGAGTCGACCAGGTACGCCAGGCCGTAGTCCCAGGGACCGGGTCCGATGTGGTCCTTCTGCAGCGCCTGATAAGTGGCGTAACGATGGTGGCCATCGGCGATCAGCGCCTGACGATCGCGCAGGTCCTCCGCGACGGCTTCGATCTCATGGGGGTCGGTCACCGCCCAGAGCCGGTGGTGCACGCCCTCACGGGTCCGGACGTCCATGAGGGGGAAACGCTGTGTGGCCACGTCGTCGACGAGCCGGGAGGCGGTGCCGCCGCCTTCGTACAGCAGGAAGATCGGTTCGAGGTTGGCCTGCGTCGCCCGCATCAGGGCGAGCCGGTCGGCGACGGGCTCCGGCAGGACGTTCTCATGTGGAAGGATCGCGGTCGACCCGACCCCGACGCATCCGATCAGGCCCCGCTGCAGAAAACCGACCCCGCTCTGCTCGTACACGTACAGCCCGGGCAGGGAGTCGACCGTCAGCACTCCATCGGCAAGCCACTCGCTCAACGCGGCGCTCGCCTCACCGTAGTGGCTGATCCCGGGAAGGATCAGGCGCACTGCGTTGTTCGGATGACGACTGAGCAGTTCCCGCAGTTCTTCAGGGGAGATGAGATCGTACGGCGGGGAGGTGACAGCGCCCAGGTCGTCCACCGCGTAACGGACGCCGTGGAACGGACGTAGCACCAGTCCCGCCCGTTCAGAACTCTCCATACCGGGCATGTTGCCATAAGTGCCCGGACTCCCCGACGCTGCGGTGCCCGGTTGCTTGTGAAATCGGAGTGCAGGAGGGCTTACCCCATGATCGAAGGACGAAACGAGGCCTCTGCTTCTTCCAATGATCCGGGCGGTACGCCTTCCGGCGGTGTCTATGAGTGGTTCAAGCGTGGCATGAAACTGCTCGAGGAGGGCAGTCCGGCCGCCGCGGCGGCGATCCTGGAGCACGCCGTGCGGGCCGAACCCGACTCGCGCAGCCTCCGCGAGGCACTCGCCCGGGCCCAGTTCAACTCGAAGCGCTACGACGAGGCCGCCGGCAGCTTCCGCTGGATCGTCGACGCCAACCCCGCCGAGGACTACGCCTACTTCGGTCTCGGCTTGTCACTGTGGCGCAGCGGAGACATCGAGGGGGCGCAGGAGCCCCTCGCGGTGGCGGTGGCGATGCGCCCCGACCTGCGGCACTACGTGTCCGCACTGAAGCAGGTCAGGGCCACGCTGCGGGCGAGGCAGGCGTGACCGTAGGACATACTTCCGCCATGTCAGAAACCACCGGCGTGCTCGTTGACGCCTACGACACGCTGCTGCTCGACCTCGACGGCGTCGTCTACCTCGGCAAACACGCGGTCCCCCAAGCGCCGGAGGCGCTGGTGAAGGCCCGGGACCTGGGCGTGCGGCTCGCGTTCGTGACGAACAACGCGTCCCGCACGCCGGGGGCGATCGCCCAGCACCTCAGCCATCTGGGCATTCCGGCGGCCCCGCAGGACGTGGTGACCTCCGCGCAGGCGGCGGCCCGGCTGGTCGCCGAGCACGTGCCGGCGGGCTCCGCCGTCCTGGTGGTGGGCGGCATGGGACTGCGGATGGCCCTGCGCGAGCACGGCCTGCGCCCTGTGACCACGGCCCTGGACGCACCCGCCGCCGTGGTGCAGGGCATCGCCGACAACCTGTCCTACGGGCTGCTCTGCGAAGGGGCGCTCGCCGTACGTCAGGGGGCGTGGTTCGTCGCGGCCAACGGCGACACGACCATGCCGACGGGCCGGGGCGAGCAGCCCGGGAACGGCTCGATGAGCCGCGTGATCGCCACCGCGGCCGGCGTCGAGCCCGTGGTCGCGGGCAAGCCCGAGCCGCCGCTGCACCGTGAGTCGATGATCCGCACCCGCGCCGAGAGGCCGCTGATCGTCGGCGACCGGCTCGACACCGACATCGAGGGCGCGACCCGGGCCGGTGTCGACAGCCTGCTCGTGCTGACCGGTGTCGCCACTCCTCTCGACGTGCTCACCGCCGCGCCCCATCACCGTCCCACCCACATCGCCGCCGACCTGTCCGGCTTGCACGCCCCCGTGGTCCCCGTAGTGCGTGGCTCAGGCGGATGGACCTGCGGCGGATGGACAGCCGTGTGGCAGGACGGCGAGCTCACGCTCACCGGGGAGGGCGACCCCGTCGAGGGGCTGCGTGCGGCGAGCGCCGCCACCTGGGACGCGGTGGGGGACGGCCAAGCGGACGAGGGCGCGGTGAAGGCCGCCCTGGCGGCGCTCGGCCGCTGATGATCGGCACGGGTGGCCGCCCTCGGGCTCACGCGCCGGACCACGGCGTGACGCCGGGGTGGCCGCCACGATCTGGTAACGCGTTTCGAGGTCCGTACCCCCGCATGGCGTGCGGCGGCGGCCCGGCGTGGCATGTCGCCGAAGGGCCGGCGTCGCATGCGACTCCGGACCCGGCACGGCGTGCGGCGAGGGCTCGGCGAGGCTGGCGTGGCCTGAGGTAGAGGGCCCGGTGCGGTGGCGCGTCGCCGGGTTCCGGTGGGAGTGGTCAGATGAGAGCGGTCAGAGGAGTTTGCGCAGGCGTAGCAGGTCGCCGAGGCTCGCGTCGATCTTGACCCGGCCGCCTAGCAGCGCGCGGCCCATGTCGAGTTCGCCGTTGACCATCGAGACCAGGTCCTCGCTCTTGAGCGTCAGCTTGACCTCGGCGGGCCGGCCGTCATCCGGGGGCACCTCGTCGAATTGGTCGAGCCCACCGCGGTGGATGCGGCCGTAGAAGGTCACGCCGAGGTCGGAGATCCGGCAGGCCAGCCGGCGTTCGACCACGTGCTTGGCACGGTCCTCCTCGCTCACCTCGTCGAACTGCTCGACGAGTTTGTCCAGCGCCGCCCGGCATTCCTCGACGGTCGCCATGCGCCTGCCTTTCTCCTCGCGGACCGTGTCTTCTCGCGGACCGGGTCTCCTTGTGAACCGCGCACGGATCATCGGTCGACGATGTGATTCCCCTGTACCTACCGACAGTAGCTTTCCACGGACGGCCTGCGCGAAATCCGCTTCGGGTCATGGGACGGCAACAGCACGAGTTCGGCGGTCCGCGAGCCGTAGATTTCGCGACCAAAGGGACGGCGAGCTGAGCAGGGCCCTCCTCCGGGCACGTGAGGCGAGATCATGCGGCGGAACGTTCGCGGCCCTGCGGAACGGGCGGACGGCGCACGACCGTCGGTGGGGTCCGATAGCGTCGAGGCGACCAGCGCCGCAGGGGCTCGTACGGGTGGGCCGCGCGGCATGGCCGCGTGCGCCGTCCGTGCGACGTCCGGGGCCCGGGCCGGCGGAAGCCGGGCCGAAGCCCGGGCGCGAGCGTGGGGCCGCGCACGGGGAAGCGCGACTGTGAAGCGTGACGGGGCAGCTGATCGGAGCAGGAAGGGACCATGACGGACAGCGGGATCGCGGCCGGGGAACATTACGCCTCGGGCGCCGACGGCGTGCAGGCCGCGTTGTCGCCACTCGGACGGCTGGCTCACGCGCCGGTGTCCGAGCACGTGGGCGTCTTCGAACAGGTCCTCGCCGGCCTCGAGGCGGTGCTTGCGTCCGTGGAGGATGCCGGCGAGCGGCAGCCCGAGGCACACGGCGGCCGGGACGGCGATCAGTGAGCGCCATGGCAGCGCCCACGGGCGCCGCGGGCCGGGCGTGGACGCGGGTCCGCACGGCTGAGGGCACAGGCCGGGCTTGGGCGCGGGTTCGTACGGCTGGCGATGGCGCGGGCCCGGCGCGGGCGCGGGTCCATACGGCTGGGGACGCCGCGGCGGGGCGGGCCCGGTGAAGCGCGTCCGGCTGGACAGCGAGCTCGTGCGCCGCGGGCTCGCCCGGTCCAGGGAGCAGGCGGCCCAGCTCATCGAGGCGGGCCGGGTCAGCGTCGGAGGCCGGGTGGCGGGCAAGGCGGCCACCCAGGTGGACACCGCGGCCCCCATCGTGGTCGCCGAGACGGCCGAGGGCCCCGATTACGTGTCCAGAGGCGCCCACAAGCTGCTCGGCGCACTGGACGCGTTCGAAGGGCTCCGCGTCGTGGGGCGCCGGTGCCTCGACGCGGGCGCCTCGACCGGCGGCTTCACCGACGTGCTGCTCAGGCACGGCGCCGCCCACGTGCTCGCGGTCGACGTGGGATACGGCCAGCTCGCCTGGTCGCTGCGTACGGACGAGCGGGTCACGGTGATGGAGCGGGTGAACGTCCGCGACCTGACGCCGGAGATGGTGGGTGAGCCGCCGACGCTGATCGTCGGGGACCTGTCCTTCATCTCCCTCCGGCTCGTCCTCCCGGCCCTGGTGCGCTGTGCGGCGGAGGTGGCGGAGTTCGCCATGCTGGTCAAACCGCAGTTCGAGGTCGGCAAGGAGCGTGTGGGCTCGGGAGGCGTCGTACGCGACCCGGCTCTGCGGGCACAGGCGGTGCGGGACGTCGCGGCGGCGGCGAGCTCGCTCGGCCTGACGGTGAAGGGCGTGACGGCGAGCCCGCTGCCGGGGCCGTCGGGGAACGTGGAATACGTTCTGTGGCTCGGGAAGGGACCGGGACACGATCCCGTTGCCGATGTGGACGCGGCCGTCGACACGGCGGTGGCGGAGGGGCCCCGGTGAGCGCGGGCGGCGAGGCGTGGAGACGATGAGCACGATGAGCACGGGCGGCACGGCGGGCGACCGGGCGGATGCCAAGAGGACCGTCCTGGTGACGGCGCACACGGGCCGGGAGGCGGCCGTGCGCAGCGCCCGCCTGGTCATGGAACGGCTGATCGAGGCGGGCATCAACGTCCGGGTGCTCGACGAGGAAGCCGAGGAGCTGGGTTGCGCCCATGTCGAGGTGGTCCCGGAGAACGCTGCGGCGCTGGAGGGAGCCGAGCTGATCATCGTCCTCGGGGGTGACGGCACGCTGCTGCGCGCCGCCGAACTGGCCCGCCCGGCAGCGGTGCCGCTGCTCGGCGTGAACCTGGGGCACGTGGGCTTCCTCGCCGAGGCCGAGGTGGAGGACCTGGCGTCCGTGGTGGACCTGGTGGCCGAGGGCCGCTACGAGGTCGAGGAGCGCATGACGATCGAGGTCGTCGTGCGCCTGAACGGGTCGGTTCTCGCGCGGACCTGGGCGCTCAATGAGGCGTCGGTCGAGAAGAAGGACCGCATGCTGGAGGTCGTCGCGGAGATCGACGGCCGCCCGCTGTCGCGCTGGGGGTGCGACGGCGTGATCTGCGCGACCCCCACCGGATCGACCGCGTACGCCTTCTCGGCCGGAGGGCCCGTCGTCTGGCCCGAGGTGGAGGCGCTGCTCCTGGTGCCCAACAGCGCTCACGCCCTGTTCGCCCGGCCGATGGTGGTGTCGCCGAAGTCCACGCTCGCGCTGGAGATCCTCCCTGACACCAGCGCCGGTGTGCTGTGGTGCGACGGCCGCCGCCGCTTCGACATCCCGCCCGGCGCCCGGGTGGAGGTCCGCAGGGGCGAGGCGCCCGTAGGGCTGGCCCGCCTGCTCGGTGTGGAGACCACCGGGGCGCCCTTCACCGACCGCCTGGTCGCGAAGTTCGGCCTGCCGGTGCAGGGCTGGCGGGGCCGCGTCCGCTCCGGCTGACCCTGGAGACGCCGCGATCCACAGCGGGTTGTGGCGGTTGGTGGTGATATGCCGGATGAGCTGGGCTTTCGCGTCCACAGATTCTCGTTCGGGTCGCGGCCCGGACACGCTGTCCTCGAAAATCTTGACGAGTTACGCGTAGGATCTCTGGCGAGTTCGGTCGGCGAAAACGGGAGGGACCAGTGCGGCCACGGGTCGAGGAGGTCCGCATCCAGGGGCTCGGCGTGATCGACGAGGCCGTACTGGAGCTGTCACCGGGATTCACCGTCGTCACGGGTGAGACCGGGGCCGGCAAGACGATGGTCGTCACCGGTCTCGGCCTGCTGTTCGGAGGGCGGGCCGACCCGGCCAGGGTCAGGCCGGGCGCCGACAAGGCGCTGATCGAGGGCACGCTCGTGATCGAGCCCGGCGGTCGCGTAGCCCAGCAGGTCGCCGACGTCGGCGGCGAGGTCGAAGACGGGCAGCTCATCATCTCCCGGTCGGTCTCCGCGGAGGGCCGCTCCCGCGCCTGGCTGGGCGGCCGTGCCGTGCCGGTGGGCACGTTGACGTACATCGCCGACGACCTCGTGGCCGTGCACGGGCAGATGGACCAGCAGCGGCTGCTGCAGCCCGGCAGGCAGCGCGCGGCGCTCGACCGATACGCCGGCGACGAGCTGGTCAAGCCCCTTCGGGCCTACGAGCAGGCATACAAGCGGCACAAGCAGGTGGGGGAGCTGCTCCATGAGCTGACCGTCAAGGCCAGGGAGCGGGCGCAGGAGGCCGACGTGCTGCGGTTCGGCCTCGAGGAGATCGAGAAGGTCGAGCCCAGGCCAGGCGAGGACGCCGAGCTGAAGGAGGAGGCCGAGCGGCTCTCCCACGCCGACGCGTTGCGCACCGCCGCCACGACCGCGCATGCGGCGCTGCTCGGGGATCCGATGTCGAGCGCGCAGGACGTGCAGGACGCCGTGTCGCTGCTCGGTCACGCGAAGACGGCCGTGGAGTCCGTACGCGACTTCGATCCCGCGCTCGCCGGGCTCGCCGATCGCCTGGCCGAGGCCGGTTATCTGGTCTCCGACGTGGCGACCGAGCTGGCCGCGTACGCCGAGTCGGTCGAGGCCGATCCGGCGCGGCTGGCCGCGGTGCAGGAGCGCAGGGCGGCGCTGAACGGGCTCATGCGCAAGTACGGCGAGGACGTCAGGGCCGTGATCGCATGGGCGCAGCGGGCCGCCGAGCGGCTGACGGAGCTCGAAGGCGACGACGAGCGCATCGAGGAGCTGACGCGGGAGCACGGCGAGCTCACCGAGCGGCTGGGCGAGCTGGCCGGTGAGCTGACCGCCATCCGCACCGTCGCCGCCGACCGGTTCGGCCAGGCGGTGACCGAGGAGCTGACCGCGCTCGCCATGCCGCACGCCCGGGTGAGCGTGGCGATCACCGCCACCGACGGCTTCGGCCCGCACGGTGTGGACGAGGTCGAGCTGCGGCTGGCATCCCATCCCGGTGCGCCACCACTGCCGCTGACCAAGGGCGCCTCCGGCGGCGAGCTGAGCCGGGTGATGCTCGCCATCGAGGTGGTCTTCGCCGGTGCCGACCCCGTTCCGACGTTCGTGTTCGACGAGGTCGACGCGGGCGTGGGCGGCAAGGCGGCCGTGGAGATCGGCAGGCGGCTGGCCAAGCTCGCCAGGACGGCGCAGGTCATCGTGGTGACCCATCTGCCGCAGGTGGCGGCCTTCGCCGACCAGCATCTCGTGGTCGAGAAGGCGAGCGACGGCAGGGTCGTCCGCAGCGGCGTCGTGACCCTCGACCGGGAGGGCCGCGAGCGGGAGCTGTCGCGGATGCTCGCCGGGCTGGAGGACTCGGAGCTCGGCCGGGCGCACGCCGCCGAGTTGCTGTCCATCGCCGCCGCCGACAAGGCCGCCTGGGAGAAGGCGTCCTCGGGGACGGCCAGGCGCTCGGGCCGCCGCGCCGCAGGCTGAGGCTCCGGGTCCGCCGGCCGAGGGCCGCGGTGCTCTGTGCCGTGCTGAGGCTTTGAATCCGCCGGGCTGAGGCTTCGGGTCCGCCGGCCGCGGGCCGAGGGCCGCGGTGCTCTGTGCCGTGCTGAGGCTTTGAATCCGCCGGGCTGGGGCCGCGGATCTGCCGGGCCGCGGGCCGTCCAGTGCCGGCTGGGGGCCCCGCCGTGGGCGGACCTGCCGTCTCTCCCACCGCCGGCCCGCCCAGCGCGTACACTCGGCGGGGCGCGCGCGGGGGTGACGTTTGGAGCAGGGCGCGGCGGGAAGCAGTCAAGCCCCGGAACGAGGGGGCGGAGGAACAGGGGGCGACGGCGTCGCGGAAGGTGTGCGTTGACTCGGCTGCCCTCGGTCGGCGCACCTCGGCAACATCCCTGACTTGCAGTGACAATTCAGACGAGCCGTGGGGTGTGGAAGCGTGGCGGTCGCCGCCTCTGGCAGGATGGTCATGATGAAGGTCCCGAGCTTGAACGTTCCGGGCCTCCGCCGCAGGAAGGCTGACGGCCTTCCCGGGGTGACGGCAGTGGCGAGAATCGACAGACGGACGAAGAGGCTGACCAAGCGCCTCAAGCCCGGAGAAATCGCGATTATCGATCACGTCGACATCGACCGGGTCAGCGGGGAGGCTCTCGTCGCGTGCGGTGTGGCGGCCGTGGTCAACGTCGCCGCGAGCATCAGCGGGCGTTACCCCAACCTCGGGCCGCAGATCCTGATCGACGCGGGCATCCCCCTCATCGACAACGCGTCGCCGGAACTGTTCGAGCGCATCGCCGACGGCGACGTGATCCGCGTCCACGACGGCATGGTCTACCTCGGCGAGGAACTGGTCGGAAAGGGGCAGCCGCAGACCGCCGAGAGCGTCGAGGCGGCCATGACCGAGGCTCGCGCGGGCCTCGCCGTCCAGATCGAGGCCTTCGCCGCCAACACGATGGAGTACGTCCGGCGCGAGCGCGACCTCCTGATCGACGGGGTCGGCGTGCCCGATATCCGCACCTCCCTGGAGAACCGCCACGCCCTCATCGTGGTGCGGGGTTACCACTACAAGGAGGACATCGCCACGCTCCGGCCGTACATCCGCGAGTACCGTCCGGTGCTGATCGGTGTGGACGGCGGGGCGGACGCGCTCCTCGACGCCGGGTACGTGCCCGACATCATCGTGGGCGACTTCGACTCCGTCTCGGAGAAGGCGCTGTGCTGCGGCGCCGAACTCGTCGTCCACGCCTACCGCGACGGGCGGGCGCCGGGGCTCGAGCGGGTGCGCAAGCTGGGCCAGGAGGCGGTCGTGTTCCCCGCGACCGGGACGAGCGAGGACATCGCGATGCTCCTGTCCGACGACAAGGGCGCCACGCTGATCGTCGCGGTCGGCACCCACTGGACGCTCGACGAGTTCCTGGACAAGGGCAGGTCGGGCGCGGCGAGCACCTTCCTCACCCGGCTGCGGGTGGGCAGCAAGCTCGTGGACGCCAAGGGCGTGAGCAGGCTCTACCGGAGCCGGATCTCCACGTCCTCCCTTTTGCTGCTCGTGGCCACCACGCTGGTCACGATCGGTGTGGTGCTCTCGGTATCGCCGATCGGCCAGGTGTGGCTGAACGGCCTGCGCGTGGCCTGGAACGGCTTCATCTTCTGGCTGGTCGGACTCTTCTCGTGATCGATTTCCGTTATCACCTCGTCTCGATCGTGGCGATCTTCCTCGCGCTCACGGTCGGCATCGTGCTGGGCAGCACCGTGCTCGAGCCCACGTTCTTCAAGTCGGCCGAGGAGATGACCGCGTCGCTGCGGCAGGCCAACGAGAAGTACCTGACGCAGATATCGCAGCTGCAGACGCGTGAGGAGGGCGGCGACTCGCTGGTCACGACCCACCTGCCGGACCTCGTGCGCGGCCAGCTCGCGGGGGAGCGCGTCGTGCTCGTCGAGGCTCCGGGCGCGTCGGCCGCCCTGCGCGACCCGATCGAGAAGCTCGTCACGAGCGCGGGCGCCGTCTACAGCGGCAGGATCAGCCTGACCGACAAGTTCGTCGACGCCGAGCAGGCGAGCGTGCTCGACGGGCTGGCGACCAACCTCGCCCAGGCCGGCACCACGTTCCCCGACGGGGCCACACCGTACGACAAGGCCGCCGCGATGCTCGCGGGCGCGATCGTGACCAACGACCGCACGCAGGCGGGCCGGGCCAATCCCGCCGCCACCGGCGTGCTGGAGGCGTTCCAGGCGGGCGACTTCCTCACCCTCAACGGCGACCCCGGGCGGCGGGCCACGCTGGCCATCGTGCTCGCGCCCACCCAGCCGTACGAGGGGGAGGACGCCGACCGGCAGACGAACGCGCTGGTCTCGGTCGCCGCCGGCCTCGACGGCGGCGCTCTCGGCACGGTCCTGGCGGGCACCGTCACCGCCTCCGCCAACGGCGGCGTCATCGCGGCGCTGCACGACACCGGCGGCGTGGCCTCGGCGGTCTCCACCGTTGACACGGTCGATTTCGCCGCGGGCCGTGTCGTGGTGGTCTACGCTCTGCGGGAGCAACTGGCCGGCCGTTCGGGCTCGTACGGCGTCGGCAGCGGTGCGACGGCGTTCGAGCCCGCGGTGACCGCGCCCAGCCAGACCCCCACCCCCGCGGCGGGCCGGGGCTGAGCCGCCGGTCGGCGCATCACGCCTGACGAACACGTAGAGAAGGGCAACAGCCGTGGCCAGAGGTCCCCAGGCAGGCACCCGCGCCGCCGCGGTGCTCGGAGCCGCCGTCGGCGCCGCGCTCGGCGCGGTCGCCGCGCGCGCCGCCTTCGCCGCTTTCCGGCGCCGTCCGCCGATCGGCGACGAGAAGACCGCAGACGAGTACTGGACCCGGGTCAACCACCGGGGCGAGCCGGTCACGCTGCTGGAGGGTCCCGCGTTCGCCGCGGGCGCCGTCGCCGCCTCCGCTCTCGCCCCCGGCCTCCCCGCGCGGGCCCGCGCGGCCGCCGTGCTCGCCGGAGCGGGCAGCGGCGTCCTCGGCGCGTACGACGACCTGTTCGGCACGACCTCCTCGAAGGGCTTCAAAGGCCACCTGGCGGCACTGGCGCGCGGCGAGGTGACCAGCGGAGCGGTCAAGATCCTCGGCATCGGCGCGACCGGGCTCGCCGCGGCGGCGCTCTCCCCTCGTGACGTCCGGAGCGGGAACGTTCTGGCGCGGTCCCTCGACACGCTCGTCGACGGGGCGCTGATCGCCGGCAGCGCCAACCTGGCCAACCTGTTCGACCTGCGACCCGGTCGCGCGATCAAGGTGGGGCTGCTCGCCGGGGCTCCCCTGCTGGCCGCCTCGATCGCCGGCCCGTACGGCCCGCGCTCCCGTCAGGCCGCCGCGCTGACCGCCGTCCCGCTGGGCGCGGCGGCGGCGCTGCTGCCCGAGGACCTGGGCGAGCGGGCGATGTTGGGCGACGCCGGGGCGAACGCGCTCGGCGCGCTGCTCGGCCTGGCGGCCACGGCCCGGCTGGGCAGGGCCGGCCGGATCGCCGCCCTCGGTTTCGTCGCCGCTCTCACCGCCGCCTCGGAGAAGGTCAGCTTCACCAAGGTCATCGCCGGCAACCGGGTGCTCAACCGCCTGGACATGCTCGGCCGCCGCGCTCCGCAGACCACCCCAGGAACGCCGGGGTCGCGTGGGTGACCTGCACGACCAGGGCCGCCCGCGGAGCCGTACGGCATCGGCATGGGTGAGCGGCGTGGATGAGTGGCATCGGTAAGCGGCATGGGTAAGCGGCATGGTTAGACGGCTCGGGGCGGGGATCGCGGGGGCGGCGGTCCTCATCGGGGTCATCACGGTCCTGGCGCGGGTGACCGGCTTCGCCAAGCAGTTGGCGTTCGCGCGCACGGTCGGCACGAACTGCCTGGCCACCGCCTACTACACGGCCAACAACGTGCCGAACATCGTCTTCGAGGTCGTGGTGGGCGGCGCGCTCGCCGGGATGGTCGTCCCGGTGCTCGCCGGCGCCGCCGCCAGAGCGGACGGCGAGGCGCGTGCGGAGGTCGGCCGGATCGCCTCCGCGCTGCTGACCTGGGTGGTCGTGCTGCTGGTGCCGCTCGCGGCGCTGACCGCCGTGGTCGCGGCGCCGGTGGCGCGGATGCTGGTCGGCTCCGAGATGAGGGGATGCGACATCGGCCAGGTCGCCGCCGTGGCCGCGCGCATGCTGGTCGTCTTCGCCCCGCAGATCCCGTTGTACGGCATGGCCGTGGTGCTCTACGGCGTGCTGCAGGCCCATCGACGGTTCTCGGGGCCGGCGCTGGCGCCGCTCGTGTCGAGCGTGGTGGTCATCGTCGCCTACCTGGCCTTCGGGCCGCTCAGCGGCGGCCACAGGGACCCCGCGACCGTGCCCGCGCCGGCCGAGATCGCGCTGTCGGCGGGAACGACGCTCGGCGTGCTGGCCCTGGTCGTCACCGTGGTGGGGCCGGCGTGGCGGCTCGGCCTGCGGTGGCGGCCCACGCTCCGCTTTCCCGAGGGCGTCGCCGTACAGGTGCGGCGGCTCGCCCTGGCCGGGCTGAGCGCGCTGGTCGCCCAGCAGGCCGCGGCGGCGATCCTGATTCCCGTCGCCAACCGCGTCGGCGGGGGCGCGTTGCCCGCCTACAACTACGCGTGGGCGATCTACCAGGTGCCGTACGCCGTGCTCGCGGTGCCCATCGCGACCAGCGCCTTCCCCGCGCTCGCCGCGCGGGCGCAGGCCGGCGACGAGGGCGAGGGCTTCGCGGCGCTGGCGGCGCGGACGACCCGCGCGGTCGTGCTGGTCTGCGGCCTGGCGGCCGGCGCGCTCGCCGCGGTCGCGGTGCCGGTCGCGCACGTCTTCCTCGCCCAGGCCGACACCGAGGTCGCCGCGGCGGAGTTCGCCCGGGGGATCGCGCTGTTCGCGCCGGGGCTCATCGGGTATGGCCTGGTGGCCCACCTGAGCCGGGTGCTGTACGCCGCGGGACAGGGCAGGGCGGCGGCCAGGGGACAGGTCGCCGGGTGGCTGGTCGTGGCCGTGGCTCAGGTGGCGTTCGTCCTCGTGCTGCCGGACGGCTGGGGCCTGGGCGGGCTCGCGCTCGGCCAGGCGACCGGCATGACGGTGGGGGCCGGGCTGCTGCTGGCCTCGGTCGTGCGGGCGCGAGGGGCGCGGGCCGTCCAGGGCGTCCCGCGGGCTGTCCTGGGCGCCCTGCTGGGCGGCGGTGCGGGTTTCCTCGCGGGCGTGGCGGCCGCCCGGCTTCCCCTGTCGGGCGAGGGCCCGTGGGGCGGACTCCTGACGGCCGCCGTGGCCGGTCTGGCGGCCGTGGTCGCGGGGGTCCTCGTCACCGCGCTCGTGGACCGCCGGGACCTGACCGCCGCCCTGTCCGGAGTGAGGCGCGGCAGAGGCGCGAGCCCGGCGGCCCCGCCCGCCGAGGAGTCGGTATGAGCGAGCGGACCCGTAGACCGCTGCGAGCCGGAGGTGAGGAGAGGGCATGAGTCGCATCGTGCTCGTGCTGGGATCGAGCGTGGGCGGCGTGGCCCGGCACGTGCGGATGCTCGCCGGCGGGCTCGTCACACGGGGGCACCGGGTGCTGGTCGCGGGTCCCGGCGACACCGAGGAGACGTTCTCCTTCACCGCCACCGGCGCGGGCTTCGCCGAGGTGGACATCGCCGACAGGCCGCACCCCGCGCACGACCTGCGGACCGCCCTGCGCCTGCGCAGGCTCGCCCGCGGCGCGGACGTAGTCCACGCCCACGGCCTGCGGGCGGGCGCGCTGGCCGCACTCGCCCTCGTCGGGGCGCGGGGATGGCCGCGACTCGTGGTCACCCTGCACAACGCGGTCACGGCGGGCGGCGCGATCGGCGCGGTCTACCGGCTGCTGGAACGGATCGTCGCCCGGCGGGCGGACCGCGTTCTGGCGATCTCGCCGGACGTCGCGGAGCGCATGCGGGCCAGAGGCGCCAGGGGAGTGGACCTCGCGGTGGTGCCCGCGCCGCCGCTCGCCGAACCCGCCCGCCCGGCCGAGGACGTGCGGGCCGAGATCGCGGCCCGGCTGCCCGGCGCCGCGGACGCGCCGCGGACGCTGCAGGAACGGCCGATCGTGCTCACGGTCGCCCGCCTGGCCCAGCAGAAGGGCCTGGAGACGCTGCTCGACGCGGCGGCCGGGCCCTACAAGGGGGACCCGGTCTTCGTGATCGCGGGCGACGGGCCGCTGCGCGAGGAGCTGCAGGCCCGCGTCGAGGCCGAGGAACTGCCCGTGGTCCTGTACGGCTGGGCCGAGCCGGCCGACCTGCTCCAGGTCGCGACGGCGGTGATCGTGCCCAGCAGATGGGAGGGGCAGCCGCTGAGCGTCCAGGAGGCGCTGCGGGCGGGCAGGCCGATCATCGCGACGCGGGTGGGCGGCGTGCCCCGGATGGTGGGCGAGGCGGCCCTGCTGGTGCCCCCACAGGACCCCGGCGCACTGAGCCGCGAGATCGGCCGCCTGCTCGGTGATCCCGCTCTGGCCGCCCGCCTCGCGGAGGCGTCCGTACGGCGCGGCCGGGAACTGCCCGACGAGGACGCGGCGCTGCGTGCGGTGCTCGCGGCGTACGGGCTGGCGTCGTAGCGGCGACTTCGTGATGGCGACCATGGGTACCGGGAGGGTGCGACCACCCTCTCGCGCCGGTGACACAAGACCGTCGGGCTGGTGAGTCGCCTCCTGTTCTCGCCGATGACCGCCGATGTTCCGGCGAGGATTAGGTGAGGCTAAGCCTGATCCATATACTGGACGGGTTGGGGGGGAGTATCCCTTCGCGGCGGTTCCGTCATCACGGTGTCAGCACCCGGGGCCGTCGGTCCGCCGTGCGCGTACGGGCGGGAGAGACCTCCGGCAGTGTGTTCAGCGCGCGCCGGAGGTAGTCGTGGTACATGCGCCCTTGTGGTTGTGGGCCCTGGTCATCGTTGGTCTCGTCATCGTGGTCGCCGTTGATCTGTGGATCGTCGATCGTGGTGAACCACGTGAGTTCTCGATGCGGCAGGCGGGCATCTGGGTGGGCTTCTACGTCTGCCTGGCCGTGTTGTTCGGCATCGGGTTAACGATTTGGGCCGGAGCCGGGACAGGCGGGGAGTTCTTCGCGGGCTATCTGACGGAATACAGCCTCAGCGTCGACAACCTGTTCATCTTCTACATCATCATGACCCGCTTCGGGGTGCCCCGGATCTACCAGCACAAGGTCCTGCTGGTCGGCATCGTCCTGGCGCTCGTCATGCGTGGGATCTTCATCGCCATCGGCGCCGCCGCGCTGAGCCGCTTCGGCTGGCTGCTGTACGCGTTCGGGGCCTTCCTCATCTACACGGCGTACACGCTGGTCAGGGACCACAACAAGCAGGACGAGGAGTTCAACGAGAACATCCTCCTGCGCTGGGCCCGGCGGGTCTTCCCGACCACCCCCGACTACGTCGGCTCCCGGGTGACCGTTCGGGTGGACGGCAGGCGCATGGTGACGCCGATGCTGATCGTGATGATCGCCATCGGCACCACGGATCTGTTGTTCGCCCTCGACTCGATTCCCGCCATCTTCGGGCTCACGAAGGCGGCCTTCATCGTGTTCTCCGCGAACGCGTTCGCCCTGATGGGACTGCGTCAGCTCTACTTCCTGCTCGGCGGACTGCTGCAGCGGCTGGTCTACATCAGCTACGGATTGGCGTTCATCCTCGGTTTCATCGGGGTTAAGCTGATTCTTGAAGCACTTCACGAGAACGAGGTCTCCTGGGCCCCGCAGGTCCCCATCTGGGTATCGCTGGCGGTCATCGGGGTGACCATGGCCGTGACCACCGTCGCCAGTCTCATCAAGGCTCGCCGCGACGACAGGACCATTACTCCGGCAGAAGCCTCTCAGACGGAGGCGTCTCAGGCGGAAGCCCCGCAGGGCTAGCGAAACGGGCACTCACCCTGTTTGCTTGTTCTCGTTGTGCCACGCATTGACTGCCGGATCGGTAATATCGATCGCTAGCTCGCATGCCGGTCCATAGTCGCCAGAAGAGTACAAAGGTCATCTGTGTCCAACGAATCGTTGCCCCGCGGCCCTGAATCCGGGATCGCGGGAAGTGCCCGGGGCCGGGTCAGGCTCGCGCGCGGGGTGTCCCCGTGGCTGGCTCCGACCGCCGCGGCGGCAGCCGTCACCGCCGTTCTCACCCGCAGGTCGCCCCGGTGGGCGCTGGCCGCGGCGCCGCTCGCCGCCCTCACCGGCGGGATGCTGTGGTTCTTCCGCGACCCCGAGCGCGCGCTGGGCGAGGGCAGGCTCATCTCGCCCGCCGACGGCGTCGTGCAGAGCATCGACCCGTGGCCGGACGGCCGCACCCGGGTAGCGATCTTCATGAGCCCGCTCAACGTGCACGTCAACCGGGCGCCCGCCGACGGCATGATCACCTCGGTCGAGCACGTGCCCGGCGGCTTCGTGCCCGCGTTCAACAAGGACAGCGACAAGAACGAGCGCGTCGTCTGGCATTTCGACACCGCGCTCGGGGACATCGAGATGGTGCAGATCGCCGGCGCCGTCGCGCGCCGCATCGTGCCGTACCTGTTCGCGGGCGCCAAGGTCGCCCAGGGCGAGCGGGTCGGACTGATCCGTTTCGGCTCCCGGGTGGACCTCTACCTGCCCGAGGGCATCAGGCCGGCGGTCACCGTCGGCACCCGGACCGTCGCGGGGGTGACGCGCCTTGACCACGTCTGACCTCGGAGCCGAGGCCTCCTGGCCGGTGGAGGGGGTGGATGAGGAGCCGCGCGGGCCCGTAGGCAAGGCCTTCCGCCTGTCGGCCGCCGACTCCCTCTCGCTCGGCAACGCACTCAGTGGGTTCCTCGCCGTCTGTGTGCTCGCCTGGTCGGCGATCAGCGACCTGCAGGCCAGCGGCAAGTTCGCCCCCGACCCGCGCTTCTTCGGCACGGCCGTGGTGCTGCTGCTCATCGGCGCGACCTGCGACCTGTTCGACGGCCTGGTGGCCAGGAAGTTCCGCGCGTCCGCGATGGGCGCCGAGCTGGACAACCTCGCCGACGTGATCAGCTTCGGCTTCGCGCCCGCCTTCATGGTGGTGATCTGGGCCGGCTTCTCCGGCAAGCTCCCGCTGTGGCTGGTGCTGTGCGCGGCCGGGTCCGTGCTGCTCGCCGGCGTCGTACGGCTGGCCCGCTTCGCCTGCGTGAAGACCAAGAGCGGCGACTTCATGGGCCTGCCGATCCCCATGGGCGCGATGACCGTGGTGTCGATCGTGCTGCTCTTCCAGCCGAACTACGTCACGCTCGCCGCCATCTTCGGCGTGGCCTGGCTCATGGTGAGCCGCATCGAGTACCCCAAGCCCAAGGGCAATCTGGCCGCCGTCGTGCTGGCCTGGATGCTGATCAACGTCGCCTGCCTGATGATCTGGGCGGCCGGTCTCGCGGGCGGCGACCAGCTCATCAAGGTGGGCGCCACGATGCAGATCGCGATCGTGTCCGCCATTCCGCTTCGCGTTCTCATGTTCAAACAGCAGCAGCGCAGGGAACGACGCTCGGAGAACGCGGGCTGACGTCGTCGCACGGACAGGGCCCCGGTCGGCTGGGGCCCGCCACCTTGGGCCCGGGCCAATCACGTGGAGAAAACGCCTAGTCCAATGGAGCCCTGGTCGCCATGCCTCGTGAGCACACCCGGACGTACTTCCTCGGCAAACTAGCCCGGGAGCTTGAGCTGCGCGGCCTGGAGGCGTCCCTGCGCCCCGACCCGCCGTCGCTCAAGGTCCGCGACCCGGACGCGGCGCTGTTCACCGAGACCGTGGACTGCGTCGCGATGTCGGACGGCTGGTTCTACCGCTGGTCCTGGGGCGACGTGGTGGAGAGCGCGGAGGAGCCCGCGCTCGCGGCCGACCGCATCGTGAAGGTCTTCACCACCGGCGAGCCCCGGCCGCACCCTGCTCTCGGCGACGCCTGACGGGTCGCAGCCTGCTCTGGGCGACGTGCCCTGGCCTCGGCGACGTCTGACCGGTTCTGGGCGTCACAGCCGGATCCACTCCGTCGCCGTGGTGACCTCGTCCAGAATGTCCGGTACGGGGTCCACGCCCAGCCCCGGGCCGTCGGGAACGTCGAGGTGCCCGCCGTCCAGCTCGAACGGCGGCGTCACGTCGGTGTGGAAATAGCGCCGCGAGGCGGAGGTGTCGCCCGGAAGCGTGAAGCCGGGCAGCGCGGCCAGCGCGACGTTGCCCGCCCGTCCGATCCCGGTCTCCAGCATGCCGCCGCACCAGACCACGACGCCGTGTGCGCGGCACAGGTCGTGGATGCGCCGGGCCTCCAGATAACCGCCCACCCGCCCCGGCTTGATGTTGACCACCGAGCACGCGCCGAGGCTGACGGCCGCCGCCGCGTGGGCGGCCGACTCGATGGACTCGTCCAGGCAGATCGGCGTGCGAATCGACCGGGCGAGCCGGGCGTGCTGCACCAGGTCGTCGTCGGCCAGCGGCTGCTCGATGAGCAGGAGGTCGAAGTCGTCCAGCCGGGCCAGATGACGGGCGTCCGCGAGCGTGTAGGCCGCGTTGGCGTCCACCTGGAGCAGCAGCTCCTCCCCGAACCGCTCCCGGACGGCGCGGACCGGTGTCACGTCCCACCCCGGCCCGATCTTCAGCTTGACCCGTACGTACCCCTCCTCGACGTACGCCCCGACGGTGTCGAGCAGTTCGGCCACCGAGCCCATGATCCCGACAGAGACGCCGCAGGGGACGCGGTCGCGGGTGGCGCCCAGGTAGCGCGCGAAGGACTCACCGGTGATCCGGAGCGACGCGTCGAGCACCGCGGCCTCCAGCGCCGCCTTGGCCATCCGGTGGCCCTTGAACGGCGCGAGGGCGGGACCGACGGCCTGGGGGTCCAGGTCGCGAGGGAGCGCGGGGATCAGGAAACGCCGCAGCACGTCGGCCGCCGCGTCCACGTACTCCGACGAGTACAGCGGCTCGGACATCGCCACGCACTCGCCCCAGCCCTCGGCCTCCGGCGTCACGACCCGCACCAGTAGGACGTCGCGGCTGGTCTCGGTGCCGAACGACGTCCGGAACGGCGCGACGAGCGGCATCGCGATCCGGCGCAGTTCGATTCCAGTGATCTCCATGAGGTGCCCGGGCTCCAGGGGTAGGACGGTGTGCGCCGACCACTATACGGACGCCCTTTCGCGGTCCTCAGATCACCAGCCCGAGCAGGAGCACGCAGCAGAACGACACCACCGAGATGATCGCCTCCATGACCGACCAGCTCCTGATCGTCTCGCCCACGGACATCCCGAGGTACTCCTTGACCAGCCAGAACCCGGCGTCGTTCACATGGGAGAAGAACAGCGACCCGGCGCCGATGGCGAGCACGAGCAGAGCGACGTGGGCGGGGGAGAGCCCGGCCGCCAGCGGAGCGGCGATCCCGGCGGCGGAGATCGTGGCGACCGTGGCCGAACCGGTGGCCAGCCGGATCCCGACGGCGATCAGCCAGCCGAGCACGAGAACGGGCACGTTCGCGCCCTGCGCGGCCTCGCCGATGACCTTCCCGACGCCTGAGTCGACCAGGGTCTGCTTGAATCCTCCGCCCGCGCCCACGATGAGCAGGATCCCGGCGATCGGCGGCAGCGAGTCGGCGATCGCCGAGGAGATCCGGGCCCGGCCGAAGCCGGCGGCGCGGCCCAGCGTGAACATCGCCACGATCACGCCGATCAGCAGGGCGATCAGGGGAGTGCCGAGGACCTCGAACACGGTCCGTACGACGTGGCCCTCCGGCAGGACGATCTCCACGACGGCCCGGCCCAGCATCAGCAGGACCGGCAGCAGGATCGTGGCCACCGTGACGCCGAACCCCGGCCGGGGCCGGTCTCGGTCCTCCGGTTCCGTGTCCTCGGAATCCTGAACCTGCTCGCGTTCGAGGCGTTCTGGCGGTGCCGGCCGCACCCATCGGGCGGCGAACCTGGCGAACAGCGGGCCGGACACGATCACCGTCGGGATCGCCACCAGCAGGCCCAGCCCGAGCGTGAGCCCGAGGTCGGCCTTGAGCGTGTCGATCGCGACCAGCGGCCCGGGGTGCGGAGGCACCAGGCCGTGCAGGACGGACAGGCCCGCCAGGGCGGGCATCGCGATCAGCAGCAGCGGACGGCCACTGCGCCGGGCCACCAGCAGGATGACGGGGATCAGCAGGACCAGTCCGATCTCGAAGAACATCGGCAGCCCGATGAGCACCGCGATGAGCGTCATCGCCCACGGCAGGGCGCGGTCGCTGCTGCGCCGCAGGATGCCGTCCACGATCTCCTCGGCCCCGCCCGAGTCGGCCAGCAGCTTGCCCAGCATCGCCCCGAGGGCGATGAGCACGCCGACGCCGGCCACGGTCGAGCCGAGCCCGGCGGAGAAGCTGTCGATCAGCTTCTCGGGGGCCATCCCGGCCACGAGGCCGAGCACGCCCGAGCCGAGCGCGAGGGCGAGGAACGGGTGGGTCCGCAGCTTCGTGATCAGCAGCACGATGACCGCGATGCCGGCCAGGGCGGCCACGATGAGGCGGGTGTCGTGACCGCTCCACGCGGCCGCGCTCGCGAGGGGGGTCACGAGGGGGGTCATCCGGGGCTCCTCCGACGGTCCGTACGGTAGCCGCTGCCCCGCAGGAGCTCCCCGAATCATCCGAACGAAATCATGCCGCCCCGGATCATGTGCTGCCCGACCCCACGGCCCCGGGATCGCGGGGGTCTGGGCTCACGTGGTTCCGGAGCGCGGGACGGTCAGGCGGCGTGGTTCGCGCGGTCGCGGCTCGCGGGGGTCCCGGCTCGCGCGGTCCCGGAGCGAGGCAACCGCGGGGCGCGGGGACGAGCCGGCGCCCGCGCTGGGCCGCCGGTCGTCCGGGTGTGCGTCAGGCGTACGTCACCAGCCGCGGGCCTTCCATTCGGGCAGATGCGGCCGCTCGGCGCCGAGCGTGGTGTCCTTGCCGTGGCCGGGGTAGACCCACGTCTCGTCGGGAAGCCGGTCGAAGATCCGTTCCACCACGTCCGTGAACAACTGCTCGAACCGCGCCGGGTCCTTCTGCGTGTTGCCGACGCCGCCGGGGAACAGGGAGTCGCCGGTGAACAGGTGGCGGTCCTGGTAGAGCAGCGCGATCGAGCCGGGGGTGTGGCCGCGCAGGTGGATGACGTCCAGCGTCACCACGCCGACGGTCACCCGGTCGCCGTGCTCGACCTCCCTGGTGACCTCGACCGGCAGCTCGGGGGCGTCGAGAGGGTGGGCGACCGTCTGCGCGCCGGTGGCGCGGGCGACCTCCTTCAGGGCGCCCCAGTGGTCGGGGTGCCGGTGGGTGGTCACGATCGAGCTGATCGGCATGTCGCCGATCAGCTCGATCAGCCGGTCGGGCTCGGCCGCCGCGTCGATCAGCAGCCCGTCGCCGGTCTCGGTGCACCGGAGCAGGTAGGCGTTGTTGCCGAAGCCGCCGACCTCGATCTTCGAGATCGTCAGCCCGGGGACCTCGCGTACGTCGGCGGGTCCGCCCTTGGTGACGTTTCCGGTATAGGTCATGATCGTTCCTCTCTAGTTCCCGGCGGGCGGCCAGGACGACGGTGGTTCGGCGGGCAGTCCCGCCGGGGACGTTCTCGGCCAGGGCGGCGGGGAGGGCAGCTTCCCGGCGGCGTCGCGCCGGACGCCGGCATCGGGAGCGTCGTGCCGGAGGCGGGCATCGGGGGCGTCGTGCCGGATGTGTCCGCGCGGCGCGGCGAGTCGCAGGCCCGTGCCGTCGGTCCTGCCCGCGAACCAGGCCAGCAGCTCACGCGGTGTGCCCTCCACGGCCGGTCCTTCGCCGAGGCCGGTCCACGTTCTCAGGACCTCGCCGGTGCCCGGATCGAGGGCGACGACTTCGCCCACCGGGCTCTCGTCGCCGAGCCAGAGCATCGTGTCGTACAGCTCTCGTCTCACGTACGTCTCGGGCCAGTCGGCCCATCCGTAGCCTGCCCCGAGGTCGGCGTGGTGCACCTCGACCTCCCTGAGCCGGCGGATCGGGACGTACCAGGCGGGGTGGTCGGGCGGGTGCATTCCCGAGACCGGCGTGGTCCACGCCTGAGCGGGCGTCTGCCTGAGGGCCGCGGCGAACCGCTCCGCGCTGTCGCGGAGGTCGGCGAGCTGTTCACCGGCCGGTCGGCCGGCGCCCGCCTCGATGCCGGCCTCGCGGGCCCGCGCCGATGCGTACTGCGGCGTCCGCACGCCCGTCCGTGCCCAGGTCAGCAGGTTGACGCAGCTGTCGGCGTTGCGGGCGACGTGCGTGAGCACGTGTCCCCTCGTCCACCCGGGCAGCAGGGACGGCGCGCGGAGATCCTCGTCGGTGAGGCGGGCGACGGTCGCCAGCAGGCGTTCGGTCGCCTCGGCCAGCTCCCGCTCGGTCTCGTCGATAACGGACATGGGAAGAATGATGGACCCTGGAGTCCCGTGCCGCCGTCCTCCTAACCGCGCGGGAAGAGGACGGCGTGACCGGCGGTTGTATGAGCAGGGGTTTCGCGCGGATGCCGGGCGCGGGTTTGACGAAGCTCATACCCTGGTTCACGGAGCGTGTCCCACGGAAGCACGCGGGGCCGCCCTCTCCGGCCGCCGGACGATGCCCCCCGAAATTGTCGGTGGCTCTGGATAGCCTGCCCGTGCACCTCCATTCACCTCATCGACCTATCGGGACCACCGTGGCTGACCGCCTGATCGTGCGTGGCGCACGCGAACACAACCTCAAAGACGTCTCGCTCGACCTCCCGCGAGACGCTCTGATCGTCTTCACGGGGCTCTCGGGCTCCGGCAAGTCCAGCCTGGCCTTCGACACGATCTTCGCCGAGGGGCAGCGCCGGTACGTGGAGTCCCTGTCCGCGTACGCCCGGCAGTTCCTGGGTCAGATGGACAAGCCCGATGTTGACTTCATCGAGGGCCTTTCCCCGGCCGTCTCCATCGACCAGAAGTCCACCAGCCGCAACCCCCGTTCGACCGTCGGCACGATCACCGAGGTCTACGACTACCTGCGTCTGCTCTGGGCGCGCATCGGCAAGCCGCACTGCCCGCAGTGCGGACGCCCGATCGCCCGCCAGACGCCGCAGCAGATCGTGGACCGTGTGCTCGAACTGGAGGAGGGCACCCGCTTCCAGGTCCTCGCCCCGATCATCCGCGGCCGCAAGGGCGAGTACGCCGAGCTGTTCCGCGAGCTGCAGACCAAGGGCTACGCCCGCGCCCGCGTGGACGGCACGATCGTGCGCCTGGAGGAGCCGCCCACCCTCAAGAAGTACGAGAAGCACGACATCGAAGTGATCGTCGACCGGCTGTCGGTCAAGGAGAGCGCGCGGCGCAGGCTCACCGACTCGGTGGAGACCGCGCTGCAGCTGTCCGGCGGCACGATCACGCTCGACTTCGTCGACCTCCCCGACGACGACCCCAACCGTGAGCGTTTCTATTCCGAGCACCTCTACTGCCCCTACGACGACCTGTCGTTCGAGGAGCTGGAGCCCCGGTCGTTCTCGTTCAACTCGCCCTTCGGAGCCTGCCCGGAGTGCACCGGCCTCGGCACCCGCATGGAGGTCGACCCCGACCTCCTCGTGCCCGACCCCGAGCGCACGCTCGGCGACGGCGCGATCAGCCCGTGGGCGAACGGCCACACCAGCGACTACTTCGTACGGCTCCTGGAGGCGCTGGGCAACGCGCTCGGCTTCGACCTCGACACCCCGTGGGAGCGGCTGCCGAAGAAGGCGCAGAAGGCGATCCTGCACGGCCACGACGAGCAGGTCCACATCCGCTACAGCAACCGGTACGGCAGGCAGCGGTCCTACTACACCGAGTTCGAGGGCGTGATCCCCTGGGTCCAGCGCCGGCACGCCGAGTCGGAGAGCGACGCAAGCCGTGAGCGGTTCGAGGGCTTCATGCGCGAGGTGCCCTGCCCGGCGTGCAAGGGCCGCCGCCTCAAGCCGGTCTCGCTGGCCGTGACCGTGGGGGACGCCTCGATCGCCGAGGTCTCGGGGATGTCGATCGCCGACTGCGCCAAGTTCCTGTCCGGCCTGCGGCTGTCCGAGCGGGACATGCACATCGCCGAGCGGGTGGTCAAGGAGATCAACGCCCGGCTGGGCTTCCTGCTCGACGTCGGCCTCGACTACCTCACGCTCGACCGGGCGGCCGGCACGCTGGCGGGCGGCGAGGCGCAGCGGATCCGCCTGGCCACCCAGATCGGCTCCGGCCTGGTCGGCGTGCTGTACGTGCTGGACGAGCCGTCCATCGGCCTGCACCAGCGGGACAACCAGCGCCTGCTCGAGACGCTGATCCGGCTGCGCGATATGGGTAACACGCTGATCGTGGTCGAGCACGACGAGGACACGATCGCCGCCGCCGACTGGGTGGTCGACATCGGCCCCGGCGCGGGCGAGCACGGCGGCCAGGTCGTCGTGTCCGGCACCGTGCAGGACCTGCTCGCCAGCGAGGAGTCGCTGACCGGTGCGTACCTGTCGGGCCGCAAGGCGATCACCGCGCCGGAGATCCGGCGCCCGCGGGACAAGAAGCGGCAACTCGTCGTGAAGGGCGCCCGTGAGCACAACCTGAAGGGGGTGGACGTCGAGTTCCCGCTCGGCGTCTTCACCGCGGTCACCGGCGTCTCGGGGTCCGGCAAGTCCACGCTGGTCAACGACATCCTTTACGCCGCGCTGGCCAAGGAGCTGAACGGCGCGAAGACCGTGCCGGGACGGCACTCCCGGGTCGTCGGCACCGATCTGGTGGACAAGGTCGTCCACGTCGACCAGTCGCCGATCGGCCGCACGCCGAGGTCCAACCCGGCGACGTACACGGGTGTGTTCGACCACGTGCGCAAGCTGTTCGCGGCCACGACCGAGGCGAAGGTCCGCGGTTATCTGCAGGGCCGGTTCAGCTTCAACGTCAAGGGCGGGCGCTGCGAGGCGTGCTCCGGCGACGGCACCATCAAGATCGAGATGAACTTCCTGCCGGACGTCTACGTCCCCTGTGAGGTCTGCCACGGCGCCCGGTACAACCGGGAGACGCTGGAGGTCCACTACAAGGGCAAGACGATCTCCGAGGTCCTCGACATGCCGATCGAGGAGGCGCTGGAGTTCTTCGAGGCGATCCCCGCGATCCGCCGTCACCTGCAGACGCTGAACGACGTCGGTCTCGGTTACGTACGGCTGGGCCAGCCCGCGACCACGCTGTCCGGCGGCGAGGCGCAGCGGGTGAAGCTCGCCTCCGAGTTGCAGCGGCGTTCGACCGGCCGCACGGTGTACGTGCTGGACGAGCCCACCACCGGCCTGCACTTCGAGGACATCAGGCGGCTTCTCGGCGTGCTCAACCGGCTCGTGGACGCCGGCAACACGGTGATCGTGATCGAGCACAACCTCGACGTCATCAAGACCGCCGACTGGATCGTCGACATGGGACCCGAGGGCGGGTCCGGCGGCGGCAAGGTGATCGCCGCCGGCACGCCCGAGGCGATCGCCCGGGTCGAGGAGAGCCACACCGGCACGTTCCTGCGCAAGATCTTGGGCGTATGAGTATTCGTCTCATTATTTCTCCCTACTCTTCTCCTTCCGACCGCGTCACTCTGAACCGGCCACGGGGTGATGGCCGTACCTGAGGACACACGGGGTGACGCGTCGCGCAGGGGAAGGACCCGGGGCCGTGGACGTCCCGGGCCGCCGCATCAGGGAAGGATGAGCATGACGGATACGACACGCCGGGCCGTGATCTTCGGTGCCGGAGGCGCCGGGCTGGCCGTGGCGCTGAGCGCGTGCGGCGCCTCCGACGGGGACATGACGGCGTCGGCGGACCAGGACGGGTCCCAGGGCGGCCAGTCTCAGGCGGCGCAGGGCGGGGGCGAGCTCGCGAAGACCTCCGACATTCCCGAGGGCGGCGGCAAGGTCTTCAAGGACCAGGATGTCGTCGTCACCCAGCCGGCGGCCGGCGAGTTCAAGGCGTTCAGCGCGACCTGCACCCACCAGGGCTGTCCGGTCGGCAGCGTCTCGAACAATGAGATCGTCTGCCCGTGCCACGGCAGCAGGTTCAGCGCCAAGGACGGCTCCGTGACGAACGGCCCGGCGGCCAGGCCGCTCGCCGAGAAGAAGATCACGGTGAGCGGCGACAGCATCACCCTCGCTTGACGGCTTGACGGCTTGACGGGTCCGCCGTCTGGGCAGGTCCGGTGCCCGCCCGGCGGGTGACGGGGAGAGCACCTCTCGCCTGAGGGCGCCGAGGGACACCGCCGTCCGTCATCGCGCGGAAGCGTGCGCGATGGCGGGCGGCCGCCCCTCGAATGTCAGCCGGAAATCCGGAACGTCACGCCGGCCGGCCGGGCGAGTCTGGCGGCCACCGCGTCGAGGACCCAGTCCAGCCCGGTGGCGAAGGACACCTCGGCATCCACCTCGTTGCCATCGTGCACGAACCTGGCCAGCGCCGGGAAGCGGCCCGTGGCCAGCAACCTCCTCACATGCGGGCCGGAGGCGTGCTGCCACTCGCGTTCCGACAGGCCCGAGGCACGCTCGGCCCGCAGGTTCGCTATCTCGCGCCTGATCGCGCCGGTGAAGTAGGCGTTGACGGTCTCCACGGCGCGCATGACGGTATCGAGGTCGGTGAGGCCGTCGAAGACGGCCAGCGTGGCCTCGGTCACCGCGAGGGCGTTCGGGCCCAGGGCCGGACGCCCGCCGAGCAGGTCGGCCAGCCATTCGTGACGGAGACAGGCCTGCCTGGTGCGGTGGGCGAGGACGCGCAGCACCTCTCGCCAGTCGCCGGGCTGTTCCTCGGGGAGGATCTCGGCGTAGACCTCGTCCACCATGAGGTCGAACAGCTCCTCCTTGGTGGAGATGTATCCGTACAGCCGCATCGGGCCGACGTCCAGCCGGGCGGCGACCTTGCGCAACGACACCGCTTCCAGCCCGCCCTCGTCGGCCAGCGCGACGGCGGCGGCGACAATGCGCTCCCGGTCGAGCGGCGCGGGGCGAGTCGGCGGCTCCGGCCGGTCCCACACAGTCATGCGTACATCGTACTGTTGCGATACAGCGTCTCGTCAAAATACAGTGTATCGACATGAGACATCGTATCGCCGTGATCGGAGCCGGCCCCGCCGGCCTCACCTTCGCCCGCGTCCTGCACCGCCACGGTCACTCCGTCACGGTCTTCGAACGCGATCCCGCCCCCGACGCCCGTCCTCCGGGCGGCACGCTGGACCTGCACGAGCGGCTCGGCCAGCTCGCGCTGAGCAAGGCGGGGCTGCTGGCGGAGTTCCAGGCGCTGTCCCGTCCCGAGGGGCAGGCCATGCGCATCCTGGACACGGACGGGTCCGTCCTCCGTGACTGGCAACCCCGTCCTGATGACCACGCCAATCCCGAGATCGACCGCGGGCAACTCCGTGACCTGCTGCTCGGCCCCCTGGACGTCCAGTGGGGGCGGGGCGTGACGGAGGTGGTGCCGGGGGTTCCAGGCGGCGTGCTGGTCCGTTTCGCGGACGGGCGACAGGAGACCTTCGACCTCGTGGTCGGCGCGGACGGCGCCTGGTCCCGGGTCCGCCCGGCGGTCTCGTCCGTGACGCCGCACTACACCGGCGTCACCTTTGTCGAGACCTCCCTGGACGACGTCGACACCCGTCACCCCGACCTCGCCCGGTTGATCGGCGACGGTTCCATGGCCGTGTACGGCGTGAACCGCGGCCTCGTCGCCCAGCGCAACAGCGGCGGCCACGTCAAGGTGTACGCCCAGTTCCGCGCGCCGCTGGACTGGCACGCGAACCCGGACCGGCATCCGAGCCCGGACCGGCGCGCGGACACGGACGCGGACTTTGACGCGGACACGGGCGCGGGCCTGGAGGCGGGACCGGATCCGGTCGGCGCGGAGGCCGTGCGAGCACGTTTGCTGGCGCTGTTCGAGGGCTGGGCCGCTCCGGTCCTCGACCTCCTCCGCCGCGGCGCCGCATTCGTCCAACGCCCCCTATATGTCCTGCCCGTGTCCCACACCTGGGCCCACGTCCGAGGGGTGACGCTCCTGGGCGACGCCGCCCACCTGATGCCCCCGTTGGGGCTGGGCGCGAACCTTGCGATGCTGGAGGGCGCCGAACTCGCCGAGTCCGTCGCCGCCGCCTCCGGCTCCGGCGATCTGGACGAGGTCGTCCGCGCCTTCGAGGAACAGATGTGGGCGCGGGCCGGCAGGTGGGCGAAGATGACGACCGCCGGTCTGGAACGCCTCGTGAGCCCGGACCCCGCCGAAGCCGTCGCCCTATTCGACGAAGTCCACGCATCCTGACCGCCGGCCGGCCGCGAGAGGACCCGCACCGGTGGCTCGTCACGGCTTCACCGGCTCACCGGGCAGACCCTCGACGAGGTCGTCGCCGGAGTCGGCTGACGCCTCCTCCTTGATCTACAACGTAAAGGCCGCGGGTCGCGT
The DNA here is from genome assembly GCF_900156315.1 of Microbispora rosea. Taxonomy (GTDB): domain Bacteria; phylum Actinomycetota; class Actinomycetes; order Streptosporangiales; family Streptosporangiaceae; genus Microbispora; species Microbispora rosea. Next base: position 73,342 of record NZ_FTNI01000034.1, on the reverse strand, counting down.
CACCGTGACCCGGCTCCGTCGGCGACGGCGGGATTGTCGGTGTAGGCCAGTAGTCTTTGGGTGTGGCGGATCCGGCAACTTATCGACCGGCGCCCGGATCGATCCCTGAGTCGCCAGGCGTCTATCGCTTCCGCGACCCGGCCGGCCGGGTGATCTACGTGGGCAAGGCGAAGAGCCTGCGGCAGCGGCTCAACTCGTACTTCGCGGACTTCGCCGGACTGCACCCGCGGACGCAGACCATGCTGACGACCGCGGCGTCCGTGGACTGGACGGTGGTCGGCACCGAGGTCGAGGCGCTCCAGCTCGAATACTCCTGGATCAAGGAGTTCGACCCCCGGTTCAACGTCAAGTACCGCGACGACAAGTCGTACCCGTACCTGGCCGTGACGATGGGGGAGGACTTCCCCCGGGTGCAGGTGCTGCGCGGGGCCAAGCGGAAGGGCACCCGCTACTTCGGCCCCTACTCGCATGCCTGGGCCATCCGGGAGACCGTCGACCTGCTGCTGCGCGTCTTCCCCGTGCGGACGTGCTCGGCGGGGGTCTTCAAGCGGGCGGGGCAGATCGGGCGGCCCTGCCTGCTGGGATACATCGACAAGTGCTCCGCGCCCTGCGTGGGCCGGGTCACCCCCGAGGAGCACCGCGCCCTCGCCGAGGACTTCTGCGACTTCATGGCCGGCAACACCGGCCGCTTCATCAAGCGGCTGGAGCGCGAGATGCGCGAGGCGGCGGCCGTGGAGGAGTACGAGCGGGCCGCGCGGCTCCGCGACGACGTCCAGGCGCTGCAGCGGGCCCTGGAGAAGCAGACGGTCGTGCTCGGCGACGGCACCGACTGCGACGTGATCGCCCTCGCCGAAGACCCGCTCGAGGCGGCGATCCAGGTCTTCTACGTGCGTGGCGGCCGGATCCGCGGGCAGCGCGGCTGGGTGGTCGACAAGGTCGAGGAGGCCACCCCCGGCGAGCTGGTGGAGCAGTTCCTGCTCCAGATGTACGGCGAGGCGACGATCCCCCGCGAGATCCTCGTCCCGGCGCGGCCCCCGGACGAGGCCGCGCTGATCGAGCTGCTGAGTGAGCAGCGGGGTTCCCGCGTCGACCTGCGCGTTCCCCAGCGCGGTGACAAGAAGAGCCTCATGGAGACGGTGGAGCGCAACGCCAAGGAGTCGCTCGCCCAGCACAAGCTGCGCCGCGCGAGCGACCTGACCACGCGCAGCCGGGCTCTGCAGGAGATCGCCGACGCCCTCGATCTCGACCAGGCGCCGCTGCGGATCGAGTGCTACGACGTGTCGCACATCCAGGGCGAGAACGTCGTCGCCTCGATGGTGGTCTTCGAGGACGGCCTGGCCCGCAAGAGCGAGTATCGCCGCTTCTCCATCAGGACCGGGGAAGGCGACGTCGCTTCGATATACGAGGTCATCTGCCGGCGCTTCAAGCGCTACCTGGAGGAGCGGGCCGCGACGGGCGAGCTGGACGCGGGGACGGACGACGAGGCAGGGCGCGACGCGACAGGGCACGGCGGAGACGGGTACGACGCGAACGGGCACGGCGGAGACGGGTACGACGCGAACGGTTACGGCGCGGCCGGGCGCGGCGGCGCGGCGACGCCGATCGACCCGGAGACCGGCAGGCCCCGCAAGTTCGCCTACCCGCCCAACCTCGTGGTGGTGGACGGCGGCCCGGCGCAGGCGGCGGCGGCCCAGCGTGCCCTGGACGAGCTCGGGATCGACGACATCGCGGTGTGCGGGCTGGCCAAGCGGCTGGAGGAGGTCTGGCTGCCCGGCGACGACCAGCCGGTGATCCTGCCGCGCAGCAGCGAGGGGCTTTACCTGTTACAGCGCGTCCGTGACGAAGCACATAGGTTCGCCATCACCTACCATCGGACGAAGAGGTCGAAATCGCTCAAGGAGAGCGCGCTCGACCACGTGCCGGGTTTGGGCCCGGCACGCCGTCAGGCCCTGCTGCGGCACTTCGGCTCGGTGAAGCGGCTGCGGGAGGCGAGCGCGGAGGAGATCCGTGAGGTCCCCGGCATCGGCCGCGCGACCGCCGAGGCGATCGTCGCGGCACTGCGCGGTGAGAGCCCGTCCCCCGCGGGGCAGGGGTCGTGAGGTGCTCGCGCGAGCACCTCGGCAGGTCCCGCCCCGGCCCCGGCCAGAAGGCAGGGCGCAGAAGGCAGGGCGCAGCGGGCAGGGTGCGGTGGGCAGGGTGCGGTGGGCAGGGTGCGGTGGGCAGGGCGCCGTGGGAGTCGCCCGGCGTGGCGGTGGCGCGATCAGATGAAGAGGTGTCATGCTCCGGCACCAGAGGCCCCTCCCGCGGGGAAGCGGCCCGACCCCCGGCGGGCGGGCCGGCCATCCCCGCGCGGGATGGCGGACGGGGCTGACATTGGGTGAGCGGACATGGGCGGCAAGGCGGTGAGCGGGCGATGAGCACGACTGAGCCGGCATTCGTGGTGATCACCGGAATGTCGGGGGCGGGGCGCAGCACCGCTGCGAAGGCTCTGGAGGACCTCGGCTGGTTCGTGATCGACAATCTGCCGCCGGGGCTGCTGTCCTCACTCGCCGAGGAGGCGGGCCGGGTGAACATGGCGACCGACCGCGTCGCCGCCGTGGTCGACGTGCGCAGCCTCGCCTTCACCACCGACCTGAACGCGGCGATCGAGGAGCTCGACGGGCGCGGTGTCGGCGTCCGGGTGGTGTTCCTTGAGGCCAGCGACGAGGAACTGGTCCGCAGGTTCGAGAACGTCCGGCGTCCCCACCCCCTCCAGGGCGACGGGCGCCTCGTCGACGGCATCGACCGCGAGCGCGGCATCCTGCGCGAGGTCCGTGCCAACGCCGACCTCGTCCTCGACACGTCCCTGCTGAACGTCCACGAGCTCCGCAAGAAGATCGTCTCGTTCTTCGGCGGCGAGGACCGCCCGGGGCTGAAGGTGAACGTGGTGTCCTTCGGCTACAAGTACGGTCTGCCGGTCGACGCCGACCTCGTCGTGGACTGCCGGTTCCTGCCCAATCCCCATTGGGTGCCGGAACTGCGGCCCTTGAACGGGCTCGACGCTCCCGTGCGCGACTACGTGCTCAGCCAGCCCGGGGCCAAGGAGTTCCTCGACGGATACGAGGAGGTCTTCGGCGTCGTGGCCGCCGGATACGCGCGAGAGGGCAAGGGGTACGTCACTCTCGCGGTGGGCTGCACCGGAGGCAAGCACCGCAGCGTCGCGATGGCCGAGCAGCTCGGCGCGCGCCTGCGCGAGCGCGGCATGGACGTCCAGGTCAGCCACCGGGACACGGGCCGCGAGTGAGGGCCCCCGCCCGGGCCGCCGACGGGCGCGCGGACGCGACCGCGTCCGGCGAGTGCCGGCAGGCGCCGGGGCCGGGCCGATCGGCACGACATGAGCGCCACGGCTCCGCAGAGCGGTGCTCGCGGCGAGGCGAGGAGGACGATGAAGGACCCCGCCCCGGAAGAACCCGCAGACCCCTCCGTCCCCGATCCCCCGCGGAAGTCCCCTACCCCCGGCCAATCGATGCCTCCTCCCAACCTCGAGACCGCCGCGAGGGGCCCCAAAGTCGTCGCGCTCGGCGGCGGCCACGGCCTGTACGCCTCCCTGTCGGCCCTCAGGACCGTCACCGACGACCTGACGGCGGTGGTCACGGTCGCCGACGACGGCGGCTCCAGCGGGCGTCTCAGACGCGAGCTGGGGGTTCTGCCGCCCGGTGACCTGCGGATGGCGCTCGCGGCCCTGTGCGGCGACGACGAGTGGGGTCAGACCTGGAGCGAGGTCGTCCAGCACCGTTTCAGGAGCGAGGGCGAACTGCACGGCCACGCCGTCGGCAACCTCCTCATCGTCGCGCTCTGGGAGCTTCTCGAAGACCCCGTGGTGGGCCTGGATTGGGTGGGCCGGCTGCTCGGCGCGCACGGCCGCGTGCTGCCCATGGCCTCCGTGCCGCTCGACATCCAGGCGGAGGTCGAGCTGGACGGGACGGTCACGACGGTGCGCGGGCAGGTCGCCTGCGCGCTGACGCCCGGACGGGTGCGCTCGATCTCGCTGCTGCCATCCGACCCGCCCGCCTGCCCCCAGGCGGTCGAGGCGATCGAGACGGCCGACTGGGTGGTGTTCGGGCCGGGCTCCTGGTTCACCAGCGTGCTGCCGCACCTGAAGGTGCCCGAGCTCGCCCGGGCGCTGCACGAGACGAGCGCGAGGCGGCTGGTGATCCTCAACCTCGCGCCGCAGGCGGGGGAGACCGACGGCTTCTCGCCGGAGCGGCACCTGGAGGTGCTCGGCGAGCACGCCCCCGCACTGGTCGTCGACGCGGTGATCGCCGACGGCGGTGTGGTGGCCGACCCGGGGGCGCTGGAGAAGGCGGCCGGGTCGATGGGCGGGCGAGTCGTTTTGGCCGATGTGGCCGCCCATGACGGATCTGCGCGGCACGACGGACCACGTCTTGCCGCTGTCCTGGATGAGATTTTCCGTGAGAAGCGGTGATTGCGTACTCACTCGGTGCGAGAGACTGACGGGCAGAGTCTGTCTGGGGGAGGACACGAGCTGATGGCCATGACGGGTGTGGTGAAAGACGAGCTGAGCCGCCTTCCGGTGCTCAAGCCCTGCTGCCGCAAGGCGGAGGTCTCGACGCTGCTGCGGTTCGCCAGCGGGCTGCACCTGGTGGGCGGGCGCATCGTGATCGAGGCCGAGCTCGACACCAACGCCACCGCTCGCAGGCTGATCAAGGACATCGGCGAGGTCTTCGGGCACAAGGCCGAGGTGCTGGTCCTGGCCCCCGCCGGTCTCCGCAAGGGCTCGCGCTACGTCGTGCGCGTCTACAAGGACGGCGAGGCGCTGGCCCGGCAGACCGGCCTCATCGACAACCACGGCCGGCCCGTACGCGGTCTGCCCCGGCAGGTCGTCTCCGGGGCCACCTGCGACGCAGAGGCGGCGTGGCGGGGCGCGTTCCTCGCGCACGGCTCGCTGACCGAGCCCGGCCGGTCGATGTCGCTGGAGGTGACCTGTCCCGGGCCGGAGGCGGCGCTGGCCCTGGTCGGCTCGGCTCGGCGGCTCAAGATCCACGCCAAGGCCCGCGAGGTGCGCGGCGTCGACCGCGTGGTCGTGCGCGACGGCGACGCGATCAGCGCGCTGCTGACCCGGCTCGGCGCCCACGACAGCGTGCTGGCCTGGGAGGAGCGGCGGATGCGCCGCGAGGTGCGGGCCACCGCCAACCGCCTGGCGAACTTCGACGACGCCAACCTGCGCAGGTCGGCCAGGGCCGCCGTCGCCGCCGGCGCGAGGGTGCAGCGGGCGCTGGAGATCCTCGGCGACGAGGCCCCCGAGCACCTGGTGATCGCCGGCCGGCTGCGGGTGGAGCACAAGCAGGCGTCGCTGGAGGAGCTCGGCCAGATCGCCGACCCGCCGCTGACCAAGGACGCCATCGCCGGGCGCATCCGGCGGCTGCTCGCGATGGCCGACAAGCGCGCCCAGGACCTCGGCATCGCCAACACCGAGGCGAACCTCACCGCGGACATGCTGGCGCAGTAGCGACCCGCTCGCCCGTCCCGGCCGCCGGGACCGCGCGCCGTGGCCGCCCTTCCTGCCGCGCCGCTCCTCCCGCAGCCCGGCCCACCGCCTGATCGTGCGGCCGGGGGAGGGCCCGCGGAAGGAGTGCGGCGGCCGCGCCGCCACGGTCCGGGGAGGGCCGCGGAAGGGGTGTGACGGGGCCGCCGCGGCACGGGAAGGACCCGCTCACCGGCTCGTCCGGCCTTACACGCCGTCAAAGCGTGGCCCGGTGGTCTACACCAATTTGGGTCCGATAAGGTCTGTCATTGAGGTTTAACACAGCCCTGGCGCCGGTACCCGGCGCACGACGTACGAGGAGATCGGATCCGTGAGCATCCGCGTAGGCGTCAACGGCTTCGGCCGTATCGGCCGCAACTTCTGGCGCGCTGTGGCGGCCAGCGGCAAGGACATCGAGGTCGTCGCCGTCAACGACCTCACCGACAACGCCACGCTGGCCCACCTGCTGAAGTACGACAGCATCCTGGGCCGCCTGCCGTACGAGGTGAAGGCCTCGGCGGACGAGATCACCGTTGACGGCAAGGCGATCAAGGCGTTCGCCGAGCGCGACCCCGCCAAGCTGCCCTGGGGCGACCTCGGCGTGGACGTCGTCGTCGAGTCGACCGGTCTGTTCACCGACGCCACCAAGGCCAAGGTGCACGCCGACAACGGCGCGAAGAAGGTCATCATCTCCGCTCCGGCGAAGAACGAAGACGTCACGATCGTCATGGGCGTGAACCACGAGAAGTACGACGCGGCCGCTCACACGATCATCTCCAACGCCTCCTGCACCACCAACTGCCTGGCCCCGATGGCCAAGGTCATCAACGACACCTTCGGTATCGAGAAGGGTCTGATGACCACCATCCACGCCTACACGCAGGACCAGAACCTGCAGGACGGCCCGCACAAGGACCTGCGCCGCGCCCGCGCCGCCGCGCTGAACATCGTCCCGACCTCCACCGGCGCCGCCAAGGCCATCGGCCTGGTCCTGCCGGAGCTGAAGGGCAAGCTCGACGGCTACGCGCTGCGCGTGCCGATCCCGACGGGCTCGGCCACCGACCTCACGGTCGAGGTCGGCCGCGAGACCACCGTCGAGGAGGTCAACGCCGCGCTCAAGGCCGCCGCCGAGGGCTACCTCAAGGGCTACCTCAGCTACACCGAGGACGAGATCGTCTCCAGCGACATCGTCACCGACCCGTCGTCCTGCATCTTCGACGCCGGCCTCACCAAGGTCATCGGCAACCAGGTCAAGGTCGTCGGCTGGTACGACAACGAGTGGGGCTACTCCAACCGCCTCGTCGACCTCATCGAGTACGTGGGCGCCTCCCTCTGATGATCGGGATCGACGAGCTCGACGTGAAGGGCCGGCGCGTGTTCGTGCGCGCCGACCTCAACGTCCCCCTCGACGGGGAGACGATCACCGACGACGGTCGCATTCGCGCGTCGGTGCCCACGATCAAGAAGCTGGTCGAGCGCGGCGCGAAGGTCGTCGTCGCCGCCCACCTCGGCCGTCCCAAGGGCTCCGTCACGCCGAAGTACTCGCTCGCCCCGGTCTCCCGGCGGCTGGCCGAGCTGCTCGGCGAGGACGTGGCGTTCGCCACCGACGTGGTCGGCGAGTCCGCGCAGAGCGTGGTGGCGGGCCTGCAGGACGGGCAGGTCGCCCTCCTGGAGAACCTGCGCTTCGAGCCGGGCGAGGAGTCCAAGGACGACGCGGTCAGGAGCGAGTTCGCCGGCAAGCTGGCCGCCCTCGCCGAGCTCTACGTCGGCGACGGCTTCGGCGCGGTGCACCGCAAGCACGCCAGCGTCTACGACCTGCCCAAGCGGCTGCCGCACGCGGCGGGCGACCTGGTCCTCGCCGAGGTCGAGGTGCTGCGCAAGCTCACCGAGGACCCGGCCAGGCCGTACGTCGTCGTGCTGGGCGGCGCGAAGGTCTCCGACAAGCTCGGCGTGATCGCGAACCTGCTGTCCAAGGTGGACCGCCTGCTCATCGGCGGCGGCATGGCCTACACGTTCCTGAAGTCCCAGGGGCACGAGGTCGGCAAGTCGCTGCTGCAGGAGGACCAGATCGACCAGGTCAAGGGCTTCCTCGAAGAGGCGGCCTCGCGCGGGGTCGAGCTGGTGCTGCCGGTGGACGTGCTGGCCGCCACCGAGTTCGGCGCCGACGCGCCATACGAGGTCGTGGACACCACCGCGATCCCGGCCGACCGCGAGGGCCTGGACATCGGCCCCCGCACCCGGGAGCTGTTCGCCTCGAAGCTGGCCGACGCCCAGACCGTGTTCTGGAACGGCCCGATGGGCGTGTTCGAGTTCGACGCGTTCTCCGGCGGCACCCGTGCGGTGGCCGAGGCGCTGGTGAACTCCAAGGCGTTCACCGTGGTCGGCGGCGGCGACTCGGCGGCGGCCGTGCGCAGGCTCGGCCTGCCCGAGGACGGCTTCTCGCACATTTCCACCGGTGGCGGCGCGAGCCTCGAGTACCTCGAAGGCAAGACGCTGCCCGGACTCGCGGCGCTGGAGGAGTAGATGGCTCGCAAGCCGCTGTTCGCCGGCAACTGGAAGATGAACCTCAACCACCTCGAGGCCATCAACCTGGTGCAGAAGCTGGCGTTCACGCTGACCGACCGCGACTACGACAAGGCGGATGTCGCGGTCATCCCGCCGTTCACCGACCTGCGCAGCGTGCAGACGCTCGTGGACGCCGACAAGCTCCGCATCGTCTACGGCGCGCAGGACCTGTCGGCGCATGACTCCGGGGCGTACACCGGGGAGATCTGCGGGAGCATGCTGAGCAAGCTCGGCTGCACGTACGTGCTGGTGGGGCACTCGGAGCGGCGGGAGTACCACGGCGAGGCCGAGGCGCTGTGCAACGCCAAAGTCAAGGCCGCCTTCCGGCACTCGCTGACGCCCATCCTGTGCATCGGCGAGGGGCTGCCGGTGCGCCAGGAGGGCCGCCACGTCGAGCACACGCTGGCGCAGCTCGACGGTGCGCTGGAGGGCGTGCCCGCCGAGCAGGTGAAGACCATCGTGATCGCTTATGAGCCGGTCTGGGCGATCGGCACCGGCGAGGTCGCCACGCCGAAGGACGCCCAGGAGGTGTGCGGCGCAATCAGGACGCGACTCGCCGAGCTTTACGGTGACGATGTGGCCTCTGTTGTCCGTATCCTTTACGGTGGCTCGGTGAAGTCGGGCAACGTCGCCGGCATCATGGCGGAGGCCGACATCGACGGCGCTCTCGTGGGAGGGGCCAGCCTCGACGCGGGAGAATTCGCCAAGATCTGCCGATTTGGCGAGACCGCCGGCTAGCTGAGCCGTTTAGGGGGTGCGACTTGACACCAGGACGTACCCTCGAAGAACACAATTGAATCGTCACGCCGATGGCATCGTGCACACGCGTCGTGCACGCCCGGACATAGGAACAGGTCTACGGTGACAATCGGAATCTCCATCGCCCTCATCCTGTCGAGCGCTCTGATGGTGCTGCTCGTCCTGCTCCACAAGGGCAAGGGCGGCGGCCTGTCCGACCTGTTCGGAGGCGGGTTCTCGTCCTCCTTCGGCGGTTCGTCGGTGGTGGAGCGCAACCTGGACCGCCTCACCATCATCACCGGCATCGTCTGGTTCGTCTGCATCATCGCGCTGGGCCTGCTGCTCAAGCCGTAGCGGACGGCCTCCGGCCACGCGTGACAGAGATTCACCTCCCCCCGTCCGCGGGGCGATCGAGCAAGGAGTTCATCGGTGGGTAGTGGCAACGCGATCCGTGGCAGCCGAGTCGGCGCCGGCCCCATGGGAGAGGCCGAACGCGGCGAGGCCGCCCCCCGTGTGCGGGTCTCGTTCTGGTGCGCGAACATGCACGAGACGCGCCCGAGCTTCGCCAGCGACGCGGCCGTCCCCGAGTTCTGGGACTGCCCGCGGTGCGGGCTGCCGGCCGGGCAGGACCAGTCGAGCCCGCCTGCTCCGCCGAAGAACGAGCCGTACAAGACGCACCTCGCGTACGTGAAGGAGCGTCGCAGCGACAAGGACGGCGCGCAGATCCTCGCCGAGGCGCTGGAGCGGCTGCGCTCCTCCTCCCGCCCGATCTACTGAGGGCTTCTCGGTCAGGGCCCTTCCCCGCTGCCGGCGGGGAAGGGCCCTGACGTTTTTCCCGCGTCGGTCGTGCCGTGGACATCGGCGAGTGTGAGCGGGGCGCGATGCACTGCGTCCGTCTTCACGCCATGTGCGCCTGGACGTGCCTCGGCTGCGCACCCGCCGCTCAGGGCCCGCAGGGCCGTCACGGATGCGCCGGCTCCCGGTTCGCGGAGCGGTACACAGCCGTGGCGATGTGGGTGAACGAGCGGATCAGCGGGTTGGCGTCGGCGCTGTTCCAGGCGAGGACGAGGCGGCTGGGCGGCATGTCGGCCAGCGGCACCGACGTGAGCCCCTCGGGCAGCGCGTGGGCCGCCGGCGCCAGCCCGACCGTGCCGTTCCACAAGACGGCCTGCAGGCACTCGTGGACGGTGCGCACCACCGGGCCGTCCCTGAGCTCGCCGCCGGGCGTGACGGCGTTCCAGTAGGCGCGCCAGACGGGATCGGTGCCGTCGGGCAGGCGGAACCAGGGGCGATCGGCGAGATCGCTCAGCCGCAGCATCTCGCGGCGGGCGAGCGGATCGTCGGCCCGCAGGACCACCCCCATGGGGTCGGAGCGCAGCAGGCGGGTGGTGATCCCGGTGTCGTCGAACGGCTCCCTGGTGAGCGCGACGTCGACGAGGCCGGCCCGAAGGCCCGTGGTCGGATCGGTGAAGTCGGCCTCACGGACGCGGACCCGGACTGCGGGATGACGCCGGCGGAAGGCCGCGGCGATCTGGGCTCCGGCTTGTTCGGCGCTGTCCGCGAGAGTGCCGATGGTCAGGGTGGCGGCGCCGGCCGCGGCGGCGACCCGGGCGCGCACCCGTTCGGCCTGCTCCAGCAGTGCGCGTGCCTCGTCGTAGAGCGCGGCGCCGGCGGCGGTCGGCGTGACGCCGGTGGGCGACCGGTGCAGCAGGAGGGCGCCGAGGTCGGTCTCCAGTTGCCGGACGGCGCGGCTCAGCGGCGGCTGGGTCATGTGGAGGCGTGCGGCGGCCCGCCCGAAGTGACGCTCCTCGGCGACCGCCACGAAGTAGCGCAGCGAGCGTAGATCCATCACCGGCGACGATACCGGCACGGTATCGGGCGTGCGCAACCGGTGTTGGACGCTGCGGAACATCCCGTAATGGACTGGAGCGGCCCGATTGTCAGTCTTTCCGAGGAGCGGACGTCATGTCGGAACACGTGCTGCCCGAGCCCGTCGTACGGATCGAGGAGGTGCGGGAGCTCGCCCGCGACCTGGTGGTGATCCCCAATCGCCGGGTGCAGCTGGTGCCCAACATCGGGGTCATCGGCGGCACGCACTCCGTGCTGGTCGTCGAGACCGGAATGGGCCCGCGCAACGCCGAGACCGTGCTCGGGTTCGCGGCGGAGTACGCGGCGGGCCGCAGGCTGTACCTGACCACGACGCACTTCCACCCCGAGCACGCGTTCGGGGCGCAGGTGTTCGCCGGGCAGGCGACGTTCCTGGTCAACCGGGCGCAGGCCGAGGACCTGGCGGCGAAGGGGGCCGCCTACCTCGACATGTTCAGAGGGCTCGGCGAACCGGTCGCGCGACAGCTGGAGGGCGTCGAGATCGCCACCCCGGACGTCGTCTACGACGACGCGTACGACCTCGACCTGGGCGGCCGGGTGGTGCGGCTGCTCGCCACGGGCCGGGCGCACAGCAGGGGCGACCAGGTGATCACCGTCCCCGACGCCGGGGTGATGTTCACCGGCGATCTCGTGGAGGCCGGGCAGTTCGCCATCTTCCCCTGGTTCCCCCCGCACGACACCGACGTGTCCGGCACCCGGTGGATCAGCGTGATGCGGCGGCTGGCCGGCGCGTCGCCGCGGGTGGTGGTGCCGGGCCACGGCGACGTCGGCGGCCCGCAGCTGCTCGCCGACGTCCGCGACTACCTCGAACTGCTGCGCGACGAGACCTGGGCGCGGCGGGACTCGGCCGTGGGCGAGCAGACGATCGTCGAAGAGGTCAGGGCCGTCATGATCGAGCGGCACCCGGAGTGGGCCGGCCGGGAATGGATCGAGAAGGGCGTCGGCTGCCTGTGCGCCGAGCACCCCGCATGACGCGGGCGGCCGGCCCGCCTGAGGTTCACCCGGAGGCGTTCGTCCCGGTCACCCGTGCACCGGCTCGCCGTCGAGGAACGTCATGACGACCTCGGTCGTCCAGATGTCCTTGGGATCGAGGGCGAAGGGGTCGCGGTCGAGCACGACGAGGTCGGCCGGGCGGCCCTCCTCGATCACCCCGGCGGGGGAGCGGTTGATCCAGGCCGAGCCCTCGGTGTAGGCCGTCATGATGGTCCGCAGGTCGAGGCTCTGCTCGGGCAGGAACGGGGTCTGGGCCGTGGGGTACGTCGCGTGGACGGAACCGCCCGGCTCGGTGCGGTTGACCGCCACGTGCATGGCCTCCAGGGGGTTCGCCGAGGAGACCGGCCAGTCCGAGCCCCCGGCGAAGCGGGTGCCGTGCCGTACGAGGTCGGCGAAGGGGTACTGCCAGGAGGCGCGCTCCTCGCCGAGGTAGGGGATGCAGAGCTCGTCCATCTGCAGGTGGTGGGTGGCCCACAGTGCCTGGAGGTTGGCCGTCACGCCGAGCTCGGCGAAGCGGGGCACGTCCTGCGGCGTGATGATCTGCACGTGTGCGATGTGGTGCCGGTTGGCGGGGTCGGTGCCGGTCAGCGCGTCGAGCGCCTCGCGCACGGCCCGCTCGCCGATGGCGTGGAAGTGCACCTGGAAGCCCAGGGCGTCGAGCTCCTTGACGTATCCGCCGAGCAGGGCCGGGTCGATGTACGACAGGCCGGTGCCGCCGCAGCGGCAGTAGGGCTCGATGACGGCGGCGGTGAAGTTCTCCGGGATGCCGTCCTGCATGATCTTGATCGAGGTGGCGCGGAACCGGTCCAGGCCCGCGGCGGACGCGCGCCGTTCGACCAGGCTCGGGATCTGCTCGGCGCCCTGCGCGCGGTCCCACCACAGGGCGCCGACCACGCGCGCCTTCAGCCGCCCGGAGGAGGCCGCGGAGATGTAGGTGGGCAGCTGGTCGTCCGACCCGGCGTACGACCCGACGATGGCGTCCTGCCAGCCGGTGATGCCCAGAGAGAACAGGTGGGCCTGCGCGTCCATCAAGGCGGCGTCGACGTCCGCCGGGGTCGGGCGGGGGGTGAGCAGGCCCACGAGGTCCATGGCTCCCTCGTGCAGCACGCCGCTCGGCGTGCCGTCCGGGTCGCGCTCGATGCGACCGTCCGCGGGGTCGGGGGTGTCCTTCGTGATGCCGGCGAGCTCCAGAGCCCGCGTGTTGACCCAGGCGGCGTGGTGGTCGCGCTGCACGAAGTACGCCGGCCGGTCGAGGAAGTCGAGCTGGGACCGGTGGGGGAGGCCGCCGGGGAAGGCCGACATGTCCCAGCCGCCGCCGTCGATCCACTCCTTGCCCGGATTCCCGGCGGCATAGGCGGCGATCTTCGCGGTGTAGGCGTCGAGCCCGTACACCTCGGCCAGGTCGCACTTGGCCCGCTCCAGCCCCGCCTGCACGGGGTGGATGTGGGCGTCGGTGAACCCCGGCGTCAGCAGGCCGCCGCCGAGGTCCACCGGCTCGGCGTCCGGCGCCAGCCGTACGAGGTCGGATTCGGCGCCCACGGCGGCGATGACGCCGTCGCGGACGAGGACCGCCTCGGCGAACCCGCCGGGGACGAAGGCGCGGCCGCCGCGGAACAGGAGGGAGGAGCTCACAAATCAGCCTTTCAGTGCCCAGTGATCTTGTCGGCGATCCTGGCCAGTACGGACGTCCTGGTCATGCCCCTGCGCTCCCGGGCGTCGGCCAGGCGGTAGAGACGGTACATCGAGTGGACGCCGAGCCAGCGCAGGGGCTCGGGCTCCCAGGCGCGCACCCGCCGGTCCACCCACGGCATCCGGGTCAGCTCGGTGTCGCGGCGCAGCACCAGGTCGCACAGCGTGCGCCCGGCGAGGTTGGTGGTGGTGACGCCGTGGCCCGTGTAGCCGCCCGCCCAGCCGAGACCGGTCGCCGGGTCCACGTGGACGGCCGAGCACCAGTCGCGCGGCACGCCGAGCACGCCCGACCAGGCGTGCTCCACCCTCGACCCCGCGACGGCGGGGAAGAAGGAGACCAGCAGGTCCCACAGGGCGTCCACGGTCCAGTCGTGCGTGCGCCCCCGCTCGTCGACCCTCGACCCGTACAGGTAGGGCCGGCCGCGCCCGCCGAAGGCGATGCGGTCGTCGGCCGTCCGCTGGGCGTACATGTAGTAGTGCGCCATGTCGCCGAGCAGCTCACGGCCCTGCCAGCCGATCTCCGCCCAGACCCCCTCGGGCAGCGGCTCGGTGACGATCATGGAGCTGTTCATGGGCAGCCAGTCGCGGTGGTGACCGGCGATGGTGGCCGTGAATCCCTCGGTGCAGCGCAGCACGTGGTCCGCCCGCACGGTCCCGTACGGCGTGACGGCCCGGCCGGGCGCGATCTCGGTGACGGGGGTCTGTTCGCAGATCTCGACGCCCAGGTCCCGTACGGCCCGCGCGAGGCCGCGGACGAGCTTGGCCGGCTGGATCCTGGCGCAGTGCGGGCTCCAGGTGGCCCCGGTTGCTCCCGCGACCCGCAGCCGGTCGTCCATCTCGTCGCGGGTCAGCAGCCGGACGTCGGCGGCGTCCCAGCCCCAGGCGCGCTGGCCCGTCAGCTCCTCGCGCAGCCGCAGGTCCTGCGCCGGGCCGCGGGCGACGGTGAGCAGGCCGCCCTTGACGATGTCCGCGTCGATGCCCTCTTCGCCGGCGACGCGGATGACCTCGTCGACGGCCTCGAACATGGCGCGCTGCAGCCGCCTGGCCCCGTCCCGTCCGTGGGTCTTCGCGTACCGCTCGGGTGAACCGGCCAGCGCGCCGGTCAGCCAGCCGCCGTTGCGTCCCGACGCGCCGAACCCGGCGAACTGCTTCTCCAGCACGACGACCCGCAGCGACGGGTCGGCCTTCTTCAGGTAGTAGGCGGTCCACAGCCCGGTGTAGCCCGCGCCGACCACGGCCACGTCGGCCTGCAGGTCGCCGCCCAGGGGCTCTCCGGGCGCGGGCACCCCCAGTGACCGATACCAGAAGGACACCTCACCGTTGACGAAACCGGGGGACAGAGGAGCGGTCATGGCGCACATCCTGCTATATCCGTGCTTGCCTCGCCATTCGGCGACGGATGCCGTGGAGATTCAGCGGAACACATGCGGATAACCGTAGTCGTAACATGGCGCATCGACAGGAAACGATCGGCTCACCGCCGTGTAGCAGGCGTGTAACAGCGCTCCGGCACGCTGAAGACCAGCGCAACGGAGGGGAGCGGGTAGCGATGGGATTCTTCCGGATCCGTACGACCGTGGACGAGCGGCCCGGGCGGCTGGCGTCGCTGGCGACCGCCCTGGCCGACAAGGGAGGCAACATCCTGGGCCTGTCGGTGCAGCCCGACACCGACGGCACGGTCGACGAGTTCGTCACGGACATCCCCGCCTCCCCCGAGGCCGTACGCGAGGCGCTGGAGGCCGCGGGCGGGCGGCGGGTGCGGATCGTGCCCGCCACCGCCCACGAACTGACCGACGAGCCGACGCGTACGCTGCTGCTCGCCGCCCGGCTGCGCTCGGCCCCCTGGCGCCTGCCGGAGATCCTGGGCGAACTGCTGCGCGCCGACGACGCCCGCTGGGTGTACGGCGCGAGCGCAGCACAGTCGCGTAGCGAGGACGGCGACCGAATCGAGGGGGAGGCTCTGGAACTGCCCGACCCGACCCTGCTCGTGGTTCCCGTGGCGCCGCGGCGGTCGATCCGGCTGCGCCGCTCCGGGCTCCCGTTCACCCTGACCGAGGCGGCCCGCGCCGCCGCGATGGTGAGGCTGGCACAGCCGCCGGCGGAGCCGTCCGCGGCCGAGGGGCCGGTGCGGCTCGCCGACGGCGCTGAGGTGCAGGTCAAGCCGCTCACCTCGCTCTACCGCGAGGCGCTGCGCGACCTGCACGAGCGCTGCTCACCCGAGACCCGCAGGTTCCGCTACTTCACCGCCAACCCCACCCTGCCGCCGCGCATGTTCGACCGGTTGTGCGACCGGGCCCGCGGCCACTCGCTCGTCGCGGGGCACGACGGCCAGGTCGTCGCGCTCGCATCGTTGATGTTCACCGCGGACCCGGGCATCGCGGAGATCGCCTTCCTCGTGGAGGACCGCTGGCAGGGCCGGGGGCTCGGCGGCCGGCTGGCCCGCATGCTCCTCGCCCAGGCCAGGGACCTCGGCTTCGCCGAGGTGCGGGCGACCCTCCTGTACGACAACACGCGCATGCGCAGGCTCTTGAGCTCCCTCGGCGCGACGCTCTCCCACACCGAGGACCCCGGTGTGATGGAGGGGCGGATCGCCGTGGGCGTGATGGCGACGGCATCCCCGAGCTGACGTCCTCACGGGTGATCCTCCTGGTCCGGTGTAGCTCAGGGCATCGGACCAGGACGGGTCGCCGTGGCCGGCCCTCGCTCACCGTCCGGGACCGAGCACCGGGCGGCTGCCGACGACCTGTTTCATGACGAGGGTGGATGTCAGCCGCTGGATGCCGGGAAGCGTGGCGAGGTGGTCGTCTTCCAGGCGTTGATAGGCGGCGAGGTCGGCGGTGAGGACGCGGAGAAGGTAGTCGGGGTCGCCGAACAGGCGTTGCGCCTGGACGACCTCGGGGATCTCGGCGACGGCCTTCTCGAAGCCCAGGAGAGTGTCGCGGTCTTCCTGCCGCATCGTCACGAAGACGAGAGCCTGGAAGGGCAGCCCGACGGCTTCGGGGTCGACGATCGCCCGGTAGCCGCGGATGATCTTGGCGCGCTCCAGTTCGCGAAGCCTGCGGTGGCAGGGCGACACGCTCAGCCCGACGCGTGCGGCGAGTTCGGTGACAGTGAGGCGGCCGTCTTCCTGCAGCACGGCAAGGATTTTCCGGTCGATGGCGTCCACGAGGTGGATCCTTCTATTCCGGTGCCGGTACGTGCAAGAAGTCGGCACCATTTCCCGGCTGTTCGCAGGTAGTTTCCTCGCAGAATTCGTTCTCCGAGGAGAGATCCCATGCCCGTCGGCTCCATCGCCGCTTTCTTCGGCGTCGCCCTGCTGCTCATCGTCGTGCCGGGAGCGGACTGGGCGTTCACTCTCGGCGCGGGACTGCGCGGCGAATCCGTCGCCCCGGCCGTGGCCGGCCTCGTGCTCGGCTACGCGGGCATGACCGTCGTCGTCGCGGCCGGCGTCGGCGCCCTGGTCGCGGAGAATCCCGCGGCGCTCACGGCGCTGACCGTCCTCGGCGGCGGCTACCTGGTGTGGCAGGGCGCACGGGCGGCCGCCTCGCCTTCCGGGCCCGTCGTCACGCCTGTGGAGTCGCGGGCACGGGCGAAGACGGGCTGGGCGACGCTCGCGCGGGGCGCCGGAGTCAGCGGACTCAACCCCAAGGGCCTGCTCATATTCGTCGCCCTGCTCCCGCAGTTCACCAGCCCTGACCGAGACTGGCCGATGCCCGTCCAGATGGGTGTCCTGGGCCTGGTGTTCATGGTCACCTGCGCCGTGTTCTATTTCGCCCTCGGCTCGGTGACACGGACGATTCTGATTTCCCGGCCCGTGACGGCACGGGCCGTGGGACGGCTGTCCGGCGCCGGAATGGTCATCGTCGGCGTTCTCCTGGTTGTGGAGAGGATCGGCGGTTGAAAGACATCGCCGGTGGCGGTGGAGCGTGGCGGGGAATTCAGGTACAGGTGGTCTGTGGATTTCGACGAGGCGGCCGACCGGCTCTACGGCGTGATACCCGAGGAGTTCACCGCGGCCCGCGACGCGCTCGCCAAGGAGGCGAAAGCCGGCGGTGACGGCGCGCTGGCCAAGCGGATCAAGGCGCTGCGCAAGCCCACCGTGGTCGCCTGGGCGATCAACCAGTCGTCCCGGCGTGAAGGGGAACTGGATCCGCTGCTCGATCTGGGCCGGCGGCTGCGGGAGGCGTGGCAGGCCCAGGACGCCGACGCGCTGGCCGAGGCGGGCCGCGGACGCACCCCGCTCATCTCCCGCCTCATCCGGGCCGTACGGGAGGCCGCCGAGGCGGCAGGGCATCCGTTGTCCCCGTCCGCCGACCTGGAGATCGAGCAGACCCTCGACGCCGCCGTGGTGGACGAGGACGCGGCCGAGCAGGTGCGCCGGGGCCGCCTGACCCGCCCCCTCAGTTACAGCGGCTTCACCCCCGCCCCCGTCGTACGGCCCGCCCCCGCCCGGACCGCGAAGGCCGAGCCCAAGCCGCGTGCGGCGAAGGGCGGCGGGAAGACCGTCGCGGCGCCGTCCGAGGCCGGGCGCGAGCCCGAACGCCGGGCCGCCGAGGAGGAACGCGAGAAGGCCCGCAAGGCGGAGCGCGAACGCCGCATCGCGGAACTGCAGAACGCCCTCGCCGAGGCCGAGCGGGCCGCGCAGGTGGCGCAGCGGGGCCGTGCCGACTGGGAGGCCGAGCGGACGGAGGCCGAACGCGAGCACGAGCGGCGCACGGCCAAGGTCGAGGCGCTGACGGCCAAGCTGGCCAAGGCCAAGGACAGGCTGAACGCGGCCGTACACCGGCTGGAGGTCGCCCGCCGGGAGGAGGCGAACGCCGAACGCGCCGCCCGCTCGGCGCGCGCACGCGTGGACGAGGCCCGCGCCGCCCTCGACGAGGCCCGATCAGGCCCCCGGTAGTGAAGGCCCGGTGGGGAGGAGCGGAGCGGGCGGGAGGGAGGGAGGCCCGCAGCGAACGCCCGGCGGAGCGGGCTTCGCGAGGACCGGAGCGTCCGGCCGGCGCGGTGACGTCTCACAAGGGGCGACGCTGCCTCACCGTGGTGACATCTCATACCGGAACGGCCGGGCGGGGCGTGTGCCCCGGCCCGGCCGTTCCGTCGTGATCTTCCGTCAGGGGGAGGCGATCCGCCCCAGCGACGGCGGGATCTTGTGCGCGGCGGCGCGGTCGAGCAGGAACAGCGTGCCCTGCCGCCCGCGCGCGCCCGCGGCCGGCACCTGGAACGGTCCGGCGTCGGACAGCGCCATCCTGACCGCCTGCGCCTTCTCCTCGCCCGCCGCGACGACCCAGACCTCCCTGGCGGCCCGCAGGGCGGGGAACGTCAGCGACACCCGGGTCGGCGGCGGCTTGGGGGAGCCGTGCACGGACACGACCGGCCGCTCCTCCTCGTAGACGGCCGGCTGGCCGGGGAACAGCGAGGCCACGTGGCCGTCGGGCCCCATGCCGAGCAGCAGCACGTCGAACGAGGGCACCGGCCCGTGGTCCTCCGGCCTGGCCGCCTTGGCCAGCTCCACCGCGTAGGCGTCGGCGGCCTCCTCGGCGGTCATCCCCGAGTCGGGGCCGGGCATCGGGTGCACCCGGGCCGGGTCCACGTCGACGTGGTCGAGCAGGGCCTGCCGCGCCCCGGTCTCGTTGCGCTCGGGATGACCGGCCGGCAGGAACCGCTCGTCGCCCCACCAGATGTCGAGCGCCCGCCAGTCGATGGCGTCGTGCGCCGCCGTCCCCGCGAGGGCGGCCAGCGTCGCGATGCCCACGGTGCCGCCGGTCAGCACCAGGTGCGCGGAACCGCGGGCCGCCTGCGTGTCCACCAGCCGCGTGATGAGGCGGGCGGCCACGGCCTGGGCCAGCAGTTCGGCGTCGCGGTGGACGATGACGGTGGGAACACCGGTCACGACCGTCCCCGCCCCTTCATCTCCGCCAGGCGGCGGATCGAGGCGGCGTAGATGTCGTCGGGGTCGAGCCTGCGCAGTTCCTCGGCCAGCAGCTCCGAGGTCGGCCTGCGGGCCAGGGCGACCCGCCGGTCGGGGTTGCCGGGCCGCGACAGCGTGGCGAGCCTGGCGTCGGTCCTGCTCACCGTCAGCTCGCCGCCGCCTTCGATCGACAGCCGCACGCCCGTCAGGCCGGGACCGCCGGACTCGGCGATCTGGATCGGCGCCTCCAGCCGGTCGCACAGCCAGGCGGCCAGCAGCGGCGCGCTAGGGTTGCCCGGCGCGGCCTCCACCACACCCCCGGTGATCTTCCCCATGGGCTGGTCGAAGGCGGCGGCCAGCAGGCTGCGCCACGGCGTGAGCCGGGTCCAGGCCAGGTCGGTGTCGCCGGGGACGTAGGTACCGGCCCGCGAGGAGATCGCGGCGACCGCGTCCGCGGCCGACCTGGCGTCCATGATCCGGCGGCTGCCCAGATGCCCGACCGGGTGCTTGGCGGGAATCTCCGGGCATTCGCCCGGCCACCACACCACCACCGGCGTGTCGGTGAGCAGCAGCGGCGTGATCACCGAGTCGGCGTGCTGGGTCAGCTCGCCGTACAGGCGCAGCAGCACGACCTCGCCCGGGGCCGACTCGCCCACGCGGATCTCCGCGTCCAGCCGGTTGGGCTCGGCCGGGTCGCGGTTGATCACTATCAGGATGCGCGAGGGGTGCTCGCGCGCCGCGTCGGTGGCCGCGCGCAGGGCGTCGTACTGCCCCGCCTCGTCCACCACCACCACGAGGGTCAGCACCATGCCGACGGCGGGCGCGCCCATCTGGTGCCGCAGGCGGGTGAGCGTCGAGGAGATCTTCGACGCGGTCGTCTCGGTCAGGTTGAAGGTCGTCACACCGCTCTCCGCTCGCTCCACCCCAGACGCGCCGCGCTGACGGGCGCGCTCTCAGCCACGCTCACAGCCGCCTCCAGGCGCGTCCGTCCCTGGCCAGCATGGCGTCGGCCGAGGCGGGACCCCAGGAGCCGGACGCGTACCCCTCGGGCTGGCCCTGGGAGGCCCAGAACTCCTCGATCGGGTCGAGGATGTTCCACGACAGCTCCACCTCCCGCTGGTGCGGGAACAGCGGCGGATCGCCGATGAGCACGTCGAGCAGCAGCCGCTCGTACGCCTCGGGGGAGGACTCCATGAACGACTCGCCGTAGGCGAAGTCCATGTTGACGTCCCTGACCTCCATGGCCGTGCCCGGCACCTTGGAGCCGAAGCGCACCGTGATGCCCTCGTCCGGCTGGACACGGATGACCAGCGCGTTGTGCCCGAGGATCTCGGTGTCGTCCTTGCTGAACGGCAGGTGCGGCGCCCGCTGGAAGACGACGGCCACCTCGGTCATGCGGCGGCTGAGCCGCTTGCCGGTACGCAGGTAGAACGGCACCCCGGCCCACCGGCGGTTGGCCACCTCGAGCTTCACCGCGGCGTACGTCTCCGTGGCGGAGTCGGGGGAGATGCCCTGCTCCTCCAGGTAGCCGACGACGGGCTCGCCGCCCTGCCAGCCCCGGACGTACTGACCGCGGGCGGTGCCGGTGGCCAGGTCGGCGGGCAGCTTGACGGCCCGCAGCACCTTCTCCTTCTCCCGGCGCAGCGCGTCGGCGTCGAAGGACGTGGGGTCCTCCATCGCGACCAGCGCGAGGAGCTGGAGCAGGTGGTTCTGGATCACGTCACGGGCCGCGCCGATGCCGTCGTAGTAGCCGGCCCGGCCGCCGATGCCGATGTCCTCGGCCATCGTGATCTGCACGTGGTCGACGTAGCCGCGGTTCCAGATCGGCTCGTACAGGGTGTTGGCGAAGCGGAGCGCCAGGATGTTCTGGACGGTCTCCTTGCCGAGGTAGTGGTCGATCCGGAAGACCGAGCTCTCGGGGAACACCGCGCTGGTGATCGCGTTGAGCTCCTGGGCGCTCTTCAGGTCGTGCCCGAACGGCTTCTCGATGACGACCCGGCGCCAGGAGCCATCGGGGGCCTTGGCCAGGTTCGTCCGCTTGAGCTGCTCGATCACGAGCGGGAAGAACTTCGGCGGGACCGAGAGGTAGAAGGCGTAGTTGCCGCCCGTGCCCCGGGTCTCGTCGATCTCCTTCAGCATCATGGCGAGCACGTCGAAGGCGCCGTCGTCGCCGAACTCGCCCGGGCAGAAGTGGATGCCCTCGCTGAGCTGCTTCCAGACCTCCTCGCGGAACGGCGTCCGCGCGTGCTCCTTGACCGCCTCGTACGTGACCTGGGCGAAGTCCTCGTGCGCCCAGTCGCGGCGGGCGAAACCGACCAGGGAGAAGCCCGGGGGCAGCAGCCCCCGGTTCCCCAGGTCGTAGATCGCCGGCAGCAGCTTGCGCTTGGCGAGGTCGCCGGTGACGCCGAACAGCACGAGCACGCACGGCCCGGCGACGCGAGGCAGGCGCCGGTCGCGCGGGTCGCGCAGCGGGTTGGCGGCCACGGTCAGCTCGGTGGTCGCGGTCGTGGCGGCCTGAGCGGCGGCCAGGACCGCCCGCTCGGCGGCCGTCAGATCCTCCACGACCTGCTGCGGCAGCTCGTCTCCCGCCTGCCGGGCGTCGTCGGCGGGGGCCTGCGGCTCCTGTTGCTCCGTC
Organism: Microbispora rosea; assembly: GCF_900156315.1. Taxonomy (GTDB): domain Bacteria; phylum Actinomycetota; class Actinomycetes; order Streptosporangiales; family Streptosporangiaceae; genus Microbispora; species Microbispora rosea. Next base: position 51,403 of record NZ_FTNI01000034.1, on the reverse strand, counting down.
ATGTGTCCTCCTTGCGGACGGGCCCTTCGCCAGTAACGCATCGCATGGTCAGAGCTCCTCCGCCACGGAGAGCAGGTGCCTGACCCCGGCGACGCGATCGGTGAGGTGCAGGCGCACGGCCGGCCTGCCACGGGACGTCAGGGCTCCCAGGTCGCCCAGCGCCTGCGCGAGCTGCAGCCTGCCCAGAGTGTAGGGCTTGCCGGGAACCTCGACGTCGTCGGTCACCGCCCCGGTGATCTGCAGGAACACGCCCGAGGCCGGACCGCCCTTGTGGTACTGGCCGGTGGAGTGCAGGAAGCGCGGGCCCCAGCCGAACGTGACCGCGTGGTCGGTGCGGTAGTCGAGCAGCGCCCGCAGCGTCGCGACGTCGGCGCTCGCCCAGGTGTCGGTCATCTCCTCGAAGGACGCCTCGCCGACGACCGCCGCGTCGAACGCGGCCTCGCGGTCGAGGTACGCCATGATCGCCAGGTAGCCGCGCTCGGGGATCGCGCGCAGCAGCCAGGTGAGGACGTCGGCCAGGTTCTTCAGGTCGCCCGGCAGGTCGCCGTACACCTCGACCGGGCCGTCGGTGAGCATCGGGGTGCCGGTCGGCAGCGGGCCGTCCCCGGCCTCCTGCAGAATCCGGGTGGTGTTCTCCTTCGACTCGGCGACGTTCGGCTGGTCGAACGGGTTGATCCCGAGCACCCGGCCGGCGACCGCCGTGGCGTACTCCCAGACGAGGAACTGCGCGCCCAGCGGGCCGTCGACGGTCGTGCCGCTGTCGGACCCGATCGTGACGAGGAACTGGTCGTCCGCCTCGGCCGCCTCGGCGCCGACGACGGGCAGGATGCCCTTGCCCTCCTTGCCGGTCGACTCGGCGATTAGCTGCTCGATCCAGTCGGGCAGGCCGGTGATGTCGGACGGCGAGTCGCGCAGGATCAGCTTGTCGCGCCCGTGCAGCGCCCGCGCGCCGAGCAGCGCGCCGAGCTCCAGGCCCGGGTTGCCCTCGTCCTGCGCGAGCAGCGGCGCCACGGCGGAGGCGTCGTCGAGCAGCTTGGCCACGTCGGCGCCCGCCAGGGCGCTCGGCACCAGGCCGAACGCGGTGAGCGCGCTGTAGCGGCCGCCCACGTTCGGGTCGGCGAGCACGACCGGATATCCGGCCTCGATCGCCGTCTGCTCCAGCGGCGAGCCGGGGTCGGTGACGACCACGATCCGCTCGGCCGGGTCGATCCCCGCGTCGCGGAACGCCTGCTCGTAGACGCGCCGGTGGCTGTCGGTCTCGATCGTGCCGCCGCTCTTGCTGGCCACCACCACGATCGTGCGGTCGAGCCGGTCGGCGAGCGCGCGCCGCACCTGGTGCGGGTCGGTCGTGTCGAGGACGGTCAGCGGCACGTCCTCGGTGGCGCAGATCACCTCGGGGGCCAGGGAGGAGCCGCCCATGCCGGCGAGCACCACGTGGTCGAGGCCCGCGGCGCGGGCCCGCTCCACCAGCGTGGCGATCTCCGGCAGCAGCTCCCTGCTGGCGCGGTGCAGGCCGAGCCAGCCCAGCCGGATCGCGGCCTCGGACTGCGCCTGCGGACCCCAGAGGGCGGGGTCGCCCGCGGCGAGGGCCGCGGGCACCCCCTCGGCCACGAGCTTGTCCCTGACCGCCTGGACGGCGTCCGCCTCGTCGCCGAGGGTCACCTCGATTGTCATGAAGCTCAGGCCTTCCGCAGCTCGCCGTCGACGGTTTCGAGAAGCTCGTTCCAGGACGTCTCGAACTTCTCGACGCCCTCCTCCTCCAGCGCGCGGACGACGTCGTCGTAGTCGATGCCGGCCTGCTTGAGCGAGGCCATGACGTCCCACGCCTGCTGGTAGAAGGGGCGGATCGTGTCGCCCGAGATCCGGCCGTGGTCGGCCGAGGAGTCCAGGGTCTTCTCCGGCATGGTGTTGACGATCCCGGCCGTGACCAGCTGCTCCACGTACAGGGTGTCGGGGTAGTCGGGGTTCTTCACGCCGGTGGAGGCCCACAGCGGGCGCTGCGGGTGCGCGCCGGCCGCGCGCAGCGCCTGCCAGCGCGGCGAGTTCATGACCTCCTCGTACGCGGCGAACGCCAGGCGGGCGTTGGCCACGCCGGCCTTGCCCTTCAGCTCGGCGGCCTCCGGCGTGCCGATCTTGTCGAGGCGCTTGTCGACCTCGGTGTCGACGCGGCTGACGAAGAACGACGCGACCGACTCGATCGTGGCCAGGTTGAGGCCGTTGGCCTTCGCCTTCTCCAGCCCGCTCAGCCAGGCGTCCATCACCTGGCGGTACCGCTCCAGCGAGAAGATCAGCGTGACGTTGACGCTGATGCCCTCGGAGATGGCCTGGGTGATCGCCGGCAGGCCCTCGACGGTCGCCGGGATCTTGATGTGCACGTTGGGCCGGTCGACCAGCCACCACAGCGCGCGGGCCTCGGCGATCGTCGCCTCGGTCTTGCGGGCCAGGCGCGGGTCCACCTCGATCGACACGCGCCCGTCGACGCCGCGGGTGGCGTCGAAGACCGGACGCAGCACGTCGGCCGCCCAGCGGATGTCGAACGTGGTGATCGCCCGCACGGCCTCCTCGACCGTCACGCCGCGGGTGGCGAGGTCGCGCAGCTGCGCGTCGTAGGCGTCGCCCTTGCTCAGCGCGGAGGCGAAGATCGTGGGGTTGGAGGTGACTCCTGTCACGTTCTTGTCGCGGATCAGGGCGGCGAGGTTGCCGGTGCGCAGCCGCTCCCGGCTGATGTCGTCGAGCCAGATGGAGACTCCGGCGTCCGTCAGCCGCTTCAGATTCTCATTCATCCTTCGTCCCTCAGTTTCCGGTCGTCTCGCCCTTGTCGGCGCCCGTCTTGGCCAGGCTGGCCTTGGCGGCGGCGACGACGCGCTCGGCGGTGAGGCCGAACTGCTCGTAGATCGTCTTGTACGGGGCGGAGGCGCCGAAGTGCTCGAGACCCAGGACCTCGCCCGCATCTCCCACGAACTCGCGCCAGCCCATCGTGATTCCCGCCTCTACCGCGACCCGGGCCTTGACGGCGGGGGGCAGCACGGTCTGCTTGTAGGCGGCGTCCTGCTCGCGGAACCACTCCACGCACGGCATCGAGACCACGCGGGTCGGAATGCCCTGCGACTCCAGGATCGTGCGGGCCTCGACGGCGAGCTGGACCTCGCTGCCGGTGCCGATGATCACGACCTCGGGCTGGCCGTTGGACGCGTCCTGCAGGACGTAACCGCCCCGCGCGACGGCGTCCGGGTCGCCCGCGCCGTCCAGGGTGGGGACGTTCTGCCGGGTCAGGGCGAGGCCCGCCGGGCGGTCGTCGTGCTCGAGGACGGCCTTCCACGCGGACGCCGTCTCGTTGGCGTCGGCCGGACGGACGACGTCCAGGCCGGGGATCGCGCGCAGCGCCCACAGGTGCTCGATGGGCTGGTGCGTCGGGCCGTCCTCGCCGAGACCGATCGAGTCGTGCGTCCAGACGTAGGTCACCGGCAGCTTCATCAGCGCGGCGAGCCGCACCGACGGCCGCATGTAGTCGCTGAACACCAGGAACGTGCCGCCGTAGGGGCGGGTGCCGTTGTGCAGCGCGATGCCGTTCAGGATCGCGCCCATGCCGTGCTCGCGGATGCCGAAGTGCAGCGTCCGGCCGTACCGGTTCCCAGGGAACTCCTTGGTCTGGTACTCGTCCGGGATGAAGGACGGCTCGCCCTTCATGGTGGTGTTGTTGGACTCCGCGAGGTCGGCCGAGCCGCCCCACAGCTCCGGCAGCACCGGCGCGAGCGCGCTCAACACCTCGCCGGACGCCTTGCGGGTGGCGACCTGCGAGCCGATCTCGTACGTCGGCAGCGCCTTGTCCCAGCCCTCCGGCAGCTTGCGCTTGGAGATCCGGTCGAACAGCTCCGCCCGCTCGGGGTTGGCCTCGCGCCAGCTCTGGTAGCCCTTGTCCCACTCCGCGCGCAGGGCCCGGCCGCGCTCGACGACCTCACGCGCGTGGTCGAGCACCTCGGAGGGGACCGCGAAGCTCTTGTCGGGGTCCATGCCGAGGACGCGCTTGGTCGCGGCGACCTCGTCGGCGCCCAGGGCCGAGCCGTGGATCTTGCCGGTGTTCTGCTTGTTCGGCGCCGGCCAGCCGATGATCGTGCGGAGCTTGATGAACGTCGGCCGGTCGGTCTCGGCGCGGGCCGCCTCAAGCGCGGCGTACAGCGCCTGGACGTCCTCCTTGTACTCCCCGGTGGTGGTCCAGTCGACCTCCAGGACGTGCCAGCCGTACGCCTCGTAGCGCTTGACGATGTCCTCCGACAGGGCGATCTGGGTGTCGTCCTCGATGGAGATGTGGTTGGAGTCGAAGACCACGGCCAGGTTGCCGAGCTTCTGGTGACCCGCGAGCGCGCTGACCTCGTGGCTGATGCCCTCCTCGAGGTCGCCCTCGGAGGCGAAGCACCAGATCATGTGGTCGAACGGCGAGGCGCCGGGCGCGGCGTCCGGGTCGAACAGGCCGCGCTCGCGGCGGGCCGCCATGGCCATGCCGACCGCGTTGCCGACGCCCTGGCCGAGCGGACCCGTGGTGGTCTCCACGCCGGCCGTGTGCCCGTATTCGGGGTGGCCCGGGGTGAGGCTGCCCCACTGCCGGAGCGCCTTGAGATCGTCCAGGGTCAGGCCGTAGCCGGACAGGTAGAGCTGAATGTAGAGCGTCAGACTCGAATGCCCGCAGGAAAGGACGAACCTGTCTCGTCCCGTCCACTTGGGATCCGAGGGGTCATGACGCAGGACCCGCTGGAAAAGAAGGTAGGCAGCGGGGGCGAGGCTCATCGCGGTGCCGGGGTGACCCGAGCCCGCCTTCTCCACGGCGTCCATCGCCAGGGCTCGCACGACGTCGACCGCCTGCCGGTCAAGATCACTCCACTCAAGGCTTGCGCTGCTCAACTGCTCGATCCCCTCTAGTTTTCGCGCCGGTTCTGGCATTTCCCGCCCACAGGGGACCCTAACGGGTTCCCCGTAATACCGTTTGGTAGCCACCTCGGTAGCGGCACCAGCGGCTTCGGCCCCGGTTCGGGGACCACCTGCGGTGGCGACTACAGTGATTTCGCAAGTGCCGGCTGCCGCCCGGAGACAGGCTGCCCGGAGATCCGCCCTAATCAGAGGTTACGCGTTGACCCCGCACGTGTTGGAAGCGCCTTGACGGTCCTGACGAACAAGCAGACGGTGACCCCCCTCGGGTCCGCCGCGACGGCCACGGCCCCCCGCTCTATCGGGGCGCTCGTGAAGGCCTACGTGGCGCTCACCAAGCCGCGGATCATCGAGCTGCTGCTGATCACGACCCTGCCGGTCATGTTCCTCGCGGCGCACGGCCTGCCCGACCTGTGGACCGCGACCGCCACCATGGTGTTCGGCACGCTGTCGGCGGGCAGCGCGAACGTCCTGAACTGCTACATCGACCGGGACATCGACCGGACGATGCGGCGCACCCGCAGGCGTCCGCTCGCCAAGCACGACGTGTCGCCGATGGGCGCGCTGATTTTCGGTGTGATTCTCGGCACTCTTTCGACGCTCGGGCTCGCGCTCACGGTCAACGGCTTGGCGGCTGTGCTGTCGCTGGGCGCGATCCTGTTCTACGTCTTCGTGTACTCGCTGGTGCTCAAGCGGCGTACGTCGCAGAACATCGTGTGGGGCGGCATCGCCGGCTGCATGCCGGTGCTGATCGGCTGGGCCGGCATCACCGGCGGGCTGTCGTGGGCCCCGGTCGTGCTGTTCGGCGTCGTGTTCTTCTGGACGCCGCCGCACACCTGGACGCTCGCCATGCGCTACCGCGAGGACTACGCGGCGGCCGAAGTGCCCATGCTGCCGGTGGTCGCCACCGAGCGCCGGGTCGTCCGGCAGGTCGTCGCCTACACCTGGGCCACCGTGCTCTGCTCGCTGCTGCTGTGGCCGATCGCCGGCACCTCCCTGATCTACCCGGCCGCGGCGCTCGTGCTCGGCGCGGTCTGCCTGGTGGAGGTCTACCGCCTGCTCGGCCGGGTGAACGCCGGCAAGACCGGCGTCGACCTGCGCCCGATGCGGTTCTTCCACTGGTCGAACATCTACCTGGCGCTGCTGTTCCTCGCCGTCGCGATCGACTCCCTGGTCGCCTGAGCCGGTCCGCCACCGGCTCGGCCGGAAGACGGCTACGGCCGGTGTGTCCATGGGACAGGTCGCAGCGCTGATGCCACCCGGCGCACTCTTGCGCACGTTCGAGCCATGGAACGGGTGGCGGCGTGGCCGCTCGTGGGCCTCACGGTCACCTTCGCGGCCACGATCGCCTTCCTGGCCCGGGGTTATCCGTACGCCCCGGTGCTCGCACTGACGTGGGTGGCTGTGTACTCCGCCGCCGCCTGGCGCCCGGAACGGGTGTCCGCGGCGGCGCTGGCGGCGGTGACCCCCGCCTACCTGTCGTTCTCGTCCCTGACGGCGGTGCCGGACGCGCCGGAGATGGGCGTGCCCGCGCCGGCCGTGCTGTGGCTCCTCGCGCCGGTTTCGGGCGGGTGCTTCGGGCTTCTTCCGAAGCTAGGCGTGCGGGACCGGCCCCAGCTCGTCGTGTTCGCCTACCATGGCGGGCTGCCGATCCCGAGGGGTGACACGGCCGCGGCGCGGGCGTGGGACGGGCGGGCCACAGGTCGCGGGGCCGATGTCGAGCGCCAGGGCGGGGACCAGGACCGTGCGCACCGCGAACGCGTCGACGAGCACGCCGAGCGCGACCAGCAGGCCGAACTGGATGTTGAGGACCACCGGGGTGATGGTCAGCACCATGAACGTCCCGGCGAGCACGACGCGCGGACACCTGCCTGACCCGGGCCATGAGGAAGATCGCGTAGTCCACGCCCAGCGCCACCAGGAACAGGAACCCGAGCGTGAGCACCGTCTGGTCGGTGCGGGCGAATCCGAGGGCGTGGAACAGCAGCGCGGACAGGCCGAGAGCGGCGCCGGACGAGAGCAGGGCGCAGCCGAGCAGCAGCAGGGGCGATCGGGGACGTGGCGACTGCCCCGACATCCCTGTCTTCTTGATCTCCCGGACCGACGAGGCGGACGACTGGACAGAGTCGCTGGCACGGCATCAGGGGGAGGGAGCCGGCGGTTGCGAAGCGGCACCAAGTTACGTCACAAGCTGACCCAGCGGGCAACAAGGGAGAACCCCAGGGCAGGCTCTGGGCCCCCGGCAGGGGGCCAGAGGAATTCACGGGATGTCGCACAGCTGAGTCGAGCAGGCTACGGCAGGAGTTTGTTCGAAAGCGAGGATGCCTGGATGGCCGTAATCTTGATCATGCTCAGCTCTGTGGTGGCTGACGAAATAAGGCTTCCGCAGCTCAGTAGCACTTGGCCGCCTGCCGTGAAGGTGTGCACGACGTTCAAGGACATGGGAACCGACGCAAGGACCGGATCCTGGGTGGCGACAGCGTAATCGTTGTCGTCTCCAGCCCGAAGGTAGCACTTAACGATCGCGGGGTAGCCTTCGGTAACTGGCGGCTCCAGATTGAGCTTGGCGAACACGGTGTAGCTGCCCGCTGGTAGAAAGAGCCTGGCGACCTGCTTCTGCTGGCCGGGCGCGGTCTTCCCAGTCGAGAAGTTGTTCTTCCATCCGCTGTACACGGCGGCCGGGCCTGGCGTGGCGCTCTCGGCTGTGCCCGAAGCGGCGACGAATGCCGCACCTGCCATCGCGATGAGCGTCCCCAGCATGGACAGTGTTCGACGTCCAGTGCGTATGGCCATTTAAGCCTCCTTGTGTGGACCTTCGCTGAATTGTCACAACTGCGGCCACACGGAATGGACGCTAGCTGCGACGGTCCTATCCCTCAACGGCGAGTTCGAGACGAGGTCAGAGGAGTACGTCCGCGCGCCGGCCGCTACGACGCCTTGTCGTTTTCGCCATCTCCCCTACCGACCTTGCTTTCGGACCAATGCGCGCGGGCGCGTCTGGATCAATGCCGTATTGGGTGAATTTCTACGCGCATTGGTGGGGTGTGACACGCCCTCGTTCCAATGCGGAATCGGGTCTTGACAGTGCCGGAGACTTCGGCAGCGACCGCTGATCGATGTCCCTAATCCGGCATCTTGGATCGGTCGCCGGGTTCAAGCACAATGCGGCGTATGGACCTAGATCTGGGTTTGGTCGCCAACTTCTTGGTCCTCGTGGAGGAGATGCACTATGGGCGTGCGGCCGTGCGGCTGCACATGAGCTCATCTGCGTTGACGAAGCGGGTCCAACGTCTGGAACGACAACTCGGTGTCCCCCTCGTCGAGCGGGACTCTACGGGTGTGCTCGCCGTTACGTCCGCAGGCCGACGGTTCGCGATCGCCGCCGAACCCTTGATGGCTCAGGCCGTCGCCGCCCGTGAGAGTGCCCGGGCGGCACCCGCCCGCTACACGCTGCGGGTCGGTATGCCCGCCGGCGGCGGCGCGATCCTTGGGCAATTCGACATGACCCGCATCGCACGGCACGTCCGCCGTAGCTTCCCCGAGACCCGGCTGGTGCTTCAGGACGTTCCCTTTTCCGAGCTAACTCGCTGCCTGCCCGAGCATGGGGTGGACGTGCTGTGGAACATAGCGCCCATCCACCATCCCGCCGTGGAGTCGTTCCCCCTGACCATCACGAGCGCTCGCATCGGCGTGGTCGCCGCCCGGCATCCCCTCGCCGACGCCGGAACGATGAAGGTGGAGGACTTTATCGAACAGCCAATGTTGTATATCCCGGCCGTCGCCGAGGAGTGGATGAACCAGTTCTGGCTCGCAGACGTGCGGTCCCGCCGCGAGGCGCGCCTGGTCGAGGTCGAGTCCGAGGATGTCATAGGCGTCTTGCGGCGCATCGTCGAGGGCAAGGCCGTGATCGCCGCGGTCGCGCACATCGCTCCACTCTTAGGGTCTAGCCTGCGGTCGGTGACGCTGACCGGCGCTGCGCCCCTGGTCTACTACGTCGCGTGCCGGCGCACCGACCGGCGTGCCGCCGTTCATGCCCTGGTGGAGGCATTTCAGGCTGTCGGCCCCCGCCGCCTGCTGTAGGCCCGATGCGATGGCCGCGCCCATGCGCACGCCGTCGCCGGCATCATCACCAACCGCATCGAGCAGTTCGCCGCAGCCCACCCCACCCGCCCGGCCTGCGCGGTACAAGCTCCCGCGAGGCGGCAAGCGATCGATCGAAACGGCGCTGGCCGTGGACGGCAACCTCGACGAAGACACCCTCGATGAGTTCCTCGACAAGGTGCTGATCCCATCGGAGAAGGGGAGCAGGTAACCCCCATGGCGGACACCAGTGTCAGGATCGCCCGGGAAAAGCTCGCTGCGGTGCGCGTACAGCTCAACGACCACACGCCCCCCGAGCTCCGCCTCCAGATCGGCATGCTCGCCGCCCAGATCGCGATGGTTTAACACCTCGACGGCATCGAGAAGAACATCGACTTCGGATTGTCGTGCGTCCCGGATGATTCTCTGCCCCTGAGCACACTCGAAAGCCCCGGACGAACCTCGTGCGTGGGGCTACACTCCTATACGGGGGAACTCCCGCCGGGCGAGTTCCACGGCCCGGGGTCGACTGGGCCCCCGATGGCATCCAGCTGGTCTCGTCGTTGTCCTGCACCTGCCCGATCCCCGCGGCCAGCGCGCCGGGGGGCGAGCACCACCAGCCAGGCGGCGATCACCACGCACTTGCCGATCCGTCCCGCGGGCAGACCGGCCAGGCGTCGCAACGTCTCCATTCCGCACCTCTCGTCGTCTTCGAAGAGAGGCCCAACGGTGGCGCGGAGGGCGTCGCGGGCGTCCCCCGTGGACGTCACCCCTGGCTACGGCCGCGCGTACGCCCACGACCCGGCCGGTGCCGGGGCGGCGTACGGATCAGGGGAGTAGGTGCAGCGGTGCCGCGACGCTTCCGGTCGGCTTGAACACATCGCCGCACGAGCCGCGGCGCCCTCGTGAACCAGGAGAGGCCCCGCCCGGGGGAGCCCGGACGGACCTCTCTTCGCGCTGATCCGGTGCGGTCGCCACCAGGGTGCCGCTGACGTCCGCGCCGAGGTCAGATGGTGATGACGACCTTGCCGAACGCCTTGCCCGAGGCGTAACGGTCATAGGCGTCGCGAGCCTGGTCGAAGGGGAACGCGCGGTCGATGACCGGGCGAAGGCCGTTGACCTCGATGGCTCGGTTCATGGCGAGGAACTGGGCGCGGCTGCCGACCGCGACGGCGCGCACGGTGGCGCCGGAGGCGAAGAGCGTGCGCGTGTCGACCGGGGGCGCGGTGTCGGAGACGAAGCCCACGCACGCGACGTGGCCTGCCATCGCCACCGCCTTGAGGGACTGTTCCAGCAGGCCGGCCACGTCGATGACGCGGTCGGCGCCCCGCCCGCCGGTGAGTTCCCGCACCCTCGCCGGCCAGTCGGGGACGGCACGGTAGTCGATGACATCGTCCGCGCCGAGATCGAGCAGGCGGGCCGCCTTCCCGGGCGCGCTGGTGGTGGCGATCACCCGGGCGCCGAGCGTCTTGGCGAACTGCAGGGCGAACAGCGACACCCCGCCCGATCCCTGCGTCACCACCGTCTGGCCCGGACGCAGACCGTCCGCGCCGGTCACGGCGTTCCAGGCGGTGACCGCGGCGCACGGGAGCGTCGCCGCCTCCTCGTAGGACAAGTGGCCGGGAACCGGCACCAGAGCGTCCTCGGCGACCACGGCGCGTTCCGTGAGCATGCCGTCCAGCGAGCCGCCTCGCTGCGGCAGGTGCTCGATGCCGAACGGGCCGTCCTGCCAGCTGGGGAAGAGGGTGGCGGCGACCCGCTCGCCGATCCGCCGCGGGTCGACCCCGGGCCCGACCGACACGATGTCTCCGGCCCCGTCGGACAGCGGGACCACGTCCGGCTTCACCGGCAGGACGTAGTCGCCGCGGGCGATCATCAGTTCCCGGAAGCTCAGAGACGCCGCGCGTACGGCGACGACGACCTGACCGGGGCCGGGGACCGGGTCGGGATGGTCTCTGATCGTCAGACCCGCGATTCCGGCGCCGCTGTCGAGGTGGTAGCTGCGCATGGTCAGGCCCGGGCGTCGGAGTCGGTGGCGAGCGGGACGGGGGCGCCGGTCTTGCTGTAGCCGAGGGCCGCGACGATTCTCCCGTCCCGGACCCGCATGAGGTTCACTCCGCGCACCGAGTCGCCGGGGCCGTCGCCGAAGCGGTAGCGCCACGTGATCGTCGCGCGGTCGCCGTCGACCCAGACGTCCTCCGGCCCGAACTGGGTGGTGCGGTCGCCGGCGAGCGTCCGCCAGAACGTCAGGCACGCCTGGCGTCCCTCGACGCGCTCCCCGTCCGGAGCCGGCTGGACGGCCTCCATCACGCAGTCCTCGGCGACCAGGTCGTCGAGAATCGCGGGGTCGTGGTGGACGAACGCGTGGTTGAAGCGGTCGATGACCTCGGCCGTGGTCAGTTGCGGCACATCGGCTCCCTGAGCGAGATAGAACGTTCGGTCTATAGGGTTATATCGACCAGTCGATCTACTAGTCAAGGGCGGGCCTGCGCGCGCGACGCCGTACGGCAGGCGGGGAGGGCGCCCGTCCGCGACGGGCCGCGGCGTCAGGCGCGGTAGACGCGGCGGACGTTGTCGTCGGGGGCGGGCAGGCGCTCGGCGGCGGGTCCTTCGGCGAAACCCTTGAGCAGGTTGGTCGTCGTGGCGGTGACGAAGGCCCGCGTACGCGCATCGATCCCGTGCGCCCGCGGCAGGTCGCGGGTGCGTGCCATGAGCGTCTCGGCCCACCGCATGGTTCCCGAGGCGAACACCCCGGCCCCGCTCGGGGCGGTGTAGTAGGCCGCGTCGGCGAAGCTGGGCCGTCCCACGCAGGTGACCGGCGAGTGGGCGAGGATCTGCAGCGGCCTGGGCGTCGGCACGTCCGTGTTCACCCGGTCGTACTCCACGCCCACGAGGTGGGGGAACGCGTCGCCGCGGCGCACGCCGGTGCCCGCGAAGATCCAGTGGCGGGGCTCGTGCACCACGAACGGCGCGTCCACGGGATAGCCGTCGTAGTAGACCCCGATGAGCGACGACTCGGGATCGGCCTTCGGCGCCGCCCGGAAGTCGGTCGTCGCCAGCGACGGGCGCGTGCGGACCAGCGGGTCGCGGTCCACCGCGGTCTTGTAGCAGACCACCAGCTTGCCGTCCTCCTCCATCCGGACGCGGCGGAAGCAGGTGTTGGCGCCCAGGAAGGCCAGGTTGGCGCCGGCGTCGCGGGCCTCGGTCACCGTGCGGCGCACCCCGGGCGTCCAGTACTCGTCGTGCCCGAGGAAGATGACCGCGGAGGCGCCGGTGAGCACGTCGTCGCCGGCCTCCAGGTCGCCGCCCGTCGTGTACGCCAGGGGCAGGCCGAGCCGTTCGGCGAGGGCCACCACCGGCCGCTCGTGGATGAGGAACTTCTCCATCCCGGTGCTGTCGTAGGGCCGGTCGAAGCTGACCGCGAGCGAGCGGCTCTCGTAGCGGCCGTCCTCGCCGTAGTAGAGGCTGTAGCCGCCCCACCGGTTGTACGCCTGCCAGGTGGGGGTGGCGTGCACGAGGACCGTGCGGCCGGCCCCGGAGGCCGAGCGCACGACCAGCGGCACGTACCGCTGGTGGCCGCGCTCGGTGTCAAGGCGCAGCAGGTAGGCCCCCTCCGGCCAGCCCTCCGTGGACACGGTCAGGGAGCGCCGCCACCGGGCCCGTACGGTGCGGGTGTCGCCGGCGAGCCGTCCGCGGCCCTGGTCGCGCCCCTTCATCCACCCCGAGCGCCACACCCGGCGGGCGAGCGTGCCGCCGTACCAGCCCATCCGGTAGGCCGTGACCCGGTAGCGGCCCTCGGTGGTGGAGACGTGCAGCCCGAACGACTCCCCGGGCAGCACGCTCGCGCGGTCGCCGTAGCCCTCGATCGCCTCGTCGGAGCCGCGCTCGCGCACCCGCCAGTCCGGGTCGCCGGGCAGCAGCCGTTCCGCCACCGGCTTCCTGGACGGCGACGGAGAGGCGGGGGAGGGCGAGGAGGAGGCGGGCGTGGAGCCTTCCCGGGACCCGGGCGCGCATGCGGCCACCGAGCCGACGGCGGCGGCGCACGCGATACGGAGGAACCCCCGTCGTCCGAGCCCGTCACGTGGTGCGACATCCATGATCGCCCATTGTGCCCGCAACCGGGACGTGTTCGGGACGACCGGCGCGCCTGCGAGATACTTGCCCCGGCACGGAATGCATGAGGATCTTTTGGGGCCGGAGGAGGACCGCGGCGGGCGTGGTCGGTTACAGTCGCACAGTGGCAGGCCTCGACCCCCGCGCCGTTCTCAGGGAGCGTCCGTCCATCGGCCTCATCGTGGGTCTGGTCGTCGCCGGAATCTGCGCCCTGGTGTCGTTCTCCTTCGACATCATCAACGGCGAGCCGGTCCAGTTCTTCATCGCGCTCGGGCTCGCGGTGGCCCCCGTGCCGCTCCTGCTCGCGGGCGTGCTCGCCCTCGACCGCATGGAGCCGGAGCCGCGCACCAACCTTATCTTCGCGTTCGCCTGGGGCGCGGGCATCGCCGTGCTGCTCGCGGGCGTGCTCAACTCGCTCAACCTCGTCTACGTGGCCCATCAGCTCGGGGACGCGACCAGCGCGCGCAACCTCGTCGCCACCTTCGGCGCCCCGCCCGTGGAGGAGACGGCCAAGGGGCTGGTCCTGCTCGGGCTGCTGTGGTTCCGGCGGCAGGAGCTGGACGGGCCCACCGACGGGATCATCTACGCCAGCATGGTCGGGCTCGGCTTCGCCATGTCGGAGAACGTCAGCTACTACCTGGCCGCGCTGGAGGAGAACGGCGCGCAGGGGCTGGCCGCCACGCTCGTGCTGCGGGCCGTGCTGTCGCCGTTCGCCCATCCGCTGTTCACCTCGCTGATCGGCATCGCCGTCGCGTACGCCGCGCAGCGCGGGGGCGCGGTGGGGGTCGTCGTCATCGTCATCGGGTGGATCGGGGCCATGCTGCTGCACGGCCTCTGGAACGGCTTCGCCACCTTCGGCGGCCTCGGCGGGCTCGCCATCGCCTACCTGCTGCTGATGATCCTGCTCATCGTCGAGCTCATCGTGATCTTCCGGGACAGACGGCGGATCGTCGGCCTGATCCACCACTACCTGCCGCCGTACGAGCGCAACGGGCTGATCAACCAGGCCGACATCTTCATGCTGTCGTCCCTGCGCCGCCGCCGGCAGGCCAGGGTGTGGGCCAAGGCCCACGGCGGCAGGGCCGGGGCACGGGCGATGATCGACTATCAGGTCGCCTCCACCGAGCTCGGGCTGCTGCACGCCCGCGCGGCCAGGGGCGGGGTGGACGAGGAGACCTTCCGCGCCCAGCAGCGGGCGCTCGCGGACCTCATGGCCTACGCCCGGCTGTCGTTCCCGCTGCCGGAACGCCACCAGGCGAACGCCGCGCGGGGGGTGCCCCCGCCGGGGTACGCGCCGGGCGCCCCACCCCCGGGCCGGTGGCCCGGCGGCGGTCCTCACGTGCCGCCCTGGTACGGACAGCGACCAGGCGGGCCGGGAGACCGGCGGCAACCGGGCGGGCCGGGCCACGGCCCGCCGCCGGAAGGGCCGCCTCCCGGGTACGGGCACCCGCTGGGCGGTCCCGGGCAGCCGCCGGGCCCGCCACAGGGTCCGCCACAGGGTCCGCCACCCGGGCTGCCACCAGGGCCGCCGCAGAACCCGCCGCAGGGGGGCCCCGGTCCGGGCGCCGGGCCGGATCCCGGGCTCGGCGACCCGCGGCGCTGATCCGCCGCGCGGCAAGATCGCGGCGGCGCTTGGCCCGGACGGCCGGTGCGTGTTTCAATCACTGTGCGCGGTGGCCACTTGATGGGTGGGCTCCAGGAGGGCGTGCGGCGATGCCGCATGCGTTCTTCTCGTACGACAGCCCGAGACGGCGCGGCCTTCTCCGGAAGGCGTGCCCGCCCACCATGAGGAGAACCCCCAGCCATGAGCACCACAGCGCAATCCCCGCGTTGGAGATCGCTGTCCCTGAGGCCCGGGCGAAAACTCGCCGTGCTCGCCGCGGTGGCGGCCGTGCTCGCCGGCCTCGTCGCGGTCCTGACGCAGACCGCGGCCGAGGCGCACGGCGCCCTGCAGGCCCCCGCGAGCCGCACGTACGCGTGCTACACCGACGGCCTCACCGGCGGCCAGATCATCCCCAACAACCCCGCATGCAAGGACGCCGTGGCGGCCGGCGGCACCCAGCCCCTCTACGACTGGTACGGCGTGCTCCGCTCCGACGGAGGCGGCCGCACCCGGGGCTTCATCCCCGACGGCCAGCTGTGCAGCGGCGGTTTCAGCAAGTACGCCGCCTACGACGCGCCGAGGACAGACTGGCCGACCACCACGCTGAAGGCCAACAGCACCTACAACTTCGTCTACGGCGCATGGGTGCCGCACCCCGGTGGCTTCAAGCTCTACGTCACCAAGGACGGCTGGAACCCGACCCGGCCGCTCACGTGGGACGACATGGAGGAGCAGCCGTTCCTCACGGCCGACCCCGAGCCTGAGGTCAGCAACGGCGCCTACCGCTTCTCCGGCAAGCTGCCCGACAAGAGCGGCCGGCACATCATCTACGCCGTCTGGTACCGCTCGGACAGCCAGGAGACCTTCTACGGCTGCTCGGACGTGAACTTCCTCCGCGACGGCGTCTCGCCGAGCCCCTCGCCGAGCGCCTCACCCACCAGGAGCCCGTCGCCGAGCCCGTCGCCCAGCCCCTCGGCCTCCCCGACGGCCGGAAACCCGGCCTGCACGGCCACGGTGAAGCTGACCAACACCTGGCAGGGCGGCTTCCAGGGCGAGGTCACCATCAAGAACACCGGCACGGGACCGCTCAACGGCTGGTACGTGCAGTGGCAGATGTCGAACGGCGCGACGATCACGCAGGCGTGGAACGGCACGTCCATGCAGAGCGGGCCGTTCGCGATGATCCACGCCCCGGAGTGGAACTCCTCGCTGGCCCCGGGGGCCTCGGCAACGGCCGGGTTCCTCGGCAGTGGGCCGGCCACACCGTCGATCAGCGACATCAGCTGCGGCTGAGCGGGGCCTGATCCCGCGCGGCACGGCCCGGCGCCGGAGTCCGCGGGAGACGCCCGGGAAGCCGTCACGGCGGCTCCCCGGGCGTTGCGCGATGGGTGGGCGGAGGAGGATCCGCTCGTACCCGCGGTGCGATAGCCACTGTGGGTGTGGCCTCACCTCCCTCGGGGGATGGTGGGAGCGCTCCCACGTGGCCGGACCCTAACGCGCGGGGCCGTCACCGGCCAGTAGACGCGCCTCCGCCCGTCACGTCCGCCCAGTTCAGGGCGTGTGGCCCGATGAAAGTTTCGCCGCCCGGCTCGTCACGCTCGCCGCCTCGCCGTCACGCCGCCTGCCGCTCCGCGCGCCGCCCCGCCCGTCACGCGCCACGCGCCGGGCTCGTGCGCTCAGCCGGTCAGCGCGCGGTCGAGCGCGGTCTCGCGG
Organism: Microbispora rosea; assembly: GCF_900156315.1. Classification (GTDB taxonomy): domain Bacteria; phylum Actinomycetota; class Actinomycetes; order Streptosporangiales; family Streptosporangiaceae; genus Microbispora; species Microbispora rosea. Next base: position 34,974 of record NZ_FTNI01000034.1, on the reverse strand, counting down.
CGGCCGAGGAAACGCGGCGAGGAGTGCAGGACCAGGCTGTCCACCAGGGCCTTGGCACAGGCGGGGAACTCCCTGACGGCGTAGGCCAGCGTCTCCACCGGCCAGTCGTGGCTGGAGTCGTCGCCGACGCCGAACGCGTCCAGCCCCGCCGCACGGCACAGCGCGACGGCCCGGGGGAGGTGGAACACCTGGGTCACGACGACGAGACGGGACGCGCCGAAGATCTCCTTGGCCCGCACGCAGGAGTCCCACGTGTCGAACCCGGCGTAGTCGAGCACGATCTTCCCGGCCGGGACGCCGTGCGCGATCAGGTAGTCACGCATGATCGAGGGCTCGTCGTAGTCCCTGCGGCTGTTGTCGCCGGACAGCAGCAGGGCCCGCACCTTGCCCGTGCGGTACAGCTCGGTGGCGATGTCGAGCCGGGCGCCCAGCATCGCACTGGGCTTCCCGTTCCAGACGCCCGCGCCCAGCACGAGCGCGGCCGGCATCGCGGGCACCTCGGCGGTCCAGTTCGTGCCCGGCTCGGCGGTCACCCGGTGGGCGGAGCTCGTCAGCCAGGCCCAGGTCATCGGCACCAGCGGCAGCACGCTCAGGGCCACCAGGCCCTGGAAACCCCGGCGCAGTGCCGTACGCGACCAGGTCCAGGGGCGGACGACCCGGGACAGGACGCCCCCGGGGGATAGCCCCTCCACCTCGGGTCACACCCCCGCGTGGTGGAGCTCCGGCTGCTCGTGGGCGGGGGCGGGCGCGGGACCCCGGGTCCGCATGAAGAACACGACGCGCAGCGCGCAGACCCACACGAGCGTGGCGCCCAGCACGTGCAGGAGCACCAGGGCGGCGGGGACGGCGAGGAAGTACTGCACATACCCGATCACGCCCTGGGACAGCTCCACCCCGAGCAGCACGATCGCGGCGCGCCGGGCGCGGCCGGGGGCGCCGGAGACGTGCAGGGCGAACAGCAGGGCGAACGTCAGCCCGACGACGACGTAGGCGATGTCGGTGTGCAGCCGCACCACGCTCTGGATGTCGAAGCCGAAGCGGGAGGCCGCCTCGTCCCCCGAGTGCGGCCCGGTGCCGGTCACCACCACTCCGGCCAGCAGCAGCGCGAAGGCCGCCGCGGACAGCGCGTACGCGAGCGTGCGAATGTCCCTGTGGACCAGCCGCTCCGCCGGGGCGTCACCCTCGCCCGCCCGGGCGAACAGCACGACGGCGGCGGCGGTCATGCCGATGGACAGCAGGAAGTGGACGCTGACGGTCACAGGGTTGAGCAGCGTGTGCACAACGACACCGCCCCACAGGGCCTGGACGAGGACGCCGGCCGGCTGCACCAGCGCGAGCCGCAGCAGGACCGGGCGGCCGCGCTCGCCCCTCGACAGCTGCCAGGCGGCGATCACACACGCGGCCGCGACCGCGAGCACGAGGAACGACAGCAGGCGGTTGCCGAACTCGATCGCCATGTTCACCGGCGCGTGCGTGTCGATCCTCGCCGGGACGAAGCTGTCCGGCGTGCAGCGCGGCCAGGTCGGGCAGCCGAGGCCGGAGCCGGTGACGCGGACGGCCGCGCCGGTGACGGTGATGCCGACGTTGACCACGATCGCCGCCAGGGCCCACCGCCGCATCGACTCGTTCGTGGGAAACCTCAACGAGCGATACAGGGCGAGCAGCGTGCCGCGGATCCGGTCAGTCGTGGGATTCACGGAATTCATCGTAGGCGGCCATGGGGGTGGTCCCTTCTCCGGGCCGCGCGCCGTCCGGCCAGGCCCGCGCCGTCCCCGCTCCCTCGGGCCCGTCCGGGTACGCACTGATCGTTTTCCCCGGCAGGGCCGGTACGATCGGCCGTGCGGGACCGAGGAGGGCGGTGGCCGGTCGATGGGCGGGGCGTGGAACGGACCGGCGAGCCGTGAGCGTGACGACCTCCGCGCGGCGGGCGCCGGAACGCGGCAGAACCTGCGCGAGCAGGTGGCGCAGGCGCTGCGCGACGCGCTGGTGGCCGGGGAGATGCGGCCCGGCGTCGTCTACTCGGCCCCCGCGCTGGCGGCCAGGTTCGGGGTCTCGGCCACACCGGTGCGGGAGGCGATGCTCGACCTCGCCAAGGAGGGCCTGTTCGAGGCCCTGCGCAACAAGGGCTTCCGGGTCGCCGAGGTGTCCGAGCGCGACCTCGACGAGATCATCGAGATCAGGCGGCTGATCGAGGTGCCCACGGTGACCCGGCTCGCCGGAGAGTCCCTGGGCGCGCGGGCCGAGGCGCTGCGCCCGATCGCCGAGGAGATCGTCTCCGCCGCCGGACGAGGCGACCTGCTCGCCTACGTGGCGGCCGACCAGCGATTCCACCTCGCGCTGCTGGCGTTGTCGGGCAACGCCCGGCTGGTCGAGACGGTCAGGGACCTGCGCGCCCGGGCCCGGCTCTACGGGCTGCGCGGGCTGCCCGACGCGCAGATGCTGGCGTCCTCGGCGCGCGAGCACCTCGATCTCCTCGACGCCCTCGTACGCGGCGACGCCCACGCGGCCGAGCGCCTGATGAACCACCATCTCCAGCACGTGCGCGCGATCTGGTCGGCCGACCCGCCCCCGGCCTGAGCGGCGCGGCTCAGCCGTCGCCCGCCCGGGTGGCGCCGATCGAGGCGACGACCACGCAGCCGATGGCCGCCCACTCGCGGACCTGGAGCACCTCGTGTAGGACGAAGAGGCCGACGAGCGCGGCGGCGGCGGGCTCCAGGCTCATCAGGATGCCGAAGACCCGCTTGGGCATCCGGCGCAGGGCCTCGAGTTCCAGCGAGTAGGGGATGACGGAGGAGAGCAGGCCCACCCCCGCGCCGACCAGCAGGATCTCGGGCCGCAGCAGATCGCTCCCGCCCGCGGTGACCCCGATGGGCGCGACGACGATCGTGGACACGATCATGGCGAACGACAGCCCGCTAGCGCCGGGGAAGCGGGCGCCGGTGGCCGCGGAGAACACGATGTAGGCGGCCCAGAACGTCCCCGCCAGCGCCGCGAACCCGATGCCGATCCAGCTCGCGGTCCCCGCGTCTCCCCAGGGGGCGAGCAGGATCACGCCCGCGGCGGCCAGTCCCACCCACAGCAGGTCGAGCCGGCGGCGGGAGGACACCACGGCCAGGGTGAGCGGCCCGATGAACTCGATGGCCACCGTGATCCCGATCGGCAGCCGGGCGAGGGCCTCGTAGAACGACAGGTTCATCAGGCCGAGGCTGAGCCCGAACGCGACGCCGACGGCGAGGTCGCGCCGCGACAGTCCGCGCACCTTGGGCCGGACGACGGCCAGCAGCATGACGGCGCTGGTGGCGATGCGCAGGAAGACCACGGCCGAAGGGGACAGCTGCGTGAACAGGTTCTTGGCCAGTCCGGCGCCGACCTGGACCGACAGGATTCCCAGCAGCACCAGCCCCGAGGGCGGTATCGCGTCGGAGGCGGCCCGCAGCGCCCTGCTCGGCGACCGCCACCCGCGATACGACTCGGCGTCCGGAAGGGATTCAGCGGTCATGCCGGCAACCCCACAAAAGGCATTGATCAGAGACAAACGCCCGCAATCATATGCGCCGGCCGTCAGGCCGCAGGTAGGGGCCCCGGCGTCGTCACTCCCCGCGGGCCCGTGTCACTCCCGGTGGGCCCGTGTCACTCGCCGCGGGCCCGGGTCATTCCCAGCGGAACGTGCGGGCGGCAAGGGCGAGCGCGGCCACCGTCCAGCACAGCAGCACGAGCAGCGCGCCGCCGGGGAAGCCGCCGGTGCTCAGGGCGGTCCGCAGCCCGGAGGTGAGCGCGCTGATCGGCAGCAGCCCGAGCACGTGTTGCACCCCGGCCGGGAACCGGTCCAGCGGGAACAGCACGCCGCCGAGCCCGAGCAGCACCAGGTAGACGAGGTTGGCGCCGGCCAGCGTGGCCTCCGCCCGCAGCGTGCCGGCCATGAGCAGGCCGAGGCCGCTGAAGGCCGCCGTGCCCAGCAGGAGGAGCGGCACGCCCCACAGCGGGTCGCCGTGCGGCGACCAGCCGAGCGCCAGCGCCACCGCGACGATCACTACGACCTGCAGCACCTCCACGGCGACGACCGCGACGGTCTTGGCCAGCAGCAGCCCGGTCCGTGACAGCGGGGTCGCGCCCAGGCGCTTCAGCACGCCGTACCTGCGCTCGAAGCCGGTGGCGATCGCCTGCCCGGTGAACGCGGTCGACATGACCGCGAGCGCGAGGATGCCGGGGGCGACGAAGTCGACGCGCGCGCCGCCGCCGACGTCCACCAGCGGGGCCGTGGAGAAACCGACGAGCAGCAGGATCGGGATGATCATCGTGAGCAGGAGCTGCTCGCCGTTGCGCAGCATGGCCCGGATCTCCGCGCCCGCCTGGGCGAGGACCATCCGGTGCAGCGGCGCGGCCCCGGGCCGCGGCGTGAGGTCCAGCGTGGCGATCGTGGTCACCGCAGCTCCCTGCCGGTCAGTTCGAGGAAGACGTCCTCCAGCGTGCGCCGCTCGATGCGCAGGTCCTCGGTGGTGACGCCCTCGGTGGCGCACCAGGCCGTGACGGTGGCGAGCAGCTGCGGGCCGACCTGCCCCTCGATGATGTAGTGCCCCGAGGGCGACTCCTTGGCGGCGCTGCCCGGCGGCAGCGCGGCCAGCAGTTCCTCCAGGTCGAGCCCCGGGCGGGCACGGAACCTGAGCTGGCGCTCGGCGCCGGTCAGCGACTCGGGCGTGCCCTCGGCCACCACCCGGCCGTGGTCGATGACCACCACGTGGTCGGAGAGCTTCTCGGCCTCGTCCATCTGGTGGGTCGTGAGCACCACCGAGACCCCGGCGGCGCGCAGCGCGGCGACCAGGTCCCAGCAGGCGTGCCGCGCCTGCGGGTCGAGACCGGCGGTCGGCTCGTCGAGGAAGACCAGTTCCGGCCGCCCGATCACCGCGGCCGCGAGCGACAGGCGCTGCTGCTGGCCGCCCGACAGCCGCCGGTACGGCGTGCGCGTGTGGTCGGTCAGACCGAGCAGGCCGAGCAGGGAGTCGGGGTCGAGCGGGTGGGCGTAGAACCGGGAGACCACCCGCAGCCACTCGCCCGCGCGGGCGGCGGGAGGCACCCCTCCCGTCTGCGGCATGATCCCCAGGCGCGGCTTCAGGGCGGGGTCGGCCGGGTCCAGGCCGAGCACGCGCACGGTCCCGCCGTCCGGCCGCCGGAAGCCCTCGCAGATCTCGATCGTCGAGGTCTTGCCCGCGCCGTTGGGCCCGAGGATCGCCGTGACGGCGCCCCGCGCGCAGGTGAGGGTCAGCCCGTCGACGGCCGTGGTGCCGCCGTAGCGCTTGACCAGCCCGTCGATCTCTACCGCCGGCGCGGCGTCGCCCGCGCTGCCGAGCGTGCTCTCGAACGTGCTGTCAACCCCCGGCACTCCCACCGGCCTCCCCTCGCAGCACCGACCGCCGGAGCCGGCCGGATGCGGGCCGCCCTGGTCAATCGTCGACGGCATCGAGTCTAGGGAGCGGGAGGCGCGCTCTCGTCGGCGAGTGCCGCCATTCCAGTCCAGGGAGGTAAAGGATGCGGAAAAGTCGCGTTGTCGCAGGTTAGGTAAGGCTTACCTGCGTGAGAAATTGCATCCCCGCCGACCTCGCCTTGGGTTTGTCGCCGGGGAAGGAATTACGGCACACTGATGTTGTGAAAAACGTGCAGGGGAAGCAGAGCGCCGAGAAGGCCGTGGTGACACGGCCCGTTTCGGCGTCCCCTGTGCACATGGACATCACCGCCGAGCGCGGCACCCGCGCCAGGGTGGCGCGGCTCATCCTGGAGCACGGCCCGGTGACGGCGGCGGCGCTCGGCGAGCGGCTCGGGCTTACCCCGGCCGCGGTGCGCCGCCATCTCGACGCGTTGCTGGCCGAGGGCATGATAGAGCCCCGTACGGCGCGCCCGCGCGGCCAGCGGGGGCGCGGCAGGCCGGCGAAGATGTTCGCGATCACCGATGCGGGCCGCAGCGCCTTCGTGCACGCCTACGACGACCTCGCGGGCAGCGCGCTGCGCTTCCTGGCCGAGCGGCTCGGCGGCGAGGCGGTGTCGGAGTTCGCGCGGGCGCAGGTGTCCGGGCTGGTGGGCCGGCTTGACGCGCTGATGCGTGAGGTCCCCGCCGAGCAGCGGGTCCGCGTGCTGGCCGAGGCGCTGTCCGCCGAGGGCTACGCGGCGTCGGCGTCCGCGACGGGCAAGGGCGGCGAGCAGCTGTGCCAGCACCACTGCCCGGTCGCGCACGTCGCGGCGCAGTTTCCGCAGCTGTGCGAGGCGGAGACCGAGGCGTTCGCCCGGCTGCTGGGCACGCCGGTGCAGCGCCTGGCCACGATCGCCAACGGCGACGGGGTCTGCACCACCCACGTGAGTTCACACGCGCTGGCCGCACGGCACGCGCGTCCCGATTCGACGACCGCCGATCCATCGACCACCACCGGTCTATCGGCCGCACATCTATCGAGCACATCGACGAGCAAGGAGTCCGGAAGGTGACTGTCACCGACCGCCCGGAGCTGGAAGGCCTCGGGAATTACAAGTTCGGCTGGGCCGACACGGACGTGGCGGGGGCCACGGCCCGTCGTGGGCTGTCCGAAGAGGTCGTCCGCAACATCTCCGCGCTCAAGAACGAGCCGGAGTGGATGCTCGACCTGCGCCTCAAGGGCCTTCGGCTGTTCGGGAAGAAGCCGCTGCCGACCTGGGGCTCCGACCTCACGGGCATCGACTTCGACAACATCAAGTACTTCGTCCGCTCGACGGAGAAGCAGGCGGCGTCCTGGGACGAGCTGCCCCCCGACATCAAGAACACCTACGACAAGCTCGGCATCCCGGAGGCGGAGAAGCAGCGCCTCATCGCCGGCGTCGCCGCCCAGTACGAGTCCGAGGTCGTCTATCACAAGATCCGTGAGGACCTCGAGGAGAAGGGCGTCATCTTCGTCGACACCGACACGGGCCTGCGTGAGCACGAGGAGCTCTTCAAGGAGTACTTCGGCACGGTGATCCCGGTGGGCGACAACAAGTTCGCCGCGCTCAACACCGCCGTGTGGTCGGGCGGCTCGTTCATCTACGTGCCGCCGAACGTGAACGTCGAGATCCCGCTGCAGGCCTACTTCCGGATCAACACCGAGAACATGGGCCAGTTCGAGCGGACCCTGATCGTGGTGGACGAGAACTCCTACGTCCACTACGTCGAGGGCTGCACCGCGCCGATCTACTCGTCCGACTCGCTGCACTCGGCGGTCGTCGAGATCGTCGTGAAGAAGGGCGCCCGCTGCCGCTACACGACGATCCAGAACTGGTCGAACAACGTCTACAACCTGGTCACCAAGCGCGCCGTGGCGTACGAGGGCGCGACCATGGAGTGGATCGACGGCAACATCGGCTCCAAGGTCACGATGAAGTACCCGGCCGTCTACCTGATGGGCGAGCACGCCAAGGGCGAGACGCTGTCGGTCGCCTTCGCCGGCGAGGGCCAGCACCAGGACGCGGGCGCCAAGATGGTGCACCTCGCGCCCAAGACGTCCTCGACGATCATCTCCAAGTCCGTGGCGCGCGGCGGCGGCCGCACCTCCTACCGGGGCCTGGTGCAGATCGAGGAGGGCGCGGCCGGCTCGGCCTCGACCGTCAAGTGCGACGCGCTGCTGGTCGACCAGATCAGCCGGTCCGACACCTACCCCTACGTGGACGTCCGCGAGGACGACGTGTCGATGGGCCACGAGGCCACGGTCTCCAAGGTGTCGGAGGACCAGCTCTTCTATCTGATGAGCCGCGGCCTCGGCGAGGACGAGGCGATGGCCATGATCGTGCGCGGCTTCGTCGAGCCGATCGCCCGCGAGCTGCCCATGGAGTACGCCCTGGAGCTCAACCGCCTGATCGAGCTGCAGATGGAAGGAGCGGTCGGCTGATGGGCCTGGAGACCAAGCCGCTGTCGACGCTGCACGAGAAGTCGTCGTACGACGTGGCCGACTTCGCCGTGCCGACGGGCCGCGAGGAGGAGTGGCGCTTCACGCCGCTGTCGCGGCTGAAGGGGCTGCACAACGGCACGGCCGCCGTCACCGGCGGCGTCGTGGTCGACGTCGAGGCCGCGCCCGAGGTGCGTGTCGAGACCGTCGGCCGCGACGACGCCCGGCTCGGCAAGGCCTACACGCCGGCCGACCGGGTCAGCGCGCAGGCCTACTCGTCGTTCGAGAAGGCCACCGTCGTCACGGTGCCGAAGCTGACGGCCGCCTCCCGGCCCACCGTGATCACGCTGCGGGGGTCCGGGGCGGGCGCCGCCGCCTACGGGCACATCCTCGTGTCGGTGGAGCCGATGGCCGAGGCCATGCTGGTCCTCGACCACCGCGGCAGCGCCGTCTACGCCGACAACGTCGAGTTCGACGTGGCCGAGGGCGCGACGCTCAAGGTCGTCAGCCTGCAGGACTGGGACGACGACGCCGTGCACGTCTCGCACCACCACGCGCGGCTCGGCAAGGACGCGACGTTCCGCTCGTTCGTGGTCACCCTCGGCGGCGACCTCGTACGGCTGTCGCCCTCGGTGTCGTACACCGCCCCGGGCGGCGACGCCGACCTGACCGGGCTGTACTTCGTGGACGCGGGACAGCACCTGGAGCACCGCCTGCTGGTGGACCACAGCGTGCCCAACTGCCGCAGCAACGTGACCTACAAGGGCGCGCTGCAGGGCGACGCCGCCCACGCGGTCTGGATCGGCGACGTGATCATCCGGGCCGAGGCCGAGGGCACCGACACCTACGAGCTGAACCGCAACCTCATCCTCACCGACGGCGCCCGCGCCGACTCGGTGCCGAACCTGGAGATTCTCACCGGCGAGGTCGCGGGAGCGGGCCACGCGTCCGCCTCCGGCCGCCTCGACGACGAGCACATCTTCTACCTGCAGGCCCGCGGCATCCCGTTCGACGAGGCCCGCCGCCTGGTCATCCACGGCTTCTTCGCCCAGCTGCTGGAGAAGATCGAGGTGCCGGAGATCCGCGAGCGCGTCCTGTCCGCGGTCGAGGCGGAGCTGGCCCGATGAACGCCGAGACCGCCCACTGGGAGAAGGTCTGCCAGGTCGGCGACATCCCGGACGGCGGCGTCCTCGGCCTGGAGGTCGGGGAGACGCCCGTCGCGCTGGTGCGGACCGCCGGTGAGGTCTTCGCCCTGCATGACGTGTGCTCCCACGCCGAGGTCCGCCTCAGCGAGGGCGAGGTCTACGACCACACGCTGGAGTGCTGGCTGCACGGCTCCTGCTTCGACCTGCGCACCGGCAAGCCCACCGGGCCGCCGGCGACCAGGCCCGTCAACGTCTACCGAGTCAAGATCGAAGGCGACGACGTGTACGTCTCGCTCTCGAAGGAGTAAATACAAGTGTCCACCCTTGAGATTCGTGACCTGCACGTCGCCGTGGGCGACAAGGAGATCCTTCGCGGCGTCGACCTGACGGTCCGCAGCGGCGAGACGCACGCCATCATGGGCCCGAACGGCTCGGGCAAGTCCACGCTGGCGTACGCCGTCGCGGGGCACCCCAAGTACACCGTCACCTCCGGCTCCGTGCTGCTCGACGGCGAGGACCTGCTGGAGATGTCGGTGGACGAGCGCGCCCGCGCTGGCCTGTTCCTCGCCATGCAGTACCCGGTCGAGGTGCCCGGCGTCAGCGTGTCGAACTTCCTGCGCTCGGCGATCACCGCGGTCCGCGGCGAGGCGCCCAAGCTGCGGGAGTTCGCCAAGGAGCTGAAGTCGGGCATGGACGCGCTGTCCATCGACCCGGCCTTCGCCCAGCGCAACACCAACGAGGGCTTCTCCGGCGGCGAGAAGAAGCGCCACGAGATCCTCCAGCTGGAGCTGCTCAAGCCCAAGATCGCCGTACTGGACGAGACCGACTCCGGCCTCGACGTCGACGCCCTGCGCGTCGTGTCCGAGGGCATCAACCGGTTCCGCGCGAGCGGCGACACCGGCGTGCTGCTGATCACCCACTACACCCGCATCCTGCGTTACGTGAAGCCGGACTTCGTCCACGTCTTCGCCGGCGGGCGCGTGGTGGAGGAGGGCGGTCCCGAGCTGGCCGACAAGCTGGAGAACGAGGGCTACGAGGCCTACACCTCGAAGGCGGCGTCCGCCTGATGAGTGCGCCCGGCTTCGACGTGGAGAGGATCAGGAAGGACTTCCCGGTCCTCGGCCGCGAACTTCCCGGAGGCAGGTCGCTGGTCTACCTCGACTCCGGCAACTCCTCCCAGAAGCCGACCCAGGTGGTCGAGACCATGCGCGACCACCTGACCTGGCATTACGGCAACGTCGGCCGGGCGCTGCACGTGCTGGGCAGCGAGTCGACCGAGGCGTACGAGGCCGCGCGCGACAAGATCGCCGCCTTCGTCAAGGCCCCGTCGCGCGACGAGATCGTGTTCACCAAGAACGCCTCCGAGGCCCTCAACCTCGTGGCGTACGCCTTCGGCAACCCCGTCGGCGAGGACGAGCGGTTCCGGATCGGCCCCGGCGACGAGATCGTCATCTCGGAGATGGAGCACCACTCCAACATCGTGCCGTGGCAGCTGCTCGCGCAGCGGACCGGCGCGACGCTGCGCTGGTTCCCGGTGACCGACGAGGGCCGCCTCGACATCGACGGCCTGGACGAGCTGGTCAACGAACGCACGAAGATCGTCTCGATTACGCACCAGTCGAACGTGCTCGGCACGGTCAACTCGGTCTCGCCGATCGTGGCCCGCGTGCGCGAGGTCGGCGCGCTGATGATGCTCGACGCGTCGCAGTCGGTGCCCCACCAGCCCGTGGACGTGACCGAGCTGGGCGTCGACTTCGTCGCGTTCACCGGGCACAAGATGGTCGGGCCGTCCGGCATCGGCGTGCTGTGGGGCCGCCGCGAGCTGCTCGACGCCATGCCCCCGTTCCTCGGCGGCGGCGAGATGATCGAGGCGGTCTGGATGGACCACTCGACGTACGCGCCGGTGCCGCACAAGTTCGAGGCGGGCACGCCGCCCATCGTCGAGGCGATCGGCCTCGGCGCCGCGGCCGACTACCTGACCGCCGTCGGTATGGACCAGATCAAGGCGCACGAGAAGGAACTGGTCGCGTACGCGCTGGAGGCGCTGCCGGAGGTCCCCGGGCTGAGGATCATCGGCCCGCGCACGCCCATCGCCCGTGGCGGCACGATCTCGTTCACCCTGGAGGGGATCCACCCGCACGACGTGGGGCAGATCCTCGACGACGTGTACGGGATCGCGGTGCGGGTAGGTCACCACTGCGCCCGGCCGCTCCACCTCAGGTTCGGAATTCCGGCGACCACGCGGGCGTCTTTCTACCTGTACAACACGACGGCCGAGATCGACGCACTGGTCCGCGGCCTCCACCACGTGCAGAAGGTGTTCGGCTGACCCATGATCGGTGAATCCATGTACCAGGAGCTGATCCTGGAACACTACAAGCATCCCCAGGGGCGGGGACTGCGTGATCCGTACGACGCGGAGGTGCACCACGTCAACCCGACCTGCGGCGACGAGGTGACGCTGCGCGTGAAGGTGGCCGACGGCGGCAAGGTGCTCGACGTGTCCTACGACGGTCAGGGCTGCTCCATCAGCCAGGCCGCCGCCTCGGTGCTGCACGAGCTCGCCACCGGCTCCACGGTGGAGGAGTCGCTGTCGGTGGTGGAGGAGTTCACCCGGCTCATGCAGGGCAGGGGCCAGGTGGATCCCGACGAGGACGTGCTGGGCGACGCGGTGGCCTTCGCCGGTGTGGCGAAGTTCCCCGCCCGCGTCAAGTGCGCGCTGCTGGCCTGGATGGCCTACAAGGACGCGCTGATGAGGAGCCAGGGATGACCGGCCGCCCCGGCCGCGTTGGGAAGTACGGCGCCGCGCCGCGGGCGCCGCGAGGTGAGGAGACGACGTGAGCAAGCCGACCGAGACCCCGACGGGCACCGTGACCGAGGCGCCGACCGGGACCTACGACGGGGAGACCTCCCTCGACGACGTGGTCGAGGCGCTGAGGGACGTGGTGGACCCCGAGCTGGGGATCAACGTGGTGGACCTCGGCCTCGTGTACGGCGTCAACCTCGACCCGGCCGGCGAGGGCGAGCGCCCGATCGCCACCATCGACATGACGCTGACCAGCGCCGCCTGCCCGCTGACCGACGTGATCGAGGACCAGGCCAACTCGGCGCTCGCCGACATGGTCTCCAACGTGGTCATCAACTGGGTGTGGCTGCCGCCGTGGGGCCCCGACAAGATCACCGACGAGGGCCGCGACCAGCTTCGCATGCTCGGTTTCAACGTCTGACCGGCCGGACCGGGTCCGGTCCTGCCACCCGTGTGTCCGGGGCCTCGCGCCCCGGACACACGCGTTCCGCCGGTCGTCCCCCCGGGTGCTCACGGTGCGGTGCTCACGATGGGGTGCTCACGATCCGGCGTTCGGTACGCGGCGGTCGCGATGCGGTGCGGTGACACGGCGCCCGTGACACGGCGCCCCGCCGCCGTCCGCCCGCGGAATCGCCGTCGCGGAGCGGGAATGCCGTACAGTTGTTCTTTGCTTTGCATTGTGCGACGTGAGTGTCGGGCGTCCGTGGGATGCCGCCACCCGGCGGTCTCCACTTCTGCGGGACGCGCTCACGGCATCACCCGGGCGTAGGCCGCTCACTTTCCGGCCCTCGGCGCCCCGATCGGTACGGCTCGCTCGCCGTATGTGTAACGGCTCGTCCTTTCGCAGAAGTGACGCGCCCACGTGTTCCGGCACGTTCTTTCTACGAAAGGCACGATTTCGTGACCATGCTTGACCTCGGTGAGGGCACCGAGACCCGCGCCGAGTTCGCACTGCTGGGTCTGCCCAAGCCGCTCGTGGCGGGGCTGGCCCGGCAGGGCATCACTGAGCCGTTCCCCATCCAGCGGGCGGCCATTCCCGACATCCTCGCCGGCTATGACGTCCTCGGCCGGGGCCAGACCGGCTCCGGCAAGACGCTCGCCTTCGGCCTGCCCACCCTGACCAGGATCGCGGGGGAGAAGGCGCGCCCCGGCCGGCCTCGGGCCCTCGTCCTGGTGCCCACCCGCGAACTGGCCCTGCAGGTGGCCGACACCCTCGAACCGCTCGGCCGCGGGCTGTCGCTGCGCACCCGCACGGTCGTCGGCGGCATGTCCATGGGCCGCCAGATCGACGACCTGCGCCGGGGGGTCGACATCGTCGTCGCCACGCCCGGCCGGCTGACCGACCTCATCGAGCAGGGCGAGTGCGCGCTGGACGACGTCCAGATCACCGTCCTCGACGAGGCCGACCACATGTGCGACCTCGGGTTCCTGCCCGTGGTCAGCGCGCTGCTCGCCCGTACGCCTTCGGACGGGCAGCGCCTGCTGTTCTCCGCGACGCTCGACGGCGACGTGGACACGCTGGTCACGCGCTTCCTGACCGACCCGGTGATCCACTCCCTGGATCCGGCCACCTCCTCGGTGGAGACGATGGAGCACCACCTGCTCCAGGTGCACCGTGACGACAAGGTGGACGTGACGGCGGAGATCGCCAACCGGGACGGCCGCACGATCCTGTTCGTCCGCACCCAGCACGGCGTGGACCGCATCGTGAAGCAACTCGCCCGGTCGGGGGTCCGCGCGGGCGGCCTGCACGGCGGCAAGCGGCAGAACCAGCGCACCCGCATCCTCGACGGGTTCCGCGAGGGCAGGATCGGGGTGCTGGTCTGCACCGACGTCGCCGCCCGCGGCATCCACGTGGACGACGTGAGCCTCGTGCTGCACGTGGACCCGCCGGCCGACCACAAGAGCTACCTCCACCGCGGCGGCCGTACGGCCCGCGCGGGGGAGCGCGGCGTGGTGCTGACGCTGGTCCTGCCGAGCGAGCGCCGCGCCGCCGAGTCGATGACCCGAAAGGCGGGGGTGACCCCGTCCCGTCACCGGGTGGCGCCGGGCGACCCGATCCTGGCCGAGATCGCCGGGGCCAGGCGGCCGAGCGGCGAGGCCGTTCCGGTGTGGGAGCCCGACGTGCGCAGGCCGCTGCGGCCCGCGCGGGACGACCGGGCGCCGGGCCGCAGGCGGCACGGCGGCGACCGTGTTCGCGGCACCGACCGCCCCGGTGACGGGGACGGCCGGCGCAGGCGGTCCGACCAGGGTGAGCGGTCCCGCGGTCCCCGGACCGGCGACGGCTGGGCCGAGGGCCGCACCGAGTCGCGCGGCGGCCACCACCGTGGCCGCACGGGTGGGTACGGTGGCCAGTCCGGACACGGCCAGGCCGGTGGATACAGCGGCGACGGCGGTCAGGGCGGCCAGGGCGGCCAGAGCGGCCAGAGCGGCCAGAGCGGGCGCGGAGGCTACGGCGGTTACAGTGGCCAGGGTGGTTACGGTGGCCAGGGCGGACGCGGAGGCTACGGCGGCGACGGCGGCCGTGGCGGACGCCGCGGCCGTGGCAGCCGCTTCACCGGCCGCTGAGTCGTCATCACCATGATTGCCTGAAACACCGCACCTCCACCGGGCCGTCCTTATGGGCGGCCCGGTGGCGTATGGGGCGGCGCTTGACGCAAACTATGTAGACCGGTCTAGTGTGGCATGCGTGATCGGAATCATGGCACACGGGACCAGCGTCCAGTCGGCATCCCGCGGCAACGGTGCATCCCACGGCAGGCGGGCGCCCCTGGACGGCGAGGCGACCCGGGCAGAGCGTACGGAGGTGTCGCCGTGAGCGCCGGGGAGCGGCACGCGCTGGTCCTGGGCGCGACCGGCTTCGTCGGGCGCCATCTGGTCCTCGCGCTCGGGCATGCGGGCGTCCGGGTGAGCACGGCGAATCGGAGCCGCGAGTCCTACCGGCGGCTCGCCCGCTGGCTGGCCGAGCACGGGCATGACGAGGCTCCGGCCGACCTCCGGGTGGATTTCACCAAGGCGTCGCCGGTCGAGGGGGAGCTCGGCGACGTCACGGAGGTCTACAACTGCGCCGGCGCCTACCGGTTCGGCATGACGGCGGACGAGGCGCGCCGCGCCAACGTCGACAGCGTCCGCGCGCTCGTCGCCTTCGCGGCGCGACTGCCGCGGCTGCGCCGCCTCGTCCACGTCTCCGGGTATCGGGTGGGCGGGCAGGATCCCCGCCCCTGGAGCGAGGAGCGGCGGCGGGCGACCTACCGGGCCCTGGGCGCGTACGAGGCGTCCAAGGTGGAGGCGGACGCCGTCTTCCGGTCCGAGGCCGAGCGGCTGGGCGTGCCCTGGTCGGTGGTCAATCCGGCCAGCGTGATCGGCGACAGCGTCACCGGCGAGGCCGGCCAGTACCTCGGGCTCGCGTCGACCCTGCGCGACCTCTGGCAGGGCGGTCTCCCGGCGGTGCCCGGAGACGCGCGCACGTTCGTGCCCGTGGTCGCGGTCGACTACCTCGCCCGGTTCATGACCCTGCTGCCGGTGGACGAGGCCGCCGAGCGCGCCTCCTACTGGCTGCTGGACGACGAGACGCCCACGCTGCCCGGCCTGATCGCGCTCGTCGCGGAGCATTACCGGGTCACGGCGCCCCGGGCGCGGGTTCCGGTGGCCGTGGTGAAGCGCCTGCCCCGCCGGCTCACGAAGGCCGATCCGGAGACGCTGACGTTCCTGTCGAGCGACCGCTATCCCACCGCCTCGGCGCGCGGCTTCGCCGATCGCCACGGCCTGACCATGCCGGACACCCACACGACGATCCGCCGCTGGGCCGACCACCTGGCGGCGAGCCGGTTCGGGGACGCCCCCGCCGGCGGCAGACGGTTCACCGCTCCGGGTGGGGTGCGGACGTTCGAGCTCGGCGAGCCGGGCGCGCCCACGGTGGTGCTGCCGGGTCTGCCGGTCAACGCCGACACCTGGGCGCCGGTCGTCGCGGCGCTGGGCCGGGCCCGCGCCGCCGACCTGCCGGGGCTGGGGATGAGCGCGGGGGATCGCGACGACTGGCCGTCCTGGCTGACGGCCCTCGTCACCGAGACCGGCGCGCGTCACATCGTCGGTCACTCCATCGGCGCCGCGGCGGCGGTGGAGGCCGCGTCCGCCCGTCCGGACGCGGTGGAGCGGCTCACGCTCGTGGCCCCCTTCTTCCTCCAGGCGCGCCCGGCCTCCACCCCCCGGCTTCTGGCCCGCCGGTATCTCGGCCGGGTCTCGCCCAGGGCGCTGGCCGAGCGGCTCACCGGAGACCCGGCGCTCGCGGCCGCCCTCGAATCGAGCGTGGCGGATCTGCGCCGCGGCGCCGCCGCCACCGCGGCCCGGCTCCTGACCGCCGCGGCGTCGCCCCGGTGGCGGGCGGACCTCCGTGCCGAGCTGGCACGTCACCCGGGGCACGTGCATGTCGTGGTGGGCTCCCGCGACCCTCTCAGCCCGGAAGGACGGGCCCTTCTGGACACGCTCCCGCGGGCCGCCGTGACGGTGATCCCGGAGGCCGGTCATCACCCCCAGCTGACGCACCCGCAGGAGGTCGCCCGAGCCGTCGGCGCGGGGAACCGATCCCCGGGCGCATCGGCCGTCGGCCCTTCAGGCCGCGCAACACGATCCCGCGGGTGAAACAGCGCCGGAAGGCGAGGAAGAAGGCGATCGGAAGGCCGCGCTCTCGTCGCCGCCGGTGGGCCACGTGCAGAGTCGGCACTGAACCGGATGAGTTTCGACAGGGTGTTTCATCCCGTCAATCCGGGCGTCACGCCGTTCAGGGCGTGATCACGCAGGTGAACGGCGGGAAAGATGGTGAGCCGGATTCCGGCGAACGGCTCTTAATCGGATCAGAAGTCTGAAACAGGGCACTTGTGTAACCTTGCGGCGTACACGAGCCCAGGCCCACCACCTCACGGGAGCCCCCATGTTCGTCGACATGCCCCTTGACCAGTTGCGCGCGTACCTGCCCGAGCGCCGGGAGCCCGCCGACTTCGACGCTTTCTGGGACCGCACGCTGGCCGAGGCCCGCACGCACGACCTGAACCCCGTCTTCGAGCCGTACGAGGCCGACCTCGCGCTGGTCGACGTGGCCGACGTGACGTTCTCGGGATTCGGCGGGCATCCGATCAAGGGATGGTTCATCGCGCCCGCGGGCGCGTCTGGCCCGCTGCCGTGCGTGGTGGAGTTCATCGGGTACGGCGGCGGCCGCGGCCGGCCGCACGACTGGCTGCTGTGGCCGGCCGCGGGATACGCGACCTTTGTGATGGACACGCGCGGGCAGGGCGGCACCTGGCGCTCGGGCGACACCCCCGATCCGGTGGGCGGCAACGGCGCGCAGATCCCCGGCAAGCTCACCCAGGGCGTGTTCGACCGGGACGACTACTACTACCGGCGGCTCTACACCGACGTGGTACGCGCGGTCGAGGCGGCCAGGTCGCACCCCCTGGTGGACGCCGCGCGGGTCGTGGTGACCGGAGGCAGCCAGGGCGGCGGCATGGCGCTGGCCGCCTCCGCGCTCGTGCCGGACCTCGCCTACGCGTTCGTCAACGTGCCGTTCATGTGCGACATCCGGCGCGCCGTCGAGATCACCGACGAGGAGCCGTACGGCGAGCTGGGCCGGTTCTGCGGCATCCACAGGACCCGGGTCGAGGACATCTTCGCGACCATCGACTACTTCGACGGGCTTCACTTCGCCGCGCGGGCCCGCACGCCCGCCCGGTTCTCCGTGGCCCTGCGCGACGGCGTGACCCCGGCCTCGACCGTGTTCGCGGCCTACAACCACTACGCCGGTCCCAAGGACATCACGGTCTGGCCGTTCAACGGTCATGAGGGCGGGGAGTCGCAGCAGGCGCTCGAGCAGCTCAGGCTGGCCAGGAAGATCCTGGGCTGAGCCCGATCACCGAGGCCCGATCCCCGGGGCCCGATCTCCCGGGAATCGAGCCCGGGAGTGGGGCCGATCTCGCAGGGTGGACGCGGGGAGCGGCGGCCCGCCCCCGCGACTACCCTGGGGCCGATACCCTGAAGGCGCACGTCCACGATCCGAGAGAGACCATGAAGACCTTCGAAGAGCTGTACGCCGAGCTGGCAGAGAAGGCGCGCACCCGGCCCGCGGGGTCGGGCACCGTGGCCGCCCTGGACGCCGGCGTCCATGCCATCGGCAAGAAGGTCGTCGAGGAGGCCGCGGAGAGCTGGATGGCGGCCGAGCACGAGTCGGCGGACCGGGCGGCCGAGGAGATCTCGCAGCTGCTCTATCACGTCCAGGTCCTGATGCTGGCGCGCGGAATCGGGCTGGACGAGGTCTACAAGCATCTGTAGCCGCCACGGCGGCCGCAGATCGTCCATCGACCTCGTTCTTGCCTGAAAGGATCTTCCACCCATGCTGCGCATCGCCGTACCGAACAAGGGCGCGCTCTCCGAGGCCGCCCAGACCATGCTGAAAGAGGCGGGCTACCGCCAGCGCAGGGACAGCAAGGAGCTCGTGGTCGTCGACTCCGAGAACTCCTGCGAGCTGTTCTTCCTCCGCCCGCGCGACATCGCCGTCTACGTCGGCGAGGGCACCCTGGACGCCGGCATCACCGGGCGCGACATGCTGTTCGACTCCGGCGCCCCCGCCGAGGAGGTCATGCCGCTCGGGTTCGGCCGGTCGACGTTCCGCTTCGCCTCCGCGCCGGGCGCCCACTCCGGTGTGACCGACCTGTCCGGGCTGCGCATCGCCACCTCGTACGCCGGGCTGCTCGGCAAGCACCTCGCCGACCAGGGCGTGGACGCCCGGGTCATCAAGCTCGACGGCGCGGTCGAGACGGCGATCAGGCTCGGCGTCGCCGACGCGGTCGCCGACGTGGTGGAGACCGGCACGACGCTGCGCAACGTCGGCCTCGAGGTGTTCGGCGAGCCGATCGCGCACTCCGAGGCCATCTTGATCAAGCGGGCCGGCGCCCCCGAGGCCAACGGCTTCCAGCAGCTCATCCGGCGCCTGCAGGGCGTGCTCGTGGCCCGCGACTTCGTGATGATCGACTACGACATCCGGGCCGAGCGCATCGACGAGGCCATCGCCATCACCCCGGGCATGGAGGGGCCGACCGTCTCCCCGCTCCACCGCGAGGGCTGGGTGGCCGTGCGGGCGATGGTCCCGCGCAAGGGCCACCAGCAGGTGATGGACCAGCTCTGGGAGATCGGCGCCAAGGCGATCCTGGTCACCGCGATCTTCGCCTGCCGTCTCTGAATCAGGCTGTTCCGGCCCGCTGTCACCGGGGCGCGCCGTGTGTCAAGATCGCGTCATGATGCGATTACATCGTCTGCTGGTGCCGTTGATGTGCGCGCTCACCCTCGCGGCGGGCGCGCCCGCCGTCGCGGCGGAGCGTTCGGCGACCAGCGCGGGGGCGGCGGACGTCCCCGCGACGCAACTCGACGCGATCCGCAGGCTCGACTTCATGGTCGGGAAATGGGCCGGCTCGGGATGGGTCGACACCGCCACCGGCCGGCAGGAGTTCCTCCAGACCGAGAAGGTCGCCTACAAGGCGGGCGGCCAGGTGCTCACGGTGGAGGGCGAAGGGCGGGACAAGGCCGATCCGCGCAGGATCGTGGACACCGCGCTCGCGGTCGTCAGCTACAGCGACGCGACCGGGCAGTACCGGTGGGAGGCGTTCTCCCAGGGGCACGTCACCGAGTCCGTGCCCGTGGTCGGCGACCACACCTTCCAATGGAGCCTCCAGACCGGGGGGCCCACCATCCGCTACACCCTGAGCTTCACCGGCAGAACGTGGCACGAGGTCGGTGAGTACACCCTCGACGGCGGCGCCACCTGGCGGCAGAACTTCCAGATGGACCTGAGACGAGTGGCCTGACGATCCCGGCGTTCCCTCCCTCCCCTCTCGTGTGGGGGAGGGAGGCGGGTGACAAATGTCATCGCGAAGGCCGGAGACGCGGCACTGATGATCGGGCACGCCCGATCCCTACCGTGAAGGCATGAACGCCATCGCCTTCACCGGCGTCACGAAGAGATACGGGGACGTCCTCGCGGTCGACGGCCTCGACCTGGAGATCCCGGCCGGCGCCACGGTCGCCCTCCTCGGGCCGAACGGGGCCGGGAAGTCCACCTCCATCAACATGCTGCTGGGCCTGCTGCGGCCCAGCTCCGGGGAGATCCGGGTCTTCGGCTCGCCGCCCGAGACGGCGGTCGCCGACGGGGAGATCGGCGCGATGCTCCAGGAGGGCGCGCTGATCCCCGAGCTGACCGTGGCCGAGACCGTGGACTTCGTCCGGCGGCTCTACCCCCGTCCGCTGCCGCTGGAGGAGATCCTCCGGCTCGCCGACCTCACCGAGCTCGCCCGGCGGCGGGCCGACCGGCTGTCCGGCGGCCAGACCCAGCGGGTCCGGTTCGCGCTGGCCATCGCGGGCGGGCCGAGACTGCTGCTGCTCGACGAGCCCACCGCGGCCATGGACGTCGAGTCCCGCCGCACGTTCTGGGACAACATGCGGGCGTACGCCGCGGGGGGCCGGACGATCCTGTTCGCCACCCACTATCTGGAGGAGGCCGACGAGAACGCCGACCGGGTCGTCGTGATCGCCCGCGGCCGGGTCGTCGCCGACGGCAGCGCCGCCGAGATCAAGGCCGGGGTCGCCGGTCAGGCGGTGAGCTTCCTGCTGGGCGACCAGCCGGTCGCCGGGCTCGACGCCCTGCCCGGGACGACCGGCGTGGAACTCCAGGGCGGCCGGGTCACGCTGCGCACCACCGACCTCGACGCCACCGTCGCCGCCCTGTATCGCAAGACCACCCTCGACGTCCGCGACCTCCAGGTCCACGGGGCCGACCTGGAGGACGCCTTCCTCGCCCTCACCAAGGAGGCCTGACGATGCGGCACTACATCAAGGTCGAAATGCTGCGGATGCTGCGCAACAAGCGCTACATCATCTTCGTGGTGGCCTTCCCCGTCGGGTTCTACCTCCTCTACTCCAACCTCTGGGGGTCGGAGTCCGACCAGGCGACGGGGCTGCGCGGCAGCGTCCTGCTGATGGTCTCGATGGCCGCGTACGGCGCGCTGGCCGCCGCCATGATGTCGACGGCCGTGCCCTGGTCGCAGGAGCGGCACAGCGGCTGGCTGCGGCAGCTCCAGATCACCCCGCTGCCGGGCCGGGCGATCATCCTGACGAAGCTGGCCTCCTCGATGCTGCTGGTGCTGCCGTCGCTGCTGCTGGTCGGCCTGGCCGCGGTGCTGACCCAGCACGTCTCGCTGCCGCCGCTGCAGTGGGCGGAGCTGATCCTGGCGATGTGGGCCGGCACGATCCCGTTCGCGGCGCTGGGTCTGGCGATCGGATCCCTGCTGCCGCCCGACACCGCGCAGCCCGTCGCGATGATCGGCATGTTCGGGCTGGCTCTTCTCGGCGGGCTCTGGTTCCCCGAGAGCATGATGCCCGCGGCCATGAAGAGCATCGCCCACGTGACCCCGTCGTACGACTACGCGCGCGTCGGATGGCAGATCGCGGCGGGCGAGGCCCCGCACGCGGCCGACGCGGCCGGCATCCTCGCCTGGGGGGTGGCCTTGGTGGCGCTGGCGCTCGTCGCCTACCGTCGTGCAACGGTGCGCGCCTAAGGAACAGTGCGACGGTGCGCGCCTAAGGAACAGTGCGACGGTGCGCGCCTAAGGAACAGTGCGACGGTGCGCGCCTGACATCCACCATGTTCGGAGGGACAGCGGGATGAGCCGGCTGGCCAACGTGTTCACCTTCGGCGGGATCGACGAGCGTCCCTCCCGCCTGAGGCGCCTGATGGGCATGTCGCTGGGCCTGATCTACCTCTTCTACCCGGTGTCCGAGGTGATCGACGGCACCGTGAGCGGCGCGCGGGCGGTCTGGTGGATGGGCGCGCTCGCGGCCTTCGTGGCCGTCTACCTGGCGGTCGTGCTGGGGCCGCGCGATCTCGATCACCACCCCCGGTGGATGTTCCCCCTGCTCGGCGTCGTGACGACGATGGCGGCCGTCTTCCCGTTGATCTTCCGGAGCCCCTCCTGGCTGACCCTGCTGGTCTACATGGTGGTCGTCTACGCGATGGGCCTGCAGCCCCGCCGCGCCCTGCTGGGGATCGCGGCGATGGCCGGGCTCGTCCTCGCCGAGGGCAAGGTCATGGGCGCCGACGACGGCACGGTGTGGGCGCTCGTGCTGCAGATCATCACGCTCGGCGTGCTGTTCGTGAGCGTCCGCAACACCCGCGTCCTCGTCGTCCAGCTCAGGCAGGCGCAGAGCGAGGTCGCCAGGCTGGCCGCCACGGAGGAGCGGCTGCGGATCGCCAGGGACCTGCACGACCTGCTGGGACACAGCCTCTCGCTCATCGTGCTCAAGAGCGAGCTGGCCCGCCGCCTGGGCGAGCAGGGCTCGAAGAAGGCCGCCGGAGAGGTGGCGGACATCGAGTCGGTGGCGCGGCAGGCGCTGGCCCAGGTGCGCGAGGCCGTCAGCGAATACCGCCGGCGCCGCCTGTCGGAGGAGATCGACGGCGCCAGGTCGGCGCTGGGCGCCGCCGACGTCGCCCTCACCGTGCGCACCCGCGGCACCCCGCTGCCCGAGGACCTCGACGGCCTGTTCGCCTGGGCCGTGCGCGAGGCCACCACCAACGTGGTCCGGCATTCCGGGGCCACCCGCTGCGAGATCGACGTGTCGTACGGCGAGGAGGGCGCGGTGCTGGAGATCGCCGACAACGGCGGCGGCGCGTACGAGCCGGGCAACGGCCTCACCGGGCTCGGCGAGCGGGTGCGTGCGGCGGGCGGGAGCCTGAAGGTCGAGGCCGGCAAGCATGGGTTCAGGGTGCGGGTGGCGGTTCCGCCGCCCCTGGACCGTACGGCCGAGGTGATCGCGGATAGGTTGGGCCAGTGATCAGGGTCGTGCTGGCGGAAGACCAGAGCATGGTGCGGGGAGCGCTCGCCTCCCTGCTCGGCCTGGAGCCCGACATCGAGGTGGTCGGAGAGGCGTCGGACGGCGACGAGGTGATCGGCGTCGCCGAGGCGACCAAGCCGGACGTCGCGCTGCTCGACATCGAGATGCCCGGCAGGGACGGGATCTCTGCGGCCGAGGAGCTGCGCCGCCGGGTCCCCGGGTGCCGGGTGGTGATCCTCACGACCTTCGGCAGGCCCGGCTACCTGCGCCGCGCGATGGAGGCGGGGGCGGTGGCCTTCCTGGTGAAGGACAGCCCGGCGAGCGAACTCGCCGCCGCGATCAGGCGGGTGCTGCGGGGCGAGCGCGTGATCGATCCGGGACTGGCCGCCGCCGCGCTCAGCGCCGGGCCGAACCCCCTGTCGCCGCGCGAGCGCGACGTGCTGTCCGCCGCCGCGGACGGCTCGACGATCAACGACATCGCGCTGCGGCTGCACCTGTCGGAGGGCACGGTGCGCAACTACCTGTCGGCGGCCATCCACAAGACCGGCGCGCGCAACCGGATCGAGGCCGTCCAGAAGGCCCAGGCGCAGGGCTGGCTCTGACCGCGAGGCGGGCTCAGCGGGCCGACCGCGACTGGAGGTCGGCGGCGTGCCGCAGCAGGTCGCCGACCCGCACCACGCCCATGCACCTGCCGACTTCGTCGACCACCACGAGGTCGTCGTACACGCGGGTGTTGTCCCGCCCCGCCACCTGCATGGCCGCGATCACCGGGGTCGTCTTCGCCACGATCTTCGCCGTGTCCGCCAGGCGGCCGGCCGCCTTCTTCGCGTGCAGCGCGTGGCCGTACGCCCCGGCCATGAAGAGCAGGAACCGGCTGCGGTCGATGCTGCCCTGCGGCCGCTGGTATTCGTCCACCAGGATCACGCTCGTGATCGAGGGCTCGGCGCTCAGCACGGCGACCACCTCCTCGGCCGTCGACTCGGCCGGCAGCGTGACCGCGGGGAGCAGGAGCTCCTGCACCCTGGGGCCCAGCGACGCGGTGGCGGCGGTCGCCTCCGGCACCGGCAGCGGCACGTGGACCCGGTTGTACCCGTGGGAGGGCCGCCAGTCGAACGGCGCGAGCAGGGGACCCTGCGCGAGCCGGATCCCCCAGCCGCGTACGGCCGCGAGCTGTGTCTCGTCCCGCACGCCCGGGGCGAGCACGTGCGCGCCGACGCCGCGCGCGAGCCGGACCAGCGACTCCGCGAGCGCGCCGCGCCGGGGATCGCGCGGCCCTCGTGCCACCACGTCGGGGGACAGCGCGATCATGTACGGCGAGGCGTCGGCGAGCAGGTCGAGAGGCAGCGCGGCGGTGCCGATCCCGCCGAACGCGATGAGGTAACCCACCGCCCGCAGCCCGTCGATCCCGGACAGCAGGGCGGTGCGCTCCACGGACGCGGAGCCGCCCTCGATCACGAGGATGACCTCGCGGGGACGCCGGTTGCACACGCGCATGGCCTCGTGCAGCGACGCGAGGCCGGCCGAGCCGCCGGCCACGGCGGCGGCGGAGATCGGCAGGACCAGCGGCAGCAGGGCCTCCTCGCGGGCGGCGGCCAGCAGACCGTTCACCGTGCTCGCCATGCCCGGGCCGCCGTAGGAGGCGCCCTCGCTGATCACCTCGACGGCCACGGCGCCGCCGGTGTCGAGATCGACCACCGGGAGGAAGACCGGGGCGGCCGGGCCGGGGAGGCCGGACGCGGAGGGCGCGTGCGCGCGCTGGTCGTATGGCTGGGCGGGGGCCGCGGGGGTGTATCTCCGCACCATGGTGGCCGGGTCGTGCTCCCGCGCGACGTCGGCCGTCGGATGTTCCCACCCGCTGTCCGGGGGGAACGGGGTCGCCGGGGCCGCGCCGGGCGCCGGGACGCGTTGAGAGGTCGCGGCGGGCGGCGCCGCCGGGTGGACGGGGAGCGACACGATTGAATTCTGGGACACCCGAGCTGCGGTGTTGCCGTTCGCGGGGGGAAATTCACCTATATTTCCCTGTCAGTTGGACGGAATCCTACAGACGGGTGTCCGGGTAGCCTGATCAGCCATGACGGCAGGGCCGGCCGCGGGAGGCGGCAGACGGATCTCGGTCGCCCCCGAGCGGCTCGCCGGATGGATCGCGCG
The DNA here is from genome assembly GCF_900156315.1 of Microbispora rosea. Classification (GTDB taxonomy): domain Bacteria; phylum Actinomycetota; class Actinomycetes; order Streptosporangiales; family Streptosporangiaceae; genus Microbispora; species Microbispora rosea. The sequence continues at coordinate 10,132 of NZ_FTNI01000034.1, read as the reverse complement.
TTTCGCCGAGCGGCACGGCGCGATCGAGGCCGTCGTCCTGCCCGGCCTGGTCCGTCTCGACGCCGCCGACGGCGCGGTCGCCGAGTGCCAGGTGCCGTTCCCGCCGCTGCGCCCCTCCCGCGGGGACGAGAGCGACGGCGGGGACGACAACGGAGACGAGGGTGAGTTCCGGCTTCCCCCGGCCGCGGCGGCGCTGGTGGCCCACGTATGCCGGGAGCGGACCGTCGGCGTGCTGCTGGCCCGGCTCGGCGGGCACGCCGCCGGCGTCTTCACCGGCGCCCGCCTCGTCACGGGCAAGGCCGGCTCGCGTCAGGTCCACGGGCGCAGCGCGGCGGGCGGATGGTCGCAGCAGCGCTTCGCCCGGCGCAGGGACAAGCAGTCGGCCGAGGCGCTGCGGGCCGCCGCCGACGTGGCCGCCCGGGTGCTCCTGCCGAGGCTCGCGGATCTGGAGGCCGTCGTGCTCGGCGGGGACCGGCGCTCGATCGACGAGATCAGGCGCGACCGGCGCCTCGCGCCGCTGTTCGCCCTGGAGTCCGGCCCCTTCCTCACCGTCCCCGACCCCCGGCCGGCGGTCCTGGAGGGCGCGCCCGCGCTCTTCCGCGCGGTACGCGTCCGCCTGCTCGACCCCTGACCGGCCGCGCGACGGAGGGGCACGGGCCGGGGTTTCGGCGCAGGCGCTGACGGACGGGGCGGCACTACACTTGAGCCCATGCGCACTCCCGATTGATCGCTCCCGATGCCGATCCTGACCTCATCACCCACGGGAGTGTCCCCTAAATCATGATCATCGCAACAGACATCGAACTTCGCGCCGGCTCGCGCCTGCTCATCGAGGGCGCCTCGTTCCGGGTGAACCCCGGCGACAAGATCGGCCTGGTCGGCCGCAACGGGGCCGGCAAGACCACCCTCACCAAGGTCCTGGCGGGAGAGGGTCTGCCCGCCGCGGGCACGGTCACGATCTCCGGCAGCGTCGGCTACCTGCCGCAGGACCCCCGCACCGGCGACCTGAGCGTGCTGGCGCGCGACCGGATCCTGTCGGCCCGCGGCCTCGACGAGGTGCTCCGCGAACTGCGCGAGGCCGAGACCGGGATGGCGGCCGACGACCAGCGCGTGCGCGACCGGGCGGTGCGCGCCTACGGCCGCCTGGAGGACCGCCTGCACGTCCTCGGCGGCTACGCGGCGGAGTCGGAGGCGGCCTCGATCGCATCGAGCCTCGGGCTGCCCGACCGCGTCCTCGGCCAGCCGCTGGCGACCCTGTCCGGTGGTCAGCGACGACGGGTCGAGCTGGCCCGCATTCTGTTCTCCGGAGCGGAGACTCTCCTGCTTGACGAGCCGACAAACCACCTCGATGCGGACTCGATCGGCTGGCTTCGTGAGTTTTTGCGCTCGCACCAGGGCGGCTTGGTGATCATCAGCCATGACGTAAACCTTCTTGATGCGACGGTAAACCGGGTGCTCCATCTCGACGCCAACCGCTGCGTGATCGACACCTACAACGTTGGCTGGAAGGCCTACCTCGCCCAGCGGGAGACCGACGAGAAGCGGCGCAAGCGCGAGCGGGCCAACGCCGAGCGGCAGGCGTCCGCGCTGCTGTCCCAGGCCGACCGCATGCGGGCGAAGGCCACCAAGGCCAAGGCGGCCCAGGACATGGAGCGGCGCGCCCGGCGGCTGCTGTCCGGCGTCGAGGGGGAGCGGCGCTCCGACCGCGTCGCCAAGCTGCGCTTCCCCGACCCCGCGCCCTGCGGGAAGACCCCGCTGACGGCCCGCGGCCTGTCCAAGTCGTACGGCTCGCTGGAGGTGTTCACCGACGTCGACGCCGCGGTCGACCGGGGCTCCCGGATCGTCATCCTGGGCCTGAACGGCGCGGGCAAGACCACCCTGCTGCGCCTGTTCGCGGGCATCGAGAAGCCCGACACCGGCGAGGTCATGCCGGGCCACGGGCTCAAGCTCGGCTACTACGCGCAGGAGCACGAGACGCTCGACTCCGGACGCACGGTCCTGGAGAACATGCGGTCGGCCGGGCCCGACCTGGCCGACGTCGACCTGCGCAAGGTGCTGGGGTCGTTCCTGTTCACCGGCGACGACGTGGACAAGCCCGCGGGGGTCCTGTCCGGCGGCGAGAAGACCCGTCTCGCCCTCGCGACGCTGGTGCTGTCGAGTGCCAACGTGCTGCTGCTCGACGAGCCCACCAACAACCTCGATCCGGCCTCCCGCGACCAGGTGCTGACCGCCCTCGGCTCCTACACGGGCGCGATTGTGCTGGTCACGCACGACGAGGGGGCGGTGGAGGCGCTGAAGCCGGATAGGGTGATTCTGTTGCCAGACGGAGTAGAAGACGCATGGAGCGACGAATTTTCCGATCTTGTGGCGCTTGCCTGATCTTAATTTGAGCGGGTAGGGATCTTTTCCCGCGGAGTAGGTAGCCGATCCCGTCGAAATGACTGATCATGGGCTGAGGTAACGCTGCGGAAGTCTGGCACTACAGGAGGTACTCGTGGCCGAGACTCTGAAGAAGGGCACCCGGGTGACCGGGGCCGACCGGGAAAAGCTGGCCGCTGATCTCAAGAAGCGCTATTCCGCGGGTGAGAGCATCCGCGCTCTGGCTGCTTCCACCGGCCGGTCGTACGGGTTCATCCACCGCATCCTGAGCGAGTCCGGGGTGACTCTGCGCGGGCGCGGCGGCGCGACCCGGGGCAAGTCCAAGCGCTAGAGATCCACCTCAAGACGCGCGACCGCAGCCGCTCGTTCCTGCAAGGAGGAGCGGTCGCGTCCGACTCGCCAGAACGATATTCGGTAAGCTCGGGCGCGACCGCGGGATGAACAGGAGGGCGGACGCCCGGCACGGACGGTGCGCCGCACCGGACCGGCCGTGCGAGGCGACGTCGCTCCGCACCGGACGCAGGAGCAGGGCATGGCGGAAGCGGCAATGGGGGGGAATCTGGAGCACGCCCGTGGGAGGGGCGAGGGCTCCGATGTGTCGACGATCTCGGCGGCCGAGCCGGCCGGGGTCGGACTGCGCTTCGAGGTGGACGGCGAGATCGCGACCGTCACTTTGGACCGGCCGGACAAGCGCAACGCTCAGACGTTCGCGATGTGGTCGGCCCTGGCCCGGATCGGGGAAACCCTTCCGGAGCAGGTGAGAGTGGTCGTGGTCAAAGGCGAGGGGCCGTCCTTCTCAGCCGGAATCGACCTGCGCATGTTCACGCCCGAGGGGGTGCCCGGGCAGGAATCGTTCGCGAGCGCCGCGACGCTCGGCGACACCGAGTTCGAGCAGCGGATCGCGGAGGCCCAGAAGGGCTTCCTGTGGCTGCGCAGGCCGGAGATCGTGTCGATCGCGGCCGTGCAGGGCCATGCGATCGGGGCGGGCTTCCAGCTCGCACTCGCGTGCGACCTGCGTGTCGTCGCCGACGACGTGAAGTTCTGCATGAAGGAGCCCGCGCTGGGGCTGGTTCCCGACCTGACCGGGACCAAGCCCCTGGCCGACATCGTGGGGGTTCCCCGGGCCATCGAGATGTGCCTGACCGCGCGCACCGTGGGGGCCGCCGAGGCCGTACGGCTCGGCCTGGCCGAGATCGCGGTGCCCACGTCCGAGCTGGCCCAGGCCGTGCAGGATCTGGCCGCCGCGCTGCTGGCGACCGACCGCGCCGCCGCGGCCGCCACCAAGAGGCTGCTGCAGGCCGCGCCGGGGCGCACGCTGGAGGAGCAGGCCGCCGCCGAGCGGGTCGAGCAGGTGGCGCGCATCCGGGCGCTGTTCGGGGCGAGCTGAAGGGCGCCGCTCAGGCCGAGCTGAAGGGCGCTGTTCGAGCCGAGCTGATGGGCGGTGTTCGGGGCGGACTTATGGGCAGTGTTCAGGCCGGGCTCATGGGCACTGCTCCGGGCGAACTAGGGTCGATGTCCGAGGCGAACGGATACGTGCTGTTCGCTTCGAGCTGACGGCGGAATCGGGGGAGTCCTCCCACTGCTGCACGGCTGGGAGGATGTACGGCATATGTCGATGATGAACGGGGGCTACGGCTTCCAGGTGATGCGGTCCTTACGGCGTGACAGCTCCGTGACGAAGGAGCGGATCGCGCCGGGGACCGTCCGGCGCATCGCCGGCTACGCCCGGCCGTTCCGCGCCCAGATCGCCGGTTTCCTCGCGCTGGTCGTGGTCGACGCGGTCATCGTGGTCGCCAACCCGCTGCTGATGAAGGCGATCATCGATTACGGCATCACCCCCAAGCGGGTCGACGTGGTGGTGTGGCTCGCCGTGGCGATCGCGGGGCTCGCGGTGCTGGACGCCGGGCTCGGCCTGCTGCAGCGGTGGTATTCCTCACGCATCGGCGAGGGCCTGATCTACAACCTGCGCACCGAGGTCTTCGACCACGTGCAGCGCATGCCGGTCGCGTTCTTCATGCGGGCCCAGACCGGCGCACTGGTCTCCCGCCTGAACACCGACGTCATCGGAGCGCAGCGGGCCATCACCAGCACGCTGTCGTCGGTGGTGTCCAACGTCATCAGCCTGGTCATGGTGCTCGGCACCATGCTCGTGCTGTCGTGGCAGGTCACGCTGGTCGCGCTGGTCCTGTTGCCGATCTTCATCTTCCCGGCGAAGTGGGTCGGCCGCCGGATGTCCGCGCTGACCCGCGAGCAGATGCAGCTCGACGCCGAGATGAGCTCGGTGATGACCGAGCGGTTCAACGTGGCCGGGGCCATGGTCGCCAAGCTGTACGGCAGGCCGGACGACGAGGCGCTCCACTTCGCGGAGCGCGCGGGCCGGGTCCGCGACGTGGGCGTGATCGTCGCCATGTACGGCACGGTGTTCCGCATCGCGCTCGGCCTGGTCGCCGCGCTGGCGACCGCGCTCGTCTACGGCCTCGGCGGCGTGCTGGCGATCTCCGGGGCCTTCGCGCTCGGCACCCTGGTCGCCCAGTCGTCCCTGCTCATGCGCCTGTACGGCCCGCTGACCAGCCTGTCGAACGTCCACGTGGACGTGATGACCGCGCTGGTGAGCTTCGACCGGGTCTTCGAGGTGCTCGACCTCAAGCCGATGGTCGCCGAGAAGCCGGATGCGCGGCCGGTCCCCGAGGGGCCGGTCACGATCGAGTTCGACGACGTCCGCTTCCGCTACCCGGCCGCCTCCGATGTCTCGCTGGCATCGCTGGAGTCGGTGGCCCGCCCGGACACCGGGCCCTCCCAGGAGGTGCTCAAGGGCGTGTCGTTCACCGCGCACCCGGGCGAGCTGGTGGCGCTCGTCGGCCACTCGGGCGCGGGCAAGACGACCATCACCTCACTGGTGTCCCGGCTGTACGACGTGGACGAGGGGGCCGTCCGGATCAACGGCATGGACGTCCGCGACGCCACCCTGGACGGCATCAGGGACACGGTGGGAGTGGTCATGCAGGACGCCCACCTGTTCCACGACACGATCGGCAGCAACCTCCGCTACGCCCGTCCGGAGGCGACCGACGAGGAGGTCTGGGAGGCCCTGCGCGCGGCCCAGATCGCCGACCTGGTCAAGAACCTGCCGGAGGAGCTGGAGACGGTCGTCGGCGACCGCGGCTACCGGCTTTCCGGAGGGGAGAAACAGCGCATCGCCCTGGCCCGGCTCCTGCTGAAGGCGCCGCGGGTGGTGGTGCTGGACGAGGCCACCGCCCACCTGGACTCCGAATCCGAGGCCGCGGTGCAGCAGGCGCTGAAGACCGCGCTGCGCGGGAGGACGTCGCTGGTGATCGCCCACCGGTTGTCGACCATCCGCGAGGCCGACACGATCCTGGTGGTCGAGGACGGCCGGGTCGTCGAGCGCGGCCGGCACGAGGAGCTGCTGGAGCGGGGCGGCGCCTACGCCGAGCTGTACCGCACCCAGTTCACCGCGTCAGGGCAGAGCGGTTCCTGAGGCCCACGGCGGGCTGTGGGATGACGGCTCAGCGGTAGCCGAGGCGGGCGAGCTCCTCCCTGGCCACCTTCTCCACGAGCTCGGCGTCCTCGGCCGGCAGCCGCCTGCGCCAGCTCCCCGGCCGGGGGATCGCCGCGCCGTACAGCGCGATCGTGGAGATCTTGGCCTCCAGGAACGACGACACCGCGTCGATCGCGTCTCCCGGCGAGGCCACCACGTCCTCGTACCGCAGGGTGAGCAGGTGCTCGGCGGGCAGCTCGTGGCGCAGGGCGGCGCTCAGCCGTACGGCGCCGCGCCAGCGCAGGGCGCACTTGCCCGCGGGCGGCATCGCGGCCCAGCGCTCGCGGTGCTCGGCCGAGCGCACGCCGAGGAACGGATTGGGAAACTCGGCGTCCTCGCTCAGCATGTGGGGCTTGACCCAGGTCATGCAGGCGGGGTCGGCGAGCATGTCGGCGACGACGTCACGGCCGTCGCGGATGATCTGGATGAGCCGGGCGTCGGGGAATGCCTGCAGCAGCACCGGCGCGCTGTAGAGCAGGTCGGGGCTGGCGTCGCCGAACCGGGACAGCGAGCCCGGCCCGACGCAGGGCCCCGCCCCGACGATGCCGCCCGCCTCCCGGCAGGTGGCCGTGCACTCCGCGCACGCCGCCGGGACCACCTGCCACGCCTCCGCGAGCACGTCGCGCAGCACCTGCGGGGCGCCGCCGCTGCGGGCGATCGACGGCCTCCTGGCGAAGGCGTAGACGACCCGGGCCACCGGGCCCCTGCCCATGGTCACGTGGAAGCCGGGCGAGCGCTTGAGGGCACGGCCCAGCAGGTCCACGCCGGAGTGCGGCGCCGCGACAACGAACACCGGACGGCGGACCTTGACACCGTTGACCACGAGGATGTGCGTCGGAGGTCGCATAGATACCGCTAAGTCTGACACCCTTTGAAGGGTGAGCGAGCGCTTCCCGGGCGGGGCGGGCGGTGACGCCTCGGTAACGGTCCGGAGCCTGCCGCGGCGGCTGCGGCCGGGTGACACCGTCGCGCTGGTCGCGCCGGCCGGTCCCGTCGACCCCGTACTGCTCGAGCACGGCACCGAGCTCCTGACCGGGCTCGGGCTGCGGGTCGTGCACGGGGCGTCGATCCTCGCGCGGGAGGGCTACCTGGCCGGGCCGGACGCCGCGCGGGCGGCCGACCTCCAGGACGCGTGGTGCGATCCCGGGGTGGCGGCGGTCGTCTGCGCCAGGGGCGGCTACGGCACCACCCGGCTGCTCGGGCTGCTGGACTGGGACGCCATGGCGGCGGCCGGTCCGAAGATCCTGCTCGGGTCGAGCGACATCACCGCGCTGCACCGGGCCTTCGCCGACCGGCTGGGCCTGGCGACGCTGTTCGGGCCGATGCCGGCGACGGCGACGATCGGCGGCCCGGAGGGGCCCGAGCCGGCCACCTTCGCCCACCTGCGGGAGGCCCTGTTCGAGGGCGGCACGCCCGCGCCGGTCACGGGCGACCGGGTGATCGTGCCGGGCCGGGCCGAGGGCCCGCTCACGGGAGGCAACCTCGCCCTGCTCGCCGCCCTGTGCGGCACGCCGTACGCGCTGCGCGGGCGGGGCCGCATCGTGCTGCTGGAGGACGTCACCGAGGAGCCGTACCGGATCGACCGCATGGTGACGCAACTACTGCAGGCCGGGTGTCTCGACGGGGCGGCGGGCATCGTGCTGGGATCGTGGGTGGACTGCGGCGACCCGCTGCCCATGCTGGCCGAACGCCTGGCCCCGCTGGGCGTCCCGGTGCTGGCGGGGCTGCCTGTGGGCCACGGCACACCACAGATGAGTGTGTGGTTGGAGACGAATGTGGCTATTGTTGCCGAATCGTGTTCTCTCCTGGGCATGTTCCGCGACTCGGACGCGGCAACCTGAGACCCGCCCCGGAGGCATCCGGGCGGCGGCGAAGGGATGGTGCGTTGGGACTCTTGCGGCGACTGCTCAGCCGGACGCGGCCGGACCATCCCGCCCCGAGAGCTGTCGAGGACGTCGATCTCGACTCCCTGCTGGCCCTGGTCGCCGAGACCATGGGCTATACCTGCGCGTTCGCGGCCGACGGCACCTTCCTGCGGCTGACCTCGCCCGAGCGTGAGCGGGAGGTGAACCTCGTCGGCCTGCGCCGGGAGGCCGGTCGCCGTGCCCGCGAGGACTGGCCGATGCTGGTCTCCGAGCACCTGGCGCACGCCGTGTCGGGCGAGCCGTTCGACGCCTGCAACCTCACGCCCATCAAGCCGCTGCTGCGCACGCGGGTCCACGCCGCCGACGACCCGGCCTTCCCCGACCCCTCCCGGATCATCGGCCGCCACCTCAGCGCCGACCTGATCGAGGTGCTGACCGTCGGCGCCCGTCCGGTGCGGCCGGAGGAGGCCTTCTGCTGGCCCATCCCGCCGGCCGAGGCGCTCGACGTGGCCGTCGGCAACGCCCTGACCGACGAGCGGCCCACCGTGTCGCGGCTCGACCTCGCCGGGACCGAGGTGTCGCTGCTGACCGCGCCCAGCGCGGCGGCCCACCTGCGCCGCCTGACGGCGTACATGGACGTGCCCGAGGACGGCATGCTCGCCGTGCTGCCGCACCGGGGGATGGTCGCGGTGCACCCGGTGGCCGGCATCGGCGTGGTCCGCGCGATCGAGCGCCTGCGCATCTTCGCCCACCGGGAGCACGCCGGCCGGGCCGACGGGCTGAGCCCCCACGTGTACTGGTGGCGCAGGGGCAAGCTGACCCGCATCCAGGCCGACCTCATCAGCCACGACGGGCAGACCAGGCTGGTCGTCGCGCCGCCGCCGGAGTTCGCCCGGCTCCTCGCCCGCATCGCCGGCCAGAAGTAGCCGCGCCGGAAGTAGCCGCACCGGAAATCGCGTGCGGGGGGACGCCGGCCGGGGTGAGACTGGCCGGCATGACGACCGCGCGCTTCGACCGCAGACCGTACGCCGGGGCGGACGACCTGCGGGCGATGCAGCACCTCGCCGCCCGGTTGTGGTCGCCCGGGGCGACCTGGCACGTCGGCGACCTGGCGTGGGAACGCTTCCAGCACACGGGCAGGGAGCACGAGTGGCCGACCATGCTCTGGGACGCCGGTGACGCGACCGCGGCCTGGGGATGGGCCGATTCCGGCCACCTCGGTCTGGCGGCCGACCCGCGCCACCCCGCGCTGGCCGGCGAGGTCCTGGGCTGGTTCGCGGCGACGGTGCCCGCGACAGCGCCCGGGCAGGTCCGTTCGGTCACGGTCTCCAGCACCGAGACGCACCTGTTCCCGGCGCTCGAACGGCACGGCTATCGGCGTGCCGGCGACGGGCCCTTCTTCCTGCACATGGTCATGGACTTGGACGACGGCCTGCCCGCCCCGCGCCCGCCCGCCGGATACCGCCTGCGCGCGGTGGGCGACGCCGACGTCCCGCGACGCGCCGCCGCGCACCGGGCGGCGTTCCACCCGTCGCGCGTGACCGAGGAGAGCTACCAAGCGGTCCGGCGGGCCTGGCCGTATCGGCCGGACCTGGACTGGATCGCCGAGGCGCCGGACGGGAGCGCCGCGGCGTTCTGCCTGGTGTGGCTGGACGAGGCCAACCGGGCCGCCCGGATCGAGCCGGCCGGCACCGCGCCGGGCCACCGCGGGCGCGGCCTCGCGCGGGCCGTCTGCCTGGCCGCGCTGGATGCGGCGCGGCGGGCGGGCGCACGGCGGGCGGTGGTGAGCCCGCGCGGCGACGACGCCTATCCGGCGCCCGCCCGGCTCTACCGGTCGCTCGGGTTCCGGGAGTGCGCCAGGAGCCTCGGCTACCGCCCGGCGTAGCGGGTCAGCGCCCGGGCCGTACGGATCAGGTGGATGTGGCTGAAGGCTTGGGGGAAGTTGCCGAGTTGGCGGTCTGTTGTGGGGTCGTATTCCTCGGCGAGGAGGCCGACGTCGTTGGTGAGGGCGATGAGGTGTTGGAAGAGTTCGACGGCGTCGTTGTGGCGGCCGATCATTGCGCGGGCTTCGGCGAGCCAGAAGCTGCAGGCGAGGAAGGCGCCTTCGCGGCCGGGGAGGCCATCGACGGGGTTGTCTTCGGCGAGGGGGTAGCGCAGGACGAAGCCGTCGGTCATGAGTTCGCGTTCGATGGCTTCGACGGTGCCGATGACGCGGGGGTCGTCGGGGGGGAGGAAGCCGACGATGGGGATCTGGAGGAGTGCGGCGTCCAGTTCGCGGGAGCCGTAGGACTGGGTGAAGGTGTTGCGTACGGGGTCGTAGCCCTTGTCGCAG
>NZ_FTNI01000030.1 GCF_900156315.1 Microbispora rosea | reverse complement strand
TACTTGAGGATCGGGAAGCGGCGGACGAGGGGGGTGGCGGCCCACTGGGTGCCGAGTCCGAGGGTGGTGCCGGCGCCGGTGAGGGCGAGGCCTGCCAGGACGATGGCGTAGACGATGTGCTCGTCCATGAAGGGGTTGGTGGTCAGCGGGAGTTCGGCGGCCCACATCATGAGCAGGAGCAGTCCGCCGGCGGCGGCGGCGATGCGCATTCCGATGCCGAGGGTGAGGGCGATGCCGGCGCCGGCGAGGCCGATCATGAACAGCCAGTCGACCCAGGGCTGGCCGGCGAGGGTGGTGAACAGGCCGCCGAAGGTGTGGTCGGCGGTGCCCTTGAGGAAGCCGGTGGTCGGGCTTCCGCCGTTGACCCAGGCCTTGGCGGCGGGGGTGGCGAAACCCCAGCCGAACAGCTTGTCCAGGAAGGCCCACAGGAACACCCAGCCGACGGCGATGCGGGCGGCGGCCCACACGTACCGGACCGGGCCGGCGCCCGTGGTGGCGGCGGGGATCGTCTCGCCGTTCGTGCGGGGGGCGGGGACGGTGGGAGCGCCGGCGTGGAGGCGGTGATTCCTCTGGTTACGCCCTTCGATGGTGGCCATGACCGGCCCCTTTCAATGTTTTTTCTCTCTTTTCGACATCTCAAGGAAACCGCGATCACCGGCCGTGCCGCAGGAGCCGTACGGCACCCTGAGGTCGGCTCGAAGTCCCGTGATCGTGGGACTTTCGGTCCGAGTCCGTCAGACGGGGCGTTCGCGCCGGGTGCGCGTGCTTCGACCACCGGCCGTCCGCCCGTGTCCCGGACGGCTCCTCGGCGGCAGCCAGGACGGCGGCGCGCTGGTTACGCCGCCACTGCTCCCGCATCACGGGGCGAACGGAACGATGTCACCCGTTCCCGGCGCGGCAGGTGTTCTGCGCACGACGGCACAGGACAGGCAGTGCGGTTATCGCGTCCACGACCACGCGGTCACCCAGCGGCTCATCGAGCCTTATGACGCCCTTGCCGAACTCGCCGACGCCCGCGCACGGGCCGGGAGCCCTGTAGGGGATGTCGATCCCCAGGACCACCACGTCCGGCTCCTCCCGCACTCGCAGGCTGACGGGGAGCGGTCCAAGGGTGCACGAGCCGTAGTCGTAACTCACCAGCAGTGTGCGTTCGTCGAGGACCTCCACGGCTGTGATCTGCTCGTCGACCAGCAGGTAGTCGCCCACGGCGTCCTCGATCGTGCCGATCGCCTTCTGATCGACCGCGACGTGGTCTATCGGGCCGGGAAGGTTCGAGAAGTGCAGCCGCCAGGCGGGTACGGTCGCCATACCGCGTGAGGTCTTCACGAACCGGCCACGACCCAGCCGTACTCCTCATCACTGTCGATCTTTTCGCGCACCTTCCGAGGCATCGCGCTCAGGTCCTCGAACGGGACGAAACCCGTACGCCAGATCGTCGCGGCCCCGCTCGTCCGCCAGGTGGAGACGGCCCGTGCGGCGTTCTCCCCGAACGTGGGCCGTCCCCTCAGGCCGGCGCTACCGCTGAGAAGCAGCACCGTCGCCAGAAGCGTCCCGGCTAACCTCACCATGTAGTGATCTTGCCAGAATATCCGTCCACAAGATCGGTGACGGAACGGCCGGCGGCCGAGCCCGGCCCGGTGAAGGCGCCCTCCGCGTGCGCCCGCTCATCTCCCGGTCGAGTCGCCGGCGCCGATGACGGCCCGGCTGCTGCGGAGGAACGAGGCGGCGACGTTCGCCGGCTGGTCGAGGTATCCGGCGACCATGGCGCCGTCACGGATCAGCATCAGGTCGTCGGCGACCTCTGCGGCGTCCGTGATACCGAGCGGGGCGATGAGCTGTTCGAACGTCGTCTTGTTCCAGCGGCGATGCGCGTCGACGGCCTTGCGGATCGGGCTGTCCGCGTCGGGGTATTCGGCGGCGGCGTTGATGAAGGGACAGCCGCGGAAGCCGGGCGCGCAGGCGATGATCCCGATCGCCTCCGAGATCGCCCGCAGGGTGACATCGACGTCGCCGCCGCCCTGCTTGATCGCCTCACCGATGCCGTCCCGCTCCAGCGCGGCGCGGCGTTCGAGGTAGGCGACGACGAGGTCGTCCTTGCTCTTGAAGTGCCGGTAGAAGGTGACCTTCGTCGTACTGGCGAGGTCGATGACCTTGTCGACGCTCACCGCGCGAAGCCCCTGCGCGTAGAACAGCTCGGTGGCCGCCTCGATGAGGCGCTCACGCATGGGGCTGTTCATGCTCGAGATCATACGCGTCCCTCCTTCTCGCCACTTGCACCCGACCTCACAGCCGAGCTACTGTCGGCGAGGTAGAGTTACTAGTCATTCTACCTCGCTGTCCTGCCGAAAGGGAGACGATGACCACCGTCGCTGTCATGAACGCCGGCCGCACCGCTGTGGCGTTGCGGAACCTCTATGTGGTGCGATTCGGATTCGCCCTCATCTGGGCGGTCCTGCTGTTCCTGGCCGGGGCTTCCGGTCCGGTGAGCACGGCGCTGCTCGTGATCTACCCGCTGTTCGACGTCGCCGCGGCGATCGTCGATCTGCGCTCCTCGACAACCGCGCGCCCCACCGCCGCCCTGTACGTCAACCTGGCCCTGAGCCTGCTCACCGCCGTCGGCCTGGTCGTCACAGCCGGCTCGGGCGTGCCCGCGGTGCTGCGCGTCTGGGGCGCTTGGGCGATCACCGCCGGAATCGTGCAGCTCATCGTCGCCGTCAGCCGACGCGGGCTCGGCGGCCAATGGGCGATGATCCTCAGTGGAGCGATCTCCACGATCGCCGGGACGACGTTCATCCTCCAGGCCGGTACGCCGACCGCATCGCTGACGAACCTCGCCGGCTACGCAACCGCCGGCGGCGTCTTCTTCCTCATCTCCGCCCTGCGTCTGCACCGCACCTCGAAGAGAGCCTGACCCCCGTCTCGCTCCCGGCGCCGCCGGCCGCCGGTCACGGTGCGCCCGAGCAGGCGCTGCGCCGCTCGGCGGCGTGAGTCCTACCGCCCCGGGAGCGTGTCGTGGACGTCACCGGCGTCCACGAGCGGGGCAGGCCGTGGAGACGTGAGCCACCACCGGTTCGCCGCCGACGGTCCGGTACGCCTCACGGGCGATGGCCCGGATGCGTTCCGGGCAGGTGGAGGCGGTGAGGCGGACGGACACGTAGACGTGCGCCATGCCGTCCACCTCCGCCAGGCGGACGTCGTCCACGAGGTCGGCGAACGCCTCCAGCAGGGCCTCCCGCACCGCGAGCCGCGCGAGCGGACCCGTCGCCCGGTCGCGGTCCTCTTCGTCTTCCTGTTCGTCCTCCCGGCGCCGGGGAATCGGACGGGGGTGCGTGCTCAGGATCGTCATGACTCAACCGTCCGGGCGGCCGCCCCCGCGCGGGAACGGCCGAAAGTCCTCATCCCCGGCGCATGAGGCGGTCGCGCACATCGGCCCGTCCGGCCGATGACCCGCCTTGGCACCCGTGGCCGAGGCCGCCTGAGATCCACTCACGGCGCTTACCTCGTCGCGTTATTCCACCGCTCCGAGGACGCGGTCTGGGGGAGGTCCTTTTTGGCTTCTCATTGCCCCTGTCTCCGTAATCTGGTGGAAGGGGGTCCTTCGATGGCCGATGTGGTAGACCGGCTGATCACCGCGCTGAACAACCATGATGTGGACGCGGTGATGCGCTGCTATCGGCCGGATGCGGTCGCGACATGGCCGGACATGGAGGCGGGCAACCCTCAGGAGATCGGCTCCTACTGCACGCAGATGTGGGAGGCATTTCCCGACCTCCGCTTCACCCGGTGGGAGAAGACCGCATGCGAGGATGCGATTGCGACCGAGATGGTGGCCTGCGGCGCGCAAACGGGGCCGTATCTCCTCATCGGAGGTGAGGTGCTGGAGGCGACGGGCCGTTCCATCAGTGCGCGCTGCTCCTGCTTCTGGAACGTGGTCGACGATCTGATCGCGAGTCAGCGCTTCTACTACGACCAGCTGCAGGTGTACGCGCAACTCGGTATGTGTCTCCCACCCGTTTTCGCCCTGTCCGGCTGAGGCGTCGAGAGGTCGCCGGCGGCAGACCGCGATGCGCCGGTGCCGGGCCGTATTCCCCGAGATCATGGTGGTCGAGCGGGACGACCGCGCCGGCTCGCGCCCGCCCCTCCGTGGCCGGCAGCCCACAAGGCGACCCTGACGCCTCAGGAAGGCCGTCGCTCCCGCCCGCAGGCGCAGCCGCTCGCAGTAGCGGCGGCGGCGAGAGCGGCGGGAAGCATGGGTGAGGCCCCCGGCGAGGGGGCGGGCAGGTCGACCGGCACCGGATAGACGATGGTCGATCGGCCCTCACCGCCCAGTTCCAGCAGGGTCTGGAGGTAGCGCAACTGGATGGCGGCCGGGTCGGCCGACAGGGTACGCGCGGCCTCGCGCAGATTCCGCGCGGCCTGGACCTCGCCCTCCGCGTTGATCACTTTGGCGCGGCGCTCGCGTTCGGCCTCGGCCTGACGGGCGATGGCGCGCTGCATCGCCTCAGGGATCTCGACGTCCTTGATCTCGACCAGGTCGACCTTCACGCCCCAGGGCTCGGTCTGGTCGTCGAGGACCTTCTGCAGGCTCTCACCCAGCCGGTCGCGCTCGGCGAGCAGGGCGTCGAGGTCGTGGCGGCCGAGCACGGAGCGCAGGCTGGTCTGGGCGAGCTGGGAGGTCGCGACTGCGTGGTTCTCCACCTCGTTGACCGACCGGACCGGGTCCACAACCTTGAAGTAGGCGACCGCGTTGACCCGGACGGGCACGTTGTCCCTGGTGATCGCCTCCTGCGGCGGGATGGTGAGGGCGATGGTCCGCAGGTCGACGCGGACCATCCGGTCGGCCAGCGGGATCAGGACCACGAGCCCGGGCCCTCGCAGGGGCAGCACCCGGCCGAGCCGGAAGACGACCGCCCGTTCGTACTCGCGTAGCACCCGAACTCCTGTCAGGGCGCCGACCAGGAGAAGGGCCGACACGGCGGCAACCCAGATCATCACTCCGGCCTCCAGACGGTGGTGTATCGGTCGCGGCTCGGCGGCCCCTGCCCGGGCTCGGGGAAGGCCGCGGGGGTGCCGCGCAGGTGGCCGGTCAGCCACCATCCTGTGATGGCGGTGGCCGCGAGCGCGGCGGCGGCCAGGGCGAGGTCGGGCCAGGCGGGGTGACGCACCGCCTCGATGAGCGTCAGCGAGGCGGCCAGGACGACCAGCACGAGGGCGAGCCCGCGGTGGAAGCGCCCCGCCTCGGAGTGCGGCCAGGGCCGCAGCGCCCGCACGATCTCCCGCCCGCGACGCGATGGGGTGCAGTCGGGCTTGCGGGGGCAGGCGTTGCAGACCGAGGGCCTGGCCCGGTAGAAGCGGTGGTGCCGGTCCTGACCGACGGGCCAGAGCGTCTGGTCGGCCGGGCACACCCAGGCGTCGCGTTCGGGCTGATAGGTGAAGCCCCCGGTGCGGTGGCGTTCGGATCGCCCGGCGACGTGGCGGGCCAGGCGGTCCAGCCCGGCGGCGGCCGCGAGCAGCGCGGCCGCGTAGCCGTACGCCAGGACCGCCTCCGTGGTGAAGGGACCGATCATGCGGTGTCCACCCGCTCCCGGACGTCCGACAGCCGGGGCGCCGGGGTGAGCCCGGTGGCCGGGTCGGTCGCGGCCCGGCGGCCCCGGTGGCGTACGCCAAGCCAGGCGATCCAGCAGAAGGGCAGCACGCCGCCGACGATGAACAGCGCGTCGCCGGGCAGTCGCAGCCACTCCAGCAGCGTGTTGGTGCGACCGGTGAGGTAGCCGAGCGAGCGCGCCTCGAAATATCCGGAAGCCACCGACTCGTGCAGTTGTAGGAGCCCGAGCGGCAGCAGGGTGGCGAAGCACATCCAGGCCAGGCCGATGTTGAGGGACCAGAAGGAGACCCTGGCCCACTTCTCCGGCCATCGGCCGGCGGGGATCAGGTAGCGCAGCGCGAACAGCCCCAGGGCGATGGCGAGCATGCCGTAGACGCCCATCATCGAGCCATGCGCGTGGTTGGCCGTCAGACCGGTGCCGATCTCGTAGTAGGAGACGATCGGGAGGTTGATCAGGAAGCCGAAGACACCCGCGCCGAGGAAGTTCCAGAAGCCGACGGCGACCAGGAACATCACGGCCCAGCGGTGCGGGAACGGGGTGCGCGACTCCAGGTGCTGGCGCGCCCCCAGCTGCACGAACGACCACGCCTCCACGGTCAGGAAGGTCAGGGGAACGACCTCCATCGCGGAGAAGAACGCGCCCAGCGCGAGGTGCTCCACGGGCGTGCCGCTGAAATACAGGTGGTGCATGGTGCCGATCACGCCGCCCGCCGAGTACAGGATGATGTCGAGATAGATCACCACGAGGGCGACCCGCTCCCGCACCACGCCCAGCTGGACGAACATGTAGGCGACCATGACGGTGGTGAACAGTTCGAGGAAGTCCTCCACCCACAGGTGCACCACCCAGAACCGCCAGAAGTCGGTGACGGTGAAGGTGTCGCCCGGGCGGGCCAGCAGCCCGACGGCGTAGACGCCGGGGATCGCCAGGCCCGACAGGAAGAACAGCCAGGGCAGGTTGCCGCGGCTGTCCCTCGCCAGGGTCGTGCGCAGCACCCGCCACATCATGACCGCCCACAGCGCCATCCCGGAGGCCAGCAGGATCTGCCAGACGCGGGGGAGGTCGAGCCATTCGAACTGCTGGCTGCCCCAGAAGTCGCCCGGCCGGACGAGCCCGTGGATGCTGAGCCCCTCCGCGATCAGCGAGCCGGAGGCCACGACGGCCAGGGCCGCCAGGAGCGTCCAGGCGAGCTTTCCCTGCCCGCGCGGCTCGGCTCCGGCCATGAGCGGAGCCAGGAAGATGCCGGCCGCGAGGAAGGCGGCCACCACCCAGAACAGCGACAGCTGCAGATGCCAGGTGCGGGCCAGGTTGAAGGGCAGCAGCTCGGCCAGGTTGAGGCCGAAGAAGCTCGTGAGATCGGCTCGGTAATGCTCCGTCGCACCGCCCAGCAACACCTGGGCGAGGAAGAGCAGTGCGACGACGAGGAAGAAGTACGCGGTGACCCGCTGCGCGGGCGTGAGCGCCACCTGGTCGGGGGAGCGGAACTCGATGGCCTCCGCCTGACGGCCTCGCCAGCCCAGATGACCGCCCCATCGGCCGACCGCTCCGAACAGCGCCCCGATGCCGACCAGCAGGGCGATCAGCGACACCACGCTCCACAGCACGGTGTCGGCGGTGGGCGCGTTGCCGACCAGCGGCTCGGCGGGCCAGTTGTTGGTGTAGGAGTAGGCCGCGCCGGGGCGTTCCGCCGAGGCGATCCAGGCCGTCCAGGACAGGAACGCGGTCAGCTGGTGGATCTGCCGCGGGTCGGTGATCGCGTACGGACGCAGTCCTTTGTCGGTGCGGGGGTCGGCGAAGTAGTCGCGGTAGTGATCGACGAGAGCGGTGAAGGCGTCCGCCTGCGCCCTCGTGTAGGTCAGCACCCCCGAGCGGGGGTCGTAGCGATTGGCGCGGAACTCCTGCCTGACCTGTTCACGGGCCCGGTCGCCGCCGCCGCGGGCCCGGAGGGCGGCGGTGGCGGCACGGCGCAGGTAGTCGGCCGTGTAGTCCGGCCCGAGATAGCCCCCGTGCCCGAGCACCGATCCGTACTGCATCAGCCCGTTGGCCAGGAAGACCTTCTGCCCGTCGGCGACGTCGCGGCCGGCGTACAACCGCTGCCCGGATTCGCCCACCACGAGCCGTGGCACGGGCGGCTCCACCGTGTACGTACGGTAGGCGAGCAAGCCCATGACGAAGAACCCGAACACCGCCACCAGTGCCGCAGCCTGAATCCAGCGCCTGGAGACCAGGAGCTCTCTGCGCGTCCCCGCCCCTGGCACCATCGATCACCGATCTCGATCAGGAAGGGGAGAGATCCCTACTCCTATCGGGCGCCGGTCGTACCGGTCGAGAAGACACGCCCTCCGTGCCGGACTCGGGACGCGGTGCCCGCGGGTGAGCCGCGGGCACCGCAGGTGCTCAGGGACCGATCGGGCTACTTGGTGTTGGGCCCGCCCGGCGTGGGCACGGTGGTCGTGACGAAGTCGTGGCAGAGGCTGTCGGCGTCGGTGCCGTCGGGCCAGCGGGCGTTGCTCCGGCCCGCGCCCGCGGCCGCGCCGGCCACAACGGTGATGCAGCCGCCCTTGCCCTGGTCGGCCTCCATGACGGCGAGTTCAGGAGTGGCGATGGTTCCGTTGCCGCTCGAACTGCTCTGCTGGGAGCCGTAGACGACGGCGTCGACGACCACGCCGCCTCGTTCGTCGAGCAGCGCGATGGAACCGGCGCTGGTGGACAGGGCGCTCCCGAACCACTGGTCGGGCGCCGGCGTTCCCTGGTAGCCCGCCGTCGTGATCAGGGGATTGACCACGGCCGCGCCGATCGGGTGGGCCTTGACCGGCTTGTCGAGCGTGAGGCCGCCGCCCAGCGCCTGCACCGGCACGCCGCTCGTGTGCGGGTGACGGGTCGGCGGCGAGAAGCTGATCCCCGTGCCGGGGTCGGACACGTCGACGCCCGACGCGTGGGCGAGCCGCAACGGCGCGGTCAGGTCGACGCCCGTGCCGCCCGCGCCGGTGGTGCCGACGTTCGCGACCGTGACGGTCTCCTTGTTCTCGCCGGTGTCCACCGTCAGGGTGTCGCCGACGGTCATGTTGGCGTCGGCAGCGACCTTGATGTTGGTCGCGCCCGCGGCCGCGTCGGCCGACAGGGTCGTCTGCGTGGCCGCCTTGCCGACCGCGGTGACCGTGGCCACCTCGTAGTCGTCGCCCGAATCGATGCCGATCCTGTCGCCGACGGTGAAACCGGTCGCGTTGGTGACGGGCACGTTGGTCGAGTGGGCGGGGACCGTGATCCACGGCCCGGTGGACACGGGAACGAACAGCGTCGTCGCCGGGCCGGCCGCCGTCCCGACCGACTGGATCGTGCGGGTCTCCCGCTCGCGGCCGGTGTCGATGTCGATCTGCTGGCCGGCCGCGAAGCCGGTCGTGCTCCTGACGTTGACCGTGGCGTCCGTGGGGCCGGTGGGAGCCGCCAGCCCGGAGCCGGCGAGGCCCAGCAGGTAGTAGGCGCCGCTCGCGAGCCGCGTCCCGGCCGGGATCTTGGCCAGCGTGGTGCCGGGCGAGCCGCTCGGGGTGGTGGTCAGGGTCCAGCCGGAGATGTCGACCTCGTCGGCGGAGGGGTTGTAGAGCTCCACGAACTGGTCGGTCGAGTTGGCGCTCGTACGGAACCGGACCTCGTTGATCTTGATGGGCAGGACGTTGCGTACGGCTTGCGCGCTTTCCGCGGACTGGCGGCCCTTCACCGGGCCGGAGGGGTTCGTCCACTCGGCTCTGCCGGTCAGGTAGCCGGCGTCGGTCCTGTCCGCGGAGGTGACCGTGAAGGTCGCGCTCACGCTCTCACCCGGTGCGACCGACGGGAACGCCGCCGACTTGTCGCGGGTGTCCTTGACCGAGGCGGTCCATCCCACGGGAGTGGACAGGCTCAGCTTGACGCCCACCGCGGCCGAGCCCGTGGTGTTCGTGAACGTCTCGGTGACGTCCTGCGCGGAGCGCGGGGTGAACGTGGTGGCCCGCGACAGCGACAGACGCGTCACGTCATACTTGGCGGCCACGATGTTGGCCTGCACCGCGTCCGTGGTGGCCTCCGACGGGTAGCCCTTCGTCATCACCCCCTCGTAGAAGGTGCCCGATGAGCCGTTGCCGTTGTCGCCGCCGGTGCCGAGGAGGACCGCGCCCTTCTTGTGCATGGGGTAGTAGCTGCTGTTGGTCAGCGAGCCGGGACGGATTCCGCTGTAGAAGGTCGTCAGAGGGCCGTCCTGGGCGTTGCCGCCTCGCAGATCCCACTGGTTCCCGCCGCCGCCGTCGACGACCGCGGTGACGAACCGCCAGGAGTCGACGGTCGGATCGGCCGGGTTCTGCTTCGCGTTGTACCCGGAGAACAGGCCCGCCTCCATGTCGGCCATGATCCACGGGCCGGGGCCGCTGCCGCTGCCCCAGGCGGTGGCGGTGCCGAAGTACGTGGTCTCCATGGTGCCGGTGCCCACGGCGCGGCTGTTCGTCGAGGAGTTGCCGTAGTCGAAGCAGCAGCCGCTGTCGTAGTGGGTGCCGTCGATGACGTAGTAGATGCCCTCCGGCTCGTCGCCCTTCGCGAGGCCGGTGGCGTTGTTGTTGCGGTACCCCATGCCCGGCATGATGTACACGCCGTAGGCCTTGTGGCCGCCGATCGTGATCGGCGCCATGTCCGCGATCGCGAGGGTGTCGTAGCCGCCGACGGCCGGGCCCCGGAACGTGCCGGGCGGAGCCTGATAGAGGTCGTTGCCCGTGCCGGACTGGTCGTAGATCTTGGTGATCACGCAGACCACGTGGTCGCAGAACGCGTCCTGCGCCGCCGCGTCGGCGTATCCGCCGGAGTCCGGGGAGGGGTGGGCGGCGGAGCGGACGACGCCGATGTCCCTGGTCGCGTTGTCCGAGGTGCGCATGACCTGGTAGAGCGGGCCGTTGTAGGACGAGTACAGCGCGCGCGTGGTGCTGTGGGCGGCCACGCAGGGCGTGCCGCCGGCGGCGTAGATGTCACAGGGGCCCTGCGGCCGGTCAGGGGCGGCGGGCGGCGCCGCCTGCGCCTGCGGCGTCACCGCGAGCGCGCCGCCGATCAGCGCCAGCGCGGTCGCCGTACGGGCGGCCAGGGTTCCGAGGCGTCCGCGTCCGTTGGGGGGTCTGAACATGTTGGATGAACTCCTCCATGCGTTGTGCTCGACTGAGTCGAACGTGCGGGGGCGTGGCCTGCCGATGCGTTGGGTGACGCGACCGCGGACACCGTCACGCGGGCATGGACGATCCCGCGCCGGACGTCTCGGCCGGCACTCGGCAGGCATCCACTGGCCGCGAATTGTTAGCGTTAACAACGACAATCGCGTCAGCGGGGTCGTGGATGGTGGAGGGGAGTCGGGAGCGGGGTTGATCTTGATCAACTGCCCACACTATGGCACCGGCCACAGGTAACGTCAAGGTTACAAACGCGATATCGGGCCGGTCCTTTCCCGGCCGTCCGTCCGCCGGAACGCGAAGGAGCGGCGGACGTCCGCCGCCGATCTCAGATCACACGCACGCTCACTGAGGCGGCCGACCCGGTGCTCGACCTGCGACGTCTGGGGCCGCCATGCGTGCCATCGTGATCGAGAGATTCGGCGGGCCGGAGTGTCTGGTGTACCGGGAGTCGCCGGAGCCCGAGCCCGTGGCGGGCCACGTGGTCATCGAGGTGAAGGCGCCATGTGGGGTGCGCCGTCACCGCCGAAACCGGATGAGCTGATCGGCCAGGCCAGGCAAGTCCGACGCGACCAGGTTCGGCCTCGGAAGGGACTCGACGGGCAGCAGGGCGTTCCCCGGCCGGGTGATCAGGCCGGCGGTGTAGCCACAGCTCTGCGCGCCCATCGTGTCCCACAGATGCGCGGCGACCATGAAGCACGAGGCCGGGGGAACCCGAAGGGACTGCGTGACCAGGTGATAGGCCCGGGGAGCCGGTTTGTAGGCGCGAACCGCGTCGACGCTGAACTGCCGCTCGAAGAAGTGCGCGAGGCCGGCGTGCTCCAGCGGGCTCCGGCCGCCGGGGTCGAGAGGCGAGTTCGTGAGCGTCACCAGGCGAAAACCGGCGTCCGCGAGCCGGGTCAGGCCTACCTCCACGTCGGGATGGGCCGGCATGGTCAGCATGCCCCGCCTGATCTGTTCGGTGTCGGAGTCGGTGACCTTCACCCCATGGATGTCGCCGAGCATTCTGAGCAGCCCCTGCCCCAGGGTGAAGAACTGCTCGTAAAGGCCTGCTGCGGTGATGGTCATCGAATACATGAAAAGGTGGCCGAGCCATTCGCGCATCACCCGGGCGTCGCCGAAGACGCGCTGGAAGAGCGGGTTCATCGACTCGAAGTCGATCAACGTCTCGTTGACGTCGAACACCAGGATCGACGGCTCACCGTGGGCTACTCCGTGCGCGATCTCGTCGTTCATCGGCGCGGCCCCATTGTGGTCACCGGCCATGACCACGCATTCCACCAGGTCATTCCCCACGTGTACCCACCCACGGCGAGTAACCGCGTCTGCCCCGCGAATCACTCGCTCCTGGTGGCCAGGGGAGCGTGTCGTCTCCGCTGATGGTTCCCGTGGGGCCGGAGGCGGAGGTCGCGGCGGCTCGTGGCCGGGAGGCTTGGAGGACCTTCCCGGCTTCTTCCCGGCCTGCTGGCGGCTGAGCTGCGGATATGACAGGTGTCACGGGTCAAGACGCGACGCGCGGCACTTATCGCCGCATCGGCCGATCCGTACCGTGAAGGTCATGACGAACACGACATCATCGCAGCGTACGGACTGGCACATCTCCCTCATCGGCGGCCTGAAGCGCAGGGGGCCGGGGAGCATGCCCGCGGACACGGTCGTCGTCACTTCCGTCGGGGGAGCCGACCTCGACCTGAGCGACGCGCGGATCGTGGAGGTCACCTCGGTGACGAAGGTGTCGATCGTGGGCGGCGTGCGGCTGCGGGTGCCCGCCGACGTCATGGTGGAGGTCGAGGGCGTCAGCCTGTTCGGCGGCCGCACCGTGGAGCCGGGAACGCCGGGCGCCTCCGGCCGTGTCGTCCGCGTCCGCAACTACAGCGTCTTCGGCGGCGTCAGCGTCACCCGCGGCTGAGCCCTGGCTCCGATCGCGGCGTCCAGTAGCAAGGCAGGGCGCGGGGCGCGGGCTCAGGCAGGCCCGTCGTCCGCGAGGATGCGCTCCAGGGTGCGCCGGCCCATGCGGCTCATGACCGGGTTGGTCTCCAGGTAGTACCACACGACCCCCATCGCCTGTGCGAAGGCCCAGGCCTTGCCGCGCTCCCACTCGAGGTCGTCGCATCCCAGGTCGAGACGGAGCACCTGGCGCGGCCCCGCCTCCAGCAGATGCCAGGCGCTCACGAGATCGAGGGCGGGATCGGCCGGCCCGAACCCGCCGCCGTCGAGAATCCCGGCCAGCCGGCCGTCGGACACGAGCACGTTGCCGGGAATGAGATCACCGTGGGTCATCACGTCGGCCGCTTCGCGCGGCAGACTCCGGAACGTCCCCCACATCCGGCGCAGCCGGGGAACGTCCAGCAGTCCTTCGCTGCGCTCGAAGCAGGTCTCCATCCACGAGTCGTGGGACCTGAGGTCGCCTCCCCGGCCCTTGCCGGAGAACGTACGGCCACGCGTGCCGGCCGCGCGCAGGTCGGTGATGAGATCGGCGAGGTCGTGGGCGAACGCGGCCGACTCGCCCGGGTCCTCGTCAATCGCCACGGTGCCGGGCAGCCACGTCTGCACCGACCACGGAAGCGGATATCCCGCTCCGGGCTCACCGAGCGCGACCGGCTCGGGCGTGGGAAAGCGGGTGCCGGCCGCCAGCTCGCGGGCCGCCTCCGCTTCGGACTCCAGCCAGCGCCGCGTCACGTCGACCGGCCCCGGCTGCAGGGGGAACCGGGCCGTGAGGCGGTCGCCGACGCGGAAGATGGCGTTGACCGTCCCATGGGAGGCGACGCTGGTGACGGGCAGGCCCCGCCACTGCGGGAACTGTTCGTCCACCAGGGCGCGCACGGTCTCCGGTGACACCGTCAGCTGGTCGGCATGCATCTTCACGCCGGTGAGGGTTCCGCGTTTCGCTCCTGCCCCGCAACCGGTTTTCAGGCCCCCGCGACGGCTGATCGGGCCGTACGGCAGGCGGCGCCGGGAAAAAGGAGAACCGGCATGGAGGGCGATTCTTCGGTTGTCGCACGGCGGCTTTTTCGCTTTTGTGTTCCGCGCTCCGGGATGGAAAATCGAATTTCGATTTCGGGCGGAGTATCGCCGGGGTCGCGGACGCGGCGCCTTCTCGGCTTCGCGTCCACGGCGGCAGGAAGTGCCGGTGCGAGGCAGGGAGAATGCCCGGCGGATCCGGGCCCGATCCGGCCCGTCGAGAACCTTTTTGTCGTCTGTTCACTGTCGGAATGAGTCTTACTACCGTGTCCTCCCGGCAGGGCGCCCACGTTCTGTGTGGACCGTGTGGACTGCGTCGACTGCGTGGACTGCGTGAAAAGGAGGACGCTACTGATGACCGGTGCCGATAACGGGTTGTACGTGGGCCGGCGGTCCGTGCTGGCCGGTGTCGCGGGCTTGCTGGGAGCGGCGGCGCTGCCCGCGACCGCCGCGCACGCGGACCCGAAGGAGTTGCCGAACGGGGGCGCGCCGAAGGGGCGATACCCGTCGAACTGGCCCGAGCCCGCGCCCTACGGCCTGGCGGACACGCGCGAGGACCTGTGGCCGCGTGACGACAACTCCTTCATCCTCCCGCTGGAGCTGCGCCCCCGCGACGAGGAGCTCGGCCGGGTCTGGATGCGGGACACCTACGTCAACTGCTTCGACGTCGGCGGTCGTCCGATCTACGTCGCCACCGGCACCACCCGGGTGCCCGGGCTCGCGGCGGCAGGCCCGTGGAACGACGGCATCTTCGTGTGGACGGCCACATCCCTGCACGGGCCGTGGAAGCTGGCCGACACCACCGGCATCCGGCCGGACGCCGAGAAGGGCAAGGTGTGGTCGCCCGAGTTCGTGGGCGAGAACCGGCCCGGGCGCACGGTGGTGGCTCCCTGGCAGGAGTACTGGTACGACGACCAGTTCGGCAAGCGCGGCAACGCGTGGGCGCCCGAGGTGCACTACTTCCGCGGCAAGTGGTACATCGTCGCGTGCATGGGCGACCACTCCCAGAAGGTCGGCTCGTTCATGCTCGTGAGCGAGGGCGGGGTGGAGGGCCCCTACCGGCTGATCCAGGGCAACCACGACAAGCCCTTCGGCGACTCCTTCATCGGCGGGCCCGCCTTCATCAAGCCCGGCGCCTACCACCACATCGACGGCGGCCTGTTCAGCGAGGGCGACGCGGCGTGGCTCGTGCTGCACAACAACCTGTACGCGAAGTTCCGGGATGACATGGAGGACATCATCCCGACGACGAACCTGCCGCAGTTCCAGCAGACGCCCTACGCGCCCGAGCCGTATCTCGAAGGCGCGTACGTGTTCAAGTACGGCGGCAAGTACTACCTCGTCCACGCGGCGTGGGACCGGTCGTCGGTCCAGTCCGACGGCAGCACCCGCTACGCCTACGACACGGCCGCCGCCGGCCGCGTGCAGTACCAGTACGACGCGATCATCGCCGTCGCGGACAGGTTCGAGGGGCCCTACTCCAAGCGGTGGACCCTGGGCGTCGGCGCCGGCCACAACAACATCTTCGTGGATCGCAGCGGCCAGTTGTGGGCGACGTTCTTCCGCAACCCCAACGTCGGCTACTGGGCCGACCCGTCGCGCATCGGCGAGGCCGCCGTGCCCGGCGTCGTACGGCTGGAGTGGACCGGCCCCCAGGGCAACCGCCTGTACGTCGCGCGCCGGAACCCGGGGCACAGCAAGGGCTGACCACCCCCGCGCCGCCTGCTGGATGTGGCGACCGTACGCCGGCGGCTGCCGCCCGGCCCGGTCGCGGCCGGCCTGACCTGGCGGGACGTACGCGTCGCGGGAACCGGCCCGCTCACCGTGACCGGAGACGACGGCGCAGCAGGAGTCCGGCGCAGGCGGCGAGGGTGATCGCAAGGCCGGTGAGCACGTACATCCGCCCGTCCGGCCCGGCCTCGCCACCGCCTCCGGTCGCGGCCCCGCCCACCGGGGTCGTGTCCACCTCCTGGGCCGCCCCCGCATCCCGCTCAAGGCCGTCTTCGTCCGATCCGGCGTCCGATTCGGCGTCCGACTCGGAGGCCGTCACGGTGGCCGTGACGGTGCGGGTCGGCTTGGGGCCGGCGACGGCGCCGTCCGGAGAGGGAGTGGGGCTCGTCTGGGCGTCCTGGGCCACGGTCAGGGTGTAGGTGGTCAGGGTCGTGGCATCCCGCACCTCGCACTGGATCATCGGCGCGGTGGGCGAGGGCCCGATGTTGACGGCGGCCGGACGCACCGTCGCCGTGCCCGCGTTGGGCGAGGTCGTCTTCAAGGTGAGTCCGGTCTGCGGCAGTGGAATGATCTGCCCGGCGGCGACGCTCACGGGCTCGCTCACACCGGTGGCGGATGTCAGGTTCTCGATCCCGGTGAATGCCGCGTAGGCGTACACCTTGACGGTGCCGAGTCCGTCGGTGGGTGCCCGCAGTTCGCTGCCCGTGGCGTACGTTCCGCGCCAGCCGATCGACATCTGCTCGCCCGCGATGGCGTCGTCCGGCATGGTCAGCTCAATGTTGATCTTGACGTCCTGCTTCTCCGCCGCATTGTCATCGGTGGTGCACTCGTACTCCACGACCTCGGCGACCACGCGCAGGCTCCGCTCCATGCTGAGCGGGGCGGCGTGGGCCGGCGGGCTCGCCAGCGCCAGGCAACCCGCGAAGACGACCGAGACCACGGCAGGGATACGCAACGCCGACTCCTGATGTGACGTAGGGACCTACAGGAGACGTGGCACGAGCAAGATCGGTTGTCAGCTGTTCGCCTCCGGATCACGCTCCTCGGCCGGGCCGCGGTGTCGTGAACCCGGGTCCGCGCTCTTCTCGAACGGCGGGAAACTCGAACGGCGGGAAAGCGGCAGGCTACCGGCCCGCTGCCACCAGGCGTCCAACTCCCATACGGCTGTTTCTCGGCCACATATGGCCGGACAGCGTTTCAGCCGTGTTAGGGCGGCGGTCATTCCCGCTGTCAAACATTCCCGGTGGACGTTCGCCTCGCCGCCACCGGGGAGCATCATGGATCCCGCCCTCAGCCGCCGCGCCTTCCTCCTCGCCTCCGGAACGACCGCCACCGGGGTCGCGCTGGACTTCGCACTGTCCTCCACTCAGGCCGCCTCCTCGACCGTGACACCGTCGGCCGCCACGCTGATGACGACGGTCCACACCGTCGCGAGACCGCACGGCGCCGGCGGATACCGCCGGCTGTCCGACGGCCCCGGCTGGCGGCGGGTGACACGCACAGAACTGGCCAGGGCCAAGAAGGACAGGGCCGGACGCCGCACGGCGCTGGCCTGCTTCGTCCAGTTCACCGACCTGCACATCACCGACGTGCAGAGCCCGCAGCGTTACGAGTTCCTGCGCGCCGCGGACATGGGCTCCTGGCGTCCGCAGGAGGCGCTGACCGCCGTCGGAGCCGTCTCGTTGATCGAGCAGGTCAACAGCCTGCGGTACGGCCCGGCCACCCGGGCGCCGATCGGCTTCGTCATGACCACCGGCGACAACACCGACAACAACTCCCGGATCGAGCTGGAGTGGTTCCTCACCGCCATGACCGGCGGGCGCTTCACCCCCAACACCGGCGACCCGGGCGCGTACGAGGGCGTGCAGGGCTCCGGCCTGGGCCTCTACTGGCAGCCCGAGTCCGGCGTGCGCGACGTCGACAAGCGGGTGGGGTTCCCTCACCTGGAGGGCTTCCTTGAGGCTGCCACCCGCGAGGTGAGCAGCCCCGGCCTGGCCGTGCCGTGGTATTCCACCATCGGCAACCACGACCAGCTGTTCGGCGGCGCCTATTCCGCGGCCGGCGGCTTCTTCGCCGACCTCGCCACCGGCTCGCGCAAGCTGTTCGCCCTGCCCGCCTCCGAGGCCGGCGCCGTCTACCGGGCACTACGCCGGGGCGACCCCACGGGTGCCGGCCTGCGTGCCGCCTGGAAGCACCACAGGAGCAAGACCCGCACGGTCACCCCCGACGAGCGCCGCGCCCCCGTGAGCCCGCACGCCTACGTCGCCGCTCATCTCGACCCGGCGTACACCGGCTCGGGACCGGTCGGCCACGGCTACACCCGGGACAACCTCGACAGCGGCCGCCTGGACTACTCCTTCCGGATCGCCGACGGGGTCGTCGGCATCAGCCTGGACACCACCGACCGCGGCGGCGACTACCGCGGATCGGTCGGCACCCGGCAGCTGGCCTGGCTGGAGCGGACCCTGAAGATGCACGCCGACGACATCGCGCTGATCTTCAGCCACCACCCGAGCTGGGCCATGACCAACCTCGCCCCCGATCCGGCCCGCCCGCACGAGAAGCGCCACGGCGGGCAGGAGCTGCTGGCGGTGCTGAGGAAGCACCGCAACGTGGCCGCGTGGATCAACGGTCACTCCCACCTCAACAGGATCGTCCCGCATGACGGCTTCTGGGAGATCTCCACCGCCTCCCACGTCGACTACCCGCAGCTGGCGAGGGTCGTCGAGCTGGCCGACAACCACGATGGGACGCTGTCCCTGTTCACCACGCTGGTGGAGTCGGCCGCGCCGCACCGCACCGACTTCACCGACCTGTCGCAGAGCGGCCTGGCCGCGCTCTATCGGGAGCTCTCGTTCAACTCACCCGGTCTCCGGGGCGGGCTGGCGGGCCTGCCCGGTGACCGCAACGCCGAGCTTCTGCTGAAGAAGCGCTGACGGCGCGCCCGCGGTCACCTGGCGTGCGCGGAGGTGGCAGGCCGGTCGTCTCGGCATGACGGGTGCGGCCGGTCCGGCCGCACCCGTCGGTCGCGGCGGCGCCGGCCGCCGCCGTCACAGCGTGAGCGTCGAAACGGCGGCGCCGGGATCGCCCGCGTAGGAGGCGGCTTCGATCTCGGCCGACGGCGCGGCGGGGACGAAGCCGGTGGGCGTCCACCTCAGCAGGGGCCTGGTCGATGCGGGCACGGTGACCCGGGCCGACGCCCCGGCCGGGAGGTCGACGGTGGCGAAGCCGAGCAGGACCCGGGTGGGGAAGTCGTCGGCGGCCGCGTCGATCCCGGTGGGCCGTCCGTAGAGCTGCACGACGTGGCGGCCCGCGCGCGAGCCGGTGTTGGTCACGGTCACGACGCCCGTGAAGGCGTCGCCGTCGGGAGCGCTGACGGAAAGGTCGGTAAGGGCGAAGCCGGTGTAGGACAGCCCGAACCCGAGCGGGAAGGCCGGCGTGTGGCCGTCCCGGTCCAGCAGCCGCTGTCCGAACCACTTGTCGTAGGTGATGGCGGTGGCGTCGCGGTCGAAGTGCGGCAGGTGCTCCTCGGCGACCGGGATCGAGTACGGCAGCCGTCCGGCGGCGTCGACCTCGCCCAGCAGCACGTCGGCCAGAGCCCGGCCTCCCTCGCAGCCGGAGTACCAGGAGACCAGCACGGCCGGTACGGCGTCGCGCCACTCCTCGGTGATGACGGCCCCCGCGGTGACGATCACCACGACGGTGCGCGGGTTGGCCGCCGCCACGGCCCGGATGATTTCGGCGTCGACGGGCCGGAGCCGCAGGCTCGCGCGGTCGCCGCCGGCGCTTCCCCCGCTGATGGAGTCCACCGCGCCGGGCTGGGCCATGAAGGCCGCGAACGACTGTCCCGCGGGGTCGTCGCCGGGAGGCGGGAACAGCGCCAGCAGCTCGGGATCGGTCAGCACGTCCCCGCCGATCCACTCGCCCTCGTCGGCGGCGGTGTAGCCCGCGACGACGACCGCGACGTCGGCCTGAGCGGCCGCGGCGGCGGCAGCGGCCGGGTCGTCGTCGGCCACGTGGGTGATCCGGGCCTGCGGGAGCGCCTCGGTCAGGCCGCGCAGCGCGGTGATCACCTCCGGGGCGCGTACGTCGGAGGAGCCGTTGTCGCCGGTGTTGGCCACGTCCGCGAGGCGTCCGACGACCGCCAGGGAGGTGAGGGCGTCCCGCTGCAGGGGGAGCAGAGGCGTCTCGCCCACCGGGTCGTTCTTGAGCAGCACCATGGCGCGGGCGGCGACCTCGCGCGCCAGCGCGCGGTGCTCGGAGCTGAACACCACGTCGAGCGGGGGCTCGGGCTCGGTGAGGGCGGCGTAGTGGCGCAGCTGGGTGGCGAGGATGCGGCGGGCCGCCCGGTCGACGTCGTCCCAGCTCGCCCGGCCCGACTCCAGGTCGGCGGGCAGGTGCTCGGCGCGCTGCTGGCGGAAGGGCTCCTCCACGTCGAGCCCGGCGCGCAGCGAGGCGGCGGCGTCGCGCAGGCCCCAGATGAAGTCGGAGACGGTGACGCCCTCGAAGCCCCACATGCTGCGGAGCACGCCTTCCATCAGGTGCTCGTTCTGCCCGGCCCACTCGCCGTTGACGGAGTTGTAGGCGGTCATGACGCCCGACACGCCCTCTTCGACGATCCTGCGGAAGTGCGCCAGGTAGACCTCGTGCAGGGCGGCCTCGTCGGCGGTGACGTCGACCGAGAAGCGGGCGTTCTCCATGCTGTTGAGCGCGTAGTGCTTGACGACGGCCATGGCGTTGCGCTGCACGCCGCGGGTGAGCGCCGCGCCGAACTCGCCGAGCAGCATCGGGTCCTCGCCGTACGTCTCCTGGCCCCGCCCCCAGGCGGGGTGGCGGGGGAGGTTGACGCACACGCCGCCGAAGAAGTTGGCGCCCTGGGCGCGCAGTTCGAGCCCGATGGCGGTGCCGACGCGCTCTTCGAGTTCGACGTCCCAGGTGGCGCCGCGGGCCATGGAGACGGGGAACGCGGTCGACTCACCCATCACGACGCCGCGGGGGCCGTCGGAGAACAACAGGCCGGGGATGCCCAGCCGTTCGACGCGGCCCATCGGGTAGGGGGTGAGGTTGTACCCGTTGGTCATCATGTCGGCCATGCCCTGCCAGAACGGCAGGTCACCGTCCAGCAGCCACAGGCGTTCTTCCCGGGTCAGCTGCGACAACAGCTCGTCGACCGCCTCGTCCAGGGGCCGCCCGGCACGCACTGCGGCGACGGCGTCGGAGAAGGGGGTCGGAGAAGAGGGCGTCGACATGCGCACACAACTCTCTGAACAGGCGCGACAGCGCTATCTACCAAACGGTAGATAACCTAGGCTGGTATCGTGATCGAATCAACCCCCCGTCTCGCAGGAGCCAGGACGGCATGACCCCCGCACCGGGACGGCGCCGGCTGCCGCTCGCCGAGCGCCGGGAGGAGATCCTCCAGGCGGCCACCGAGCTGATCGCCGCCTCCGGGTTCAAGGGCGTCACCCTTGAGGCGTTCGCGGCGGCCTGCGGCATGACCAAGGCGGGGCTGCTGCATCACTTCCACTCCCGCGAGGAGCTGCTCATCGCGGTCCTCGAACGCCGGGACACGCTCGACCTCACGAGCGTGGTCGGCACGCTGGAACCGGCGCCCGACGCGGCCACCGCCCGAGCCGTCATGTCGGGATTCGTCCGCCGCAACCTCGCGCAGCGCTCGCTCGTGCAGCTGTACACCGTGCTGTCGGCCGAGGCGCTGGACCCCGCACATCCCGCGCACGCCTATTTCCGTACGCGGCTCCGCGAGGGCCGGGCCATGCTGGAGCGCTACCTGCTGGCCTGGCATCCCCATCCGGGTGCGGCCGCCGTGGACCTGCTCGCCTTCCTCGACGGCCTGCAGCTCAACTGGCTGCGCGACGACGGCATCGACTTCCTCGCCCAGTGGGAGGCCTTCGCCGACCGCTTCTTCGCCGCCTGAATCGTCGCGGGCTGACCTTCCCGGGGGTCGTCGGCGCGTACGCGAGGGTGGCGGTTGTCGGCGGTATCGGCAGGAAGCCGCAGGTCGAGCGCGTTCGACGACCTTTCCGAGTGGCGTAATCGCGCCGTTATTCCGCTATTCCTACCGGAAGAGTAGCCTTTTGCCTCATGGAGTTGGCGGACGCGAGACGGCGCCGGGCGGACAGGGCCCGTCAGGTCGCCGACCTGCTGCGGCGGGAGGTCGTGCACGGCGGATTCGGCGGTGGTCACCTGCCGCTGGAGTCCGCCCTCGCGCAGGAGTTCGGGACCTCGCGCAACACGATCAGGGACGCCCTGGACCTGCTGCGTGACGAGGGCCTCATCGAGCGGTGCCCGGGAGTCGGCACCACGGTGGCCGCGGAGAAGTACCCGCACGGCCTGCACCGGCTGCTCGGCCTCGCCGAGACCCTCCGTGAGCACGGAGAGGTCACCAACGAGGTCCGGGCGATGGGGCTCATCCCGCCTCCGGCCGCCGTACGGGGGCGGCTCGGCCTGCCGCCCGGCGAGTCCGTCGTCTACGTGGAGCGGCTGCGCAGGCTCAACGGGCTGCCGCTCTCGCTCGACCTGACCTATCTCGTCCGCGAGATGGGGGAGCCGCTCTTCGACGCCGACCTCGTGCACAACGACGTGTTCGTGCTGCTGGAAGAGGTCGCCGGCCAGCCGCTCGGCGTGGCGGAGCTGACGATCGAGGCCGTGAACGCCGACGCCCACACCGCGGCCGTCCTCGACGCGCCGTCCGGCGCGGCGCTGCTGATGGTCGAGCGCCTCACCCACCTGTCCGACGGCCGCCCGGTGGACCTGGAGTTCGTCCGGTTCCGCGGCGACCGCCTCACCATGCGTGGCCATCTCTGGAGGAACACCGATGACCCTGGTCAATAGCCGCGCCGACGTGCCCGTCACGATCGACGAGTCGCTGTGCATCGAGGGGTGCACGTTGTGCGTGGACGTGTGCCCGCTCGACTCGCTGGCCATCCACGAGGTCAGCGGCAAGGCGTACATGCACGTGGACGAGTGCTGGTACTGCGGCCCCTGCGCCGACCGATGCCCCGCGGACGCGGTCACGGTGAACATCCCCTACCTGCTCCGATAGAAGGACACCCCCCATGCGTAAGCTCTTCGCCGCCGTGGCGCTGCTGGCCGCGGCCGGGTGCTCCGTGTCCGCCGGCGCCGACGACGGCAGGCAGACGGTCGTCGTCGGATACCAGTCGAAGACCATCAACACGGTCACGGCCGGGACCCTGCTGCGCGACCTCGGCTACCTCGAAAAGCGCCTCGGCGGCAGATACCGGGTCGAGTGGCAGGACTACGACACCGGCGCCCCGATCACCGCCAAGATGGTGGCCGGGAAGATCGACATCGGGTCGATGGGTGACTACCCGCTCCTCATCAACGCCTCCCGCACCCAGGGCGTGCCCTCCGCGCGGACCGAGCTCGTCTCGGTGACCGGCTACAACCTGCGCGGCGGGCTGAACGCGGTCGTCGTGCCCCCGTCGTCGGACGTGGAGACACTGGCCGGCCTGAAGGGGAAGAAGGTCTCGGCCAGCTCGGGGTCGGCCGGGCACGGCACCCTCGTCCAGGCGCTGGAGCGGGCCGGGCTCGACCCCGCCACCGACGTCGAGGTCGTGAACCAGCAGCCGCCGGTCGGCGCGTCCGCGCTGCAGTCGGGCAACGTGCAGGGATACGCCCAGTTCGTGGCCTGGCCGGGACTGCTCGTCTTCAAGGACCAGGCCCGGCTCGTCTACGACGGCTCCGCGCTCGGCGAGCCGACGTTCCACGGCGTGGTCGTACGGCAGGCGTACGCCAAGGAGCACCCCGACGTGCTCCAGGCGTTCCTCCAGGCCCAGATCGACGCGACGAACTACCTCCACGAGCATCCGGTGGAGGCGGCCGAGGCGGTCGCCGAGGCCACCGGACTGCCGCCCGAGGTGGTCTACCTCTACAACGGCCGCGACGGCATCGCCTCGTTCGACGTGACCGTGAAGCCGCAACTGCTGGCCGCCCTGCGGCACGACGAGAAGTACCTGAAGATCATCGGCGCCGACTTCACCGACGTCGACGTGACGACGTTCGCGAACGACTCCTTCATCAGGAAGGCGTACGGCGCCTCCTACGACGCCGGCACCGCGAGCACCGTCAACGCGGCGAGGATCACCGGGACCGACGAGGCCTGCGGGACCGCCGTGAGCGACCCGGCGAAGGCGGGCGAGCTCTGGCTCGCCGGGGAGGACCGGCTGCGCCCCGCGGCCACCCCCACCTGCCTGCTGCGTCAGATCGCCGCCGCCACCGCGGGCGGCAGGGCCGTGCGGGCCGCCTACGTACCCGACGCGGCCACCGGGACGCACTGGTTCGCGGACAAGTCGGTCTGGGTGCTCGACCCCTCGGTGGACGACGACGAGCGGTTCGCGCCCTTCACCACCCGGGACGGTGCGCAGGCGTACGTGAAGGAGCACCCCCGGGCGCGAGTCGTCGGCTACGACGAGGCGCTGAAGGCCGCGGCGGAGGAGCCGAAGGCGGCGGCGGGGGAGCCGAAGGCGGCAGCAGGAGGTGCGTCGCGATGAGCACTCCGGCGTTGGAGGCGACGATCGGCTCCGGTGCCCCCGCAGTCGAGAGCGCGGACGCCGGCACGGCGACGGGCCGGACGAGAACGGCGGCAGGCCTGCGCAGGTGGGCGGTCAGGCTGGCCTCCCTGGCGGCCGTCGTCGCGGTGTGGCAGTGGCTGACGACCGCGGACGCCCGCGTCGGGCTGCGGTTCGACCGCCTGCCCTCGCCCGCCGAGGTCGCGGCGGAGCTCGGCCGGCAGCTCGGCACCCGGATCTACTACCTCGACCTGGCCCAGAGCCTGATCCGCATCCTCACCGGGTTCGCGCTGGCGGCCGTGGCCGGCATCGCCCTTGGCGTCCTGGTCGCGCGGTCGCGATGGGCCGGCGACGTGCTGCTGCCGCCCGTCGAGGTCGTCCGGCCGATCCCGGCGATCGCCCTCGTCCCGATCGCGATCCTGGTGTTCCCCACCGACGAGCAGGGCATCGTGTTCATCACGTTCGCCGCGGCGTTCTTCCCGATCATGGTGAGCACGCGGCACGCCGTACGGGCCCTGCCGACGCTGTGGGAGGACGCGGTCCGCACGATGGGCGGCGGGCGCGCGCACGTGCTGTGGAACGTCGTGCTCCCGGGCACACTGCCGGGCGTCTTCGGCGGGCTGTCCGTCGGCATGGGCGTCGCCTGGATCTGCGTGATCTCCGCCGAGATGATCTCCGGGGAGTTCGGCGTCGGCTACCGCACCTGGCATGCCTACACGGTGGTCGACTATCCGGCGGTGCTCGTCGGCATGGCGTCGATCGGCGTGCTCGGCTGGGTCGCGTCGGCCTCGATCGAACTGCTCGGCCGGCGCCTGACCCGATGGCTGCCCCGTGGTGACCGGGGCGCGGGAGGGAACGTCCGATGAGCGCTTCCGTCGCAGCGGCCCCGCAGGTGGACGCCGGGCTCGCCGTCCGGCTGGAGGGTGTGTCCCTCGGTTACGGGCGGCACGCCGTGCTGGAGGACCTGTGCCTCGACATCGCCCCCGGCGAGGTCCTGGTGATCGTCGGCCCGTCCGGTTCGGGCAAGTCCACCGTCCTGCGGGCGATCGCCGGACTGCTGGCGCCGCACGCGGGCCGGGTCCTGGCCGAGGGCGTGCCGGTCACCGGGCCATCGCCCGACCGCGCCATGGTCTTCCAGGACGACGCGCTGCTGCCCTGGCGCACGGTCCTGCGCAACGTCGAGCTGCCGCTGCGCATCCGCGGCGTGCCGAAGCGGGAGCGCAGGACGGCCGCCGAGAGCTGGATCGCCCGCGTCGGCCTCGCCGGCTGGGAGGACCGCCTGCCCCGGGAACTGTCCGGCGGCATGCGGCAGCGGGTGCAGCTCGCCAGGTCGCTGGCGGGCGCGCCGCGCGCGGTGCTCATGGACGAGCCGTTCGGCGCGCTGGACGCGCAGACCCGGGCCGGGATGCAGCGCCTGCTGCTGGACGTGCTCCGCGACACCCTCGCCACGGTCGTCTTCGTCACCCACGACGTGGACGAGGCGCTGCTGCTCGCCGACCGCGTCGTCGTGCTCGGGCAGCGCGGCCGGCAGCCCGGCGGACAGCGCGGCGGACAGCGCGGCGAACACGGCGGCATCGGCACTGTCCTGCGCGTGCCGGACCCGCGCACCCCCGACATCGACCGCACCGGGCTGCGCGCCCGCATCATCGAGGAGCTCTGAATGGACATCCCTGCCCCGGCGGACCGCACACATCTGGCATGCGAGGTCCTGGTGGTCGGCGGCGGCACCGCCGGGACCATGGCCGCGATCACCGCCGCCGAGCGCGGCGCCGACGTCATCCTGCTGGAGAAGGCGCACGTACGGCACAGCGGCGCGCTGGCGATGGGCATGGACGGCGTGAACAACGCGGTCATCCCCGGCAAGGCCACCCCCGAGGACTACGTCGCCGAGATCACCAGGGCCAACGACGGGGTGGTCAACCAGCGCACGGTCTACCAGACGGCCACCCGCGGCTACGACATGGTCCGCAGGCTGGAGCGCTACGGCGTGAAGTTCGAGAAGAACGAGCACGGTGAGTACGCGGTGCGCCGGGTCCACCGCTCGGGCAGCTACGTCCTGCCCATGCCGGAGGGCAAAGATGTCAAGAAGGTGCTCTACCGCGTGCTGCGCCGCCGTGACATCCGCGAGAAGGTGCGCATCGAGAACCGGGTGATGCCGGTCCGCGTGCTGACCAGTGAGGGCCGTGCGGTCGGCGTCGCCGGGTTCGACACCCGATCGGGCGCCTTCGTCACGGTCGCCGCCGGGGCCGTGATCCTCGCCACCGGCGCCTGCGGGCGGCTCGGCCTGCCCGCCAGCGGCTACCTCTACGGCACCTACGAGAACCCGACCAACGCCGGGGACGGGTACGCGATGGCCTACCACGCGGGCGCGGAGCTCAGCGGCATCGAGTGCTTCCAGATCAACCCGCTGATCAAGGACTACAACGGCCCGGCCTGCGCGTACGTCGCCAACCCCTTCGGCGGCTACCAGGTCAACGCCGAGGGGGAGCGGTTCGTCGACTGCGACTACTGGTCGGGCCAGATGATGGCCGAGGTGGCCGGGGAGATCGCCTCGGCCCGCGGCCCGATCTACCTCAAGACCAGTCACCTGCCGGACGAGACGCTCACCGCGCTGGAGAACATCCTGCACACCACCGAGCGCCCCACCCGGGGCACCTTCCACGCGGGACGCGGGCACGACTACCGCACCCACGACGTCGAGATGCACATCTCGGAGATCGGCCTGTGCGGCGGTCACTCGGCCTCGGGCGTCTGGGTGGACGAGAACGGCGCCACCACGGTCCCCGGCCTGTACGCCGCGGGCGACCTGGCCTGCGTGCCGCACAACTACATGATCGGGGCGTTCGTGTTCGGCGACCTCGCGGGGGCCCACGCCGCCGAGCACCACCGCACGCCGGACGGCCTGCCGGATGACCAGATCGCCGACGCGCACGAGCTGATCTACCGCCCGCTGCGCCACCCCGACGGCCCGCCGCAGCAGCAGGTCGAATACAAGCTGCGCAGGTTCGTCAACGACTACGTCGCCCCGCCGAAGACCGCGAGGAAGCTGGACATCGCGCTGGAGACGTTCGAGCGGATGCGCGACGAGATCGCGGCGATGGGCGCCAGGACCCCGCACGAGCTGATGCGCTGCGCCGAGGTGACGTTCATCAGGGACTGCGCCGAGATGGCCGCCAGGTCCTCGCTGCTGCGTACCGAGAGCAGGTGGGGCCTCTACCACGATCGCGCCGACCTGCCCCGCAGGGACGACGACGAGTGGCTCTACCACCTCAACCTGCGCAAGAACCCCGCCGGGGCTATGGAGTTCGTCAAGCGCCCGGTCGAGCCCTACCTCGTGCCCGTCGAGGGCTTCGTACCCCGCCAGGCCGAGCCCGTCCTGCTCGGCGCGTACGGCACGGCGGGGCCGGCGCGGCGCAGGGCGGGCGGCCGGCTCGCGGTGGAGGCGATCGGGCGTTCGCCGCGCATCCTCGAACTCCTGCGGCTCGCCGACGGTGAGCCGGCGCTGAACCAGATCACCCCTTACCTGGAGGACATCGATCCCAAGGTCCGCAGGGCGGCGGTCGCGACGCTGACCGAGACCGCGCCCCGTGGGGTGGAGTCCGCGCTCATCCGGGCCCTCGCCGACCCGCACGGCACGGTGCGGCGCGCGGCCGCCACCGGGCTGCGCGAGCTCGTCGAGGTGCTGCCCGCGACCGCCGAGTTCGGGGCGTCGCTCCGCGCGCTCGTCGGCTACACCGGAGAAGGACAGGGCGGAGCGGCGGACCCGGTCGTCCGGGCGGCGGTTCTCGACGTCCTGCGGGCGCTGCGCCTCGGTGACGCCGCGTTGTTCGAGGCGGCGCTCGGCGACGCCGACACCCGGGTGCGGATCGAGGCGGTCAGGGGGCTGGTCGCGCTCGACGACGCGGAGCGGGTGGCGCTCGCCGCCGGCGACCGGGACCGGGAGGTCCGCGTCTGGGCGGCCAGAGGGCTGGGCGTCATCGGCCTGCCGGACGGCGCCCCCGCCGTCGCGCGGCTCGCCGCGGACTCCGACCCGCTCGTCCGGGCGGCGGCCCTGGAGGCGTTCTCCGGGATCGGCCAGGCCGCCCATAGGGAGCCGGGCCTCGCGGAGACGGCCGTACGGGCTCTGGCGGACCCGGCCTGGCAGGTGCGGGTCGGGGCGGCGCGGGGACTGGCCGCCGCCGACCCTGCCCAGGCGGTGGGGCCGCTGGTGGCGGCGCTGGCCGATCCGCACCTCGACGTGCGCAAGGCCGCGGTCCTCTCGCTGTCCGGGTGGGCGGCCCGGCCCGAGGTCGCCGCGGCCCTGCACGCCGCTCTCGGCGACTCCGACGCCGACGTCCGGGCCTACGCCCGCAGGGCGCTGGACGCCGCCCGGACCGCGGCGGCGGAAGGTTCCAGCGCGGTCCCGGCAGGAGCGGCGTCATGAGTGAGCGCAGCGAGCGAATCGATGAGCACAGTGCGATTCGCGAGCCCGGCACGCCGCCGGACCTCTTTCCTGGGGACACGCACTGGTACGACCTGCCGGACGACGACGCGGCGCCGGAGGAGGGCGAGGGCGGCGTGCTCGGATGGTTGGGCCGGTGGCTCAGGTGACGGTGAAGCCGCTGAACAGGACCGTGGCGAGCCCCAGTGCCAGCAGCACGTTGGCCACGGTGGCGGCGGCGAAGACGGCGATCGGACGCCAGCCCGCCTCCCGGAGCGAGGCCACTCGGAACTCCAGGCCGATGCTGACGAAGGCCAGGATGAGGAACCAGGTGCGCAGGTCGTTGGCGACGCCGACGACCGCCTTGCCCTCGGCCGCGCCGACCGTGGTGAGATACCACGTGGTCACCACCGAGGCCGCCACGAAGCCGAGCACGAACTTCGGGAACCGCCGCCACAGCTCGCCCGCGCCCGGCCGCTCGGCGCCGGGACGGCGCTCGATCCTGAAGGCGAACCAGGCGGTCAGCAAGACGACCACGACGCCGATCAGGGCGTTCTGGGTGACTTTCACGATGGTGGCGACGGCCAGCGCGTTCTCTCCGGCGAGGGCGCCGGCCGCGGTCACCGCGGCCGTGGTGTCGATGTTGCCGCCGATCCAGGCGCCGGCCACCTCCGGGCTCAGTCCCAGGGCCGAGGCCAGTGCCGGAAGGACGAAGATGGACGGCAGGGCGAACGCGATCACCAGGCTCGCGCTGTAGGCGAGCTGCTCGCGCCTGGCCTGTACGGCTCCCGCCGCCGCGATGGCGGCGCTGACGCCGCAGATGGACACCGCGGCCGACAGCAGCGCCCGGAGTTTGTCGTCCAGGCCGAGGCGGCCGCCGAGCCACCAGGTGAACAGGAACACCGCGCTGATCAGCACGATGCCCTGGACGATCGCGGGACCGGCCGCCGTGACGATCACCTTCAGGTTGATCGACGCCCCGAGGAGCACGAGGCCGGTCTTGATGAAGAACTCGGTGCGGAAGCCGGCGGCCAGGCGGTCGCGCAGCCCGGTCGCGGTGAGCACCGCGTTGCCGAGCAGGCCGAGGACGATCGCGTAGACGGGATACTCGATCGCCTTGGCCAGGTCGGATCCCGCGAACCACTCGGGCACGCCCTTCTCCAGGGCTCTGGTGCCGGCGGCGAGGACGAGGACGGTGAGGACGCCCAGGGCGGGCCACTGCCACGCCGTGGCCCTCGTCGCGGTGGGGGCGGCGGCTTCGCTGCTCATCACGGCACCAGCCCCGTCGGGATCACGCCGGTGATGACCAGCACGAGGAGGACGAGGCCGACGATGGTGGCGGCCCAGTCCTCGTTGAACGCGGCACGGGTGTGTTCGGCGACGGTCGGGGGGTGTTCGTTGCTCACGCCGGACGCCTTTCTCGGGAGTGCGAGTGCTCGGCTCGACTGTGAGACGCTCATACCTAGTAAGTCAATAGGAAATACAGGAAAGGATGGAGTAGATAGTTGCTATTACCTACCAGGTTTGTGGGATAGTGGAGTCCATGGGCCCGGACCCGATCCGCTCATCCGGTGAGCGCGCAGAGACTCCGCTGACGGCCGCCATCATGGCAGGGCGGTGGATCCGTACGGCCGCGGTCGACGACGAGGGTGGCAGGCGATGGCGGGCCAACCCCGACCCGCACGGCCGTCGGGCGATGCCCGGGGAGCCCGCCTCCCTCCACTCCGGCGCGGCCGGGATCGTGCTGTTCTTCCTGGAGCTCGCCGCGGGGACCGGGCACGAGGCCTACCTGGAGGACGCCCGCGCGGGGGCCCGCTACCTCGCGTCGACCTGGCGGCGGCAGGCCGACGTGTCGCTCCATCACGGCCTCGCCGGTGTCGTCCTCGCGCTGACCGAGGCCGGCTGGGCGCTCGGCGAGGAGCGTTTCGAGAGCGCGGCGGTCGCGGCGGCCGACAGGATCGTCAGGAGCGCCCGCGCGTTCGACGACGGCGGCATCGGCTGGTCGGGAGATGTCACGCTGCGCGGTGACGGCGGCGTCGTGCTGGGGCTGCTGCGCGCCGCGGCGGCGCTCGGCGTGCCGGCCTACGAGGAGATGGCCGTCGAGGCGGGACGGCGGATCGCGCGGCTGACCGCGCCCCGGGAGCGGCGCGCGGCGTGCCCGGCCGTGTCAGCGGAGGCGGCCCCGCCCGGCTTCCTGGCCGGCACGGCGGGGACGGCCTTCCTGCTCGCCCGCCTGTACAGCGCGACGGGCGAGGAGGCGTTCCTCGACGCGGCACGCCGCGGCGCGGGCCTCGTCCGGACCGCCGCGGTCCTGACAGGGGAGAGCGTGACCGTCACCGATCACCTGGGCTACTGCTCCGGCTCCGCCGGGATTGCGCGCATGTTCTACGAGCTGTATCGGGTGAGCGGCGACGGCGCCGACCTGGAGTGGGTGAGGCGGCTGGCCAGGGGCGTCAGGGAGTCCGGCGCGCCCTTCCGGCAGACCGCGGGCCTGTGGAACGTCGCCTGCCAGTGCTGCGGCACCGCCGGGCTGATCGAACTGTACGTGGGGCTGTGGGCGGCGACGGGGGAGCAGGAGCACCTGGAGTTCGCCCGCAGGCTCGCCGACCACCTGATCGGCAGGGCGACCGGCTACGACGACCGGGGATACCGCTGGTATCAGGCGTACCGGCGGCAGCGCCCCGGCGAGGTGACGGCCGACACCGGCTACCTGACCGGGGCGGCGGGGATAGGGGCGGCCCTGCTGCACCTGGACGCGGCGGGACAGGCGGACCGGCCGCGCCGCGTGATCCTGCTGCCCGACAACCCCTTCCCGCCCATTCCCATGCCGGCCGTCGCCCTGCGGAGGCCGGCCGGCTGACCGCGGCAGGTGAGGAGGCGCATGACTTCCACAGAGGACGGCCCTGGAGTAAGGCGCGGCACACGGCGTACGGCGCCGGAGGCGGCACCCCCGCCCGGCATCCGCAAGCCCCTGCCGCCCCGCCTGTTCGCCGTGCACGGCACGAACGCGGAGACCCGCTGGGAGGCGCTGCGCGGCGAGGACTACCTGACGCCGGACGACCTGTTCTTCGTCCGCAACCACACGGCGACGCCGCTGATCGACGCGGCCACCTGGCGGCTCACGCTGTGGGGCGACGCGCTGCGCGGCGGGCCGGTCGCGTTCACCTACCGGGACCTCCTCGGCATGCCGGCCGAGACCCTGACCGCGTTCATCGAGTGCGCGGGCAACGGGCGCCGCCTGTACGGCGAGCAGCAGTACCAGGAGGCGCCGGGCACTCCCTGGCGGCTGGGCGCGGTGGGGGTGGCGCGCTGGCGCGGCGTGCGGCTCGCGACGCTCCTGGAGCGGGCGGGGATGAGCGACAGGGCCGTCGCGCTCATGCCGCGCGGGCTCGACGCCGACTACGTCGAAGCGGGGGAGAACCTGGGGAGGGTGCGACGCCCGCTTCCCGTGGCCAAGGCGCTGGACGACGTGCTGGTGGCCTACGAGATGAACGGGCGGCCGCTGCCGCCCGACCACGGCCACCCGGCCCGGCTGGTGGTGCCGGGCTGGGTGGGCGCCGCCTCGATCAAGTGGCTGGGGGACATCGAGGTGTCGGCGGAGCGGCTGGAGTCGCCGTGGAGCACGCGGCTGTACCGCATGCACGGCCCCGGCCACCCGCCCGGGGGCGGCCCGCCGCTGACCCGGATGGGGGTCAAGAGCGCCTTCGAACTGCCCTGGCCGGCCCGCTTCGAGGCGGGGCGCGAGCATCTGCTGCGCGGCCGTTCGTGGTCGGGCCACGGACGTGTGGTCCGGGTGGAGGTCAGCGAGGACGAGGGCGTTTCGTGGCGGCCGGCCCGCCTGCGCGACGACCGCCACCCGCGCGGCTGGGTCCGCTGGACCCTTCCCTGGACCCCGCGCGAGGCGGGGAACCTCCGGCTGCTCGCCCGGGCCGCCGACGAGACGGGCGCCGTGCAGCCCGACCGCGCGGCGTACAACCTGCTCGGCTACCGCTTCGACGCGGTGGTGCGCCACCCCGTCGTCGTCACCTGACCCGGTCGCGGTGGTCTGGCCGATCCTCCCAGCGGTCGACGGAACGGGGGACGTCCGCCTGGACGGCCATGGCACCATGACGGGGTGATCTCCGCTGACGAGCTCGTCGGCCGGCGGCTTGAAAAGGTGACGCTGTCGTTGCACGAGCACCCAAGCGATGACGAGCCCTCGCTGGTGCACATGTGGCTTCACGTGAGCGGCCTGGGCCCCGTCCGCTTCCATACAGCGCCGGACGACTCGATCGAGCTGACCCTTCATCGACCACACGGTGACTACGACATGGACGAGTGCGGCCGGGTCGTCGTCGCTCCCGCCCCGCCGGCCTTCCCCATGAGCGGTTTCCTCGGCCAATCGATCCAAGCGGTGAGGTACATCGTGGATCGACACCTCGATGCGGATATCGGGCTTCTGCTGGAGTTCGATCACGGCCGGGTGCGCGTCCTCAACCTGGCGGACGAGTTGGTCGTCACTGTCGGCGCCCTGCCGGACGAGACCGGGCTCAGCAGCCGCTGACACGGTCATCACGCCGGGCGGCGGGAACCACGGCATGACCGCGATCCTCTACCCCGGATCTATCGGTCGGGCTGCCTGGCCCCGCCTTGGGAATGTGTAGGCGCACAGAACCCCGTGCCCCCGCGGTCCCGGCCCGGCCATCATGGTGAAGCCGTCCCCCGTCGCCCGGACCCTGGCTAGAGTTTGCCTCTGATCTTTCAGCGGAAGGCGAAGGGTTCGCGGTTGGCCGGCCAAAATCGGGGACGCCCCGGGTGGATTCACGTCGGGCCCCTGGAGAAGCGGCTGACACGGGGCTGGGGCCCGGACACCTTTCCCGACGCCGAGCTGCTCCTCGCCGTGATGACACTGGCCGCGGTGCCCCACGCCCTTGCGGTCCGCCTGGCGGCCCACCTCACCGGAGGCATCTGCCTGGGCTACGGCTCGGTGCCGGACCTGCCCGGGTTCGAGTCCTTACGGAGCCTGCGACTGCCCGTCCAGGACGCCTCCTGGGACCTGACTCCGGGGGTCTACGATCCCAACGCCCGCCGCATCGGGATCGGTACCGTCCCGTCGACCAGCGTCAGCGTGTGTGGCCACGAGTTGGGGCATGCCTGCGATCACATGGACGGAGACCCCTCACGCGAGGAGTTCTGGCAGCACCTGCAGGACAGCTGCCGAGACCGCCTGATGCGGCCCTACCGGGAAGATGCCGGCGAGTTGTTCGCCGAGGCCTTTGCATGCACGCTCATCAGGAAGGTCACCCGCCTGATCCGGCTTTTCGGCGGCGACGAGGCGTCGGCCGAACGCGCCTATCACTGGCTGTCGGGCCGCTACGGCATCGGATGACAGCGACCGGGGAATGGCCAGTGATGGTAAGCGGGCAAACGTTGCGGTTATGCTGGCCGAACGGCCATGGTCTCGGCTGTTGAACGGAGAGGCGCGGCGATGAGCGTGATAATGCTTCCCGGCGGTGTGCTCCGCGTGCCGGCCGCGACCACCCTGCCCGACGGCACCAAAGTCGACGGCACCCGCGAGATTCGCCCGGACGACCCGGAATACCCGCACTGGCTGCCCTACGCCCAACGGGAAGCCGAGCTGTGGCATGGGGACGAGGCCGAGCAGGACCAGCGCATCCTGGCACGCTGGCGGCGCCGCGAAAGCGCCTGAACCAGCCGGGCTCACGTCCAGGTACGGCGGGCTCCTGTCTTTCTGCTGGTTGTCCAGTGAAGCCCTGATCGCGAGATTTTCCTGCAAAGCTAGTAGGAAATATTGACTTTCCTCCCGAGTGATCGTACGTTCGGTGGTATGAGCCAGGGCGTTCGTCTGACCCGGCGTTCGAGCGTGGACTACGGCCACGTCGCCAGCGCGCAGTGTCGTTGATCGTGAAACTTCCGTCGTCTTCGTGCCGATGAGGGGCCGGCCCAGAGCGTTGGCCGCCTCTCCTCGCGAGCCGTGCGCGACCACGTCACGTAGGTCACGCCTCCATCCGAATCCCTGATCCCGCGTGCCGTACTGCCCCCGGCGGGCGGGATCGACTTCCAGAGCAGCTTGCGACCTTCCGGAGGTTTG
Organism: Microbispora rosea; assembly: GCF_900156315.1. Taxonomy (GTDB): domain Bacteria; phylum Actinomycetota; class Actinomycetes; order Streptosporangiales; family Streptosporangiaceae; genus Microbispora; species Microbispora rosea. Next base: position 92,824 of record NZ_FTNI01000030.1, on the reverse strand, counting down.
CCATGACGGAGACTCTGCTCGGCCCCGGCCTCGACGCCGACGACCACAAGCGCGGGCTGGACGCCGACGCCTACAGGCGCGCGCTCGCGGTGCACGCGGCGGGAGTCGTCGTGGTCACCGCGCGGAGCGGGGGAGTGCCGGTGGGGTTGACCGCGACCTCGTTCTCCTCGGTCAGCCTGGACCCGCCCCTCGTCTCCTTCTACGTGGACCAGTCGTCCACCACCTGGCCGTCGCTGCGCGCGGCGGACCACTTCGCCGTCAACGTCCTGGCCAGCGACCAGGCCGATCTCGCCGCCCGGTTCGCCCGCAAGGGCATCGACCGGTTCGCCGAGCCCACCCGATGGCGTCCGGGGCCGCTCGGGGCGCCCCTGATCGAGGACGTGTCCGCGCATCTGATCTGCCTGCCGTACGAGCGGGTCGGTGTGGGCGACCACGTCCTCGTCGTGGGGCTGGTCACCCAGGCCGAGGTGCGCGGGCCGGGGCGTCCGCTCCTGTACCACCAGGGCCGCTTCGGCCGGTTCATCGCCCACCCGTGATCGCCCACCCGCTTCGCACGAACGCCCGTTCCGATCTGGAGGACCGTCTGTTGACCATTCGTACGCTTTCCGGCGCGGACACCGGACACGCCGAGCCGCACGAGGCGGTGGCCTCGTGAGCTCTCTCGTGGTGCTTGTCGGCAATCCGCGCGGCGGTTCCCGGACCCACCTCGCGGCCGTGGCGGCGGCCGAGGCGGTAGGGCGCCGGATCGGGCACGAGGCGCCGCCCGAGGTCGTGGACCTGTCCGCGATCGGGCCGCACCTGTTCACCCCCGGGCCCTCGCCGACCGTGGAGGTGGCGCTGGAACTGGTCGCCGGAGCGCAGGTGCTCCTGGTGGCCAGCCCCACCTACAAGGCCACCTACACGGGCCTGCTCAAGGCGTTCCTCGACCGCCTCCCCGGCGGCGCGCTGACCGAAACGGTGGCGCTGCCGCTGCTGGTCATGGGATCCCCCCGGCACGCCCTGGCCGTCGAGCTGCACCTGCGTCCCGTGCTGGTCGAGCTGGGCGCGCTCGTGCCCACTCCCGGCCTGGCCCTGCTGGAGGCCGAGATCCCCGACCTTGACCGGGTCCTCGCCGACTGGACGGATCGCGTCGCCGCGCAGGTGACCGCGGCACTGGAAAGGAGCGCGACGACGTGACGAGCACCCACGCCCCCGCGTGTGCATGCCCCGCCGACGCCTCCGGTCCCGCGAGCCGGGCAGGACCGGCCACCCTGGCGGCGCTCGCCCCGGCCTTCTCCGCGGTCCCGGCCCCGTCCCGGCCGATGCCGCTACCAGTGCATATCAGCTCCGCTGGTAGGTGACCTTCGTGCCGGGAAGGGTGAGCCGGACCTTGGTTCCCCATGACGAGAGACGCATGTCGGTGCGGGCGATCATCGCTCCCGTCGGGTAGTCCGGGTCGGCGAAGGTCGTGTAGAACCGGGTCGGCAGGCCCTTCCGGTCTGTCCACAACCGCCAGTGGACCTTCAGTGCGGCCTCTCGCCGGGAGGGCTTCATGTCAGGCTGCGCGCGCAGGGACGGCGAGGCCTTGTACAGCGTGCCCACGGTGATGGCGCCCTGATAAACACCGCCGGTCCGCTTGGTCGTGGTGGCCAGCAGCGCCTTGTACGTAGCCGGCTCGAAAACCGGCGGAACCGAGGAGAACGGGTTGCGGTCACTGGCCGTGAACCGCTCCTTCCACCAGGTCTTCCCGTCCGGCAACATTTTCTGGATCGGCCTTCCCGACTGGTACGTGTACCCACCTGCGGCGAGCAACCGCAGCTGCCCCCCGAGCTGTTTGGTCTTGACGGTGAGGTCGTACGCGGTCAACCCCGCCCCGCCGAGCCGCACGGCACCACGAATATCGGACGTCTCGAAGAGTTCCTTCCGTATGTGAACCCGGTGCACCTCGCTCACCTTCACCCAACGCTTGGCCGCCACCTGCGCTGTGAAAGCGGCCAGGGGATCGGCCGTCCGAGCCTCGGCCGGACCGGCCGGCCAGGAGACCAGGAACGCCGCAACCACACCCGCGGAAATCACCGAGCGCCTCATGCATTCACTCCCGAAGCCGGATTCCTCGGCTCGTCGGAGGCGCGAGGTCGTCGGCAGATTACCTGTTCTCGGTGAGGCGCCGCCCATCCCCTGACGCCGGGCGGCCGGGCGTCAGGGGAGGCGAGCGGCTACCAGGCGGTCGCGCCGCCGTCGACCGCGTAGTTGGCGCCCGTGATGTACGCCGCCCGGTCGGAGGCGAGGAAGGCCGCCAGCTCGACGATCTCCTCTGGCCGGCCGAAACGCTTGAGGAGCGTCTTGCGGGTTATCGCGTCCCTGGCCGCCTTGTTGTTGCCGAGGTCGCGGTCGCTGGCCGGGGTGAGGATCGGCCCGGGGCTGATCGCCACCGCGCGGATCCCGTGGCGCGCGCCTTCGAGCGCGAACTGCCGGGTCATGCCGATGACCCCGGCGTTCGCCGCGCTGTGCGCGACCATCGGCGGGACCTCACCGGCGATCATGCCGGCCATGGACGCGACGTTGATGATGACGCCGCCACCCCGCCGGACCAGGTGCGGCCATGCGAACTTCGACACGAAGAAGGGATTGTCGAGTTCGCTGGCGATGGTCATCCGCCAGTCCTCCACCGAGAAGTCCGGCACCGGCCCGAAGCGCGGCCTGGCCGCGTTGTTGTAGACGACGTCGAGCCCGCCGTAGGCCGCCACGGCGTCCTCGACCAGCTGCCGCGCCTGCTCCGGATCGGTGAGGTCGACGGGCGCGATGCCCGTCATGTCACCGCCGGCGCGGCGGACGAGTTCCACCGTCTCGTTGTTGGCGTCGACCTGGATGTCGCACCCGACGACCTTCGCGCCCTCCCGCGCGAAGGTCAGCGATGCGACCCGGCCCTGACCTCCGGCGGTGCCGGTGATCAGCACCACCTTGCCGTCAAGCGTTCCCACGGAGTTCCTCCTGATCCCCGAGTCGGCGCGAACTCAGCGGGCGCGCAGCGGCGCGAGCGCCGTGCTCCACGCCACGACCTGGTCCAACATCGCGGTGAGCGAGTCACGCTGGAATTCGTTGGGCGTGAACACGCTGAAGTCCTTGAAGTCGGTGAAGAGCGACAGCGCCACCTGAGCCCGCACGTCGGCCATCTGGAGCTCGCCGGCGATCAGGCGCAGGTGTTCCACCGCCCGGGTGCCGCCGACCGAGCCGTAGCTGACGAAGCCGACGGCCTTGTTGTTCCACTCGCCGTACAGGAAGTCGATGGCGTTCTTCAGTGCGCCCGACGTCGAGTGGTTGTATTCGGGCGTCACCATGACGAACCCGTCGAACGACGCGATCTTGTCGGCCCACGCCATGGTGTGCGGCTGGCTGTACTGGCCCAACGACGGCGGCAGCGCCTCATCGAGGTGCGGGAGCTTGTAGTCGAGCAGGTCCACAAGCTCGAACTCCGCGTCGGTCCGCTGCCCGGCGACCTGGTGCACCCAGCGGGCGACGGCCTCCCCGTTGCGTCCGGGGCGGGTGCTGCCGAGGATGATCCCGATTCTGGTCATGACGATCTCCACTTCCGCGAGAAATGATTGCTTCGCGAAGAAACCATATGAGGTACTTCGTTTGTGAAGCAAGCAAGTAGAATGTGGCCATGACCACATCGCAGCCGGTGCCGCCGGCGCAGCCGCTGACCTCCGAGGAGGAGGCGTTGATCCGCGCGCTGCCTCGCCTGATCTACGCGCTGCCCCGCGCCATCGACGCCGACATGGTGCGTGAACACCAGATGCCGCTCATCGAGTGGATCGCCCTGATGCGGCTGTCGGAGGCGCCGCAGCGGCGGATGAGGATGGGGGAGCTCGCGGTCGCCTGCGAGCTCTCCCTGAGTGGGATGACGCGCATCGTCTCCGTCCTGGAGCGGCAGGGCCTGGTCGACCGGGTCAGGTGCGACGACGACGCCCGCGGGTTCAACGCGGTCCTCACCGACGCCGGTCTCGCCCGCCTGGAACAGGCGTGGCCGAGCAACCTGGCCAGCGTGCGCCGGCACTTCCTCGACCACCTCGAGGGCGTCGATCTCGCCCGCCTCGCCCGTGCCATCCAGAACGTGGCGAGCAGCGCCTGACGTGACGGGTCACGGGTGGCAGCGGTCCGGGTCGGCGCGCAGGAAGGCGTCCCTGCTCGTCTTCACGGTCTCCTCGCCTCCCGCCCACGCCAGCACCTGCCCGCGGCCGAGACCCGCCAGGTCGGCCGTGGTGAACGGCACCCTGCTCCGCAGGCTCAGGTCGCCGGCGGTGCCGTTGACGGTGGCGATGTAGGGGACGCCCTCCTGCAGCGCGGTGAGGCTGTCGTCGGCGGACCGCCAGCCTTCGGGCGGCGGCTGGAAGAGCCGAATCTCGTTCACCGACCCGGTCCAGCCGCCGTTGTGCACGCTCCAGGTGACGAGCTCGCCGTCGTCGTCGGTGTCCTCAAGCACCGAGAAGTCGCTGGCGACGTAGCCGGGGCAGCCGCCGAGCAGCAGCCTGACCCCGCCGTCCTCGGCGCGCTCGACGGCGAGGACGCCCTTGGGCGCGGGCGCGGTGGAGTCGCACGCCGCGCCGAAGAAGGCCAGAGCGGCCAGCGCGACGGCGGTGCGCCCGCGCCCCGGCCTTCTTCCACGCGTCATCGTCTCCCTCTCCCTTCGGCTGCCTCCGAGCCTAGGTCCCCGGCAGGCGGTACTCGAGCGGCCGCCAGTTCGTGTAGCTGCCCCACCACAGGTTGGCCCCCACCTCGAAGGAATTGGTCGCCGCGGGACTTCCGGTCTCCCGCTGGGATTTGAAGGACTGGTAGCCGTACGCCGCGATGTAGGCGGTGGCGGTGCTGTAGCTCGCCCACTGCTCCGAGTGGACCGCCTCGTGCTTTTCGAGGTTGGGCCCATACTTGTCGGCCGTCTCCCGCCCGGCGACCCGCGCGATGTCGTCCCGGCGCTGCTTCTCGTCCCGCAGCCGGTTCTCGAAGTCCTTCTTCGAGTACGGGTAGAAGTGGACGTCCCCGACCGTCATCGGCTGGTCGCCTCCGGGGGAGCCGTTGTAGCAGACGTACTGCAGGGCGCGGCGCTCACAGGATCCGTCGCTGAACATCGTGTGGTAGCTCAGGGCCAGCTCGTTGGCGCCGTTCGTGTTGTTGCCCCAGTGGAACGGGTGGATGAGCAGGGCCTTGAACAGGTTGATCCCGTTCGAGTGGCAGAAGCATCCGCCGGGCGGCGCCTTCGGTGCCGGGCCCGGGGACGGGCTCGGCACCGGCCGGCTCTTCTTCTTCTTGTTCTTCCGATGCTCGGCGCCCTTGTCGGGGTCGACCTTGCCCGTCTTCGGGTCGTACCCGACGTCCGCCTGCGTCTCCTTGTCGCAGTACTTGAGGTCGTACTGGCAGGAGTTGGGCCGCGAGCCGACCTCCTCGCCCGTCGGGTCGCTGAACGTGACGGGGCTGTTGTTCCCGTACGAGTAGCCGTTGAGCGACTGGGCCTGGCCGGTGGACAGCACCGGGTCCACGCTCAGGAACCTGCCGACCACCGGGTCGTACATGCGGGCTCCGACGTAGGTGAGCCCGGTGGTGGCGTCGGCGGGCTTGCCGAGGAACCCCTTGTCGTCGGGCCACGCGCCGCCGACCGTGTTCCCGCGCGGCGCGCCGAACGGGGTGGTGAAGCGCTTGCTGATCGCCTGACCGGCCGCGTCGACCGACAGCGAGGAGGTGCCGTGCTGGTCGCCGGCGAGGAAGGAGACCGCGTTCTTCCCGCCCTGAGTGGTGCGCACCGCGATCACCTGCGTGTCCGAGGCGTAGAAGCGGCTGGCCCAGTTCGTGACCGCGCTGCCGGTCTTCTTCGAGTGGATCTCGGTGGCGCCGAGGTAGAGCACGCTCTCCCCGTCGCCCACCGCCCGGCGGATCAGCAGCCCGCCGTCGGCGTCGTACAGGTAGGCGGTCTTCTGCGTGCCCTGGGTGAGGGTCGCGATGCGGCCCTGCGCGTCCCAGGTCAGCACCTGGCCGTTGCGCCCGGTCGTGTTGCCGGACTTGTCGTAGGAGTAGGTGGCAGACGCGCCCGTGCAGGAGCCCGTCACGATCGCGGTGAGGGCGTGCCGCTTGGCGGTGTCGCCGTAGCAGTACGTCGAGGTGGTGGCGGTGGAGCCGCTGTAGCGCGTCTCCGTCGCCCGCAGGCCCGAGGCGTTGTAGGTGTAGGCCGTCCGGTACGGCGCGGCGCCGCCCAGCGTCTTGCCGGTGCAGTCGTCGGTGGCTGGCGTCCACGCCTCGGTCAGCCGCCGCTGCCCGTCATAGGTGAAGCACTGGATGTCGTTCTGTCCCGCGCCGTCCTGTGTGGGGGTGTCGGCGATCTCGGTGACGTTGCCCGCGTCGTCGTAGTGGTAGGCCAGATCCTGCGGCTTCACCGGCGTGGACTGGGTGGTGACGAAGGACCGCTTCAGCCGGTCGGTCCCCTCCTCGTAGGTGTTGTTGAGGAAGGTCTTCTTGGCCTCCGTGGCCCCCGACAGGCCGAGGGTGAACTGCAGGGGCTGGCCGAGCGCGTTGTAGTCGGCCTTCTGCAGGTAGTCGGTGGTGCCGGTCAGCCCGGTCACCTGCCCGGTCGGCGTGTAGGTGAGGCTGATCCTCTCCTCGGCCAGAGCGCCGGCCGCGGGCTCGGTGGAGCTCTTCAGCGTGCCGTCGAGGTTGTAGTCGCTGCCGAAGGTGTAGCTGGTCTTCGCCGCTCCGGACAGGACCATCGGGTCGTTCGGGTCGATGTCGATCTCGGTGCTGGTGGCGCGATACTGGCCGTCGTACGCCAGGACCTTCTTCGTGTACGCCTTGCCGGAGACGCCGCCGTCGTAACTGGTGGACGAGGTGAGCTGGCCCTTGGCCACGGTGTCGTACGTCCAGGCGGCCAGCTTGTTCGCGTCGGTGCGCGACCCCGACCAGAGCCCGGTCTTGCGGCCGAGCTCGTCGTAGCCGTACAGCAGGACCGTGCCGTTCGCGCCGGTGACGGTGTCGGTCTGGTCGAGCGCGGTGTAGCGGACGGTGCTCGCGCCCTTGTCGGGGTCGCCGATGCCGGTCTGCCTGGCGAACAGGTCGTAGGCGTAGGACCACTTCGCGCCGTCGGGAGCGGTGACGGTCAGTTCCTTGTCGTCGGCGCGGTAGGTGAAGGACGTGGAGGTGTACCCGCTGGAGGTCAGCGCGCCGTACTGGGTGTCGGCGGGGGAGGGTGAGTTGTACTCGCGCCGTTCGACCGTGCGGTCGAGCGCGTCGGTGATGGTCCGGGTCGCCGTGCCGCCGGTCGGCGCGCTGACGGCGGTGGAGTCGCCGGTGTAGGTCGTGGTGGTCGTCCACTTCTCCACGCCGTACGACAGGAACGTGCTGCGGATCTGCCGGCCGGCGCCGTCGAAGACGAGGTTCGCCTGCTTGGGCGCCTCGCCGTACTCCTCCCGGGTATAGGTGGCGTTCGGCGTCTGCTTGGAGTCGAAGATGTCGGCGTAGGTCTCGTAGGCGAGGCCGCGCGAGTCGTAACGGGTGTCGGTCAGCAGCCGCCCGCCGTTCGGGGTCGGCTTCTGCGTCTGCATGGGCCGCAGCAGCGAGTCGAAGATCTCGTACGACCAGCTGGCCGTGGTGGACGACTTGACGGTCGAGGTGCCGATGGCGGGCGCCTTGCCCCGCTCGTACACGTAGGAGTAGGCGTAGGTGGGGGTCTGCCCGCCGTCCTTGCTGCGGTCGGGCAGCCACACGCCGGTCAGCCTGCCGAGGGCGTCGTAGGTCTGCTCGGTCTTGCCGTTGTTCGGATCGTAGGTGCGCACCGGAAGGCCGCGCGTCCCGTCGAGGAACGTCGTCGCCTTCTGCTGCTTGGCGTTGGTCTCCACCGTCTTCGTGAGCACCCCGGCGCCGGTCGGCGTGTACGCCGTGGTGGTGGGGTTGCCGCCCGCGTCGGTCACGGTCAGCGGCCGGCCCAGCGTGTCGTAGGTGGTCGACCCGGTGCGCTGCCAGCCGGTCGGCGGGCGGTCGTCGCCGGTGACGGCCGACGGATAGCCGGTGGCCCGTCCCACCCACGTGGCGTCGCCCTTCACCGGCTTCTGGCTCGCCGACCACCCGGTCGCGGCGGTGTTGTCGTACACGGTGGCCGTGTCGGACAGCACGTCGCCAGGGGTGGCGGAGTCGGCGGGCAGCGACAGGTCGGCCTCCTTCACCGAGCAGGCGCGGCCGACCACGCGGGTGCGGGAGACCAGCGAGTTCAGGCCCTTGGCGTCGTCGCGGGCGTACCAGGTGCGGGTGCAGGTCTCGTCGCCGCTCTTCGCGGTGTCGCCCGTGCTGTCCTGACTGACCGCCATGCCGTACGAGTCGTACGTCGTGGAGGTGGTGACGGTGCGCCAGGTCTTGGGGACGGTCAGGTAGGTGTGCTCCGACGTCTTGCCCATGCGCACGTAGTAGGCCTCGGTGTCGGCGTACGACTTGTGCTGGGTGGCGGTCTTCGCCGACCAGGGGTCGTTGACGGTCACGTCGACCGGGTTCGACCCGTCGTAGGTGACCTCCTCGCGGGTGAAGCCGGCGTACTGCTCGGAGTCGGTGAGGTCGGGCACGTCGAGACCGGCGATGTCGAGGCCCGGCACGGTTGCGGCGCGCCGCTTGTCGGGGTCGACCGTCCTCGGGCTGGTGGACTTGAGCAGCCGGTCGCCGTTCATGCCCTGCAGGTAGACCGACACCGTCTTGGTGCGGGTGCCGTCGGCGTCGCCGACGTACGTGGTGACCTTCTGATAGCCCCGCCACAGCGACCAGGTGCGCTCGTCGGAGGGGGTGAACGGGCTGTCGTTGTAGCGCCAGCCGGGCGCGGAGTACTCGTAGGCGTACTCGACGAGCGGGTTGTACCCCGCCGGGTCGGCGATGTTCACCGCGAGCACGCGGTATTTGTTGAACCAGTCGATCGAGGCGTCGGTGGCGCCGTTGATGTGCCAGAACTGCGGATAGCAGGACAGCGCGTTGTCGTCCTCGCCCTTCGGCATGGTGGAGCCGCGCACGCATTCGGGCTCGTTGTAGCTGACCGTGGTGATCGCGCCGGTCTCCGAGGTGACCGTCTCGATGCGCGGCCTGGTCAAAGGCAGAATGTTGCCGCCGCCCGGCTGGGTGCCGCCGGCGACCCGGTTGGGCCGCATGGCGTAGGTGAACGAGACGGGGTCGAGCGTCATCGGCGTGTCGGCGGCGGAGCCCGTCCGCACGATCGACATCAGCGACAGCGTCTGGTCGGCGGAGCTGCCGATGTCGCCGCCGTCCAGGTACTTCTGCGTGAACGCCCAGGAGTCGACCGGCTTGTACGCGGTGCCGGACAGGACGCTCGTCTCGATCTTCACCAGGCGCTTGCGGCTGAAGAAGGCCGGGCTCTCGGCGTGGCAGTCGTCCTTGTCGGCGTCCTTCTTGCAGATGGCGTCGAAGGGGACGTCGGGCCAGTTCTCGGCGGTGTCCTTGGTGAGACTGCCGCAGTCGGAGGCCGTGCAGCGCTCGGCGTAGGAGAAGGCGACCTTGTAGGGCGCGTCCACGGTGAACAGCGTGTCGGACCGCTGCCCGTAGAGGATCTTGTCGAGGTAGCCGCCGCGGATGTAGGAGGTGGCCGCGGTGGCCGACTTGTTCTTCCGGTAGTAGTTGGTCTCCGCCGTGTACCAGTACGTCATGGCGTTGCCGTGGGTGTCCTCGGCGTAGTCGAGGTTCCACCGCCACGCCTGGGTGACGGAGCGGTCGGCGAAGGCGTCGCCCTTGCTGTAACCGGGCTCACCGGAGTCGTCGCCGTAGACGGGGACCGTGAACACCGAGTTGGTTCGCTGGCTGCCCGCGCCGCTCAGCTTGTTCAGGCCGAAGACGTACTTGGTGCCGTCGCCGGTGACGACGGTCCAGTACTCGCCGTCGTCGTCGCCGTTGTCGGCGCCCGTGGAGTGGGTGACCGTGGAGGCGTCGTCGTTCTTCAGCCGCCACTTGCCGCTGGTGTCGTCCTTGACCAGCTCGGTGGACTTGCCGTTGAGGACGAGCGAGGCGTTGTCGTACTTCCAGCACAGGTCGTACTGCTTGTCGTGGCCGTCCTCGTCGCAGTTGCCGAACTGGCGGTCGATGTAGGAGGTGGCGGCGGTGTCGAAGCCCTCGCCGATCGAGGTGCCCTGGTTGTTGGTGGTGGAGGTGCGCCCGTCCACGCTGCCCGAGTCGTACGACAGGTCGAGCGCGGGCGCCGGTCCCGCCGCCGGCTCCACCGGGGCGATCGGGTAGGACCAGGTGAAGGAGCCGGAGTTGCCGCCCGCCTGCCACGTGGACGACGCGGCGAGCGGGGTGGCGGCGTAGTTGCCGCTGCCGTCGGCCGCCTCGCCTCCCTCACCGGGGGTGTCTGCGGTCAGGGCCAGCACGGCCGGCGCGGCGTCGAACGTGACCGGCGCCGAGAGGGTCTGCGTCGTGGCCGAGTTGCCGGTGTCCAGCGGGGTCCGCGTGCGGCACTCCTCCCGCTCCGGGGTGGTCGCGGCACAGGCGGGCAGCCGGACCAGGCGCAGCCGGCCGCTCCACCCGCCGCCGTACGCGGAGGCGAAGGCGGCGTAGCCGACGCTCAGCGTCGCGGTGCCGGGGGCCTGCGCCGATGCGGTCAGCAGCACGCCGTCCACGCCGGCCGCTTCGGCGGCGGCGCGGTCGAGCACCCGCACGCGGGCCGTCCGCGAACCGGCGGCCTGCGCCTCCGGGGAGTCCGCGGTGCCGGGGACGGCCTGATCCGTGGCCTGAGTGGTGGCTTGGTCCGTGGCCTGGGCGGTGGCCTGGGTGGCGGCCGGCGCCGCACTGTCAGAGGCGGCGCTGTCCAGGCTCACCGGGAGCCCGCCCACGCTGACGCTCCGCGCGCCGCCGATCGGCACGTCGGCCTCGGCGGCGCTCGGCCACCGGGCGGCCTCGCGCTCCTTGGCGGCCCGGTCGGCGGCGGCGTCGTTGCGTGCCCTGGACGCGGCGACCCGCTCCCTGGCCTCCTTCGCCCCGCTCGCGTCCATCGCCCTGACCTTGCTGGACCGTTGCTTCTGCACGGGAGGGGCGCCGGGCGGGCCCTGTTCCGCGGAGACAGCGGCGGCCGAGGCCGCCGTCACCCCGACGGGTAACGAGATCACCACCGCCAGCGCGGCCACCAGGGCAGCACGTATTCCGGGCCGTCGCATGACCCAACCTCCTCGAGAGGAAACGAGAGAACCCGCGGACCAGCCGGGGGAAGATGCGGGGGAGCCGCGGGGACCGGCGGCTCGCCGGTCCCCGGACTCCGTCAGTCGCCGATGACGGCGTCCATCTGGTCGGAATCGGCCATGGCGCCCGCCCACAGCCGCAGATCGGTGATCCTCGCGGGGAGGAAGTGACCCCAGGAGGTCGCGCTGAAGCCCTTGCCGGCCGCGAAGTCGCCCGACCCGGGCACGGCGGTGTAGGCCATGTCGAGGTCGTTCTGCTCGTGGCCCACGTAGAGCCGCACCACGCGCCCGTTCGCCGCCAGGGCGTCGTACACGCCGGTCAGGCGGACCGGGCTGTCCAGGCTGGCAGGCGTGTCGGAGCTCACCCAGGTCTTCGTGCCGTCCTTGCCGACCCGGCCGAAGCGCCAGAAGCCGACCGGGACGCTGACCTCGTTGCCGTCGTCGTCGAGCTGCGTCTCCTTGCCGGTCAGCTCGAACCACAGGCCCCACGACGACCCGTCGGCGGTGCGCTGCCCGGCCACCTGGCCGACGGTCCCGATCGGCTTCTCCAGGATCTTGTCCCGGCCGAGCTCGACCTTCGCGGTGACCGTGAACGAGCCCAGGTCGTCCACGACCGGGCCCGCGGTGGTGGCGGCGTCGTCCACGCCGTCGAGCACCAGGCCCTCGCCGTCCAGCGACGCGCCGCCGGCCAGCGCCAGCGCCCGGCCGTACCCCGACAGCGAGTCGGGCACCTGCGTCCCCGCGACGCCCGCAGGGTCCCAGTCGGCCACCAGCTCGACGTCGTTGCGGCCGGACGCCGGCGACTCCGACCGCGCCTCCGTCGCGACCTCCTCAGGGGTCAGGACCCGCTGCCAGGCGGCGACCTCGTCGATCGAGCCGGGGAAGTAGAACTGGAAGACGTTGGCCCACTTGTAGCGGCCGATCTCGAACGGCCCGGTGGCCGACCACAGGCCGGAGACGGTCGCGGTGCCCTGCGGCACGCCGTTGACGTAGAAGCTGAGCTTCTGCGTCGCCGGGTCGTAGGTGCCGGCCAGGTGGGTCCAGACGTTCGCCCTGGACGTGCCGTTCTTGCCGCAGACCCCGAAGTAGGCCTTGCCCGTCGCCTCGTCCTTCTCCTTCACACCGAAGCAGAAGGCGCCGTAGTCCTTCTCGTGCCAGAGCAGGAAGGGGCTGTAGCCGCCCGAGCCGTCCTGCGACAGCACGATGCCGTCGTCGCTCACCTTGTCCAGCCGCACCCAGGCGGAGACCGTGTAGGCCGACCGGGTCTCCAGGACGGGCCCGGACGTCGCGGCGTACGCCGACGTGCCGTTCAGGCCCAACCCCTGGTCGACCTTCGGGGTGTCCAGTGCCGTGCCGGCGTCGTCGTACCAGACCTCGCCGCGGCGTCCCCGGGCGTCCCGTACGGCGCCGCCGGAGAGCGTGGCGTCGTGATGCCCGCTGCCCCGGTCGACGGCGACGCCGGAGCCCTCGTCGAAGTGCCACCTGCCGACCGGGCCCGCGCCCGCGGCGACCAGGAAGTCGACGACCGTGGTCGCGCCGTATCTGCCGACGTTGTCCTTGGCCCGCACGTACAGGCTGTACGTCCCGGCGGCCGGGGGAGTGATCACTGCTTTCGCCGTGGCGCCCGTGACGTCGGACGACCAGGTCGAGCTCGTGGACGCGCGGTACTGGTAGGCGACGTTGTTGGCGTCGCCGGACGCCGGGCCGAAGGAGACGGTCGTGCTCTGCCCCGGACCGCCGGCCGGTGCGCAGCTCGTGGCGGTGCAGGCGGTGTACGGCGCGCCGAGCGTGACCACCGGCGCCTTGGGCGCGGTCGGGTCGACCTTGAAGTAGCACCAGCCGGCGCTCAGGTAGCTGCTGGTCCCGGCCAGCCACTTGGTGTAGTTGCTGTAGTAGGAGCGCGTCCACGAGTCGTAGCGGTAGAGCACGCCCTCCGACAGCGTCGGGGCGTCGGCGGTCACCTTGACGTTGTCGCCCACGTGTCCGGTCGTCGGCCGCTCGATGGTGGAGAAGGCCTGCGTCCAGGTGCCGTCGGCGTTCTTCTTCTGCACGTAGAACGCGCCCCGCAGCATCGCGCCGGACTCGCCGCCCGCGAGGGTCTGGGGCGTGTTCGCCATGGTGGGGGTGGGGTCGGAGACGACCGCGGGCGCCGACTCCTTGGTCTCGCAGACGGTGCCCGAGCCGGTGACGAGGCCGACCCCGGTCGGCACCCCGGGCATGCCCACGTAGTCGACGACGAGCACGGCGTCGTTCCTGAACCGCTTCCAGGCGGAGGTGTCGCCCTCGTCGTGCGCGCGCAGCTCCAGCGTGAGCTTGGAGAACTTGCCCGCCGCGAAGTCCTTCACGGTCGGGGTCAGGTTCTCGTTCGTCTCGTCGGGGTTGTCCTTGAACTCGATCGGCGCGGCCGGCTCGTCGGGATCGCACGCCGAGCCGCGGCCGGCCGACACGTTGCGGTCCACCATCCAGTCGAGCTCCTTGGGGCGGCCCGACCAGGTGGTGGACGAGGTGAAGTTGTTCGTACGGACGAGGTCCACCCAGCGGGGGCTGCACTGGAACGCCCAGGGCTCGGTGACGCGGAACGCCGCGCTCAGCACCTGCTTGCCCTTGAGGCTCGCGGGGGAGAACTGGAAGTACAGCCGCTGGGTGTATCCGGGCCCGCAGTAGTAGCCGTTCCAGGTGCCGCAGTGGCCGACGCCCTCGCCCTGGTTGTTGCTGCCGTTGCCCCAGTTGTACGACTTGTAGCCGTCCGAGCGCAGCAGCGTCCGGTCGGTCTCCCCCCAGGTCACGGTCGGGTCGATGTAGACGGGATAGGCCGACTCGTCCTTCTGGCGCAGCAGGCCGGCGTCGGGCACGAGGGTGAGCGTGTCCTTGCCGACCTCGATCGGCAGCTCGGCGTGCCCCGCTCCGGGAGCGGGACCGTCGGCGGCCTGCCCCTCGGCCGGAGAACCTTCCGAAGGGGGTGACGCCGGCTCCGGCGAGCCGTCCGCGGGCGCGCCCTGGGGAGCGCCGCCCTTCGCGGACGAGGTGGAGGCGGCCGACGGGGCCGGGGAGGACGGGGCCGAGGAGGACGGCGCGGCGGGGGCGCCGGCCGTTCCGGGCTGCCCTGCCGCGGGGTCCCCGGTGGAGTCCCACATCGCGGCGGGGGGCGAGGTGAAGACCTCGGTGGCGTTGCCGTCGGTCGCGGACATGCCGCCGTCCGCGGTCTGCTCCACCTTGAGCCCGGACGACTTCACGGCGTACCGGATCTTCGCGAGCGCGGGGTTGTCCGCGGCCTGCGGAGTCTTGACGATCAGAACCTGCCGGAAGCCCTCGGTCGTCGCGGTCATCCTGAGGTCGACGTCCGGCAGCACGTCCGGGTAGGTGGCGTTCGGGCCGTCCAGCACCGGCTCCGGCAGGGTTCCCGGCCAGCCCAGCGCGAGGGTCCGGCCGTCGCGGTTCATGGTGACGAGGTTCCCGCCGTCGCCGCCTCCGGAGAAGGAGACGCCCACGGCGGCCGCGACCGGCCCCACGCTTCCGTCGGCGCGCCGCTCCAGCGTCGCGTCGGGTGACACCCACGCCCCGTCCGCTCCCTTGACCCGGACGGGGGCGGTGGACTGCTCAAGCCGGAACGACTCGCCGTCCGGATTGGCATATGTGGTGGTGAACTCGGTCCGAGCGTCGGTCACCTCGACCGGTTCCCGGATCTCGGCCGCGCGCTTCAGTGCCTGCTGCCAGCCGTCCAGCAGGCCCGTGTCGGATCCCGTCCGACCTTCCTGTGCCGCCATCGCGGCCGGGGGTGCCCCGGTTCCCACCAGTACACCCGCCACGACCACGGCAGTGAGCGCACGCCAACTCCGCAGTCCGGGAAGCCTAAACATGGGTTATCTCCCGTACGAAATCCGCAAGATCGCCCACATTAAACGTTTACCGTAACCGCCTGTCAACGAAATCTTTTCGCCCATTGAGGAGTTAAGTCATGTTCTCCACATAAAGGGAAAATAAGTGATATTAGGTCGGTAAGTCAGACAAGTTGACACTGCGAAGCACGCGATGTGCGTCGGTGTGCCAGACCTCCGCGATGGATGTCGTGCTATGGAGAGCAGGCACTCACGATGAGTGACGGGGCGCGCGGCGGCCCGGCCGGCCCGCGTGTCCGCGTCGCGGGCCGCCGGCCGGTGTCTCAGTGGTCGTGTTCGCGGCGCAGCGCCGCCAGCTCGGTGCGGTTCGCCACGCCGAGCTTCGCGTACACGTGCGCCAGATGGGTCTTGACCGTGCTGCGGCTCATGAACAGCCGGTCACCGATTTCGGGGTTGGACAGGCCCGCCACGGCCAGCCGTACGACCTCCTGCTCCGCGGGGGTGAGGCTGGCCCAGCCGGAGGCGGGACGGCGGCGTCCGCCGTGCGCGCGGCGGGTGAAGGCGATGGCCTCCTCCAGCTCCATCCGGCGGCCCTCCGGATCGGACGGGACGCTCGGCCGATGCGGCCGGGGGTAGCCGAGCTCCTCCCTGGCCCGATCGCACGCGCCCATGATCCGGGCGCCGGTGGTGGCGTCGGCCAGCGCTGCCAGGGCCTCGAGACTGTCCACGCAGGCCAGGCGGAGGCCGTTGGCGGCGCGCAGGCGCAGGGCCTCCAGATGCAGAGCGACGGCGCGCGCCTCGTCGAGGAACGCCTGCTGCTCCAGAGCTTCGGCGATCAGGCGCGGCATCCCCAGAGCCTCGGCGGCATCGAGGCCGGCCGCGCAGGCGCGGGCCGCGCCCTCCGGGTCGCCGCCCTGCCGCAGCGCCGCCGCCAGGGCGATGCGGGTCTCCGGGGTCAGCAGCTCGTCCGGCTGCTCGCCGCCGCGCCAGGCCGTCTCGCTCCTGAACCATTCGGCCGCCCGCACCGGTTCGCGCCTGCTCAGGCAGAGCCGCCCGATCGTCAACGCGAGCCTCGGCACGAAGGGAGCCGAGGGCGCCTGGTCCACCAGCCGGATGACCGGGTCAAGGGCGAGCTCGGCGGCCTTGTCGTCGCCTTGCAGATGGCACACACCGGCGAGGACGGCGCGCGCCGTGCCGGCACGGTGGTAGTCGGCGAGAGGGGCGGCGACCTCGACCGCCTGCTCCGCCAGTGCTCTGGCCCGGTGCAGCTCGCCGAGACAGGCGTTGCCGAGGGCCATCAGGCCGAGCGCCAGCGCCGCCACGCCGCGGTCGCCCCGCCGCAGCAGGCCGCGGACCGGCGTCTCCAGCTCCGCCAGCGCCTGGCGATGCTCCTCCCTCATGTGGTGGACCAGGCCGACCAGGACCTGAGCGGCGTCGGCGACGAAGGCGTCGCCGGCCGCGACGGCCTCCTCGTGGACGGCGGCGGCCCGCACCCGCGCCTCGTCAGGAGAGGTGAGCAGCAAGCCGATGGCGCTGAGAGACCCCGCCAGGCAGGCGGTGCGCAGATCGCCGTGGTCGAGCGCCATGGCACGGGCGGCGTCGGCCGCGTCGAACTCCAGCCCGGCCGGGTGCGTAGTGTCGGCGACGAGCGCGAGACCGGTGAGGACCCGGGCCTGCAGCGCGCTGTGCTCGCCGGCGCCCCGCTCGGCCGCCAGCCGGAGCAGTCCCAGGCCCTCCCCGAGCCGGCCTTCCAGGTGCCACAGCCAGGCCAGCCCGGCCGCCAGGCGGCGAGCCTGATCCGGGCGGTCGCCGGACAGACCCCATTCGAGCGCCGCGCGCAGGTTGGGATACTCCTCGCGCATCGTGGCCCGCCAGGTGTCCTTGTCGCTGTCCAGCAGCGGGGCGGCCTCCCGGACCAGGGCCAGGAAGACGGCCAGGTGGCGGTCGCGTACGGCGGTCAGCTCACCCGCCTCGGCGAGCCGCTCCCACGCGTACCGCCTGACCGAGGACAGCATCCGGTAGCGGGTGACGCCCATGCGGGTCTCGGCCAGCAGCAGCGACTTGTCGATCAGCCGGCGCAGGCCCGTGAGCAACTCCACACGGCCATGGCCGTCCAGCACGCCCTCGGCGACGGCGAGGGTGAAGCCCGGCTCGAACACGCCCAGCCGGCGGAACAGCACCTGGTCGCGCTCCTGAAGCAGGTCGTGGCTCCAGGCCATGGACGCCGCCAGCGTACGGTGCCGCGGCGGAGCCCCCTGGTGGCCGGCGACCAGGATCGAGAACCGGTCGTCCAGCTCGGCGCCGATCTCCTGAGGCGTCAGCGTGCCGGTCCAGGCGGCGGCCAGCTCCAGCGCGAGAGGGATGCCGTCGAGCCGGGCGCAGATGTCGCGCACCGCGGTCAGCGCCTCCTCGGTGCGCGGCACGTCGTGGCCCCGATCGAGGAAGAGGGCGACCGCGTCGTTCGCGTCCAGGGGCGGGACCCGCCAGACCATCTCGCCGGGCAGGCCGAGCGGCTCCCGGCTGGTCGCCAGGACGGTGACGTGCGGGCAGTGGCGCAGCAGGCCCGCGACCACGCCGGCGACGCCGTCCAGCAGGTGCTCGCAGTTGTCCAGCACCAGGAGCAGCTCCCGCTCGCGCAGCTGCCTGGACAGGGCGGCGGTCTCGTCCGAGTCGCCGGCCAGGAGCACCCGCAGGACCGTCGCGACGAGGCGCGGCACCGCCGCCGGGTCGGTCTCCTGCGCGAGATCCACCCACCACACGCCGTCGCGCGGCGGACGCGCCGGCCGCCCGGCGAGCCGGGCCGCCAGCCGGGTCTTGCCGCAGCCTCCCGCGCCGGTCAGGGTGACCAGCCGGGCCTCGCCCAGGGCCTGCCCGATCATGTGCAACTCGGCCCGGCGGCCGGCGAACGAGGTCAGCTCCGGCGGCGGAGCGCCGTTGTCGGCCAGGCCCGCATCTGGCATATCGGCCATCTGGCCGATGTTAGCCACTGCCGCCCCGGCAAGACTCGCCTCATGACAACGAACCGCACCGTTATCGGCAACATCACCCTCTCCCTCGACGGCCGGATCCACGGCCCCGGCGGCGAGTACGACATGGGCTGGATCGTCCCCCACGCCGTCAGCGACGGCGCCCGCGACCACATGGTGAAGGTCACCTCCGGGGCCACCACCGCGCTGCTGGGCCGCAAGAACTACCAGGGCTTCGGTGGCTTCTGGCCCGCGGTGGCCGAGGACGAGTCGGCCGACCCCCGTGACCGGGCCTTCGCCCAGTGGCTGAACACCGTGGAGAAGGTCGTCTTCTCCACCACGCTCACCGAGACCGCGTGGCAGAACTCCCGCATCGTCGCCGCCGGTCCCGCCGAGGTCGTGAAGGAGCTGCGGCAGCAGGACGGCGGCGACATCATCGTGCTGGCCAGCACCAGCGTCATCCAGGCCCTGCTGCGGGCCGGAGAGCTCGACCGGCTGAGCATCACGCTCGCGCCCGAGCTGGTCGGCGACGGGCCCCGGCTGTTCGCCGACGGCCTTCCCGCCACCGGCTGGCGGCCCGTCTCCGTCGCGCAGGCCGCGAGCGGGGCGCTGTGCCTGCTGTACGACAAGGTCCGCGACGGCGACTGAGCCTGCCGGTCAGCAGGTGGCCCCCGGGAACCGCGGGCCGGGCGGCAGCGCGTCGTCCCCGGCGGTGAGGGGCAGGAGGCGCCGGCCGGGTGGACTCAGCCGAACAGTATTGTCACGTCCAAGCCGCCCCCGGGGCGGGGATGGGCCGTCAGCTGCGCGCCGTGTGCTTCGGCGACGGCCTGCACGATGACCAGGCCCAGTCCGTGGCCGTCGGCGGTGTGGGTTCGTTGGGTACCGAGTCGCTGGAACGGTTGGAAAAGCCGGCGTAGGTCCTGCGATCGGATCGCCGGGCCGGTGTTGCCGACCGATAGGCGGGCGCAGCCATTCGTGAGTTCGGTGGCGATGGTGACGTGTCCGTCGGGAACGTTGTGGTGGAGTGCGTTGTCGACCAGGTTGCCGATCATGCTCGCGAGCAGGTCGGGGTCACCGCTGATCGGTGCTGGATCCAGCGACGCCTGGACCGTGATGGTTCGCCGGACGGCCTCCGCACGGCGCGACAGCAGCAGCCCCTTGGTGACGTCAGCCAAGTCGACCACTTCCCAGTGCTCGATGCCCTTCTGTCCTTCCGCCAGCGTGAGCAGGGCGTCGATCAACCGTTCCTGCCGTTCGCCGAGACCGAGTGCTTCCTCGCACGCGGCTCGCAGGCTGGCCTCGCTCGCGTCGGGGTCGGCGAGCGCGACCTGGAGTACGGTGCGCTGACCGGCCAGCGGGGTGCGCAGCTCATGCGAGGCGTTGGCCACGAAGTGGCGCTGCGCCGCGAACGAGGAGTCCAACCGCTCGAACAGGTCGTCGAGGGTGCGCCCCAGCTTGGTCAGCTCGTCGTCCGGGCCGCGCAGGCCGAGCCGCCGGTTGAGGTTGGTGGCTGAAATCTCCTGGGCGGTCACGGTCATGGCGCGCAGCGGGCGGAGGAAGCGCCCGGCCAGCCACCACGCGATCGGCACGGTGAGGACCACGACGGTGATCGCGGTGATCGCGAGCGCGGCATCGACCTGCTGGGTGGCCGTGTCGGGCGGAGGGACGGCGTCCCCGGCCCGGACGCGGATCCGGTCTCTCCCGAAGAGGAAGCCGGCGAGCAGCAGCATCGGGACGACGACGGCCAGAACCAGGCCGGCGTACAGCGTCGTGAGCTGCGCGCGTAGGGACGGCCGGCGCAGGTGGTGCCGGGCGGGGCCGGTCACCGTTGGGTCCAATGCGGGATTCATCGCGGGACTCCGATCCGGTAGCCGCCCTCACGGACGGTTTCGATCACCGGCGGTTCGCCGAGTTTGGCCCGCAACCGGCGCACCGTCGTCTTTACGGCCGTGGTGAACGGGTTGGCGGCCTCGTCCCAGACCCGTTCCAGCAACTGCTCCGTGGACACAACCCGGTCACCGGCAGCGAGCAGGCATTCCAACAGGGCGAACTCCTTCGGGGTGAGCTCCAAGCGCCGTCCGCCACGAAAGGCCACCCGCCGGCTCGGGTCCAGGGTCAGATCTTCTGCCTGGAGGACCGGAGGCACGGCGGGCGCCGAGCGGCGTCCCAGCGCGCGCACGCGGGCCACGAGCTCGGTGAAGTCGAACGGCTTGGGCAGGTAGTCGTCGGCGCCCAAACCCAGGCCCTCGACCCTGTCTCGCACGGTGCCTGCGGCGGTGAGCATCAGCACCCGCGACCCGGCGCCACCGGCGGCGATGTCACGGCACACGTCGTCGCCGGGTGTGCCGGGCAGGTCGCGGTCCAGCACCACCACGTCGTATCGGGTGCCGGCCAGGTGGGCCAGAGCGTCGTCGCCGTCGAGAACGACGTCCACCGCCATGCCCTCGCGGCGCAATCCGGTCCCGATCGCCCTCGCCAGAACCTCGAAGTCTTCGACGACCAGAACTCGCACGACCGTCCTCCTTCTCGTTGGTGGTGCCGCGTTCGGCAGGCCGCGACCGCACTGCTCACGATGTCAGGGATCCGGTGTCGGGCGGGTGTCAGCCGCTGACACCCGGCCGACACCGGCCGTGCCGTACAACCATCCCGGAAAGGCGTCCACGAGAGACACGACCCGTGAGCACGGTGCCCGTCACACGAGCGAAATCGCCATTCGGAAAGGACCAGACGTGAGAGATCCACGGTTGACGCGGCGTAGGTTCCTCGCCCTCACCGGTGCCAGTACGGCAGCCGGCGGACTGTCGACGACCAGTTCGGCGGGCAGGGCCGGCGGACTGCTGACGACCAGTTCGGCGGGCAGGGCCGACGCGGCCACACGGGACCTCAACCAGGCGGTGCTCGCGGCCTTCGAGCGCCACCGGCTCGTTGCGATCGGTGAGTCACACGGTCAGCAGGAACACGGTGACGCGCAGCAGATGCTGCTCGCAGATCCGCGGTTGCCGCAGGTGGTCGACGACATCGTCGTCGAGTTCGGCAACGCGTTGTATCAGCCGATCGTCGACCGGTTCGTTGCCGGGGCGGCTGTCGACGACCAAGTGTTGCGGCAGGTCTGGCGGAACACCACGCAGTCGCCCGGGGCCACCGGCGACCAGCCGATCCGTGAACAGTTCTTCCGGACGGTCCGCGCCGTCAACTGGACGCTGCCTGCGGAGCGAAGGATCCGGGTGCTGCTCGGGGATCCGCCGATCGACTGGTCCCGTATCACCACCCAAGACCAAGTGGATGCCTTTCTCGCCCAACGTGACGCCCACATGGCGTCAGTGGTGAAACGGGAAGTGCTCGCCAAGAAACGCCGGGCACTGATCTGCTACGGCAGCGGGCACGTGATGCACTCGCCGGAGCCAGGGCAGAACGCCGACCACGGAGTCCCGCTGATCGAGGAACAGACCGGCCGGCACGTCTACGTGATCGTGGCCGGTAGCCATCCCCGCCTGGTGACCTGTCCACGGCGCGCCGTGATCCCGTGCTCAGGCACCTGGCTGGAATCCACCGACGCGGGACAGTTCATGGACGCCCCGCGGCTGTGCGGCGTCCCCTTGGGAAAGCTGGCCGACGCTGTGCTGTACCTGGGCCAACTGACGGACCTGACGCAGTCGCTGTGGAACCCCGCGATCTTCCTCGACCCGGTGTACTGGGCGGAACTTCAGAGGCGCGACGCGATCAACGGGAACCTCATCGACCTGGAACAGTACCGGCAGCAGCAGCCGATCGCTTTGCCCGCGCCACCTCCCGGGAGCTGCGCCGCCAACCGCGGTCACTGACATCGAGAAGCACGGATTCACCCCAGGGGCGGCTCGGGTTGGATCTGCCTGTCGACCGGGTTCTCCGGTTGCGTAGGGTTCGTGGTAATTTCTTGATCGTAAGGTGCAGCGCTCGCTCACGAGCGCGTCGGGACATCCGGCCGGCACGGCAGCCTCAGTAAAGGCTGTCCGGAACTCTCAGTGGAGAGTCTGCCTCGCCATGTCCTCAACCCAGTCTCCACGCGTGTGGGCGATCTTCCTGCTCGTGGTCGCCGTCGGCGTACTCGATCTGCTGAGCACCACGGTGGCCAACGTGGCCGCCCCCACCATCATGCGGGACCTCGGCGCCTCCTGGTCGCCGGCTCCCTGGCTCGGCGCGAGCTACACGCATGGCATCATCGCCACCTCGATGCCGGTCCGCAGCCGCATCGCCTCCCACGGGCGCGTCGTCGTCTCGATCGGCGTGCTGCTGTTCGCCGTGGGAATCGTCGGTATGAGCGGAATTCTGCCCGGCCTGCTCCTCGTCCTGGCCCTCACCGCGGCGTGTCCTGACGGGCATCCCGCTGCGTCCGCGCCGGGGAGCACTCGCTCACTGAGCCTTCCGCGCTTCCGGAAGGCATCCGCACATTCGTACCCGTAACCGGAGTATTTCCATGATTCTCGTCACCGGAGGCCGCGGCGCGGTCGCCAACGCCCTGCTGACCCTGCTGCTTCAGGCCGGTCGCCCCGTACGCGTGGCGTCCAGCGACCCCGGACGGCTGCGAGTGCCGGACGGCGTCACGGCCGTCACCTGCAACCTGCGGGATCCCGGCACCTTCCCGGCCGCTCTCGCCGGAGTCAGCGAGGTCTTCCTGTACGCCGAGGCTTCGCACGTCGCCGAGTTCGCCGACGCCGCCGTCACCGCGGGGGTCGAGCACGTCGTCCTGCTGTCGTCCGCCGCCGTGCTGGCTCCCGGCGCGGCCGGCGATCCGCTGGCCAAGGCCCATCTCGACGTCGAGACCGCGCTGCTCGCCGCACCGCTCACCACCACGATCCTGCGCCCCGGTTCCTTCGCCGGCAACGCGGGCGCCTGGGCCTGGCCCATCAAGGCCGGACGCCCGGTGAGCCTGCCCTACCCGGGCTCCCACACCGACCCCATCCACGAACGCGACCTCGCCGAAGTGGCCTTCACCGTGCTCACCGTCCCGTCCCACCAGGGCCGGCGCCTCCACCTGACCGGCCCGCAGAGCCTCACGTTCAGCGAACAGATCGGCCTGCTCGCCGAGATCACCGGCCGGGCGATCGCCGTCGGCCACGTCACCCCGGAGGAATGGAAACAGGAGACGGCCGGCTACATCCCCGGTCCTTACGCGGACGCCCTCCTCGACTACTGGCGGGCCAATGACGGCCGCCCCGTGCCCCTGACCGGCACCGTCGAACAGGTCACCGGCCACGCTCCCCGCACCTTCGCCACCTGGGTCCGCGACCACGTCGCGGACTTCACGGGGTAGCACTTCCACGGCGGGCCGCCGGGGCGTGGGTCACCCGACCCCGCCCCGGCGCGTCCGCGCGGCCTTGAGCAGCGCGGCCAGCATCACGATTCCTGCCGTGATGCCCAGCCCGTGCTGGACGACGGAAACGGCCGGATATTCGGCGGCCGCGTAGCCACCCGGCCGGAGGAGGGCCCACAGGAGCTTCCACGCCGCCCACGCGAACAGCGAACCCGACGATGTGAAGGCCAACGCCGTAGGGATCCACAGGGGCATCCTCGGCCGCCCCGTGGCGATCACGCGGATCGCGGCGGCGCCGATGACGGCCCAGAGCGCGGAGTTGCCGGTGAGCAGCCGTCCGTTGACGTCCATCAGGTCGCGGTGCGCGGGGGTGATGCCGAGCGTTCCGCCCGCCGTCCAGTACGTCCATAGGAGGGCCAGTGCCGCGACCAGGATGTGCAGAGCTCGCAGACCGGATCGGCCGAGGGGCAGGGGAGGGCGGTCACCGACGCGTCCGAGGAACGCGGCCGGCCACCGTTCCCGCATGTAGATGGGGAGCGCTATGGCCAGTCCCAGAGCCATGCCCGCGAATCCGATACCGATGAACACCATCTCCCACGATGGGGCGGCATCGCCGCCGCCGGAGTCGCCGCCTCCCGCGCCGCCTCCGAGGACGGCGCTGAACAGCATGTAGGGGATCATCGGTACGAGGAATCCTGCCCCCATCCAGGCGAAGAAGACCAGCGGCGGCGCCGGGACGCGGCGGCCCCGTCGTTGCGCGAGGACCAGCCCCAAAGCGATGCCGACGACCGACATGGCGACGGTGACCCCGTTCAACAGGACCCAGTCGCCGTCGGTGAAGGTGGACGGCGCGTGGCCGAGCAGCGCCGCCACCACCCAGACGACCTTCACCGCGAGATAGAGCGACAGCGACAGTGCGGCGCCGTAGCCGGCCACCACGCGCGCCGCGGTCCATCCGGCACCGACCTGGTCCGTCTCGACCGGTGTCGCGGTGTCCCCCACCGTTCGTGTCTCATCCGTGTTCACGGTCGAGATGCTTCCGGCGGGCGCCGGCGTCCGCCTCCCCCGGGGGAACCATCCGCCTCCCCCGCGCGGGGGAGGGGGCGAAGAGCCGCCGCGGGCTGTGTGAGACGATGATCCGCCCCGCGCGGTCGCGCCGGGGAGAACGGTGACGGGACGCCGACGAAGGGGCTTCACGGTATGGCTGTCATCCATCGCACCACGCTGACGCCCAGCAAACTGGAGCTGCTCACCGCGTGGCTTCCCACCCAGCCCTGGTACGAAGGCGAGGGGCGGCCGGAGCTGACGAGGGCCGGGGGCTTCCGCCTCGACGACCCGCGGGGCGAGGTCGGGATCGACTTCATGGTGGTCACCGACGTGTCCGGCGACCGGCCGGTCTCCTATCACGTGCCGCTCACCTACCGTGGGGCGCCGCTGGAGGAAGCCGATCACGCCCTCATCGGGACGCCGGAGCACGGCGTCCTGGGACAGCGGTGGGTCTATGACGGCACCCACGATCCGGTTCTCGTCGCACAACTCCACGCCCTGATCCAGGGCGACGCCGAGCCGCAGGCCCAGAGCGTGAGCGACACTCCCGACCCCACGGTCGTCGCGAGCTTCACGGGAGCCGCGGTGCCGGGCCCGATCCGGCTGACCGCAGTGGCCGAGGCGCCGCACGCCACCGACGTCGTCGTGGACGCCCTGGACGGTTCAGCGGACGGCGCCGGGAGCGGACGGCTGACCCTGCGCGTCACCCGCGTCCTGCGGCCCGGCGAGACGGACGTCGCGGGGACCCGGGGGCATGTCACGGCCGGTTGGCGGCTGCCCGACGAAACCGAGGTCCGCGGCGTGTACGTCGTCGTCACGGACGCGCCCCGCTGACCAGGTCTCCGACGAGCCGTCCGCCCGTCGGGTGACGCCCCCGCCCGCGGCGGTGTCGTCGCCGTCGTGACCACCGACCGCCGAAGGTGAGGCCGTCAGGAGCCCGGCGTTCTGACGCGTGTCGTGGCGGCCAGCGCCGTGGCCGCCGCGGACCGCAGGGCCGTCTCGTCGCTCTCCTCCGAGGCCCAGGCGACGTGCCCGTCCGGACGGATCAGCGCGGCACGCACCCGCCGCCACTCGGCCCTGGACTCGACCGGCGCGCCCGCGCACACGACGAGACCCGGCGGCAGGGGAGGCGCGGGGGACGCGGCCATCCGGCCGGGGAGGGCGCGGCCCGCTCCTGTGAAGTCGAGCAGCACGTAGCGCCCGGGGGTGAGCAGCGCGAACAGCCCCGGCCCGCCGGACAGCGGCAGGTCCGGGGCCCGTGTCCCCACGAGCGGATGATCACCCGCGTCGCTTCCGTACGCCACGCCGATGCCGGAGACCTGCTCGGCCAGGAAGCGGGAGAATTCCGGCACACGCGCGATGGCGTCGTCCAGGACCGACCGCAGGGCCAGATTCTCGGGCGTGAACGTCGTCATGAGCGCGGTCTGCCCGCGGGTCAGGCGCAGCGTGGCCGCGCCGACCGGGTGCCGTTCCGCGTGGTAGCTGTCGAGCAGCCCGTCGGGAGCCCATCCCCGCACGGTGGCGGCGAGCTTCCAGCCGAGGTTCCACGCGTCCTGCACGCCGGCGTTCAAGCCCATGCCCCCGGCGGGGAACAGGCGGTGGGCGGCGTCTCCGGCCAGGAGAACCTGCCCGTCGCGGTATCGGTCGGCGAGGCACGAGGCGGATCCGGTGCCGGACACCCAGACGGGGTCGTGCAGGCCGAAGTCGGTGCCGGCGACGGCCACGAGCCAGGCGCGCAGTTCCTTCTCCGCCGGCCGGTCCTCGTCGCCGAGAACGCCGGTGCCGTCGACGCCGGCCACTCGATGGAGGCCGGGCCCGATGGGCACGACCAGCACCTGCCCGGCCGCGTTGGTCTTCTGGAAGTACGGCACCGCCGGAGGGTCGTCGAGCGTCACGTCGGCGACCCAGGCGTACGCCGTGGAGGCGGTTCCCGGAAAGCCGATCCCGGCGGCCGGGCGGACCGCGCTGCCCGCTCCGTCGCAGCCGACCAGGAACGCCGTCTCCATGGTGGAGGGCCCGGCGGGGCCCTCGGCCCGCACCACGATCCGATCCTTCTCCTGGGTCAACGCGGTGAAGGCGTGCCCGCGCCGGATGTCCACCCCCAGGTCGCGGGCGTGGTCCTCCATCAGTTCCTCGACCTTCGGCTGCGCGAGCAGGAGGACGTACGGGAAGGGGGTGTCGAGCGTCCCGTAGTCCATCCGGTGGTCGAGGAGACCGAAATGCGAGTCCGGCACCCGCGTGCCCTGCGCGACGAACGCCTCGCCGACGCCGCGCGACGCCCACAGCTCCATCGTGCGGGGGTGAATGGTGAATCCCTTGGAGTGCGGGTCACGTTCCGCCCGCCTCTCCAGGACCGTGACCTCGACCCCCGCGAGACGTAACTCCGCCGCGAGCCACAGCCCGGTGGGGCCGCCTCCGACGATGACGACCTCTCCCATGCGCCTCTCCCGAGAACGATCCGCTGACCGTGATCTTCGGTGCGAGGACGGTGGACCGCGCGTGCAGCGCCCGACCCTCGTCGCCCCGTCATCCTCTCCCGGTGGACGGGGGGGCGCCAGCCGGTGAGGACCCCGTTATGCGCGGGGCCGCCGCAGGACGCGGACCTGCCGTGCGGCCAGGGTCGTGTCCGCGGCCAGGGCGGGGCCGTGGAGGGGATCGCCGGGGATCGCGGACAGGTCGACGCGCCGGTCGGTGCGGTTGATCAGGAACCAGTAGTCGTCCGTTCCGTCGGTGCGGACGGCGACGTCCACGAGCCCGCGGGCTTCGGGCGGCAGCTCCGAGGAGACCTCCGCGACGTCCAGCAGGTGAGGAAGGACGGCCCCCAGGCCCTCCGGGCCGAGGCGGGTGGAGACGTACGATGCCGAGCCCGCTCCCGTACGGCGCGTCGTGACGGCGGGGCGGCCCGCGTGGTCGCCGGTCTTGTACGTCGCCACGACCTCGGTCGCCGGGTCGGTGACGTCGATCCGGTCGGTCCACAGCGTGCCGGTCACGCCGAGGTCGAGGTCGACGGCCTCGCCGTCCGGCAGGGGGCCGAACTCCTCGATGCGGATGCCGAGCAGGTCCCGCAGGGCCCCGGGGTAGCCGCCGAGCCACACGTGGTCGTCCTCGTCGACGATGCCCGAGAAGTAGGTGGTGACGAGGTGCCCGCCGGAGGCGACGTAGCCCTCCAGCCGCCGGGCCAGAGCGGCCGGCACGACGTGCAGGATCGGGGCCACGAGCAGCCGGTAGCCGCTGAGGTCGTCGTCCACGTCGACCACGTCCGCCCGGACGCCCGCGTCGAGGAACGTGGTGTACCAGTCGAGGGCCTCCTGGCGGTAGCGCAGCAGCGAGGTGGGGTGGGAGTCCAGCTCGCCGGCCCACCACGAGTCCCAGTCGAACGCGATCGCCACGGGGGCGCGCAGCCGCCGGGTGCCCGCGACCGGCGCGAGGGCGGCCAGCGTGGCGCCCAGGCCGGCGACCGACCGGAACACGTCGCTGTCGACGCCGGCGTGGGGGACCATCGCCGAGTGGTACTTCTCGGCCCCGCCCGCCGACTGCCGCCACTGGAAGAAGCAGACCGCGTCGGCGCCGTACCCGACGTGGGTGAGCGAGTCGCGGGCCATGCCGCCGGGCCTCTTCGCCAGATTGACCGGCTGCCAGTTGACCGCGCTGGTGGAGTGCTCCATCAGATACCAGGGCCGGCCGCCGGCGAGCGAGCCGGTGAGGTTGGCCGAGAAGGACAGCTCGTCCTGCGCCTGCGGGCCGGTCAGCAGGTAGTGGTCGTTGGAGACGAAGTCGACCTCGCCCGCCCAGTCGGCGTAGTCCATGCCCTTGGTCTCACCCATGACCATGAAGTTCGTGGTCACGGGGACGTCCGGCGTCAGCGCGCGCAGGACGTCCCGTTCCGCGCGCAGGTGGTCCTTCAGCGCGTCGGAGGAGAACCGCTTGAAGTCCAGTTGCTGGGTGGGATTGGGGTAGGAGGCCGCCGTGCGCGGCGGCAGGATCTGCGACCAGTCGCTGTAGCGCTGGGACCAGAACGAGGTCGCCCAGGCGCGGTTCAGCTCGTCGAGCGTGCCGTACCGTGCCCGCAGCCACGCGCGGAAGGCGGCCGCGGCGTCGTCGGAGAAGTCGTAGACGTTGTGACAGCCGAGTTCGTTGGAGATGTGCCAGGCGGCGAGGGCGGGGTGGCCGCCGTAGCGCTCGGCGAGGGCCCGGGCCAGCCGCAGCGCGTGCTCCCGGAAGACCGGCGAGGTCGGCCGCCAGTGCTGCCGCGCCCCCGGCCACACCGTGTGGCCGTTCCGGTCCACGGGGAGGATCTCCGGGTGCTTCGCGCTCAGCCACGGCGGCGGCGAGGCCGTCGCCGTGGCCAGGTCGACCGCGATGCCGTGGGCGTGCAGCAGGTCCATCGCCTCGTCGAGCCAGTCGAAGTCCCAGACGTCCTCGCTCGGCTGGATCCGCGCCCACGAGAAGATCGCCAAGGAGACGATGTTGACCCCGCCCGCCCGCATCGCGCGCATGTCCTCGTCCCAGACCTCACGGGGCCACTGCTCGGGGTTGTAGTCCGCCCCGAACCCCAGGCGGGCCCGTCCGGGGCCGGACGGCCAGCGCACCCAACGGTGCCGGTCAGCGTTCACAGCGACTCCTTCGAACGACGGTCACGTGGTCTTCCATCGCCGGGACCGGGGAGCGGCGGCGGTGCGGGCCTGGCCGACGTGGAGGGCCCGTTCGTCGGCCGGGGAGATCGGCTGCCCGGGGTCATTGCGTTCTCCCGGTGGTCAGCGACGGCATGGCGGGGATGACGGCGGCGAGCCATCCGGCGGGTTCTGCCGTGAACCATGGCACGCCCGGCGCGGCAGCACACTTCTGGTGACGTTCTCGTACGCCTTCATGCGGTAGCTGAGCGCGGTCCTGTCGCTCATGCCGGTCTCTCCTCAACCTCCCGCCGCTTGGCCGTTCCGCGGGGTGGGGCGGGTGCTGCAGGACCTCACGCCACGAGGGAGGGACCGCCACTGCTTATCGCGAGACCGGCCCTGGCAGCCCCTCCCCGTCCACGCGCGACGTCCGCGGGGACTCAGGCGTCCTCGTCCAACTGGATGGCGGCGGCGGGGCAGACGGCGGCGGCCTCGCGGACCGCGGTGTGCCGGTCCCCGGCGGGCTCGGGCTCCAGCAGGACGACGATGCCGTCCTCGTCACGCTGGTCGAACACCTCCGGCGCGATCAGCACGCACTGCCCGGCGCCGCAGCACTTCGCCTCGTCGACGATGACCTTCATGTCCATGTCCTCCTTGCCGATCGGGCTTCGTGGCCGGAGATCACCAGCGGACCGGGACCTCGCGCAGCCCGCCGACGGCCAGCCCCTCCACGCGTTCCAGCTCCTCCACCGGCACGGCCAGTTCCAGCGTCGGCAGCCTGCGCAGCAGCGCCTCCAGGACGACCTGCAGCTCGGTGCGGGCCAGCGCCTGCCCCAGGCAGGAGTGCGCGCCGGAGCCGAAGGCCAGGTGGGGGTTCGGGCTGCGGGTCAGGTCCATCTCGCCGGCGTTCTCGAACGCGGTCTCGTCGCGGTTGGCGGCGGCCATGCTGCACACCACGGTCGTGCCGCGGGGCAGGACCGTGCCGCTGACCTCGGTCTCCGCGTTGAGGTAGCGGGGCAGGCCGAAGCCGGAGTTGGCGTCGAGACGCAGCGACTCCTCCACCGCGGTGCGGATCAGCGCCGGGTCGGCCAGCAGCCGCTCCCACCGGGTGCGGTCGGCGAGCAGCATGGAGACCATCTTGCCGATCATGTTGGCGGTGGTCTCGTGCCCGGCGACCAGCAGCGCCATGCCGGTGACCAGGATCTGTATGTCGGACAGCCCGCCGTCTTCCGGACCGCCGGCCGTGATCATCTCACTCATCAGGTCGTCACCGGGCTCGGCGCGCTTGGTCGCGACGAGGTCGGACATGTACTGGAAGAACTCACCCTGGGCGACCTCGATCTCGGCCTTGCCGTACCGGGTCAGGCTGAGCAGCGTGTCGGACCAGTAGGAGAACCGGTCCCGGTCGGCGGCAGGCACGCCGAGCATGTCGCAGATCACGTACACCGGCAGCGGGAAGCCGAGGCTCGCCCTGAGGTCGCTCGGCGCGCCGCGCTTGACCATGTCGTCGATGAGATCGTCGGCGATCCGGATCATGGCGGGCCGCAGGGCGTTCATGCGCTTGGCGGTGAACCACCTGCCGACCAGGCGCCGCCAGTGCTGGTGCTCCTCGCCGCTGTCGGGGATGATCGTCGCCATCTCGCTGCTGAACACCCCGCTGCCGTCCGCCGACAGCCGGGCCGCGTCGGGTGCGGTGAGCTGCCGGGTGAAGCGCGGGTCGGCCAGCACCTGCTTGACGTCCTCGTAGCGGGTCAGCAGCGTCGCCCGGTCGCCGCTGGGCAGCGTGACGTGGGTCACCGGGCATCGGGTGCGCAGCTCGGCCCACTCCGCGGGCGGGTCCAGCGCCGCGTCGTTGGGAATCGGGTAGCTCAGGGCCTGCTCGTTGACACTCATCCGGAATCTCCTCTTATCGATGGTCGGCCGCCGGAAGGACGGCTGGCCGCAATGACGGCGCCCATCACGTATGCCCGGGCAAGCATGAAGACCGGTCGTGCCGATGCCCGTCTGCAGGCAAACTCCCGAGGGTCTGGGGGCGGGCGTTTCGGGCGGGCGTTTCGTGCGGGCGGGGCGGCGAGAACCCCGGGCGAACCAGGCTCGGCCGTGCGCCGCGCGTAAGCGCGCGCCCCGGGGACACGACAACGGGGAGGCGCATGGAGGACGGGTGGACTCGATCATCAACTGGCTCTGGAGCCTGCCGGGCACGGTGCTCTACGCGGTCGTGGCGGCGCTGGTCTTCGCCGAGGACGCGCTGTTCGTGGGGTTCGTCGTGCCGGGGGAGACGGCCGCAGTGCTGGGCGGCGTGCTCGCCGGCCAGGGCAGGCTGTCGGTGTACTGGCTGGCGCTCGTGGTGACGCTGGCCGCGATAGCCGGCGACAGCGCGGGCTACTTCATCGGCCGCCGCCTCGGCCCCGGCGTCCTCGGCGTACGGGTTCTGCGCCGCCGCCGCGACCGCGTGGACAGGGCGCGGGCGCTGATGCGCCGGTGGGGCCCTCAGGCGGTGTTCTTCGCGCGGTTCGCCGCGTTCCTCCGCGCCATGATGCCGACCCTGGCCGGGGTCTCGCGCATGAGCTATCGGCGGTTCTTCCTGTTCAACGTCCTGGGCGGGGTGCTCTGGGGAGCCGGGTACACCTTCCTGGGCTTCTTCGCCGGAGCGGCGTACAAGCAGGTGCAGTCGGCCGTCGGCGGTGTGGTCGCGGCCGTTCTCGCCACGCTCGTCGTGACCGCTCTGGTCGTGTGGCGCGTCCGGCGGCACCGCAGGGGTTCCTGCCAGCGCGAGAACCCCGGCGGCTGAGCTTGTTCGGCGTGGCTGTTTTGTCGGTCCCGTCTGGCAGGCTGACCGCTCATCCACGGTCGTACGGAGGTTCCGCACCACATGGCCAGCTGGCGTGAAGTCGCCGAATCCGCACCGGAGTTCGCCACCCGGGTCAGGGAGTCGTTCGAGTCGCACAAGCACAAGACCATCGCGACACTGCGCAAGGACGGTTCGCCGCGGGTCAGCGGCATCGAGGCCTACGTCGTCGGCGACGAACTGTGGTTCGGGTCGATGCCCGGCGCGCTGAAGGCCCGGGACCTGCGGCGTGATCCGCGCTTCGCGCTGCACGGCCCTCCGGTTCTCCTCGGCGCCGCCGATTCCGCCGATTCCGCTGGTTCCGCCGATTCTGCCGGTTCATCGGGAGGTGACACGAAGCTGTCCGGATACGCGGCCGAGGTCACCGATCGCGACCGGATCGCGCCGATGCTGGCCGCGCGCGGCTTCGGTCCCGACGCTTTCAGCGAGTCCCACTTCTTCATCGCCGACATCCGCGAGGTCGTGCTGACCCGGATCGAGAGATCCGCCATGGTCATGGACCTCTGGCGCCCCGGGCAGGGAGTCCGCCGCCTCGAACGCGTCTAGAGGGGAGACGGCAGGCGCTCACCCTCGATCGAGCGACGCGGGTCAGTCCCTGTTCGACTGTCGCCAGTCCCGCACGGTGTCTCGGATCTTGTCGAACACGGCCACCGGCGGGCCGGCCAGCATGTTGGCGGTCGCGGACTCGCCGGCGCCGGGGTGGGGCGCGCTTGCGCTCGCCTCGTGCGGCGGCGACCTCCGCCAACATGGCCTTGATCGGGTTGCGCTGCGCCGGCAGCAGGTCGATGACGTCCTGTTCGGTTGCAGCGGACACGGTCGCCACCTTTCGGCTCGAAGACTCCGAGCCGCCTGCCCGGCGTCGGCTGCCCTACATCCGGACGCTGCCGGTGAGCCGAAGGGCGTCGTGATCCGTCATAGAGGGCATGAGGATTTCGCGCGTCGCGCTGCCGCCGCTGGCGGCCCTGTCCGTGCTGGCCGTGACCGCTCCCGCCGAGGCGGCCACGGCACACAGGAAGCTGCTCGTGGAGTTGCGGGAGGAGGGCGGGTTCGCCGGGCTGCGCAACCGGGTGGCCGTCTACACGGACGGCTGCACCGTGCTGAGCCGCCGCACCGGTCCCACGGTCCGCAGATGTCTGACCGCGGCGGAATGGCGCGGCCTGCGCGGCTCGCTCAAGCACCTGCGGCTCGGGCGCTCGCAGTCCCGGCCGCCGGGGGCCGACTTCATCGCCTACCGGCTGGCCTACAAGGGACACCGGGCCACCCGCTACACCCTGCCTCCGACCTGGCAACCGGTCGTGAGCAGGCTGGAGAAGGTCCTG
Source organism: Microbispora rosea (assembly GCF_900156315.1). GTDB lineage: Bacteria > Actinomycetota > Actinomycetes > Streptosporangiales > Streptosporangiaceae > Microbispora > Microbispora rosea. The sequence continues at coordinate 59,734 of NZ_FTNI01000030.1, read as the reverse complement.
GTCAAATACTCGGCGCCGAAGTGACCGCCGCGGCTCAGCTGCGCAGGTAGGAGGCGCCGTTCAGGTCGACGATCGTGCCGCTGGCCCACTCGGCCTCCGGCGACGCCAGATACAGGACGGCGGCCGCGATCTCCTCGGGCCTCGCCACTCTCCCGAACGGGCTCTGGGCGCGGATCTCGTCGCCTCGCGGCGCCTTGAGATGCTCGTTGGTCATGTCGGTCTCGACGAAGCCGGGCGCCACCGTCGCCACGGCGATGCCCAGAGGCGCCAGGGCGATGGCGAGCGACTGGCCCAGGGCGTTCAGGCCCGCCTTGCCGGCTCCGTAGGCGGGGCTGTTCGGTTCCCCGCGGAAGGCGCCGCGCGACGAGACGTTGACGATCCTGCCGCCCGGAGTCATGTGCCGTACGGCGTTCCAGATGACGTTGGCCGGTCCCACGAGGTTGACGGCCAGCGTCTCGCGCCACACCGTCTGCCACTCCTCGTAGGAGGTCTCCATGATCGGGTGGTGCAAGAAGATCCCGGCGTTGTTGACCAGGACGTCGATGCCCCCGAGGGCGGCCGCCGTCTCCTCGACCATGCGCCGCGCGTCGGCGGGATCGGCGACGTCCGCCTGGACGATGGCGTGGCCCTGCCCCGGCAGCTCGGCACGGAGCCGTTCGGCCAGGTCGGGGGAGCCGCGGTGATGGATCGCGACGCGGTCGCCGGCGGCGGCGAAGGCCAGCGCGATCGCCCGTCCGATCCCGCGCGAGGCACCGGTGACAAGGACTGCTCGCTCACTCACAGGGGGAGACTATCGTCCCTTTCGTCCGGTCATTCCTCCTGGCCCAGGGGGCGTACGGCCACCTCCAGCCGGGAGGCGAGATCGGCCACGCTGGTGCCGTACGTCTCGACCACGGTGACGCCGTGGGGGCCGATGTGGAAGACGCCGAGGTCGGTGTAGACGCGGCTCACGCAGGCCAGCCCGGTGAGCGGATAGGTGCACTCGGGGACGAGCTTGGGCGTGCCCTCCTTGGTGAACAGCGTCATCATGACGAACACCTGCTTGGCGCCGGTCGCCAGATCCATCGCGCCGCCGACGGCGGGGATGGCGTCGGGGGCGCCGGTGTGCCAGTTGGCCAGGTCGCCGCGTTCGGAGACCTGGAAGGCGCCGAGCACGCACACGTCGAGGTGACCGCCGCGCATCATCGCGAAGGAGTCGGCGTGGTGGAAGTAGGAGGCGCCCGGCAGCTCGGTGACGGGCACCTTGCCGGCGTTGGTCAGATCGGGGTCGATGTCGTCGCCGCGGGCGGCGGGCCCCATGCCGAGCATGCCGTTCTCGGTGTGCAATACGACCCCGGAGCCGGCCGGGAGGTGGTCGGCGACCGTCGTCGGCTGGCCGATGCCGAGGTTCACGAAGGACCCGGGCGGGATGTCCCGCGCGACGAGGGCGGCGAGTTCGTCGCGGCCGAGCGGGCCGCGGCCGAGGTGTTCGACGGTCTTCACGGTGGTTTTCACGGTGGTTTTCACGGCGTCGCCTCCGTCGCGCTCAGGTCCAGGATCCGGTCGACGTAGATGCAGGGGGTGACCACGGCCTCGGGGTCCAGCTCGCCGGTCTCGACGACGTGGTGCACCTGCGCGATCGTCAGCGTCGCGGCGGTCGCCATGACGGGCCCGAAGTTGCGCGCGGTCTTGCGGTAGACGAGGTTGCCCATCCGGTCGCCGGCGTGGGCGCCGACGAGGGCGACGTCGCCCTTGATCGGATACTCCAGCACGTAGTCGCGGCCGTCGATGGTGCGCGTCTCCTTGCCCTCGGCCAGCGGCGTGCCGACCCCGGTGGGGCAGTAGAAGGCGCCGATGCCGGCCCCGGCCGCGCGCATGCGCTCGGCGAGGGTGCCCTGCGGGACGACCTCCAGCTCGATCTTCCCGGCGCGGTAGAGGCCGTCGAAGACCCACGAGTCGCTCTGGCGCGGGAACGAGCAGATCATCTTGCGTACCCGCCCGGCGGCGAGCAGCGCCGCGAGGCCGGTGTCGCCGTTGCCCGCGTTGTTGCTGACCACGGTCAGGTCCGTCGCGCCCTGCCGGATCAGCGCGTCGATGAGCTGGACGGGCATCCCGGCCATCCCGAAGCCGCCGATCAGGACGGTGGAGCCGTCCGCGATGCCCGCGACCGCCTCTTCGGGGTCGGTGAGCACGGCGGTCATGACGCGCTCACGTTCTCGAGCACGACGGCCAGGCCCTGGCCGACGCCGATGCAGATCGCGGCCACGCCCCACCGCTCGCGCCGTTCGCGCAGCACGTGGGCGAGCGTGCCGAGGACGCGGCCGCCGGAGGCGCCGAGGGGATGACCGATGGCGATGGCGCCGCCCCTGGTGTTGACGATCGAGGGATCGACCTTCCAGGCGTCGAGGCACACGAGCGACTGCACGGCGAACGCCTCGTTCAGCTCGACGGCGCCGACGTCGTCCCAGCCGATGCCGGCCCGGCGCAGAGCCTGGTTGGCGGCCTCGACCGGCGCGTACCCGAACATCTGGGGTTCGAGCGCGCAGGCCCCGCGACCGGCGACGCGGGCGATCGGGCCGGCGCCGATCCGGTCCGCGGCGGCCTGCGAGCCGAGCACGACCGCGGATGCGCCGTCGTTCAGCGGGGAGGCGTTGCCGGCGGTGATGGCGCCGTCGGGGCGGAAGGCCGGCTTCAGCCCGGCGAGGATCTCCGGCGTCGTGCCGGGCCTGATCCCCTCATCACGCGTCAGGCCGGCGCCCTCGACCGGGACGACCAGGTCGTCGTAGAAGCCGTCGTTCCAGGCCGCGTCGGCCAGCACGTGGGATCGCGCGGCGAAGGCGTCCTGCCGTTCGCGCGAGACGCCGAACCTCTCGCCGAGCTGCTCGTTGGCCTCGCCGAGGGAGACCGTCCACTCCTTCGGCATGCGCGGGTTCACCAGCCGCCAGCCGAGCGTGGTGGAGACCGCGGTCACGTCCCCGGCGGGGTAGGCCCGGGAGGGCTTGGGGAGCACCCACGGCGCCCGGGTCATCGACTCCACGCCACCGATGACGACGACGTCGGCGTCACCGCTCTCGACGGTCCGTGAGCCGATCATGGCGGCGTCCAGGCTCGACCCGCACAGCCGGTTCACCGTGGTGGCCGGTACGGTCACCGGAAGCCCGGCCAGCAGCACGGCCATCCGGCCCACGTTGCGGTTGTCCTCACCCGCGCCGTTGGCGTTGCCCCACACCACGTCGCCGATCTCCGCCGGATCCAGCCGGGGAAGCTTTGCCAGGACGCCGCGCAACGCCGTGGCCGCCAGGTCGTCCGGGCGGACGTCCGCGAGCGCGCCGTTGAACCTGCCGAACGGCGTGCGCGCCGCGGCGTAGACGAAGGCCGAACCCATGACGTTCCCTTCTTGTTCGCTATGCGAACGCCGGTTCATTTTGCGAACACAACGAGCATAGTCGATGCCGCCGGGGCCTGGCCGGGGCGTCCACGGTCGGCCTAGCCTGGGGCGATGTCGATCGACGGCACGGCGGCATACGCCGGCCTCACGGGGTTGCCTCCGCTGGTCATGCGTGCGGTCCTGGCGGCCCGGCAGGCGGGCTTCGCGCCCTCCTGCCGGCCGGAACAGGGGCGCCTGCTGTACGCCTTGGCGGGCGGCGCCGAGACGATCGGGGAAACCGGCACCGGATGCGGGGTGGGCCTGGCGTGGCTGGCCTCGGGCGCCCGGCCCGGGGCACGGCTGGTCAGCGTCGAACGCGACGCACGCCGAGCGTCCCTGGCCGCCCGGGTCTTCGTCGATCACCCGCAGGTCTCGGTGATCCGCGGCGACTGGCGGGAGATCCATCGGGACGGGCCGTACGACCTGCTCGTGCTCGACGGCGGCGGCCAGGGCAAGAGCGGTGAGCAGCCGGCCGATCCGCACCGGCTGCTGAAGCCGGGAGGGACGCTGGTCATCGACGACCTGACCCCGGCCCGGCACTGGCCGCCGCGGTTCGACGGCGCCGTCGACCAGGCCCGGATGCACTGGCTCGGCCACCCGGGGCTGGACGCGGCGGAGATCCGGCTCGCGCCGGACCTGGCCGCGCTCGTGGCCACGCGCCGTTTCGGCGATACGCCCGGCGCGGCCGATCAGTGACGGGTCAGGGCTTCGCGGCGGTGACGGGCTCGGCGGGGACGTCGTGTCCGGACGTACGGCCCGCCGGTCGTGCGGGGAGCGCCGTGGTCACGGCGGCGGCGACGAGGGCGGCGGCGCAGCCGATCAGCATCCCGGCGCGGAAACCGCCCTCCGACGGCAGGACGTGCCCGCCCAGCCGGATGGTCATCTGTGACAGGACGACGCCGATGACCGCGGCCGAGACCGTGGTGCCGATGGAGCGCATCAGCGTGTTGAAGCTGTTGGCGGCGGCGGTCTCGGAACGGGGGACCGCGCCCATGATCAGCGCGGGCATCGCCCCGTAGGCCAGGCCGACGCCCATGCTGCACACGCAGGTGACGACCAGCAGCCCCCAGGTGGAGCCCAGCAGGGCCGTCGACGAGCCGTACCCGAGCGCCATGACCAGGCTGCCGGCGATCAGCGTGACCTTGGGGCCGCGGGCGGCCGACAGGCGGGCGCCCAGCGGCGAGACGGCCATCATCACCAGTCCGGAAGGGGCCATCCACAGGCCGGCCGCCAGCATCGACTGGCCCAGGCCGTAACCGGTGGCGGCGGGGAGCTGCAGGATCTGCATGACGATCAGCGCCTGGGCGTACATCGAGATGCCGACCACGATCGATGCCAGGTTGGTCAGCAGCACCTGCCGCCGCGCGGTGACGCGCAGATCGACCAGCGGGTCACTGACACGCAGCTCCCACCAGCCCCACAGCAGGAGCACGACCAGCGCGGCGGCGAGCAGGCCAAGTGTGGTGCCGCTCGTCCAGCCCCAGTCGGCGCCCTTGGAGACGCCCAGCAGCAGGCACACCAGCCCCGTGCTCAGACCGAGCACGCCGGCGACGTCGATCCGGCCGGAAGCCCGCGCGGGCGTGGCCGGCACCAGGAGCCAGATCAGCACCGCGACCAGCACGCTCAGCCCCGCGGAGCCCCAGAACAGCATCCGCCAGCTCGCGTACTCGGCGACCGCCGCCGCGATCGGCAGGCCGAGCGCGCCGCCGATCCCCATCGACGAGCTCAGCAGCGCGATGGAGGGACCGAGCCGCTCGGGCGGCAGCAGGTCGCGCAGGGCGCTGATGCCCAGCGGGATCAAGCCCATGCCCATGCCCTGCAGACCCCTACCGACGATCATCGGGATGAGGGAGCCCGCCAACGCACAGACGACACACCCCGCGATCAACGGCACCGAGCAGACCAGCATCATGCGGCGCTTGCCGTACAGGTCGCCGAGCCGGCCGGTGACCGGGGTCGTGACCGCTCCCGCGAGCAGGGTGACGGTGATCACCCATGAGGCGTTCGACGCGGTGGTGCGCAGCAGATTCGGCAGCTCGCCGATCAGCGGCACCACCAGGGTCTGCATCAGCGAGGCGACGATGCCGGCCACCGCCATCACGCTGACGATGCCGCCGGGGCGAGCGGCGGACGTGGAGCCTCCCACGGGGGTTCTCCCTCGGGTCGATAATCAAAAACGATGTGCACCATACACACCATGTGTTACATGCACAATTCGTGTAGGGTGCACATATCTGTACGAGAAGGAAACCGGCATGGACAAGCCCACGCATCTCATCGAGTTCGAGACCATGCTCCTCGGGCGGCACCGGCACGTCGATCGCAGCGCCTACCTGCTGCTCAGCCGCATCCACATCACCGGCCCTATGTCGATCGGCCAGCTCAGCGACGCCTTCGGGCTGGACGTGTCCACCCTCAACCGGCACACCTCGGCCCTGCTCGGCGCCGGACTGGTGGAACGCATCCCCGACCCCGACGGCGGCATCGCCCGCAAGTTCCGCCTGACCGGGAAAGGCGAGCGGTGGCTCGGCGAGCAGCGCGAGAAGAACATCCTCGGCCTGGAGAAGGTGCTCGCCGACTGGACCGCCGAGGACGTCGTGGCTTTCCTCGCCTACCTGAGACGCTTCAACACCGACATCGAACGCCTCGCCGGACGGCCCTGGCCCCGTCCCTGACCAGTCGATTCGCAGGCGTCTGTCTCACTCGGCGGCGAAGCCGGCCAGTTCCTCGACCGCGGTGTCCAATGACCTGTCGACGCCGCGGTCGACCAACTTCCGGTACGCCGGGTCGCCGGCCGCCGCGAGACGCCGGATGCCGTCGGCGGAGGCATTGACCCGCTGGCGGACGACCCCGAGGAACCGCTCGGCCGGGCCGTCCCAGCCGTAGGCGTCGAGGAACAGCCGCAGCCTCCGGGGCCGCTCGGCGAACGCGGTGAACCCGTCCGCCGCCACGACATGGCGGGCGTGGAGCGGCACCCAGGAGAAGGCGGTGAAGGCGAGGTCCCACTCCGGGGTGACCGGACCGGCGAAGTCCCAGTCGAAGAAGCCGATGAGACGCCCGTCGGCCCACGCCGCGTTGTACGGCGCCGCGTCGTTGTGGCCGACGACCAGGCCGGGCCGCCAGGTCCCTCCCTCGCGCCAGACCGCGTCAGGCGGGGGGACGAAGTCCGCCACCGCGGCGTGGAAGTCACGCAGCCAGCCGGCCACCTGACGGAGCGCGTCGTCACCATGCACCCAGGCGGGCCACGGCCGCGCGGTTCCGACCACCTCTCCCGCAAGATACGAGAGGACCTCCCGGCCCCGGTCGTCGAAGCCTCGGGCCCGCGGGGCCCCGTCGAAACCGGCCTCCTCCAGATGCCGGAGCAGCGCGTGCACGGCAGGCGTCCAGGGCCCGGGGACACGCCGGACCGTGTCGCCGACCCGGACCGCCCCATTCGTGTTCCCGCCGGGAAGACGTCGCTCCTCGATCACGCGTCCCATGATTGCGTTCAGCGCCCCGCGGGCGGAACCCGTGCGCCGGGACGCCTCATCGGTCAAGCAGGGTGGCGAGGAAGTCCTGCGTCCGGGCGTCGACGGAGTGGACAGCCGTGCCGATCATGCCGCGGGTGAGCAGCACCTTGTAGGTGTTGCGGATGAGCCGGTCGGCCTGCTCGTCCGTCACGGACTTCTTCGTCAGAGCCGGGTCCTTGCTGGCGCCGCGCACGGTGACCAGACGGCCGTCCCGGTAGACGAGGTCAGGGCCGAGCACGACGCCGTTCCAGTCGTACTCGAAGCCCTGGGCGGTGTACACGCAGCCGACCTGTTCGAAGCCGCCCGGCATGGTGGCCCACAGCGCGCTGGGAGGGGCGTCGCCGACGGCGCGGTCGCCTTTGACGTTCCACGGCTTGGACCAGCCGTCGATCCGCACGTCGGAGACGAGGCGGTCGCCGTCGGGGTCGCTCCACCGCCAGCAGTAACCGGCCGTCATCCGGGCCGAGTAACCGTCGTTCAGCCTCCCCCGCAGCAGTCCTTCCAGCTCGTACGGAGAGTCGGCGAGGGTGACCTCGAAGTGGGGGTCGCCGGTCCACGGCGCGGGATCCTCACCGTTCAGGCCGAGCAGCCGCAGCACCCACTCCTCGTACGCCCGGCTGCCGCCGCAGCGGAACTGGGCGTCGAGATCCACCTGCTGCACGGTCAGGCCGCGGGCCTGTGCGTGCGCCCTGATGTCGGCGACGGTCCCGGTCTCGCCCGGCCGCACCACCTGGTGTTCGTCGAGGAGGAAGACGGGAACGCGGGCGGCGCTCATCAGCTCGTCGAGCTGGGACCGCCCCGTTCGTTCGACGGCCTTGGTGAAGCGGTTGGCCGACGTCTCGCGGATCCGGTGGGCCTCGTCGCAGATCAGTACGTCGAGGTCGTTGGGCTTGGCGGTCATGAAGTTGTTGAAGTACTTGAACATCGCCTTCGTGCGCGTGGATCCCCTGGCCACGTGGCGGCGCATGGTCTCGGTGAAGGATCGCGACCCGGTGGCGTGGTGTGCGGGATAGCCGCGCTCGGCGAGTTCGCCGAGGAGCGACAGGGCGATGACGCTCTTGCCCGACCCGGGACCGCCGGTGACGATGACGACTTCCTTGGAGTCGGCTGCCCGTGCCTTCTCCACCGCGTGCAGCACGATTCCGTACGCCAGGCGCTGCTGGTCCAGCAGGACGAAACGGTCCCGATGCTTGATCTCGGCCGCGGCCACCTTCAGCAGTTGCTTGGAGGGCCGGATCGCCGACGCCAGCAGCCTGTCGGCGGCGCGCGCACCGGGTTCGGGCGCGAACTGCGTCCGGAGGTAGTCGACGAACTGCCCACGACGGCTCTGGCTGAACAGGCGGGTCCGCTCGTCCTCCACGCGGTCGTAGAGGTCGTGGATGTCGAGGTCGTTCGCGTTGTGCAGGTACGCGACGCCGCGTACGGCATGACGGCGGTGCTCCAGGGCGCCGACGAAGTCGGCGAGGTAGTCGCAGTAGCCGTGCACCTGCAGGACCGGGTGGAGTTTGGGATGGCTGCCCATGCCGGGGACGAGAACGAGGTCGGCGTCGTCCTCGTACAGCTCGGCGTGGCTCCACTGCTTGAGCTCCACGACGACGTACGTGTCGTCGCCGCTGTGCCGGTCGACGCCGGCGAGGATCACGTCGGCCCGCTTGCTGGTGAGCGGTAACTGGTATTCCAGCAGCATCTCGACGCCGCCGAGCCCGGCCTCGACGAGGTCACGGGCGAGAACGGGCAGGCTGCGGTCCCATGACCTCCGCTCGCTCCTGCCGGGATTGACGCCCTGAGTGATGCGAAGCTGCTCGGCGATCACCTCGCTGAGCACCCTCTCCGGCACCGACGCGAGCTGAAGCAGACCTTCCGCGGAATGCCGGACAACGGCCACGGACCAACCCCCAGGCAGCACGAAAGACTCGTGCGGTATGGGGGCATGTCCGTTCTCAGGCGTAAGAACGGAAGCCCGTCGGGCCGCATCACCGGTACGCCGGGAAGATTACACCGTTCCATGCGGCATGATCCGGTGATGCGTGTGTCTCATGCCGTTCGGGCCGGATCGGGGCGGGGTCAGCAGCCGGGGTACTTGTCGCGGTCGAGACGGCCGCCGGTGAACTGGGTGGTGAAGTCGTCGGCGAGTTCGATGAGGGTGTCCCTGCCCTCCAGCCGGGACACCCAGCGCCCGGGAAGAGCCGCGTCGCCGTGCACCGTGCCGAGGAGGTTGCCGCAGAGGGAGCCGGTGGAGTCGCTGTCGCCGGAGTGGTTGACCGCCAGCAGCAGGGCCCGCTCGATGTCGTCGCCGCTCGCCAGCGCGCAGTAGACCGCGATGGCGAGGGCCTCCTCGGCCACCCACCCGCCGCCGAGCGTCTCCACCGTCTCGGGCGTCGGCTCCGCCGTTCCGGCCAGGGCGACCGCCGCCTCGATCGCGGCGGTGGTCTCCTCGTGCGCGGGCCGCTCGGCGAGCAGGCCGAGAGTGTCCCGTACGGCCGCCGGGAGCGGCGCGCCCTGGGCCAGGAGGCAGATCAGCGCGGCGAAGGCGCCGGCCGCCAGATAACCGGTGGGATGCCCGTGCGTGATCTGGGCGCAGCCGGCCGCGAGCGTGAAGGCGGCCTGCGGGTCGCGGACGGCCAGCCCGAACGGTGCGGAGCGCATGACGGTGCCGCAGCCCTTCGAGCCGGGGTTGACCGGCCCGGGCGTGCCGGAGGCGGCGAGCGAACCGAGGTCGGCGCGCAGCCCGGACACGCAGGCGTTGCCGGGGGCGCGGCGGGAGTAGAGCCAGGTCTGCTCGCGGAGCCGGCCGGTGCGGACGAGGCCGTCGGCGGGCGGCGGCACGCGGTGCTCCTGGGTGTCGAGCCAGCGCAGGTAGGCGTGGCGCACCACCTGCACCTCACCCCCGCCGATGCCCCTCTCCCTGACGCGCACGTCGGCGCGGATCAGCCCTTCGACGGTGAACAGCGTCATCTGCGTGTCGTCGGTGACCAGGCCGGTCTCGCCGCGCCAGTCGGGCGCGAGGTCGGTCAGGCCCGCCTCGCCGTGGTTGCGGCGGATGGCGGCGATCGAGTCGAACTCCACGGGTGCGCCGAGGGCGTCGCCGACGGCCCCGCCGAGCAGGCAGCCGCGTACCCGTGCCCCGAATGGAACGTCGCCCGTTGCGGCATTGCTCACGATGATCCCCTCTCTGCCTTTTATGAACCGTAGCGGTCTTGTCGCGGGGCCGCCGATCGGATAGAAACGGCTCACTCCGAGTAGGAAAGTTTCCGACCTACTCGGGCCGGGACGCGAGGTGAGCGTGAGCGCGAACTACCTGGCCGGGCCGCAGGGCCTGCTCTGGTCGATCAACGCCCGCGCGGTGCTCGACGTCATCGACCGTGAGGGGCCGCTCGGCCGGCCGGAGATCACCAGGGCCACCGGCCTGTCCAAGACCACCGTCGCCCAGGCGCTGCGCGAGCTCGTCGCACGCGGGGCCGTGGAGGAGGCGGGCGCCGACACCACTCGTCGCGGGCCCGCCGCGACCCTCTACCGGATCGCCCCCCGCTGCGCGCTCGCGCTCGGCGTCGACATCGGCCACCTGCGCATCCGCGCCGTACTCGTCGACGCGGTGGGGGAGACGCTCGCCCAGGCGGAGACCCGGGCGCCGCGCCGCAGGGTGGCCGACACGGCGGCGGCGGTGGCCGCACTCGCCGCCGAGTGCGCCGGACGCGCCGGGACCGAACCGGGCGCCGTCGGTCAGGCCGTCGTCGGCGTCCCGGCGGTCGTGGCGCGCGACGGCCGCACCGTGAGGCGGGCCTACGGGCTGCCGCAGGGGGGCCGCGGCCTGGCCGAGGCGATCGAGCGCGACCTGCCCGTGCCCCTGCTGCTGGAGAACGACGTCAACCTCGCCGCCGTCGCCGAGCAGCGGTTCGGCGCGTGCGCCGGCGTCGCCGACTTCGTCCTGCTCGGCGTCGGGGTCGGGCTCGGCGCCGGGATCGTGCTGGGCGGCCGGCTCCACCGGGGCTTCGCCGGGGGAGCGGGCGAGGTCGCATTCCTGCCCCACCCCGCGACCGAGCTCGGCACCGAGGTGCTCGGCGCCCGCCGCATCGCCGAACAGGCCAGGCGGGCCGGCATCGAGGGCAGCCCGTCCACGCGGGAGATCTTCGACAGCGCCAGGGCCGGTGACGAGAGGGCACTCGCCGTGGTCGACGCGACCGCCCGCAGGATCGCCCACGTCGCGGCGTCGGTCGCCCTCGTGATCGAGCCGGAGCTGTTCGTGCTCGGCGGCGCGTTCGGCGCCAGCGCCGACCTGCTGCTGGGCCGCATCCGCCGCCACCTGGCGAGGGACGCCGCGCCGCTCCCGATCAGGATCGTCGCGAGCGGCGTTCCCGGGGATCCGGTGCTGCGGGGCGCGTCGTGGCTCGCCCGCCATCGTGCGCGGGAACGCGCCTTCGCCGCCGCCGTGGGCGGGCGGCCACACGAGACGGCAGCCGGGGGACCGTACGACGTCGCGACCGGCGGACCGTACGACACGGACCTCGCCGGGGCAGGGAAAGGGGACATCACGTGAACCTCGCGCGACGGCTCGGAGCCGGGCCGGACGACCGGCTGCTGATAGTGAACGCCGACGACTACGGCATGTGCCGGGCGGCCAACGCGGGCATCACCTCGCTGCTCGCCGCCCGCGCGATCAGCTCGGCGACCGTCATGACGCCGTGCCCGTGGGCCCCCGACGCGGTCCGTACGGCTGTCGCGGGCGGTTACGACGTGGGCGTCCACCTGACGTTCACCAGCGAGTGGGAGGGATACCGGTGGGGACCGGTGACCCGCGACCGCGCGGTGTCCTCGCTCGTGGACGAGGCCGGATACTTCCCCGCCGACAGCCGGACGGTCGAGGAGCGGGCCGACCCCGAGGAGGTCCGGGCGGAGATCGACGCGCAGATCCGCAGGGCCGTCGCTCTCGGCCTCGACCCGTCGCACGCCGACAACCACATGGGCAGCCTGTACGGCCTGGCGACCGGCCGTGACTTCCTCGACGTCGTCTTCAAGGCGTGCGCGGAGCACGGCCTGCCGTTCCGGCTGCCCAGGACCCTTGACGGCATGGGCCTGCCGGAGGAGCTGGAGCCGTTCGCGCAGGCGAGGGCCGAGGCCGCGGACGCGGCGGGCGTGGTGATCCTCGACCGGCTGTGGACGCTGCCCTTCGAACTGGCCGAGGGGGAGACGTACGAGAGCGTCAGAAGCGACATGATCGGGCTGATCCGGACGCTGCGCCCCGGCGTGACCGAGATCTACATCCACCCGTTCGAGGACGACGGCGAACTCCGGCAGATCATGCCGCATCACGCCAAACGCGGCATGGAGCTGCGGCTGTTCACCGATCCGGAGGTCCGCCGCGCCATCGCGGAGGAGGGCGTCCGCCTCATCGGCTGGTCGGATCTCCGCACCGCCCAGAGGGCCCGGTCCGGCGCGGCCCGGAGGGCTTGGTGACGCGCGGCTCGGAGGGTCCGGTGCGGCGCGGGCAGATGCTGGCCTACGGATCGGGCAACCTGTCGGTCAACCTGCTCAGCCAGGCGTTCGCGACCTTCGCCACCTTCTACTACGTCGACCACCTGGGCGTCGACCCGTCGCTCATCGGCGTCGCCATGGTGATCCACGGCATCGTCAACGCGGTGCTCAACCCGCTCGTGGGGCACGTCTCCGATCGGACCCGCACGCGCTGGGGCAGGCGGGTGCCGTACATCGCGATCGGCATGGCGCCGCTGGCCGCGGCCTTCACCATGATCTGGATCCCGCTCGTGGACGGCGCGACCGCGAGGTTCTGGTACTTCCTGGTCGTGGTCCTCGTCTACGACGTGCTGTTCGTCGTCGTGGTCCTGAACTACGTGGCGCTGTTCCCCGAGATGTTCACCACCATCGCGGAACGGGCCCGCGCCGCGTCGTGGCGGCAGATGTTCGCCATCGTCAGCATGATCGTCGGCGTCGCCGCGGCGCCCCTGCTGTACGGCGCCATCGGATGGGCCGCCATGGGCGTGTCCTTCGGCGTCGTGGCGCTGGCCTTCTTCGCGCTGTCGCTGCGCGGCTCGACCGAGCGGGTGCACGCGGAGCGTGAGAGCTTCGGGTTCCTCGCCGCGCTCCGCTACACGCTCGCCAACCGCGCCTTCGTCACGTACGTCACGGGCAGCTTCCTGCTGCAGCTCACCTTCGCCCTGCTGCAGGCGGGGATCCCGTTCTTCACCAAGTACGCCCTGGGCGAGGCCGACTCCGCCAACACCGTCGTCCTGGGCGCGGTGTTCGTCGTCGCGATCCCGATGGTCTACGTGTGGAGCCGGGTCACCACGCGGATCGGCCCGCGCCGCGCCGTCCTCGTCGCGATCGTCGTGTACGGCGGGGCGCTCGTGCCGTTCCTGCTCGTCGGGAGCCTCCTGCTCGCGGCGGTGACCGGGGCCGCGATCGGCGTCGGGATCGCGGGCATGCTCGTGCTCCTGGAGATCCTGCTCGCCGAGGTCATCGACGACGACGAGCGCAGGACGGGCACCCGTCGTGAGGGGATGTACTTCGGCATGAACGGGTTCATCGTCCGGTGGGCGGTGTCCCTCCAGGCCGTGATCATCACGGTCGTGCTGTCCCGATCGGGCTACCACAACGGGGCCGCGGTGCAGCCGGACTCCGTCGTGACCGGCGTCCGGCTGATGATGGGCGCGGTGCCCCTGGTGGTGCTGGCGCTGGCCTTCGGCTGCTTCCTTCTCTACCCGCTGCGCTCGGGCACCCGCCCGCGCGACGAGACCGGCGCTCACCGCTAAAGACCAGGAGCCTGCTGATGACAGACCCTCGCATGCGCGCCTTCAGAGACCGTGTCGGCGGCCTGGCGTACGGCGGGGACTACAACCCCGAGCAGTGGGACCCGGGCGTGTGGCGGGAGGACGTCCGGCTCATGCGCGAGGCGGGGGTGAACCTCGTGTCGCTCGGCGTCTTCGCGTGGGCCTCGCTCGAACCGGAGCCCGGAGAATACGAGTTCGGCTGGCTCGACGAGGTCATGGACCTGCTCCACGAGAACGGCATCGCGGTCAACCTGGCCACCCCCACCGCCGCGCCGCCCGCGTGGCTGACCCACCGGCACCCCGAGGTCCTCCCCGTCATGGCCGACGGCGAGCGGTTCGGCTTCGGCAACCGCCTGCACTACGACCCCTCGTCCCCGATCTACCGGGAGCACGCGGCGAACATCACCAGGCGGCTGGCGGAGCGCTACTCCTTCCACCCCGCCCTGGCGATGTGGCACATCAGCAACGAGTACGGCCCGACCGCCTACAACGAGGCCGCCTCGGCCGGTTTCCGCCGCTGGCTCCGGCGCAGGTACGGCGACCTGGAGACCCTCAACGAGGTATGGACCACCCGCTTCTGGGGGCAGGTCTACACCGACTGGGATCAGGTCGAGGCGCCGGCCGTGCCGCGTACCTGGATGAACCCCAGCCGCATCCTGGACTTCAAGCGCTTCACCTCGGACGCCCTGCTGGAGTGTTTCGTCGCCGAGCGCGACATCGTCCGCTCCTTCCGCGACGACATCCCGATCGTCACCAACTTCATGCGCTTCTACCGGCACGCCGACTACTGGCGCTGGGCCCCGGAGGAGGACGCGGCGGCCCTGGACATCTACCCCGACCCCGCCGACCCGGACGCGCACGTGTCGTCGGCCTTCCAGTTCGACCTGTTCCGGTCGCTCAAGGGCGGGCGGCCGTGGCTGCTGATGGAGCAGGCGGCGAGCGCGGTCAGCCAGTGGAGGCTCAACGTGGTCAAGGAGCCCGGCCGGATGCGGCTCGGCTCGCTCCAGGCGGTCTCTCGCGGGGCCGACTCCGTCATGTTCTTCCAGTGGCGGGCCGGCCGCGGCGGGCACGAACGCTTCCACTCGGCGATGCTGCCGCACTCCGGCCCGGGGTCGCGCACCTTCCGCGAGGTCGCCGCGCTCGGCCGCGAGGCCGGGCTGCTCGCGCCGGTGGCGGGGACGACCACGCGGGCCGAGGTCGCGGTCCTGTTCGACTGGAACAACTGGTGGGGGCTGGAGGAGCTGTGGGGCCTGCCCCGCAACGACTTCAGCTACGTCGACACCGTCATGCGGCACTACCGGCCGCTGTGGGAGCACCATTACGCGGTCGACGTCGTGTCCACCCGGAGCGACCTGTCGCCGTACAAGGTGCTGGTCGTGCCCAACGCGTATCTCGTCGACGACGAGGGCGCCGCCGCCGTCACCGAGTTCGCCCGCAGCGGCGGGACCGTCGTCATGTCCTTCTTCTCAGGCGTGGTCGACGCGTGCAACCGCGTCCGCCCGGACGGTTACCCGGGCGCGTTCCGCCGCCTCATCGGCGCGAAGATCGACGAATACTGGCCGGCGCGGCCCGGCGAGCGGTTCACCGTCGATTTCGCCGACGGGCACACGGCGACGGCGGACTGGTGGCGCGAGGACATCCACCTCGAAACCGGGACGGCGCTGGCGACCTACGCGGACGGCCTGCTCAAGGGACGCGCCGCGGTCGTCGCCAACGAATTCGGCGCCGGCCGGGTCGTCTACTTCGCCACCCTCCTGGAACAGGACGCCTTCGACCGGGTGCTGATCGGCGAGCTGAGGACGGCGGGCGTGGAGAACCGCTTCGACGGCCTCCCCGCCCACCTGGAGTGCACGGTCCGCGAGGACGAGCGGCACGAATACCTCTTCCTCCTCAACCACGACGCGGAGGCGTCCGTCGCCGTACCCGTGGAGGGCGACGGCACGGACCTTCTCACCGGCCTCCCGGCGTCGGGGGAGGTCACCGTGCCTCCCCTCGGAGCCGCGGTCGTGCGCCGGGCGCGGCGGGCGTGACCGCGGCCCGGCTCCCCGGCGGCGCGGTACTCTCGCGGACCACGAGCTCGTTCGCGAGGTCGATCCGGCTCGTGGCAGGCTCCACGCCGCGGGCCAGGTCGAGCAGCATCTGGGTCGCGACCGTCGCCATGTCGCGCAGCGGCTGGCCAACGGTGGTCAGAGCGGGCTCGACCCAGCCGGCGACGGGCACGTTGTCGTAGCCGACCACCGACAGGTCCCCGGGGACGTCGAGGCCGAGCCGCCGGGCCGCGCGCAGGACGCCGAGCGCCTGCAGGTCCGACCCCGCGAAGATCGCGGTCGGCCGGTCCGGGCGCGACAGCAGGTCCATCGAGTGCTCGTAGCCGGCGTCGACGTAGAAGTTGCCGTACCTGACGAGGTCGGGGTCGACGGCGAGCCCCGCCTCGTCGTGGGCGACCCGGAAGCCGGCGACCCGTGCCCTGCTGCACATCACGTCCTTGGGGCCGGAGACGACCGCGATGCGGCGGTGGCCCAGCTCCAGGAGATGACGGGTGGCGAGCAGGCCGCCGTCCCAGTTGTTCGAGCCGACCACGGGCACGGACTCGGCGATCTCGCCGTCGGTGTCGACGACGACGAACGGGACCTGCGCCCGCCGCAGCTTCTGCTGCTGCGACTGAGACGGCCTGGACATGACGAACAGCACGCCGAGTGGCCGATGGTCGAGCACGCCGTCCAGCCACTCATCCGGTGGCAGGTGCGCCCCGTTCAGCTGGGACAGGACGACCTCGATCCGCGCGGCGGCGGCGACGGCGTCGACGCCGCGGATGATCTCCATCGACCACATGGAGTTCAACTCGTGGAAGACGAGGTCGATCTGCCCCTTGAGCGTGCGCCGCTTGGAACGGCGGCGGTACTGGTGCCGCGCGAGGCCGGCCTCGACGCGTTCCCGTGTGTCGGGCGCGACGTCGGGCCGTCCGTTGAGGACCTTGGAGACCGTGGTCACCGAGACGCCGAGCTCTTCGGCGATGGACGCGATCGTGGCAGGGCGTGGATCGCGGGCGGGGGAGGCGCTGGTCATCTGTCCGCTCGTCGTTTCTCCGAAAGTTTCGCGAAACTCTACCACCGGAAAGCGCAGAGATACACCGAGATCCTGGCGGTATTGGGGTGCGTTGGGGGAGAATGTCAACGATTGACTGCCCTCTTGACGCACCCATGTCCGGGTCCTATATTTCCGCAATATTAACGAGAACTTTCGAAACTTTCGGTTCGCGCTGCCGTGCCACTTTTCGGGACGGAGTGCGCGAAGCCGCCCCTATCGGCGGCCGCACGCGCCGCCATGGATCCGTTCCGATGGCACCGGAGGCACGGGATGAGTACCACCAGGGCGATCGACGCGTCGCCGGACACCGGGGATCCCCGGCGGGCGAGGCCCGATCCCGCCCGGGCGCAGCGCCCGCCGCGCCGCACCTGGCGCCAGGCGCTGCGCCGTGATTGGCAGCTCTACTCGCTGGCGATCCTTCCGCTGCTGTTCTTCGTGATCTTCCGGTATCTGCCGATGATCGGTAACGTCATCGCCTTCCGGAAGTTCCAGCCCGGCGGCAGCGTGCTCGGCGAGGAATGGGTCGGCCTGCGCTACGTGAAGATGTTCCTGAACGACCCGTCGTTCTGGCAGGTGTTCACCAACACCGTGGTCATCGGCGCGCTGACCCTGCTGTTCTGCTTCCCGACGCCGATCGTGCTCGCCCTGCTGATCAACGAGCTGCGCGGCCGGAAGATCAAGCGGTTCGTCCAGTCGGTGTCCTACCTGCCGCACTTCCTGTCGATGGTGATCGTGGCCGGGCTGGTCATGGAGATGCTGTCGGTGGACGGACCGGTCAACCAGCTCCTGCGCGCGGCCGGCAACGAGCCCGTCGCATTCCTGCAGGAGGCGGGATGGTTCCGGACGATCTACGTCTCCTCTGAGATGTGGCAGACGGTCGGCTGGGGGACCATCATCTACCTCGCCGCGCTCACGACCATCGACGAGCAGTTGTACGAGGCGGCCAGGATCGACGGCGCGAGCCGCTGGCGGCAGATCTGGCACGTGACCCTCCCCGGCATCCGGCCGACCGCGATGACCCTGCTGATCCTCAACATCGGCACGTTCATGGCCGTGGGCTTCGAGAAGATCCTGCTGCTCTACAACCCGCTGACGTATCCCACCGCCGACGTGATCTCCACGTACCTCTACCGGATGGGCATCGTCTCCAACAGCTTCAGCTACGCCGCGGCGATCGGCCTGTTCGAGGCCGTGATCGGGCTGGCCCTGGTCATGTCGGCGAACCTGATCTCCCGGCGCACGGTGGGGACGAGCCTGTGGTGACCGTCGACAGGACCCGGGGCTACCGGGTGTTCCGGGTCGTCAACACGATCATCCTGACCGCCGTCGTGGTCGTGACCCTGTACCCCTTCGTCAACATCGTCGCCCGGTCGCTCAGCGACGAGTTCGCCATCCGCGCCGGCAAGGTCAACCTCGTCCCCGTCGGGTTCACCTTCCGTACGTACGAGTTTGTGGCCTCCGACCCGACGTTCTGGACCAACTATCGCAACACGGTGGTCTACACGGTCGTCGCCACGGCCATCGCGATGGTCATGACCACGTGCTACGCGTACGTGCTGTCGAAGAAGCACCTGAAGGGCCGGACGTTCCTCATCGGAATCGCGGTCTTCACGATGTTCTTCACGGGCGGGCTCATCCCCAACTACATCCTCATCTCCAGCCTCGGGCTGAAGGACAGCATCTGGGCCATCGTGCTGCCGAACGCGATCAGCGTCTTCAACCTCCTGGTGATGAAGGCGTTCTTCGAAGGCCTTCCGGTCGAGCTGGAGGAGGCCGCGGCGATCGACGGCATGAACACCTACGGCATCCTGTTCCGGATCGTGCTGCCGCTGTCGAAGGCGGTCCTCGCGACGATGGTGCTGTTCTACGCCGTGTCGTTCTGGAACTCGTGGTTCGCGGCCTTCCTCTACATGAGCCAGAACGACCTGTTCCCGGTGACCGTCTACCTGCGCAACCTCATCGCCGGCGCCACCACGGGCACGTCCGTCGGCGCCGACGCCACCGACATGACCGTGGCCACCAACATCAAGTCCGTGACGATGGTGCTCACGGTCATCCCGATCCTGGTGGTCTACCCCTTCGTCCAGCGGTACTTCGTCAAGGGCGTCATGCTCGGCGCGGTGAAGGGATAACACGCCGGACCTCTCATTACGCATTCGCTCAGCCCGTTTCCCCAGCTCATTTCACCAGGGAAAGGACCCCCCTTTCATGC
This sequence comes from Microbispora rosea, assembly GCF_900156315.1. Classification (GTDB taxonomy): domain Bacteria; phylum Actinomycetota; class Actinomycetes; order Streptosporangiales; family Streptosporangiaceae; genus Microbispora; species Microbispora rosea. The sequence continues at coordinate 40,738 of NZ_FTNI01000030.1, read as the reverse complement.
ATGAGATCAACCGGCGTCAGGCGATGGTCGCCGTTGGAGCCTTCCTCGCGCTCGCCGCGTGCAGCACCGACGGCGACTCCGGCGCCAAGAAGACCGGTGACGACTTCGCGGCGAACCGGGACGGCGCGATGGCCGACTACGGCGTCGGCAAGCCGTTCAAGGCCGCCGCTCCGCTCACGTTCAGCATCCTCTACAACAACCACCCGTTCTATCCGATCAAGAACGACTGGCTGTTCTGGTCTGAGCTGACCAAGCGGACCAACGTGACGCTGCAGCCGAATGTGGTGCCGCTGAGCGACTACGAGAACAAGCGCAGCCTGATGATCGGCGCGGGCGACGCCCCGATGATCATTCCGAAGACCTACCCCGGCCAGGAGACCCCCTTCGTCGCCTCGGGCAGCGTCCTGCCGGTCAGCGACTATCTCGACCTGATGCCGAACTTCAAGGAGAAGATCGCCAAGTGGAACCTGCAGCCCGACCTTGACACGCTCCGGCAGGCGGACGGCCGTTTCTACCTGCTCCCCGGCCTCCACGAGGACTACTGGACGGACTACACGCTCGTGGTGCGCAGCGACATCCTCGACAAGCTCGGGCTGGAGATCCCGCAGACCTGGGACGACGTGCACAACATGCTCAAGGCGATGAAGAAGGAGTATCCCGACTCCTATCCCTACTCCGACCGATGGGGCATCCCCACGCCGGGCGGCGCCATGCTGAACCAGGTCTTCGGCCTGGGCAGCGGCGCACGCGGCGGCTGGGGCTTCACGACCGGCATCACGTGGGATCCCAACGCGCAGAAGTTCGCCTTCACCGGCGCCATGGACCAGTACAAGCAGATGCTGCAGTTCCTCCACACGCTGGTCGAGGAGAAGCTGCTCGACCCGGAGAGCTTCACGCAGCAGGACGACCAGGCGATCCAGAAGCTGGCGTCCGGCAAGTCCTTCGTGATCAGCGGCAACGCCCAGACGCTGGTGAACGAGTATCGCCCGCCGCTGGAGAAGGCCAACCCGAAGGCGAAGCTCATCAAGATCCCGGTGCCCATCGGGCCCCAGGGGCCGGTCAAGGCCGATGCCAACGACAGCCGGCTGGAGAACGGCATCATGATCTCCAAGAAGGCCCGCGACAGCAAGAACTTCGTCGCGATGATGCAGTTCATCGACTGGCTCTGGTACTCCGACGAGGGCCAGGTGTTCGCCAAGTGGGGCGTCGAGGGGACCACCTACACCAAGGACGCCTCCGGCAAGTATCAGCTGGCGAAGGACGTCGACTTCGTCGGCCTCAACGCCGGCGCGCCCAAGCATCTGCAGAAGGACTTCGGCTTCTCCAACGGCGTGTTCGCCTACGGCGGCAGCACCGAACTGCTCCAGTCGACCTTCTCCGAGGAGGAGATCGAATGGCAGAAGACGATGAACGCCAGGCAGGCCCTGCCGCCGAAGCCGCCGAGCCCGCTCAGCGACGAGGAGCGCGAGCAGGCCGCGCTGTGGCAGACCCCGCTGAAGGACCACGCCACCCAGAACACGCTCGAGTTCATCCTCGGCAAGCGGAGCTTCGACGAGTGGGACGCCTACGTCAAGGAACTCGAGGCGAAGAACATGACGTCCTACGTCAACCTCGTCAACGGCGCGTACGAGCGCTACAAGAAGGAGCACGGCTGACCGGCCCGTGCCGGCCGTGCCCGACCCACGGCCGGCGCGTGCTGTTCCAAACGGCGAGCGAAGGACGATGATGCGCGACCTTGTCCCCGGTATCCCGGACGAGAGCCCGAGCCGGCTGACGGACGCCTGGCGGTTCTGCGTCGGCACCGGCCGGTTCGACCTGGCCCTGCGCCGGGACTACCAGGAGTCGCTGGCGCTGGTGCAGCGGGAGATCGGCTTCCGGCACATCCGGGGGCACGGGCTGCTGAGCGACGGGGTGGGCGTCCACCGGCCGTACGACCACGGGGGGAGACGGCACGTGCGGCACGTGTTCACCTACGTGGACCAGGTGATCGACGCCTACCTCGACCTCGGGATCGCGCCGTTCGTCGAGCTGGGTTTCATGCCCTCAGGGCTCGCGTCCGGCGACCAGACCGTGTTCTGGTGGCGGGGCAACATCACCCCGCCCCGCGACTGGCACGAGTGGGCCGCGCTGGTGCGGGCCACGGTGACCCACCTGGTCGACCGGTACGGACTCGACCAGGTGCGCACCTGGCCGATCGAGGTGTGGAACGAGCCCAACCTCAAGGAGTTCTGGCTCGACGCCGACGAGGCCGCCTACCAGCGGCTCTACGAGGTGACCGCGAACACGATCAAGGACGTCGACGCCTCGCTGCAGGTGGGCGGGCCGGCCATCTCTCCCGGCTCCGACGACTGGCTGGTGCGCTTCGCCGACTTCGTCGCCGAACGGTCCCTGCCGATCGACTTCGTCAGCAGGCACGCCTACACCTCCGGCCCGGCCCGGCACGTGCCGTTCGGCGTGCGCCAGACGCTGGCCCCGCCGTCGCGGCTGCTGGAGCAGTTCGCCTTGCCCCGGCGGCAGCTGCGGGGCGGCCCGCTCGCGGACCTGCCCGTGCACATCACCGAGTTCAACTCCTCCTACCGGCCCGACAACCCGATCCACGACACGGCCTTCCACGCCGCGTACCTCGCGCCGGTGCTGGCCGCCGGGGGAGACCTGGCGGACTCCTTCTCCTACTGGACCTTCAGCGACATGTTCGAGGAGGTGGGAGTGCCGCCTTCGTTGTTCCACGGCGGCTTCGGCCTGCTGACCCACCGCCAGATCAAGAAGCCGACCTATCACCTGTACGCCTTCATGGCCCGCATGGGCGAGGAGGTCCTGGCGCGCGGACCGGACCACCTGGTCACCCGGGACGACACCGGCCGGGTCACCGTGCTGGCCTGGGCGCCGGTGGACGTCACCGGGGGCGCGCCGGCCGACGCGCACACCCTGCGGCTGTCGATCCCGGTCGGCTCCCCGTCCGGCCGGGCCTTCCTGCTGCGCTCGTCGGTGAGCGAGGAGAAGGGCAACGCCTGGAGGGCGTGGTGCGAGATGGGCCGGCCGGCCTCGCCCCGGCCCCGGCAGCTCGACGCGCTCAGGGAGGCGGCCGAGCCGGTCCGCGCCCACCGCAGCCTGCCGATCGACGACGGGCGCGTCCGCCTGGACATCACCCTCGACCGCCACGAGGTCACGCTGCTGGAGATCACGCCCGTGGCCGACGAGACCCCGCCCTGGGAGCATGGGCAGGACGAGCGCCGCCTGCTCGGCCTGGACGCGCTCGCCTCGGATGGGGAGGCCGCGTCATGACCGAGACGACGATCCGGCGGTTCGGCCAGGGACCGCTCTCGCGCGCCTCCGCGCTGGTCTACACCCTGCTCGTGGTCGAGCTCCTGGTCCTGGCCACCACCCTGCCCGGCCTCCTCGGGCTCGTCCTGCTCGACCGCGACGCCGCGAACGTCCCGCTGGCCGCGGTCTGCGCGCTTCCGGCCGGTCCGGCGCTGTCGGCCGCGCTGTACGCGCTGCACCGCCGCAGGCTGGACCTGACCGACCTCCACCCGGCGTCCGCGTTCTGGCGTGGCTACCGGATGAACGTGCGCGGCGTGCTCACGCTCTACGTGCCGTGGCTGGCGTGGCTGACCGTCCTCGGGACGACGCTCGCCAACTTCGGCGCCGCCGGGGTGCCGGGCTGGTGGGCGGCCCTGCTCGTCGTCGTCGCGCTCGCGTCGGCCCTCTGGGGCGCGAACGCGCTCGTGATCACATCGCTGTTCGCGTTCCGTGCCAGGGACGTCGCCCGCCTGGCGGCCTACTTCCTGTTCTCCACGCCCCGCGTCGCGCTCGGCAACGCCTGCCTCGTCGTCGTCGCGGGCGGCGTCACGCTGGTCGCCACCGAGGCCGCGCTGACGCTGCTCGGCTCGGTGTTCGCGTCAGCGCTGCTGCTGAACAGCCGGCCGCTGATCGCCGAGGTCACGGAGAAGTTCACCCTGCAAGGCGGCGCCGCGCAAGGCGATGCCGCGCACGCCGAAGCCGCGCGGGGCGTTTCCCCGGAGGCGGCCTCGTGACGATTCCCGATCCCGTCCACCCCGCGTGGCTGCCGTCGGAGGCGTTCCGGGCGATCGGCGCACGCCGCACGCTCGTGCTCGGCGACGGGCTCCTCGCCGGGACCGTGCACGACGAGGTGGCGCAGGCCTGCGCCCGATACGGCGGACGCGTGCGCCGCGACGCCGGCAGCGAGCCGTACGACCTCGTGCTCGCGCTCACGACCGCCGAGGTCCCGCCGGGCGTCGCGGGCGCGGTCCGTCCCGATTCCGCGCTCGGCGACGAGGGGTACGTGCTCGCCCGCAGGGACGGCGCCACGGTCGTGCTCGCCGACGAGCCCGCCGGGCTGCTCTACGGCCTGTTCCACGTCGTACGGCTCGGTGAGCGGGCGTTCGCCGCGGAGCGACCGGCCGAGCACCATCGGCCGGCGACGCGGCGGCGCATGCTCGACCACTGGGACAACGTCGACGTGCATCCCGTGATGGGCCAGGTCGAACGCGGCTACGCGGGCGGGTCCGTCTTCTGGCGCGACGGAGCCCCCCGCGGTGAGCTGGCCCGGGTGCGGGCCTACGCGCGGCTGCTGGCCGCCTGCGGCGTGAACGCGATCTCCGTGAACAACGTCAACGTGCACGCCACCGAGGCCCACCTGCTGACGGACCGGCTCGGCGACGTCGCCGCGCTCGCGGACGTGTTCCGGCCGTACGGGATCAGGGTCCACCTGTCGGTGAACTTCGCCTCGCCCGTCGTCCTCGGGGGGCGGCCGACCGCCGACCCGCTGGACGAGGACGTGCGCACCTGGTGGGCGGACGTCACCGAACGGGTCTACGAGACGATTCCCGACTTCGGCGGATATGTGGTGAAGGCCGACTCGGAGGGGCAGCCCGGCCCGTTCGCGTACGGGCGCGACCACGCCGACGGCGCGAACCTGCTGGCCGAGGCGCTGGCGCCGTACGGCGGGGTCGTGCACTGGCGGGCCTTCGTCTACAACCACCGGCAGGACTGGCGCGACCGGTCCACCGACCGGGCCCGCGCCGCGTACGACCACTTCGCGCCGCTCGACGGGCGGTTCCGCGACAACGTGATCCTCCAGGTGAAGCACGGCCCGATCGACTTCCAGGCGCGCGAGCCGGTGTCGCCGGTCGTCGCGGCCATGCCCGCCACCCGCCTGGCCGTGGAACTGCAGGTGACGCAGGAGTACACCGGCCAGCAGCGGCACGTCTGCTACCTCGCCCCGATGTGGCGAGACGTGCTCGGCTTCCGCCCCTGGGGAGACGGCGGGGCCGACGTGGCGGAGCTCGTCGGCGGCGGCGATCTGGTGGGGGTCTCCAACGTGGGGGACGACCCCTACTGGACCGGTCACCCGCTCGCCCAGGCCAACCTGTACGCCTTCGGCCGCCTGGCCTGGGAGCCGCGGCTGGACCCGGCGGCGATCCTCGACGAGTGGATCGACCTCACCTTCCTGCCGGCGGCGACCGGGGACGCGGAGCCTGCGGCGAGCGGAGCGACCGATCGGTTGCGGCGCACCCTGCACGAGATCATGGACGACTCCTGGCGCACCTACGAGCGGTACACGGCCCCGCTGGGCGTCGGGTTCATGGTCCGTCCCGGCCACCACTACGGGCCCGACGTGGACGGATACGAGTACACGCCGTGGGGCACCTATCACTTCGCCGACCGGGACGGCGTCGGCGTGGACCGCACCCGGGCCACCGGCACCGGCTTCACCGGCCAGTATCCGCCGCCGTGGTCGGAGGTGTACGAGTCGCTCGCCGACTGTCCCGACGAACTGCTGCTGTTCTTCCACCACGTCCCGTACGGGCACGTGCTGCACAGCGGGTCGACCGTCATCCAGCACATCTACGACACGCACTTCGCGGGCGCCGAGCAGGCGACCGAGGCCAGGCGGCGATGGCAGGAGGCCGCCGGGCTGTTCGACCCGTCCCTGCACGACCGGGTGAAAGCCCTCCTCGACGAGCAGGTCCGCTGCGCGGAGGAGTGGCGCGACCAGATCAACGCCTACTTCTTCCGCAAGTCGGGCGTCCCCGACGCGCACGGGAGGTGCATCCCATGACGGCGCCTGTTTTCGGGCCGGACGGGCACTGGGTCCCCACCTGGACGGCGATGCCGCAGCTGACCGAGCCGGACAACATGCCGCCTCCACCGTTCATCCGGGACGATCCCGTTCTCGGCGACGCCGCTGTTCTCGCCGACGCCAGGGTTTTCGCCGACACCGCGGTTTTCGCCGACACCACCGTGCGGCAGACGGTCCGGGTCTCGGTGGGCGGGCGGCGGCTGCGGGTGCGGGTGACGAACGCCTTCGGCGGTGCGGCGCTGCCCGTCACGAAGGCGACCCTGGCGCTGCCGGCCGGTGGGCGGGCGGGGGTGAGCGCGGTCCAGGCGGGGACGGTGCGGCCGGTGACCTTCCACGGCCGCGCGTCGGTGACGATCCCCGCCGGGGCGCAGGCCGTCTCCGACCCGATGGAGGTCGAGGTGCCGCCCGGGTCGAACCTCACCGTGACGGTCTATCTGGCCGAGGGCCAGCGCTCGCTGAGCATCACCTCGCATCCGGGTTCGCGGACCACCTCCCATCTGCTGGCCGGCGACCACGCCGACGCCGCCGACCTGCCCGGCGCGACCGCGGTGGACCACTGGTACTTCCTCGGCGGGGTGGAGGTGTGGGCCGGGCCCTCGGTCGCCGCGGTGGCGGTGGTGGGCGACTCGCTGTCCGACGGCCGGGGCTCGACCACCAACGGCAACGACCGCTGGCCCGACCGGCTGCTCGACCGCCTGCGGTCCAGGCACGGCATGGACGGTGTCGCGGTGCTCAACCAGGCGGCCGGCGGCAACCGGGTGCTCAACGACGGCCTTGGCCCCAACGCGCTGGCCCGGCTGGACCGCGACGTGCTCGCCCACAGCGGCGTGGCGTGGCTGGTCCTGTTCGAGGGGGTCAACGACATCGGCACCGCCGAGGCGAGCCCGGCCGCGCAGAAGCAGGTGGCCGACGACCTGATCTTCGCCTACGACCAGATCGTCACGCGGGCGCACGCACGGGACATCCGCGTGTACGGCGCGACGCTGACGCCGTTCGGCGGCAACGACTCCTACGACGACCCACAGGGCTGCAGGGAGGGAGCCCGGCAGGCGGTCAACCAGTGGATCCGCGCCGCCGGCCGGTTCGACGCGGTGATCGACTTCGACCGCGCCGCCCGCGACCCGGCCGAGCCCCGCCGGCTGCTCGCGGCGTACGACGTGGGCGACCACCTGCACCTGAACCCGGCGGGATACCAGGCCCTCGCCGACGCCGTGCCGGCCCACCTGTTCCGGCGGGAGCCGCTGCCGCCCGGCTTCGGATTCGCCTGACCCGGCGGCTAGAGTGGCGTCGGCCTGTGGTTCCCCGACCACCGGCACCGACCACCGACGTCACGAGCATCCCGGGATGAACGAGCGCGATGAGAATCGTCGAGGACGACCTGTCCGGCCCGCAGATCGCCGAGTTCCTGCGGGAACACGTCGGGGAGATGCGGTCCATCACGCCGCTGGAGAGCAAGCACGCCCTCGATCTCGACGCCCTGCGCACGCCCGAGGTCACGTTCTGGTCGGTGATGGACGGTGACACCGTCGTGGGCTGCGGGGCGATCAAGAGGCTCGACCCGGCGCACGCCGAGCTGAAGTCGATGCGCACGGCGGCGTCCCGCAAGCGCGGCGGGGTCGCGTCCCTGCTGCTGGAGCACATCATCGCCGAGGCCCGGCGGATGGGCTTCATCCGGCTGAGCCTGGAGACCGGCTCGGCCGACTTCTTCCTGCCCGCCAGGCGGCTGTACGAGAAGTTCGGGTTCGTGCACTGCGAGCCCTTCGCCGACTATCGGCCCGATCCGAACAGCGTGTTCATGACCAGGCCGCTCTGACGACGTCGTCAGTACGCGTCGGAGCGAAGGGCCCGGGCGCACACGGTGAGGCCGTCTCTGAGGGTCTCACGCGTGGTGTTGTCGACCTTCTCCAGCATGACCGCTTCGATGTCGTCCAGCGAGCTGTCGCAGCGCCGCAGCACGGCCACCCCCTCGGGAGTGAGGCGGGCGCACAGCGTGCGGCCACCGCCCGGGTGCGGATCGCGGCGGATCAGGCCGCGCCGTTCCAGGTCGCGGATGACGAGGTTCATCGCCTGCGGCGTGACGAAGGCGATGCGGGCCAGCTCCGCCGACGACGCCCCGTCGCGCGTGCGCAGTTCGCTGAGCGCCATGTATTCGGTCGTGGTGACGCCGTGCCTGGCGAGCGCGTCGTCCAGGCGGGCGCGGATGCGGCGTTCCAGGCGGAACACCAGGTAGCTCAGGCGCGCCGCGGGCGCGGCGGGCTGGGCGTTGGGACGGGTGCGGCGGGCGGTCACCGGACGACCATACCGCGCGATCTTCAGGATGTAAGTTTCGCGCTTGGGTATCAAGTAAATTGATACAAAGTACCTTGATATGCAGCGGAAACGGCTATTCGATCGCCGGGGCCCCCGCGGGCGTGCCTTGACTGCGGACCGACGCCCCTTCTATACCGGCTGACGTCACAACTTCCGAGCGGACGGCGATTCCGGGACGTGCGCGGAAAGGCACACGGAAAAGAAGGAACCGCCGCTGATCCAAAAAGGAGGAGCGGATGAAGCGATTACTCGCGGCGTTCGCCGGTGCCGTCACCGCGGTCCTGTGCGCCGCCGCGGCCCTGGCGTCGGTGCTGGTGTCCGCGCACCCCGCCGCCGCGGCCACGCTTACCGAGGTGACCGGTTTCGGCGCCAACCCCGGCAACCTGCGCATGTACCTGTACGTCCCGAACAGCGTGCAGCAGAACCCGCCGATCGTGCTGGCCATGCACACGTGCGGCGGAACGGGGCCGGGCTTCTACTCGTCCACCGAGTTCGCGTCGCTGGCCGACCGGTACGGCTTCATCGTGATCTACCCGTCGGCCTCGAAGAAGATGAACTGCTTCGACAACTGGTCCGAGGCGTCCAAGGTGCGCGGCGGCCAGACCGACCCGGTGTCGCTCATGTCGATGGTGACCTACGTCGAGCAGCAGTATCACGGAGACCCGAACCGGGTGTTCGCGACCGGCGCCTCCTCGGGCGCGATGATGACCAACGCCATGCTCGCCCTGTATCCCGAGGTGTTCAAGGCGGGCGCGGCGTTCATGGGCGTGCCGTTCACGTGTTTCCCCAACGAGGCGGCCTACAACCCGGCGGGCAACTCCTCCCCGTGCGTGGGCAAGACCGCGCAGCAGTGGGGCGACGCGGTCCGCAACGCGAACCCGAGCTACCGGGGACCGTGGCCGCGCATGCAGCTGTGGCACGGCACCAGTGACACCGTGGTCTCCTACGCCGAGCTGGACGAGGAGATCAAGCAGTGGACGAACGTCCACGGCCTGAGCCAGACGCCCACCACTACGGACACGCCGCAGTCCGGGTGGAACCGCCGCCGCTACGCCGACGCCTCGGGGACGGTGCAGGTCGAGGCCTACACCATCCAGGGCGCGGGCCACAGCCTCCCCATGGGCGGCATGGCGGCCGTCGCCATCCAGTTCTTCGGTCTCACCGGCAGCCCGAGCCCGAGCCCGAGCCCGAGCCCGAGTCCGAGCCCGAGTCCGAGCGTCAGCCCGTCCGCGAGCCCGTCCGCGAGTCCGAGTGTCAGTCCGTCCGTGAGCCCGTCCGCGAGCCCGTCGAATCCGCAGCAGGGCGCCTCCTGCCGGATCACGTACAGGCCCAACTCCTGGAGCGACGGCTTCACGGCGGACGTCACGATCACGAACACCGGCAACGCTCCCGTGAACGGCTGGACCGTCACCTGGACGTGGCCGGGCAACCAGCGGATCACCAACGCGTGGAACGCCGGCGTGACCCAGTCCGGCGCCCAGGTCACCGCACGCAACGTCTCCTACAACCCCGCCATCCCCGCCGGAGGCAGCACGAACTTCGGCTTCCAGGCCACCTACAGCGGCAGCAACACCGCACCGGCCGCTTTCGCCCTCAACGGCGCGGCCTGCACGATCGCCTGACCGGTCCCGGCCGCGCCGCGACGAGCCATCAGGGGGCGGCGCGGCCGGGCGTCAGACGACCAGCATGTCCAGGAGGGGGGCGGCCAGCTCGGCGGCGGGCGGCTCGTACCGCTGGGCGAGCGTCTGGAAGGTCTGCTCGGCCTGGATCGCCGGCCAGTCCTGGGGCAGGTGCTCGGCGGGCAGGTGCGGATCCTGGCGGACGAGCTGCAGCCAGTCGGTGTGCAGCAGCAACTGCCGCGCGAGGTCGTCGGGCGCGCCGGGGAACGGCCGGGGGACGTCCCACTGGGCGAGGAACGCCCGGTAGCGCGCGGCGATCTGCTCGATGTCGAACGCCTTCCCGACGAGGTCGGCCGCCTCGGTCGGCTTGAACGCCCTGGCGGTCAGCACGGTCACGTGGTCGCCCAGATCGAGGGAGGCGAGGACGTCGGTGACGTCCTTGACGCCCGGCGCGATCCACAGCCCGCTCTGCAGCAGCCCGAAGCCGTTCCAGATGAGCCGCGACCGCAGGTCGTGCCGCGTGCTGCGGCGGCTGTCCGGGATCGAGAAGCCGACGAGCGTCCACGTGCCGTCCCAGTCGCGGTTCACCGCGCCGGTCTCCCACACCCGCCTGCGTCCGTCCTCCAAGACCTCCACGGCATGCGGGGTCAGCCCGAAATACACCTTCCGTCCCTGCCGATGACGTGTCAGCAGGTTCCGCTTCACCATCCGCGCGAGCGTCGACCGTACGGCCTCTTCGGAGACGCCGAGGCGGGCGAAGACGTCGATGACGCTCCCGGAGTAGACGGCGAGGTCGCGATGCAGCACGTAGATGCCGAGGAAGCTGAACATCAGGGACTGCGGGCGCAGGGATGGCGCCGTCTGGTCGTCTTCGCCGCCGAGGGTCACAGCAGCAGGGTAGACCGGTTCAGATGTTATGCAAATATTCGACTGTCGTCATATTGCTGCCTTACATCAGGCAGCGACCGACCCCGGCCGCCGGGGTCGTGCACGTCTGCCCGCATTCACGAACCTGCCCCCGCCTCGACGCCGTCGCGAGGTGTGCAACGCCGCTGCGGCTTGCTGGGAGCGTTCGGAACGGTCTCGATGAATGTGGGGAGAGGCGTTGATGTGGCTGGATGCGCTGCAGGACGCGATCGGCACGGTCGCGCCGCACGACGTGGTGAACAACACGCCGCCGAAGGTGCCGCCGGGACTGCAGCCGAAGATCGACCTGTTGCTCGGCTGGGTAAGTGGGCATGCCTGATCCTCGGCGTCGCCGGGATCCTGATTTGCGCCGGCAAGATGGCGCTCGGGCAGTCCGGCCGGCCGCACTACGCGGCTGAGCGAGCTTCGGAACTGCCCAAGGTGCTGCTCGGGGTGTCGCTGGCCACGGTCGCCGTGCCGATCATCACGGCGATTTTCGGATGAGCCCTTCTGTGCGGCAGCGCCGGAGGCTGCTCGTCTTCCTCGGGGTCACCGCGGGGCTGATCGCGGCGGGTGTGCTTCTGGCCATGCTGCCGGCCACCCGGAAACCCTCACCTGCTGGCACACCGGCCGCGTCGGCGCTTGCACAGCCCACCGGCACCGGCACGGAGGTGAACCTCGGCGGCTGGCGGTGGGCGGACTTCCATGGGGTGCGCCTGCCGTACTCCGCCTCCGACGGCCCGCACACGGTGACCGGGGACCGGGCGTACGGCTTCGCCCGCAGCCCAGCGGGGGCGTTGCTGGCGGCGCTGCATCTGGGGATGCGGGCCAGCCCGCGCTGGGGCCTGTGGTGTTCGAGCCGACCATCGCCGAGCAGTTCACCGGCTCAGGCCGGCCGACGCTGCTGCGGGCCGTTCGCGCCTCCTACGGCAGTGCCGGCGCTGCGGCGGGCGTCGCCGAGGGCGTGCCGATCGGCCGGGCGTACGTGGTGGAGGAGGCGTTTCGCCGGCAGGCCTACACGCCTGATCTTGCGATCGTCGACGTGGCCGGGCCGGGCCGTGGCGGTGCACCGTGCGCATCTCGACACGGATGCAGATGGTGTGGCGGGACGAAGACTGGCGGGCGGTCGCCCCGGCCCGGAGGTGACTGGACGCGGTCATCGGCCCCGGTGACCGACCTGACCGGCTACATCCTGTTCCCGGATCGGGGGTGACAGCGTGGACATCTTCGTGGCCGGCGGACCCAGGCGGCAGGTGAAACTCGATCATGTCTGGCCGCTCCACCACGGCCAGTCCACCGTCACTCGCTCCCGGCTGACCACCGCGCCGACGTCCGCTCCTGGCAGTGGGCGGCTTGGCCAGCCGGGTGAAGGTGTCAGCCGACGGCGGCAGCGAGGAGTTACCCGAGTTCCGGCCCAGTGGCGGTTCCAGCTCGGCCACCCGAACCCTCATCCGCTCGTTGTCGGCGCGTAACTCGGCGATCGTCCGCGCATACTCCACCACCAGGGCGGCAAGCTCGTCATACGACGGGCGCTCAACCCCAGACTGCAGCACCCGAAGATCATCCCGCAGCCGGCATCAGGCCCTGGCCGTCCCCAGGCCTGGGACCTGATGAATTCTTACGATGTGACGGCGACGGCGTCTCGCCGGCCACCGGCGCGGAGCACCTGACAAGGGTCTGCACGCCGTCCCCTTGGTGGCCTTGACAGCTCTGACCAGACCACAGCAGACTGGACTAAATCGTCCTATTCGCACTCCGGCGGTGGGTGCCTGCATACCTGCACTTCACGCGAAGGCCGGTTGGGCCTTGATTCGGCTGGCCGAGGAACACCTGGCTACGCGGCGCGTGACACCGCGCTCACCGGCAACCACCCGCCAGCCGTACTCAACCTCCGAGAGCGACCAGTGGTGGGTGGGAGCCTGGACATGACAGAGACCTCTCGCGGCAGGCATGGCCCTAAACGTGCAGATGTGAGCTCTGCGGGGATGGGGCGTGCCCGATCGGACAGGTCGCTGCGATGGGCTCTGCAGGCGGAGTGGCGGGCTTCTGGCGCATCTGACGATCGAAGTGTCCGCCACGGACCTCACGGTGCTCACCGGCCGCCACCTGCCGGCCGAGCCGGTGACGGCCTCGCGGTACGACCGGGACCGGCCCCGAATGGACGACAGTGGTTACCCCGCCTTCTCCAACTGGTGGCGCACAGGCTGCCCTACGTCATCTCCGGTGCTCTCCTGGTCGCGTTTCCGGCTGACCGGCAGGCGCGGTGGGCGGCGAGTTGAAAGCAGGACACGCTTGCGCACAGGCCCGGGCTGACCATGGTGGCACACCGTGACCGTCCACCGGAGCCCGAGTTATGGACTGGTAAAAGAGCATTTCAACGCTACTTTCGCACTGATCACTGTATGTCCCGGGGGATTAAGACGGTGCCGATGGACCTGCGGAACGAGTCGCCATGAACGGCCACGATGTCATACGGGACGTTACCGAATCGTCGCTCTCTAATTCCGGCCCTGTTTCCCTTCGCGAACTGGACGCGCTGTTCGACCAGTCACCAGCCGCCTTGGTCTTCCGCGACCGCGGACTGCGCGCCAGACGCACCAACGCGGCGTTCCGCCGCCTGTTCGGCCTTCCGGACGAGGCGATCATCGGCCACCTCCCTTCAGAGTTCGACGCGGAGATGGACATGGCCTTGGTCGAGCGCATCCTCGCCGAGCAGGTGATAGACAGGGGCGTTCCCGTGGTCGACGTGCACGTGAAGCGGTCCGTGGCAGGCGAGCGCCGGGTCCTTCTGTGGTCGGCGCACCCGGTGACGGAAAGCGGCCAGGTGCTGGGAACGCTGTGCTTTTTCAAGGACATCACCAGCCAGGCAACATCGCTCCGGCAGGCTCATGACCTGCTCGAACGGGCCGGTCACCAGATCGGGACCACGCTCGACATCTACCGCACGGCCGCAGAACTCACCGACCTGGCCGTGCCCGGGCTCGCCGACCACGTCACCGTCGGCCTGCTCGACCAGGTGCTGCAGGGGGAAGACCTTCCCCGCCCCGGCTCAGACCCCCTGCGGTTCCGCCGGGTGGCGGTGCGCGACACCAGCAAGACCAGGGGCAAGGTTGGCTACAAAGTGGGCGATCTGTTCACCGTGCCCGCGCCGGTCACCGGTCCGCCCTCCTCGGTGCTCCTGCGGGGAAAGCCCCTCCTGGCGCGGAACCGGGCCGAGGTTGGCGGGCGGTTCTCCCACGTGCCCGATATTGCGGAGGCCCTCCTCGCCCGGGGGGTGCACACGTTCATAGCGGTGCCGCTGATCGCCCGCGGCGTCACGCTGGGGGTGGCCACGTTCAGCCGGGCGGAACACCCCGAGCCGTACGGTGAGGCCGACGTGCGGCTGGCCAGCAACCTGGCCTCCCGGGCGGCGGTGTGCATCGACAACGCCCGTCTGTACACCCGCGAGCGCACCACGGCCGTCACCCTGCAGCGCAGCCTGCTGCCCCGGGACATCCCGCAGGTGCCAGGACTGGAGCTCGCCCATCGCTACCAGCCCGCCAGCCAGACCGCGGAGGTGGGCGGCGACTGGTTCGACGTCATCCCGCTGAAAGACGGCCGGGCCGCGCTGGTCGTCGGGGATGTGACCGGCCACAGCATCCACGCTGCGGCTCTCATGGGCCAGCTCCGCACCACCAGCGCGGCCCTGGCCCGCCTCGGGCACCCGCCGGAGGAGATCATGGCCCAGCTCAGCGGCGTGGTCTCCGGGCACGGCGAGGAGACCGGCGCCACGTGCCTGTACGCCCTGTATGACCCGGCCTCCCGGCGGTGCCGCCTCACCAGCGCCGGGCACCTGCCGCCCGCCCTCCGCTACCCCGACGGCAGGGTGGACTTCATCGACGTGCCGGGCGGAGTGCTGCTCGGCGTGGGCCAGGGCCGCCACCCGGCCACCGACATCGACCTGCCCGCGGGCAGCGTGCTGGCCCTCTACACCGACGGGCTGATCGAGCACCCCGGCCAGGACATCACCACCGGCATGTCCCGGCTCGCCCGCACCCTGGCCGCCGGCCCCGCACGATCACTGGACGAGCTGTGCGACAGCGTGCTGGTCAGCCTCGGCGCCCACGCCCGGGACGACATCGCCCTGCTGCTCGCCCGCACCGCCACCGAAACAGCCCGCTGATCCCGCGGTACTGCGCGGCGCTAGAAGATCACTGAAGGTGTTGGGGCACGGTGTGGCTGTTCGACCCGCAGTCCATCACCTACCAGCCGCAACGCTGGTGGTGGAACCCCCTCCGGGCACTGACAACGGTCGAAGACGCCCACCGCCTGGCTGGGCACTTCGTGCTCACCGTCGAAGACCCCGGCAAGCGGGACCTGTGGGGACCGGCCGCCCAGGACCTGCTGTCGGCGCTGTTCCTTGCCGCGGCGACGTCCGGCCGCACCAGCATCACGTGGCCCGCCGGCTGGATGAGCCCGCCGTCCCCACCCCGTGCGAGCTGCTCACCGAGGCCGGCTTTCATCTGCTGGCCTCCAGCTTGACCATCGAACCCGTCTCGAGAAAAAGGGAGCCGTTTTGATCTCCGTCACCGACGCCTACCGCGTCCTCGGCGAACGGCGCGACGCCGACCACAACAGCTCGACCACAGCGGCGGTCGATGCGTTCACCGCGATCGCCCTCGGCATGAGCGCCGGGGAACACCATGGCCCGCCGGAGCTGTACGCCACCTTCGCCGTCGCCCAGCAGGAGGCACTCGAGGGCATGGCCGCGCTCGGTGCCCAGCTCGGCCACGCCGACACCTCCGCCGCCATCCCCGACCTGGACCAAGCCGCCAGGCTCGGCGGCCTGCTGTGCGAGGTGCTCGTCCAGCGCGCGGAAACCAGCTCCGACCCGAGCCGAGGGCTGGGTGAGCCGCCAGGTCCAACTCAGCGGACCGGGCGGCATCCCCATCGCCGCGCCGATTGCCTGTTCAGCGCTGAGCGCGCCGTACGCCCGACGGGGCCTGTGCGGGCGGCGGCCGGGCGGGGTGGGCCGGAATGGAAGGCGGAGGGCCGGGTACGCATGCGCCCGGACCCGGGCCGTCCGGTTCCATATTGGGCAAAGTGTTGACCTCCGTTACAGATCTGCCTAACCTCCGGACGAGAAGGCGAGAGTCCAGCTCGCTCCCGGACGAGGAGCTCGGTCATGCCGAACCTGTCAGTCGCACCCCCCAGCCCGATACAGCTCCGCCGCGCGGTGGCCTCCAGCTTCCTGGGCAGCGTCATCGAGTACTACGACTTCCTGCTGTACGCCACGGCGTCGGCGGTGGTCTTCAACAAGGTCTTCTTCTCCTCCCTCGACTCGCTCACCGCGACGGTCGCCAGTTTCGGCACATTCGCCACCGGCTACCTGGCGAGGCCGCTCGGCGGTGTGATCTTCGGCCACTACGGCGACCGCTTGGGACGCAAGCGCATGCTCGTCCTGACCATGACCCTGATGGGCGTCGCGAGCTTCCTCATCGGCCTGCTCCCCACCTACGCGCAGATCGGCAGCCTCGCGCCGATCTCGCTCGTCGTGCTCCGGGTGCTGCAGGGCATCGCCGTCGGCGGCGAGTGGGGCGGCGCGGTGCTGATGTCCGCCGAGCACGCCACCGGCAGGCGTGGCCTGTGGGCGAGCTTCACCAACGCGGGAGCCCCCTTCGGCATGGTGCTGTCCACGGCGGTGCTCAGCGGCACGGCCGCCGTCATGGACGAGCAGGCGTTCCTGAGCTGGGGCTGGCGGGTGCCGTTCCTGATCAGCATCGCGCTGCTGGCGGTCGGCCTGTTCGTCCGGCTGCGGGTCCAGGAGACCCCGGTGTTCGAGGCCGCGAAGGAACGGGCGTCCCGGCTGCCGCTGCTGGACGTGTTCCGCGACCACCCGAGGGCCCTCCTGCTCGGGGTCGGCGTCGGGCTGTCCGCCTTCGTGGCGCAGGGCACCCTCACCACGTATCTCATCGCGTACGGCGTGCGCGCCGGCTTCCCCCGGCAGGCGGTGCTGAACGCGCTCACGCTCTCGTCCGCGCTGGCCGTGCTGGGCATCGTCGGCTGGTCGGCGCTGTCCGACAAGGTCGGGCGCCGGCCGGTGGTGCTCGTGGGCGCGGTGCTCATGGCGGCGTTCGGCTTCGCGCTCTTCCCGATGGTGGACTCCGGCAGCACGGCCGTGCTCGCCGTCGCGCTCGTGATCGGCCAGTCGATCGTCCACCCGCTGATGTACGGCCCGCTCGCGGCGTTGTACACCGAGCTGTTCGCCACCGGGAGCCGCTACACGGGAGCCTCGCTCGGCTACCAGATCGCCGGGCTCGGGGCGGGTCTCGCACCGCTGCTGTTCGCCCAGCTCGACGCCTCGACCGGAGGCGGGACGACGACGATATCGGTGATCATCGCGGCCTGCTGTCTGCTGACCGTGATCTGTATCCTGGCGCTGCGCGAGACCAGCCGTCACGACCTCACCTCGGTCGCCGTCGGCGGGCCCGCGTCCGGTCGCGTCGCCGACACGGCGGAACCGTCCTCCGCCTGACCGAGGAGTGCCGTTCATGCGCAATGCCGGACTGGGAGGCTGGCCGGCCCGCAGGGCCCAGATGAGCCCGGACCGCACCGCGTTCGTCTACGCGGACCGGCCGCTCAGCTACGCGCAGGTTCATGAGCGGACGACGAGGCTCGCGTCGCGGCTGCGTGACGGCGGGGTGCGGGCGGGGGACAGGGTCGCCTACCTCGGCCCCAACCATGTCGCCTTCGCCGAGACGATGTTCGCCACCCACGTGCTCGGCGGGATCTTCGTCCCGCTGAACTTCCGGCTTGCCGCGCCCGAGATCGCGTACATGCTCGAACACTCGGGCGCGTCGGTCCTCGTCTACGGGCCGGAATGCGCGGCGGTGGTCCGTGCTCTCCCCGGCTTCCCGGGTCTGCGCACGGTCGTGGCGCTGGAGTCCCCGGCGGAGGGGGAGCGGCACTACGAGACGTGGCTGTCGCAGGGCGACCCCACGCCGATCGACACCCCGGTGGCGCTCGACGACATCGCGCTCATCCTCTACACCTCCGGCACCACCGGGCGGCCGAAGGGCGCCATGCTCAGCCACGCCAACCTGGTGTGGAACTGCTACCACGTCCTGATCAGCGTGGACGTGACGAGCACCGAGGTCACGCTGATCAGCGCGCCGCTGTTCCACGTGGCGGCGCTGAATCAGACTTTGCTGCCGACCTTCCTCAAGGGCGGCATCTCGGTCATCATGCCGTCATGGGACGTGGACCGGTGTTACGACCTCATCGAGAGGCACCGGGTCACCTGGATGTTCGGAGTCACCGCGATGTTCGCCGCGCTGGCGGGGTCGCCCCGGTGGCCCGGCGCCGACCTGTCCTCGCTGCGCACCCTGATGTCCGGGGGCGCGTCCATCCCGGTCGCGCTGATCCGCGCCTACCAGGAACGCGGCCTGGTCTTCTGCCAGGGCTACGGGTTGACGGAGACCTCGCCGGGCGCGACCTTCCTGGAGGCGGGCGAGAGCGTGCGCAAGGTGGGCTCCGCCGGGGTGCCGGTGTTCTTCGCCAACGTGCGCGTGGTCCGGCCCGACCTCACCCCCGTGGCGCCCGGCGAGCCGGGCGAGGTGCTCGTGCAGGGGCCGAACGTCACCCCCGGCTACTGGCGCGATCCGGAGGCGACCGCCGCCGCGCTGGCCGAGGGCGGCTGGTTCCACTCCGGCGACGTCGCCACCCTGGACGACGAGGGCCACCTCTACGTCGTCGACCGGGTGAAGGACATGTACATCTCCGGCGGAGAGAACGTCTACCCGGCGGAGGTGGAGGGCGTGCTCTTCGAGCACCCGGCCGTGGCGGAGGCGGCCGTGGTCGGGGTGCCCGACGACACGTGGGGCGAGGTCGGCCGCGCCTTCGTCGTGCCGCGCCCCGGCGCGGTCGTCACCCCCGGCGGGCTGCGGGACTTCCTCCGCCCCCGGCTCGCGAAGTACAAGATCCCGGTCTACGTCGATATCGTCGACGCGCTGCCCAAGACCGGTTCCGGCAAGATTCGCAAACCTGACCTGCGCCGGCGGCCACTGACCGCCGGCCCCGAGGAGTGACCTGTGATCGTCACCGAATTCGCCCGCAACCAGTGGTACGTGGCCGCCTACGGCCACGAGGTGGGCCGGCGTCAACTCGGCCGCACCATCCTGAACGAGCCGATCCTGCTCTGGCGCACCGAGGACGGGCGGGCGGTGGCGATGGCCGACCGTTGCGTGCACCGCCGCTTCCCCCTGTCGGAATCGCCCAGCCACCTGGTCGGCGACCGTGTGGTCTGCGGCTACCACGGCTTCACCTACGGCCCGGACGGCGTCTGCGTCGCCGTGCCCGCCCAGCAGCGCATCCCGCGCACCGCGCGGCTGCGCACCTACCCCGTGGTGGAGCAGGACTCGTTCGTCTGGGTGTGGATCGGCGACCGCGAGCCGGGCGACACGCTGCCCCCGCGCGCTCCCTGGCTGGTCTCGCCCGACTACGCCACGGTGTGCGGGATGGAGCCGCTCAACGCGCGGTACGGCCTGCTCGTGGACAACCTCCTCGACCTGTCCCACGAGACGTACCTGCACGGCGGGTACATCGGCACCCCCGAAGTGGCCGAGACCCCCATCACGACGGAGGTCGACGAGGACGCGGGCATCGTCTACGTCAGCCGCCACATGGACGACGCGGCCTGCCCGCCGTTCTACGCCGAGTCGACCGGCATCAAGGGCCGGATCACCCGCTGGCAGGACATCGAGTATCACCCGCCGTGCCTGTATCTGCTGCACAGCCGCATCGCGCCGGTCGGGTCGCCGCCGCCCGCCGCCGACGGCACGGACTCGCACGCGTTCCACGTCGAGGTCGTGTACGCGATCACCCCGTCGACGGAGAACTCCACCTACGACTTCTGGGCGGTGGCGCGCGACTTCGCACTCGACGACGAGAAGGTCTCCGACTTCCTGCGGGACAGCAACCGCACCGTCGTGCTGCAGGACGTGGCCGCGCTCAACACGCTGGAGGAGGTCATCGCCCGGGAGCCGGACCGCTACCAGGAGCTGTCGGTGAACATCGACACCGGTGGCCTGGCCGCCCGCCGCCTCCTCGCCCGGATGGCCGGAGACGTGCCGGCCTCGCAGACCGCCGTTCGATGAGCGCACGGGACTCCGGTGCGCGGGACGGCCGCACCGTCTACCGCATCCGCTGGCTGCCGGGGACGGACCGGCTGCACGCCTCCTGCTTCTGCGGGGCGGAGCGCGAGTTCGAGGACCCGGTGATCCTGTGGGACTGGCTGCTCGGCCACCCGGAGGGCCACCTGCCCCGCCCTCCGGCGGAGCACGACTCCCCGGCCCCGGCAGCCGCGCTCGTCTGAGACGCGACATCCTCCAGAAAGGAAGCCCCGGCGACCATGCCCGTCACGGAACCGGAGCTCGACGTGAAGGTGGTGGGCAAGGCGCCCGTCGCCGAGGGCGTCGTCCTCCTGAGCCTCGCCCGTCCCGACGGCGGCCCGCTGCCCGCCTGGACGCCGGGCGCCCACCTCGATCTGCTGCTCGGCCCGGGACTGGTCAGGCAGTATTCGCTGTGCGGCGACCCCGGCGACTCCTCGGTCTTCCAGGTGGCGGTGCTCCGGGAGCCCGGCGGGCGGGGCGGCTCCGCGTACGTGCACGACCGGCTCGCGGAGGGCGACACGATCGGGGTGCGCGGTCCCCGCAACCGCTTCGGCCTCGGCGAGTCATCCCGCTACCTGTTCGTCGCCGGCGGCATCGGCATCACCCCGATCCTGCCCATGGTCGAGGAGGCGGCGCGGCGCGGGTGCGACTGGCGGCTGGTGTACGGCGGGCGCACCCGCGCCTCGATGGCGTTCGCCGACCGGCTCGCCCGGGACCATCCGGGCCGGGTGGAGCTGTGCCCGCAGGACGAGACGGGCCTGCTCGACCTCGACGCGCTGCTCGGCGATCCGCGTACGGACACCCTCGTCTACTGCTGCGGACCCGAGCCGCTGCTGGCGGCGGCGCAGGAACGGTGCGCCTCCTGGCCCAAGGGAGCGCTGCGGGTCGAACGCTTCGTGCCCACGGCCAGGAACGGCGCGGGTGCGGCGGAGGGCGCGGAAGAGGGCGCCACGGCGGGCACGGTGGAGCGCGCCTTCGAGGTGGAGCTGGCCCTGACCGGTACGACGCTGACCGTGCCGGAGGGCCGCTCGATCCTGGAGGTGGTCGAGGAGGCGGGGGTCGCGGTGCTGTCGTCCTGCCGCGAGGGCACCTGCGGCACCTGTGAGACGGCGGTGCTCTCCGGCGTTCCCGACCACCGCGACGACCTGCTCACCGAGGAGGAGCGCGAGGCGGGGGACGTCATGTTCATCTGCGTGTCGCGGGCCCGCTCCGCCCGCCTCGTCCTCGAACTCTGACCCGCTCCGAAGCCGTCGTCGTTCCCTGCCGTCGTTCCCTGCCGTCGTTCCTTGCCGTCGTTCCGGGAGGCGGCAAGGAGCGACGGTCAGCTGCTCCAGGTGCCGACGGTCTCGCCCGAGCCGATCGCGGCCTTCTTGATCTGCTGGTGGACCGCTGCCGCGTCTCCGCTCGGCGTGATCGGGCCGCGCAGCGCGTACACGACGAAGTGATAGTGATGCATCCCGCTCGGCGGGCAGGGCCCGGCATAGGCGGCGATGCCGTCGCTGCCCGGCAGGACCCTCCCCGGGGCGCGGCCCTCGGGCACGCCCGTCTCGGTGACGGGGATGCCGGTCACGATCCAGTGGACGTACGTCCCGCCGGGCGCGTCCGGGTCGTCCACCACGATCGCCAGCTCGCGAGCGGACTCGGGAACGCCGCTCCAGGCCAGCGGGGGCGTGACGTCCTCGCCTCCCTGCCGGGCGCACGCGTATTTCGCGGGGATCGCGGCGCCGTCGGTGAAGGCCGGGCTGCTCACCTTCAGCGCGCCCGCGGACGGGGTGCTCCCGGCCGAGCACCCCGCGAGGACGACCGCCATGAGGACTCCGCCGGACAGCTCGCCGATCTTCATGCGCTCAGGATAGGCGGCCGGAGCGGACCCCGGTGGGGTCAGCCGTCGATGCGGTGCGTGGTCCAGAAGGACGACAGGTCGACGGTGGTGGCCGCCTGCGCCGCGGCCTTGAAGTCCGCGGTGGTCGAGACCCCGTACCAGTGGGCGGCGGCGTAGTTCTGCAGCAGGTTCTGCATCGCCGTCGTGCCGATCGTGCGCCGCAGGTCGTGCAGCGCGCACTTGCCGTAGGTGTAGACGACGGTGCCGTACCGGCTCGAATGGGCGTCCCAGTAGGCCATCGAGTTGCTGATCTTCTCGGCGGACGACTGCCAGGAGACCCTGTTCCAGCAGTTGGCGCCCGAGACGCCGTTGTAGAGGTCGGTGGCGTAGTCGGTGAACGCCTCGTCCAGCCACGGGCTGGTGTACTCGTCGTCGCCGACGATTCCGTACCACCACTGGTGGGCCAGTTCGTGGGCGAGCGCGGTGGAGCTGACCACGTCGAGCACGAAGCCCGGATACTCCATGCCGCCGAACCAGAAGTTGTTGTCCAGCACCACGTCCGCCTCGCCGTACGGGTAGGCGCCGAACCGTCCCGCATGGGCGACGAGCGCGTTCTTCGCGGTGGTCATCATCGAGCTCGCGCTGCCGGAGCTGATCGAGCTCACCCGGTAGACGTTGACGACGACGCCCGTCGTGGTGGTGCTCGTGGTCTTCACGAACGGCCCGGCCGCCCAGGCGAACTCGCGGACGTTCTTCGCGGTCGCCTTGGTGATCGTGCGGCCGGACGTTCCCGGCGTGTCGGCGGAGGTGCCGGTCGCCGGCACCAGCAGCGACGACGGGTGGTCGAGCGTCACCGAATAGTCGCTGGTGAGCGCGTAGAAGGACTCGCCGTTGTTGCTGTAAGGATCGAGGTGCCAGCCGCTCGCGTCGCGGACCGCCAGGACCGGCAGCGCGTTGCCGATGAAGTTGTAGGAGCCGTCGCGCCCGAAGCGGTCGGCGCCGCTGGGCACGACGATGCCGAGGTCGAACCCGATCGAGGCGCTCTGGTTCTGGGCGAGCGGGGCGGGCAGCGTGATCTTCATCGCGGTGCAGGAGACCGACAGCGGGGACGGCGTGCCCCCGGTCACGTTGGTGACGGTGATCGGTGTGGACGGGCATGCCCCGTGGTAGTTGTCCCACAGGCGGAGGTAGACCTCCGGCAGGGGGTCCGCCGACGGGTTGGCGAAGGTGACACTCTCATGCCCCGTCCACGTGCTGCCCGAGGCGTTGCTCGTCAGGGTGACGGTGTAGGAGGGCGATCCGGGCGTCCTGGTCCCGTCCGCCGCGTGAGCGGCCGGTGGAACGCCCCAGACGAGGACGAGCACGGCCGTCGCCGCGGTGATCAGGAATCGTCGCACCATGAGGAGGGTCTCCTTTCGAGTGCCCGGCCCCCGATCTGCCGACGTAATGTAACTTTTTGTCAAATGGCGGTCAATGATTGCTTTTTGGCCGTTATAGCGGCTGTGGCGACAAGAATTCGCCCGGCTGCCGCGCGTGAAGCCGATAACGGTGTGTGATTGTGCCGTCGCGCACCGTCGTCGATACTCGTCCGGTGATTCGAAGCAGGCGTGGCAGGAGCACCACGGCGATCGTCGCCGCGACCGTGCTCCTGGCCTTTCCTTCGTCGTCCGGTGCGGTTCCCGCCGGTCCCGCGGGCGATCGGCCGATCGACTGCCGTGACTGGCCGCGGCCGGACCCCTTGACGGTGCGCAACGTCAAGCCCGTGTACTCGACGGCGAGCGGGAAATGGGCGGGGGAGGCGAACGTCACGCTCTGGCGCGGGGACGCCGGCCCGCGCGGGGAGTGGCACTACTGGGCCACCCTCACCGGCCGCACGCGACCGGGTGACGCGGTCTGGCTCGACGTCTGGCCGCCGGGTGGCGGGCCGTGGCATCGGTGCGGGCCCTTCCCGGTGGCCCGTGACGGCCAGAAGGTCGCCTCTCCGATGGCCGTCTGGCGTGATTTCACCCTCGTCAAGGCCTGCGCCCGGCACAACGACTCCAGCGCGTGCGGACGGGACAAGGGCGCGATGGTGGACTGACTCCGGCGGTGCCGGCCGGGGAAGGCCGGCACCGGGGTCATCGGGTCAGCTCGTCGCGCAGGGCGAGCCGTTGAGCGTGAACTGCTTGGGCGCGGGGTTGGCGCCGTTGTAGCCGCCGAGGAAACCGAAGGTCACGCTGCCGCCGTTCGCCGCGATCGTGGCGTTGTAGGCGGCGTTGGTCACCGTCACCTTCGACCCGCTCTGGGTGTAGGAGCCGTCCCACAGCTGGGTCACGGTCTGCCCGTTGCCGTACGTCCAGCCGAGCTTCCAGCCCTTCACGGCCGCGGCTCCCCGGTTGACGATCCGTACCCCGGCCTGGAAGCCGCCGGGCCACTGGTTGGTGACCGTGTACGTCACCGTGCAGGCGGCGGGCGGCGTCGGCGAGGAACTGGGAGAGGGGCTGGGCGACGGGGACGGACTGTGGCTCGGAGAGGGCGACGGGCTGGGGGACGGACTCGGCGACGCGCTCGGAGACGGGCTGGGGGACGGACTCGGAGACGCGCTCGGAGAGGGAGAGGGCGACGGCCCTGCGCCGGCGGGGACCACGATGGTGCTGATCGAGTTGGCCGGGAACGTGCCGGTGAAGCCGCCGGCCCCGACCTGCACGTCGGCGTCGCGCCTGATGGCCGACGTGTCGGCCGCCCCATAGCGGTAGACCTGCGCGGTCGCGCCGCCGTCGCGTCCCTTGACGGCGACCTGGCTTGTCAGGTCGTCGCCGGTCTTGTTCACCACCACGAGCGTGAGCGCCTTGTCGGAGGCCCGCTCGGCGGCGTACACCGCCAGCTTGCCCTGGTCGGCGCTGGTCGCGCCGACGGCCGTCTCGCCGAACCGGCCGCCCTTGCCGTCGTAGTTCAGATACATCCGGAAGGCGTACGCGCCGGGCTGGGAGGCCGTGGGCGGGCTCCACAGGGTGGCGAGGTCGAGGCCCTCGCGGCCGAAGATGCCGAGGATGTCGGCCTGCGTCAGAGCGCCGTTGATGTGGTCGAGGGCGCCCCAGTTGTACTCGGTGATCGCGGTCTTGGTGCCGGGATACTCGGCGGCCACCAGTTCCTTCATCCGGGGGATGAGCCGGATCTGCGTGTTGATCCAGCTCTCGTCCGTGTAGGACGGGTCCCACAACGCGCGGGTGGAGCGCAGCCGCAGGGCGTCGGTCGTCGGGTCGCCGCCGGAGCCGAAGGCGATGCCGGACGCCTGGGGGTAGAAGTGCTCGTCGAAGTAGTCGAGGACGCGCAGGCCGTGCTCGTCCTCGTAGTTCTTCATCTGCCGGAGATACCACGTGGTGAACGGGAGGCCGCCGCGAACCTCCTTGTCCGGGGGGTTCGACCAGCAGTTGGTCCGGCCGCAGGTCTCCTGGTCGAGGCCGGAGTAGTCCCAGGAGGACCAGCCCCAGCCGACCGGGCCGAGTGTCTTCGCGCCGGGGTCGGCAGCCTTCACGGCGGCGCCGATGAGGTAGGCCTTGTCGCGCAGCTCGACCGAGCTCGCGCCCTCGGGGTGGACGTCCCGGTGGGTGCTGTGCCAGATGTCGGGCTCGTTGTCGAGGTTGTAGAACTTCACGCCGCCGCCCGCGGCCGTGCCGTACCTGCCGGTGAGGTGGCCGATCCAGTCCTTCACGTACGCCGCGCCGGCCTCGACGCTCGTGTCATGGGGGTCGTTGCCGGTGATCTTCGTGCCGTCGGGCTTCACGCCGTTGCCGCAGTCGGGACGCCACTGGTCGGTCTGCTGCTGCGCGCCGTATTTGGTGACGGAGAAGCCACAGGAGGCGTCGCGGCCCTTGGGGACCCAGCCGATCAGCGGGACCGTGAGGATGGTGTCGGTGCCGGTGCGCCGGTCCTGCTCGACGAACCGGTCGGCGGAGGAGCCGTCCGGCAGCTCCGACGGGTCCTCGTTGTCCTCCGCGATGTTCTCGAAGAACCAGTCGGAGGCGCGGTTGCTGGTGTCGTACAGGTAGTTGTAGCGGGTCGTCGCGTTGCCGCCCCACCTGCGCACCGGGAGGCGCAGTTCCTTGGCCAGCGCCTCGTCGGCGAAGTTCATGCCGTAGATGTACGGGCTGATGGGGTGCCGCCCGGTGGTGGTGTCCACCGTCAGCGCCGGGCCGTCGGCCGCCGCGAGGGCGGGCAGCTGCCCGGCCGCGCCGATCGACAGGGCGAGTGTCGCGGTGAGGACGATCGGGAGCGTTCGCGTTCGCACTGGTCTCCTCTCGGGTCCCTGGGGGTCGTGGAAGTCCTGAGGCCGCCGGATGCGAGGGGAGCACCCGTCAGGCGGCCAGGGCAACGCTTGCCAAGACGCGGGCGGGGAACAAGAACGCGGTTCGCCGGAGCACCGCGGGCACGCGCTGAGCAGCCACACCCCCTCGGCCGCGGATGGAAGTTTCACGAGGACCCGCGTTTCACGCGCCGGGAGCGGGCGGTGCTGCGGCCGTACGCGCGGTTTCCGGGGGCGGCGATCGGATGAAGCCGGGACCGGGGCGGCTTCAGAGCGTGCGGCGGAGCCACTCCTCGACGCCCGCCACGTGGACCGTGGCCCAGGCTCTGGCCACTTCCGGCCTGCGGGCCGCGATGGCGTCGCAGATCATCACGTGCTGCTCCCGGGTGTCGTCGAGCGCTCCCTCCTGGGTGAGGCCGCGCCACACCCGGGCCCGGGTCGTCGGCCCGGAGAGGCTGTCGATCAGCGAGCACAGCACCGGGTTGCCCGATCCCGCCGCGATGTGCTGGTGGAACCGCAGGTCGTTGGCGACCAGTTCCTCGACGCTGGGCTCGCCGGGCAGCGCGTCGAGGATGGCGCGCAGCTCCTTGACGTCCTCGTCGGACATGTTCATCGCGGCCATCGCGGTGGCGGCGGGCTCCAGAACCCGCCGCACCTCCAGGAACTGCAGCACGGTGTCGTCGCGGTGGAAGTCCACCACGAACGACATCGCCTCCAGGAGCAGGTGGGGCTGCAGGCTGGTGACATAGGTTCCGTCGCCCTGCCGCACGTCGAGCACGTTGATCAGTGCGAGGGCGCGGACGGCCTCCCGCAGCGAGTTGCGGGACAGACCGAGCCGTTCGGCCAGGTCGGCCTCCTTCGGCAGCCGATCGCCAGGAGCGAGCTCGCCCGACGTGATCATCTGCTTGATTCTGTCGATCGCCGCGTCCGTGACCGCCACGGAGACTCCTCCACTGTTTCCTCGCGAACGAGGCCGCATACATCGGATGTCTAGCAGTGTAAAGGAGGAGGACGCCCCGATGGGGCGCCCTCGCGGCGAGGGCGCCCCCGGCGACGGTACGTCCGGTCAGACGCGGGTCCAGCGCTGGTTGGACTGGCCGTTGCAGGACCAGATGATGATCTTTGTGCCGTTGGCGGTGCCGGCGTTGTAGGCGTCCAGGCACTTGTTCGCGCCGACGGCGGTGATGCTGCCGTCGGAGTTGAGCCGCCACTTCTGGTTGTTCTGCCCGTTGCAGTCCCAGATGATCACGTTGGTGCCGTCGGCGGTGCCGGCGTTGTTCACGTCCAGGCACTTGTTGCCGTAGACCCGCAGCTCACCCGAGGCGCTCGGCGTCCACTGCTGGTTGGGCTGGCCGTTGCAGTCCCACAGCTGCACCTGGGCGCCGTTGGCCTGCGAAACGCCGCTGACGTCCAGGCACCGGCCCGACCCCACGCCCTTGATCGCGCCTCCGCCGGTGGGAGTGGGCGTGGGAGACGGCGTGACCAGACCTCCTCCGCTCACGATGTACATGGCGGCCCCGTGCGCGGGCACCGACGCGCTGATCGTCCCCGAGGAGGAGCCGGTCGTGTGCGCCCACAGGTCGCGTACGGAGTAGGAGGCGGCGGCGCCGAGGCCGAGAGCGGAGGCACTGGTGGACACCGTCGCCGTGCCGCTGCCGCGGTTGAGCAGCACGACGGCGACCGAGCCGTTCGCCATCGGCTTGCGCCACACCTCGAGGTTGCCGTTGTCGCTGATCTTGTGGCCCTGCCGGCCGCCCCAGTCCTGGTTGACGGCGATGACCTCGGTGTTGGTGAGGATCGAGCGGGTCTCGGCGCTCATCGAGCGGATGTCGTTGCCAGCGATGAGCGGCGCGTTCAGCAGCGACCAGAGGCTGAAGTGCGCCCGGGCCTCGGTCGCCGTCAGCGAGCCGTTGCCGACCTCCAGCATGTCGGGGTCGTTCCAGCCGCCCGGCCCCGAGTACGACTCCAGCCCGACCTGCTGGTCGAGGATGCCCATGACCGAGTTCCAGTTCGCCTGGATGTCGCCCGTGTTGCGCCAGGAGTTGCCGGTCTGCATGCCCCAGGTCCAGACGCTCTCCTGGCCCCAGTTGCACAGGCTGAACAGGATCGGACGCCCGGTGGCGGCGAGCGCGTCACGCATCGCCGTGTATCGCTGCTGCCCGTTCTTGCCCTGGTGGTCGCCGCAGTTGTCGTACTTCAGGTAGTCGATGCCCCAGGAGGCCCACAGGGCGGCGTCCCGCCGCTCGTAGCCCAGGCTGGCCGGATAGCCCGCGCAGGTCGTGGTGCCCGCGGACGAGTAGATGCCGAGCTTCAGTCCCTTCGAGTGGACGTAGTCGGCCAGGGCCTTCATCCCGTTGGGGAACTTCTGCGGGTCGGGCACCAGGTCGCCGTTGGCGTTGCGGCTCTTGGTCGACCAGCAGTCGTCGATGTTGACGTACGTGTAGCCCGCCGCCGCCATGCCGCTGGAAACCATGATGTCCGCGGTCTGCCGCACGAGGTTCTCGTTGACGTTGCAGCCGAAACTGTTCCAGTCGTTCCACCCCATCTGGGGCGTACGGGCGAGCCCGTTGTCCAACGCGGCGGCCGGCGACGTCATGCCGCCTGTCGCGACCAGGGACCCGGCGGCCAGCACCGCCGCCAGCGTCCATCCAACGATCCTGCGCATCTGACTCCTTGTCCGTGGCCGACCCGTCGCCCTCGGCGTGAGCCGATTGCTGTTATCGATAACATCGCTCGCCGAGTCGGTCCTTCTGCCGGCTGTCGGGGGGTGTGCGGCGGAGCAAATACGACCTCGCCGATTCCGTCAAGAGCGCTCCGGCGCGGGAATCGGGCGGATGCCGCGCCGCCTGCCCTTACCGGGCGCGGTCATCCGCACATGACGCGTGCTTCGTTGAAAGTTTCAGCCGAGGCCACCACAACTGGGGCATTCTCCGAAACGTTGCTAAGAGAGCGTCGCTATCGCCGCAGGCAGGAGAGTTTCCGTCCACAAGGATCATGCGAAATTTTCCGGCCCGGTCTTGACAGTTTTCGTGACGGTTTCCCACACTGAGCCCGGGTGGTCTCCTGTCGGAGCGGTGGTGGGCGGCGGTTTCGTCGCCCACCGCACGCTCCCATGACCGGGGGCGCGCCGGTGGTTCCGCGGGTGTCCCGCGCCTCGTTCGACGTCATCCGACGCCGGAT
This sequence comes from Microbispora rosea, assembly GCF_900156315.1. Classification (GTDB taxonomy): domain Bacteria; phylum Actinomycetota; class Actinomycetes; order Streptosporangiales; family Streptosporangiaceae; genus Microbispora; species Microbispora rosea. The sequence continues at coordinate 11,367 of NZ_FTNI01000030.1, read as the reverse complement.
GGCGAACGCGTGCTTTTGTTAACGCTAACAGTGCGAAGACGTTCAGGAGGACAGGTGTCGCCCTCATCCTTCAGCCGGCGCAGGCTGTTCCAGGCCGCCGGTGTCGCCGTCGTGGCCTCCGCCGTCGGAGAGGTCGCCAGCGCCTCCGCGGCCGGAGCGGCGGTCGCGCCGGCCCGGCCCGACATCGGCGTCTCGGCGTACCCGTTCGAGCTGGGCCAGGTGCGGCTGACGACGAGCCGATGGCTGGACAACCAGAACCGCACGCTCTCCTATCTCAAGTACGTCGACGTCAACCGGCTGCTGTACAACTTCCGGGCCAACCACCGGCTGTCCACCGGTGGCGCCGCGACGAACGGCGGGTGGGACGCCCCGAACTTCCCGTTCCGCACCCACGTCCAGGGGCACTTCCTCACCGCATGGGCGCAGGCGTGGGCCGTGCTCGGCGACACCACCTGCCGGGACAAGGCCACCGCAATGGTCGCTGAACTGGCCAAGTGCCAGGCGAACAACGGCGCAGCCGGGTTCACCACCGGATACCTGTCCGGCTTCCCCGAGTCTGACTTCACCGCCCTCGAAGCCCGCACGCTGAGCAACGGCAACGTCCCGTACTACTGCATCCACAAGACGCTGACGGGCCTGCTTGACGTGTGGCGCCTCATCGGCAGCACCCAGGCGCGCGACGTGCTGCTGGCGCTCGCCGGCTGGGTCGACGGGCGGACGAGCAGGCTGAGCAGCAGCCAGATGCAGAACATGCTGGGAACCGAATTCGGCGGCATGAACGCGGTGCTGACCGACATCTACCAGCAGACGGGCGACGCGCGCTGGCTCACCGTCGCGCAGCGGTTCGACCACGCCGCCGTGTTCAACCCCCTGGCGTCGAACCAGGACCAGCTGAACGGCCTGCACGCCAACACCCAGGTGCCTAAGTGGATCGGCGCGGCCCGCGAGTACAAGGCGACCGGCACGACCCGCTACCGCGACATCGCCACCAACGCCTGGAACATCACCGTCGGCGCGCACACCTACGCGATCGGCGGCAACAGCCAGGCCGAGCACTTCCGGGCGCCCAACGCGATCGCCGGGTATCTCACCAACGACACCTGCGAGCACTGCAACACCGTCAACATGCTCAACCTGACCCGCGAGCTGTGGACGCTCAACCCCGACCGGGTCGCGTACGTGGACTTCTATGAGCAGGCGCTGCTCAACCACGTCATCGGTGCGCAGAACCCGTCCGACGGCCACGGGCACGTCACCTACTTCACCCCGCTCAAGCCGGGCGGCCGCCGCGGCGTGGGCCCGGCGTGGGGCGGCGGCACGTGGAGCACCGACTACAACTCGTTCTGGTGCTGCCAGGGGACGGGGGTGGAGGTCAACACGAGGCTGATGGACTCCATCTACTTCTACAACGGCACCACGCTGACGGTGAACCTGTTCATGCCGTCGACGCTGAACTGGACCCAGCGCGGCATCACGGTCACCCAGACGACGTCCTATCCGGCGAGCGACACCACGACGCTGCAGGTCACCGGCAACGTGGGTGGCTCGTGGTCCATGCGCGTCCGCATCCCGTCGTGGGCCTCCGGCGCCACGATCAGCGTGAACGGCGCCCAGCAGAACGTGGCCACCACTCCCGGCACCTACGCCGTCCTCACCCGGTCGTGGACCTCCGGCGACACCGTCACCGTGCGGCTGCCCATGCGGGTGATCGTGAAGGCCGCCAACGACAACGCCAACGTCGCGGCGGTCACGTACGGGCCGGTCGTGCTGTCGGGCAACTACGGCAACACCTCGCTGTCGGCGCTGCCCTCGCTGAACACCGGGTCGATCACCCGGACCAGCACCACGGCGCTCGCCTTCACGGCGACGGCCAACGGCTCGACGGTCAACCTGGGCCCGTTCTACGACGCGCACGGCCACAACTACACCGTCTACTGGAGCACCAGCGGGCAGGGCAACGGCGGGACGGGAAGCTACCGGCTGGTCAACGCGGCCAGCGGCCTGGTCCTCGGAATCCAGAACATGTCCACCGCGGACGGCGGTCTCGCGCTGCAGTGGACCGACAACGGCACCGCCGACCACAACTGGGTGATGGTGACCGACGGCAACGCCGTGCGGTTCCGCAACGTCAACAGCGGCAAGGTGCTGGGCGTGGAGAACATGTCCACCACCGACGGTGCCCGCGTCCTGCAGTGGTCCGACAACGGCACCGCCGACCACCGGTGGACTCTGGTCGACAACGGCGACGGAACCTACAAGATCCGCAACGTGAACAGCGGCAAGCTGCTCGCCATCCAGAACAACTCCACCGCCAACGGCGCCCAGGCCGTCCAGGACTCCGACAACGGAACCGCCGACAACCGGTGGCGATTGGTGGCCAACGGCTAGAACCCGACCGGCAGGCCGCGCCCTTGATCGGGAGGTCGACGGGCAATGGTCAGGGCCGCCAGCGATAGTGGGCGTCGGGCAGGTTCTCCTCGTTGCCGCCGCCGTCGTCCTCCGCGACGAGGGTGAAGCCGTGCCGCTCGTAGAACCGCCGGGCGCCCGTGTTCTGCTGGAACACATGCAGGTCGAGTCCGCGGGGGCGCCTCTTCTTGGCGTGGTCGAGCAGCGTGCCCCCGATGCCGCCGCGCTGGGCGGCGGGCGCGAGGTAGAGGTGGTCGAGCCACTGTCCGCGCAGGGCGGCGAACCCGGCCACCCGGCCGCGCAGGTCGGCGACCCACACCTGCGACGAGGGGAGCATGACGCCGGCGATCCACGCCCGGGTCTCCTCGTCGGAGTGCAGCCGGGGCAGGTAGGTCATCGCGGCCCGGGCGGCGAGGAACACCTCGGCGACGTCGTCGGCGTCAGCGGGCCCGGCGCGGCGGATGAGCGGCACAGTGTCGTGAGCGGGCCGGCCCGCGCGACGTGGCCGGGCGGTGGAGGCGTCCGCGCTCACGCGCCGGTCTCCAGCGCGTCGCGCGCCGCCATCAGGGCGAAGCCGAGCAGGTTGAGGCCCTGCCAGGTCGAGGGGGAGGCGGCGCGTTCGTCGCCGGCGGCCAGGCCGATGCCCCAGATCCGGTCGAGTGGGCTGGCCTCCACGAGGACCCGGCGTCCGGTCGCGAGAAGGAAGCGCGACAGCTCGGGGTTCTGGCCGAACTTGGCGACGCTGCCGCGGACCACGATGTCGAACCGGTGGGTGACCCAGACCTGCTCGTCGAAGCCGCGTACAGCCCGGCCGAGCTTCTTGGCCTCGGCCGGGTGGCCGGCCGCGAGGACCTGTTCGGCGGTCCGCGCGTCGCCGAACAGCCAGGCCTTGTGCGCCATCATGTAGTGCTCGGCGGAGGCGAAGGTGTGGCCGTCCTCGGTGAAGGCGACGGGCCACCACTGTGACAGGCAGCCGGGACCGACGCCGCCGTCGCGGGCCGGCCGGTGGCCCCAGAAGTACAGGTAGCGCAGGGAACGGCCCGCCTGCTCGGCGGCGATCGCCTCTTCCACGGTGCGAGGCGGCGATATCTGCTCGGACACGCCCACACCGTCCCACAGGCGGCCTCGTTCCGGCCATCGAGTTACGGCAGGCCCCGCGCGCCCGAGGCGACGGCCTGACGCGGACGGCCCAACCGGCGGCGGGCCTCCCCCGGGGCTGTGCCCGGGGGAGGCCCGATCCCTCGTGGTCGTCGCCGGTCTACCTGTATCCGGCGGCGACGATGTTGGCCTGCACCTCGTTCTCGGTGGCCGCGGTCGGGTAGCCGGACGTCATGACGCCTTCGTAGAAGGTGCCGGCGGAGCCGTGGCTGTTGTCGCCGCCGATGCCGAGGATGATGGCGCCTTCCTTCTTCATCGGGTTGTAGCCCGAGGCGTTGGGCCGCTTGCCGTCGTAGAAGGTCGACAGACCGCCCGACTGGGCGTTGCCGGCCCGGATCGCCCAGTGGTTCGGCTCACCCTTGACGATGGCGGTCAGGTAGCGGTGGTTCACGCTCGGGTCGTTGGCGTTGTAACCGGGGTTCACCCCGGAGAACAGGCCGTTCTCCAGGTCGGCCATGACCCAGGGGCCGTTGCCCGTGCCGTAGCCCCAGACCTTGATGTTGCCGAAGTAGATGGCCTCCATCGTGCCGTTGCCGTTGTCGCGGCTGTTGGTCTCGGCGTTGCCGTAGTCGAAGCAGCAGCCGCCGTTGTAGTGGGTGCCGTCGAAGACCGCGTACATGCCCTCCGGCTGGTCGCCCCTGGCGACGCCGTTGGTGGCGTTGTTGCGGTAGCCGACGCCGGGGTCGACGTAGACGCCGTACGCCTTCTGGCCGTAGACCGTGGTCGGCGCCTTGGTGGCGGTCGCGAGGTTGTCGTAGCCGCCCGCGGCCGGGCCGGAGAACCCGCCGGGAGGCGCCTGGGTGAGGTGGTTGTTCCGGCCGGACTGGTCGTAGATCTTGGTGATGAGGCAGGTGGTGCTCGCGCAGAACGCGTCCTGCGCGGCGGCGTCGGCGGCGCTGCCCGTGCTCAGCACGCCGATGTCGCGCGTGGTGTTGTCGGAGGAGCGGCGCACCTGGTAGAGCGAGCCGTTGTAGTTCGCGTACAGGGCCCGGGTCGTGCTGTGCGCCGCCACGCACGGCGTGCCGCCCGCGGCGTAGATGTCACACGGCTGCCTGGACGACGGCGGCGAGGGAGACGCGGAGGGCGAGACGCTGGGGGAGGCGGTGGGGGAGGTGCCGGGCGACGGGGAGGTGACGCCGCCGGTGCAGGTCACACCGTTCAGGGCGAAGCTCGACGGTGCCGGGTTGGAGCCGTTGAACGCTCCGTTGAACCCGAAGCTGGTGCTGCCGCCGCTGGGGATGGCGCCGTTGTAGGAGGCGTTGGTGACCGTGACCTGGGAGCCGGACTGGGTGTAGGTGCCGTTCCACAGCTGGGTGATGGTCTGCCCGGCGGAGAACGACCAGGTCAGCTTCCAGCCGTTGACCGGGTCACCGAGGTTGTCGATGCTCACGTTCGTGCCGAAGCCGCCCGGCCACTGGTTGGTGACCGTATAGGTCACCTTGCATCCGGACGCGGCCGCCGACGCGGCGTGCGTACCGGCCACACCGACACCGGCCGTCAACAGCGCGGCGACGGCGGCGGCCGACAGCCTCAACCGCCGGTGGAAGGAGCTGACATGTCGCACAGGTGTCTCCCCAATCTGTGAGTGGCCGATTCGCGAGTCACGGCATCCCGCTCGGTCACGGGCTCGTGCAGGTCACGCCGGTGGGGGCGATCGAGCCGTCGCCCTCGGCGGTGAATCCGAACGTCGTCGACCCGTTGCCGGCGACGGTGCCGTTGTAGGGGGCGTTCCTGACGGTGATCGCGCCGCTGGTGCCGGTGTTCACGCCGTTCCACAGGCTCGTGACGGTCTGCCCGCCGGCCAGGGTCATCGTCACAGTCCAGCCGTTGAGCGCGGCCGATCCGGTGTTGCCGACGGTCACCTCGCTCTGGAAGCCGCCGCCCCAGTTGTTGACGAGCCGGTACGTCGCCGTGCACCCGCCGGGTCGCCCGCTCGGCGACGGCGTGGGGGACGGCGTGGGGGACGGCGTGGGGGACGGCGACGGTGTGAGGGACGGCGACGGCGTGGGAGTCGGTGAGGGGGTCGTGCCGCCGCTGACCCGATAGACGACGGTGCCATGCGACGGCACACTCGCCGAGATGGTGCCGGTGCTGCCGCTGACGGCGTTCGTCCACGCGTCGCGCAGGGTGAAGGAACCGCCGGACAGCCCGATCGCGGACGCGGTGGTGCTGATCGTGGTGGTGCTGCCGCCCTGGTTGAACAGGGCGACCGCGACGTCGCCGTTGGCGAGCTTCTTGGCCAGCACGCGCCGGGTCCCGTCATTGCTGATCTGGCGGGCCTGGAGACCGAGCGGGTCCTGGTTGACGGCGATGAGGTTCTGGTTCTTCAGGATCGCCGCCGTCGCCGAGTCCATGCCGCGCAGGTCGTTTCCGGCGATCAGGGGTGAGGCCATCATCGCCCAGAGGGCGAAGTGACTGCGCATCTCGGTGTCGGTCATGCCGCCCCGGCCGACCTCCATCATGTCCGGGTCGTTGAACGCTCCCGGTCTCGCGTACGACGCGAGTGGGACGGTGACGTTGACGATGTTCTGGATGCCCATCGGATAGCCGTTGGTCTGACCGGTGTCCCACTTGTTGGTGATGTCCTCGGTCGTCCGCCACATGTTGGCGACGTCGCCCCAGTCGCGCTGCGGCCCCGTCTTCGCGTGGATGCTGTTGGGGTTGATGCTGTAGACGATCGGCCGCCCGGTCGCCGCCAGCGCGTCACGCATCTTCGCGAACGTACGGACCTGGTCGTCGATGCTGCCGTTGGGCGAGCACCAGTCGTACTTCAGGTAGTCCACGCCCCAGGCGGCGAACTGCCGGGCGTCCTGGACCTCGTGTCCCTGGCTGCCGGTCGCGCCCGGGTAGCCGCCGAAGTACTGCGCGCAGGTCTTGTCCACCGGCACCTGGTAGATGCCGAACTTCAGCCCCTTGGCATGCAGGTAGTCGCCGAGCGCCTTCATCCCGCTGGGGAATCGCGAGGGATTGCCCTGGAGGTTCCCCGCGGAGTCGCGGGTGGGGTTGAACCAGCAGTCGTCGACCACGACGTACGTGTAGCCCAGGTCGCGCAGGCCGGAGCCGACGATGGTGTCGGCCATCTGCTTGATCAACGTCTCGTTGATGTTGCAGCCGAACGTGTTCCAGCTGTTCCAGCCCATGGGCGGCGTGCGGGCCACGCCGTTCTCCAGGGCGTCGGCCGGGTGCTGCAGGGCGATCGGGGCGCCTGCGAGAACGACCGCGGCGAGTAGAACTCCCAGTTTCCGCACGGATCCTCCTTTGGTGAGCTACGGACGCATGGCGAATGACGAGGATCAAGGGCTCGGGCGTGGCCGCGGGCAACGCGGTGCGATCATGCGGACGTGTTCATGCGCACTCCAGGGGGGACACGGCGACTACGCCGCGCACGGTGATGCCGGTCGCGGGGAACTGAGGCCGGGCGGCGCTCCATCGACGTTCACGAGAGCGAAAGCCGGATCTGGTGAATTCGCCGGCCCGACGCCTCCGCGGATGCGGCGCTCACGGCGCCGTAACCGGGAACCCTGCCGCGCACCACCGACCCCGGCAGGAGTCCGCTTCGGGACTCAGTGTGGAAACCTCGACGAAACCTGTCAAGGCATCGCGAAAAAGTTTCGTTGAGGCACGAGGGAGACGGTTCCCGCTGCCTGCGTTGATCGGCGATAGGAATAATGAACGTTCCGCAAGTCCGCCGTAGAACGTTCTATCGGTCTGCGACCGGGCCTCCGAAGCCGAGAACGTTATGGCGGCACGGTGGTGAAAATTTCACCACTCGAACCTGACGAGGGACCGGCCCCCGCCGTGATGGGGAGCAGGTGGGGCGGGCCGCCGGCCGTCCGAAGGCGGGCGCGGAGAAGGCGCGGCCCTTGACGAGGCTCCCTCGCGTCGTATTTGCTCCGGCGCACCACCACCACACATGCTCCGACAGAGAAGGACAGGCTCCGCCAATCGATTGTTAGCGCTAACAGCACGACCCGCCCTCTCCGCCCGCTCGCGAGAGCTCCGAGCCGCCCGTGCTGTCGCCGACCGCATTCAAGTCGTGAAACGAACCCCGGGAGTACGGATGAAGGTCCCTCGCCTGCGGCCCTGGCTTGCCATCGGGCTCGTCGCCGTGGCCGGCGCAGTCGGTGCGCTGACCTCGCCCGCCGCGCATGCGGCCACGGGCTGCCGCGTGGACTACTCGGTGACGAACCAGTGGCCGGGTGGCTTCGGCGCGAACGTGAGCATCGACAACCTCGGTGACCCGGTCGACGGCTGGAAGCTGACCTGGTCGTTCTCCGCCGGGCAGACCATCACCCAGCTGTGGAACGGCACCTACACCCAGTCCGGCTCCCAGGTCACGGTCACCAACGCCTCCTACAACGGCGCCATCCCCAGCGGCGGCAGCACCAGCTTCGGGTTCAACGGAGCGTTCAACGGCTCCAACCCGGCACCGTCGAGCTTCGCCCTGAACGGTGTGACCTGCACCGGCGGCGTCACCGGTTCGCCCAGCCCCAGCCCGTCCGCGAGTCCCTCCGCGAACGCTTCCCCGAGTCCTTCGGCCAGCCCGTCAACCACACCGGTGGCGAGCAGGCCGTGCGACATCTACGCCTCCGGGGGCACGCCGTGCGTGGCCGCACACAGCACGACGCGGGCGCTCTTCCGCTCCTACAGCGGCAACCTCTACCAGGTGCGGCGCTCGTCGGACAACGCGACCAGGAACATCGGCGTGCTGACCGCGGGCGGCATCGCCAACGCGGCGGCGCAGGACTCCTTCTGCGCCGGCACCACCTGCGTCATCACGGTCGTGTACGACCAGTCCGGGCACGGCAACGACGTCGCCTACCAGGGACCCGGCGGTGCCGGCGGCAGGGACACCCCCGCGACGGCGACATCCGAGTCGCTGACGGTCGGCGGCGGGAAGGCCTACTCGCTCTACATCAAGCCCGGCAACAGCTACTGGCGGGACGGCCACCTGACCGGCGTGCCGACCGGCAGCGCGCCCGAGGGCATGTACATGATCACCAGCGGCACCCACGTCAACAGCGGCTGCTGCTTCGACTACGGCAACAGCGAGACGACCAGGAAGGCCGACGGGGCCGGCGCGATGGACGCCATCTACTTCGGCACGAGCTGCTGGTTCGGCGGCTGCTCCGGCTCCGGCCCGTGGGTGCAGGCCGACCTCGAATATGGTCTCTACCCCGGTGGCAGCCAGTCGTGGAACCCCAACCAGAGGGCGTTCACCAGCAAGTTCGTCACCGCGATGTTGAAGAACAACGGCACGTCGCGCTTCGCCATCAAGGGCGGCAACGCGCAGTCCGGCGCGATGACCACGCTGTGGGACGGCGCGCTTCCCCGCGGCTACAGCCCGATGAGGAAGCAGGGCGCGATCATCCTGGGCAGCGGCGGCGACTGCTGTGCCACCAACACCAACCTGAGCCAGGGCACCTTCTACGAGGGAGCCATCGTCTCGGGTTACCCGTCCGATGCGACCGAGAACGCGGTCCAGGCCGACGTCACCTCCGCCGGCTACCGCTGATCCGAGAACGGGGCGGTGCTCGAGCAGTCGGCGGACCCCGGCCGGTCACGGCCGGCCGGGGTGAGCGGCCGGGGTGAGCGGCCGGTCGTGACCGGATGGCCGGTTCGAGGATGACGCGGCGGCCTAAGGCTTCGGGCCGGACGCTTCCACGACGTGGACCTGGAACGAGGCGGTCTTCCTCGTGCCTGTCACCGTGTAGGAGACCGTCACGGTTTGCGTCCCGGGGACGGCCGGGTCGTATCCGGACACGGAGTATCCGCCGTACCCCTCCGCCAGGACCTCGTCGTTCACGCCGTCGGTGTAGTCCGCCGTGACCACGAGGCCGGTCAGATCGAGGGACTGACCGACGGCGTAGACGGTTGTGGCCGGCGGCGTCCTCACCGAAACCGACGACAGGTCCGCGCCGCGCAGGGCGGCGTGCTCCGCCTGGGTCAGCGCGAAGACGTGCCCGTGGCGGATCACTCCGTCCGCGAGGGCGTAGCCCGGCGTCTCCCAGGTGACGGGCGTCCACTCGCCGGACGCGAGGTCCTTGCCCCAGTAAGGGCTGAGCTGCTCCTCCATGTAGTTCCCCGCGGGTGCGCCGGCCCACATCTGGTCCGCCCACAGGTAGTAGCCCTTCCCGCGTACGTCGCCGGGGTTCGCCTTGACGACCATCGGCGCCTCGGCGTACGTGGTGTTCATCGCGTCTCGGGTGATGCAGCCCCTGACGAGCTCCCAGTCCTCCGGCGGCGCGAGCACGGACGCCGCCCGCTCCTGGTAGATGTCCTCAGAGGCGCATCCGGCTACGTACGCGGTGACCCCGACGCCGGTGGAGACGCGGTCGGTGACGAACCGGTGGTACGACCCGTCCGCGTCGTCCCGGATGATGACGGCGTCGAGCGTCCCGTGGCCGGGCCTGCCACTCATCACCTTCGCCGGAGTGAACGTCACGAAGTCGCGCGTCGTGGCGTAGAGGGTCTGGTTCCTCGTCAGCGGATAGCGGCCGTTCGGGTCGTCGCGGTCAGACGTGTAGTACGTCCCGGGTGGATACATGGACGACGTCCAGTAGACGACGTAGGCCCCGATCGTCTCGTCCCAGATCGCCTCGGGAGCGAACGCCATCCCCGCCTCGTCCGGGGCCACCCGGACGTGCCGCTGCTCCGACCAGGTCCGCAGGTCACGCGACTCCCAGATTTCGATGCAGCGACTGGCGTCGCTCTGCGCCCAGTCCCAGCCCTTCCACCCGTACGCCGTGCCGTCGACGTTCAGATCGGTGGCGACGAGGTAGAACATGTCCCCCTCGGGCGACCGGACGATCGACGGGTCGCGCACGGCGTGCATGCCCTTGGTGGACTGGAGGACCATCTGCCCGTTGTCGACCGCCACCCACCGGGTCGGGTCGTCGCCGACGCTCGTGGCCATGTAGATCTGCTGCCCCGCGCGGCTGTTCGACCTGGCGAAGTTCACCATCCCATACCGCGAGAACGGGGCGAGCTTCACCGCGGGCCGCACCGTCAGGAGGAACGCTCGGCGCGCCTCGACGGCGTCGACGGTGACGCGCGCCGTCAGGGTCACCGTGGCCGGGCCGGCCCCGGCCGGTGGGCGCTTCACCACGCCCGCCGCGATCGCACCGTCCGCTTGGTCCGAGACGATGTCCGGGTTCGACGAGGTCCACCGCACCACCGCGTCCGGCGTCGTCGCCACGGTCGTCGGCAGGGTCACGTTCCCCCGTACGTCGTCGGCGTCGGGAATCGCGATCTGCGCCAGGGCCTGCTCCGCGCGCCCGGCCGCCGCGGCGCCCTCCACGTGTGCCACCTGAGCGTCTCCCCTCACAGGCTCACGGCCGCGAGCGCCGTCGTCGGCGCCGCGGCATGCCGTCGCCGCCGGTCTGTCGTCACCACTGCCAGTCTCCGTGGAAGATGCGCCGTCCGCCTGGGCAGGCGGATGTTCAGGTTCCGAGGGGGGTGCCGCGGCTGTTGAGGATGATCAGTTTTTCGATGCGGCGGCGGCGTCGGATGCTGGTGAGGCGGAGGGTGAGGACGGCGATGACGAGCAGGAGGAGGAGGGTGAGCTGGGGCCAGGGGATGGCCCAGACGGTGGTGTCGATGGCGACGCGTTCGGCGGTGACGCCGGGCAGGGGTTTGCCGGCGGGGGAGGGGATGGCCATGATCGTGGTGCCGATGGGTCCCAGGGGCCAGGTGCCGGTCACGCGTGCGGTGAAGGTGCGGCTGCCGCCGGGCATGATTTCGCGGGCTTTGGCTTCGGAGGTGTCGTCCCAGCCGTTTTCGCCGGCGAAGGTGGAGGTGAGG
>NZ_FTNI01000038.1 GCF_900156315.1 Microbispora rosea | reverse complement strand
ACCGCGGCGGCGACCAGCACCCAGCGTCTGTCGCTGATCGCGGGCAAGTACGTCGGCAAGGACGATCCCGTCATGATCGTGCGCTGCCAGTCGGGCCTGCCGGCCGTGGGCGAGGCGCTGGAGCCGTTCACCTTCGCCTACTCGGTGGCGGGGTGCATGCGCGGCTCGCACCACGCGCCCTTGATGCCGGTGGCCGTCGGGCAGGCGCATCCGTCGCGGTTCGACGGTCCGCCGCGCGTGGTCGCGCTCGGCTTCCAGATCAAGGACGGCAGGCTGATCGGCCCGCGCGACATGTTCGACGACCCGGCGTTGGGCGGAGCCCGGCGACAGGCCGGCGAGGTGATGGACTACCTGCGCCGCCATGGCCCGTTCGAGCCGCACCGGCTGCCGCTCGAGGAGCTGGAGTACACCACGATGACCTCCCTCACCAAGCGCCTGGCACACCGCTGGACGCCGATGACGACCGAGGTCGCGACCCCGGTCGGCAGCGGGACCGAATAGGCCGACTACGGGAGAGACGGGACAGCCATGAAAGCGGCAGTCGGCGACCGATTGATCATCGAGAGCCGTCACCTCGACGGGCCTCGCCGCACCGGTATTATCACGGGCCTCTATCACAGCGACGGGTCCCCGCCGTATGTGGTCAGGTGGTTGGACGAGGAGCATGAGACTCTCATTTTCCCGGGCCCGGGTGCCCACGTGGAGCACCGTCGCGAGTACGGAGAGCACGGTAGGTGACAAGACGCCTCCAGGTGTTTCACCGTGGAAGCGCCTGATGCAGGGGTGCCCGCCCCCGCTGTGTGAGTGCCGGGGAAAGAGGCGTGTCGGCGCCGCGCTCGCGCAGCCTCTGCGGCCGCTGAGCTGCGGCAGATCCGGCTCTCCAGGGTTCGCGTCACGGGGAGGCAGGATGACGACCAAGCGCTGGAACATTGGCATCGACATCACCGAGCAGGACGACGAGACCTACGCGTGCGCCAGGCTGACCACGGCCGACGGAGTCGACGTCACGGGCGCCGGTCACGCTCACCGCAGCCCGGACGACCGATCGATCCCCGAGATAGGCGACGAAATCGCCACAGCCAGAGCCCTGGCCAGGCTGAGCCACTGTCTCAACCAGATCGCGGTCAAGAAGATGGCCCCCCAGCAGCACGTGCTCCAGGAAGTGGTCGAACCGAACCTGCCGTGGGAGTTGCCCGAGTGAGACACCTCCCGATCCGGATCGACCACCAACGCTCGGGACGGGAGAACAACACCATGAGCACATGCATCGTGGTCGGCGTGGACGGATCGGCACAGGCCCTGTGCGCTGTGGATTGGGCCGCCGCCGAAGCCGGGCGCAGGCGTCTGCCGTTGCGCATCGTGCACATCGCGGTCCGCTGGGAGTACAACGTCGCGATCCGAGAACCCGGCCTGGAGGCGCCACGGCCGGAGGCCGCAGGACTGGAGGTCCTCAGGATCGCCGAGGACCGCGCCCGCACCTTCGCATCCGTCGACGTCGGCTGCAGGCTCGGGATCGGCCCCATCTCCGCCACGCTGCTTCAGGAGGCGGCCGACGCCGCCTTGCTGGTGCTGGGCTCGCACGGCACCGGGGGTTTCACGCGGTTGCTGCTCGGCTCGGTGAGCCGCCAGATCGCGGAACACGCCGCGTGCCCTGTCGTCGTCGTGCCCGAGAAGCCGGACGTCAGGACCGGCCGATTCGGGATCGTCGTCGGTGTCGACGGCTCGGAAGCCTCCGTAGACGCCGTGGGATTCGCGTTCGAGGAGGCGTCTCTGCGCTCGGTCGGCCTGCGTGCCGTACACGCCTGGGCCCACCCCGCGTACCCGAGGGAGGTGCGCCCGGGCCGCTACGACACGACGGCGGTCGAACGAGAAGGCGCCAGGCTCCTGTCGGAGTCGCTGGCGGGTTGGAAGGCCAAATACCCGGACGTTTCAGTGGCCGAAGAGGTGATCGAAGGCGTCCCCGCGTCGGTTCTGGTCGACGCGTCGAGCGACGCGGAGCTTCTCGTCGTCGGAGCCAGAGGACGCGGCGGCTTTGCCAAGCTCCGCCTCGGCTCGGTCAGCCACGCCGTCCTTCACCACGCGGAAGGACCTGTGGCCGTCGTACGTAGCCTTCATGCCAAACGGCGGTAGGCGGGCGCGAGCGCCACGCGCCGCCGCAGGGCATCCTTACGCAACGCTTCAGACGTCCTCTCTTTGGCGACTACTGGCCCAGACACCGCGAACAGCCTCCGCAGGTTGCGGACCCGTGACCCAGGCCGCGCTGCACGAGGCGGCCTGCCCTGTGGCGGTGGTGCCGGGACCACAGGGTGGTTTTCCGGACACCTGACCGGGGCTGTCGCCGTGGGTGCCGCGGTCGTGGTTCAGCCCGGTTCCATCCGGGGGCGCCGAAACCGCCGTGGCACGCCGGCCCAGTGGGCGTGGATCGCCGTCATCGCCCGGTTCAGTGTCTGTTCCTGTGGCGCATCGGTGTCGATCTCGGTCGCGTCCGGCCAGGGCGCCATCGTCGCCGTCATCGCCGTGGCGATCGCCTGGTCCGCGTCCGATATCCCGCCGGTGCGGCGTGCGAGACGTTCGGCGGTCACCTGCGGAGCGGCGGTGCAGCACAGCGCCAGGAGATCGGCGCGGGTACGCCGAGCCAGGCCCACCGCGGCGGTGCGGTGCGCGTCGTCCGTCCAGGAGGCGTCGACGACGACCGGCTCGCCGAGATTGAGCAGCCTCTCGGCTCTGGACAACAGCTCGGTGTAGGTCCGTCGCGTGGACTCCGCGCGGTAGATGCCTTCGCCGAAGGGGGCGGGCGCGGGGTGGTGTGGCGATATGCCGGCGAGTTCCTTGCGCAGGCGGTCGCTGGCCAGCAGCGTGCAGCCGAGTCGGTCGGCGACGGCGGCGGCCAGGGTCGACTTGCCGGTCCCCGGGAGCCCGCCGACGAGGACCAGAGTGACCGCGCCCGCCTGGAGATGGTCCAGCGTGAGCTCGGCCAGACGCCGGGCCTCCCACGCCGCGTCGGAGTCTCCCTGGCCATGGCGCAGGCAGGCGACCTTGGCGCGGACGAAGGCCCGATAGGCGACGTAGTGATGCCACAGGGAGGGCGGTGAGGGGTCGCCGGAGAACTCGGCGTACCAGCGCAGGAACAGCTCTGCCAGGCGAGGCGCGCCCAGTCGCTCCAGGTCCATGGCCAGGAAGGCGGCGTCGTCCAGGCCGTCGACGAAACGGAGCCGGTCGTCGAATTCCAGGCAGTCGAGGATCCGGGGCCCGTCGTCCAGGCAGAAGATGTCGTCGGCGAGCAGATCGCCGTGGCCGTCCACGATCCGGCCTTCCGTGACCCGGGCGGCGAACAGCGGTTCCCGGCCGTCGAGGAAGCGCAGCGTGAGCCGTTCGATCTCGCCGAGGACCCCGGCGTCGATCACCGGCTCGGGCAGCGCCCGCACCTCGCGGAAGCTGGCGGTCCAGCGGGATCGCAGCGCCTGCACGCTCCCTTGTTCGTCGATCCGGGAACTGTGCGGGGACCGGGCGTGCATGCCCGCGATCATTCGCGCGACGCGGCACACGGCGTCCTCCACCGTTTCTCCCACGCGGACCAGCGCAGACAGGCGGCGTTCGTCCGGCATACGCCGCATCACCACGAGGTGCTCCCAGACCCGTCCGTCCGGGCCGGTAACATCGGCCACTCCTTCGTAGACGTCCGGCGCCAGCCGGCGGTTGAGCTCGACCTCCTTGCGGCACATCGCCCGCCGGGCCTCCAGCGTGGTGAAGTCCAGGAAACCCAGATCAACGGGCTTCTTGAGCTTGAAAGCGTGATCGCCGAGAAGGATCACCACCCCGGCGTGCGTCTCCTTGACCTGCGCCCATGGCCTCATCGAGGTACCCCCGTCCCCGTCGGTGCCAGGCAGCGACCAGGAGCCGCCCGACAGCGTCTCCACGTCTGCTTCCTGGAGACATTCCCCGCGCACCGGCTCCTCCCCTCGGTCGCGGCCCGCCGATGCCCCGGCCGGCCACGATCACGGGCCTGTGGGAGGTGAAGCACAGCGCGGAACAGCTGCCCCGACTCGTAGCGTCCGGACATGACGTCGCATGTGGCGGGCACGCCCGAGGACAGGAGCGCAGATGGGCGCGCGATCACGCACGCGATGCGCTACGCCTTCCGCCGATAGAAGGGAGGGAAGATCATGCCGCGTCAAACCGTCAGGCCTGGTGACCTCGGTCGTCGCATCACCTACCACCGTGAGAAGCTGGGGCTCAGTCGCGAGCAGGTCGCGGAACGTGCGGGGATGGCCACCGGATTCGTGGAATACCTGGAGCAGAGACCGTCGTCGCTCACGCAGGGGGTCCTGCTCCGGCTCGCCGCGGCCTTGGAGACGACGGCGGACGAACTGCTGGGCGGCACCACCGACCGGCCGCCCGGCGGCGGCCCGGCGGCGGCCTATCCCGTGTTGCGCGCACTCGAACCGCGCGAATGCCTGCGACTGGTCGCCCCGGGCGGTGTCGGCAGAGTGGCTTTCACCGGGCCTACCGGCCCTGTCGTCCTCCCTGTCAACTACACGATCCACCGTGGCAACGTCGTCTTCCGCACCCGCCTGGGGGGTTCAATCGGCGAAGGCGCGTTGGAAAGCGCCACTACCATGATCGGTTTCGAGGTGGATCACATTGACGAGGCCAGGCGAGAGGGCTGGAGCGTGCTGATCCAGGGACCGGCCTGCCCCATCGCGCCCGACGAGCTGCCCGTACCCGGCCTCGAACCATGGCCCGGAGGCGACCGCGGACTCTACATCCGTATCCTGCCGCGCCACATCACCGGTCGCCGCATTCACGGCTTCTGAACCCGTCCGTCTGTCCAAGGGCGCGGAACGTCCCGCCGGAGAACCACGGGGAGCCGGGCGTCAGAGGACCGCCCGGGAGACCCGTCACTCGTGACGGACCGGCCGTCATCACCCGCGCTCCCGAGACGGTGCGTCACGGGGAGGTTCGATCGCTCCGGATCGCTGTCGTTCTCGCGTGTATCTCGTCGCGGACACGCTGGGAGAGCAGGGTAAGGCGTTCGCTGTGGCGGACCTGGGGCGCCCGCGGGTCGCGCAGCGCGAGCGCGGGCGCCGGAAGGCGCGCGAGCTCCGCGGCGCAGCGGTCGCGGGCCGTCGCGATCGCCTCGCTCGGGGCGAGCCGCCTCCCCGCCGCCATCACGGGGGCGAGCAGGGGGCGGTGGCCGGGCGGTACGGGCTCGTCGCGCAGGCCGACGATGTCGCTGGTCTCCCCGCGGAAGATCTGCTTGGCGCCGGGGAGGGTGACCTTCCCCGCGGACAGCTTCATCACCGGACGCCCGTCGTAGTCGACCAGCTTGTAGGCGCTGTTGAGCGAGGGGGCATCGGCCGAGACGCCCACCTTCGTGCCGACCGCGTAGATGTCGATCGGGGCGCCCTGCCGCACCAGGTCGTCGATGGCGTACTCGTCCAGCCCGCCGCTGGCCAGGATCTCCGCGTCGGGCAGACCCGCTTCGTCGAGCATCCGGCGGGCCTGCCGCGACAGGTCCGCCAGGTCTCCGGAGTCGAGCCGTACGACCAGGGGCCGGGGCAGGCGCATCCGCCTGGACACGGCGATGGCCGCCCGGACGCCGGTCAGGGTGTCGTAGGTGTCGACGAGGAAGGTGTTCGCACCAGGCAGATCGGCCGCGAAGGCCGCGAAGGCGGCTTCGTCGTCGCCGAACGCCTGGATATAGGAATGCGCCATCGTGCCGGCGGCGGTCAGGCCGTACCGCCGGGCCGCCTCGACGTTGCTGGTGGCGGCGAATCCGGCGATCGCGCAGGCCCGCGCCACCGACATGGCGGCGCCGATTCCCTGGGTGCGACGGAAGGCGAAGTCGATCAGCCGTGCCCGGCCGGCGGCGAGCACGCACCTGGCGGCCTTGGTCGCCACGGTCGTCTGGAAGGTGATGTGGTTGAGCAGCACGGTCTCGGCCAGCTGGGCCTCGGCGATCGGGCCGCTCACCTCGATGATCGGCTCACCGGCGAACACCGCCGACCCCTCGGGGACCGCCCAGACGTCCCCGGTGAAGCGCATGCGCTCCAGGCTCCGCAGCACGTCGGGGCCATACCGTCCCGTGCGTTCAAGGTAGTCCAGTTCGGTGGCGGTGAAGTGGAAGCCCTCCAGGAACTCCAGGCAGTCGTCCAGCCCGGCGGTGACGAGAAAGCCGCGGTTCGCGGGCAGCCTGCGGACGAACAAGCTGAAGGTGGCCCTGCCGGTCATGCCGCGGCGAAGATAGCTCGCCGCCATGTTGATCTCGTACAGGTCGGTGAGCAGCCCGCTGGCCATGGCCTCCTCCTCGATCTTGCTGTGCCGGGTCCCGCGGCCGGCGGCTCAGCCCAGGCGGTATCCCGCCGTGTGAGGCGTTCGCGGTCGACGGCGACCATGGTGTCGTGATGTGGGCCGTTCCCTTGCCCTTGGCCTGTGGGTCCGAAGTGGTCAGTGGCGGACCACGATCACGGGTGCGCACGCGTGATGGAGTACGGCGTGAGCGGTGGCGCCCAGGCCCCCCACCCAGGAGGACATTCCCGTATGTGCGCCGATGACGACCAGGTCGGTCTCCATCGAGGCGTCGATCAAGGCTTTGGCCGGGTGTTCTCGCACGACGCGCTCGGTGAGCGTCACGTCGGGGAAGTTCTCCCGCCGGCCGGCGATGCTCTCCGCGAGCAGGCGCGCCTCCTCGGCCCCGATGCCGTCCACGTCGTAGACGAGCGGCTGCATGTCGCCAGGTCCGGTCGCGACCGGATGCGTCCAGGCGTGCACGGCACGCAGGCGTGCACGCCGCAGCGCGGCCTCGTGGAAGGCGAAGTCCAGAACGGGTTCCTGATCGGGATGCCCCGTGACGCCGACCGCGATCTCCCCCCGGTCACCGGCCCCCGGTTGCCTGACGACGGCCACGGGGCAGGGGGCCCGGGCCGTGAGGTAGCGGCTCACCGACCCCAGCAGCAGCTTGGCGAACCCACCACGACCTCGGCTTCCCACGACGAGCAGTTGAGCACCCCTCGCGGCCGCGACGAGCGCCTCCTCGGCCCCGCCGTCGACGATCTCAGCCGACACCGCCAGATGCGGCCTGCCCGCTCTCGCGTACACCATCGCCTGATCGATCACGGCTCGCGCCGCCGCCTCGGCCTCGGATGCCCAGCGCGCCGGCTGCGGGACGAGCGGCACGTAGTAGGGCCAGCGCAGTGTCACGTACACGATGTGCAGCGGCGCACCGCGGAGCCCGGCCTCCCGAGCGGCCCAGCCGGCGGCCTGAAACGAGGGCGTCGACCCATCCACACCGACGACGACCGGCCCTGCCATCGCGCCACCCCTCACACGTTCGTCTGCCCGCCTGACCAAGATTTCGGCGGTTCGTCCCCTGCCCACCCTGCGTAGAGCGCCCGGCTTCTCAGCCGGCTCCGCAGAGCGCGTGGTCGATCAGCGCGGAGGCCACTCTCGTTTGACGCAGGGACCGGTTCTCGGCGTCCACGAACTCGGTGGACACCGAGACCACGACGCCCCGCCGCCCGTCCTCGGCGAAACCGTCCCTCGTCATGAATCCGACGATGTCTCCGCCATGGCCCCAGTAATTTCCGCCGCACGATAGCGGGATGGAGAACAACCCAAGGCCGTACCGCGCGCCGGGAAAGGCGTGTTGCACCTCCGCGTTGGTGGCAACGGTCCGCTTCATCTGGTCGAGCTCCGCCGGGCGCAGCAGCCTGCCGCTGAGAAGAGCGCGGTAAAACCGGTCGAGGTCGGCGGTGGTCGAGATGACGGCTCCGGCGGCGTCGGCGGTGTAGGGCGCACGGGTTCGGGTGACGTCGATGAGTGTGCCGTCAGGGTAACGGTCGTAACCCTCGGAATGCGGGTCCGGAATGTCCGGGGAAAGGCCCGGCACACTGGTGTCACGCAGGCCGAGCGGACGAAGGATGCGCCGGTCGACCTCCTCGGACCACGGGTGCCCGGTCACCCGTTTGATGATCATCCCGAGCAGGATGTACCCGGCGTTGCAATACCTCCATGACGTCCCGGGCGCGAAGTCGGGCCGGTGCTTCATGGCCTCTTTCACCAACGTGTCCGGCGGGACGATGTCGAACCGGTGCCGGTAGTAGTCGGCCGGTGTCTCATGTCCTTCGTCGCCTTCGTGGATACCGCTCGTGTGCTGGAGCAGCTCACGAACGGTGATCTTGCTGCCGTCGTTGCCGTTGCCATGCACCACGCCGGGCAACCGACGTTCGACCGTGTCGTCCAGCGACAGCTTCCCTTCCCCCACCAACTGCAGGACGACCGTCGCCACGAACGTCTTGGTGGAACTGCCGATTCGGAGATGATCGTCCGGCTTGACCGGGCGCCGGGTGCCGACGTCGCCGAAACCACTGGTGGCCACCTGGTCATCGCTGTCACGGGTCGCACGCGCCTGGACCCCTGTCGCCCCGGTCGCGGTGATCGCATCGGCGTCGCGCTGCAACCGGCTCTGCCCGTACGGCTGTGAGACGACCGTACGCGTCGCGGCCGTCCCACATGCCACCGCCCCGAGCACACTCGCCAGGACCGAGACCGACGCCGCCAGGCGTCGCCGTGACCGCGTTCCGGTTCGTACGGCCGTCGAATGAGGGCGGACCGCCGATCCGCCGCTCATGACCGTTGACCCCGGCGCCGGATTCCAGATCATGCACTCCGCCGATCGAACGGCCCTCGCCCGGGGCCCGCGCGGCTTCAGCGCTCTCACGTACCGTGATGTTCCCCTGACCGTGCGATCCATGTGTGACCTCCGGCCGGTTAGCCGAGCTGGGAGAAGCGCCGGGCGGCCACCACCAGAGTGATCACCGTGAGAGCGGTGACGACGGCCAATTCGGCAGGCGGCGACAGGCGCAGATCCCCCCAGCTGACCGGCTCGGACAGCATCGCCGGTCCGCGCAGGAGCCGATCGATTCCGGCGGTATGCCGCATGGCGTCCACGGCGTAGGTAAGCGGGTCAAGGCGGGACAGCCATGCCAACCAGCCCGGCAGCGCGCTGATCGGGAACATCGCTCCGGACAGAAACGTCAGGGGGGCCATCAGGACGCTCAGCACGGTGGTCAGCGTGCGGGGTCGCCGGACGAAAACCGCCACCGCCGCGGCCAGCACCGTCAGCGCGAACGACGTCAGCGCCAGTTCGGCGGCGAGCATCGCGAACGCCGCGGGCCGGTAGGCGACGTGGAGCAGTCCGGCACTGGCCAGGATCACCACGCCGTGGCAGGTCGCGACCGTCATGCCGCCGAGACACTTGCCGATCAGCAGGGTGCTCCGCGACACAGGGGCGACGAGCATCTCACGGAGGAAACCGTCCTCCCGCTCCCAGACGATCGACGCGCCCACGGACATCGCGGCGGGTTGCGCCGCCATCACCAGCACACCGGGGAAGAGGAACGTCAGATAGTCCGACGTGGACCCCGCGCCGGAGGCGGCGAAGAGCCCTCCCAGACCGATGCCGAGGATGAAGAGGAACATCAGGGACTCCATCAGGGACACCAGCGTGCCGACCCGATCGCGGAGGAAGTGCAGCATCTCCCGCCGCCAGACCATGCGCGCGGCGCCGAGTTCGGCAGCGAGGCCGCTGCTGTACGCGGCGCGTGGCACAGTGCCGTCGGCCATCAGCCGTCTCCCCCGGACTCGTCCCGGATGTGGCGCCCGGTGTGGTGGAGGAAGACGTCGTCGAGGCTGGGCCTCGTGACTGTCACCTCGTAGACCGGGACGTCCAGGCCCGCGCACAACCGGGGTACGAGGCGTGCTCCGTTCTCCGCCTGGACGCGCAGGCCCCGCGGTCCGGCGACGGCCTCGATCCCGAAGCGTTCGCGCAGCGCCACGGCCGCCGCCACGTCGTCGCCGGTGCGCAGGTCGATGCGGTCGGCGGCGAGCGTCGACTTCAGCTCCGCGGGTGTGCCCTGGGCGACGATCCGTCCGTCGTCGACGATGGCGATGCGGTCGCACCGCTCCGCCTCGTCGAGGTAGTGGGTCGTGAGGAAGATCGTGGTCGCCTCGCGTTCACGCACCTCGCGAAGGTGTGCCCAGAGCCGGTCGCGCGCCTGCGGGTCCAAACCGATGGTGGGTTCGTCCAGGAACAGCACCCGTGGCCGATGCAGCAGGCCGCGGGCGATCTCCAGGCGGCGGCGCATCCCGCCGGAGAAGGTCCGTACGAGGTGGTGACGCCGTGCCGTGAGCCCGGCAAGATCGAGCATCGCGTCGATCCGGGCAGCCAGCCCGGCCTTGGGCATGGCATACAGGTCGGCGTGGAAGCGGAGGTTCTCGGCGGCGGTGAGCTCCCCGTCGAGCGTGCTCTCCTGGAAGACGATTCCGAGACTTCGCCGCACCGGGCCGGGCGCGGTCCGGGTGTCGTGACCGGCCACCTCAATGTGGCCCGCGGTGGGCACGGCGAGTGTGCACAGCATCGCGATGATCGTGCTCTTGCCCGCACCGTTCGGACCGAGGAGGCCGAACGTCTCGCCCTGCTCGACCGTGAGGTCGACGCCGCGCACGGCGTCTACGTCCGGATAGGACTTGTGGAGGCCGGTCGCCCGTATCGCGGGAACGCCCTGGCACCGGTGTGCGATGGGCGGCGCCTGGGCGCTCCGATGGCCGGTTCCGAACACGGCTCCTCCCTGAGACCTTTCTCGTCATGCGGTGCGATGACGGCGTCGTGCCCCCTTCTGTCATCCGTCGGGTACTGGATCCAGGAGCAGGGGGGACGGGACCCGGTCGGGGTGGGCCAGGCGCAGGAAGTGCATGCCGAAGCCGGATCTCCCGATCATGAGCCCGGGGAAAAGCCCCGCTGTGTCCTGGATGAGGCCGTTCTGGGTGTCGTCGAAGTGCCGCCATTGCTCGTGCGCCTGGACGTTCGCCTCCAACTGGAAGGTCGGCTCGTCGTGCAGCCTGGCGAAACGCAGGAACAGTTCGGCGTTCCCCGACCGGCCGTGGCAGAGCGTGTCGTTCCTCAGCCGGGGGAAGTTCCGCAGCGTCGCCGTGAGGGCGTAGTGAGTGTCTCGGAGCAGCGACTCGTCATCGCCGTCGAGGAGCGCCCAGCTCGCGATGCGGCTCAGGCCGATGCCGGCGGCGCCGTTGCACCAGGCGTTGGCGTAGTAGCGGCCGTCCTGCTGAACGCCCCCGGGGCTGGTGCGCAGGTCGTACCAGTCCTTCGTGGTCTCGTCGAAGTGCCGGGCCTCATAGGCCAGGGCGCGGCGTCCGGCGGTCACGTAGTCTGTCCGGTCCGTCAGCCGCCCGAGCCGGATCAGCGCCCATCCGATGCCGGCCGCTCCGTGGGCGAAGCCCGTCAGATTGGCCGGGGCGATGCGAGGATCGGGCGGCGGCCAGCTCAGCGTGCCGGCGTCCGCGACGGCGTGGCGCAGCAACACCTTCGCGCACAGATGCGCCTGGTCGACGCCCTCGCCGTCCGCCTCGGCGGCGAGCCCCAGCAGCACCGGGATGAGGCCGGCGGCACCGCTGAAGACGTCCAGCGCCGTGTCGGCCTCGATCCGGGACCCGAGGTCCTCGCTCAATCGCACGGCGAGCCCCAGGAGCTCGCGGTCACCCCAGAGGCGATGCAGGTGAGTGAGCAGGTAGATCAGGCCGCCGACCCCCGTGAAAGCGCCGATCTGCCGGCGGTCGGTGGCCGCGATGGCGTGGGACAGGGCTCGTTCGGCCGCCTGCCGGAACTCCGGTCGCGGAACGATCTGGTCGAGGTAGGCGAGGAACAGCGCGATGCCCGCCGCCCCGTCGTACAGGTCGCCGCCGATGTCGACCCGTGCGGGCCCGTCCGACCTGATCTCATACGACGTCCACGGCGCGGGCTCCGACGGCTCGCGGAGCATGGCGCACAGGCGCTCGCCGATCCGGCTCGCCTGTTCGACGGAGGCGGACACGAAGGCCGGGCTGGCGACCTCGCTCGTGCGCAGGCCGGCCGCGATGTAGCGGCGCTGCTGCTCGCGGTTGTCCGCGGACAGCAGCCGGATCCGCCGCGTGGCGCAGCCGAGCGGAGAGATGTCGAAGGCGATCGCCAGCGGCGTCGTGTGGTCGTGGACGAGCGGCCCGCCGCGGGCGTCCATGGTGAAGATCGGTATATCGAGCCGCCACATCGACTCGACCTCCCGCTCCGCGAGCCGGCCGTCTCGGTCCCAGCTCTGCAGGAAGGTACGAACCGTGCCGATGGTCAGGTCGACCTCCAGGGGGTCGACCAGGCACTTGGGGTGCCGGGCGTGCTGCAGCAGGTTGACGTAGAGCTGGGTGGCCCAGTTGACGAACCGGACGGAGACGCCGCCGAACATCTCCGTCACCGCGTGTACCGCCGCGTCAGGGCGGCGCTCGAACCATTCGTGCACCCGGCCGAACCCGTCCATGATCGCCTCGGTGAAGTCCTCAGGTCGTACGAGCGTGTCGCCGAGCAGCACCCGGTTATAGGTCTCCGGCTCGACGCGGACGCCGGTCATGTGCGTCACCGATGTCTGGAAGCCGTCGCGCCGCTCTTCGAGGCAGGGCACGGGCATCGGCAGCTCGTACGCCTCGCCTCCGGAGTAGCCGCTGGCCCGTATCAGGTCACCGGAGTCCGCCGCACGCGGCCACTCGAGCAGTCCGGTCCTGAACACCGAGTCCAGGAGGGTGCCCGGCGGTCGTGCCTGACCGCGTAAGAGCACGCTGAGGGCGGTCTCACAGTCGCAGACGTGGGCGTGGCCCTCGGCGACCAGAACATTCTCCAGATGCAGGTCGTCTCCGCCCAGTACGTAGAAGATTCCCAGGTGGCCGCCGAGCTCCCGGTAAAGCCGCTCGACCTCCTCACCGGTCGTCACATGGTTACGGCCCGGGGGGATCCGCTCCTCATAGCCGTACCCCGGCCGCGACAGGACGGCATGCGGCGCGAAGTCGAGCACTCCGTCGTCCCGTAGCCGCGCGAGCAGTTTCTGCATGGCCGCCTCGGCGGCGATCGAGCGCGGCTTGTAGACGAAGGAACCGGTCGCACCGCTCACCAGCTGAGCCTCGATAAGGGCGACGGTGCGGGCTCCGGCGTGGTGATCGGAGATACCCGGCCGCCATGACAGGAACGATGAGATGTCCTCACCGAAAATCGTGTGGCCGATCGCCCCGGCATCCGCATCGAGGCGCTCGACGAGCTCGCATCCGAAGTCGGCCAGCAAGGCGGTGATGTGCGCCAGCCAGCGTCCCAGGACCGGGAACCTGAGATGGAAGCGGTGGTAGGCCGCCGCCTCGGCGAAGGTGGCGCCGATGTACGTTCGGAAGTCCTCACGGGTCGCCCGTGCCCTGTCGATGCCCGCCTCGGCGCAGTGAACCTTCGCGTCGGCCTCGACAGCCCACGCGAGTGACAGCTCGAAGCGCTCGAAAAGGTGCCGCTGCAGATCGTCGGTCATGCGACGGCCGAATCGGCCCGGGTGGACGGCCCGGGCGGCGTCCATACGGCGGCCGAGTTCGAGGAGGAACGGCTCGCAGGCGATGGCGAGCCGACCATAGTAGATCTCGGGGCGTCGCCAGCTCGCGTCCGGCGCATCGTGGGCGGAGCGGTCGAACCGGCCGAGTGCGGCCTGGTAGGTCGGCAGCCAGGAGTGCTGCACCTTGGCGAACACCGCCTTGGTGTCGTCGTCGGCATCGCGCAGGCCGAGCTCGTGATGCCGGAAGGCGGTGAGCGCCCGCTGGAGGGCGTCCCGGCCGGGGGCCTCTGGTGGGGGTGGTACCGGTGTCCTGATGTCCGTCTTCGCGGAGAGCCGTTGGGATATCCGGTCGATCTTCCAGGCGTCGAAACGGGGGAGCGGGTCAGGGGACGTTGCCGCTCCACCGGCCTCCAGTTCGGCCAGGATTCGCAGACGTTCGGCGAGGTTCGCGGCAGCGGCGGCTATGTCGATGAAGGAGTGGTGGTCACCCAAGTCGGACTCCCTTTGGTGCGCACGCGTCTCTCGTGCCTGTTCGGCATCTGATCGCCGTCTACCGGCGGCGCGGACGACGGCGGCCGGCCGCGCCGACGTCGGCGCCTTCTTGATCGGCGCTCAATAGGTCTTACGGCAGACGTGGGTGTGGATGCATTGATGAGTGGCCGGACAAGCGTAGATTTCGCTGGCGGCGCCCTTTGCCCAGGATTTCAGCGTCTCCTCGTCGGGCTGCTCGATCGGTTCGGGAAACGCGGAGACTTCGGCACCGAAGGCGGCCGGATCCGCCATGAGTTCGGCGCGGAACTCGTCGTCGACGACGGCCTGAAGTGTCATCGTCCTGTCCATTGCAATCTCCTTTCGAGCTTCGGAGAAATGATCGGCCGGGCTGGGCCGAATATCTGCATCCGGCTTGCCCTGTCGTATTCTCAGTATCACTCCAGGCGCCACATGTGTTGCAAGACGGACGTAAACTTGTCGACAAGAGGATGGCAGTGTTCGACTCTTTGCTCCGAAGGCCTTTAACTTTGTTTACGTCTTTCTTGTTTTATCGGCAATCGTGGCGATATTGAATGGTCGCGTGCAGGTGTCAGGCGAGTGGCCCGGCTCCGCGGGACGGGCGGTCAGGCCGACCGGCAACGGACCGGGGGAGGACGGATGGAGCGAACACCGTTTCCCGCGACCGCCTCTCGCCGGGTGGTCATGGCGGTGGCGGCCCTAGCCGTGGCGCTTCTCGGCCCCCCGGCGTCTCCTCTCCCGGTCGCGGATCAGGACGGAGACCCCGCCCTGCGCGCGGTGTTGGCCGAGGCCGTGCGCCAGAACCACTATCCGGGGGCGTTGGCGCAGGCATGGAGTCGGGGGCGGACCTCCGACGTGGCGATCGGGGTCGGCGACGTCCGGACCGGCAAGGCGCCCCGGTCCGATGCGCGATTCAGAGCCGGGAGCATCACGAAGACCTTCGTCGCCACCGCGGTCCTGCAAATGGTCGCCGAGGATCGGCTCCGACTGGACGACACCGTCGAGCACTGGTTGCCGGGCCTGGTCGAGGGCAAGGGCAACGACGGCCGGCGCATCACCCTGCGGATGCTGCTGAACCATACGAGCGGCCTTTTCGACTACACCACCGACAAGGAACTGAGCCGGGCCTACGAGCGTGATCCGTCCCGCCGGCTTCCGCCTCGCGCGTTGGTTCGCGTCGCGGTCTCACACCCCCCGCTGTTCCCGCCCGGGGCGGCCTGGAACTACTCCGACACCGACTATGTCCTGCTCGGGATGGTAATCCAGCGGGTCACTGGCCGGTCGTACGCGGAAGAGATCACGCGGCGGATCATCCGGCCTCTGGGCCTGCGCTCGACCTACTTTCCCAGCGGATCCTCGTCCATGGCTCCTCCATACCTGCACGGCTACGAGATGTCGGACTCTGGCACCGTCAAGGACGCGACCGTGCTCAACACGAGCTTCGCGCCCGGATCCGGCGACCTGATCTCGACGGTCGGAGATCTGAACCGGTTCGCCTCGGCCCTGCTGGCAGGGCGTCTAATACCACAGCCTGTCCTGCGGCAGATGCTGACGCCGGTTCCCGGTTCCCGCGCGGGCTCGAATATCGACAAATACGGCCTCGGCGTGATCATCACGAAGCTCCCCTGCGGGATCACCGTGTACGGTCACGGCGGGACCCTCGACGGTTATCTCACTGGCGTGACCGCGCAGTCGGGCGGCACCCACACGCTCGCGTGGGTGATCAATGGCAGTTGGGGAGTAGAGAACCAGATCGCGCTGATGGACAAGGCCTACATCGCCGAGTTCTGCGGCCGCCGTCAGCACGCCTCCTCTTCACCGGCCGGTCCACGGCCCCGCTGACGGAGCGGGTGATGTGAAAGGTCAAGGGTATAGCGGCTACTGCTCATGGCCAGGGTGGGTATAAGGGGCCGGAACGCGAGTCATCGAATGTGTATCGGGGGCACCGATGAGCGTAACGGATATGGGCAAGAAGGCGCGGGACGTGATGCACGAAGGGGTTCAGTGCATCGGTGAACACGAAACGCTCCGTACCGCCACGCAGATGATGGCCGACCTGGGAGTCGGTGCGCTGCCCATCTGCGGGGACGACGACCGGCTCAAGGGGATCATCACTGACCGCGACATCGTGATCATGTGCTGCGCGCACGGCATGGACATCGACCGGACGACCGCCGGAGAACTGGCCCGTGGCCTGGTGTGGGTCGACGCCGACGCCAGCGTGGAGGAGGCGCTGTTCGCGATGGAGGAGCACCACATCAAGCGCCTGCCCGTGATCGCGCGTCATCGTCTGGTCGGCATCATCAGCGAGGCGGATCTGGCCAAGGAACTGCCGGACAGCAAGCTCGCGGAGTTCGTCCACCGCGTCTACGCGCTCGACTGACCGCCGGCGGCCGCACCTCCGCTGACTGAGCTGAGCGCGATGACGCGGCACAAGGCGTACGAGCTCGCCTGGGCGGCCCCTGCCGAGGCCGCCTTCGGCATGGAGCAGCTCGATTACGACCGCTACGACGGCCACTGCGGGCTCATCACGCCCACTGGCTGACCGGCGTCCCCGGGCGGTGTGGTTGGCTGGATGTGCTGGTGAAGAGGGGAGGACGCATGCGTATCGCCAACGTTTACCGTCCCCTGGTGTTCGGCTGCTCGGTGAGTGCGACGCTGCCCGAGGTGGCGCGCCGGATGACGGAGAAGAACATCGGCGCGCTCGCCGTACTCGAAGCGGACCGGGTCGCGGGAGTGATCACAGAACGGGACCTCGTGACGGCACTTGCCACATCCGACGATCCCGCCGGGCTGAGCGCGGGAATGTGCGCGTCGTCGGACATCAAGACCGCGACCTTGGATGAGGATACGCGCGAGGTGGCCCGCCGCATGCTCGACCACGGCATCCGCCACATCCCAGTGGACCAGGACGGGCGCCTGATCGGCATGGTGTCGATGCGCGACCTTCTCGCGTTGGAGACACTCGCGCCGTAGCAGCCGTACGATCTTCAGGAATAAGGGGCGGGTCCGCGTTCCGGCGGGATGAGCGCGAGCTCCAGTTCGATACACGCCTCCAGTTCCTTCTTTCCGGGCAGACGGCGCAGGCGTACGAGCATGTTCGGAATCTGCTGCCCGAGCTGGTCGAGGGCGACCACCAGAGGAGTGATGTCCCAGCGGGCGTGGCCCGGCTGGGCGCGGAGGTAGCGCGCGAGCCGGTTGTCGAATTCCCGGCGCAGCTTCTCGTCGTCGTGGACGTAGCGGATCACCAGTTCCCGGTCGTCGCCTTCGTCGATCATGAGACCTCCTGCACGTGAACGTGGCCGCCGGGCGACGGTGTGGGACGCCGGCACTCAGGCCGGCGGCCACGACTGCGTTCCGCGGACCGCTGGGGCAGGTTCCCGGCGCTCCTGTGCGCGTTCGGCCGCGGCGACGTTCTCCTTCACGGAGAAGAAGCTGTCCGGCGCGACGGAGATCGAGTCGATGCCCGCCTCGACCAGGAACCGGGCGAAGTCCGGGTCGTCGCTGGGACGCTGTCCGCAGAGCCCGACCTTGCGCCTCTTTGCGTGCGCGGCCGAGATGAGGTGCTCGATGCTACGGGTGAGGGCGGGATTGCGTTCGTCGAACAGATGCGCCAGCTCGGCGGAGTCCCGGTCGACCCCGAGGGTGAGCTGGGTGAGGTCGTTGCTGCCGATGGAGAACCCGTCGAAGCGATCGGCGAACTCCTCCGCCAGGATGATGTTGGCCGGGATCTCGGCCATGGCGTAGACCTCCAGGCCGCCTCGGCCCCGCCCCAGCTTCTCCTCGGCCATGACCCCCAGGACCCGGTCGGCCTCCTCGACCGTACGGCAGAACGGGATCATCACGATGACGTTGGTGAGACCGATGCGCTCCCGCACCCTGCGGATGGCGCGGCATTCGAGGGCGAAGCCCTCCCGGTACCCCTCCGTGTAGTAGCGGCTGGCCCCGCGCCACCCGAGCATCGGGTTCTCCTCGTGGGGCTCGAACCGCCGCCCGCCGACGAGCCGGGCGTATTCGTTGGTCTTGAAGTCGCTCATTCGCACGATCACGGGGTCGGGCCAGCGGGAGGCGGCGATGCGGGCGATGCCGTGGGCCAGCCGCTCGACGAAGTACTCGGTCAGGTCGTCGTAACCCCGGGTGAGCTCGGTGATCCTCCGAAGGGCGTCCTCCTCGACGCGGCCGGGGTGCACGAGTGCCATGGGGTGGATCTTGACGTGGTTGTTGACGATGAACTCCATCCGCGCCAGGCCGACGCCGTCCGCGGGCAGCCGCCACCACCGGAAGGCCGCGGCGGGGTTGGCCAGGTTGAGCATTACCTTGGTCGCGGTGGCCGGGATGTTCTCCAGGCTGATCTCCTCCTCCTCGTAGTCGCGCAGGCCCTCGTAGACGTGGCCCTCGTCGCCCTCCGCACAGGAGACGGTCACCGTCATGCCGGCACCGAGCAGGGCGGTCGCGTCGCCGGTGCCGATGATCGCGGGGACGCCGAGTTCGCGGCTGACGATGGCGGCGTGAGAAGTGCGGCCGCCGTGGTCGGTGACGATCGCCGCGGCCCTCTTCATGATCGGCTCCCAGTCGGGGTCGGTGATCTTCGTGACGAGCACCGATCCGGTCACGAAGTCGTCGATCTGCGCCGCGCTGGTCAGATTGCACACCGGCCCTGCCGCTATCGCGTCTCCGATGGCCAGCCCCTTCACCAGTGGCTCGACCATGGGTTCCCCGGCGGCGCGGATGCGGTAGGTGCGCAGCAGCGACGCCTCCCGGCGCCGGTGGACGGTCTCCGGGCGGGCCTGGACGAGGAAGATCTCGCCGGTCCTGCCGTCCTTGGCCCATTCCATGTCCATCGGGGTGCCGTAGTGGTCCTCCACCGCGGCGGCCCACCGGGCCAGCAGCAGGATCTCCTCCTCGTCCAGCGCGTACCGGACCGCCTCTTCCTCGGATGTGTCGAGCTGACGGGTTCCTCCCGCCGCGTCGTAGACCACCTTGCGTTCCTTGCGGCCCCGGGTCTTCGACACGATGGGGCACAGGCCCGGGTCGCCGAGGAGCGGCTTGAACACCACGTACTCGTCGGGATCCACCCTGCCGCCGACCACCGTCTCGCCCAGCCCCCAGGAGGCGTCGATCAGAACCGACCGGGGGAAACCGGTCTCGGTGTCGATCGAGAACATCACCCCGGCCGCGCCCAGGTCGGAGCGGACCATGCGCTGCACCCCGACCGACAGGGCGACGTCCAGGTGACCGAACCCGCTGTCCTCCCGGTAGCTGATCGCCCGGTCGGTGAACAGGGACGCGTAACAGCGCAGACAGGCGCCGAGCAACGCCGCCGCACCGCTGACGTTGAGGTAACTCTCCAGTTGCCCGGCGAAACTGGCCTCCGGCAGGTCCTCCGCGGTCGCGCTGCTCCGGACCGCGACATCCGGGTCGATGGTCGCCAGGCGATCGGCCAGCTCACCGTATGCCTCCTCGGCGGCTTCGACGACCGCTGCCGGAAGCTCGGCCGCCAGGAGGGCGTCGCGTATCGCACGGCCGACGACCGGCAGGTCGGCCCCTCGGTGCAGGCGGCCGATCTGCTCCGCGATCACCTCGTCAAGCCCGTTCACCTGGATGAACCGGCGATACGCCTCTGCGGTGAGGGCGAAGCCCTCCGGCACGCGAACCCCCGACTGGCCCAGGTTGCGCGTCAGTTCCCCCAAGCCCGCGTTCTTCCCGCCCACCAGGCCGACGTCCGTACGGCCCAGCTCGGCGAACCACCTGACCAACCGCGACATGGCGCACCTCGCCGAGTGTCGACTACGAGAGTCCCTCCCACCCTTGGCCTCGTGCGGCTGGTGAGGTAGAGGACTTCGTCTCCCGCCTGCGGACGAACGTCCCGGGCACGCCCCCGACCGGACTCGGTCAGGAGCCGGCGGGACGACTCAGGACGTCGCACGTGGAATCACATCGGTCCGTGGGTACGGAGCCAGGAATCGGAGCGTCCCGTGCGCCAGTGCCTCGAACATGAGCGGAAGAACCGGACCTGGGAGGCGATGACGGCACCGGCTTACGGGCGCCCGCGCGGCGGAGCCTATGGCACCCGGGAGTCGCCGCGTCGACCCGCCACCGGAGGCCAGGCGCCGCCTGGACCTCCCGCTCGGATTGACCGGGGCAGGTCCGAGAGGAGCTGCGTTGAATCCGTGGTCACTGACTTATGAGGGGTTCGATCCCGGTCACGAGGGACTGCGCGAGGCGCTGTGCGCGCTGGGCAACGGCCGATTCGCCACGCGAGGTGCAGCACCAGAAGCCGCGGCCGACGCCGTCCACTACCCGGGGACGTACGTTGCCGGGTGCTACGACCGGCTCACCTCTAACGTCGCCGGCCACGAACTGACCAACGAGGACATGGTCAACCTGCCGAACTGGTTGCCGCTGACCTTCGCGACACCCGGCTCCGAGTGGTTCTCACCCAGCACGACGGACCTGCTCCGATATCGGCAGGAGCTGGACATGCGCCACGCCGTCCTGCACCGGCTGATTCGTTTCTGCGACCCCGAGGGCCGCATCACGTCGGTGCGGCAGCGCCGTCTGGTCTCCATGGCCGACCCCTACCTGGCCGCCCTGGAGACGAGCTTCACGGCCGAGAACTGGTCGGGTCCTCTCCGCGTACGCTCCGGCCTGGACGGGCGCGTGGCCAACAGGGGAGTGGCCCGATACCGCGAACTACGCGGCGACCACCTGACGCAGCACGCGACGGGGACCTGTGCGCCCCTGACATGGCTGCGCGCGCGGACCCGCTCCTCCGGCATCGAGGTCGCCCTGGCCTCCCGGGTCGACACTTCTGCGAGCAGCGGAGGTGAGCCCGAGGTCGAGCGGCACGACGATCACGTCATGGAGACACGCGTCTTGCGGCTGGAACGGGGCCACCCGGTCACGGTCGCCAAAACGGTGGCGCTCACCACATCGCGCGATCTCGCGATCGCCGATGCGACCTCGGCCGCGCTGCGGCGGGCCGAACTCGCGCCGGGGTTCGGCGAACTGCTGCGACAGCATGAGATCGCCTGGCGTGACCTGTGGGAACGGGCCCGGCTCGACGTGACGGGCCCGCGCATCCTGCGGGACATCCGCCTGAACACCTTCCATCTGCTGCAGACCCTGTCACCGCATGCCGCCGACCTCGACATGGGTGTGCCCGCACGTGGCCTGCACGGCGAGGCGTACCGGGGACATGTGTTCTGGGACGAGCTGTTCGTGCTGCCCTGGCTGAGCCTGCGGTTCCCCGAGATCGCCCGCGGGCTGCTTCGCTATCGCCTGCGGCGGCTCCCGGAGGCGCGGGCAGCCGCCCGCGCCGCGGGCCTGCGCGGGGCGATGTTCCCCTGGCAGAGCGGCAGCGACGGCCGCGACGAGACCCCGCGGTTCCACCTCAACCCCCGCTCCGGCCGGTGGACACCCGACCACACTCACCTGCAGCGGCACGTCGGGCTGGCCATCGCCTACAACGCCTGGCAGCACTACGCGATCACCGGCGACATGGAGTTCCTCGCCGGGACGGGCGCCTGCCTCCTGGTCGAGATCGCCCGCTTCTTCGCCTCACTGGCGCGGCTCAACCCCCTGTCCGGCCGCTACGAGATCCAGGGAGTGATGGGGCCGGACGAGTACCACGACGGCTATCCCGGCGCGGCGTCCCCGGGGCTGGACAACAACGCCTACACCAACATCATGACGGTGTGGCTGCTGCTGCGCGCCCGTCAGGCGCTCGACCTGATGCCGCAACGCGCGCGGGAGGACCTGCGCCGCCGTCTCGGTCTGACGGATGTGGAGACCGAGCGCTGGGAGGAGATCACCCGGCGGATGCGCGTGGACTTCCACGACGGCGTCATCAGCCAGTTCACCGGGTACGAGCACCTGGCGGAGCTGAACTGGGACCGTTATCGCGGCGTGCGGCGGCTGGACCGGGCGCTGGAGGCCGACAACGACAGTCCCAACCGCTATCGGGCGTCGAAGCAGGCCGACGTGCTCATGCTGTTCTACCTGCTCACGGCCCGGGAGGTGCGGCAGATCCTCGACCGGCTGGGCTATCCGGCGGCACCCGGCCTGACCCGCCGCACCATCCGCTACCACCTCTCCCGCACCTGCCACGGTTCGACCCTGAGCGCCGTGGTGCACGCCTGGGTGCTGGCGCGATCCGACCGCATCGGCTCATGGCGATTCTTCACCGAGACGCTGACCGGCGACATCACCGACGTACAGGGAGGTACCACCGCCGAGGGCGTCCATCTGGGCGCCATGGCCGGCACGCTGGACCTGGTCCAGCGCTGTTACCTCGACCTCGAGGCCCGGCCCGACGGCCTGCACCTGAACCCGGTGCTCCCCGAACAGCTCACCACGCTGTCGCTGTGCCTCCGCTATCGAGGCGCGGAACTCGCCATCGAGGCCGATCCCACCCGCGTGCGGATCACCCGGGCCGATGACGGCCCTACCGCCCTGGATTTCGTGGTGCACGGCCACCACGCCCGGCTTCGGCGCGGCGACAGCCGCACCTTCCCGTTCCCGGAACGGAGGCACGACGGCTGACCGGCTTGGCACGGAGACCCGGCCGGGCGAAGCCGGCACGGTGAAGACTCGATTATCGGGGTGTTCGGGCTACTGGTTGTCCTCGAGGAGTTGTTGCGTGCGGGCGAGGAATGCCTGGCGGACCTCTTCTGGGTGCAGTATCCGGAGTGGCCGGCCGAGGCTGAGCAGGTAGCGGGCCAGGCCGTCGGCGTCCGGCCCGCCGATGTCGATGATCGTGGCGTCATCGCCGTCCGGGTGGTGGACGCCGACCGTCGGTGGTACCAGCCTGCGGGCCTCATCGGCCGGTACGGCCAGGCGGATGGTCACCCGCACCGGGTAGGGCCTCAGCGCGACGCCCGTGCTGACCATCTGTGCCGGATCTGGCGGGTCGGGCAGGGCGGTGGCCTGCCCGGTGGCTGTGGCATCGATGATGCGATCGGTGCGGAAGGTTCGCCAGTCCTGCCGCGTCAGGTCGTAGGCGAGGAGATACCAGCGGCGGCCGGTGTAGATGAGCCGGTAGGGGTCCACACTGCGGGTGGACGTCGTTCCGGCCCCGTCGCGGTAGGTCAACTGGGTGCGTTCGCCTCGCCGGCACGCGGTGGCCAGGTCGAGCAGCAGCGCGGGGGAGATCTGGCTGTCGTCGGGTCGTGCGGTGTGGGTGAACGCGGCGTCCAACTCGCCGAGCCGGTCGGCGATCCTGGCCGGCAGCACCTGGCGCAGTTTCAGCAGCGCCGACAGGGCTGCCTGGTCGCTGCCGGAGACTCCGCTGAAGGCGGCGGTGCGCAGCCCGACGGCGACCGCGAGGGCCTCCTCCTCGTCAAGGATCAGTGGCGGGATGCTGGTGCCTGGCCCGAGGTGGTAGCCGCCCCATGGGCCCATCTCCGATTCGATGCCGTAGCCGAGTTCACGTAGCCGGGCGATGTCCCGGCGAACCGTCCGTTCGGTGATCTCCAGCTGGGCTGAAAGATCAGCGCACGTCCAGGACCGCCGTGTTGACAGCAAAGACAGCAGCCGCAGCAGCCGCGCCGAGGTGTTGACCACGGCCAACAGTTTGCTCGATAACCAGGACCGTTTCTGACCGGGTCACACCGTAATGTCGCCGGCATGGCCGAGAACGCCTCGGCCGAAAAGTCCATTACGGCCACGATGACCTCCGCCAAGGTGCGCCAGCGGACGGGCCCGGATGGACGCACGTAACCGACGAGGAGCAGGACCCATGGAAGCACGCATGAAGAGCGTGGCGAGTCCCGACCTGATCACAGCGATCCAGCATCTGCAGAAGGCGATTCACGCCGGTGGCGTCGACCCGCTCGTGCTCGAACTGGTCCATCTGCGGGCCAGCCAGATCAACGGCTGCAGCCCGTGTGTGTTCGCCGGCGTTCAGACGGCGAAGAAGCATGGAGAGACCGAGGAGCGGCTGCACAGCGTGGTCGCCTGGCGCGAGGCCCCGTTCTTCACCGAAGAGGAGCGGGCGGCGCTCGCGCTGACCGAGGCCGCCACCCGAATCCAGGACGGCGCGCCGGGCGTGACCGACGAGATCTGGGACGCCGCTGTCACCCACTTCGACGAGAAGCAGATGTCCGCGATCATCCTGAACATCGCACTCACCAACTTCTTCAACCGGATCAACCACACGATCCGGGAGCCGGCCGGCAAGACCTGGTGAAGGCGGGCGGGCGTCATCCGTCCAGGGGGCCCGGTGGCGACGCGGCGAAGGACGTGATCGGCCGGCTCCACCGCTGATCGATCCAGCGCCACTTCCGGCAGGCCCCCGTCCTGGGCCCCACCTTCGGGTGACCGCCGACAACCCTAGGGACACATGACGATGAGCAACGAACTACCGGAACTGACCGTTACCGGTGCCCAAGCCTGGCGGGAGTGGCTCAGCACGCACCACGACAGCTCGGCAGGGGTGTGGCTGGTCCTCGCCAAGCAGAACACGACCGGGCCCACCAGCCTGACCTATGACCAGGCGCTCGACGAAGCCCTGTGTCACGGCTGGATCGACGGCCGGCTACGACGGCGGGACGAGACCACCTTCTACCGGCGCTTCACCCCTCGCGGAAGGCAGAGCCCCTGGTCAGCGCGGAACGTCTCCATCGTCACCCGCCTGATCAGCGAGGGCCGGATGCATCCGGCCGGGATGACCGAGGTCGAACGCGCCAAGGCCGACGGCCGCTGGGACACGGCCTACGCGGGACAAGCCGGCATCGAGGTGCCGGCCGACCTGACCGCCGCACTGGCCGCGAATCCGCAGGCACAAGCGATGTTCGACATCCTCACCTCCCAGAACCGCTACACCGTTCTCTATCGGATCGCGAACGCCAAACGCGCCGAGACCCGAGCCCGCCGTATCACCCAGTTCGTCGACATGCTCGCCCGCGGCGAGACGTTCCACCCGCAAAAGCGCGCCCTCGGCAGTTGAATGCCGGCCCACTCCTCTCCCCGCCTCGCTCCTCCACGCCCACGCACGTGGCGGCTCGGCGTTCGGCCAGACCCGGAACCTTGCCCAGCCCCTAAGAACCGTCATGGGCGCAGGCTCGGCTCAGCAGCAGCCGGACGCAAGGGGCGCCAGCCGAATCTGTCGAGTATGGCGAGCTCGGCTTCGACGTCGACGGCGATGACGCCGAAGAAGCTGACGCTCCAGCGCCTGGTTGGTGGACTGGCGGCCCACCACCAGCCCAGGAACCGGCGCTGGAGCAGTTCCCGCTGGACCGGGCGATGGAGCACGGATCGCCGACGCTGTCGTTCCATCTGGTGGGTGAGTGACTGATCGCGGCGAAGGTGCTCCGGCCGGGTGTGGTCACCCCGGCGGCGGGGAGAGAGCGCCCCGTTCGATAGCTTGCGAGAATTACCCATCTCCCAAGTTATGAGGCCGAGTTCGGCGCGCAACAGATAGCTCTTTTCTATTTTTCATTTCCAGAAAATCGAAAATTCGGTACGCTGGCCGCCGTGACGAGCTCCGTGACCATCACCGCGTGCAAGCACTGCGGCGCGCCCATCGAGCAGCCGATCCGGCGGGGGAGGCCGCGGGAGTACTGCCCGGACGGCGACTGCCAGGCGGCGGCCAAGAGGGAGCGGGAGCTGCGCCGCGCCACACCGGGCCTGGAGGGCGCGCTGGCGCGGGTGGAAGACCTGTACGAGCGCATGGAGAAGGGCCTGTCCGCGGCGATCGAGCCGCTGGCGCAGGTGCTCGCCCAGGAGCTGAGTCCTGCGGGAGTCGAGGCGAAGCTGAGCGCGATCCAGGCCGAGGCGCACACGAGCGTCGCCATCGCCCGCGCCGAGCGCGAACAGGCGCTGGAGCAGGTGCGGCTGGCCCGCGAGGCCGCCGAGGAGGCCCGGCGGGAGACGGAGGAGGCCCGCCGCCGGACGGAGGAGGCCTACGCGGAGCGGGACACCGCCTTCGCCGACGCGGAAACCGCCCGCGAGCAGGCCCTGGCCGCGCTGCGGGAGGCGGCGAGCACGGAACGGCGGGCCAGGCAGGAGGCCGACCAGGCCGTTCGCCGGGCCGAGGTCGCCGAGACCGCCCGCGAGCAGGCCGTACGCGAACTGGCCGACCGGGTCGACCGGGCCACGGCCGAGGTCCGCGTGGCCCGGGAGCAGGCCGAGCAGGCCGTCAGGGAACGCGACGAGGCGCAGGCCGGCGCCCGGACGGCGCGGGCGGAGGCGGAGCTGGCCCGCCGCGCGCATCGTGAGGCCGAGCAGTCCAGCGCCGCCGCGGTGGCCCGCGCCCAGGCGGCCGAGGCCGAACGCGACCGCGCGGTGGCGCGTGCGGAGGCCGAACGCGACCGGGCCGTGGCGCAGGCCCACGACGAGCGTGACCGGGTGCTGGCCAGGGCCGAGGCGGCGGAGGCGGCCCGGGAGCAGGCCGTCACGGAGGCCGCCCGGCTGCGCGCGGAGGCGGCGCAGGCCGAGGCGCGCGCCGGCGCGGCCGGAGCGGAGGCCGCCCGGGCGGAGCGGGACGCACGGGCCGCCACTGCCGAGCGGGAGCAGACCAAGGCGGAGCTGTCCTTGGAACGGGCCCGGCTGGCCGACCTGCGCGCGCAGCTCGACGTGGCCCGGGCCGAGGCGGCCCAGCTGCGCGAACGCGCGGTCGCCGCCGAGCTGCGGCTGCGCCAGGAGGCTCCCGAGCCCCCGCCCGGGCCGTGACGACGCTCCGTCGTCTCCTCTCGCCGCCCGTTTGGCACTACGCCGTCGCCTTGACGGCCGAGCCCGCCGCGGCCGGCGTTCCCGTGACGCGGCGGCGCCGGACCGGCAGCCCGAACGTCGGGTTGGCGACGCCCCAGGCGGCGCCCTTGCAGACCAGCTCCTTGTAGACGGCGGCCAGCCGCCCGGTCAGGACCGCCCCCACGGAGCGGTCGTCGGCGGTGACGTACTGGATCAAGCCGTTCCTGCGGCCCAGTGAGATGCACTGGTTGACGTAGCGGATCGGAACGTTCGGAAGCTTCCCGCCGGTCAGACGGGCCGCGATCGCCTCGGCTGCCTGCCAGGCCGCCAGAGTTCCCGAGGCGCACGACATGCGCAGCGGCTTGTTCCCGGGGCCCATCGCCATGGCCGCGTCGCCGACGGCGTACACGTCCGGGTGCGAGACCGAGCGCATGGTCGCGTCGACCACGATCTGGCCGGTGCCGGTGACCTCCAGGGTGGTCGCCCTGACGATCGGGTGGACCGCGAAGCCGGTGGCCCACACGGTGACCGCGGCGGGGATGGCCGTGCCGTCGGCGGTGGTGACGCGGTCGGCGTCGACGCCGGTGACGGCGGTGTTCTCGTGCACGGTGATCCCGAGCGTGCCGATGACCTTCCGCAGGTGCGCGCGGCCCTTCGGCGACAGCCAGTCGCCGAGAACGCCGTCGACGGCGAGTGTGACGTCGAGGTCCGGGCGGGCCTCGGCGATCTCGGTCGCGGCCTCCAGCCCGGTCAGGCCGCCGCCGACGACGACCACGGTCTGCCCGGCATCGAGGCGGGCCAGGCCCTCGCGCAGCCGCAGCGCTCCGGGCCGGCCGGCGATCTCGTAGGCGTGCTCGGCGGTCCCGGGGACCCCCTGGAAGTTCCAGCCGCTGCCGAGGGCGTAGACGAGCGTGTCATAGGGGAGTTCTTCGACCCCGGCGCCGTTCACGTCGGCGACGGTGACGGTCTTGCGGTCGGCGTCGAGGCCGGTGACCTTCGCGAGCTTCAGCTCGACGCCGGTGCCCGCGAACATCTCGCTGAACGGCCGGGGCTTGAGGTCCTGGCCGGTCGCCAGCTGGTGCATGCGGACGCGTTCGACGAAGTCGGGTTCGGCGTTGACGAGGGTGATGGCGGCGTCCTCGCGGTGGAGCCGCTTGGCCAGGCGCCCGGCGGCGATGGCTCCGGTGTATCCGGCTCCGAGGACGATGATGCGGTGCTGCATGCCCGTGCTCCTGTCTGCGTGATGTGCCACCTGAACCGGGCAGCACGCGGATTCCTGACAGGAAGGCGATGTGACGTGCCTCACACAGTGAACACGGGCTCCCCGTGGACGGCGGCGGCCCACTGCGCGGTCGCGCGTTCGAGCTTGTCCGGGTTGACCTGGCTGCGCACCCCGGTGATCCCGTCGGCGGTGATTTCCAGGCACATGACGCCGACGACCCGGCCGCCCACGACGGCCACGACGGCGGGCTCGTCGTTGGCGGTCCAGAGGTAGATCTCGGACGTGCCGCCGACCAGTTCGCGCTTGGCCTCGCCGGGTCTGAACAGGCCGCGCAGGAACTTCGCGACCGCGACGGCGCCCGTGAACGCCTTGGCGCGGGCCGGGATCTTCCCGCCGCCGTCGCCGATCGCGACCGCGTCCTCGGTGAGCAGGCCCACGAGCGGCTCGATCCGGCCTGTGGTGGCGGCCGCCAGGAACTCCTCGACGATGCGACGGGCGGCGGCCTTGTCGGCCGAGGTGCGGGCCTTGCCGTCGGCGACGTGCTTCTTGGCACGGTGGAAGATCTGCTGACTGGCGGCCTCGGTGATGTCGAGGATCTCGGCGATCTCCCGGTGCGGGTAGTCGAAGGCCTCCCGCAGCACGTACACCGCCCGCTCGTTGGGGGACAGGCGCTCCATGAGGGTGAGGACCGCGTACGAGACCGATTCGCGCTGCTCGGCGGTGTCGGCCGGGCCGAGCATCGGGTCCCCGGCGAGCAGCGGCTCGGGAAGCCACTGGCCCACATAGGTCTCGCGGCGCGCCCGGGCGGAGGTGAGCTGGTTGAGGCACAGGTTGGTGAGGACCTTCGTCAGCCAGGCCTCGGGGACCTCGACGCGTTCGACGTCGGCGGCCTGCCAGCGTAGAAACGTCTCCTGCACGGCGTCCTCGGCCTCGCCGGCGGAGCCGAGGAGGCGGTAGGCGATGGCCTCCAGTCGCGGCCTGGAGGCCTCGAACCGGTCGACGTCGTTCACGGTCAAGGGCATGACCCGATCCTAGGTCGGGCCGCGTCGAAGCGCCGCCGCCGCATCCGCCTCGCGGTTGTCCGTCCGTACGCATCGTGAGCAGGCCGGTCGTCTGGTCTCGGCCATGGGGCGCCGGGAGGGGGGCCGAGATCCGGCGGCACGACCGCTGACCAGGGGAGATATAGGGGGCGAGCGTAGACTGAAGCAGTTCTGAAACAGAACAAGCGGTAGGAGTTCGTCTGGGGCGCGCGGCTCTCCGCAACCGGTGACGAAGCGCCGGTGAAGAGCGACCGCGGGAGCATCGTGTCGCACAGCCAGATGGGGGATCTCGCTGTGACATGCAATTTCACCGACCCGCACGACAACCCTCCCGTCTCTGCCGTCAGCGGCCGCGGCCCGGCCGGGGCACCGGGGCAGGCGAGGTGCCTGCGCGCTGAGCGGCCATGGCTCGACTGCTGAGAGAACGACCCCGTCCGGCACGTGTGCGGGAACACCCGTACGCGCCGTGGTTCGCCGTGGGCTCAGTGTGCATCGGCGCGTTCATGGGGCAGTTGGACGCGAGCATCGTCACGTTGATCTTCCCGGCCCTTCAGCGCGGGTTCCATGCGCCACTGGCGGCGGTGCAATGGGTGGCGCTGGCCTACCTGCTCACCGTGGTCGCCCTGCTGGCCGGTGCGGGACGCCTGGCCGACGTCGCAGGCCGCAAGCTGGTCTATCTGCACGGGTTCGTCGTCTTCACCGCCGCGTCGGCGGGGTGCGGGTTCGCGCCGTCACTGCCCGTCCTGGTCGCGTGCCGGGTGGTGCAAGCGGCGGGAGCGGCGATGTTGCAGGCCAACAGTGTGGCTTTGGTGGTGACCAGTGTCCCCCGGCGGCGGGCGCGGGCCGCGCTGGGCACGCAGGCGGCCGCCCAGTCGCTGGGGCTGGCCGTCGGCCCGTTGGTGGGCGGGCTGATCGTCGGCCTGGTGGGCTGGCGGTGGGTGTTCTGGATCAACGTGCCCATCGGGCTGGTGGCCGTCGTCGCCGGCCGCTACCTGCTGCCCCGCACCCGCGAGCGTGCTCACGGCGGGGCCTTCGACGTGGCCGGTCTGGTCCTGCTCGCCTGCGCCGCTTCTGGCCTGCTTCTGGCCGCCTCGGCCGCATCCGGCCTGGGGTGGCCGCCATGGGCGATCGCGGTCCTGCTGGCCGCTGCCGTCATATCCGCTTTCGCGCTGCGGAGCAGGGAACGCCGGGCGGACACTCCGCTGCTCGACCTGGGCATGGTGGGTGACGCCGCCGTGGCGCGGGGTCTGGCCGGCGCGCTGTGTGGCTATCTCGTCCTGTTCGGCCCGCTGGTGCTCATGCCACAGGTGTTGCTCCCCGCCGGATTGAGCGAGCCCCATACCGGTCTGGTGCTCAGCGCTCTGCCGGCCGGGTTCGCGGTTGCCGCGCTTTGGGGTGATCACCTGTTGCCGCGCCGGTGGGGCAACAGGCCGCGTTGCCTGACCGGCGCCGTGGCGGCTACCGCGGGGGTCGGGCTGGCGGCGGTGGAGCCTACCTCGCCCGGCCTGCTCGCCGTCTTCCTCGGTGTGCTGGGCGCGGGTCTTGGCGTGTTCGTCCCGGCCAACAACGCCGCAGTCATGGCCGCAGTGCCGGCGCGGATGTCGGCGACCACCGGAGGGCTGATCAACATGGCACGTGGTGTGGGGACCGCGCTGGGCATCGCCGTTGTCACCCTCGCCCTGTACACGGCGGGAGGAGCCGGTGTGACCGGGGCTCGCCTCGCGCTGGCAGGGCTCGGGGGCGCGGCGCTCGGCGCCGCCCTGACCACTGTCGCGCCGTCCCGGCAGGACCCCATCCGCAACGGGGAAGGTGATCCTCGGTGACCTCGACCACTGGCCCTGCTCAGCACCGTCGCGGTGCTTCTTGTCGCAGTGAGCCTGCTTCTACGATAAGGGCACGGGTTCTCAGGAGCAGCGCTCCGTGACGAGGGGGAGACGCAGGACGACACAGGCGCCGCCGTGGTGCTCGACGGCGTACAGCCGGCCGCCGTGCTCCCGGGCGATCTCCCGCGCGATGGACAGGCCGAGCCCGGAGCCGCGGGGATCCCGTGCGCGGGCCTCCTCCCGGCGGTAGCCGCGTTCGAAGACGCGTTCGCGGTCCTCCGGCGGGATGCCGGGGCCGTCGTCGATGAGTTCGAGGACCGCGTCGGGAGGGTCGGCCGTGACCACTACCTCGATCCTGGTGTGAGCGTGCCGCTCGGCGTTGGCCAGCAGGTTGCCCAGCAGGCGGGCCAGGCGGATCGCCGAGGCGCGTACGCACACGTGCGGGTCGAGGTGGGTGAGCACGGCGGCGCACGGGGCGCGGCGGTCGAGCTCCTCGACGACGAACCCGGCGAGGTCGATCAGACACTCGTCCTCGTGTGTCTCGCTGTCGAGGCGGGCGAGGTCGAGCAGGTCGGCCACGATGTCGTTGAGCCGTTCCGCGTCGCGCAGCAGCTTGCGCAAGATCCGCTGCAGGTCGATGCCGGGTTCGGACAGCGCGACCTCCAGCTCGGTGAGCAGGCCGGTGATGGGGTTGCGCAGGTCGTGGGAGGCGTCGTAGACCAGCCGCCGCTGCCGTTCGATGGCCTCGCGCAGGGCGGCGGTCGTCTCGCACTGCTCCCGGTGCGCCCGCCTGAGCTGGTCGTTGAGTGTCTGCAGGTGCAGGGCGAAGGAGTCCTGCTCGCCGCCCCCACCGGCGCACCGCAGCGCGCGGACGAAGTCGGTGACCTCCTCGCTGCTGAGGAGGATGTATCGGACCTCGCCGTGCGGGCCGAGCACGGGAGCGTTGACCGTGCTCCAGTAGCGCTCCTCGAACACCCCGGGCCTGTCCGCCGACTCGATGTCGTACCTCTGCAGGGGCATGAAGTCGCGGCGTCGGGTGGTCAGCACCTGTTCCAGGGAGGTCCGCAGGATCCGCGCACCCTGCTGCTCGGAGTCCTGGGCCGCCGCGGGATTGGGCGGGAAGACGTCGAACAGGTTGCGGCCCACCATGTCCCGCGCGTCGCGCCCGGACAACGTGAGACAGACGTCGTTCATGGCGAGCACGACGAAGTCGGTGGTCAGCAGAATCGACAGGGCCTGGCCGACCCTGAACACCGCCTCATAGTCGATCTCTGACCTCGTGACCACGGTGCCCGTCCCGCAACCCCGTCTTCCAGCGCCCGCGCTCGCCATGACTCCAGGCCACCCCGTCCGGCGGCCGCGTCATGTCCCATTCCCGCAAGAACGCTGGTCAACGGCGTACGGCACCGAAGGGGCGACGCAAAAAGCGATGAACGCGCCCGCCGCCATCACGAGGACCGGCCATCCGCGGCCCCTCATCCGGCCGGACGCCGGGCCGTCCACCCGACGGCGACGGCCGCCGCGGCGCAGACCGCGGCCGGCACGACCAGCGCGTACGCCGCGCCGTGGTGTCCCTGATCGGGAACGCTGACGGTCACGAACGCGCCCGTCACGGCCACGCCGATCGTGGCGCCGCACTGCCGGGCCGCGTTGAGCAGCCCACCGGCCACGCCGGCGGCGCCTTCGGGAGCCGAGGTCACGATCATCGTGGCCAGGGCGGGCAGCGCGAACGACACACCGAAGCCGGTGGCCACCAGCCCGGCCAGCAGGAACGGATAGGAGGCGCCCGC
Organism: Microbispora rosea; assembly: GCF_900156315.1. Classification (GTDB taxonomy): domain Bacteria; phylum Actinomycetota; class Actinomycetes; order Streptosporangiales; family Streptosporangiaceae; genus Microbispora; species Microbispora rosea. The sequence continues at coordinate 41,175 of NZ_FTNI01000038.1, read as the reverse complement.
CCAGACGGCCGTGCCGAACGCGACACCGCCGGCCGCGAGCAGGCCGAGCCCTGCCAGCACCGGCGGCCGGGCCCCCGACCTGGCGACGATCCTGCCGGTCAGCAGCGGATTGACGGCGAAGGGCAGCGTCATGGGCAGGAGCGCCGCCCCGATCTGCCCCGGCGTCAGGCCCAGCGCCTGCTGGAGGAGCAGCGGCAGCACGAACAGCACCCCGCTCATCGCGAAGTTGACCGCCGCCCCCGCCAGCAGCGCGCCGGGGACGCCGGGTGCCCGCAGCACGGCGGGCGCCAGGACCGGGGCATGGCCGCGCCGCTCCCGTACGGCGAAGGCGCACACCGCCACGGCCGTGGCACCCGCCGACCAGGCGGTATGGACGAAGGAGCGGGCGCCGAGCGCGATCAGCGCGTCGGTCAGCAGCGCCACCGCCGCGCAGGCCAGGATCTGGGCGGCCCAGTCGATGCGCTGGTCGCCGCGCGGGCAGCGTACGGCCGCTCCGGCGGTGAGCGCGAGGGTGACGGCGGCGAGCGGGACGTTGAGCACGAAGATCGCCCGCCAGCCCGCCAGGTCGGTCAGCGCCCCTCCGGCCACCGGACCCGCCACGAGCGCGGCGCCGCTGGTCGCCGCCCAGACGGCCACCGCCCTGGCCCGCTCGGCCGGCACCGGGTACAACCGGGCGATCATGGCCATCGAGGCGGGGACACAGCCCGCCGCCGCCAGGCCGAGCAGCGCCCGCAGCCCGACGAGCGCCCACAGCGACGGCGCGAGCGCGCTCAGCAGGCTGCCGAGGCCGAAGGCGGCGACGGCCACCCGGAACACGCGGTGCGCGCCGTACCTGTCGGCCACCGACCCGGCCGTCAGCAGCGCGGCGCCGAACACGAGGGTGTAGCCGGTCACGGTCCACTGCAGGCCCGCGACGCCCGCGCCGCCGAATGATCGGGCGAGGTCGGGCTCGGCGACCGACAGGGCGGTGGTGTCGAGCAGCACCATGAAGTAGCCGAGCGCGATCCCGGCCAGTGCGCGGGCCCGGGCGGGCGCCGCCGGGGGAGCGGCGGAGACAGTAGACGTCACGAGGGAACTCCAGGAGGTAGACAACCTGGACGTCACTGTGGCGTCGGCCGCCGAACGGCTCCACCGGCCGGGCCGCAGGCCGCATTCGGAATAACCGAACGCTCCGGGCCTGTTCGGTGCGTCATGGAACTGCGGCAGTTGCGCACCTTCGAGGCGGTTGTGGCACATCGGACGGTCACCGACGCCGCCGTCGCCCTGGATCTCGCGCCGTCGTCGGTGTCGGAGCAGATCAGGAACCTGGAACGGGACCTCGGAGTCGCGCTGTTCGAGCGGGGGCCGCGGGGGATGCGCCCGACCGCCGCGGGGGAGCGCCTGCGCGGCTGGGCGCGCCGCCTGCTGGACCAGGCCGACCAGGCCAGGCACGACGTCGCGCAGGCCCGCCCGGTGCTGCGGCTCGGCTCCCTGGAGACGATCGCCGCCGTGTATGTGCCCGCGGTCCTGGCCCGGCTGGCCGAGCGCCGTCCCGACCTGGTGGTGGAGGTGCGGTCGGACGGCGTCCGCGACCGTCTCCTGGACGCGGTCGCCGCCGCGGACCTCGACGCGGCGCTGCTGCTCGACGCCGGAGACGATCTGGGCGGGCTCGGCTTCGGCGCGCCGGCCGCGCCGCTGGCCTTCCTCGACCTCGATCCCGTGCCGCTCGCGCTGGTCGCCGCGCCCGACCATCCGCTGGCCGCCGCGTCCCGGCTGCGCAAGGAGGACCTGTACGGCCGGCGGCTGCTGGTCAACGTGCCCGCCTGCTCGTTCTGGCTGGCGGGGGAGCGCCTGCTGGGCGACCGGGTGGAGCGGGTGCGGGCGGGCGGCGTGCCCGTCATGCGGGCGTGGGCCGAGCGCGGCCTCGGGATCGCGCTGCTGCCGTGGTTCGCTGTGGCCGACCGGGTCGCGGTCGGCGCCCTTGCCCGGCTCGCGTTCGACGTCCCCGGCCTGAATCTGCGCCTGGTGTGGCGGGCCGACCGTGAGACCCTCCCGGGCATGCGCGAGATCCTCTACGCGAGCGCCGCCTCCGAGGCGGTCAGCCTCCCTCCGCCCGCCGGCCACGGCGCTGCGCCGCGGTGAGCCACACCGCACCGGCGAGGCTGAGCACGGAGGCGGCGGTGAGCCACCCGAAGGCGGTATGGAAAGCACCTTCCACGCCGAGGGGCAGCCGGGCGGTGAGCACCACGGCGAAAACGGTCCCGCCGAGCGCGCCGCCCAGCCGTTGCAGGATGTTGACCTGCGTGGTGGCGTCCGCGAGCTGCTCGGGGGCGACCGCCTGATAGGCCGCGATGCCGGCCGGCGTCACTGCGAGCGCGAGGGCCATGCCGCGCAGCAGCAGCAGGCCCTCCACCACGGCCGGGTTCATGTCCATGCGGAGCAGCGCGAACGGCACGGTGGTGGCCACGGCGGCGAGGCCGCCGTACACGCTGACGATGCCGCCGCCGAACCGGTCCACGAGCCGGCCGCTGACCGGCAGGAGCAGGGCGGTGCCGAGGCCGAGCGGAATCAGCGCCAGCCCGGTCCCGGTCACCCCGGTGTCCCGGCCGAGCTGGAAATACAGCGGGAACAGCAGTGTGGCGCCGAACATCGCGGCCCCGGTCAGCGCGGCGGTCGCCGTGGCGGCCGCGTACGCCGGATTGGCGAACAGCCGCAGGTCGAGCACCGGGTGGGCGGTGCGGCGCGCGTGCCGGGCGAACGCGGCGAGTGCGAGGGCGCCGGCGGCGACCGGCCCGAGCGCGCCGCCGAATCCACTGCCGGATCCCCCTGAGGAGACGCCGCGCGCGCCCCAGGCGCTCAGGCCGTAGATCAGGAGCGGGACGCCGGCGGCGACGAGCAGCAGCCCCGGCCAGTCGAGACTCGCCGGGCGCACGGCCGGCCGATCGCGCGGCACGTGACGCACGCCGAGATACAGGGCGAGCGCGCCGAGGGGGAGGTTGACCAGGAACAGCCACGGCCAGGGGCCGAGGTGCAGGAGGACGCCGCCGAGGGCCGGGCCGAGCGCGGGTGCGAGCGTGACCGCGATGCCGAGGGTCGCCATCACGCGGCCGAGGCGATGCGCGCCGACCGCCTGGCCGAGCACGGTCTGCCCGGCGGGCAGGAGCAGGCCGGCGGTGAGCCCCTGTGCGACGCGGAACGCGACCAGCCAGCCGATATCGCCTGCGAGGGCGCACAGCCCGGAGGTGAGGGTGAAGCCGCCGAGCGAGGCGAGCCAGACCGGCCCGGCGCCGTACCGCCGCACGAGCCAGCCGCACGCGGGCAGCGACAGGCCCAGGGCGATCAGGTACCCGTTCGCCACCCACTGGGCGTCGCCCAGGCCGGCGCCGAGATCCGTCGCGATCGTGCCGAGGCCGACGTTGACGACCGAGGTGTCGAGCTGGCTCATGAACGCGCCGAACGCCATCACCAGGGCGAGCCGCCAGACGGGCCAGGAGATGGGCGCGTCGGCGGCCCTCGTGCCACCGGTGGGGGGAGCGGTCATCACGCGGCCGCCGGACGCCGGACGGCCCGCAGCGCGGCGCCCCAGGCGGTGAGCTGGTCGAGCAGGACGTCCAGCTCCCGATCCCGCCCGGGTCCTGGGGTGAAGTCCTCGCCGTCGAAGTCCGCCGCCAGCGACAGCGCCACCTGCGCCCGGACGTCGGCGACCTGCAGCTCGCCCATGACCACGCGCAGGTGCTCGACCGCGCGGGCCCCGCCCGCGTCGATGCCGTAGCTGACGAAACCTGCGGCCTTGTTGTGCCACTCCCGGTACAGGTAGTCGATCGCGTTCTTCAACGGGCCGGGGATCGACCGGTTGTACTCGGGGGTCACGAAGACGTACGCGTCGAAGCGCGCGATCGCGTCCGCCCACGCCTTCGTGTGGGGCCTGTCGTAGCGTCCGTGGGCGGCCGGCCAGGGCTCGTCCAGCACCGGCAGGTGGTAGTCGGCGATGTCGACGAGCTCGGTGGCGAGGCGCTCTCGGCGCGCGGCCCGCCCCTGCACCCAGCGGGCGACGGCCTCGCCCCGGCGACCCGGCCGGACGCTTCCCACGATGACGGCGAGAGTGAGTTCGGGCTGCATGACGTCTCCTCCAGAGGTAAAGTAAACCGTGTACGGCAAAAATTAGCGTAACCCCGACGGAGGACATGTGGACGGGTCGGATCGGCCGGAGGGTCCGAGACGTGGAAGACCGGCCAAGGACGAGGCGATCACCCGGGCCGCCCGCGCCGTCTTCGGACGCGACGGGTACGCCCGCACCACCACCGACGCCATCGCCCGCGAGGCGGGCGTCTCGACCCGCACGCTCTACAAGCATTTCGGCAGCAAGGAGCGGTTGTTCTCGGTCGTGCTCGCCGAGAGCGCGGCCCGGGTCGCCGACGCCTTCGCCGAGTACGTCGAACGCGGGCTGCGCGAGGCGAGCGGGCCGGAGGAGCGGCTCGTCGCGGTCGGCCGCGCCCTGGTCGCCCATCGCGTCGACTTCCCCGAACACTTCGCGCTCGTGCAGATGATCAACACGGAGGGCCCGCACTTCCCCCGCGAGCTGCTGGAGGAGTGGCAGGAGGCAGGACCGCTGCGCGTACGGGGCGAGGTCGTCCGCCGCCTGGAGGAGCTGACCTCCGAGGGCCTGCTGCGGATCTCCGACCCGCGCCGGGCGGCGCTGCACTTCATCGCTCTGGCGACGTTCGAGGCCTCCACCCGGTCAGCGGAGGGACCGCTCACCGGAGAGGAGATCACGGACATGGTGGCCGCGGGCGTACGGGCCTTCCTGGACGGATACCGCAGCGCGGAGGGCTGAACGGCGGCCCGGCTCCCGCCGCTCGCCACCGCGGCTCCGGGCGGGTGCCCGGAGAGCCCTCCCCGCCGCCGTGATCGGAATGCGCCGCAGGTCAGGCCATGGATGTTGGCTGGCCGGCACGACGAATTGTCGGTGGCGCGACGTAGGCTTCTCGCGTGAGCAGCAGACCCGCCTCAGAGCAGCACCTGCGCGATCTCGCGCTGCTGCGCCGAGTCCGTGACCGGATCGACAGGGAGTACGCCCAGCCGCTGGACGTCGAGGCGCTCGCCCGCGGGGTGAACATGTCCGCCGGGCATCTCAGCCGTCAGTTCCGGCTCGCCTACGGAGAGTCGCCGTACAGCTATCTGATGACCCGGCGGATCGAGCGCGCGATGGCGCTGCTGCGCCGCGGCGACATGAGCGTCACCGAGGTCTGTTTCGCGGTCGGCTGCTCATCGCTGGGCACCTTCAGCACCCGCTTCACCGAGCTGGTCGGGGTGCCGCCCAGCGCCTACCGGCGCCAGGCGGCGAGCGCGACGGCCGGGATGCCGCCCTGCGTGGCGAAACAGGTGACCAGGCCCGTCAGGAATCGAGAAGCACGAGTCGCCGAGCCGCAGCTAGCGTGACTGCCATGGACGTCACCATTCACTCGGCCTTCCTCCCGCACAACGACCCCGACACGGCCCTGGCCTTCTACCGCGACGTCCTCGGTTTCGAGGTCCGTGGCGACGCCGGATACGGCGGGATGCGCTGGATCACCGTCGGCCCCGTCAACCAGCCGGGCACCTCCATCGTCCTGTACCCGCCGGGCGGCAACCCCGGCGTCACCGACGACGAGCGCCGCACCATCGGCGAGATGATGGCCAAGGGCACCTACGCCATGATCACCCTGTCCGCCGGGGACCTCGACGGCCTCTTCGAACGGCTGGAGGCCCGCGGCGCCGAGATCGTGCAGGAGCCGATGGAGCAGCCGTACGGGGTTCGCGACTGTGCCGTCCGCGATCCCGCCGGCAACCTGATCCGGATCAACGAGCTGCGCTGAGCCGGCCGCGCCCTGCTGACGGACCCTACCGCCGGGCCCGCGTTCCCCGCACCGGCGCGAGAACCAGACGTACCGCTCGAAGCTGGTTAGATCGAGCCTGGCGACGACGGAGACCGCCGAGGCTGCCCCGCCTGAAGACATGGAGAGCACGATAAGCATGGCCACGAGGACGGACGCGCAGTCCCCTGCGCTGCACGTTGCCGACACCCACGATCTGATTCGCGTCTACGGTGCGCGTGAGAACAACCTCAAGGACGTCAGCATCGAGATCCCGAAGCGCCGGCTCACGGTGTTCACCGGCGTCTCCGGCTCGGGCAAGAGCTCGCTGGTGTTCAGCACGATCGCCGCCGAGTCGCAGCGGCTGATCAACGAGACCTACTCCGCCTTCGTGCAGGGGTTCATGCCGACGCTGTCTCGTCCCGAGGTCGACGTGCTCGACGGGCTGACGACCGCGATCGTCGTCGACCAGGAGCGGATGGGTCCCAACCCCCGCTCCACGGTCGGCACGGTCACCGACGCCAACGCGATGCTGCGCATCCTGTTCAGCCGGCTCGGCCGGCCGCACATCGGCTCGCCCCAGGCGTTCTCCTTCAACGTCGCCTCGATCAGCGGAGCGGGCGCGGTCAAGTTCGAGCGCGGCGGCAAGACCGTGAAGGAGCGGCGCGAGTTCAACGTCACCGGCGGCATGTGCCCGCGCTGCGAAGGACTGGGCCGGACCTCCGACATCGACCTGTCCCAGCTGTACGACGACTCCAAGTCGCTCAACGACGGCGCGCTCACGATCCCCGGCTACAGCGTCGACGGCTGGTACGGCCGCATCTTCAGCGGCTCCGGGTTCTTCGACCCCGACAAGCCGATCCGCGACTTCACCAAGGCCGAGCTCGACGACCTGCTCTACAAGGAGCCGACCAAGATCAAGGTCGACAACATCAACCTCACCTACGAGGGCCTGATCCCGCGCATCCAGAAGTCGATGCTGTCCAAGGACAAGGAGGCGTTGCAGCCGCACGTCCGGGCGTTCGTGGAGCGGGCGGTCGCGTTCACGACCTGTCCCGAGTGCGGCGGCACCCGGCTCAGCGAGGCCGCCCGGTCGTCGAAGATCAAGGGGATCAGCATCGCGGACGCCTGCGCGATGCAGATCAGCGACCTGGCCGCCTGGATCCGCGATCTCGACGAGCCGTCGGTCGCGCCGCTGCTCACCACGTTGCGGCAGCTCCTCGACTCGTTCGTGGAGATCGGGCTGGGCTACCTGTCCCTCGACCGGGCGTCGGGCACGCTGTCCGGCGGCGAGGCGCAGCGCGTCAAGATGATCCGCCACCTCGGCTCCTCGCTCACCGACGTCACCTATGTCTTCGACGAGCCCACGACGGGCCTGCACCCGCATGACATCCAGCGGATGAACGACCTGCTGCTGCGGCTGCGGGACAAGGGCAACACGGTGCTGGTCGTGGAGCACAAGCCGGAGATGATCGCGATCGCCGACCACGTCGTCGACCTCGGCCCCGGCGCCGGGACGGCGGGCGGCACGGTCTGCTTCGAGGGCACCGTCGAGGGGCTGCGGACCAGCGGCACCGTCACCGGCCGCCATTTCGACGACCGGGCGGCCCTGAAGGAGGCGGTGCGCAAGCCCACCGGCACGCTGGAGATCCGCGGCGCGACGGCGAACAACCTGCGTGACGTCGACGTCGACATCCCGCTCGGGGTGCTCGTCGTCGTCACCGGAGTCGCCGGGTCGGGCAAGAGCTCGCTCATCCACGGGTCGGTCCCCGCCGGAGCGGGTGTGGTGTCGGTCGACCAGGGCGGCATCCGCGGCTCGCGGCGCAGCAACCCGGCGACCTACACCGGACTGCTCGACCCGATCCGCAAGGCGTTCGCGAAGGCCAACGGGGTGAAGCCGGCGTTGTTCAGCGCCAACTCCGAGGGCGCCTGCCCCGCCTGCAACGGCGCCGGCGTCATCTACACCGACCTGGCGATGATGGCGGGGGTGTCCACCACCTGCGAGGAGTGCGAGGGGAAGCGGTTCCAGGCGGCGGTGCTGGAGCACAAGCTCGGCGGGCGCGACATCAGCGAGGTGCTCGCGATGCCGGTGGCCGAGGCCCAGGAGTTCTTCGGCTCCGGCGAGGCGCGCACGCCCGCCGCGCGCGCCATCCTCGACCGCCTCGCCGACGTCGGGCTCGGCTACCTCACCCTCGGCCAGCCGCTCACCACGCTGTCCGGGGGCGAGCGGCAGCGGCTCAAGCTGGCCACCCACATGGCCGACAAGGGCGGCGTCTACGTCCTCGACGAGCCGACCGCCGGCCTCCACCTCGCCGACGTCGAGCAGCTGCTCGGGCTGCTGGACCGGCTGGTCGACTCCGGCAAGTCGGTCATCGTGATCGAGCACCACCAGGCGGTCATGGCACACGCCGACTGGATCATCGATCTGGGTCCCGGCGCCGGTCACGACGGCGGCCGGATCGTCTTCGAAGGCACGCCGGCCGACCTCGTCGCCGCCCGCTCCACCCTCACCGGCGAGCACCTGGCGGCCTACGTCGGCGCCTGACCGTGAGCGCCGACTCCGGTGGCGAGGCCTTCAGCCAATCGGAGCCCGGAAGCTGCCCGGAAACCCCACGCGCAACAAAAGGTTGCGTTGACGGAGTGTGCCGGATACGCTGACGTGCAACCATTAGTTGCACTGATGTCAGGAAAGTCACATGGAGTATGGAAGCATCGAGCGGGAGCTTCATATTGACGCCACCCCCGAGGTGGTCTACCAGGTGATCAGCTCTCCCGAGCACCTACGCGAGTGGTGGCCCGACGATGCCGAGCTCGACCCGGTCCCCGGCGCCACCGGCGCAGTCACCTTCGGCGACCCGGCCTCGCCGGACGCGAAGGTCGAGCCACTCATCGTTCTGGAGGCTGACCCGCCCCGCCGGTTCGCCTTCCGCTGGATATACGACGACGGCAGGCCGGCGGCGGCGGGCAACTCCCTCCTCGTCACCTTCGACCTCGTTCCGTCCGGTGACGGGACGCTGCTGCGCTTTGAGGAGACCGGCTTCCGCGAGCGAGGGTGGGAGGCCGCCGTGTTGAGGGAGGCGTATCTCGACCACGTCCGCGGCTGGGACATCTTCCTCCCTCGCCTCGTCACTTACGCCGACAAGGTGGTCGCGCAGCCGTGAGCACCGCGATCGATGACGACCTCTGGTCCGCAGTCGGCGACCCGACCCGCCGACGGATGCTCGACCTGCTCCTCGCCCACGGAGGCGCTACGGCGACCACGCTTAGCGAGCGGCTGCCCGTCACCCGGCAGGCGGTCGCCAAGCACCTCGGTGTGCTGGACCGCGTCGGCCTGGTGCACATGAGGCCGGCGGGGCGTGAGCGCCGCTATGAGGTGGACGAGGCCCAGCTCGCACGTGCAATCGCCCAACTCTCCGCGGTCGGCGCGACCTGGGATGCCCGGCTGCAGCGGATCAAGCGGATCGCCGAGCGGATCCAGAGCAACAAGCCGGGCTGACCTGTACCCACGCTCACAACGCGCCATCACGGACAACGTGGCGGCGGCGTACGACCACGCCCTGAAATGGGCGCGCCGCCCGGAAACCAGTAGAAGAGCAACCGATGTGCAGGACGTCCTGCAACGGGTGTGCGCCGGCTGGTCAAGACCCGCGAGACGGCCCGTGCCGAGCGATGACCGGGTCGGCACCTGGCACCCGATCCCGCTACCACTCAATCAATCACACACAGAGGCAAGGTTCCGATCATCATGACGACACGATCACCCGGCAACCCGGGACTGAGCACAGCAGGCTCTTCAAGCACGGCGCGCATCGACCGCGGCTACTCGACGTCGTACACAGTCGAACAGTCACCGGAGGAGGTCTTCGCCGCAATTCTGGAAGTCCGCACCTGGTGGACGGGTCAGGTCGAGGGGCGCACCGACGAGGTGGGCGCCGAGTTCTCCTACCGGCACCCCCCGCAGCACTACAGCCTCCAGCGCGTGGTCGAACTCGAACCGGGCCGCCGCGTGGTCTGGCGTGTGACCGAAAGCCACCTGTCCTTCATCTCCGAGCCAGGTGAGTGGACCGGAAGCGAAATCGTGTTCGATATCATCCCCGCGGCCGGCGGCACCGAGCTGCGGTTCACCCACGTCGGCCTGGTGCCGGACGTCGAGTGTTTCGACGCTTGCTCCACGGCCTGGCTGCACTACGTCAACGGCAGCCTGCACAGCCTGATCACCACGGGAGCGGGCCTGCCCGACCCGTGGTGAACGACGGCCGGGGCGGCGCCCCCCCCCCCCGAAGGGCGGGCCTGTTCTCCGCGCTACGCACGTCACCGAGCGGGCCGTGAGCTCCCACCTGGCAGGGTCTCGCGTCCCGCGCTTGGCGCCCCCTGCCGCGCGATGCGCGGTCGATCGCCAGGCTGCGCCCGGTCGTCCACGTCGGCCCGAGACCTACACCGCGTTACCTTATGGCTCGCCGTAGCTTCGGGAGCCTGCTGCGACCCGGTCGGCGATCCACTACCCGTCGTCGGCGACGACCCGTTTGATGGTGCGGCCGGTGAGGGTGGAGGCGATCTCGGCGAACAGCGCGGCCGCATCGGGCGCAAGCCGCTCGCCGCTTTCGATGGCGTTGCGGAACCGCATCGGCCAGCCACTGGACGGTCGCCAGCTGCGGATCATCTGACGCGGGACGATGCTGGCAGTGCAGCGGGCGACCGTGTCCTGGCCCAGGTTGTCGTCTTTGTACGAGTTGAACATCAGGGCCCTCAGGACGGCGCGAACCGCGTGGTACCGACATAGGGATCGCGGAAACTTGGCGCAGGCCGACCACTTTCCGGCGCAGGCGTTGTCCATCTATCCGAGAAGAACCACAGGAGAGAAGGAGCCAACATGCGAGGGATCCCGCCAGCCAGGGAAACCGATGTCCCGGCCCGTGCCCAGCGCTCGGCCGAGGATCTGCTGGCGCTGGCGCGGAGCGGGGATGGTGACGCGTTCCGCGGGCTCGTTGAGCCGTACCGACGTGAGCTCCAGGTGCACTGCTACCGGATCCTCGGCTCGGTGCAGGACGCCGAGGACCTGCTGCAGGAGACGTTGCTGGCGGCATGGCGCGGGATCGGCGGCTACGAGGAACGCGCGTCGATTCGGACGTGGCTTTACCGAATCGCGACGAACCGCTGTCTCAACGCACTGCGGGCCGGCGCCCGTCGTCCGCCCGAATATGCGGCCTATCAACCGGAGCTCCCGTTGCCTGAGCCATCGCACCGCCGAGCGGAACCGAGCTGGCTGGAGCCGTACCCCGATGTGCTGCTCGACGAGATCGCCGACCACATGCCTGGACCGGAGGCGCGATTCGAGGCCAGGGAGTCGGTGTCGCTGGCGTTCCTGGCAGCGCTGCAGCAATTGCCACCGAGGCAACGAGTCGTATTGGTGCTGCGAGACGTACTGGGATTCCGGGCCGCCGAGGTGGCAAACATTCTCGACACGACCGAAAACGCGGTGACCAGCGCGCTGAAACGAGCACGAGGTGCGCTGGCGTATGAGGTACCGTATCCCGGCTGGGAGACCGCTCCACTCCCGAACTCGCCGCAAGAACGCAGGATCGTGGCTGGTTTCAGCCGCGCGTTCGAGGCCGGAGACGTCGATGCGATCGTGGCCATGCTGACAAACGACGCGTGGCTGACCATGCCGCCGCTGCCGCTGGAATACCAGGGTCGGGACGCCATCCGGCACTTCCTGGCTACAGTCGCACTGGGCAACGGCTACCGACATGTGCTGATCCCGACGCGGGCAAACGGCCAACCGGCTTTCGGCGTCTACCTACGTGATCCGCGGACGCCGGTCCTGCACGCACACGGAGTGCTCGTACTGACCCTGACCGACGACTGGATCACCGCGCTGACGCGATTCCACGACAACTCACTTCTGGCAATATTCGGACTTCCGCGATCGCTACGCGCCTAAGCGGTCGCGTATGGACTGGAAGTCCTACGCAGGTATCCGACGGCACGTCCGGGAAGCGCGCGCAAAGAGTTCCGGAAAGAGACGGCAGAGCTGTGGAATTGCCAACAAACAGCATCTGTCCACGTATCCAGAAAAGATTCGAGCAGAAGAAGAAACGGTGAATACCGACTACGTGCACATGGCGAACACAGTCACCCCTGTGACGCGCCATCATTTTGACGTGGAGGATACCCATGGCCGCTGACGTGGCGGATTTGAAGACTCGCGCCGAAAGGCTCCGCGAGCTGCACAGCGAAGAGATGCTCGTGCTGCCAAATGCGTGGGACGCGGCCAGCGCGACGATCGTGGCCGAAGCGGGGTTTCCCGCTGTCGCCACGGCCAGCGCTGCCATCTCGGCGATGCTCGGTTATCCCGACGGTGAGGGTGCGCCGTGGCAGGAGATGTTCGCCGCGGCCGGGCGGGTCGCCCGGGTGGTGTCGGTCCCGGTCACGGTGGATGCCGAGGCGGGGTACGGCATGGAGCCGCGTGAACTGGTGGACCGGTTGCTGGACATCGGGGCGGTCGGTTGCAACTTGGAGGACACCGACCACCAGGCGGGCGGCCTGGTCGAGGCCGGAGCGCACGCCCAATGGCTCGCGGGCGTCCGCTCTGCTGCCGACGATGCCGAAGTCCCGATCGTAATCAACGCCCGCGTCGATACTTTTCTACCCGCCAGCGGGATACCTGAGCCGGATCGGGTCACGGAATCGATACGACGGGGCCGGCTCTACCGGGACGCCGGCGCCGACTGCATCTACCCGATCGGCGTGCGCCAGAAGCACGACCTCGCCACCCTGGTGACCGAACTACCAGGCCCAGTCAACGGCAACACCGGTGAATATCTGGACCTGGCTACGCTCAGGGAAATGGGCGTGGCACGAGTGTCCTACGGACCCCGCTTCTACCGCGCGGCCCTGGCCGATCTGAAAACCGCTGTCCAGGAGCTGCTGGCCTGACCTACGCCGACGCCATCACAACTGACGGTGCTTGCTTCTCGGCCGCTGGATCGTCGACTTCCAGCGCGGGGCGGCTGACCGCATAGTCGGTCCGCCGGTACAGACGGATGCCCTGCGGGTCAGTTCATACATTTCTTTGATCAATTCTGAGTAGAAGGAAAAGGAAGATCATGACTCTTCCCCGGGTCGCGTCACGCGACGAGTGGCTGGCAGCCCGGCTTGAGCTGCTCAAGCGGGAGAAGGAGGCCATGCGGGTGCAGGACGCGGTCACCGCACAGCGCCGAGAACTGCCGATGGTCAGGGTGGACAAGGAGTACACCTTCGAAGGCCCTGGCGGTGAGGCACGCCTGATCGACCTGTTCGAGGGCCGCCGCCAACTCATCGTCTATCACTTCATGTGGAACAATTCGGCAGCCAGGGCACGTGGAGACCAGGGCTTGGATGAGGGCTGCCCGAGCTGTTCGTTCACCATCGACAGTGTGGGCCGCCTGGATCACCTGCACGCCAGCGACACCACATTTGTCCTCGTTTCCCGCGCACCACTGGCCAAGATCGAGAGTTTTCAGGCGCGGATGGGCTGGACAATCCCGTGGTACTCCTCGGCTGGAAGCGACTTCAACTACGACTTCCACGTAACCAACGACGAGTCGGTCGCGCCCGTCGAGTTCAACTACAAGGACAAGGCGACCTTGGAACGCAGCATGAAAACCGCGTTCGTGGTGAACGGTGACGGACAGGCCATCAGCGTCTTCGTTCGCGACGAGGACTCCGTCTTCCACACCTACACGACGTACGGGCGCGGTACCGAATTCATGATGAGCACCTACCAGTTTCTCGACCTTACCCCGATGCGCCGCCCACGCTACGTCAACCAATGGCCCTACCACGACACGTACGGCAGCGAAGCGGGCCATTCCCACCACTGCTGAACCGGCACGACGGGTGACGTTTCAGGACGGGGGCGTCACCCGTCCGTCTCGAACACGGAGTGATCGAATGATCGAGTCCACACCGCTGAGGTGGACACTCATCCTTGTGCTCGCGGGCACCGGAGTGTGGTTCGTATTCCGCGGCGTGCGCCCCGGCTCCGGTGGTGCGGTACCGGGCGCCGAAAGGATCTCCCACTTGGCCCACGCTCTCATGGCCGCGATGATGGCCGCCATGATCTGGCCGATGGGATAAGTGAAGAATTGACGATACGGACGGTACAGCCGCAAGTGAATACGGCAGCGGTGGATCACTGACCGTACGTACGCGACGCCGTCCGCAATCCCGACACACTTCTCGCGGTGGCGGTTCCGTGCCGCTTGACCCTGACGCTGGGTCAGTCTCTCAGCATGGCGGCATGACCACGGAAACCAGAGCGATCGAGGCCGCCGGCTCGCGCAGGCCGTACGGCGAGCACGACGACGAAGGAGAGCGGGCCGGAAGAGGCGACACAACGGCGCCGCACTTCACGATCGAGCACGACGGTGTCACGATCCCGGTGTCGCGCGGCGGTTGCGGACGCCCGCTGCTCCTGTGCCCCGGGCTGAACTCGACACAGGCCGACCTGCGCGAGCTGGCCGAGCTGCTGCGGCGCGACCACGACGTGGTGACCTTCGACCTGCGGGGCCACGGCCTCGCCTCGGCCGCCGGCCGATACTCCTTCGAGGCCTTTCTCGGTGATCTGGCCGCGGTGATGGCGGAGCTGGGACGCCTCGGCCTGTCCGCGGCGCCCGTGCTGGTGGGCTACTCACTGGGCGCCGACCTGGCCGTGCACTACGCCTCCGAGCATCCTGACGCCGTCGCCGGGCTCGTTCTCATCGACGGGGCCAACCCGGTGCCGGAACCGTTCGTCACCGAGGCCGTTCTGCCGGAGTTCCGCGCCATGTGGGAGGGGCTGGCGGCGCGGCAGGAGGCCGAGCGGGACACCGCACGTCAGGTGGTGCTCACCGCACAGGAAATCCTCGACCTGAACCTTGAGATCGATGTGGTCCGGTCCGAGATCCTCGACCGGTACGCAAAGATCAACCGGCCCATCACGATGATCATGTCGGCCTCGATGGCCGGAGACGACGGCGCGGGGCCCCACCCGGCCGGGTGGCCTCGTGAGCGGTTCCTGGAGACTGGTCTGATGCTGACCATCGGCGAGCTGGCGTCGTACGCCGGAGTGACGGTGCGCGCGGTGCGGCACTATCACGCCAAGGGGCTGCTGCCTGAGCCGGAACGGGACCACTCCGGCTACCGCAGATACGACGCCGGCGCCGTGGTCGAGCTGATCAAGATCCGGACCCTCGCCGAGGCCGGGGTCCCGCTGGCGCGGGTGCGGGAGCTGCTGCGGGCCGGCGAGGAGGAGTTCGCCGCCGCGGTCGCGGACATCGACAGGCGGTTGCGGGCGGAGATCCGGGAGCGGCAGCGGCACCGCGAGCGGATCGCCCGGCTCGCCTCGGGCGACGGCCTCGCGCTTCCCGTGGAGGTGGTCGAATATCTCGACCGTCTGCGGGCGCTCGGGGTCGACGAGCGGATCGTCCGGGCCGAGCGCGACGGGTGGATCCCGCTGGCCGCGCACTCACCCGGGCGAGTCCCCGCGTGGATGGCACGCAAGCGGGAGCAGATCGAGGACCCGCGCCTCGTCGGCTTCTACCTCACCCTGAGCCAGGCCCTCGACCGGGCCGACGACGACCCGCGGCTGGTCGAACTGGCCGACAGGCTTGCCGCCTATCTCACGGATATGGCCGACGAGCGGGGCGAGGACTACGTCGACGACACCGAGATGGCGTCACCGCTTGTCACACTGATGGACAGGCTGGCGTTCGACACGGTGCCGCCGGCGCGCCGGCTGATCGAGCTGCTGGAGCAGCGCGGCTGGACGGGCTGGACCAAGCTCGTGCGTGTGGCCCCCAGATGCAGGCCGATCTCCCGGGGCGCGGCTCCCCGGTAGCGCCGGCCCGGACGAGGCGCGCACGGCTCACGGACGGGCGTCGTCCCGGAGGCGGCGCTCCCGCTTCCCACGGGCGAGTTCGGTGCCCAGGGCGTCCAGGCGCTGGTTCCAGAAGCGGCGGAAGTGGTCGAGCCAGGTGTCGACCTCGTGGAGCGGCGCGGGGTCGACGGCGTACAGGCGCCTGGTGCCCTCGGCCCGGACCGTCGCGAAGCCGCTCTCCCGCAGCACGCGCAGGTGCTGGGACACCCCCGGCTGGGAGATCCCGAACTCCTCCTGCACGATCGCGCCGATCTCCCCGGCGGGGCGCTCGCCCTCCGCGAGTAGTTCCAGGATCCGGCGGCGCACCGGATCGCCGAGGACGTCGAACGCGTGCATGCCGCCAGGCTCGCAGCTCACGCTTGTACCGGTCAATTCGGCAGGTGCCGGGCGCTCCCGGGTGAGACGGCGAAGCGCGCCGGGATCACCGGCGCGCCTCGGAGCTGTCGTGCGTCAGGAGGAGGCGGAGGCGGAGATGTCCCCGGGGTACATCGGGTAGCCGTAGCCCGCCACCTGCGAGGTGGGACGGGTGCGGACCTCGACGGCGCCACCGTCGCCCGTGTTGCCCTCGATGGTCTGGATCGTTCCGTTGCCGTTGTCCTTGACGACGAACCCGACGTGCTGGATGTCGTCGATGTCCTCGCTGCCGCTCCAGCTGAAGAACACCACCGCGCCCGGCTTGGGCGTGTGGCCCCAGCGGCCGTGATCGGCGAACCACTGGGCGTGCTCCACCGTGTAGGCGTCGGAGCCCATCACCGGTCCGATGCCGAGCTGCTGGCCCACCCAGGAGACGAACATGTCGCACCAGGGGGCGTTGAGGTAGTCGGTGAGCGCGCCGCCGTCGCGGGCGAGGGTCTCGCGGGCGCGGGGCGTGGACATGTACCAATGCTGGAACTTGGTGCCGCCGCCCTTGGCGTTTTCGCTGATCCCGACCTGGCTCCTGGCCAGTTTCAGCACGTCCATCGAGCTGATCTTGGGCAGCCGGGAGGCGGTCTCGGCCATGGACTGCGCGGCGGCCGAGCCCTTGCCGGTCGCCGGGTTGTCCGCGTGCGCGGCCGGCGACGCGATCAGCAGGGCCGAGGCGAGGGCCCCGCCGGCGAGGGCAGCGCGAACACAGGTGTTGAGGACGTGCATGGTGGGGCGTACTCCCTTGCTTCCATGCCGCCTACCGGGTTAGCTGACGGGTTCGGGCTGGAAGTCGCCCTACGGCACGCATGCCGATTCACCCCAGGAGAGGTGGGTCCCCGGCTCCGCGCGGACGCGGACTCGGCGGCCGGGCGGCAGACCGGGATCGGCCGGCCGCTTCGGTCTGAGGAGGGCTTCTTGGCCATTGAGATGAGCAAGTGCACCCTGAGCTGCCTAAAAGGTAATAGACCAGGTCAGACCGGTCAAGTTAGGACAACCCACATTTTACTGTTCAGTAGGCGGCAAACCGGGCGGGGGCGGGTAGCGGCGCGTCGGGATCAGGGGAGGACCCGGCTCACCGCGGCAGGCGTACGGTCACCGCCAGGCCGCCCTCCGGCCGGGCCAGCGCCTCCACCTCGCCGCCGTGGGCCACGGCGATGGCCCGGACGATGGACAGGCCCAGCCCCGCCCCGCGGGCCGAGCGGACGCGGTCGCCGCCTAGCCGTCGGAACGGCTCGAACAGGTCGTCCACCTCGTACGGCGGAACCGGGGGCCCGGTGTTCTCCACCGTCACGCTCACCCCGGCCTCGTCCTCCCGCAACCGGACCCAGACCTCCCCGTCCCGCACGTTGTACTTGATCGCGTTCTCCAGCAGGTTGAACAGGCAGCGTTCGAGGAACAGCGGATCTCCGTGCGCCACCGCCGGGCGCAGGTCCTCGTGCACGACCACCTTCCTGCGGCGCGGCTGCAGGTCGATCTGCTCCATCGCCGTACGGACGACCTGCCGCAGGTCGACCGGCTTGCGCGCGGTCACCTCCTGCTCCGACTGCGCCAGCATGAGCAGGCCCTCGATCAGCCGTTCGTACCTCGCGTTGGTGCCGAGCAGCGCGCGGGCCAGCGCCTTGAGGTCCTCCGACGCCGCCGGCTCCTCCAGCGACACCTCCAGGACCGTACGGTTGACCGCCAGCGGGGTGCGCAGCTCGTGGGAGGCGTTGGCGATGAACCGGCGCTGGGCGTCGAACACCCGGTGCAGCCGGTCGAGCATCGCGTCGAAGGTGTCGGCGAGCCGCTTGACCTCGTCCTGCGGGCCGCGCAGCGCGATCCGCTCGTGCAGTGTGCTCTCCGACAGGCGCTGCGCGGTCTCGGTCACCCGGTCGAGCGGGCGCAGCGCACGGTCGGCCACCAGGTAGCCCAGCACCACCGCGACGACCCCGACCAGGACCATGACGACCACCGACGAACGGAGCACGTCGCTCAGCACGTCGGCCGCCCCCTGCTCGACGTTGGTGCGCACCCGCTGGGCGAGCATGTCGCCGTCGGGCAGCGTCGTTCCCATGACGGCCCCAGGGGTGCCGATGCCGGTCACCTTCGACGCCACCGCCACCACGAACCGCTGGTTGAGCGCCCGCGCCGTCAGCAGGTGGGTGAACCACAGCAGCACCGACCCCGCCAGGAAGAACAACCCGCCGTACAGCAGGGTGAGCCGCATCCGCAGGCCGAGCCTGCTCCACAGGGACAGGGCGCGGGTCACAGCCGATACCCCCGGCCCGGCACGTTCTCGATCACCGGCGGCTCGCCCAGCTTGCGGCGCAGCGAGGTGAGCGTGACGCGCAGCACGCCCGTGCCGGCGTCGGCGTGCTCGTCCCAGACGTTCGCGCGCAGCAGGGCCGAGGTCACGAGCCCTCCGTCGGCGCGCAGGAGCTCGTGCAGCACGTCGAACTCCTTGCGGCCCAGCGCCACCTGCCGGCCGTCGCGCGCCACCGTACGGCGGGCGGGGTCGAGCCGGATCCCGGCCCGCTCCAGCACGGGCCGCACCGCCCGGGGCGAGCGCCGGGCCAGGGCCCGGATCCGGGCCACCAGCTCGGCGAAAGCGAACGGCTTGACCAGGTAGTCGTCGGCGCCCAGGGACAGGCCGCCGACCCGGTCACGCACCCGCCCGGCCGCCGTCAGCATGAGAATGCGGCTCGCCCCACTGGCCGTGACCAGCTCCCGGCACACCTCGTCGCCGTGCACCTCGGGCAGGTCGCGGTCGAGCACGACCACGTCGTAGTCGACGTAGGCGGCCAGCTTCAGCGCCTCCTGACCGTCGTAGGCCACGTCCACCGCGATGGCGTGCAGCCGCAGCCCCCGGGCGACGGCCTCGGCCAGCTGTTCCTCGTCCTCGACCACGAGCACCCGCATTCCAACCTCCCGCTCGGCTCCGAGACTGGCGCAGGCGGTGTTAGCCGCGGATAAGCCGGGCTCGCTTATCCGCGTTTAGCACCGCCTCCGCTGGAGTTGGGCCCCGTCCCGGGCAGACGCCCCGGACGAGAACGAGCGACAGAGGAGGAACGACCCATGCGCTTACGACCGCTACGGGCCCTGGGCCCGGCACTGCGGCTCATCTTGGGGCTCACCGTGGGGCTCGCACTGGCACTGGCCGGCTGCGGCACGGCCCCCGCGGACGACGGGATCGCCAGCGCGGGAGGCGCCACGCCAGGCGGCGGCGCCACGGCCGGGCCGTCGGCGTCGGCCCCGGCGGACCGCCAGGAGGCCCAGCTCAAGTTCGCCCAGTGCATGCGCGAGCACGGCGTGGACATGCCCGATCCCGGTCCGGACGGCCGCGTCCGCATCATCGGCAAGAAGGGGGACGAGGCCTCGATGCAGAAGGCCATGCAGGCCTGCCAGCACTTCATGAAGGACGCGGTCGGCGACAAGCTCGGCGGCGACGATCCCGAGGTGCGCGACCGGATGGTCAAGTTCGCCCAGTGCATGCGCGAGCACGGCATCGACATGCCCGACCCGGCCCCCGGCCAGGGCATCCAGGTCAAGATCAAGCGGGGCCAGGAGAAGGCGATGGAGGAGGCGCAGAAGGCCTGCGAGGAGTTCGCGCCCGGGAGGAAGCCGTGAGGAAGGGCCTGGTGATCGCGGGCGCCGGCGTTCTCGCCCTGGCCGCCGCGGGAACGGCCGTCGCCGTGTCGGGCGGCGACGGCGCGGGCGCGGCCGAGCCGTCCCCGCCTCCCGTCCCCGCCACCGCGTCGATCGCGCGTCAGGACCTGGTCGACACCAAGACCGTGGAGGGGGCGCTGACCTACTCCGGTGAGCGGCAGGTCAGCACAGACGCCGCCGGCACCGTGACGTGGACCCCCGCCGAGGGCGCAGTCGTCCGGCGCGGCCGCGCGCTGCTCAGGGTCGACCGCAGGCCGGTGGTCCTCATGTACGGATCGCTGCCGATGTACCGCCCGCTGCGGCAGGGCGTCGACGACGGCCCGGACGTCGAGCAGCTCGAACGCAACCTCAAGGTCCTCGGCTACGGCGACGACCTGACCGTGGACGACCACTTCAGCTACGCCACCTATCTGGCCGTCAAGGAATGGCAGGACGACGCCGGGCTCCCCGAGACCGGGCAGGTGGACGCCTCCCAGGTGGTCTTCCTGCCGGCCGCCGCCCGGGTCACCGACGCCAAGGTCGAGGTGGGCGACAGGACCACGCCCGGACGTCCGGCCCTCACCGTCTCGGGCGTACGGCGGCTGGTGCACGTGGACCTGTCCACCGACGACCAGTCGCTCGCCAGGAAGGGCGCCAAGGTCACCGTGGAACTGCCCGGTGGCGAGCGGGTCACCGGGAAGATCACCTCGGTCGGCACGGTGGCCGAGACCGTCTCGTCCGGGCAGGGCCAGGACGACGGCAGCACCATCGACGTCGACATCACCCTGGGCAAGACCCCGAAGACCCGCCTCGACAGGGCCCCGGTCGAGGTCGAGCTGGTCAGCGAGCGGCGCGAGAACGTGCTGGCCGTGCCGGTCGAGGCGCTGCTGGCCCTGCGCGAGGGCGGCTTCGGCGTCGAGGTGGTCGAGGGCGCGTCCACCCGCGTGGTCCCGGTCGAGCTCGGCGCCTTCGGCAGCGGCATGGTCGAGATCACCGGCGCCGGGCTCGCCGAGGGCATGAAGGTCGGGGTGCCGGCCACATGAGCATCCCGCAACCCGAGCAGCTCCGCGTGGTGGAGCTGCGCGAGGTGACCAAGGAGTACGGCGCCGGCGTGCGGGCCCTGCGCGGCGTGGACCTGCTGGTCGAACGCGGTGAGCTGGTCGCCATCGCCGGGCCGTCCGGCTCGGGGAAGTCGACCCTGCTGCACCTCATCGGGACCCTGGACCGGCCCACCACGGGCACCGTACGGATCGCCGGGCACGACGTGGCCGGACTGTCCGACCGCGAGCTGTCCGCGCTGCGCGCCCGCCACCTGGGCTTCGTCTTCCAGCAGTTCCACCTCGCGCCGGGGGTGAGCGCGCTGGACAACGTCGCCGACGGCCTGCTCTACACCGGCACGCCGCTGCGGGCGCGGCGGGAACGCGCCGCCGCCGCGCTGGAGCGGGTGGGCCTCGGCCACCGGCTGGGCCACCGGCCCAACCAGCTGTCGGGCGGGGAGCAGCAGCGGGTGGCGGTGGCCCGCGCCGTGGCGGGCGACCCGCCGCTGCTGCTGGCCGACGAGCCGACCGGCAACCTGGACTCGGCGGCGGGTGCCGAGGTGCTGGGGGTGCTGCGCGACCTGCACGCCGCCGGCACCACCATCGCGGTCATCACCCACGACCCCGAGATCGCCGAGTGGTGCCCGCGCCAGGTGCGCGTACGCGACGGCCGGGTCGTCGCCGACGCCGGGGCCGGCGCCGGACGCCGCCCTCCCGGACCCAACCCGAAGCGCACCCCTGAGCCGGCGCCGGACGCCGAAACAGCGGGAGCGGCGAAGGGAGCACCACGATGACCCGTCAGCGGCTGACCCCGGCCAGGCTCGGGCCGTCCGACGTCCTGCGGACCGGCGCGGCCGGGCTGCGCACCCGCCCCGCGCGGGTGGTCCTGTCCGCGCTCGGCATCGCCATCGGCATCGCCACCATGATCGCGGTGCTGGGCATCTCGTCCTCCTCCCGCGAGCAGTTGCTGCGCCAGCTCGACCGGCTCGGCACCAACCTGCTCACCGTCGCGCCGGGGCAGACGGTGTTCGGCGAGGAGGCCAAGCTGCCCGTGGAGGCGCTCGGCATGGTCCGGCGCATCGGGCCGGTGCGCACGGCCTCGGCCACCGGCACGGTCGACACCACGATCCGGCGCACCGACCGCATCCCCGAGGCCGTGACCGGCGGCATCGCCGTCCAGGCCGCGACCGCCGACCTGCTCACCACCCTGGAGGGCCGGGTCGTCAAGGGCGCCTGGCTGAACGCCGCCACCGAGACGCGGCCCGCCGTCGTGCTGGGCGCCAAGGCCGCCGAACGGCTCGGCATCACCAGGACGGGCGTACAGGTCTGGATGGGCGAACGGTGGTTCACCGTCGTCGGCGTCCTCGGCGCGATGCCGCTCGCCCCGGAGATCGAGCGCTCGGCGCTCGTCGGGTTCCCGGCCGCCGAGAAGTACCTGGGCTTCGACGGTCACCCGACGACCGTCTACGAGCGGTCCGCCGAGGAGTCGGTGGAGGCCGTACGGGCCGTGCTGCCGCGCACGGTCAACCCGGAGAACCCGGAGGAGGTCACGGTCAGCAGGCCATCGGACGCGCTGGCGGCGCGGGCGGCGGCCGCGAGCGCGTTCACCAACCTGCTGCTCGGGCTCGGCGCGGTCGCGCTGCTGGTCGGCGGGGTCGGCGTGGCCAACACCATGGTGATCTCGGTGCTGGAGCGGCGCAAGGAGATCGGCCTGCGCCGCTCGCTGGGCGCCACCCGGGGCCAGGTGCGGCTGCAGTTCCTCGCCGAGTCGCTGCTGCTGTCGGCGCTCGGCGGGATCGCGGGGGCGGCGCTGGGCGGCCTGGCCACCGCCGGCTACGCGCTGTCGCGCGGCTGGCCGCCGGTGGTCCCGCCCTGGGCGTTCGCGGGCGCCGTCGGCGCCACCCTCGTCATCGGCACCCTCGCCGGTCTCTACCCGGCGATGCGCGCGGCCCGTCTGTCGCCGACGGTCGCGCTGGCCACCACCTGACGGGTCACCTCCAGCCGGCCGGGTCGACGCCGCCCGGCACCGGGGCCGCCGGGTCGTACGGCTCACGCGTGAAGACGAACGTGTTGAGGTCGAGGTGGGTCACCCCGCCGGGGGAGTGGACCACCCGCAGGGTCTCCCCGGCGTAGTAGCCGTCGAGCCCCACCCAGGTGCCGTCGGCCCGGGCGGCGAACCGGGAGGCCCGGCCCTGCCCGCTGACCGGGGTCAGCGACAGGCCCCGGTGCGGCAGGACCCGCAGCACGTACGACGTCGGCCCCCAGTACCACGGCCCGGTCAGCGCCAGCAGGTCCTCGTCCACCGAGGACGGCGACCACTCGGCCGGCAGCGGCGGCTCGTGCTCGGCCAGGATGTCCAGCAGGGCCATGTCGAGGTTGCGCACGCCGGAGGTGGTGTTGGCCATCCACAGCACGGCCACGCGGTCGGCGGGGTCGGCCCACACGGTGGCGAGGAAACCGGGCATCGACCCGGTGTGGCCCGCCAGCCGCCGCGGGCCGCCGGGCCCGGTGTGCCGGGTGAGCTGGAGGCCGAGCCCGTAGCCGCGGGTCCAGGCGTCGCCGTCCTCTACGACGGCCGGCTCGCGCATCTCGGCGACCGTGGCCGGGCGCAGCACCTCGCCGGTGTCGCCGCCGATGAAGGCCGCCCACCGGGCCAGGTCGGCGGCCGTGGACCACATCTGCCCGGCCGGGGCCATGGCGCCGTGGTCGTTCTCCGGCTCCGGCAGCAGCGCGTCGGCCCACGGGTGCACCGCGTACCCGGTCGCGTGCGGCGCACGGGGGCGCGGCGTGGTGTCGCGCATGCCGAGCGGCTCCAGCACCTCCTCGCGTACGACCTCGTCCCACGGCGCCGACCGCTTGCGCGCGACCAGCTCGCCGAGCAGGCCGAACCCGAGGTTGGAGTAGTGGTAGCGGCGGCCCGGCCGGTGCCGCGCGGACTCGGGGCCGAGCGCGGCGATCAGGTCGCCCACCGCCACACCCGGGGTGCGCTCCCACCACTGGCCGGGAGACTCGGCGGTCAGGCCGCCGCTGTGGGACAGCAGCTGGGCGACCGTGACGTCGCCCAGCGGTGTGCCGGGCACGTGCTTGTCCAAGGGGTCCAGCAGGTCGAGCCGGCCCTCGTCGCGCAGCCGCATCACCAGGGTCGCCACGAGGGTCTTGGTGATGGATCCGATGCGGTACTGGGTGTCCCGCGTGGGCGGCTCCCCGCCGACCCGGCCGCGCGCCCCGAACCAGGCGATCTCGCCGTCCCGCACGATCGCCGCCACCACCGACGGCACCCGCGACTCCGCCTGCTCGGCCGCCAGCCTGCGCAGCAGTGCGCGGGCCGTCCCCTCCAGCACCATTCCGGTCGTCCCCTTTCCGTGATCCGCACCAGGCTAGCGTTCCGCCGCCCGCACGGCCCAGGAGTCGGCCCCGGAGTCGGCCCCGTGATCGGCACAGCGCACGCATCGTCTCGGGAAGGCGGTGCGGGCTCTCAGCCGCTCAGCCAACGGTCGATCGCGGCGCCGATCTGTGCCTTCACCTCCGCGGGCGCGAATCCGCACTCGACCGAGGCGCGGGCCAGGTCCGCCAGTTCCTCGTCGCTGCACCCGAAGATCTCCCGCGCGCGCTGGTATTCCGCCGCCAGCGACGTCTCCCCGTCCGTGTTCAGGGTGACCGTCAGACCGGCCTCGACCAGGCGCGGCAGCGGGTGCTCCGCCAGCGAGGGGACCAGCCCGAGCAGGACGTTCGAGGAGGGGCAGACCTCCAGCGGCACGCGGCGCCCGCGCAGCTCGGCCACCAGATCCGGATCCTCCAGGACGCGGATGCCATGGCCGATCCGCTCCGCGCACCCCACCGCCAGGGCCTCCCGGACGCTGGCCGGGCCCGCCGTCTCCCCGGCGTGGTGCACCAGGTGCACCCCCGCCTCGCGCGCGGCCTGGAACACCTCGGCGAACGGCGCCGCCGGGTAGGCCTCGTCTCCCGCCAGGCCGATGGCGATCACCTGCGGGTGCCGGGTGGCCAGCTTGAGACTGCGCCACAGCCGGTCGGCGGGACGACGGCGGGAGTGGTCCAGGATCACCCGGGTCTGGATGCCGTAACGCTCAGCGCCGGCCGCGAGTCCCTCCAGCACGGCCTCCAGCGGCATGTCCGGATCGCCGAGACGCTCGCCGTGAGCCGCCGCGGTGAAGGTGACCTCCGCGTAGCGAACGCCCTGGGCCGCCTCGTCCTGGCAGAACTCCTCGGCGATGCGGCGGAAGTGCCCGTGGTCGCGCAGCAGCGCGCGCACCCTGGCGCGTTGGTCGGCGAACTCCCTGAAATCGCTGAACGGCCGGTCCTGGACCGGCGGCTCGCCTCCCAGCTCGCGGATCGTCGCGGGACGGACGGTGCTCTCCAGGTGAGTGTGCAGGTGAGCCTTGGGCAGCAGGCGGAGATCTCTCACCGGCAGAACCCTAGGCAATCGGCGCCCGCGGCGCCTACACGATTTCGAGCGCGGTGACGGCGCCCACGACGCACCCGGACTCCCTCGTGAATCGGGCTCTCGTCGGCCAGACTGAGCGCATGGAATACGTCGGCCGGGTGCCCGCGCCGCCGCTCGACCGGTTCATCGACGACATCTACTGCCTGACCGGAGTGCCGCGACACCGCCGGATGAACGTGCCGCCGATGCCGTCGGCACACCTGTTCCTCAACCTGGGCGAGCCCGCCCGCCTGTGGGATTCCGACCCCTCGGTGCCGCCGGCGATGCTCAGCGATGGATGGTTCATGGGTGTCTGGACCAGGCGTTTCCTCTTCGAGTTCCCCGCACGGGTGCGGCTCGTCGGGGTGCACTTCAAGCCATGGGGGTTGTCGCCGTTCGTCACTATGCCGGCGACCGAGTTACGAAACCGATGGGTGCCGGTCGACGATGTCTGGCAACGGTCGGTGGAGCGGATTCGCGATCAGATCGGCGACATCGCATCGGCTGCCGAGACACTGCGGGTGGTGGAGGAGGAGCTGCGATCGCGATTCGCCGAGGCGGGGCGCGGTCTCGACCTGGTCCGGCACACAGGCGAGCGCCTGGAGACCTCCTACGGCGCGGTCCCGGTTCGTGCGCTGGCCGAAGACGCCGGGGTGAGCGGCAATCACCTGGCCACTCAGTTCACGTCCCATGTCGGGGTCACCCCGAAGCGGGTAGCGCGAATCTACCGCTTCGCGCAGCTGATCCTGTCCGTGGACGCCCGGGGGCCGGTCGACTGGGCGGGGCTCGCACAAACGGCGGGCTACTTCGATCAAGCCCACTTCGGCAGGGAGTTCAAGGACTTCACCGGCCAGACCCCGACGCAATACCTGGCCCTGCGGCGCCGATTCCCCGCCGAGCTCGGGTTCCCACCGGACAACGGTCCGATGCCCGCCGATTGATTTTCTACAAGCCCTCCCGGCCCCGCGACCGACAAGCTCAGGGTGAATGCGCAGGGAGTCCTAAGGAGGGCCGGTGGGCACAGTGATCATGCACAACGTGGTGTCGGTGGACGGTTTCATCGCCGACGAGAGCGACGACGTCGGGCCGCTCCACGACTGGTACTTCAACGGGGACACCCCGATCCGCCAAGGCGGCGACCAGCAGTACGACCATTCCGGAACCGGTAGCGACTTCATGGTCTCGCGAGCATCGGCGGAGTACGTCCGGCCGATATGGGAGTCGATCGGCGTGATCGTGATGGGCCGCCGCCTGTTCGACCAGGTGAACGGCTGGGAGGGCCGGCCGCCCGCGGGCGACCACGTGATCGTGGTGTCTCACCGGCCCAGGCCCGACGGCTGGCACCCGGAGGCGTCGTACCACTTCGTCGATGGCGTGGCGGCCGCGATCGACAAGGCCCAGGAGCTCGCCGGGGAGCGAACCGTCGCCGTGAACGCCGGCGACGTGGGCGGCCAGATCCTCGCGGCCGGTCTCGTGGACGAGGTGGCGATGGACGTGGTGCCCGTGGTGCTGGGATCGGGCAAACGCTACTTCGGCAGCATCGACGGGCCGCATCCGCTGGAGGATCCTCATGTGGTCGTCCAGGGCGACGGAGTGCTGCACCTGAGGTTCAAGGTGCGCCGCTAGCCGCGTCCCAGGCGGGGTGCACCCGGATCTCGATGTCGTCGCACGCCGTCTCCGGCGCCGGTTCGGCGCTGACGCGGACCTGTATCGGACGGCCGGTGGCGGCCTCGACGAACGACAGGGGCGGGCGGCCGTCCTGCAGATGCCTGTCGCCCCACTGCATCAGCGACAGGAACACCGGCAGCAGGTCTTCGCCGGCCTCCGTCAGCCGGTATTCGTCGCGGGCCCGGCTCCCCGGCTCCCGATAGACGACGGGCGCGACGATCCCCGCGGCCTTCAGCTGTTTGAGCGCCCGCGACACCGCGGGCGCCGACGCCCCGACCCGGGTCACGAAGTCGTCGAACCGCGTTGTGCCGTAGAAGCATTCGCGGACCACCAGGAACACCGTCTTGGTGCTGAGCAGGTCCAGCACCCGGCCGGCCGAGCACCCGTCGCCGATGGACCACGCGTCCCGGTCGCTCAGCCGTTCCTCGAACTTCATCGCCACCCCGGCATTGTAGCTAACGCTTGCGTTAGTCAGCAGGGTGTGATGCAATCTCGCTAACGAAGTCGTTACTCAGGGGGACGTCATGGTCGCGGTGGCGGGCAGGGTGGTTGTGGTGACGGGGGGCCGGCGTGGACTCGGCGCGGCGCTGGTCGACGAGGTGCTGGCACGCGGGGCGCGAAAGGTGTACTCGACCGCGCGCTCGGCGTACGCCGACGACCGTCCAGGGGTCGTCGGCGCCGAACTGGAGGTCCGCTCGGCGGCGTCTGTCACCGCCCTCGCGGAGATCGCCACCGACGCCGAGATCGTGTTCAACAACGCCGGGGTCCTGCTGCCCGCCCCGCTGCTGACGGGTGACTTCGAGGACGTCACCGTGACGTTCGACGTCAACGTCTTCGGGCCGCTGCGGATGGCGCGGGCCTTCGCGCCGATCCTGGCCGCGAACGGCGGGGGCGCGCTCGTCGACATGCACTCCGTGCTGTCCTGGCTGGCCGGCAGCGGCGCCTACGGGGCGTCGAAGGCGGCGGCGTGGTCCCTCACGAACTCGCTCCGGATCGAACTGGCGCGCCAGAACACCCAGGTCGTCGGGGTGCACGCGGGCTTCATCGACACCGACATGGTCTCCGACCTCGAACTGCCGAAGGCCGATCCGGCCGACGTGGCCGCGCGGATCGTCGACGGCCTGGAGTCCGGGGTCGCGGAGGTGCTGGCCGACGACGTCACGGTCGCCGCCAAGGCGGCGCTGTCGGGTCCCGTGGAGAACCTGACCTTCTCGACCGCCCGCTGAGACCGCATCTGCGCACTCAAGGAGTACCGAACCGCCATGCCGCTGTGGACCATCCATCACACGCCCGGGATCTTCACCGACACGGAGAAGCACCGGCTCGCCGCCCGTATCGCCGACCACTACGAACAGATCGGGCTGCCCCGGTTCTACGTGGTCACGCTGTTCCACC
Organism: Microbispora rosea; assembly: GCF_900156315.1. Classification (GTDB taxonomy): domain Bacteria; phylum Actinomycetota; class Actinomycetes; order Streptosporangiales; family Streptosporangiaceae; genus Microbispora; species Microbispora rosea. Next base: position 12,876 of record NZ_FTNI01000038.1, on the reverse strand, counting down.
AGACCCGGCCCGAAGACTTCTACGTCGGCGGGGAGCCTACCCCGGCCGGGGTCCGCATCACCGTCGACCACATCGCCCGCAGCAACCCCGACCGGGAGAGCCGGCGCCGGACCGCCCAATGGATCAAGAGCATGCTGCAGCCCCACCTCGAAGGGCACGCGGCGCTGCACTGGGAGTTCCACGTCGACGAGACCAGCGAAGACCTCTGGATGATCAACGGGATCGCGCCGCCTCCGGGAGGCTCCGACGCCGAGAAGCGCTGGGCCGCGAGCAACTCGGCGTCCCCCTACTGACCGCGCCGCCGGCCGGCCGGTGAGCGACCGCGCGCCCTACGCCGGTGACGAGCCGGGGGAGGGGCGCGGTGCGCCTGTCGGGGATTCATCGGGATTCGACGCGGCCCAGTGGTTCGCCGGCCTCCGCCAACGCGGCACGCGCCGCCGGCCAGGTGGAATCCCCGAGACCGAGGGCGGTGCGAAGGTAGGCCCACGTGAGACGCCTGATCAGGGCGACCCGCGCGGGGTTCTCGTCCGTGGTCTCCGTGACGTTGTAGCCGGAGATCCCGCCGAGCGAGTGTTCCGCGCCGAACACAGTGAGCAGGCTCTTGCCGTGCGGGCTCTGGAAGTACGCGTCGGTGAACCAGTCCGGCCCCCGGACCGACAGCAGGGACTGGTCGCGGTCTCCCGCGACCACGAGGGCCGGTGTGGTCATCTCCGCGAAGCCCGGGTTCATGAACGGGAAGTGCTCGGCGGCGAACGGAGTCAGGTCGGCTCCTCCCGCGCCGGGGACGGCGAGCAGCACACCCGCCGTGATCCGCGGGTCCGACAGGTCCTCTCCCGGCTCGCCTTCCGCGCCGAGGACGCGCGCGCCCAGGAGCATGCTCGCCGTCTGGGCGCCCCAGGAGTGCCCGGCCACGGCGATGCGGCTCCGGTCGAGCCGCCCGGCGAGGCCGGGAACGGCGGCTTCGACGAACTCCAGCCCGTCGAGGACGCGCGTGAGGTCCTCGACGCGGAACCGCCAGATCAGCGGCGTACGGGGGTCGTCGGGAGGAAGGTTCAGCGTCCTCGAGTCGAGATGGGTGGGCTGGACCACCGCGAAGCCGTGGGCGGTCCAGAAGTCGACCAGCGGGGCGTAACCGTCCATCGACTCCCCGAAGCCGTGCGAGAAGACGATGACCGGTAGTTCGTTTCCGGTCGCCGGCGCGGACACGCGTACGCGCAGGTCCTCGCCGCGGCCGGGGGCCGGCAGCACCACCGGCTTCACCGAGATGACCGGAGTGGGCGCGCCGACGTTCACATCGGTGGCCGCCATGCCTGCGTGCGTCATGGATTGGTCTTCCTCTCAGTTGTTTCGTGAGGTGATGAGTTCGTCGGTCACCCACCGGGCGACGCCGTCGGGGTAGGGCGACGGCAGCCCGAGGACGATGTGCCGGAAGCCCGCGCCGATCGCCTCGGCGATCGCGTCCCGGGTGGGGCCGGGCCGGTCGTAGGAGACGGGCAGGTGGATCGAGCGGGTGATGGAGGCGGGGTCGCGGCCGATCTCGGCGCAGTAGCGGTCGAGCAGCGCGCTGCGGCGGACGACGTCGTCGATGTCGCCGCCCGGGATGTTCCACAGGTCGGCGTGCTCGGCGGCCACGCGCAGCGTCGGGGACGAGCGTCCGCCGATGAGGATCGGCGGATGGGGGCGCTGGACGGGTTTGGGGTTGCAGAACGCTCCGGTGAGCCGGATATGAGTGCCGTGGAAGTCGAACGGTTCGGCCTCGGTCCACAGGCGCCGGATCACCGTGCAGGCTTCGGCGAGGCTCTCCGCGGCGTGCGCGGCGTCGTGGAAGGGCAGGCCGTGTGCGTCGTACTCACGCCGGGCCAGCGGGTGACCGGGCCGTGAGCCGGCGCCGATGCCGAAGTCGAGCCGTCCGCCGCAGATGTCGTCGACGGTCGCGGCGATCTTTGCCAGCATCGCGGGCGGCCGGAACCGGTTGCTGGTCACCAGCACGCCGAGCCGCAGCCGCCGGGTCTGCGCGGCGAGGGCGGCGAGCAGCGTCCAGCCTTCGTAGGCCGGCCCGTCGGGGCCGCCGGCGATCGGCATGAGGTGATCGAACAGCCACGCGTGCTCGATCTGCGGGATCGCGTCCGCCTCGCGCCAGACCCGCAGGACGTCGTGGTAGCCGACCTGTTGCGGAGCGGTCATGATCCCGAAACTGGGATGGAGGGAATGCGGCATGGGGTTGTCGGTCCTTTCGACACCGGCAGCGCGACATAAGAGCGCCGCCGGCGGTCAACCGGAAAGGGGTGCGTGGGAACGGCACATGGCTTGGTCGCCGGTCCACTGCTCTGGCATGATGAGCAAGCGGGACCGTGTCCCGTTTTGACGATACGGAACAACGTCCCGTTTAGCAAGTCCGGTGACGGAGGGAGCCGCGCGATGAATGACAGCGATGGGGGCGGGGGGCGGGCGGCCCGGCCCAGACGGGCGGACGCACGGCGCAACGAGAAGACCCTGCTCGACGCGGCCGCCGCGGTCTTCGTCGCCTCAGGGGTGGACGCGCCCGTACGCGACATCGCGGCCAAGGCCGGCGTCGGGACGGCCACGATCTACCGTCACTTCCCGACGCGAGCGGATCTCATCATCGCCGTCTACCGGCACCAGGTCGAGGCCTGCGCCGAGGCCGGACCGGCCCTGCTGGCGTCCGGCGCGACGCCGTACGCCGCGCTGGAACGATGGATCGGCCTCTTCGTCGATTTCCTGGTCACCAAGCACGGACTGGCCGCCGTGCTGCGCTCCGACGACGCCGGTTTCGACGCCCTGCACGCCTACTTCCTCGACCGCCTCGTGCCCGTGTGCGCCCGGCTGCTCGACGCCGCGGCCGCCGCCGGCGAGATCCGCTCCGACATCCCGGCCATCCAGCTGATGCGCGGTGTCGGGAACCTCTGCATCGGCGCCGAGCACGATCCCGACTACGACGCCCGCCGGTTGGCCGGACTGCTCATCGCAGGGCTCCGCCTGCCGCGCTGACCGCCCGAAGCGTCCGAGCTTGGGGTCGCCGTAGTGCTCGCCGTAAAGCGGGCGGATGCGCCTGAATGGCTTCCTTTGGGGGTGGTCTGTGCCCGGCTGGAGGTCGCTCGCCTGCTGGCCTTCCCGGCGCAGTCGGCGACCGAGGTGCTGGATGCGGCAGTGCCGGCATTCATGACCGATCCGGCTGTACCCGACGACCAGGTCGGTGGGTGCAGCCGGATCGGTGGCGGGGGGTCGGGTGGGGCGTAGCCGACAATTGCGCTACCCAGGACGGGGCAGGGAACTCGTCGTCAGGGGAAAGGCCGTCACCAGCTCTGTTACGGAGTCAGGACGTGCCGGGTCCGGTCCCCGCTCCAGGCCGCTTCGAGGATCGCGGTCAGGCTGGCGATGTCGGTCGGGCCTGGATGGTTCTGGATCAAGCGGGTGACGCCACTGGCCATCTCGGCGAAGCGCGGGAGGTCGGCGCGTGCCACGCCGATGTCCGCCAAGGTGGCAGGGATGCCGATGTCGGCAAGGAGCCCGTCGAGCCAGGTGAGGAACGCATCTGCGGCCTCGGCATCCGAGGCGTCGGTCACGTCGAGCCCGCACACCCTGGCGAGGACGGCCAACCGGTCGCCGATGGCATCCCTGGCCGCGTCCAGCGCGTAGGGCAGCAGGAGCCCGACGCCCAGGCCGTGCGGCGTGTGGGTGGCCGCGCCGATGGGGTACTGGAGGGCGTGCGGAGCCGCGGTGCCCGCGTGGGCGAATGCGAGCCCGGCCAGCATGGACCCATAGGACATGTCCGCGCGCGCTTCCTTGTCACCTCCGTCCCTGACGACATGGGGCAAGCTGCGGGCGATCCGCTCCGCGGCCAGGAGCGCGTAGTGATCGGTGATCGGGTTGCGGCCCAGGAAGACCTGCTCCACCGGGTCGCGCGGTCCGTGGGCCCGGGGCCGCGCGGTGTAGCTCTCCACCGCGTGACAAAACGCGTCGATGCCGGAGTGGGCGGTGACGGACGCAGGGCAGGAGTAGGTGAGCTCGGGGTCGACGATGGCGAAGTCGGGCACGATGTGGACGCTGGAGACCCCCACCTTCAGCTCGCGGTCCGGGTCGGTCAGCACCGAGACGGGCGTGAGCTCGGAGCCGGTGCCCGACGTCGTCGGGACCGCGACGAGAGGAATCGTCGGCCCCGGCACCTTCGACTCCCCGTAGAAGTCGCGCGGCGTCCCACCGTGGCGCCGGATGACGCCGACGATTTTGCCGAGGTCGATCACCGTGCCACCCCCGATGGCGAGGATCACGTCGGCGTCCACCTCTGCGGCGGCCGAGACGGCCAGGGCGACATCGGAGAGCGGCACGTCCGGAGTCGCGTCGGCGAACACCCCGACGGCCGCGACCTTCTCCCGCACGGAGGCCACGATCTCGGCCACGCTCGGCTGTCCCAGAACAACCCGGTCGGTCACGATGAGGACTCGCGAGCCACACTCGGCCACCACTCGTGGAATGTTCTGCGCGACCCCTTCGCCCACTATCAGCTGGCGTGGTCCGCGGACGGTCTCAAGCATGTCGGTGCCTCTCTGGAACGTCGGCGGTGGTTTGCTGGGCGGACGTCCGGGTCACCTGCGAGACCGGGACGGCGTCGGCAAGGTCGGCTGCCGGGTGGCGCAGGCGCACGCCGGGCTCCCCGGCTCGGTCGGGCCCGGGTGCCGGCGGATTCGTGCCGGCCATGGCCCGGGTCCCGCCCGACAGGTGGAGGCCGGTCAGGCCATGTGTGCACAGGGCGCGGTGATCCTCGGCGGGCACCCGGAGCAGCAGGCCGGTCACGGTAGGTCGATCGCCGCGTAGGTGACGTCGAGGTACTCGAGGATGCCCTCGTGCGACCCCTCCTTGCCGATCCCCGACTGCTTCACGCCTCCGAACGGAGCAGACGGGTCCGAGATCAAACCACGGTTGATGCCGACCATCCCCGTCTCCAGCCCCTCGGTGAACCGGAGCGCCCGCTGGAGGTCACGGGTGAAGACGTATCCGACCAGGCCGTGCTCGGTGTCGTTGGCCTTCGCGATCACCTCGTCGTCGGACGTGAACGAGATGATCGGCGCCACCGGGCCGAAGATCTCCTCCTCCAGGATCTGCGCGTCTTCGGGCACGTCGACGAGGACCGTCGGCGGGTAGAAGTGGCCCGGCCCATCCGGACGCTCGCCGCCCACCAGGACACGGGCGCCGCGATCGACCGCGTCGGTGACGAGCTCGTCGATCTTGTTGACCGAGGGCTCGTCGATCAACGCTCCGACGTCCACGCCGTCGTCGAGACCATGGCCCACCGAAAGCGCGCCCATCCGCTTGGCGAAGCGCGTCGTGAACTCCTCGAGCACCGGCTCCTCGACGTAGATTCGGTTGGCCGCGATGCAGGACTCCCCGATGTTGCGCATCTTGGCCACCATGGCACCGTCGAGCGCGACGTCCAGGTCCGCGTCGGCACATACGATCAAGGCCGCGTTGCCGCCCAGTTCCATGGATGTGCGCAGCACGTTGTCCGCCGCCTGTCGTAGCAGCACGCGCCCGACTTCGGTCGATCCGGTGAACGAAAGCTTGCGGGTCCGGCGGTCGGCCAGCAGTGCTGAGACCACATCGCCGGAACGCTTGGTCGTCACGACGTTGACGACGCCCGGGGGAACGCCGACCTCCTCCATGATGCGGGCCAGGAGCAGCATGGTGAGTGGCGTCTGGGCCGCCGGCTTGGTGATAGTCGTGCAGCCCGCCGCCAGCGCAGGGGCGATCTTACGGGCGCCCATGGCCAGCGGAAAGTTCCAGGGCGTCACGAAGACGCACGGTCCGACCGGCTTCGGCACGGTGAGGATGCGATACCCACCACCGGGAGCGGTGTTGTAGCGCCCCTCGATGCGCACCGCCTCCTCGGCGAACCAACGGAAGAACTCGGCGCCGTAGGCCACCTCTCCCCGGGCCTCGGCGAGCGGCTTGCCCATCTCGAGCGTTATCAGCCGGGCGACCTCCTCGGATCGCTCGGTCAGTGCCCGGTACGTCGCGGTCAACAGCTCTGACCGCTTTCGCGGCGGGGTCGCCGCCCACTCCGCCATCGCCTCGCTCGCCGCCTCCAGAGCGGCGAGCCCGTCGACGACGCCGGCGTCCGCCACCTCGGCGATGGCCTTGCCGGTGGCCGGGTCCTCGACGGCAAAGGTGGCTCCGCCGGCGGCGTCGCGCCAGGTGTCGCCGATCCGGAGCCGCCGGTGCTCGGGGGCCAGGACGTTCATCGGGTCGCTCATTGCGTCGCCTCCTGTGATGTTCTTGGTGATGTCCGGTGTGACCTCGGCGATCGCGGCACGCGCGTTGACGAACGGGTCACACGACCTCGTCGGGGTCGAGGTTGCCGAGCGGGTCGAACCTGGCCTCGGCCCTGGCCGCAGGGCGACGCCCCGCGCCGCCGATCGCCTTCTCGGGCCATGGCTGCTTCACGTCGTCAGGCCATGCTCACCGGTGACGGTCCACCGAGGCCCGATCGCACGTGCGGCGCGTGGTGACGTCGCCGCCCTGTGCGGTTACCTCCCGGGCGGTTACCTCCCGGCCTCGGACAGCGCCAGCCCGGTGCCCGCATCGAACAGGTGCGCACGGTCCAGGTCGACCGTGACATGCAGCCGCTCGCCCGGCGTACCGGTGACACTGGGTCGTGCCTTGACCTTGAGGATCTCCGTCCCCACCCGGACGTCGACCACCGTCCGGTCACCGAGCGGCTCAAGCCCGTAGAGCTCACCCGGCAACGACGCGTCACCACGCTGCTCGACGGACAGGTCCTCCGCGCGCAGGCCCAGCATCAGCGGACGACCGTCCTCAGCCGTGGTCCAGCGGGGCCGCGGCAGCGTCCAGCCTTCCCCGATCAGACGATCTCCCTCGGCGCGGCAGGCGAGCAGGCTGATCGGCGGGCTTCCGACGAAGCCCGCGACCCACTGGTTGGCCGGACGCTCGTACACCTCGGTCGGCGTTCCGACCTGTTGCACCTTCCCCTCCTTGATGACCGCGACCTGGTCGGCCATGGACAGCGCCTCGACCTGGTCGTTGGTCACGTAGACGAAGGTTCCCCCGAGGCTCCGGTGGATGCGGGTGAGCTCGGTGCGCATCTCGACGCGGAGCTTGAGGTCGAGGTTCGTCAGCGGCTCGTCCATGAGAAACGCGCGCGGGCGACGGACGAGCGCCCGTGCCAGGGCGACACGCTGCATCTCACCGCCGGACATCTGCGAGGGACGACGCTGCAGCAGACGTTCGATGTGCAGCAGGCTCGACATCCGCTCGACGGCAGCGGCGATCTCGCTCGAAGAAGACCGGCGTGCCCGCAGCGGCGAAGCGATGTTCTCGTACGCCGTGAGTCGCGGGTAGAGGGCGTAGCTCTGGAAGACCATGGCCAGGTCGCGTGCCGCCGGGGGGTCACCGGTCGCGTCCCTCCCGTCCAGGTGCACCGACCCGGCGTCGAGCTTCTCAAGGCCGGCGATCGCTCGCAGGGTCGTCGTCTTGCCCGCCCCGGAGGGCCCGAGCACGACGAAGAACGAGCCGTCCGGCACGTCCAGCGTCACCCCGTCCAGGGCCTGGACCTTACCGAAGGACTTGCGCAGCCCTTCCACTGCCACGGTTCCCATCAGGCCACCAGCTCTTCCGTGCTCACGTCGTAGACCGGCGGGGGCCCGCCGGTGTGCCGCAGCCCGACCGGTGCGTCAGCGGCGAAACGGACAGTCGGTGGCATCCGAACCCGTACTTCGCGCTGGCCGCCGTAGTCAACCACGTAGATGATTTCGTCGCCCAGCCACTCCGCCGAGACCACGCGGGCCGGGACCGAACGTTCCGCCCCTGGTTCCGTGACCTCCAGCGCCTCCGGCCGGACGCCTGCGACCAGGCGACGGTCGCGCGGCAGGTTCGGCGGTGGGGTGAGGACCAGCCCGCCCTGACTGCGCAGCTTCCCGTCGGCCACCTCCACCTCGATCAGGTTCATCGGCGGAGAGCCGATGAACGCGGCGCAGAAAAGACTCGCCGGACGGTCGTAGACCTCCAGCGGCGTGCCGATCTGCTCGACGCGCCCCTTGTTGAGGATGGCGATCCTGTGACCGAGCGACATCGCCTCGACCTGGTCGTGGGTGACGTAGACCATCGTCGTCCCCAGTTCCCCCTGCAGGTGCTTGATCTCCGTGCGCATGTCCGCACGCAGCTCCGCGTCCAGATTGGTGAGGGGTTCGTCCATGAGGAATGCGCGCGGTCGCCGCACCAGGGCGCGAGCAAGCGCGACGCGCTGCTGCTCCCCGCCGGACAGCCGGTGCGGTCGGCGGTCCAGGAGCGGACCGAGCCGCATCAGCCGGGCGGCCTCGTCGACCCGCTCCTGCACCTCCGACTTGGGCAGTCCCTCGGCCCGCAGCGGGAACGCCAGGTTGTCGCGGGTCCTCAGATGCGGGTAGAGAGCGTAGAACTGGAACACCATGGCGATGTCGCGCTCGGCGGGCGGCAGGTCGTTGACCAGCGTGTCGCCGATGCGGATGTCGCCCGTCGTCTGCCTCTCCAGGCCGGCGATGGCCCGCAGCGTGGTCGTCTTGCCGCAGCCCGAAGGGCCGAGCATCACGAACAGCTCGCCGTCGCCGATGGACAGGTCCACGTGCTCGACCGCGACCGTCCCGTCCGGGTAGCGCTTGTGCAGGGCGGTCACCTCGATGCCCGCCATCAGCGTCGCACCGCCCCGAGGGTCACGCCGGCGACGAGGTGCTTGCGCACCAGGTAGGCGAAGATGAGCACCGGTAGGGCGAACACCAGGGAGGCGGCGGCCACGAGACCCCAGTCCACAGTGGTTCCACCGATGAGGCCGGCGATGGCGGGTGGGGCCGTCCGCACGCCGTCGCTGGAGGTGAGGAAGATGGCGAACACGAACTCGTTCCACGAGAAGATGAGTGCGAAGACCGCCGTCGCGGCGATCCCGGGCAGGAGCAGGGGAAGGGTGAATCGCCAGAACGCCTGCATACGGGTGTAGCCGTCGAGCATGGCGGCATCCTCATACTCCGCGGGCACCTCGTCGACGAACCCCTTCATCATCCAGATCGTGAACGGGACGTTGAACGCGGCGTAGATGAGGATCAGGCCGAGCTTGGAGTCGATGAGTCCGACCTGGCGATACATGAGGAAGATCGGGATCACGACCACCACAGGCGGCATGAAACGGGTGGACAGGATGAAGAACAGCTGGTCCTTCTTGGCCTTCACGGAGAAGCGTGAGTAGGCCCAGGCCGCCGGGACTCCCAGCACTGTGGCCAGCGCCGTGGAGACCCCGGCGACAAGGACGGAGTTGAGGAACGCCACGGACAAGGCCGAGCGACCGCCGCCGGGGGCGACGAACACGTCCTTGAAATGGTCCATGGTGACCGTGAAGTTGAAGAACTTGGCCGGGATGGCGTAGACGTCCCGGTTCTCCTTGATGGACGTCTCGATCATCCACAGCACCGGAAACAGCATCACGACGGCCAGCACGGTCAGTAGCACGACCTCCAGCACGGAGCGGCCCCGGCCGCCGAGACGGCGCGCGGAGGGCGTGCGATCCCGGGCAGGACCTGTGGCCACGGCCTCGTCGACGGAGACGGCCATCAGTCCTCCTTGAGCTTGTTGAGGTAGCGCAGGTAGAGCTGCGTGAGGACGATGACGATGAGGACCATGAGGATCCCGTACGCCGAGGCGGTTCCGGTGTTGAAGCCCAGGAACGCGACCTTGTAGACGTGGAACGACAACGTCTCGGTGGAGACCCCCGGACCTCCGCTGGTGAGGATGTAGACGAGGTCGAACAGGCGGAAGGCCTCGATGGCCCTGAACAACACAGCGATGAGGAGCAACGGCCACACCAGCGGAAGAGTGATGGTGCGGAACCGGAACCACTCGGACGCCCGGTCGATCGAGGCGGCCTCGTACAAGTACTTGGGGACCGCGGTAAGGCCGGCGAGTGCGATGAGCATGATGAACGGCGTCCATTGCCACGTGTCGACCACGATCAGGGAGAACAACGCCGTCTGCTGCCGGGTGAGCCACTCCACCTGCCCCAGGCCGAGCGAGCCGAGCATGCTGTTGATCACGCCGAACTGCGCGTCGAGCATGAATCGCCAGAACAGCCCGACCACGACCGGCGACAGCATCATCGGAACCAGGAACAGAGTGGTCAGCAGTCCTCGCCCGTGCGTGCGCCGTGAGATCAGGTAGGCGATGGAGAAGCCGAGCACGGTCTGCAGGGCGACCGCGCCGACCACGTAGATCAACGTCGTCAAGGCCCTGAGGTGGACCTGCGCCGAAGCCAGGATGGCGGTGTAGTTGCCGAACCAGACGAAGGTGGCGGGCCCCCCGCGGGTGGCCGAGTAGTCGGTGAAAGACAGGTACAGCGCCCACAGCAACGGGAAAACCGACATCGCGAGCAACAGCAGCAACGCGGGGGAGATGAAGAGCACCGCGAGCCAGCGGTCGCTCAAGTGGCGGGACCGACCCGGTGCAGGCGGCGTCGTCGACGCCACCTGCCCGGGGCGGTCCGTCGTCAGAGAGACGGGGTCACTCACAGTCCGCCGCCGCCCTTGCGGCCGCTGGAGTCGAGCACGCTCTGCTGCTCCTTGGCGATGTCATTGAGCGCGTCCTTCGGCGCCTTCGCGCCGTTGAGAGCCGCGTTGACGTTGGTGTTCTCGATGTCGATGAGGCGCGCGTACTCGGGCACATTCCACATGTCCCGCATGCGCGGGACCGACTCGGTGTACACCTTGTTGAACGGTCCGGCGTTGAGGAACTCGGGAGACTCCAGGGCGTCCGTACGCGCCGGCACGCCACCGGCCGCGGCCCACTTCTTCTGGATGTCCGCCTGCTCGAACCACTTCATGAAGTTCAGAGCCTCAGCCTGCTTCTCCTTGGAGGAGTAGGCCGACACGTGCATTCCCATGCCGCCGAGAGGCACCAGGTTCGTCTTCTGACTCGGCAGGGGGGCGAAGCCCAGCTTGTCGAGAATCTCTTCCTTTGTGGAGCCGAGCGTCGACTGCTTCGGGTCGAGCAGAGCGCCGCTCGCGGCGATCCAGTTGAACGCGATGCATGCCTTGCCCTGGGCGACCGCCGCGTTCACCTCGTCGATGAACCAGTTGCCGGAGCCCTTGGCGGTCAGCGGCTTCATCTTGTTGACCAGGATGTCCATCGCCTCCTGGCCCGCGGCGTCGTTGATGACGCCCTCGATCTTGCGCGCCTTGGCGTCCCAGAGGTTGCCGCCGTAGAGGCCGTTGACCGTGTTGTAGGTCACGGCCGCGGCGTCGGAGCCGTTGGCCTGGTGGAAAGCCAGCCCGCTGACGCCGGGGTTGTCCGCCTGGCACTTCTCGGCGACCGAGATCATCTCGTCCCAGGTCTTCGGCGGCGTGTCGCCGATCAGATCCTTGCGGTAGATCATCGTCCAGGTGTCGCCGAGCAGCGGCAGTCCGTACAGGCTGGCGTTCTCGTCGCGCTTCCCGGTCTCCGCCTGGGGGAACTGGCCGTAGGCCGCCAGGAGGTACGGGTTGTAGGCCTTGACGTCGATGTTCTTCTTGACGAAGTCGGTGATGTCGAGGATGTTGCCGTTCGTCACGGCCTCACCGATGTGCTGAGAGTCCAGGACCGGAATGTCGAAGTCGGTCTTGTGCGCCGCGAACTGGGTGAACATCGCGTCGTGCCAGTTCGCGTTCGGCACGGTGTTGACCTTGATGGTCACATTCGGCCGCTCCTTGGTGTACTCCGCGTTCGCGAAGGTTTCCAGCGCGTGGGCGGGGGGCCAGTCGAACCAGATGAAGCTGAGGGTCAGCGGGTCCTTGGTGAGCTCCGGGATGGTCGCCGGCGCCTTGGGGGCGCTCGAATTCGCGCCGTCGTCCTGGCCGCAGGCCGCCATGGCGGCCACCAACAGGGCCGCCGTCGCCAGGTGCGCCGTTCGACGAGGAACGGACAGTCGTCCTATTCGCTTTGGATACCGCATCTTCTTGCCTGCTTTCTGAGTGGGGAGCTCTGGAGCCTTACTGCGTGCTTCGCCGAGCAGTTACTGGGGGGTGTTCAGGCGTGTTGCCGGCTGTCGCAGGGGCTGACCCGCAGACCGGCGTCACGAGTACGCCGCGACGTAATGGGGCTTCAAGCAGTCGAGAGGTCCTTCGGCCCTTGTGTGGCCCGGCGGCGAGCCGAGTAGGACGTCGAGCATGCTCATGGGAGCTCCAACTGATCGAAGCGGAGCGATGACGGGCGGTTCCGAGATGGAGGAAGGATGGCTGGCATCCGCCACCTTTCCTATACGATCCGAGTGGGGGCGTCAACATCCAGCAGCGTTGCGAACGACGTCAACAGGTTCCCGAAAACTCCAGAAAGGACCTCACGTCACGATGGACGACGAAACGATGATCGTGCGGCGCCGTGGGGCCATGACAGGCGGAGCGCCGCCGGGAAGATCTCGCGGCCGGCTTGCCGACGAGGTGTACGACACGCTGCTCGGACAGCTGATGTCGCTGCGGATCGAGCCTGGCTCCCGCGTCACGATCGACGTCCTGGCGCGAGAGCTGGGGGTCTCGCAGACGCCGATTCGAGACGCTCTGAACCGCATGGAGGCCGAGGGCCTGGTCGTGCGTGTGCCCCATGCCGGCTATCGCATTCCTCCCCAAATCACTCGTCAGCGATTCGAGGACATGCTTGAGCTCCGCCTGCTCCTCGAGCCGGCAGCGGCGCGCAGATCCGCCGAACGCGCATCCTTGCAGCAGGTGGCCGGTCTGCGACGAATGCTGGAGGAGATGGCGGAGCTGGAGGGAGGCAACGGGATCATGGCCTATGGCGCCTTCGGGCTACGCGACGCCGCTTTTCACGATCTCGTCGCCTTGAGCGCGGAGAACCAGG
>NZ_FTNI01000028.1 GCF_900156315.1 Microbispora rosea | reverse complement strand
CTGCCGGCGGCGGTGTCCTCCGCCGCGGCGTGCATCAGGCTGAACACGGTCGTGACGAGCCACCGTTCGGGCAGGTCGTCGCGGAAGACGCCGGAGCGTCGCCCGCGGTCGACGATCGCCTGGACCCTGTGCAGGGCCTGGTCGTGGACGGCCCGGATCCGCTCCGGGGGCAGTTCGCGGTGGGCGGCCAGCAGCACGGAGTGCAGTTGGTGGACGATCTGCCATGAGGCGCCGACGAGCCGGGTCAGCGCCTGGCGGGGGTCGCCGCCGGTGTCGGTCGCCTCGAGCGCGGCGTCGGACTGTTCCATCGTGCGCGTCAGGACGGCGTCGACGAGATCCGCGCGGGTCTTGAAGTGCCCGTAGAGCGTGACCCGGCCGACCCCGGCCGCCTTGGCGATGTCGGAGACGCTGGCGTCGGCGTCGCGGGCCAGGCAGAGCTGGGCCGCGTCCAGGATGGACCTGATGTTGCGCCGGGCGTCGGCCCGCCGCTCGGCCTGCGCCGCGGGGCGCTGCGCGGACCGCGGCCGGTCACCGTCGCCGCGCGGTGTGGCTGCCATTTCCGCTCCTGCGCTCCCTGAGCCGACGTTCCCGAGCAACCCGAACAGAGTAGTTCACGTTGCCCCCGCGTACGCTTCGAGCGCGGCAGGCGACGACCGGCGGTCGCGGCCGGGGCGGCCGCGACCAGGACGAGCAGGATCGGGTCGAGCAGGATCGGGTCGAGAGCGATCAGCCGTGCGCTGGTCAGGCCACGGTATGCGCGCTGGTGGACGCCGCGACCGGCACGCCCTTGATCAGGGCCCCGGCCCGCCGCACGACGACGACGGCTACGGCGAGGATCGCCACGCCGTCGAGGGCGTGGAAGCCCATGACGGCCAGGCCGGCCGTGGTCGTCGCGGTGTCCGTCGCACCGGCGAGCTCCGCCAGCGGGAAGATCACGAACAGCTGCACCGCCGCCAGTACGAGCGGCAGGATCGACAGGCCCGCGAGCTTGCCGCCCGCGCGGGCGGCCAGGGCCGCGGTCGTGGTCAGCAGCGAGACGAGCGGGATCACCAGCGAGCCGTTCGTGACGTGGTAGTTGATGGCGGCGTCCGGGTCGCCCGGCGCCGGCTGCGGGGTCTCGAACGCGCCGAACGTGGCGAGGTAGAACTGGGCGAGCACGGCGACGAGCTGCACGACGGCGAACCCGAAGAACACCTTGCGCATACGGGGCCTCCTCAGTCAGGGAAGGGATGAGCCCCGGGGGTTCTGCGGGGCGGTGGCGAGAGCCGGAGCGGTACGCCGCAATGGTGGACCGTCCGACGTCCCGGGCACCCGGGACATCCGCCCCCGGTCACCGGGAAGTTCGCCCGCCGCAGCGCCCGCGTGACCCGCCTCGCCACGGAACCGTCCGCCCCGCCGCCGGACCGTCTGTCCCGTCCGGCCTGCCCCGAGGAGCCGGCCTGTCGGCGAGGCGGCCCGCCCTGCCGGCGGAGCCGTCCGGGCTCCGCCGGAGGTGGCCCGCGGGTCCGCCGGACGGCCCCCCGCGCGTCCGCAGGCGTACGGGCCGGTCAGCGGACCCAGGGCGGCACGAGCCGGTCGGTCCCCTTGGGGGCGAGGTCGCAGGCGTCCGCGGCGGTGATCCCGCCGGGGTTGTAGACCTCGCAGCCGGCCGGTGCGGCCACGATCGCGCAGAAGCCGGACTCCGCGCCGGAATGCACCCGGCGGCTCACGTCGGCGGGCATGACGACGGTGTCTCCGGCTCCGACGGCGACGGTCTCGCCGTCGAGTTCGACGGTCGCGCCGCCGGTGAGGAAGATCCACACCTGCTCGCCGTCGCTGGCGTGGTGGGGACCGCTGTTTCCGGCCGGCATGTCCACCCGCCAGACGGCCTGGGTGGCGCCTCCCTGGGTGGGCGAGGCGAGGGTGGTCATGACGCCGTTGGGAGTGGTGCTCCTACGGCTGTCGGCCGAACGGATGAGGGGCATGCGTGACTCCTTGGTGAGCGCGGGCCGGTGCCGGACGGGTCGCCGGGCCCGGTCCGCGGGGAAGGGTGAGACAGGGGGAGGACCGGAGGTCAGGCGATCCAGGGCGGCACGCCGTGAACGGTGCCGTCGGGCAGGATGGCTCTGGCCCCGGCGGAGGCGGTGACGACGGCGGTGAAACCCTCGCCGGCGCCCGCCGTGACGCGCCGCGGGGTCGAGGGCGGCATGACCACGGTGTCGCCGGGCGCGACCGTGAACGTCTCGCCGCCGAGTTCGACGGTGGCGGTGCCGCCGAGGAACGTCCACACCTGTTCGGCGTCGAAGTCGTGCAACGGCCCGCTCGTCGCGGGGGTCGCCTCGACGCGCCACACGGCCCGCGTGGCGCCGCCCAGGGTGGGTGAGGCGAAGGTGGTCATGACCCCGGCCGGGGTCTCGGATCTGCGGGATTGGGCATGACGGATGACAGGCATCGCCGGCGTCTCCTAGAATAGACAACGTCGTTGTCGTTAATAGTGAACCAGGTTGTCTATCTGTGTCAATCGACCCGCCCGGCTTCGAGCTGCCCCTGCGGCTCTTCCTGGGGTTTCGCGTTCTCATCGACGAGCTGCACGCCGAGCTCGCCCGTCAGGGGCATCCGCACGCCCGGCCCATGCACGGCTTCGTCATGCAGGCGATCGGCCCGGAGGGCACGACCGCGGTGGAACTGGGCCGCACGCTGGGCGTCAGCAAGCAGGCGGCGGGCAAGACGATCGAGACGCTGGAGCGCATCGGCTACGTGGAGCGCGCCCGCGACCCCCGCGACACGCGCCGCAAGATCGTACGGCTCACGCCCTCGGGGGTGGACGTCCTGGTGCGCTCGGCACAGATCTTCGACGACCTGCGGGCCCGCTGGGCCGCCGTCATCGGGGAGGAGCGGCTCAGGGACCTGGAGGCCGACCTGCGGAAGGTGACGCCGCACGACGTCTTCCGCCTCGACGTGCCCGGCTGGTTCGGCGCCTGACCCGGCAGAAGCGAGAGATGAGGCGCGGAATCAGGCGCGAGATATGGTGCGGGATCAGGCGCGAGATATGGTGCGGGATCAGGCGCGGCGGCGCGGCAGGGCCAGGGAGGCGGCCGCGCCGAGCACGCACAGCCCGCACGTGATCAGGAAGATCTCGGTGTACTCCGCGTGCAGCGCCGCCTGGACCTTCGCGGTGTAGTCCGCGAGCCTGCGGGCGTACTCGGCCGCGTCCACCCCGAACGGAAGCGGTGTGTCCAGGTGCGCGGTGAGCGACTGGAACCGGTGGAAGCCCCAGGCGGACAGCGCGGCCACGCCCAGCAGCATGCCCATCATCCTGGCCACCACGACCGCCGCCGACGCCACCCCGTGCTGCGCCGCGGGCACCAGGCGCAGCACCGCCGACGAGACCGGGGCGATCACCACCCCGAGGCCGAGGCCGGCCACCACGAGGTCGACGTCCATCCGCACGCCGGCCGAGGCCAGGTCGAGCGGCCACCGGGAGACCATCCAGTAACCCGCGGCGGCCACCGCCATCCCCGCCACGGCCACCGGGCGTTCGCCGAACCGCCGCACCAGGATCCCGCCGAGGAACGCCGCGACCGCCAGCGCGGCGAGGAACCGGGTGAGCACCAGGGCGCCGCCCACCGCGTCCTTGCCGAGCAGCGTCTGCGCGGCGAGTTGCACGTCGACCAGCGTGACCAGCAGCGCCGCCCCGGCCAGCAGGCTCACCGCCAAAGTGGCGAGCAGCGGCGTCCTGGGGACGCCCGTCAGGTCGAGCAGGCGGACCGGCGAGCGGATCTCCCACAGCACGAACAGCACGGCCGCGACCGCCCCGGCGGCCACGCACGGCAGACCCCACGGCGGCAGCACGGCCGCGTCGGGGGAGGGGTTGTAGAGCCCGGCGACCAGCAGACCGAGCGCCAGCGCGAGCAGGACGCCGCCGCCCGCGTCGACCTTCCCCGCGCCCGCCGTGCCCCTCGTGCCCGCGCCCCTCGTGCCCGCGCCCGCCTCGGCCGTGCCCGCCTTCCCCGTGCCCGCTTCGCCGGCCGGCCGCCCGTACGGCTCGCGCCCGCCGGGGACGGCCGCCTGCACGGCGACGGCGGCCAGCAGCGCGAGCGGGAGGTTGACCCAGAAGATGCCGCGCCATCCGGCGAGCGCGGCCAGGCCCGCGCCATACAGCGGGCCGAGCACGCTGCCGAGCTCCTGCGCGGCGCCGACCGCGCCGAGCGCCACGGGCCGGGCGCGCTCGTCCCACAGGTCGCCGATGAGGGCCATGGTGATCGGCAGCAGCGCGCCGCCCGCGACGCCCTGGAGCGTACGGCCCGCGACCAGCGCGGGGACGCTCGCCGCCAGGGCGGTGACAAGAGAACCGGCGGCGAACCCGGCCAGGCAGGCGTGGATCAGCGCGCGCCTGCCGTACCGGTCCGACAGGCGGCCGAGCAGCGGCATCGCCGCGACGTAGCCGAGCAGGAACCCGGTCACGACCGGGGTCGCCCTCTCCAGGTGGTTCAGCGGCACGCCGACGTCGGCGGCGACGTCCACGAGCACGGTGACGACGACGTACGCGTCGAGCGCGGCGAGCAGCACGGCGGCCCCGCCGACGCCCAGCGCGAGACGCCGGCGCCGGGTGGAGGACCCGTCCGCCCGCGTCCGCCCGGACGCGCCGGCCGCGTCGGTGGCGTCGGTCACGACGCGGGCGGGGCGATGGTCAGGGGGGCGTCGTAGTCCCTCAGCGTCACGGCCACGGAGCCGCCGGTGAGCGGCAGGTCGAGCTTGAGCAGGCGGCCGGTGGCTTTGTCGATCCAGAGCGTGCCGTCGACCCCCTGCTGCACGCCGGGGACCAGCTTGGCCAGCACCTGCTGCGACAGCGTGGCCGCCACCCGGTAGGCGGCGGTGTCGCCGATCTTCTCCTCCGCCTGCGTCCGGGCGTCCTGCGCGGTGGACAGCAGGTCGGGTACGCCCGTCAGCACGGCGGACGGGTCGTACAGGGCAATGAGCTGCTGCCGGGTCATCGTCTGGAAGCCGCCGGTCGGTCCCTTGAAGTAGACCTTGTCGCCGACGAGCACGAACTCGATCTCCTGCAGTCCCACGAGCTCGATCTGCAGGGTGCCCTTGGCGTCGCCCTCCCGGGTGAGGCTGCCCTCGGCGTGGCGGACCGGTACGGCGGGCTTGTCCTTGGTCTCGATCGTGAAGGCGACCGTCTTGACCGTGCGCATGGTCTCGGCCGAGCGCTTCAGCAGCGCGGGGCCGTCCGGCAGTGCCGTCTCGCTCTTGGCGCTGCAGGCGGTCACGAGCAGCAGGCCGGCCACCACGAGCCCGAGGATTGTTCGCACAGCCGGATCGTAGCGAGCGGGCGGGGCCGGCACGCGTTCCCGTGGGAATCGGTTTGGCCCGGCCCGCCGCGGGAAGTCGGGACCGGTGCTCACCCCGCGCCGCGCCACAGCCTCCTCATCGCATGCCGCGGACCGCCTGGAGACGGTCGACGATCGGTGTGTAGATCTGGTCCAGGGCGGACACCTGCTCGGGGGTCATCAGATCGATGAAGTGCCGGCGGACGCTCGCCACGTGGTCCGGCGCCACCCGCTGGATCGTCTCCCAGCCGTGGTCGGTCAGTACGGCGAACGTGCCGCGCCGGTCGTCCTCGCAGTCCTGCCGGATCACCAGGCCGGCGGCCTCCATCCGGGAGATCTGGTGGGACAGCCGGCTGCGGGACTGGACTGTCGCGTCGGCCAGCTCGCTCATGCGCATGCGGCGGCCGGGACTCTCCGAGAGGTTCACGAGGATCTCGTAGTCGTTCAGCGACAACCCGGCGCCCTGCAGCTCCCGGTCGAGCTGGTGGAAGAGCAGGCGGTGGGCGGCCAGATGGGCCCGCCAGGCGTGCTGCTCCTGCGGGGTGAGCCAGTGAGGGGCTTCCATGACGACCAGCATAAGATCACTTCAGCGAATGGAGCGGAATGGCTGACAGCGAGAACGGTGAGAGCCTTGGCACCGTCGTGGTCGCGGGCGCGGCCAACCTCGCCATCGCGCTGGCCAAGCTGGTCGCCGGCCTGATGAGCTCCTCCTCGGCGATGCTGTCGGAGGCGGCGCACTCCGCGGCCGACACGGCCACCGAGGTCGTGCTGTTCGCCGCGATCCGGCACGGCGAGCGCCCCGCCGACTCCCGCCATCCGCTCGGCCACGGCCGGGCCGCCTACCTGTGGGCGATCGTGGCGGCCTGCTTCACGCTGGTCGTGGGGGCCGGGTTCTCGCTGACGCACGGCTGGCACACGATCACCGCGGGGGAGAGCCTGGGCGACATCGGTGTGTCGTACCTCGTCCTCGCGGTGTCCTTCGCGATCGAGTCGGTCTCCCTCCTGAAGGCGCTGCGGCAGCTTCGCGGCGAGGCCCGCCGCTGGCAGGTGAGCCCCGGGCGGCTGCTGCGGCGCACCTCCGACACCGTGCTCAAGGCCGTCGTGCTGGAGGACTCCGCCGCGCTGCTCGGCATCGCCACGGCCGGCGTCGGCCTGCTGCTGTCGCAACTCACCGGCTCGGCCGTGTGGGACGGCCTCGCCTCGATCGTCATCGGGCTGCTGCTGCTCGGCGTGGCGCTGACCCTGATCAGGACCAACGCCTCACTGCTCATCGGCCAGGCGGCGCCGCGCGGACTGCAGGAGGAGATCCGCGGCGAGCTGGCCGCCCAGCCGGACGTGGAGGCCGTCGTCGAGCTGGTCACCGTCATGATGGGGCCCGGCCAGGTCATGGTCGCGGCGAAGGTCGACTTCCGCGACGAGACGTCCGGGGAGCGGCTGGAGCTCGCCTCCGACCAGGTGGAGCGCCGGCTCACCGAGCGTTTCCCGGAGATCCGGCAGGTCTTCCTCGACCCCACCCCGGGGCGGTCAGCCGCCAAGAAGGCGTAGCTTGGCGGGCTCGTCGGTGACCGCGGAGGCGATCACCGTGCCTGCCGTCCACTCGACGAAGTGACGGCCCTGCCATTCCAGCGGGATCGACAGCCCGTCCTCAAGCGGCAGGGCCGACAGGTCCGCCTCGCGCAGCCGGTCGAGCGTGAGCTCTCCCCGCTTGACCAGCGCCTCCTTGCGCACCCACTGCCGGATCAGCCCGCGGTTGTCGTCGCCGACCAGCTTCGCCTCCGCGGGGGTCAGCGCGAGCTCCACCAGCCTCTCGTCGGCCGGGCCGTTCGTGGCGTGCTCGGCGTCCACGCCCACCCGCCCGAATCCGGCGACCGCGCAGACGTAGCCCGAGGTGTGCGCCAGGCTGATCGACACCTCGGAGGTCTCGGCCAGCCACGGCCGTCCGTGGGCCTGCCCGCAGCTCTCGCAGCGCTGCACCACGGTCAGCATGCAGGCGCGGGTGCCGAGCAGCTCCGCGGCGCAGTGCCGTACGAGCAGGTGGGCGGCGACGAAGTCGAGACGGTCCCGTTTGCGGGTGAAACGCTCGGCGCGCTCGCGCTCGGCCTCGGTCAGCGTGCCGGCGACCATGTCCAGCACGTCGGCGGTGTGGCCGGCCACGGCCAGTGGGGGGCGCACGAGGCCACTGTAGGGGAGCGATGTGACGATCACGTGAACTGGGTCCCAGCACGCCGTGGCCGGTGTTCCCACGGCTCCGCCGCGCGGGGCGGGATGCGTGACCATCGCGCTCGTGCGGGCGGGCGCGACCGCACCGCCGCGCCGAGCGACGGTCTTCGGCATGGCCGCAGCCGCTTCGGCCTGCCCTGCGACCCACGTTCTACCAGGGCCTATACCTCGCCTATATCGGCCTGCCCGATCCTCGACCCGAGCCGGTCCCGGCTTGGTCCCCGAACGCCGATGGGTGCGTCGTGACGCACCGCGAAGGAGAGGAAGCAATGACGACATCGAGAAAACGTGTCGGCGCCGCCGCAGCGGTGACCATGATGGCGGCGGCGGCCTCGATGGTCTTCGTCGCCCACCCGGCCGCCGCGGTCACGTGCTCCGTCACTCCGGCGCCGGGGGTCAGCGCCGTCTCCATCCGGTCCCAGAAGAGCACCACGTCCGGCTACGTCATCACGACGCTGTACGCCGGGCAGTACCTCCCGTCGCTGTGCCAGAGCGAGAGCGGTGGCTACTACAGCTCGTGTGGCGGGTCCAGCTACTGGATCTACATCCCGGGTGAGCTGACCTGGCCGAGATGGGTTGCTGCCGCATGCGTGCGGCTCGTGAAGGACCGGGTCGGTACGTGACCATGTGACCACGATCACGGCCGAGATCGAGATCGGCCCGTATCGGAGGTGCGGGCCGGCGACCCGCAGGGCCGCGACGGGCTCACTCGTCCGGCTTCCGGTCGGGGCGGCGAGGCCCGGACCGGAAGCCCGGAACGCGGTCGCTCACCAGGCCAGGGCGGCCATCCACGCCTCGATCTCGTCGGCGCGGCGGGGGAGCGCGGCCGACATCAGGCGGGCGCCGTCGGCCGTGATGACGAGGTCGTCCTCGATGCGGACGCCGATCCCGCGCAGCTCCGGCGGTAGCGTCAGGTCGTCGGGCTGGAGGTAGAGCCCCGGCTCCACGGTCAGCACCTGGCCCTCCTCCAGCACGCCGTCGAGGTAGGTCTCCGCCCGCGCCCGGGCGCAGTCGTGCACGTCGAGGCCCAGCATGTGGCCGCTGCTGCACAGGGTGTAGCGCCGATGCAGGCCCGCGTCGGCCTGCGCCCGGCTCAGCAGGC
Source organism: Microbispora rosea (assembly GCF_900156315.1). Taxonomy (GTDB): domain Bacteria; phylum Actinomycetota; class Actinomycetes; order Streptosporangiales; family Streptosporangiaceae; genus Microbispora; species Microbispora rosea. The sequence continues at coordinate 121,385 of NZ_FTNI01000028.1, read as the reverse complement.
CCCACTCGCGCAGCCCGTCGGAGATCACCCGCATGGCGGTCTCGTGGAACTCGCGGAAGCGCACCCCCGGCCGCAGCACGGCGATGGCGGCCGTCTGCGCCTCGTAGACCAGGTCGTACACCTGCCGCTGCACCGGGCTGAACCGGCCCGACAGCGGCAGCGTGCGGGTGACGTCGGCCGTGTAGAGGTTGTCGCCCTCGACCCCGGCGTCCAGCAGCAGCATCTCGGCGGGGTCGAGCCGTCCGTCGTTGCGGATCCAGTGCAGCACGCACGCGTGCGCCCCGGACGCCACGATCGACTGGTAGCCCACCGCGTTGCCCTCCAGCCGCGAGCGCATGCCGAAGACGCCCTCGACGTACCGCTCGCCGCGCGGGTGCGCGAGGGCGGCGGGCAGCGCGCGCACGACGTCCTCGAACCCGCGCGCGGTGGCGTCCACCGCCTGCTGCAGCTCCGCGATCTCCCACTCGTCCTTGACCAGCCGCAGCTCCGACAGGACCGCAGCCAGCTCGGCGTCGCGGTCGTCGCCGGCGGGGGAGACGAGCGCGTCGATCGAGGCGTCCACCCCGCGCAGCACGCGCGCCGGTCCGCTCAGCGCGGCCGGCAGCGTCTCGATGTGCGCGCACTCGATCTGGTACGCCGCCTCGGCCTCCGCGAGGTCGAAACGGCGGCCCACCCAGAACTCGCCGTACCGCCGGTCGCGGTAGAACTCCTGCGACTCGGCGCGGGACGGGCGGGGATGCAGGAACAGCCGCGCCTCACCCGACGGCTCGATCACCAGGACGTCGTCCGGCTGCTGGCCGCCGGTCAGGTAGGCGAACGCGCTGTGCGTGCGGAACCGGTGGTCGTCGTCGTTGCTGCGGGCCCGCAGCGTGCCCGAGGGGATGACGAGCCGCTCGCCCGGCAGCCGTTCGGCGAGCCGCGCCCGCCGCTTGGCCGCGTACGCGGCGACCGGCAGCGGCGCCACGTCCTCGTGTGCGCCGGCCCAGCCGCCGCGCATGAACTCCGCGAGCGCGTCTGAGATCGGGAGATCGTGACTCCCGGTGTTGAGCTTCTCGGCCATCCTCTGCCCCCAGGGTGCGGTGATATTTCGCCATCGTAGGGGTGGGGGCCCTTGACGAGGTAGGACGACCGCTGTTGCCTGGGGAAACAGGATTTGCCGCTCCGGCCGCCCGGCGGGAGCGGAAGCGGGGACAGATCCCCCGGGTGCCCCTGAGAGGTGGTGTCGATGCTCATCGGGACGATCTTGCAGAGTAAGGGAACAGGCGTGGCGACCGTTCCACCGCATGCCACGGTGTCCGAGCTCCTCGCCCGGCTGGCCGAGCTCAATATCGGCGCGGTCGTGGTTTCCGAGGACGGTTTGTCCATCGCGGGCATCGTGTCGGAACGCGACGTCGTGCGGCGGCTCCACGAGCAGGGTGCCGCGCTGCTCGCCATGCCCGTCTCGTCGATCATGACGGCGGAGGTGCGCACCTGCGGCCCGGACGCGAACGTCGACGAGCTGCGCCGCACCATGACCAACCACCGGATCAGGCACGTGCCCGTCGTCCGCGACGGCCGCCTGGCCGGCATCGTCAGCATCGGCGACGTCGTCAAGACCTCGATCCAGGAACTGGAGAGCGAAAAGGAGGCCCTCGTCGGCTACATCAACGGCTGACGCGAGGCCCCGCCGGCGTGGGGCGCGGTCACCCGCCTCGCCCCGCGTCTCCGTGGCGGACGGCGATTTAGACTCGCTTGCGTGAAGCTGAAGCTGGACCTCCACGACATCTACAACAAGGGCAGCGAGATCGACAAGGCGCTGCACGGCATCATCCAGGAGGCCGTACGCAAGAAGGCGACCCAGGTGGAGATCATCCCGGGCAAGGGGTCCGGCCAGCTCAAGAAGAAGGTGCTGCGCTTCCTTGAGCAGAAGGAGATCAAGGCGCTCTACCACCGGATCGACAAGGATTCCAAGAACCACGGCCGCCTGTTCGTCTACTTCCAGTGGAAGTAAGGGCACCGCGTCTCTACCAGGGTAGACGTCATCTCGATCTTCTCGAGGGCACAACCAGGGCACTCGGCGCGGCTTGTTCTTGAGCGAAGAACGCGTCCACGGCCTTGCGTGCCCGGTCGGCTGCGTTCGGCATCAGGTGGGTGTACGTCCGGAGCGTGAAGCCAGGGTCGGCGTGACCGAGGTACTCGGCGACCGTGTGCGAATGTCGACCCCCGGCGCCGAGACACGCCGACGCCGCAGTGTGCAGCAACACATGGCGTCCGCGTTCGCGGTGAGACTTCCGGCGCTCTCCCCTCGCCGGCGGCGGCACGATGCCCGCACGCTCAAGGCGGCCCGAGGCCGCGTCGCACGCGCCGCCGTCACGGCACGCCGCTGGCTCCCGCCGGCGCTCCCGGCGGCCGGCTGAAGGCACCGCCGGACCGGCTGGCGCGGACGAGTGGAGCGGGCCGCCGCGCGACCGTACAGGTGGATCACTAGGCCACCCAGCGCGCGACGAAGGTCACCGGGCATATGCACACGTAAGGCCGAACTTGACAGAACCCGACCGACAGTCGCGATCCCTGGCAGCTATCGGAGGCGGGGGGAGGGGGTCCGTATGGACCGGCCATCTCCGTCGTCGGCTCGCTGCCGCTTCGCAGAGGGGTCGACGGCAGACGGGATGGCCGGCGCACACGTGCGCGGTTGTTCCCCGAACGCTCTGAAAAGAACAGTGACGTGACCAGCTATGAGCGAGACGACGGAGATTGAACAGGCAGGATTGCACTGCTTTGTGGCCGAATGTCGATCGAGGATAAGGTTGCCGCGCCCCATACCTGGGCTACTTGTGGAGAACCTGTGTCTCAACCCCCACCCGACCCGCCGGGCTGCCCGAAACTGGACGTTCGACCCCACCCGCCATACGCGCAGTCAGACGGCCAGCCCGGATACCAGAACGGCGGCCAGCCGCCCTATCCCGGCTATTGTCTGCCTTCGGAACCTCCGGCGAAAAGGCGCATCGTCGGCAAGATCACCCTCGTCATCCTTGCTGGGCTGGTGGCTGCTGGTAGTGCAGCGGTCTATTACTCTTCCAAAGAGGGCGCCGAGAAGACTGATAACAGCCAGAGCACCATACAGACGCACGTTGTCGAGCCAAAGACACTCGGCGGGCGTGCCAAGCACGTGAGTGCCAACCTTCGCAGAGCGACCGCTCAGGGACTTGCCAAGTTGAAGAAGCTGGTTCCGCAAGCGACTGGCGCAGTGGTCGCTTTTTACGGCGATCCGCGGGACAAGGATATGGTCCTGGCTTTCGGCGTGTCGGCTCCCGTCTCCGACCCGGACGCCACAATCGACCGATTCGTTGACGCTATGGGAACGAAAGTCAGCCACATGAAGCAGGTCCAGCCAGGACCGCTCAGTGGCGTCGCAAAATGTGGTGACGCCAAACTCGCCGAGAACGTTCCGATCGGCGTGTGCGCTTGGGTTGACAGCAACACCAGGGGCATGATCGCCATGTACTTCAAGTCCGGTGACCAGGCCGCGACCGAATTCGTGAAGATACGAGGCGAGATCGAGCAGCGCAACTGACCCCGCGCGGAGTTGAGTTTTGGAGATCTGCCGCGAGAAGAACTCTGCCACAGGCCGAGACGCGCCAAGACTGGGGACCATGCGGGGACCAAACGCTATGCACGCAGCCGAACAACCAGTGTGGGAGCGAACCTCGCTCTCACCCCTCTGAAAGCCGTTGAGCTGCTAAAACGCCTACCCCAACGTCCTGGGAGGTCAAGTGCATGGGCCGGGGATGCTAGATGTGCCGTGCTCGTCCTCTCGATCTGGGAGGGCACAACGAGGGCACACGACGTCATGATCAGCCGCGACACGCTGAGAACCACCGAGACGACCGTTACAGGTCATCGAGGTGGCCCTCAGGGTTGCCGCAGGTCAAAGCGGCGCTCAATCACTTCCAGTGGAAGTAGTAGCGTCTCGCGTCCCGCCTGTGTGAGACGTCACATGATCCGGCCAAGGGCACAACCAGGACACTCCACCCGGTCTGCTCCTGTGCTGAAGAACACGTGCGCGCCTGGTCCGCTGCATTCGGAAGTCCACTCCGGGCACCGAGGCGTGCCGCCGCAGTGTGCCGCGGCAGATGGCATCCGCTCGGAACGAGGGCCCTCGGGGTCGGCCGCGGTGCGGCGAAAAACTCTTCCGGCCGTGTCGATCCGGGGGCCGCTCGTTCGACGTACGGGTGCGAGGGACGATAGACGGCCCCGCCGGAGGAGGAGAACACGATGTCGAAGTACATGCTGATCATGCGCGGCACGGATGAGTCGAACGCGGCCCTGATGGCCGACATCGACGAGATGATGGCCACGACCCGCCAGTTCATCGAGGAGATGGTCAAGGCCGGCGTTCTCCTCGCGGCGGAGGGGCTGGACGATCCCGGCCAGGGCGTCGTGGTCGACTTCAGCGGCGAGGTCCCGGTGGTCACGGACGGGCCGTACGGGGAGACGAAGGAACTGTTCGGGGGCTACTTCCTGCTCGATGTCTCCTCCAAGCAGGAGGCGGTCGAGTGGGCCAAGCGGGTCCCGGCGGTCACCGGGTCCAAGATCGAGGTCCGGCGGGTGGCCGGCGACGACGAGATGCCGCAGGGCGCCGCGGGGTCCGTCGAGGAGCGGGCCCGGCACGAGAGCACCGGCCGGATCTGATGGGTACGGCCGACGTCGAGGCCGTCTGGCGGATCGAGTCGGCGCGGATCGTTGCCGCGCTGACCCGGCTCACCGGTGATTTCGGGCTGGCCGAGGACGCGGCCCAGGAGGCGGTGGCCGAGGCGCTCGTGTCGTGGCCGCTCGACTCTCCAGCCAATCCGGCCGGCTGGCTCATGGCCACGGCCCGGCGGCGGGCCATCGACGCGATCCGCCGCCGGACCGCCCTCCAGGACCGGTATGCCCTGCTGGCGGCCGACCCCACGGCCGATCCGGCGGTCGACGACGAGGTCGACCCGGACAGAATCGACGACGACATCCTGGCGCTGATGTTTGTCAGCTGCCACCCGGTGCTGTCCCCCGAGGCCCGGGTTGCGCTGACCCTGCGCGTCGTCGGCGGCCTGTCCAGCGAGGAGATCGCCCGCGCGTTCCTCGTGCCCGTGCCCACCGTGCAGGCCCGCATCACCCGGGGCAAGAAGACGATCGCGGCGGCCGGAGTGCCGTTCGAGCTGCCGCCGGCCGCCGAGCGCCGGGAGCGGCTGGGCGGCGTGCTCAGCGTCCTCTACGTGATCTTCACCGAGGGGTCGACGGCCACATCGGGCGACCGGCTGGTGCGCCCCGACCTCGCGTACGAGGCGATCCGGCTGGCCCGCACCCTGGCCGCGCTGCAGCCGGACGAGCCGGAGGCGCACGGCCTGCTGGCGTTGTGCGAGCTGACGGCCGCGCGCTTCCCGGCCAGGACCGGCCCGGACGGTTCGCCGATCCTGCTGGAGGACCAGGACCGGCGGCGGTGGGACTTCTCCGCGATCCGCCGTGGCCTGGCCGCGCTGGCCAAGGCGTCGACCCGCGGCCTCGGCCCTTACGGCCTGCAAGCCGCGATCGCCGCCACCCATGCGTCGGCGCCCTCGGTCGGGGAGACCGACTGGGACCGGATCGTGGTGCTCTATGAGGCCCTCGGCCGGGTCGCGCCCTCGCCGGTGGTCGAGCTCAACCGGGCCGTCGCCGTCGCCATGGCCTCGGGCCCGGCGCAGGCCCTGGCCATCGTGGACGAGCTGATCGCCTCGGACCGGCTCTCCGGCTCGCATCTGGTTCCGACCGTACGCGGGGAACTGCTGGCCCGCCTCGGCCGGCGGCAGGAGGCGCGCGCCGAGCTGGAGCTGGCGGCCCGGCTGTGCGCCAACCAGCGCGAACGCGCAGTGCTGCTGCGCAAGGCGGCCGCGCTGGGCTCGACCGGCCGGGATTGAAGCGCGGCCCGGACGCCGTCGGTCGCGTAAGCCGGATCTCCGCGCCAACGGCGAGAGCAGCGGCCTGCGCGGCGTGACGCGCCGCGCGGGGCTGCGTGGTGGCATGGTGCCAGTGGTGGTCAGAGCGGGATACGCCCAGGATCTGGCACATTCGGCGCACGCCGAGATCGGCACGAGCCCGCCAGGGCCGGACGCATGGATTTACTTGCAGACATCGCCGCCATGGTGGCGTTCCTCTTCTCCGACGACGGCAGCTACTTCAACGGGCAGTCGCTGCTGGTGGACGGCGGCGCCAACTTCACCTGACGCTTGGCGCCGGAGGCTGACGTCGATCGTCTTAAGGGCTGCCGCCGGCAACGACGTACAAGGCGGGGCGGTGCCGGGCATGCGGAAGCCGCTGATGCGCCGGCGCACAGAGCCCGATCTGATGGTGCACTGCTACGGGGATCGACCGGCACGCTTCGGCACGCGCCGGCCGATGAGCGCTGTCACCTCCCGTGCCAGCGTCGGCTATCCGGCTTTCGGTAAGCCGTGCGAGTTGCTGAGAGCCGTTTTGCCGTCAGCAGGCGCGGCCGGTGCGAGCATCCCAGAGGCGGAAGCGAGCACCACGGCTGGGGGAAGAATGCTCCGGAAACTGATCGTGATATTGGGCGTGGCGGTGGCGGCATCACCAGCCGCCACGGCCATGGCCTGGGCGGGAGAGTCGCCGGCGGCTCCATCGGCACGGGCGGTCATCGCCGCTCCGCCCGGTAGTCAGGCGCGCGGTGCGTGCAGTCCCGGATCGCCGTGTGCGGCAGTCGACTGTGGTCCGGGCCGCGTCTGCGTGCCCTCTCCCAAGCAGTGCTTCACCACACCGTGCCCGCAGTACGACTGCGTGCTCGCGTCCTCGATTCCCGGCTCGAATCACCGGCCTTCCTCTCCTGGCCGGGGGCGGCCCCGTGATCCCGAGCAGCGACCGGCCTACCCACACCAGCGGCAAACGGCGGGCCGTTCGGAGAAGTCGCCTGCCGGCACTCCCGCTCACCCGGCGCGGAGCATCGGACTGGCGATCGACCTCCGGCCGTGAACCCGGCTCGTCGGGCGCCCTCTGCTACACACGTAGCCGGCGACCATGCGCCTGATGCGGGAATTCCGATGCCGGGGCCCTGAACAGCGATGCGGCGTCGATCGCCGCGGCGGCGGACACCTGAGCGAGGCTCTCGGACGGACCGCGGCGGGGCCACCGCCGCGGTCGCGCCGACGACGTCTCCGCCGGTCTCAGACCCAGAAGGTGTCGTGGTGGAGGTAGAAGTCCGCCTTCTCCTCTTCGCTCATGTCCGCGAGCGTGAGCAGGCCTTCGAAGTATCCCTCTCGCGGCGCGCCGGGCGCGAAGTGCAGCAGCATCGACGCCGGCTCTCCCGACTCGTTCCTGAACGCGTGCACGCCGCCCTCCGGGACGTGCACGAAGTCACCGGGGCCGGTGTCGATCCAGCGCCTTCCGTCGTAGATCCGCACCGTGCCGGTGAGGATGTAGAACGACTCGGAGATCGACCGGTGGAAGTGTGCGGCCGGGCCGCTGGGCTGTGGTCCCATGTCCCAGCGGTAGAGCCCGAACTGTCCATTGGTCGTCGCACCGGTCGCCAGGTAGTGGACCGTGGTCCCGCTCGGGTAGTCGAGCTCGGGCGTGGCGTCCGGGCGCCGGTATGACGCCGTCGGATCGCCCGCGTCACCGTGGTAGACCGGCGGTGGATACGTCAAGGGTCGTCCTCTCATCGGGTTCGCGCCGCTCGTCGTCGGCCGAGCCGTTCGGCCTATGGACGGCGACACGCGCTGCTGAAGGTCGATTGTCGGCGCTTGTGGTGCTGAACGCTTCGTACGCCTCCCGGTATCGCCCGTGGGCGCCGGGTGCGCACAGCGGCAGTCGCCGATCGAAGTCGACAGTACGCCGACGGCCTGCCGAGGTGTAGGCGATGCGTCCCACCGTCAGATCACGCGGCGGCGTCGCCGGTCTTCGCGTACGCCAGGGCGAGCGCGGTGCGGAGGGCGCCCGGAGGTCATGGGCGGTGACCGTGCGGCAGGCTCGCGTCCTCTGTGCTCTCCCGCAGGTCTTGTAGGGTCGCCGGGAAACTCGGGGGAGTCCTGAGCCTCCGCGACACGGCAGAGGTCGTCGCGCCGTTGATCGAGCACCTGGTCGAGCACTGCACGATGCCAGGACCGCGATGCCAGGACAGGGTGGAGCTCAGCGGTTGGCGAATACCGACAGGTCGGAGAGGGCGCCTTCCTCGCGGACGGAGTCGGCGTGGGGAGCGCTGTCGGCTCCGGACGCGTCTCCCCGGCCGCGGCCCGCGAGGCGGCACGCGAGGCAGTCGCCGTGGCCTGTCATCGGGTCCTTCGCCCGCCAGTCCCACTGCTCGGGGGGACGGGGGCCACTGGGCTTGCCCCAGCCCGCCAGGTGCAGGGCCCACGTGACCAGGCCGCCCAGGACGATGACGCCGATGCCCAGCCAGACGCCGAGGGACGAGGCGGCGCACATCGCCACGCCGATCGTCGCGCAGCCGCACAGCACGACGACGCAGCCGGTCCAGCCCGCGACCGTGTGCCCGAGATCCACGTCGTCGTGTATGCCGCTCATGATTCTCCTCGACGATGCGAGACAATTAGCTTAAGAACTAAACATCTTAGATTCTAAGGAGATTGTGGATGGACGGCAAGCCGCGCCCGGCGGCCACACCCGAGCAGGCTCTCGCCGGGATGGACCAGCTGATCGCACTCAGCCTGGTCGGGCAGCACGACATCGCCCAGCGGCTCGGACTGAACGTCACCGACCTCACCTGCCTGGGCTTCGTCCTGGCGGCGGGGGACGACCCGATCAGCGCGGGCACGCTCGCCGAGCAGGCCGGCCTGACCACGGGCGCGGTGACCGGTGTGCTGAACCGGTTGGAGAAGGCCGGGTACGCGCACCGGCAGCCGGACCCCGAGGACCGCCGCCGCGTACGCGTCCTCGCCGACCCGGCCGCGGTCGCGACCGCCGCGGCCGTCTACGAACCCTTCTACCGGCGGCTGAACGAGCTGTTCGCCGACTACACGCCCGCGGAGATCGCTGTGCTGTCCGACTGGTTCACCCGCGCGGGCGACCTGATGCGGAGCTACCTGGAGGAGATCCGGAGCGACCAGCTCGCCGCCATGCCTCGCGCCCGGCGCACGCGGAGCCGTTGAGGCCGTCGCGCCCTGCCGCCGTTACCCCTGCCCGCTGCTCACCCGACCCGGCCCCGCTGCTCACCCGACCCGGCCCCGCCGGGCGTCCCGCCCGGCCGGCCACTGTGCGTGGGCCGGGTCAGCGCTCGTCGACGACCCGGCCGTTCAGGGCGGTGGCGTCCTTGGTCAGGGCCATGGTCAGCGGCGCCTCCGGGAAGGTGGGCAGGGCGGCGAGCGCGGCGCCCATCTGCGCGCCGCTCTCCCAGTGCCAGGTGTCGGTGTAGGCGCCGTCTTCGAGCTGGACCAGCACGGTGCGGGTGAGGCCGGGGTGCCCCTCCCTGATGGTCGCGATCAGCGAGCTCCTGCGGGCCAGGAACTCCTCCAGGTCGGCCTCGGGGACGGAGTAGCGGTGCGAGCGGACGGCGGACATGTCGGTGTCTCCTTCTCTGCGTGGGGATCGGGGTGGGGGGCTTACCAGCTGCCGGCGATCTGCCGGACCGGGGCGTTCAGGCGGTTGAAGAGGTTGGTGACGGCGGTCATCAGCAGGATCGAGGCGAGCTGCTTCTCGTCGAAATGGTCGGCGGCGTTGTCCCAGACCTCGTCGGATACGGCGTCGGCGCGGTCGGCCAGCCGGGTCGAGGCCTCAGCCAGCTCCAGCGCGGCCCGCTCGGCGTCGGTGTAGTACGGGGTCTCGCGCCAGGCGCTGACCAGGCCGATCCGCTCGTCGCTCTCGCCGAGCTTGCGCAGGCTCTTCAGGCCGCTGTCGACGCAGGCGCTGCAGCCGTTGATCTGGCTGACCCGCAGGTGGACCAGCTCCAGGAGCTCCTGGGGGAGACCCTGCGACTGAGCGGCCTTCATCAGTTCCATGATCGGCTTCATCGCGGCGGGGATGATCGCGGCGGGGTTCTTCATCCGGGCTTCCATCGTGGGTCCTCCGTATCGGTTTCGGTGAGATCCGTCTCGGTTCGTGTGAGATCAGAGTGGCCGCCCGGATTGATACATTCGCTATGCGCGCACGATGTGATCGTGATGGGGGGACGATGCTGCGCTTCACCCTGCTCGGCCCCGTCCAGATGGTCGTCGACGGCGCGCCCCTGTCGGGCATCGCCCCACGTCATCGGGCTGTCCTTGCCTACCTTCTGCTCAACGCCGGCCGGGTGATCGGCATCGAGCGGCTGATCGACGCGATGTGGGGCTATGACCGGCCCGACACCGCCCGGTCGCAGATCCACGCCTCGATCACCACGATCCGCAAGGTCCTGCGCGGCGCGGGAGTCGTAGGGCTCCTGGAGACCCGTGCCGGCGGCTACGTCGCGCAGCCGGAGCCCGGACAGGTCGACGCGCAGGAGTTCACCGAGCTCGTGGCCGCGGGCGAGCTGCGCAAGGCGCTGGACCTGTGGAGCGGCGAGGCCTTGGAGGACGTGCACGCGCATTACGTCACCGGTGTCCGGGAGCTCTGGAACGACCGGCGGTTGTCAGCGTACGAGCGCCTGGTGGAGGGCGAGCTCGCCGCCGGGCGGCACGGCGATCTGCTCGACGAGCTCGCGACCCAGGTGGCCGCCAACCCGCTCCGCGAGAAGCTCAACGGCCATCTCGTCGTGGCCCTGCACCGGGCGGGGCGGCAGCCCGACGCCCTGGCCGCCGCGCGCGCCTACCGTACGGCTCTCGCGGACGACCAGGGCCTCGACCCCGGGCATGCCTTCACCGAACTGGAGCGCGCGGTCCTGGCGGACGATCCGGCCCTGAGGCTGGCCGTCCCGGCGCCGGTGGCTCCCCGGCCGCCGTCTCCCTCCACCTTCCTGCCTTACGACATTCCCGACTTCTCCGGACGGACCGCCGAACTGGAGCGGCTCGCGGACGAGCACCACAACGAACACGACGAGCCGGCGGTCGTCACGATCGACGGCATGGCCGGGATCGGCAAGACCGCTCTCGCCGTCCACGTGGCCCACCGGCTGGCCGCCCGTTATCCGGACGGCCGGCTCTTCATCGACCTGCAGGCCCACACCGTGGGCCGGGAGCCGATCGACGCCGCCGCAGCGCTGGAGACACTCCTCCGCCAGCTCGGGGTGCCCGCCGACCGCATCCCGGTCACCCCGGCCGAGCGGAGCGCCCTCTGGCGTGCCGAGCTGGCCGATCGCCGGGTGCTCGCCGTACTGGACAACGCTCTCGACGCCGAGCACGTGCGTCCCCTGCTGCCGGGACGCTCCGGCACCCTCGTCCTGATCACCAGCAGGCGGCGGCTCGTCGACCTGGACGGCGCCCAGGCGTTGTCGGTGGACGTGCTGGACGAGGCGGACGCCGCCGAGCTGTTCGAGCGGATCGTGGGCGTACGCGCGCACCGGGAGCCGGACGCCGTACGCGAGGTGCTGCGGCTGTGCGGGCACCTCCCGCTCGCCATCCGGATCTCCGCCGCCCGCCTGCTGCATCGCCCGCGCTGGACCGTGTCCTATCTGGCCGGGCGGCTGCGGGACCATCGCCGGCTCCTGGACGGGGTGTCGGCGGCCTTCGCCCTCTCCTACGAGCAGCTCCACGAGGACGAGCAGCGGATGTTCCGCCTGCTCGGGCTGGTGCCAGGGCGCGACATCGACGTCTGCGGCGCGGCCGCGCTGGCCGGGACCTCCGAGGACGAGGCCGAGGAGCTGCTCGAAGGCCTCCTCGACGCCCACATGCTCCTGCAGCTCGAACCGGGCCGCTACACCTTCCACGACCTGCTCCGCGAGCACGCCCGCTCGCTCGCCGAGGACGACGGCGCCGTCATGCGGCTGCTCACTTACTACCTGCACCGCTCCCGCGCGGCGATGGACCGGCTCTTCCCGTTCACGGTCGGCCAGCGTGAGGGCATCCCGCAGCCGGCCGCCCCGATCGCGCCCATCCGCGACGCCGCGGAGGCGATCGCCTGGCTCGACGCCGAGCGCTCCAACATCATCGCGACCGCAGTTCACGGACCTGAGATCTGCCTGGGCATGCTGGCCCTGGCGATGCGCCCCTACCTGGACCGGCACGCGCATCACGACGACGCGCTCACGCTGCACACCCTGGCGCTCCGGCGTAGCCGCGTGCTCGGCGATCCCGGGGTCCAGGCGCGAGCGCTCACCGACCTGGCGCGGACCTACTGGCGGCTCGGCGAGTACGAGCGGGCGGAGGAGCACGCCCACCAGGCCCTCGACGCGTGCGAGGAGGCCGGCGAACGGGCCCGGGCGCTGCTCACCCTGGGGAACGTGGCCCTGCGCCGCGGCCGGGACGAACACGCGGAGCGATACCTCAAGCAGGCGCTCGACCTCACCCGTCTTGGCGCCGACACCTGGGGCGAGGCCAACGTGCTCGGCATCCTCGCCCTTCTCCTCGACCGGGCCGGCCGCCCTGAGGAGGCCCGGCGCCATCTCGACCTGGCGCTGGCACTCCACCGCAAGGTGGGCGATCCGGCGGGAGAGGCGGCGATCCTCGACCACCTCGGCGTCGTCCTCCGGCGCCGGGGCGAGCTCGCCCAGGCGCGTATCCGCCACGCGCAGGCCGCGGCGGTCTACCGCACCCTCGGCAACACCGCCGACGAGGCGGCCGCGCTCAACGGGCTGGCCGAGGCGGCGGACGACCCGGCTCGGGCTGCCGAGGAGCACACGACCGCACTCGCGCTCGCCGACCTGGCGCGCAACCGGCCGGAGCAGGCGCGCGCCCACGACGGGCTGGCACGCGCCCACCTCGCGCTCGGGCACGCGGAACAGGCGGGTGAGCACGGGCGGCTGGCTCTCGGCCTCTACCGCGAGCTCGGTGTTCCGGATGCCGAGAAGGTCCGCAACCTCCTGGAGAGCACCGGAGAGTCCGCGAGGCAGGACCACCCTGCGCCCGTGGGGTCGTGACCGCTCCGGCGCAGGACGGCTCCGGCCGCCTCGGACCGGCTCCGGGCGAGACCGTCAGCCGCCGAGCACCGCGCTGAGAGCCGTCAGCGCCTCGGCTGCGTCGTCGCCGGTGGCGAGCAGCGTCACGGCCTGCCCACTCGTGGCGCCCAGGCCCATCAGCGACAGCACGCTGCGCACGTCGACCGAGCGGGAGCCGTACGAGAGGGTGACGGCCGAGGTGAAGGCGGCGGCGGTCTGGGCGAGCGCACTCGCGGGGCGGGCGTGCAGGTCCTCGGTCAGGACGATCATGCGCTCGCCGGTGTGGGCCTCGGAAACCGCCGGCGCAGAGGTCGCCGTCGGTTCCAGGGTCGCGGTCGGTTCCAGGGTCGCGGTCGGTTCCAGGGTCGCGGTCGGTTCAGGGGGCACTGTGGCAGGGGCCGCCGTGGGCGCAGAGGTTGCGGAGGTTGCGGTGGGCGCGGAGGTCGTCGTGGGCTCAGAGCTTGCGGACATGCCGCGCCTCCTCGGCCGCCGCCATCACACCGTCCAGCGACGCCCCGCCGCCCGCCGCGACGACCGCGGAGATGGCGCCCTCCACGAACGGCACGTCGGCGATCACGACATGGTCCGGGGACTGCAGCAGCCTGGCGGTGAGCACCGAGCTGCCGAGGTCGGGGATCAGCACGACGCCGTCCCCCCGGTCCACCTCCTCGATGGCGGCGGTCACCCGGTCGGGGCTCGTGCCGAGACCGCCGTCCTCGGTGCCTCCCGCCGCCGCGAGCGGCACGTGCGCCCCGCCGATCTGCCTGGCCAGCGCGGCCACTTCCGCGGCCAGGCCGCTGCTGTGTGAAATGAGTACGATGCCAACCATTCGTTATTCCTGAAGATCGTTCGGCATAATCGAAAAGTGATCCAGTCGGTGGAGCGCGCCGCGCTCATCCTGAAGGTCCTCGGGTCAGGCGCCCCCCGGCTCGGGGTCACCGAGATCGCCGAGCGGGTGGGCCTGGCCAAGCCGACCGTGCACGGACTGCTGCGCACGCTCGCCGCCTGCGAACTGGTCGTGCAGGACCCCGACACCGGCAAGTACGCGCTCGGGCCCGCCGTGCTGCAACTCGGCAACGCCTACCTGGAGGGGTCGGAGCTGCGGGCCAGGAGCCTGCTGTGGGCCGACTCCCTGGCCCAGCGCGTCAACGAGGCCGTGTGGGTCGGCACGCTGTCGGGGAACCGGGTGATCGTGCTCCACCACGTGTTCCGGCCCGACGACGTCGTGCAGATCCTGGAGGTGGGCGCGGCGATTCCGTGGCACGCCTGCGCGCTCGGCCACGCCATCGCCGCGCACGACCCGCGAGGGGACGAGCTGCTGTCGGACGACCTCGCCCCGCTGACCGGGCTCACCAGGACCGCCCGCGACGACCTGGAGCGGGCGCTCGCGGAGGTGCGCCGCCGGGGGTACGCGGTCGAGGACCAGGAGGCGGCGCTGGGAGACGCGGGCGTCGCCGCGCCCGTCTTCTCCCGGGACGGCTCGGTGGCCGGTGCCGTCGCCGTGGTCGGACCGGTCGAGCGGGTGCTGGACCCGGCGCGGCGAGAGGAGATCGCGCTGGCCGTGCGCGAGACCGCCCGGGCGGTCTCGCGCGACCTCGGCGCGCCCCGCTCCGCCGTGCCCGGCGGCTCGGCCGTCTGAGCAGACCTGGCTGCTTGAATCGGCCTGGTTCCTCGCGGCCCAGCCGCTTGAGCGGGCGCGGTTCCTCGCGGCCCGGCCGCGGCTCGCGGTCATCGGGAGGCGGCCGCCTTCAGCGCGCCGAACAGCAGAGCCGTCGAGGCGGCGCCGGGATCCTCGTGCCCGACGCTGCGCGGCCCCAGGTAGCTGGCCCGCCCCTTGCGCGCCTGCAACGGGACCGTCGCTCTGGCGCCCTGCTCGGCCGCGGCGGCCGCCGCCTCCAGCGCCTCCTCCGGCTTCAGCCCGTCCCGTACGGCCTGGGCCAGCGCCTCAGCGGCCGGGGCGAGGGCGTCGACCATGGTCTTGTCGCCCTCGGCCGCTGCGCCGAGACGCTGGACGCCGGCCAGGGCCGCGTTCAGGCCCGTGCTCAGCTCGGCCGGCGAGATCTCCGGGGCCTCGCCGAACGCCTTGCCCATCTCACGGAAGGCGGTGCCGTACAGGGGGCCCGAGGCGCCGCCGACCTTGCGGATGAGCGTGGAGCCGACGAGGACGAGGAGCGCGCCAGGGGTCTGCGGGGAGGCGCCGGCCAGCGCCTCCTGCGCGGCGGTGAACCCGCGGTCGAGGTTGGCGCCGTGGTCGGCGTCGCCGATCGCGGCGTCCAGTTGGGTGAGGTGGTCGCGCTGCGCCCGTACGGCGGTGGCGATCTCCTCGATCCAGGCGGCGAAGAACTGGGTGTTCACGAGGGGACTCCAGAGGTTCGGATGGCGGTCAGCGGCCCCAGCGCAGCGCGGGTGTCTCCACCGGCGCGTCCCAGAGCCGGGTGAGCTCGCCGGTCAGCGAGCACGTCGTCACCGAGAAGCCTTGCATGTCGAGGCTGGTCACGTAGTTGCCGACCAGGCTGCGCACCGCCGTCGCGCCCTTCTCCCGCAGGTACGCCTCCACCTCGGCGAAGACGATGTACAGCTCGATGAGCGGGGTCCCGCCCATGCCGTTGACCATGACGAGCGTCTCGCCGGACAGCGGCAGGTCGGCCTCGATCGCGTCCATCGCGGTACGGACGATCTCCCGGGCCTCGCGCATCGGGGCCCGGGTCCGGCCGGGCTCGCCGTGGATGCCGATGCCGAGCTCGATCTCCGTGTCGCTCAGCTCGAACGTGGGCTTGCCCGCGGCCGGGACCGTGCAGGGCGTAAGCGCCACCCCGAACGAGCGGCTGCGCTCGTTGACCTCCCGGGCGACCCGCGCCACCTCGGCCAGGTGCGCGCCGGTCTCGGCCAGCGCGCCGGCGATCTTCTCCACGAACAGCGTGGCCCCGGTGCCCCTGCGGCCCGCCGTGAACAGGGAGTCCTGCACCGCCACGTCGTCGTTGACGAGCACGGTCGCCACCTCGACGCCCTCGTCGCCGCTGAGCTCGGCGGCCATCTCGAAGTTCAGCACGTCGCCCGTGTAGTTCTTCACGATGTGCAGCACGCCCGCGCCGCCGTCCACGCCCTTGGTCGCCTCGATGAGCTGGTCGGGCACGGGGGAGGTGAAGACCTCGCCGGGACAGGCCGCGTCGAGCATGCCGTAGCCGACGAACCCGCCGTGCAGCGGCTCGTGACCGGAACCGCCGCCGGAGACCAGGCCGACCTTGCCCGGCCGGGGGGCGTCGGCGCGGAACACCACCTTGTTCTCGATGTCGACGCGGAGCGAGGGGTGTGCCGCGGCGATGCCGCGCAGCGCGTCGGTGACGACGGAATCGACACTGTTGATGAGCTTCTTCATGATGCGGTCCCTACTGCCGTGGTCGTGCTCTCCAGCTTCGTCCTTCCTCGCGAGGCCGCAAGCGCCGTGTAGGCGAGTGCCCCGATCAGTCCGCCCGCGAACTCCCCGATGAAGTAGGCCGGCAGCTGGTCCCAGCTCACCGCACCGCCCCAGGCCGCGTCCACGAGGAACGGGCCCGCGTAGCGGGCCGGGTTGATCGCGGCCCTGGTCACCGGGCCCACGATGACGATGATCGCGAAGACGATCGCGCCGATCGCCATCGGCGCCCATCCGGGCGCGGCTCGCCTGTCGAGCACGCCGAAGACGACGAAGACCAGGATGAACGTGCCGATCGCCTCGATCAGCGTGCCGCGGGCGAAGCCGACCTCGGCGGCGTACGCGGTCACGCCGCCTCCGGCGGCCCTGGCGGCGTCCGCGCCGAGCGTCGCGAAGATCGCGAGCGCGCCGGCGACCGCCCCGGCGACCTGCGCGGCGACGTAGCCCGGCACCTCACGCCAGGGGAAGCGCCCGGTCGCGGCGAGGGCGACCGTGACCGCGGGATTGATGTGGGCGCCGGAGATGTGTCCGATGGCGTACACCGTGCCCACGATGACCAGCATGAACGCGAAGCTGATCATGCCGAGCTGGGCCATGGAGAAGGGGGCGTGGGATTCGGCGGCGATGACCCCGGTCGCCGCGGCCGAGCCGGCGCCGACGTACACGAGGAAGGCGGTGCCGAGCAGTTCTGACAGGAGCTTCTGGAACGCGGAGGGGGGTGAGTCGTTCATGAGACCGTCCAGAGTGTGAACGTCGTTCGATAATGCCGAACGCGATTTCATAGAAGTTAAATCTGGAGGCCGTCCACGTCAAGGCCCGCCGCGAGAATGCGACTGCCTTCCAACAGGTGGCGGGAGGGCGGGAAGACGGTGGCCGGACGGACGGCCCGGGTGCGTGCCACCGGCCTACGTGTGAGGTGCGTCACTGCCGTTCATGGAAAGACGGGGTCCCTCGTCTTCAGTGCTGAGCGCGATTTCATCCGCGCAAGGAACGGAGACGACATGAGGATCTTCATCGCCGGGGCGTCCGGGGCGATCGGCGCCCGGCTCGTCACCCAGTTGGTGGCCCGGGGCCACCAGGTGGTCGGCACGACCCGCTCACAGGCCAAGACCGGGCCGCTGCGCGCGCTGGGCGCCGAACCGGTCGTCGTCGACGCGCTCGATCCGGACTCGGTGGCCGACGCGGTGGCCAAGGCCGCGCCCGAGGTGATCGTCCACCAGCTCACCGCGCTGAGCGGGCCGTCGGGCATGCGGCAGGTCAAGCGGATGGCGGCCGCCACCAACCGGCTGCGTACGGAGGGCACCGACCACCTGCTGGCGGCGGCGCGCGCGGTCGGCGTCGGCAGGTTCGTGGCGCAGGGCAACTCCTTGTGGATGGAACGCACCGGCGGACCGGTCGCCGACGAGACCGGCCGGATCGAGCCGAACCCGCCCGCCGACGCCGCGGCGGCGGTGGCCGCGCTGCGGCACGTGGAGGACGCCGTGACCGGCATCACCTGGGCCGACGGCATCGTGCTCCGCTACGGTTCCTTCTATGGCCCCGGGACCGGCCTCAGCGCCGCGCCGGACGCGGTCATGACCGAGCAGATCCGCAAGCGGAGGTTCCCCATCATTGGCAGCGGCGATGGCGTGTGGTCGCTGGTGCACATCGCCGACGCCGCGGCGGCCACCGCCGCGGCCGTCGAGGAGGGCGAGACCGGGATCTACCACGTCGCCGATGACGACCCGGCGCCGGTGCGCGTCTGGCTGCCCTACCTGGCCCGCACGCTCGGCGCCGAACCGCCGCGCCGCGTGCCGGCCTGGCTCGCCCGCCCGTTGGCCGGCGAGGGCGCGGTCGACATGATGACGCGGGCCCGCGGGATCTCATGTGAGAAGACCAAGCGCGAACTGGGGTGGACGCCGCAGCACCCGAGCTGGCGCACCGGGTTCGTCCACGGACTGAGCTGACTCGGCATGTCCACCTCGGATCTGTACGGCGAGCTGCGGCCGCGCGCCTTCGCCATCGCCTACCAGATGCTCGGCAGCGTCGGCGAGGCCGAAGACGTGGTGCAAGAGGCGTTCCTGCGGCTGCACCAGACCCAGCGTGGAGGCGAGACGATCGCCTCACCCCGGGCCTACATCGCCACCCTGGTCACTCGGCTGGCCATCGACCAGTTGCGCTCGGCACGCGTACGGCGGGAGCGATACGTCGGCGAGTGGCTACCGGAGCCGCTCGCCACCGATCCCTCGCCGGGCGAGCACGCCGAGACCGCCGACTCGCTGTCGCTGGCCGTCCTGGTGCTGCTGGAAAGCCTGACTCCACAGCAGCGGGCCGCGTTCCTGCTACGCGAGGTGTTCGACTATCCGTACACGGAGGTCGCCGAGATCGTCGGCACCGACGTGGACAGCACGCGGCACCTGGTCGCCCGCGCCCGCAGACACCTCCAGCAGCGCCGCCCGCGCTACCACGCCTCTCGGCAGCAGCGCCAACAGCTCGCTCGGCGCTTCTTCGCCGCCGTGGAACACGGCGACCTGAGCGCGCTGGAAGAGCTGCTGGCGCAGGATGTGGCGATGCACGGCGACGGCGGCGGCAAGGTGCCGGCGCTGGGGCGGCCGGTCAACGGACGCCGGCGCGTGGCGCGCGTCCTGGCGGCGATGGCGCCCCTGCTGGCCCGTGCCGGCGGCGTGCGCTTCCACCTCACGCAGGTCAACGGCCAGCCGGGGGCCCTGGTCTTCGACGCCCGCGACCTACTGGTCGGGGTGATGGGACTGGACATCGCCGACGACCGGATCCAGACCATCCACTCCATCGTCAACCCCGACAAGCTCCAGCACTTCGACCGGGTCGGCGACCTCGGCGCCCTGGTACGCCCGGACCACGAGGGAACCGGCAAGGGCTGAACCGCGCTCGGCGGCCTCCACTCCATCCGTGCCCCTGGGCGCGTCCCACGGCGTCCGTACGCCTGATCATGATTGGACGACTCGATGAACCTCGCACTGTGGCTCGTTGCCGGACTGCTGGCCGTGATAGCCCTGACCGGCGGTGCCATCAAGGCATTCGTGCCGAAGGAGAAGCTTGCCGCGACTCCAGGTGGAGCATGGACGCGAAGCGTCAGCGCCGGCGGAGTCAAGACCCTCGGCGTCCTCGAGATCCTCGCCGCAGCCGGCTTCACACTGCCCGCCGCGGCCGGCATCGCACCGGACCTGGTGCCGGTGACCGCCCTCTGCTGGATCGCGCTGATGGCCGGAGCGATGATCACTCACGGCCGTCGCCGCGAATTCCGGTTCGCGGCGCTGAACCTGGCCTACCTCGCGCTTGCCCTCTTCGTCGCCTGGGGCCGCTTCGGTCCCGGCGCATTCACCGGCTGACCGGCCACTCCCACGACGGTGCCGGGGCCAGGCCGGCGGACTTGGCCTGACCCCTCAGCGCAACGCAGCCGAACTGCCGCCCCTGCGATCTGGGTGCCCCTGCGATCCGGGGGCGCGGGCTCCGCGCCGGCCTCCGCTCCCGCTGCCGGGCCGAGGTCGCGCCACCGTCGCCGGAAAACCGTTTGAGCCTGCCTTCCACGCTCCCGTAGGGTGCCTGCGGCCCCGTCGCAGCGAGGACAGAGGACATAAGCGCGTGACCCCGCCTGCTCTTCAGACCTGACACCTTCTTCCGCTCACCTTCAAGCCGACCGTTCCGTCGGCTCTGCCGGGCTGCCCGTGCGCGCCCGGTCATGCAGCGTTTGAGGCCGCGCGCAATCGGCCTCGTGTCAGGTCTAGAGAGATCATGTCTTCACAACCTCATACCGTGCTGCCCTGGGTCGTCCGCCGGACCGGGCTGCCTCTGCTGTCGTTGCGGTGCGTGGACTGCCGGTCGGAGTCCGCCACCACCGGCGAGGGCAGGTTCCGCGTCAACGCCAACGGCAAACTGCTGGACGTGTGGCTGCTGGTCCGCTGCGTGTCCTGCGGCCGTACGAGCAAGCTCGGCGTGCACGAGCGAGCGCCGGTCAGCTCGTTCGATCTGGCCGAGCTCGACGGCTACCACGCCAACGATCCGGAGCTGGTGGCGTCCACGCTGCTGGATCCGCTGTTCGCCCGGCGCAACCGCTTCGCTCTCGACTGGAACGGGGCCTGGCGGCTGGACGCCCCGTCGGCACGGCTCGACGATGCGTGGCCCGTCCGGGTGGAGGTCGTCTTCGACGATCCGGTGCCGGTGCGCCCGGAGCGGCTCATCGCGCACGGGCTCGGCCTCAGCAGGAACGAGGTGCTGCGCCGGATCAAGTGCGACATACCGCTGCGCCGTCCGACGAGCGCCGGGTTCACCTTCACCGTGCTGGCGGGGGACTAGCGGCCTGTAGCCGCGGCGCGTGATCCCCTCACGCGTCCGTGCGTCACGCCTCGGCCAGGGGCGGCTCCGGAGGCCCGGAGCCGCCCCTGGCCACCCCGGAGCCGCCGCTCCGGGGTGGCCGGGATGCGCGCCGCGTCTGGCGTCGCCCGCATGATTTGGACGATCATCGTCGCGTACGGTTCACCCGCGTCTGATATGGCGTTCCGGTGGGCCGGTGTAGGAGTATCGCAGGGGCCTGAATCAAGGGAGGCGTTGATGTCGGTGTTGCGGGATCTGGTGGACGGCATCCGGAGCGGGGGGATCGAGGTGCTCGACCTCACCGCGCCGCTGAGCGACAAGACGCCGATCCTGTTGCTGCCCGAGCCGTTCGGGCAGACGGTGCCGTTCTCGATGCAGGAGATCAGCCGGTACGACGACCGGGGCCCGGCCTGGTACTGGAACAACTTCACCACGGGCGAGCACACCGGCACGCACTTCGACGCGCCGGTCCACTGGGTCACCGGGCGCGATGGCGAGGACGTGTCGCAGGTGGCTCCCGCCAAGCTGATCGCCCCCGCCGTGGTGCTCGACTTCAGCGCGCAGTCCGCCGCCGACCCCGACTTCCTGCTGGAGGTCGACCACGTCAAGGCGTGGGAGGCCGAGCACGGGCCGCTGCCCGACGGCGGCTGGCTGCTCTACCGCACTGGGTGGGACGCCCGCGCCCACGACCAGGCAGAGTTCCTGAACGCGGACGAGACGGGGCCGCACACGCCGGGCATGTCGATCGCCTGCGCCCGCTACCTCGCGGAGGAGACGACGATCGCGGGCATCGGCGTGGAGACCGTCGGCACCGACGCGGGCGCGGCCCACTCCTTCGACCCCGCCTTCCCGTGCCACTCCTTCCTGCTCGGCGCGGGGAAGTACGGGCTGACCCAGCTGCGCAACCTGGACCGGCTGCCGCCCACCGGCGCGGTGGTGGTCGCGGGCCCGCTGCCGATCGTCGGCGGCTCGGGCAGCCCGGTCCGCGTTCTCGCGCTGGTGGAGCGGTGAACGTCGCGGAGGCCGTCGGCGCGGCCCTCGCCGCCCTCGGCGTACGGGCGGCCTTCGGCGTCGTCGGCAGTGGCAACTTCCACGTCACCAACGCCCTCGTCGAGCACGGCGTGCGCTACGTCGCGGCGCGGCACGAGGGCGGGGCCGCCACGATGGCCGACGCCTACGCCCGGATGAGCGGCACGGTCGCCGTGCTCACCGTCCACCAGGGGCCGGGCCTGACCAACGCGCTGACCGGCGTCACCGAGGCGGCCAAGAGCCGCACCCCGCTGCTCGTGCTCGCCCCGGAGGTGACCTCGCCCACCTCCAACTTCCGGATCGACCAGACCGCGCTCGCCGAGGCCGTGGGCGCGCACTGCGCCAGGGTCGGCTCGGCCGCCACGGTCGTGGACGACACCGTGATGGCCTTCCTCGCCGCCCTGCTCGGACGCCGGACGGTGGTGCTCAACCTGCCTCTCGACGTGCAGGCCGAGACGCTGCCCGACGAGGCCGCCGACGCCGTACGCGAACTGCTGGCCGGCCGGGGCGGCGCGCACCGCGACGTGGCGAGCCGCGTGCCTGCGGCGTGGGGGCTGACGTTCCCCGTCGAGGCCGGGGACGACGAGGAGTCGCGGGGCATTCCCGCCGAGCCGTCCGACGAGCTGACGCGGTTCGCGCGGATGCTCGCGGAGGCCGAG
The DNA here is from genome assembly GCF_900156315.1 of Microbispora rosea. Lineage (GTDB taxonomy): Bacteria > Actinomycetota > Actinomycetes > Streptosporangiales > Streptosporangiaceae > Microbispora > Microbispora rosea. Next base: position 98,995 of record NZ_FTNI01000028.1, on the reverse strand, counting down.
CGGCCGGTCTTCGTGGCCGGCCGGGGAGCCCGCGGCGCGCGGCGGGAGCTGGAGGCGCTCGGCGAGCGGGTGGGGGCGCTGTTCGCGACCTCCGCGGTCGCCAAGGGCCAGTTCCACGGCAGCCCGTGGGACCTCGACGTGAGCGGCGGTTTCGCCACCCCGCTCGCGGCCGAGCTGATCCGCGGCGCCGACCTCGTCGTCGGCTGGGGCTGCTCGTTCACCATGTGGACCACCCGGCACGGCGCGCTGATCGGGCCGGAGACCAGGGTCGTCCAGGTGGACCTCGACTCCGACGCGCTCGGCGTGCACCGCGATATCGACCTCGGCGTGGTCGGCGACGTACGCGAGACCGCGCGGGCGGTCGCCGCTCTGCTCGGCGAAGGCGAGCCTGGGGCGGAGGGCGAGACGGGGACGCGCGGCTACCGCGCTCCGGAGATCGCCGAGCGCATCGCCCGCGAGGGGCGCTGGCGCGACGTGCCGTACGAGAACCTGAGCGCCGGAGGGCGCATCGACCCCCGCACGCTGACGATCGGGCTCGACGACCTGCTCCCGCAGGAGCGGCTGGTGGCCGTCGACTCGGGGAACTTCATGGGATATCCGTCGATGTTCCTCACGGTCCCGGACGGCAGCGCGTTCTGCTTCACCCAGGCCTACCAGTCGATCGGGCTCGGCCTGGCGACCGCGATCGGCGCGGCCGTCGCGCGGCCCGACCGGCTCGCGGTCGCCGCCCTCGGGGACGGCGGGGCCCTGATGGGCGTCGCCGAACTGGAGACGGTCGTACGGCTCGGCCTGCCGATGGTGGTCGTGGTCTACGACGACGAGGGATACGGCGCGGAGGTCCACCATTTCGGCCCGCACGGGTTCCCGCTCGGCGCGGTCACCTTCCCGCCCGCCGACATCGCGGGGATCGCGCGGGGCTTCGGCTTCGAGGCCGTGACCGTGCGGCGGGAGGAGGACCTGTCGGGGGTCGCGGAGTGGCTGAAGGGGCCGCGCGACAGACCCCTGCTCGTCCACGCGAAGGTCACCGCCGACCGCCCGTCGTGGTGGCTGGAGGAGGCCTTCCGCGGCCACTGACCGGGTGGGCACGAGGCCGGAGTGGCCACTGACCGGGTGGGTACGGGGCCGGAGCTGCCGCCGGCCGGGCGCAGGGGACGGGAGCGGCGCCGCCAAGAAGAGGACTTTCGACCCGTAAAAGCTACTGACGCGTAGGTTACGGTTCAGGCATGGCTGAGATCGTGTACCCGCCGGTCCTGTGGACCGCGCTGACCGCCTTCAAACTGCTCGACCTGAGGTTCCGCCTGGAGGGCACGGAGCGGATACCCCGCAGCGGTGGCGCGGTCCTGGTGAGCAACCACGTCAGCTACCTCGACTTCGTCTTCGCCGGCTTCGCCGCCCACCCGGCCGGGCGGCTGGTCCGGTTCATGGCGAAGAAGGAGGTCTTCGACCACCCGGTGTCGGGCCCGCTGATGCGCGGCATGCACCACATCCCGGTGGACCGGTCGGCCGGAGCGGGCGCCTACGACGCCGCCGTACGGGCGCTCAAGGACGGTGAGATCATCGGCAACTTCGCCGAGGCGACGATCAGCAGGTCGTTCACGATCAAGGAGATCAAGAGCGGCCCGATCCGGATGGCGGCCGAGGCCGGGGTGCCTGTGATCCCGGTCGCCCTGTGGGGCGGTCAGCGGCTGTGGACCAAGGGCCGGCCCCGCAAGCTGCTGCAGCGCCACGTCCCGATCACGATCCTGGTCGGCGAACCGATGCCTCCCGGTCCGGGCGACGATCTCGCCGCGCTCACCGGGGAACTGCGGCGGCGGATGGCGGACCTGCTCGACGAGGCCCAGCGGACCTACCCCGACCAGCGGCGGGGCGTGTGGTGGCAGCCGGCTCACCTCGGCGGCACGGCGCCCACTCCGGAGGAGGCCGCCGCGCTCGACGCCGCCGCCCGGCCCCGCCGCGCGTAGGGGTCCGGAGGTCTGTCCGGTTCCGCAACACGGCCGTTACGCCGGAGGGTTGACCGGCGGTCAAGGGGCGGGGATAACTGAGCCGTAGCCGAGCCCGGGGGACTCGCAACCCGTACCTTGGAGCCGTGGATGAGCATCGTGCCCCCGCCCCCGCTGGTCGGACGCGCCACTGAGCTGCGGACTCTCATCGACGCGGTGACCCGCCCCCCGGCGGTCGTGCTGGTGGAGGGCGAGGCGGGCATCGGCAAGACCCGGCTCGTCCGCGCCGCGCTCGACCGCCTGCCGTCGGGCGACCGGGCCGTCCTCCTCGGCTACTGCCACCAGATCCGCGAGCCCTTCCCGTACGGGCCGGTCTTCGAGGCGCTGCGGGACATCAGGGGACGGCTCCCGGCGGCGCACCGGCTCAACCCGGTCACCGGCGCGCTCCGCGACCACCTCCCCGAACTGGCCGGCGCGCTGCCGCCGTCGCCGCAGCCCCTGGACGACCCGCGGGCCGAACGCCACCGGGTGTTCCGCGCGATACGCGCCCTGCTGGCGGCCGTCGGACCGGCCGTACTCGTCGTCGAGGACCTGCACTGGGCCGACGACGGCACGCTCGACCTGCTGCGCTTCCTGGCCGGGCAGCCGCCGCAGGGGCTGGCGGTGGTCGCGACGTGCCGCAGGGACGGCGTCGCCGGCCCGCCGCTCGGCCGGGCCTACCGGCACCAGCCGGACACGGCCAGCGTGGTCGTACGGCTGACGCCGCTGGACGCGTCCGGCGTGGCCAGCCTGGCCGGTGCCCTGCTGGAGCGGTCCGACCTGTCACCCGGGTTCGTCATTCGGCTGCACGAGCGCACGGCGGGCATCCCGTTCGTGGTGGAGGAGCTGGTCCGATCCCTGCCCGCCGCGCTGCCCGGCGCGGACGACCCGGACGCGCTCGACCGTGCCGTCGACCGTGCCGGCGTCCCCCTGCTGCTGCGTGAGGCGATGGCCGAGCGGATGGCCGGTCTGTCTCCGGCGGCGGCCGGAGCGGTCCGGGCGGCGGCGGTGCTGCGGCTCCCCGCGGGTGAGCAGCTGATCACCGCGGTCGGCGGGGACCCGGCCGCGCAAATCAAGGCCGGGCGGGGCCCCGCAGGACCGGACCCCAACGGATCGGGCTCCGCCGGACTGGCCGAGGCGCTGCGCGCCGGGGTCCTGCACGAGCACCCCGGCGGCCGGTACGGCTTCCGCCACGCGCTGGCCCAGCAGGCCGTCTACGACGCCATCCCCGGCCCGGAACGCCGATCCGCGCACGTCCGGGCGATGGCCGCGCTCGCCGCGACGGACGCGCCGCCGCTGGTGCAGCTGGCCTTCCACGCCCGGCAGGCCGGGGACACCGACGCCTGGGTGCGCCACGGGACCGCCGCCGCCCAGCAGGCCGCCGCGCTGGGCGACACCGCCCTGGCCGTCGAGGTGGTCGAGGGCATGCTCGACGACCCCGACCTGCCGGTGCGCGACCGGGGGCCGCTGGTGCTGATGCTGAGCCGCTTCGCGGCGACGGGCCTGTCGCACCAGCGCGTGGTGCGGCTGCTGCGCCAGGTGCTGCGGGGCGACTTCCTGTCCCGGGACGTGCGCGGCGAGGTGCGGCTCAACCTCGGTGTGGTCCTGTCCAACCAGGCGGGCGACGCCGCCGCGGGGCGGCCGGAGATCATGGCCGCCCTCGCCGAGCTGACCGACCGGCCGACGCTCGCCGCCCGCGGCTGGGCCAGCATGGCGATGCCCGAATGGGGCGCCGAGTCGCTGGCGGAGCACGCGGAGTGGATGGCCCGCGCCGAGGCGCTCGTCGCGACCGCCGACAACCCGGAGCTGTCGGCCGCGGTCCTGGCCAACCGGGCCTCGTTCGAGATGACGACCGGCTCTCCCGGCGCGTTCGACGTCGCCGCCCGGCTTCCGGCCGGCGACCCGCGTACGGGCGTCCGGCGGGAGGTCGCCCGGGCCTACTGCAACCTGCACGACTCGGCGACGACCGTGGGCCTCTACGCGGCGGCCGAGCGTTTCGCCCGGGAGGGGCGGCGGCTCGCCGTGGAGACCGGCGCGCAGTATCCCGCCTTTCTCCTCGACGCCTCCGCGATCCGCAGGGAGTGGCTCACCGGACGATGGGACGGGCTCCGCGACCGGGCGGCGTCCCTGGGGGAGTCGGCCACGGAGACGCCGCTGGTCGCGGTGGACCTGTGGCTGGTGTTCGGGCTGCTCGCCCTGGCGACGGGCGAATGGGAGGAGGCGGTCAGGCAGTTCCACCGCGCGGGGCTGGACGCGCCGGAGGCCCGCAACGTCCCGGTAGTGACGGCCGCCGCCGGGGGGCTGGTCGATCTGCACCTCGCCCGGGGGGCGACGGACGAGGCGGCCGCGGAGGCCGAGGCGGCGGTCGCGCGGCTGCGCCGCAAGGGCGTGTGGGTGTGGGGCGCGAGCCTCGTCCCGCCGGCCGTCGCCGCGTTCGCCCGGGCCGGGCGCCTGGAGACGGCGGCGGAGCTGGTGGACGAGTACGCCGCCGGGATCGCCGGCCGGGTGGCGCCCGCCGCGCACGCCGCACTCGACGCCGCCCGTGGCGCGCTCGCCGCCGCACAGCCGCGGCACGCCGAGGCCGCCGCCTTCTTCGCCCGGGCCCGCGAGGCGTACGCCGCCCTGCCCCAGCCGTACGCGGCGGCGCGGGCGGCGGAAGGAGAGGCGAGGTCCCGGCTCGCGCTCGGGGACGGCGCCGCGGCGGCGGGCTTCCAGGAGGCCGCGGAGTCGTACGGCCGGCTCGGGGCCACCCACGACGCCGCGCGGTGCAGGCGGGTGCTGCGCGACATCGGAGTGGACGTCCCGCTCCCGCGGGGCGGGCGGCGGGGCGCCGGGGCGCTCTCGCAGCGGGAGCGGGAGGTGGCCCGGCTCGTCGCGCTCGGCCGGACCAACCGCGAGATCGCCGACGTGCTCTTCCTGTCCACGCGAACCGTCGAGACCCACGTCGCGACCGTGCTGCGCAAGCTCGGCGTGAGGTCGCGGACCCAGATCGCGCCGCCCGCCTGACCGGCCCAGGAGGCGGAAACCCCCGGGACCGTGCGATCCCGGGGGCTGCGCCGCCGTCACTCAGAGCGTGATGCTCCAGGAGTCGAGGTAGCCGGTGTCGTAGGTGTACTGGTCGCGGACCTCAAGGGTCCAGGTGCCCGCCGCCGTCTGGGTGACCGGGACGGAGTAGGTCCTGGTGCCGAAGGAGGTGCAGCTGGAGCCGCCGCTGGACTTGACCGTGTACCAGGTGCCGTTCGGGCCCTGGAGCCTGATCCGCAGGTCCTCGGCGCAGGTGTGCGAGATCGTGATGCTCAGCTGCACCGGGGAGGCCGCCGTTCCCGTGGCGGTCGAGGTGATCGGGCTGGTGATCGTGGTCAGGTCGTTGATCGTGTAGTTGGTGCCGTTGGTGAACGTGCGCCCGCCGGAGCCGCCCGACACCGTCAGCGTGTAGGAGGCGGTGTGGGTGCCGGACGAGCCGCTGCCGGTGACGGTGACCGTGTACGTCCCGGAGGGGGTGGACGCGCCGGTGGCGATCGTCAGCGTGGAGGAGCCGCCCGAGGTCACCGACGACGGGCTGAAGCTCGCGGTGGCGCCCGAGGGAAGCCCGGAGGCGCTCAGGCTCACCGTCTGCGCGCTACCCGAGGTGGTCGACGTCGCGACCGTGGCGGTGGCCGACTGGCCCGGCGTCACCGTACCGGAAGTGGGGCTGAGCGACAGCGAGAAGTCGCTGCCCGACGAGCTGCAGCTCGCCTCACCCGACTGCGCCGGCACGCCGACCGCGTTCCAGGCCGCCTTGGTGGCCGCGCACTCGGCGCTGCTCGCGCCGTACAGCTCGACCGCGGCCGCCAGCGACGCGGTCCTGACGTTGACGTACTTCCAGGTCGAGGTCTTGCGCTGCAGCGCGCCCAGGTAGATCTTGCCCGCCTTCTGGATGCCGACGCCGCTCACGGACGAGGGGCCGCCCGAGCAGATCGGGCTGCTCGGCTTGCCGCCGCCAGGGGACGAGCCCTCGGCGAGGAGGTAGAACCAGTGGTTGAGCGGGCCGGCCGCGGAGTGGACCTCCGTGCGCGGGATCGAGGAGGAATAGCAGTTGGGGTCGCCGACGAGGGACGGGTTGTACATGTAGCGGATCGGCCCGTCGCCGACGAGGTTGACCTCCTCGCCCACCTGGTAGTCCGGCGGGTCGTTCGGGTTGTTGGCGTACGCCTCGGTGAGCGAGCCGAAGATGTCGCCGGTGGCCTCGTTCAGGCCGCCGTTCTCGTTGCCCGAGCCCGCGCCTCCGGGGGTCGTCTGGAAGACGGCGTGGCCGAACTCGTGCGCCACGACGTCGATCGGCGTGGCCTGCCGGGCGTTGTCCTGCGAGTGGCCGAAGTTGGTGTAGCTGCCGTTCCAGTACGCGTTGACGTCGTTCAGGCCCACACGGGCGGGGAAGCCGCCGCCGCTGCCGTTGATGCCGTTGCGGCCGAGCCAGTCGCGCAGCATGTCCCACTCGCGCTGCACGCCGTAGAGCGCGTCCACGCAGGCGGTCTCCAGGTTGGTCCCGCCGCCGTTGCCCCAGGAGTCGTCGGCGCCGGTGTAGGCGGAGCCGTTCTGCCCGCCGCACCTGAGGCCGCTGCGCGTGGAGTCGGTCATCGAGTAGGAGCTGCCGGAGCCGCTCGTGTTGATGGTGACCGTGCCGTAGTAGTAGCCGTTGCCGGTGCCCGCCTTCACCTGGTCGTAGGAGTCGGCGATCTCCCCGGTGGCCGCGTCCACGAACACGTGCTGGATGCTCGGCTTGCCCTCCGCGATGCCGGAGACCAGGGCCTCCCAGGCCAGGCGCGGCTTGGTCCCCCAGGCGAGGACCACCAGGCGCGGGGCCGCGGTGTCGTCGACGCGGGACAGCACGGTCTTCGCCGTCTCGGTGGCGGTCTCGGCGCTGACCGCCGGCGAGGTCGGCACGCTCAGGGGGAGCGCGCCGGAGGCCGCCTCGGTGTCGCGCACCCGCCCGCCCGCGTCGGTGACCACGACCGCGTCGCCGCCCACGATGGGCAGGCCCTTGTACGCGCGCTCGTAGGTGACGTAGTACATGCCGCCGCCCGGCGTGACGGCGGTGCGCCGGTAGGTCTCGTTGGGGGACACGCGCAGGTCGTCCAGGCCGCTGGCGACGGCCTGGTCGGCGGCGGCCGCGGCCCGCTGCGCCGGGTCGTCGGCGAGGGACCTGATCGCGCTCTCGCTGCCGGGCGGGGGCTTGGCGGCGGCGACGGTGGCGGGGGCCACCACACCGGTCACGGCCAGCGCGGCGGCCGCCGCGAGCAGTGCTGTGCGCCTCATGGGCGTCTTCCTTTCTCTGCCTCCCACGGGGCGTCCGCCTTGTGGGCGGGCGCCGGCGGCCACGCCTCCGGGAGTCGAGCCCGGGCGGCGGACACAGTGGGATTCGGGGGGTGATGAGAGAAATGGATGGTGCTTTCCGCTGTGGCGGGCACGAGCGGAGACGTCTCTCCCATGGCGGAGACGGCTGGGAGAAAAAGGGGAGTTCTACGTCACGGGACTCCTCGTTTCGCCGACCCGGCCGGGAAAACCGGCCCGTGCGCGACGTTAGAACCCCGGTCCGGACGCGAACATCCGTATCGATATCCGTACATCTACGGAAAAGCGACGGCCTTTGTGCGTAGGGCGTAAGAAAACGGCCGTTACATGGGGGAGGACCGACGAGACGAAGAGGCGGGGGCAGGGCCTGGATAGTAGATCTCAGTAAAGGGACCCGCAGACCCCCTGTCCGGAACCTGACGAAGGCCGTCGCATCCTTCGCCTCTGAGTACGGGGAAACCATCGCAAAGCTGGCGGCCTCCGGCATGTCACGTGCCGAGGTCATCGCGCGCTTCCAGCTGATCCTGCCCGAGGTGGACATCACGGTCGTCGGCAAGGGCATTCGCGCCACCGATGCCGTCTTCGACCACTGGCACGCGCGGAACGCCGCGCTCTTCTCGGACAGGGTCACCGAGGCCGCGGTCTGGTACCTGCTGGGACGCAGCCTTGATCTGGCAGGCGACCCCAAGACCGCGCTGACGACAGACGAATTGGGGGAGGCGTTGGAGGTTTCCGCAGTACTCGAGGAACAGGGCATGGCCCGCCCGAAGATCGCCTCGGTGCTGCGCCTTGTCGCGACCGCACGTGCCTACTGCCGGGACACCCCCGACGCGACGATCACCAGGAAGTGCTACGACCAGTTACGTCTTCAGGTCCTCGGTGAGTGGGGCCTGCCCATGGGCGGCAGAACCATTGCCTGGCCTCCGACAGGCCTCACGGTCCTGAAACGGCTCGGCGACGGATACTGGGCGGACGCGTTGCAGGCCATCGGTCTCCATCCGGCCTTTGCGCCACCCCGCCGGCCAAGGCGCCGGCCGTCGTCGCGAACTTCGTGCGCTCCTGCGCACAGGAGTTCGAGGCTCGCCGGCGGACTGGCTACGCGCGGCGATAGCCACCGACGCCGATGCGGTCAGACGCGTTTTGGAACAGGAGTCTCTGTCCAGAAGGCAGCGCCTTGCACTGCAGGCGGGGTCGTCACCGGCGGAGGTCCTGACGGGCACGTACATCGACAAACTGGGAGCCGGGGACCCGCGCCGGACTGACGGCTGGCTCCGTCCGGACGCCCAAGCAGAGCTCGATGCCGTTCCTGACGAGGTAGCCCTTCGGTACAAGGTCCTCAGAGAGGCTCGCAACTACTTCACTCACACATCGGATGAGTCCCGGCAGCGCCTCCACGCAGCGATAGACACCCTCGCGGCCGTGGACCCGAGGTTCAGGATGAACCAGGCGATCACTACCAAGACTCTGCCTGATTGGCTGAGGGCCAAGGATCTTCAGCGACTGCGCCTGCTGTGCGCTTCGGTTCAGGAGCTCTGGCGGGCCATGGTCGTCGGCGAGACACTCCTGGACGTCCCATGATGGGCGGGACCGAGACGATTTCCGTCGTCGCGGGCCGTTCCTGATCCCGCGTCGTCAGCGGTGCCGGCGGTCCACGCCACGCCTCAGGCCGGGTCACTGCGCGCTACGGCACGGAGAAGCCTAGGTTCGAGGCCATGGAAAGGATGACCGAGGCGGAGTGGCGCGAGTTCGCGATGAGCGGCACCAGGACCGGAAAACTCGCCGTCACCAGGGCGGACGGGCGGCCTCACGTGACGCCGATCTGGTTCGCCCTCGACGGGGACGACGTGGTGTTCACCACCCACGAGCGCGGAGTGAAGGCCAAGGCGCTGCGCCGCGATCCCCGGGCGACCCTGTGCGTCGACGACCAGGCCCCGCCGTACTCGTACGTGATGATCGAGGGGGAGACGACCCTGTCGGACGACCTCGCCGAGGTGCGCCACTGGGCGACGGTGCTCGGCGGCCGTTACATGGGGGAGGAACGGGCGGAGGAGTACGGCCGGCGCAACGGCGTGCCGGGGGAGTTCCTCGTGCGGCTGCGCGTCGGCGAGGTCGTCGCGTTCAAGGACGTCGCCGGCTGAGGACGCCGCTCGGCGTGCGAGACCGCCGCCGGGGTCCATGCGCACCCGCGCCCGTCGCGACGGCGACGACTGGACCCTGCGTCAGGCCCTCAGTGGCCTTCTTGCGCGCCCCGGTCCGCCTCCTTCCTGCGCGCGCGTGAGGCGCGCAGGTTCGTGATGTTGCCGCAGACGCGCACGTTGTGCCAGGTCGCGCTGCCGTTGCGGGAGGCGTCGTAGAAGGCCACGCGGCACCGGGGCTCACGGCACAGCTTGACGCGTGACCAGCGGCCGTCGTGCTGGGCCAGAAGGATCTCCGACCAGACCGCCGACGCCAGCCAGTTCGCACCCGTGCCGGCCGGGATCATGGCCACGCGGCCCCGCTCGTCGGAGACGAGGTTCGTCTGTGCGCGCGGCAGTACGGCGCCGGTGGCGCGGAACGGGTCGGCGGACCGCCGGCCGGGCGGGATCGCGAGCATCTCCCGCACCACGGTCCGCAGTTCGCGCAGCGCGTCCAGGTCCGCGGCGGACAGGGACACCTCCGGCGGTTCCAGCCCGTGGACCTTCGCCCAATGGCCGGCGACCACCTGCAGCCAGTGCCGGGCGACATCGAGGCCGGCCAGCAGATCCGCACCGTGACCGGGGAGGCCGTGGGTGTTGACCAGCTCCTGCACGATCGCCAGCCCGTCCGGGGCGGTGCGGGTCCGGTATCTCTCCGTCGCCATCCATGACATAGGCAAAGCTTACTTGACTACTGTCACCGGCGTGAGCATGCTGACAGAAGCTAAATGCTCTATGCCTCAGTCATCTCCTGGCTGAGCGTCGCCGAACCGATTCCTGAAGGACACGCCCCATGGCACGCCTGGACTACTCCGTGTATGTCGCACCCTCGAAGTTCGTGGTCTCCGACGACCTGCCCCCCGGTGAGGCACGGCGGATGTGGTCGCCGACCGCGTCGACCCTCATCCACGGCGCGAACGACGCGGTCCTGGTGGACCCGCTCATGACCATTGACGAGTCGCGTGCCCTGGCCGACTGGGTGGTGGCAACCGGCAAGAACGTGACCACCGTCTTCGTCACGCACGCGCACGGCGACCACTTCTTCGGCGCCGCCGCGATACTCGAGCGCTTCCCGGACGCCGCGCTCGTCGCCACGCCGGTCGTGGCGGCACAGATGGGCGCCCAATGGGGGCCGCGCTGGCTCGACGGATTCTGGGCCCCGCGCTTCCCCGGTCAGATCGCGGATCGGCACGTGGCCGCGCGACCGCTGACCGGCGACGGCCTCATCGAGCTGGAAGGAGAGCGGCTTCGCGCGATCGAGCTGGGGCACACCGACACCGACGGCACCAGCGCACTGCACGTCCCGTCCATCGGGCTGGTCGTGGCGGGCGACGCCGTGTACGGCGACGTCCATCTCTACATGGCAGAGTCGAAGGGCGGCGGCCATCGGCGGTGGCTCGACGCCCTGGACACCATCGAGAGCCTCCGGCCCAGCGCCGTCGTCTCCGGCCACAAGCGCGACGGCGATCCCGACAGCCCCGACGACATCGCCAGGACCCGCCGGTACATCGAGGACTTCACGGCCGCGGTGGAGAAGACCGGCAGCCACGCCGACCTGTACGAGGCTGTCGTCGCCCTCTACCCGAACCGGCTCAACCGCGGGGTCCTGTGGAACTCCGCGAAAGCCGTCACCTCCTGAGCGGCCTCCCCACCGCGGCATCGTGGGCAGGAAGGGACGCGCCTATTCGTCGTTCCCGGACGTGCCGCCCTTGCCGGGTTCGGCCATGCGGCGGTGCATGGCGGCCTTGGCCGTGTCCGGGGTGACCCGGCCGGCCACGCCCTGGACCTTGTTCACGAAGGAACCGGCGACGACCTTGTCATCGCCCTTCATCAGCGCGTCGAAGCCCTGCCGGGCGACCTCGGCCGGGTCGTCCTTCTTGCCCGAGCCCACGCGCGTGTCCTCCATGCCGGCCCGCTCGAAGAACTCGGTGTCCGTCGGGCCCGGCAGGAGCGAGGTGACGGTGACGCCGGAGTCCTTCAGCTCGCTCCGCAGAGCCTCGGCGAACGAGTGGAGGAACGCCTTGCTCGCGGCGTACACGGCCTCGAACGGCCCGGGCGTGAGCGCGGCGACCGACGACGTGAAAAGGATCTTCCCCTTGCCGCGGGCGGTCATGGCGGCGACGGCGCGCTTCGCCAGGTGCACCGAGGACGTGACGTTGAGCTCGATGAGCGTGAGCTCGGCCTCCAGCGAGGTCTCGCGGGCGAAGGCGCCGCCGGCGCCGACGCCCGCGTTGACCGCCACGGCGTCGAGGGGCCGCCCGGCAGCGACGGTCGCGGTCCACAGCCGCTCGACCTCGTCGTAGCGGGTGAGGTCGGCGCGCACCGGCATGACCTGGCCGCCGTACTCCTTCAGCGACTCGGCGGCGGTGCCGAGCTCCGCGTCCTCCGCCGTGACCACCACGTCGAAGCCGTGCTGGGCGAACTGCCTGGCGAGCTCGTACCCGATGCCGCTGGAGGCGCCGGTCACGAGGGCCAGCGGCCGTTCCGTCGTCGTCATCTCTCCTCCTTCTCGTCGTGTCGTCCGTCCGCCCCGCGCATGGCGCGCACCGCGAGCGCCAGCGTCGCGCCGTACACCACATGCGCCGCGGCCATGACGACCGGGCGTCCGCGTGCGGGGTCGCGCGAGGCGGGCGGCAGGATGTTCAGTGCGGGCACCCAGCCCTCGTAGGCGCCGAGCCAGATCAGCAGGGCGTAGCCCACACCGAGGGGAACGCCGCTCCCGCGCCCGCGGGTGAGCAGCGCGAACGCCGCGCCGCTGGTGGCGCCGAATCCGAGGTGCGCGGCGGCGCCGAGGACGCGTTCGCCGGGCTTGGGCCGTTGCCGGTGGCCAGGCAGGGCCGCCCTCACGATGTGCTTGGGCGGCTGGCCCGGCATCAGGCCGCTTTTCTGCCCGGCGAGCATCACCGCGCTCATCGCGAGGGTGGACAGCGCTCCGGCGGTCGCGCCGCGTACGAGTTGCCGGATCAAGGATCCTCCTCCAGGAGCTTCTACAGACGCCGGGACAGCTTCCCGGCGAGTCCCGCGGGGTCGGCGACCGTCACGGTCAGGCCGGGGTGGCGCAGCAGCCCGAGCGGCTCGCCGCCCCGGATCGGCTCGTGGAACCGCACGCACAGCCCTTTGCGGGCGTTGGTGGCGAACGTCAGGCCGCGGTCGGCGAGCGACACGTGGACCCCGATCACCCGCCACGGCGAGTAGGGGCCGGTCGTCTCCACGCCGCAGACGTTGGCCAGCGGGGTCTCGATCACCCAGGGTCCGAAGCGGACCCGCAGCGTGCCGGGGCCGGCCAGGACCCCGGCGGTGTCCGGGCGGATGCCCAGGACGGACAGCAGGGGGGCGAACCGGGAGTCGAAGTCGAACGCGAAGCGTTCCGGCGTGGCCGCCGTGGTGTCGTCGGTCATCGCTACCCCTTCCGGCGCCTCGGTCGTGGACGGGTCCGGCCGGCGGGCCTCGGGGCGCAGGTCCCGCGCCCCGCTCCCGGCCGCGGCGGCTCCGGCTCCGGCGAGTCCCGCCGGGACGAAGCACGCAAGTGCCGCCATACCCCCTCGGTCCAGATCAAACAGGGCCCGCGAAGCCCCGGCCGGGGGGGAAGGGCCGGGGCTCCGGCGACCGCCTGCCGTTCGGCGACGGACGAATGTCAGTCCGTGCTGATCGCGTCGACGAGGTCGCCCACGGGACGGTCGGGCAGGGCGCGGGCCACGTCGGCCAGCGCGACGATGCCCACCAGCTCGTGGCCGTCGACGACGGGCAGGCGGCGGACCTTGTGCGTGGCCATCGTGCTCAGGATCTCGGCCGCGTCGTCGTCGGCGCCGATCGTGACGGCCTCGCCTTGGGCGAGCTCGCCGGCCTGGCACGACCTGGGGTCCTTGCCCTGGGCCAGCACCTTCACGACGATGTCGCGGTCGGTCAGCACGCCCTTGAGCCGGTCGTCGGTGCCGCAGATCGGCAGCGAGCCCACGCCGAGGCGCGCCATCTTCTGCAATCCGGAGCGGCCCGAGCTGGGGACCGAGCTGACCAACAGCTTCTGCCGCACCGACCCGGACATCGCCAAGCGGTTCGCGACGGTGACGTTCATGTCGGACAACCGGGCCGACCTGTCGCGGGTGCCGGCTCGCTGCCTGATCCTGCAGTGCTCCGATGACGTGATCGCCCCGGTCGAGGTCGGCACGTTTGTGCACAAGAACATGCCCGGCAGCGAACTTGTGCTGATGCGGGCGACCGGGCACTGCCCCAACCTGAGCGCGCCCGAGGAGACCATCTCCGCGATCAAGGCGTTCCTGTAGGTGGACGGAGTCGAGGACGACTTCGAGGAGCTCTACGAACACGCGCCCTGCGGATACCTGTCCACGCTGCCCGACGGGACGATCGTCCGGGTCAACGGCACGCTGCTGGAGCTCACCGGGTACGGCCCCGGTGAGCTGACCGGCGGCATGCGGATCCAGAACCTGCTGGCCGTCGGCGACCGCATCTTCTACGAGACCCACTTCGCCCCGCTGCTCGCGATGCAGTCGGTCGTCGCGAGATCGCGGTCGACGTGCGCCGCGCCGACGGCACGGGGCTTCCGGTGCTGCTCAACGCCGTGATGCGGGACGACACGGGCGTCATCCGCTTCTGCCTGTTCGCCGCGACGGACCGGCGGGAGTACGAGCGTGAGCTGCTGCGCGCCCGCCAGCGCGCCGAACGGTCGGAGGCGGAGGCGCGCGAGCTGGTCCGCACCCTGCAGCGCAGCTTCATCCCCCCGGCCCTGCCCGACATCCCGGGGCTTCAGGTCGCCGGGGCGTTCCGGCCCGCCGGGCGCGGCGACGTGGTGGGCGGCGACTTCTACGACATGTACGAGACCGCCGGCGGCTGGGCGCTCGCCCTCGGCGACGTGTGCGGCAAGGGCGTGGAGGCCGCCGTCGTCACCAGCCTGGCCCGCTACACGCTGCGGGCCGCGCCGATCCGGGAGCCCAGCCCTTCGGCGGTGCTGTCCGCGCTCAACCGGACCCTGCTGCGTGAGCGGGCGGGCCGGTTCGTGACGGCCGTGTACGGCCGGCTCGTGCCCGCCGGCGAGCACTTCAGGCTCACCGTCTCCCTGGCCGGTCACCCGCACCCGCTGCGGGCCGGCGGGGACACGGTCGGCGAGATCGGGCGTCCGGGCAACGTCCTCGGCCTGCTGCCCAGGGTCAGGCTGACCGACGTCGACGTCGACCTCGCCCCCGGCGACGCGGTCCTCTTCTACACCGACGGCGTCGTCGAGGCGCGCAGGGGCGAGGAACTGTACGGCGAGGATCGGCTGCGGCTCCTGCTCGGCGCCTCCCGTGCCATGGGGGCGGCAGGGATCGCCGAGGCGGTCGTGAACGAGGCCGTCGCCTTCCAGCCCGGGCTGCCCCGCGACGACATCGCCGTCGTCGTGCTCAAGATCCCCGCCGGCCGCGCCACGATAGAGGGATGACGACATCGGTGACACGGGTGCGGGACGCGCGGGCCGCGGCGGCCCGATGGGTCGCCCGCGAGGCCGCCTCCGCCGCGAACTTCGCCGGGGCGTTCCTGACCGGCTCGGCGGCCTGGGCGGATCCCGGGGCGGTGCTGCCGCCCACGTCGGACGTCGACGTGGCGGTCGTGGTCACCGACCCCGTGGCCCCGCCCAAGCTCGGCAAGATCCCCTGGGAGGGCGTGCTCGTCGAGGTCACGTACGTGTCCTGGGACGTGCTCGCCTCGCCGCGCGACGTGCTGGCCTCCTGTCACCTGGCCGGCGCCTTCCGCACCGACACCGTGATCTCCGACCCCACCGGGCGGCTGGCCAGGCTCCAGGCCGCCGTCGCGGCGGGCTTCGCCGAACGGCGCTGGGTCCGCCTGCGGTGCGAGGACGCCGAACGCCGCATCACCGGCGGGCTCGCGGCGCTCGACTCCCGCGCGCCGTTCCACGACCAGGTCACCGCCTGGCTGTTCCCAGCCGGCATCACGACCCACGTGCTCCTCACAGCGGGGCTGCGCAACCCCACCGTACGACTGCGCTACCCGGCCGTCCGCGAGCTCCTGCGGGCGTACGACCGGATGGACGTCTACGAGGAGCTGCTCGGCCTGCTCGGCTGCGCGCAGCTGACCCGTGAGCGGGTCACCGCTCACCTCGCCGCGATGACGAGGGCCTTCGACGCGGCGGCGGCCGCGGCACGCACGCCGTTCCCCTTCTCCGCCGACGTCGCGGAGGCGGCCCGGCCGGTGGCGGTGGACGGCAGCGCCGACCTCGTCGCGCGGGGACTGCACCGCGAGGCCGTCTTCTGGATCGCCGCGACGTACGCCCGCTGCCTGAAGATCCTCGCCGCGGACGCGCCGGGGGAGACGGGACACCTGGCCGGGTTCGCGGACCTGGCGGCCGACCTGGGCGCCGGGTCGCCGGACGTCCTGCGGCGCAGGGCGCGCGAGGTGACCGCGTACCTGCCCCGCCTGCGCGCGGTCGCCGAGGAGATCATCGCCGCGAACCCCGGGATCCGGGACGGGTCAGCTCCCGGCCGGTGACGGGCTCGGCGAGACGGGCGGCGAGGAGCCGGGTGAAAGGGCAGGCGACGGGCTGGGCGAGACGGCCGGCGACGGGCTCGGCGACGTGCCCGGCCAGGGAGAGTAGGTGCTCCGCCACGTTCCGGGCGGCAGGATCGGCACGTCGACCCTGGCCGTCCCCGCGTTCTGGAACCGGAACGTCACGGGGATCGTGCCACCGCTGCCCAGCGGGCGGGTGAGGCCGGCGAGCAGCACCTGGGGAAGGGCCGTCCCGCCGACATACCTCCCGCCGGGGATCTCCAGGCCGCCGGCGGGCAGCCGGGCCTCCCGGAACAGGCCCCCGGTGTCCACCGACAGCAGGCGGTCGGCGGCGCCGCTCTCGTTGAGCAGCATCATGTACATCGGCATGTCCGTTCCCGGCGCGGCGGGCTGCTGCGAGCCGATGATGAAGGCGTTGCGGAGCAGCAGGCCGGGCAGGTTCACGTTCGCCCCCTCGTTCTGGGGCATCGTCTGGGTGTAGTAGTCCTGCTTGATGTCGCCGCAGGCGGCGGTGACGGCCGCGGCCGCGACGCATAGAGCCGCCAGTATCGCGCGCATGTCGACCTCGGCTCGCTCGGAGGCGTCTTTCGGATGCGGTACCCCCTTTGCCCGTCGTCTATCGCCGGTGAATTATGCGAGGCTCCAATCCCCGAGCGAGTGGAGGAAACGGCATGCGGTTGATCCCCCCGGAGAAGGACCCCGAGAAGGCCCCGGATGAGGCGGGGTTCGCGCCGGACCTGCCCCACCGGCTGGACGCCCTCGTACGGCGGGGCGGGGCCCCGGCCCTGCACGGCGTCGTGGTGGCCCGGCACGGCAGCGTCGTCCTCGAGTGGTACGGCGGCGGCGAGGACCACGTGCTGAACACGCCGCTCGGCCACGTGGACTTCGGGCCGGACACGCTGCATGACGTGCGCTCGGTCACCAAGAGCCTGGTGGCGCTGCTGTACGGCATGGCGCTGGAGTCCGGCCTGGTGCCGGACCCCGGCGAGCCGCTCCTGTCGGCCTTTCCCGAGTACGCCGATCTGGCGGCCGATCCCCGCCGGGCCGGGCTGACGGTCGGGCACGCGCTGACGATGACGATGGGCCTGGAGTGGGACGAGAGCGCGCCCTACACCAGCCCGGCGAACAGCGAGATCGCCATGGACCTGGCGCCGGACCGCTGCCGCTACGTGCTGGAGCGCCCGTTCGTGGAGGAGCCGGGCGAGCGGTGGCGCTACAGCGGCGGCGCCGCGGCCCTCGTCGGCGCGATCGTGGAGAAGGGCACGGGCCTGCGCCTTCAGGAGTTCGCCCGCACCGCGCTGTTCGAGCCGCTCGGCGTCGGGGCCTTCGAGTGGTCGGCGGGCTCGGACGGCAGGGCCCTGGCCGCCTCGGGCCTGCGCCTGACGCCGCGCGGCCTCGCCCGGATCGGGCAGGCCGTGCTCGGCCGGGAGGTCGCCCCCGGCTGGATCGAGGAGATGTTGCGCCCCCGGGTGCCCGCCTGGGAGGGCGTCTCCTATGGCTACCTGTGGTACGCCGGCCCGGGGGCGCGGGCGACGGCGATCGGCAACGGCGGCCAGCGGCTGTTCCTGCTGCCCGATCTCGACCTCGTGGTGGCCGTCACCGCCGGCGACTACAACGGACCCGGGCAGGACGCCGCGCCGGCGGCGGTGCTGGAGAATGTGGTCCTGCCCGCGATCACACGAGGAGACGCCAGATGATTTTCATCACCGCGAAGTTCCGGGTGCTGCCGCAGCACGCCGACCGGTGGCCGGAGATCACCCGCGAGTTCACCGAGGCGACGCGCGCCGAGCCGGGCTGCCTGTGGTTCGACTGGTCGCGCAGCCTCGACGACCCGGCCGAGTACGTCCTGGTCGAGGCGTTCCGCGACGACGAGGCCGGAGCGGCGCACGTCGGGTCGGAGCACTTCCAGACGGCCCGGCGGACGCTGCCGCCTCACCTCGCCGAGACCCCGAGGATCGTGAACGTCACGGTCCCGCAGGACGACTGGTCCCTCCTCGGCGAGATGGCCGTCCCCACCGAGGACTGAAACGCGGGGAAGCATCCTTTCCCACGACGGTGCTCGTCCTCGACGCTCAGCCGTTCACGCTGCTCGGCGAGGACGACCCACGTGTCGCGGCGCGGATCGCGATCCGTCAGTAGCCGAGGTCGCCGAGCTCGGGCTGCTGCCAGCCGCCCTGCGGAACGTCGCCCTTGTACGGCCCGCTCACGACCGGGGGCACGAAGGTCTCCTTGATCGTGCGGGCGTTGACCCAGCGGATCAGGTTGAAGATCGAGCCGGCCTTGTCGTTGGTGCCCGAGGCGCGGGCCCCGCCGAACGGCTGCTGCCCGACGACCGCGCCGGTCGGCTTGTCGTTGACGTAGAAGTTGCCCGCCGCGAAGCGCAGCCGCTCGGTGGCGTCGTCGATCGCGTACCGGTCCTGCGCGATGATCGACCCGGTCAGCGCGTACGGCGAGACGCTCTCCATCTGGTCCAGCACGGTGTCGTACGCGGCGTCGTCGTAGACGTGGACGGCGAGGATCGGGCCGAAGTACTCCTTCACGAAGACCTCGTCGGCGGGGTCGGCGCACTCCAGCACGGTCGGCCGCACGAAGTAGCCGGTCGAGTCGTCGTAGGAGCCGGTGAGCACCTCGATCGAGTCCGCCGAACGCGCCCGGTCGATCGCCTCCCTGTGCTTGGCGAAGGCCCGCGCGTCGATCACCGCGCCCATGAACGTGGACAGGTCGCCCGACACGTCGCCCACGGTGAGCGACTCGGCCGCCGAGACGAAGTCGTCGCGCATCCGGGTCCACAGCGAGCGCGGCACGTACGCCCGGGAGGCCGCCGAGCACTTCTGGCCCTGGTATTCGAACGCGCCCCGCAGCAGCGCGGTCGACAGCATCCCGGCCTCGGCGGACGGGTGGGCCAGGATGAAGTCCTTGCCGCCGGTCTCGCCGACGAGCCGCGGGTAGCCCCGGTAGCCCGCGATGTTCTCCCCGACGGCGCGCCACAGGTGCTGGAACGTGGCCGTCGAGCCGGTGAAGTGGATCCCGGCCAGCTCGGGGTGCGGCAGCGCCACCTCGGAGACGGCGCCGCCGTTGCCGGTGACCATGTTGATCACGCCGGGCGGCAGCCCGGCCGCCTCCAGCAGCCGCATGGTGAAGTGCGCCGAGAACTGCTGCGTCGGCGACGGCTTCCACACCACGACGTTGCCCATCAGCGCCGCCGCCGCCGGCAGGTTGGCCGCGATGGAGGTGAAGTTGAACGGCGTGATCGCCAGGACGAAGCCCTCCAGCGGGCGGAACTCCATGCGGTTCCACACGCCCGGCGACGACTGCGGCTGCTCGGCGAGGAGCCGCCGGGCGTAGGCGACGTTGAACCGGAAGAAGTCGATCAGCTCGCACGCGGCGTCGATCTCGGCCTGCTGCGCCGACTTCGACTGGCCGAGGATGGTGGCCGCGTTGAGCGTGGCCCGCCACGGGCCGCTGAGCAGTTCGGCGGCCCTGAGGAACACGGCGGCGCGCTCCTCGAACGGCAGGGCCCGCCAGCGCGGCGCGGCCTCCAGCGCCGCGTCGACCGCCGCCCGCACGTCGGCGGAGGTGGCGTCGGCCGTACGGCCGAGCACGGCGGCGTGGTTGTGCGGCTGCACGACGTCGATCGGCGCGCCGCCGCCCATGCGCCGCTCGCCGCCGATCGTCATCGTCAGGTCGAGGGACGTCCCGGACAGCTCCTTGATCCGGGTCTCCAGGACCGCGCGCTCGGCGCTGCCCGGTCCGTACGCGTGCACCGGCTCGTTCGCCGGCACCGGGACGTCGGTGATCGCATCCATCATTTACCCCTCAGAGCGCGAAGGAAGAAGGCGACGTTGGCCGGGCGCTCGGCGAGGCGGCGCATGAAGTAGCCGTACCAGTCGTCGCCGTAGGGGACGTAGACCCGCACCCGGGACCCGGCCGCGGCCAGCGCCGCCTGCCTGTCGGCCCGGATGCCGTAGAGCATCTGGAACTCGTAGTCGCCGGTGCCGCGCCCGGCGCTCACCGCGAGCGACTCGGCGATCGCGATCAGCCGGTCGTCGTGCGTGGCGACCATGGGATAGCCCGTGCCCGACATGAGCTCCCGCAGGCACCGCACGTACGCGCGGTCGACCTCGGCCTTGCTCTGCCAGGCCACCGAGGCGGGCTCGGCGTAGGCGCCCTTGACCAGCCGCACCCGCGACCCCGCGAGGTCGCGGCAGTCGGCCTCGCTGCGGAACAGGTAGGCCTGGATCGCCACGCCCGTCTCCGGGAAGTCCTCCCGCAGCGCGCGCAGCACGCCGAGGGTCGCGTCGACGGTGGTGTGGTCCTCCATGTCCAGGGTGACGGTGGAGCCGCACTCCCGCGCCGCCGCGCAGATCTGCCGCGCGTTCTCCAGGGCCATGCCCGGGTCGAGGGCCTGGCCGACGGCCGACAGCTTGACCGACACCTCGGCCCGGTCGCCGAGGCCGAGCGGCCGCAGCTCCTCGAGCAGCGAGACGTACGCCTTGGCGGCGGCGACGGCGGTGCCGGGGTCCCGGACCTCCTCGCCCAGATGGTCGATGGTGACGGACAGCCCCGAGCCGGTCAGGCGGCGCGTCGCGGCGACGACGTCCGTGGTGGACTCTCCGGCCACGAAGCGGTCGACGACCTTGCGCGTGAGCGGGAGCCCCGACACGGCCCGGCGGGCGAGCGGGCTGCGTGAGCCCGCGAGAAGCAGGGAACCGAGCATGGCCTCAGGCTAAATCCGCACGTCACAGAAGTTCCACGGACATCCGCCACAGCATTTTTCGACAAATGTACAAGAATGTCAGCATGCAAGACATCGTCGATGAGATCTCCCGGCTGCTCGACGCCTCCGTGACGCTGGAGGACCGCTCGTTCAACCTGCTGGCGTACGGCGCGCAGAGCGGGGACATCGACCGCGTGCGGCAGGAGTCGATCCTGCGCAGGCACGCGTCCGACGAGGTGCGGGCCCACTTCGAGGCGTACGGCATCGCGACCGCGACGGGCCCGGTGCGGATCCCCGGGCTGCCCGGCCTGCTCGGCCGCGTGTGCGTGCCGCTGCGGCACGACGGGGTGACCTACGGCTACCTGTGGGCGCTCGAATCCGGGGCGCTCACCGACGAGCGGCTGGCCGCCGTCGCGCCGCTGGTCGGCCGGGCGGCCGCGCTGCTGGCCACGCAGGCCCGCGGCCGGCACGCCCCGCTGCGCCAGTTCTTCTCGGCCGACCCCGCGGTCCGCGCCACCGTCCGGGTGGATGTCGAGGGACCGGTGGCGGCGGTGGCCGTGCGGACGCCCGCGGTGGTCTCCGGGCCACCGCGCACGCTGCCGCGCGGCGTGCTGGCCGACCCGGACGTGACCGACACGGCCGTGGACGCGCCGCTGCTCGCGGTGCTGGCGCCGGCCGCGCAGGCCGCGCACGTCGCGCGCCTCCTGCACAACCTGTACGGCCTGGCCGCCGGGGTCGGGGGCCCGCGCGACGACCCGGGGGAGGCGTGGCAGAGCTGGCGGGAGGCGCTGCCGGCGCTGCGGGTGGCCGAGCACGTCGGGCGGCATGCCCCGGTGGCCGACTGGAGCACGCTCGGCGTCTACCGGCTGCTGGCCCGGCTGTCCCCGCGCGAGCTGGCCGACCTCGCCGCGGAGTCGGCCGCCCTCACGCCCGGGATCTCGGCGAGCGTGGAGACCTACCTCGACCACGCCGGGCAGGTCCAGGAGGCGGCGGCGGTGCTGGGCGTGCACCGGCAGACGCTGTACTACCGGCTGGGCAAGGCCGGGCGCCTCACGGGGCTCGACCTCGCCGACGGGGAGGACCGCCTGCTGCTCCACCTGTCGCTGAAGGCGGCGGCCCTGCTCCCCACCCACTCGTGACGGGCTACCCGATCCGGGTCATGTTCGACTCGTAGCCCCCGCCGCCCGGGTAGTTCCAGCGTCCGGTCATGGCGTCGCCGTCGGCGGTGAAGGTGCCCCGGAAGTACGCCGGAGACCCCTTCTCACCGAACCAGATGGTCAGCGTGTCGCCGTCGAGTTCGTAAACGTAGTCGAGGGTGTCGCCCCCGCTGCCGTAGTAGCGCGACTTGATGTCCTCACTCGGCTTGTCGGCCCCGTAGGACCTCTCACGGCCGATGACCTCGATGCCGGTGATCGGCTGGCCGTCCTGCTCCATTCGGATGTCCTGGATGAGGAAGAATCCCCCCTCCATCCAGCGGTAGGTGACCGTGCCCTCCGCGCCGCCGGTCACGCGCCATGAGCCGACCAGCCGGTCCAGCGCTCTGACCTGCTCGTCCGGCTGCGTCGTCTCGATGATGTCCGGCATGGTGTTCCCCTTCTCCGCCAGTGGCGTTCTGCGATAGCGCTCGTACGACGGCGCGGGCCGGGAAAGGGAATCGGCCCGTGCGGCCATCTCGCATCACGATCCGGTAACGGCCCGTCCGGGGATGGCGGGGTCGACCGAGAGCGGCAGGCCGAACAGGGGCAGCAGCTCGGGGCCGAAAGTGGTGATCTCCGTGATGAGGCCGTCCTCGGCGCACAACACGTCGATGTTGACCGCGGTGTAGGAGGTCTCGCCGGGCCGCCGCACGTAGTTCGCCACCGCGGGCTGCCGGTTCACCGCGAGCGGGACGCAGTGCCACTCGCCCCAGCGCTCCTCGCCCTCCAGGACCGGACGCCACATGTCGAGCACGGCCGCCCGCCCGTCGTACACCAGGGCGGCGGGCGGCATGGCCTGCAGGACGTCCTCGCGCAGCAGCGCCGCCAGCGCCGTCAGGTCGGCGTTTCTGGAGGCGGTGACGTAGCGCTCCAGCAGGTCGAGCTCGTCGCGGCTGGGCCGGGTGGCCGCGGCCCAGTCCGCCCGCCGCCAGATCAAGCAGGTCGTCCGGATAGGGCTGGAGCCAGGGGACGTCGGCCGACGCCGGACGCCCCGGGCCCTCCGATACGTCCGCCGCCACCACCTCGCGGGCGCGGGCCGGGCCGGACAGAGCGTCCAGGCAGGCGTTCGTGGCGATCCGGTACAGCCACGCCCGGAACGTCGAGCGTCCCTCGAAGCTGTCCCGTGCCCGCCAGGCCCGCAGCAGCGTCTCCTGCACCAGGTCCTCGGCGTCGGTGAACGACCCGAGCATCCGGTAGCAGTGCACCCGCAGCTCGTGCCGGTGACGGGCGGCGAGCGCGCCGAACCCGGCCTCGTCGCCCGCCCGGACCGCCTCCGCCGCGGGTTCGGCGCTGGAATCCGCCGCGGAGTCCGCCGTTGGATCGACTGGGGGTTCCCCTGCCGTGCCGTGCCGTTCGCTCACACCCGCCCCGCGTCTCCATCACGCATCCGAGATCATCCGGGAAGGCTACCGCTGCGGAGCCCGGTAGATCCGCACCGAGTCGACGTACACCGTGCCGCCGGAGGCGTCGTTGCGCAGCACCAGGCCCAGCGGGGACCGGGGGACGTACGGGCCGGTGTAGTTCCACACCTGCCTGCCGTCCAGCCAGAAGGTCACCCGGCCGGGCAGCCAGTCGACGGCGACCGTGTGCCACTGGGTGAGGTCGGCTCCCAACTCGGCCCTGGCCAGTTCCCGGCCCTGCCGGACGGAGAGCTCCGCGCGCCCGCCCGCGATCCCCGCCACGCCGATCGCCGCGTCCTCGGTTTCCGCGCCGCCCGTCTTCGCGCCGCTGGTCTCCGCGCCGCCGGTCTCCGCGAACCGCGTGGATGCCGGGATGCCGTCCTGCGGGCCGGCGTATTCCGAGCCGTCGCGCCACGAGTCGCCGTACCGCGGTTGGCCGTACCGGGAGTCGCCGTACTGCGGTTCGCCGTACTCCGAGTCGTCGTACTGGGAGTCGTCGTAAAGCGAGCCGTCGTAAGGGGATTGGCCGTGCCGTGATTGGCCGCGCCGTGATTGGTCGTATCGGGAGCCGCCGCGGCGCGAGCCGCCGTACTGGGCGGCGTCCGACCGGGGAGACTGAAGCAGCGCGACGGGAAGGGCGCCCCCCTCGGCCCGCAAACGGACCTCCCAGCGGCCGTACCGCTGGAGCGACGTGCCGGACAGGTCCATGCCGCCGCCGCCCGCGGTGAGGCGCAGCGTCTGCCCGCCGAAGTCCTCGGTCAGGGCCGGCTCGCCCCAGCCGGCCGCGGAGGCGCCGGACGTGCGGGGCGCCGGCGTGCGGGAGGGCGTATTCGCGGGCGTACTCGGCGACGCATTCGGGGACGTGTTCGGGGGCGGGGAGGACTGCCGTGCGGCCCCGGTCGCGCCCGCGGGGGTCGCAGTGGCGGGCGAGCGCTCCGCCCGGGGCACGTCCTCCGGTTCGATGGCGTTCACCACGACCGGCCGGTCCGCGGTGCGCGCGGGCTGTGCGAGCTGCATCGGCGGCTCGGTCCCGGTTCCCGTCGCGGGCGCGGGTGTCGCCCGCGGGCCGGGCGAAAGGCCGGGAGACGGGAGGGGGGACAGGCTGGGGGAGGGACGCGGCGACGGGGCCGCGGGGAGGTCGCCGATCTTCTCCGCGATCGTGGTGTCGCCGGTCGTGCCCGCGACCTTCTCGCCATTCCGGTCCTCGCCGGCGGGTGCGGCGGCCGCGGTTGCGGTCCGCGTCGCGCTCAGTCCCGCCGCGTTCGCGTTGCCCGGCCGCGCGCCGGACGAACCGGGGGAGGACGCCGATCCCTGTGCGGTGGACTCGCCTCCGGCGTTGAACACCTTCGCGGAGTCCCCGCTCGAACAGGCCGTGGCGGCGGCGATGAGCATCGCCGCCGCCACCGCTAAACCAGGCCCATGAGATGACATGAGCCGAGTTAATCACATCATTTCACTCGGATAACGGCCTAAATCCGGTAATATCTCTTGCCTTTTACGCGCACGTCTTCTCGTAAACGCGGAGCAGTTCCATGCTGATTCGCTCGACCGAATAGCGGGAACGGGCGCGGTCGGCGGCCGCGTAGCCGATGGCCGTGCGCAGCGTGGCGTCGCCGAGCAGGCGGCGGATCCGGTGGGCGATCTCCAGCGGGCGGTCGGGCCGGGTCAGGAATCCGGTCACGCCGTCCACCACCGAGTCGAGGTGCGCCCCGGTGGCCGAGGCGATGACCGGGATGCCGCAGGCCATGGCCTCCAGCGCGGCCGTGCCCGTGGGGACGGTCGGCGGCAGCGACAGCACCAGGTCGGCGCTGCGCATGAGCTTGGGCATCGCGGTGTGCGGGACCATGCCGAGCATCTCCACGCGGTCCGCCACGCCGTGCTCTCCGGCGAGGGCGCGCAGCCGCTCGACGCTCTGGTCGTCGCCGCCGGCGATCACGAGCTCGGCCTCCGGTACGGCCCGCAGGGCGTGCACGGCCCAGTCGGCGCCCACGTGCCCCACGTGGAGGAGGCGAGGCCGCTCGCCCCTCGGGAAGGCGGGGCCCTGGCGGCGGAAGCGCTCGATGTCCACGCCGTGCGGGACCACCGAGATGTTGCGGCGCGGCACGCCCATCCGGATCAGCTCGGACTCCTCGTCGGCGCAGGCGGC
This sequence comes from Microbispora rosea, assembly GCF_900156315.1. Taxonomy (GTDB): domain Bacteria; phylum Actinomycetota; class Actinomycetes; order Streptosporangiales; family Streptosporangiaceae; genus Microbispora; species Microbispora rosea. The sequence continues at coordinate 73,539 of NZ_FTNI01000028.1, read as the reverse complement.
GATCACCGCCCTGGCCCGGCGGCCGATCGCGCACTCCAGCCGCCGCACCGGCGCGGCGCTCCGGGTGTCGTCGTAGTGACTGTGGAAGGTCTGGGTGACCGGCACGCCCAGGCCCTCGGACCCGGCGATGGCGGCCAGGCCGCTGGACCACGAGTAGGCGTGGATGATGTCCGGGCGGTGCTCCCGCCACCTGCGCCGCAGGCCGTCGCTGAAGTCCGAGATGTAGGGGAGAAGGTCGCTTTCCGACAGCTCCACGTCGGGTCCGGCGGGCACGTGCTCGACGCCGTCCCCCTTGACCATCGAGCGGGTGTAGACGGTGACGCGGTGGCCCCGCCCCAGCTCACGGGCGATAGCGGGAGTGTCGGGAGTCAGTTCGTGCGCGGTGACGATCGCGATATCCATGGCACACCTCGAGACATGAAGGCGTCTGAAAGGGTGTGCCTGCGTCCTAGGCACGATCGATGTAGATGATGTTTACCTTACTCTGATTCGCGCTAAACGCCTAATCGGGAAAAATCACGCGCACTCCCGCAATCGCGACGTGGCCGTCCGTGCCCTGACACGGCGGCCGCCCTCTCCTGCCGTATGCGCAGGTGGCCGCGGACCTGACGGGGCGGCCACAGGCCGCGCCGGGGCCGCGTCGCATCCACCCCGGTCCGCCGCCTCGGCGTGGCGCGGGCACATCCCGTCAGCGGGATCGGCGCAGCGTGAGGACGGTGATCTCGTCGACCGCGTGGCTGCCGCAGAAGGCCCGGTGGTCCTCCTCGATAGCCTTGACGACCGCGCCCGGAGGCTGCCCGGCGCAGCGGGCGAGAGCCTCGGTGAGCCGCTGCTCGCCGTAGTTGTCCCCGGCGGGGCTCTGCGAGCCCACCAGGCCGTCGCTGTAGAGGACGAGCGTCTCCCCGGCCGACAGCGTGAGCTCCTCCGTCGCGGGGACCGAGCCCTCCTCGAAGCCCAGCGGGACGCCGCCGCCCTCGGAGAACCGGACGCCGCCGCCCGGCTGGATCAGCGCCGCCGGATGGTGCCCCGCCGAGGCGAGCCGCACCTTGCGGCCCCGTACGAAGCCCGCGGCGGCCATCACGAACAGGCCCGTGTTCTGTGCGACGAGGGCGTCGCTGACCTTGCGCAGGGCCTGCCCCGGGTCGTCCTCCCACACGCTCAGCACGCGCAGGCCGTTGCGGACCATGGCGGTGACGGCGGCCGCCTCCTCGCCGCGTCCGGCCGCGCTGCCGATCACGAAGCCCCATCCGTTCTTGACGGGGAACACGTCGTAGAACTCGCCGCCGATGGCGCGCATGCCGGAGCCGGGGTGGTAGGCGGCGGCGATCTCGAAGCCGGGGATCTCGGGGAGCGTCCGGGGGAGCACACCGGTCTGCAGGGTGTCGGCGGCCTGGGCCCGGCGCTGGAACCCCTGCTGGGCCCGCATCGCCAATCCGATGTGCAGGCCGATCTCCTCCATCAGGCCCAGGTCGGCCAGGCCGAACGGCGGGCGGTCGCGCAGCCGCACCAGCGTGAGCACGCCCCGCGCCTCGCCGTCGGCGCGGATCGGCACGCTGAGCAGCGAGCCCGCGCGCATCGACTGGAGCACGTCGCCGCCGAGCAGCGAGTCGTCGGTCAGCATCTCGTGGACGACGCCGCTCTGCGTCGTCATCACCTGCTCCACGACGGGCGCGAGCGCCGGCGGGGCCTCCTCGACCGCCCGCTGCAGCCGCCCGACCGGCTGGTCGCTCGGGCCGATGACGACCGACCGGACCAGGCCGTCGCCCCTGGCGACGTCCGCGATCACCCAGTCGGCCGTCTCCGCGGCCAGCAGGCGGGCCGCCCGCAGCAGGGCGACGGGCTCGCGCAGGCTCTCCTCGTCGAGCAGCAGCCCGGTCAGCCGCGACAGCAGCTCGTGCCGCCTCGCCGCCGCCAGGACCGCCGCGTCGTCGGGCACGGCCCCCTGTACGGCCGGCTCGGGCAGCTGGACCTCGGTGGGCAGCACGACCCCCGCGATCATCTCCTGCGGCTCGCCCGGCATGCGCAGGCGGCTCAGCACCAGCCGTACGGTGTGGGCGCGGCCCTGGTGGGCCAGCCTGGTCTGGAACGAGGCGCTGTCGTCGCCGCGGAGGATGGCGGCGAAGCGCTGCCGGAACGCCGCGCGGGCGGCCACGTCGACGAGCAGGGGGAAGGCGCGGCCGATGAGGTAGCCGGCGGGGCTGCCGAGCAGACGCGTGGTCTCGTTGTTGATACGGCGCACCGTGCCGCCCGTGTCCATGATGACCACGGGGATCGGCAGCGCGCGGAACACCTGGCGCAGCAGCTTCTGCTCGCGCTGGCTGCCGCCGTCCCTGCGCCTGCGGCTGCGCGCCAGCTCGCTCAGGGACTTGCGGACCAGTTCCTCTGCGGCGTCCAGCTCCCGTAGCATCGCACCCGGATCGGGATCTTCCCGTAGGGTGGCGATGCGGTCGGCGAGCCCGCTCAACGCGCGCTCGAGCTCGGCGGTGTCGGGCAAGCTGCCCCCCTCTCTCGACGTAGACGCTACGCCAAACCCCGGGTCTAATCGATCCAGCCTGGATTAACCCGAAAACTATGGGAATGGTCTTTCTACCATGGAGACGACATCCATTCTCGCGCGTGACCTCGCGGCGCTGGGCCGTGTGACCGAGGGCACGTCGGCCGAGAGCGTTCTGCGCGGCATCACCGAGGCGGTCGCCCGTGGCGTCCCCGGCTGCGCCGGCGGAACGGCCGAGTTGTGGATGGAGGAGCGGGTGCTGCTCGCCGCCTCCCACAGCGAGCTCACCGTGCTCATCGACCGCGAACGCGACCTGCGCGAGGGCCCGTCGAGGGAGGCGCTGTCCACCGGCCGCCCGATGGCGATCCCCGACGTCATGCGCGAGTCCCGCTGGTCCCGCTACGCCGCCACCGCCGTACGGCACGGGGTGCGCTCGGTCCTCGTCGTGCCGATCGCGGTGGAAGGCGCCGTCGTGATCATCGGCCTGTACGGCGTGCGCCCCGGCGTGTTCAGCTCCGGGGGCCCTCTCATGGCCCTGCTGCGCGAGCAGATCACCGTGGCGCTGGCCAACATCTGGGAGTTCGACGACGTCCTGACCGGCGCGGCGCAGATGCAGGAGGCCCTGGCGGGCCGGTCGGTGATCGACCAGGCCAAGGGCATCATCATGTCGAAGAGCGGCTGCTCGGCCGAGGAGGCGTTCGAGGAGCTCAGGCGGGTGTCGCAGCACCACCAGGTGAAGGTGGCCGACCTGGCCAAGCTCCTGGTGACCGAGCACCAGCAGAAGCACGGGGGAGCCGCCCCGGCCTGAGCGGGGCCGTACGCCGCGGGTGGCGGCAGCGGGGATGCGGCGACCGGCGACCGGCGGCGGGCTCAGGCGGCGAACGCGGCCAGGGCCTCGTCGAGGGTGTCGAACAGGGGCAGTCGCTCCGACAGGCCGGTGACCCACATCACCTTGGAGTTCGGGTATTGCACGGAGATCAGTGCGAATTTGCCGCCGGCCGTGGTCGAGCGCTGCCAGTGGTGCACGATCAGGCCCAGCGCCCGGGAGTCCATGAAGGTCACGCCGCCCAGGTCGAGGACCATGCCGGGGCCGTGGTCGTCGGCCGCGGCGTCCAGGTAGTCCGAGAACTGCTCACGAGTCGTGGCGTCGAGGACGCCGTTCACATGGATCACCACGATGTCCCCTGCCATGCTGGACGTCAGGGACAGCAGCCCGTTGTTAGACACCTCGCGCCTCCTCTGCGGCAACATTACTGGTGCCGAAGGGGTGGTGATACTCCTGATTTTGCGGCAATATACTGAAGCAGAGGTCCAGCAGAGGGCCTCGTCTCGATACTGTAGCGAGGCGTGCCTTCTGCGTGGTCATCCCAGCGCGTAGGCGCCCTCGCGAGAAAATACGAGGGGACTGCGCAGATGGCTGCCGAGGTCCGTGTAGAGACCGCCAGCAATCCGACCGCCGAAGAGCTCCTGGCCGAGCTGGCCGAGGACGGACAGTCCGAGGAGCGGCGGGAACGCCTCCGTGAGAAGATCGTAGAAATGCACCGCCCGATGGCGAGGGACATCGCCCGGCGGTACCTCAACCGTGGCGAGCCGATGGAGGACCTCCTGCAGGCCGCGTACGTCGGCCTCATGAAGGCCATCAACGGCTTCGACCCCACCCTGGGCCACAGCTTCCGCGGGTACGCCATGGTCACCATGACGGGCGAGGTCAAGCGGCACTTCCGCGACCGCACCTGGGCCGTCCGGGTGCCCCGCCTCTACCAGGAGCGCCGGGCCGAGCTCAACCGGCACGTCGCCGACATGACGCAGGAGCTGGGCCGGTTCCCCACCGTCGCGGAGCTCGCCAAGAAGATGGGGCTGTCCGAGGAGGACATGCTCCTCACCATGGACGCCTCCGCGGCGTACAGCACGCTCTCCCTCGACGCGCCGATCGGCGCCGACGACGACGCCGCCGCGCTCGGCGACGTGATCCCCGAAGAGGACGACGCGCTCGACACCCTGGTGGACACCGAGGCGCTGAAGCCTCTCATCGACCTTCTCCCCGAGCGGGAGAAGAACATCCTCCTGCTGCGCTTCTACGGCAACATGACGCAGGCCGAGATCGCGGCGGAGTTCGGCATATCGCAGATGCATGTCTCACGGATCCTCCGCAAGACCCTCGACCAGCTCCGGGCGGAGCTCGTCGCGGGATGAGAGGATGCGGCGATGCCCGGGACACCGTCTGTGCCAAGGCGGTGTCCCGGGGTATCTTCGTCCTGCCCATAGCCCATAGATCCTGAGACGGCGAGATTCCGGCGGGAGGCGTGTACCGGGTGAAAGATGACGGCGTTCCCGCGCACGTCACCAGAGCGGCAAGGGAGCGTGCCTTCTCCTTAGCCGATCTGCCCGATCTGCGGGAGTTCGCCGCCGCCGAGGCGCAGCGTCGCGGCATGAGGGAGGGCGCGATCGGCGACTTCCTCGTCGCGCTCAACGAGGTCGCCACCAACGCGGTCACCCACGGGTCGACCAAGGCACGGCTGGGCATCTGGCGCGATGGGGCGGCCCTGGTGGTCGCCGTGCACGACGACGGCAGGCAATGGCGTCTCGAGGGCGAGCCGGGCCACGACCCACCTCCGGAGAACGCGACCAGCGGCATGGGGCTGTGGGTCACGCGCATGCTGAGCAACGACCTCCACGTCACCACCGGTCCCGCAGGGACCACGGTGACGATGCGTTTCCTCCTGGACTAGGGGTAGGGGACAGCCATGGCTGTCCCACGGATTCTGATCGTCGGCGGCGGATACGTCGGCATGTACACAGCACTCCGCCTGCAGCGCAGGCTCCGCCGCGGCGAGGCGCTCGTGACCGTCGCGGACCTCGATTCCTACATGACCTACCAGCCCTTCCTCCCGGAGGCGGCCGCGGGCAACATCGAGGCGCGGCACGTCGTCGTCCCGCTCAGGCGGGTGCTGAACAGATGCCAGATCCTCAGCGGCAGGATCACCCAGGTGCGGCTCGGCGACCGCAAGGCGGAGTTCACCCCGCACGAGGGGCCCGACCTCACCATCGACTACGACTACCTCGTCGTGGCGCCGGGCTCGATCTCAAGGCTTCTGCCGGTGCCCGGCCTGGCCGAGCACGGCATCGGCTTCAAGACCATCGAAGAGGCCATCGCCCTGCGCAACCACGTGCTCGGCCGCCTCGACATCGCCGCGTCCACGCCGGACCGGGAGGTCCGCCGCAGGGCCCTCACCTTCGTCTTCGTCGGCGGCGGCTACGCCGGCGTGGAGGCCCTGGCCGAGCTGGAGGACATGGCGGCGGGCGCGCTCAAGTACTTCGCCGGGCTGCGTCGTGAGGACATGCGCTGGATCCTGGTCGAGGCCACCGACCGCATCCTGCCCGAGGTGGGCCCCGACATGGGCAAATGGACGGCCCTCCAGCTGCGCGAGCGGGGCATCGAGGTCCGCATGGGCACGCGGCTGAAGTCCGCGGAGGACGGCCGCGTCGTGCTGAGCGACGGCGAGGAGTTCGGCGCCGACACCCTCGTCTGGACGGCGGGCGTCAAGCCCAACCCGCTGGTCGGCGCGGGTGACCTGCCCCTGGACAAGAAGGGCAGGATCAGGGTCGACCCCTGCCTGCGCGTGCACGGCACCGACTTCGCCTTCGCCGCGGGCGACTCCGCGGCCGTCCCCGACCTGACCCGGCCGGGGGAGTTCTGCCCGCCCAACGCCCAGCACGCCGTACGGCAGGCCAAGACGCTGGCCGACAACCTGCTGGGGGTACTGCGGGGGGAGGCCCAGCGGCCCTACCGGCACAAGTACGCGGGGTCGGTGGCGAGCCTGGGACTCTACAAGGGAGTCGCGCAGATCTACGGCCGGAAGCTTCGCGGCTTCCCCGCCTGGTTGATGCACCGCACCTATCACCTGACGCGGATGCCGACCTTCAACAAGAAGACCCGGATCCTCATGGACTGGACGCTCGGGCTGTTCTTCCCCCGGGAGATCGTCTCGCTGGGGGCCATCGAGGAGCCGCGCAAGGAGTTCACGCTGTCCGCCCGCTCGTGAGCGCCGCGGCACCCGTCACCTCCCGCCTTCAGCGCCGGAGCGCCCCGGAGGCGGCCGAGGCGGCCGCCTCCGGGGTCTCCGCACCGCCCGGCCGGGCCGTGAGACCGGTGGCCGGGCGGCGATGGGGAGCAGGCGCGCCGGCGCCGGTCACCCCACTTCGGCGGCGGATGCGTCGTCGCCGGTCAGGGCGCCGGCGAACTGCGAGGAATAGAGCCGGTGGTAGGCGCCCCGGGCGGCGAGCAGCTCGTCGTGGGTGCCGTGCTCGACGATGCTCCCGGCCTCCATCACCAGGATGAGGTCGGCGTCGCGGATGGTCGACAGCCGGTGGGCGATGACGAAGCTGGTCCTGTCGCTGCGCAGCGCGGCCATCGCGTGCTGCACCAACACCTCGGTGCGGGTGTCGACCGAGCTGGTCGCCTCGTCCAGGATGAGCAGGGACGGGTTGGCGAGGAACGCGCGGGCGATGGTCAGCAGCTGCTTCTCTCCGGCGCTGATGTTGCCGCCCTCCTCGTCGATCACGGTGTCGTACCCGTCGGGGAGGGTGCGGACGAACCGGTCCACGTACGTCGCCCGGGCCGCCGCCTGGACCTCCTCGTCGGTGGCCCGGGGGTTGCCGTAGGCGATGTTGTCGCGGATCGTCCCGCCGAACAGCCAGGTGTCCTGGAGCACCATGCCGATCTGGGCACGCAGGTCCTCGCGGCGCATCGCCGTGATGTCGACGCCGTCGAGGGTGATGCGGCCCGCGTCCAGCTCGTAGAAGCGCATGATCAGGTTGACCAGCGTGGTCTTCCCCGCGCCGGTCGGGCCGACGATCGCGATCGTGTGCCCGGGCTCGGCCACCAGCGACAGGTCCTCGATGAGGGGCTGCTCGGGGTCGTAGCTGAAGGACACGTGCTCGAACTCGACGCGCCCCCGCCGGGTCTCGGGCAGCACCGGGTCGGCCGGGTCGGGCTCCTGCTCCTCGGCGTCCAGCAGCTCGAAGACCCGCTCGGCGGAGGCCACCCCCGACTGCAGCAGGTTGGCCATCGAGGCCACCTGGGTCAGCGGCTGGGTGAACTGCCGGGAGTACTGGATGAACGCCTGGACGTCGCCCAGGCTCATCGACCCGCCTGCCACCCGTACCGCGCCGACGACCGCGATGGCGACGTAGTTGAGGTTCCCGATGAACATCATCGTCGGCATGATGATCCCGGAGATGAACTGGGCGCCGAAGCTCGCCTTGTACAGGGCCTCGTTCCGCTCCCGGAACACCTGCTCGACCTCCGGGCCCCGCCCGAAGACCTTCACCAGCTCGTGACCGGTGAACGCCTCCTCGATGTGGGCGTTCAGCGTGCCCGTGTGCGCCCACTGGGCGACGAACTGCTTCTGCGAGCGCTTGGCGATCTGCCCTGTGACGATCATCGTGACCGGGATCGTCACCAGTGCGATCGCCGCGAGCAGCGGCGAGATCACGAACATCATGACCAGCACGCCGACCACGGTGAGCAGCGAGCTCAGCAGCTGGCTCAGCGTCTGCTGCAGGGTCTGGGACACGTTGTCGATGTCGTTGGTGACCCGGCTGAGCAGCTCGCCGCGCGGCTGGCCGTCGAAGAACTTCAGCGGGAGCCGGTGCAGTTTGTCCTCGACGTCGGCCCTGAGGCGGAACACCGTGCGCTGTGTCACGTCGTTGAGCAGCCGGCCCTGCAGCCACATGAACAGCGACGCCGCGACGTACAGCGCCAGCACCCAGGCCAGGACCGTGCCCAGCGCGCCGATATCGATGCCGCGACCGGGGACGACGTCCATCCCCGCGAGCATGTCCGCGAAGTCGCCGTGACCCGAGGCGCGCAGGCCCTGCACGGCCTGCTCCTTGGTCGTTCCCGCGGGCAGCCGTCCGCCGATCACACCGCTGAAGATCACATCGGTCGCCCGACCGAGCAGCTTCGGCCCGATGACGGAGAACACCACGCTGATCACGGCGAGGCCGATCACGGCCAGGATCTTCGGCCGTTCCGGGCTCAACCGGCGCAGCAGCCGCCGTACGGAGGGGCCGAAGTTCATCGACTTCTCCGCCGGCATCTGGCCGCGGCCGAAGGGCCCGAAACCGCCGCCTCCGGCGGGCCGCGCCGGTGCCATGGGCCGTGCCGGTGCCGTGGGCCGGTCGCTCATACCGCACTCCCCGCGGTCAGTTGGGACTCGACGATCTCGACGTACGTCGGGCAGGTATCGAGCAGTTGGTCATGGGTGCCGATGCCGACGACGACGCCGTCGTCCAGGACGACGATCTGGTCGGCGTCGGCGATGGTGGAGACCCGCTGGGCGACGATCATCACGGCGGCGTCGGCCGTGTACGGGCGCAGCGCCGCGCGCAGCCTGGCGTCGGTGGTCAGGTCGAGCGCCGAGAACGAGTCGTCGAACAGGTAGATCTCGGGTTTGGCGACGAGCGCGCGGGCGATGGACAGGCGCTGGCGCTGCCCGCCGGACACGTTCGTGCCGCCCTGGGAGATCGGGGCCTGCAGGCCCTCGGGCATCGCCTCGACGAAGTCGCGGGCCTGGGCGATCTCCAGCGCCTCCCACAGCTCCTCGTCGGTGGCGTCCGGGTTGCCGTACCGCAGGTTGCTCGCGACGGTGCCGGTGAACAGGTACGGCTTCTGCGGCACCAGGCCGATGCGCGTCCAGAGCATCTGGGGATCGAGCTCGCGTACGTCGGCGCCGTCGATCAGCACGGCGCCGGACGTCGCGTCGAACAGGCGGGGCACCAGCGAGACCAGCGTCGTCTTCCCCGACCCGGTGCTCCCGATGACGGCGGTGGTCTGTCCCGCGGCCACGCGGAAGGAGATGCCGGTTAACACGGGCGCCTCCGCGCCCGGATAGCGGAACTCGACGTCACGCAGCTCCAGCTCGCCCCGGCGGTCCACCTGGCGTACGGGATCGTCGGACGGGCGCACCGACGACTCGGTGTCCAGCACCTCCGAGATGCGCTCCGCGCAGACCGCGGCACGCGGGATCATGATCGAGATGAAGGTCGCCATCATCATCGACATGAGGATCTGCATCAGGTACATGAGGAACGCGGTGAGGGCTCCCACCTGCATCTCGCCGCTGTCCACCCGGGCGGCGCCGAACCACAGCACGGCGACGCTGGAGGCGTTGAGGATCAGCATCACGGTGGGGAAGATGAGCGCGGTCAGCCGCCCGACGCGCAGCGCCGTGTCGGTCAGCTCGTCGTTCGCCTTCGCGAACCGGCGGGTCTCCTCACGCTCCCGGACGAACGCCCGCACCACGCGGATGCCGGAAAGCTGCTCCCGGAGCACCTGGTTCACCACGTCGATGCGGGTCTGCATGGCGCGGAACTGCGGGACCATGCGGAAGACGATCAGCCCGATCGAGACCAGCAGCACCGGGACGCAGACCAGCATGAGCCACGACAGCCCGACGTCCTGGCGCAGGGCCATGATGATGCCGCCGACGCCCATGATGGGAGCGGCGACCAGCATCGTGCAGGTCATCACCACGAGCATCTGGATCTGCTGCACGTCGTTGGTGTTGCGGGTGATCAGCGACGGAGCCCCGAACTCGGAGACCTCCCGCTGGGAGAAGCCGGTCACGCGGTGGAAGACCGCCGACCGGACATCCCGGCCGAACCCCGCCGCGACCCGGGCACCGTAATAGACCGCCGCGATCGAGCAGGCGATCTGCACGAGGGACACGGTCAGCATCCAGCCGCCGGTGGTCAGGATGTAGCCGGTGTCGCCCGTGGCCACCCCCTGGTCGATGATGTCGGCGTTCAGGCTCGGCAGGTACAGGGAGGCGATGGTGCCGACGAGCTGGAACAGCACCACCGCCGCGAGCGCGGGGGAGTAGGGCCGCAGGTACGTGCGGAGCAGGCGGCTCAGCACGGCCGTGATCCAGGGAGGTGTCGCGGGGAGGGGAAAATCATGCCGAACACGCTATATGAGCAGCTAGCTCACTCACGCGGGAATTTCGGCAGGAGCGAACAGGGACGGCGTTCGCCGATCTCGACGGGAACGAGGACGCCCAAGGGCCGTCAGGCGGGGGCGGGAGCGCGGCCGGAGACGCGATCGGGGGTGGGGGTGAGCCCGGGGGCATCGCCGGGGGTGAGGCCGCGGGCATCGTCGGGGGTATCGCCGGGAGTGAGCGCGAGGGTGAGGTCGGCCAGGGCGACGACGCCGATCGGGCGGCCGTCCACGACCACCGGGAGCTGACGCACGTCCTTCTCACGCATCAGCCGCGCCGCCTCGGCGACGTCGTGGTCAGGGCCGACGGTCACCACGTCGCAGGTGCACAGCGTCGCCAGGGGAGTGGTGGCGAGGTCCCTGCCCTCCGCGACCGCGCGTACGACGATGTCCCGGTCGGTCACCAGCCCGCGCAGCCGGCCGTCACCGACGACCAGCACGTCGCCGATCCCGCGGTCGCGCATCAGCTTGGCGGCCTTGACCACCGTGGCCTCCTCCGGCAGCGTGACCGGATCGCGTGTCATGACCTCTTCCACGGTGTGGGGCATCGCGGTCTCCTGAGGGGGCCGGTGGGGCGTAGTTCTCATGGTTATACGGCTCTGCGGTCTCGCGGAAGGAGTGCTCCCGCGAGACCGCTTCGGGTTCTGGCCGGCCGGGAATGACGTTGTGGTCGCGGGCGTCAGCGACGGACGCGTCCGCCGCGCCAGCCGCCGCGCCAGGAGTTCACCCCGGCGGTGCCGACGCCGGCCTGGTGCAGGGACAGCAGGCACAGGCCGAGGGCGAGCAGCGCGGTCAGGCCGATGCCGATGCTCGCGTTGAGTAGGTCGAGGAGGAAGGCGATCCCGAAGACGACCGCCGCGGCGATGGCGAGCATTGTTACCTCACTTCCGGTTCAGGTGGGCAAGTAACGCGTGGTACTCGTGCAGGGCCAGGCGCAGCGCCTCGGTGTCGCCCTGCTCGTTTTCCTTCCACTGGTCGAGCAGCGCCTGACGGCGGCTGGTGAGGGCCGACAGGGCCTCCTCCACCAGTGCGTCCGCCTGCTCGACCGACTGACGGGGATCGTCGACGAAGCCCGTCTTGATCTCGCGCCACCGGCTGTCGAACGCCTCGTCCAGGACGGACGCCGTGCCGGAGGCGGTGGTGGTGGCGGGGTAGGCCACCGGGCCGTCGACGGTGTCGCCGGTAGCCGCGCCTGTGACCGTGCCGGTGGTGGTGCCTTTGACGGCGTCGCCGGAGACCTCGGTGTCCCCGGAGGTCGCGGTGTCCCCGGCGCTCGCACCGTCCCGCCCGTAGCCGGCGCCGTCCGCCTCGGGGCCGCGATCCGCGTCGTCGTCGTAGGCGCCGTACGCGCCGGTCGCGGCGTCGCCGGATCGCTCGGCCGAAGTGAGGGAGTCGGTGTGGTCGTCCGTGCGGCCACCGGCGACGAGGCGGTCGCTTTCCGCCGTGTGCCTGCCGCCGGTCTGGGGCGACGTGAGGACGTCGTCGCCCGCCTCGCCGTACGGCTGGCGGAATCGGTTGCCGTCGCCGTCCGCGTCGGCGGTTCCGTCCGTTACCGCGTCGTCGCCGGTCTCCCGGGTCGTGCCGTCGGTGTACGCGTCGCTGGGGGAGTAGACCGGGCCAGGACCCTCGTGCTCGTCCCGCGCGGTGTCCGTGACGGCCCTCTCTCTGCGCGCCTCCTCTTCGAGGGGTTCGGGGGTCTCGGGAGTCGGCCGCTCGGCGATGTCGTCCCGCTGCCTGTTCGTCCGAATGCTCATCGCTCCGCCTTCCGTACGTCCGCGTGGTGGTCGTTCATCGAGGCGCCCTCGTAGCCGCCGGTGGCGTACGCGGCGCCGTCGGCGTGGTCGTTCAGAGGAACGTCGGCGCCGTCGCCGAGCAGCTCCTGGAACAGCGCGCGGTAGTGGACCATCGCCTGGCGGAGCTCCTCGGTGGTGGCTTCCTGCCGGGCGGCGCGGCTGCTGATGTCGTGGGCGTTGCGGTAGTGGTCGAGCGTGGCGGCGTGGGCCACCGACAGGTCGCTCAGACGCTGCTCGAACTCGTCCGTGGGATAGCCGCGCTCGGCCATCACCGCGGTGACCAGCGCGTCCGCCTCGGTCACGGCGAAGCCGGGAGCGTCCACGAAGCGCTCCTGCACCTCGGTCCACTTCCTCGCGTACTGTTCCCGGGTCTGCGGGTCGAGCGGGCGGATGTCCAGCTTGGCGTGGCGCTCCTCGCGGGCGAGCAGTTCCTGCTCCGCCTCTTTACGGCTGTCGCTGTCCCGCACCGCCCGTTCGTACTCGGGCCCGAAACGGTCCTGCAGGTGGCGCCGGCGGTTGCGTGCCGACACAAGGTAGCCGACTGCCAGGATCACCAGCACGGCGACGATCACGACGGCCACCCATGCTACGGCGGTCATTTCTGCCTCCAGGGGTGAGTGCGTTGTTCATCCGCACTGCCCGGGAATGCGGCCTTCACGCCTTGCGTAATCGCGGATTCTGGGGGTAAAGGGCCGTTGACCAGCAGAGGAGGTAGCCATGGGCTTCGGGGCCAGTCTCGCCTTCATCGCGGTCGGCGCGGTTCTCGCGTTCGCCGTCAAATGGGACGTTCCTGGAATCGACCTTCAAATGATCGGCTGGATTCTCATGGCCGTGGGGGTCGTCGGCATGGTGCTGACCGGCCGCTACACCCGCCGTCCACGGACCGAGGAGACGGTGGAGACCATCGAGCCGGACACGATGTACACCGTGGACCCGGCGGCCGAGCCGCACGTACACGTCCAGGAGACCGAGTCGCGCACCGCCGTCCACCCGGGCGAGCGCCGCGTGCACGTACGCGAGGAGACCACGCCCCTGCCGCGCGACGGTGTATGAGCCGTACGGTCAGGGAGTGGTGCCCGCCGCGTCCGTGGCTTCGCGGGCCTCGGCGAGGACCCGGGCGACGTGCGAGTCGTCCCCGGCGGGCACCTCGTGGAAGCCGCGCTCCGGGTCGTAGGCGATGTCGAGCCCGTTGTCGACCAGCCGGTTGGCCCACCGAAGGGCGGTGTTGAGCCGGTCCTTGGGGATCCGGCGACCCTGGGCCGCGGCGGAGAGGTTCCGCAGATTGGTGGCGGGGCCGCTCTGGCTGTGCTCGCGCCGGAGCTTCCACGGCAGGGCACGGCTGTGGTCCGTCATCGGCTTGGACAAGCCGGCGGCCCGCTTCGCCTGTAGGACGCCCGACTCCGTCACACCGAAGTGCTCGGCGAGACGGGCGTTGGTCCACCCTTCGGCGGCCAGCCGGACGAGTTCTTCGTGGTCGATGCGCGCCTTCCTCCCCATGATCGCCAGCCTAGGCCCACCGGCGCGGTTCGTGTACGCACGAAGGCGGAAACTGCGCTAAGGTTTGGGTGTGCCCGGGGAGACCAGGGCAACGGGACGTAGCGCAGTTTGGCAGCGCACTTGACTGGGGGTCAAGGGGTCGTGGGTTCAAATCCCGCCGTCCCGACACTGTTCTAGCAGGTCGGAGCCGTGATCGCGAGAAGGTGATCACGGCTTTTCTGTTTCTCGTTGCTCGTTTGTTGCTCGGACGAGCCGTCAGTTGCCGACACCCCGCTGCCCGTCATTGCCGCAGGAGCCGCCGTCCGGAACGCCGAAGCGTTCGGCGATCTCGACCGGCATCCACTCGTCGGTGGCCAGATGCAACGGGATACGGCGCTCGTCCTGCTGGTAGGCATACCAATCCTCCTCGCCGAAGTCCTCCTCCAGGTCATCGGGGGCTGGGGCCGGAGGTTCGGCGAGCAGGTTGTCCTCCCACTCCTTCAGCACCATGAACAGGTGCCCGCCGTAGTAACTGTTGTCGACGGTTACGGTGGCGGACGGCCAGATGGTGAGAATTTCAGCTGCGGTACGGCGGGGTGCGCCAGTCAGTTCAGGCATGTGTTCGCGTTCTTGCTGTGGCTGTGTGGCGACGATCAGTGTTGAGCAGGGCCCGGATGCGTGCCGTCGTTTCGGGCTCTTCGCGGTACGCCTCGAGCAGGGCGTTGAGGAAGCGGAGTCCTTCTTCGCTACCCGGCTGGAAACCGATGTCGGGGGCGTCGAAGTCGTAGTCCCACTCCTCGTCGGAGCCATCGTCCTCGTCGCGGCTGGTCTTGGAAGAGTCGCCCTGAGTGCCGAAGAGTGAGTCGAGGATGCGGCGGCCGAACTCGAGCTGTCCCAGGTGCTCAGCGGCGAAGGCAGCCAGGTCGCCGCGGGCCACGGTCAGGGCCCGGTCCCACATTTCCTCCTTGAAGTCGCCCCAGGAGACGTTGAGACCGGGGCGGATCTCCCCGATGGTCTCGTGGCCGGACCCGCTGGAGTAGCCGCCGCCGTCGTAGTTGTAACCGATCGACAGGAAGGTGCGGGTCAGCACCGGGGTGGGGAAGCTGTCGGCACGCACCGGGGCGAGCGCCCATTCGCCGCCGGCTTCCGCGGCGAAGTGGAGGAGGCCGTTGACGCGCAGCCGGAGGGGCACAAGGTTGTCGAAGTAGCTGACAAGCTCTTCTTCCTCACCGTCGAAGAAGTCGAGATCGTCCTCGTACGCCAGGTGAATCATCTCGTCACGGTCGGGGGCGGTGCCGAGCCGCACGGCGTCGGCCAGCGCGTGGGGGGAGTCCGTGGTGATGTCCACCGCCGTGTGCGGGTTCAACGTGAGCAGGCCGGGTGCGGCCTCTAGGGCGAGGGTCAGTGGATTGTCATCCGGGCCGAGCCGGCCCAGGGAGGTGATGGTCTTCTCGCCGTCTTCCCCGATCCTGATCAGTTCCACGGTCTTGTTCCGGGTGCGCAGGCCGTACTCGCCGATGCCGGAGACATGGACGGTGAGGAATGACTGCAGCGGCAGAGCGGACACCTGCTGCTTCCCGCTTTCGCCGAACAGCGCCGCGCCCCGATACGTCGCGACGAGCTTCCACTCCTTACCCCACGACGCTTCCAGGACGTCCGGGGGCTCGGCGGGCAGCAGACGTGGCGCCGGGCCGCCGTAGGGCCGGCACACAAGCTCTCGCCGGCCGTCTTCTGTCCGGGCATAGAACGCGAGCTTGTAGCCATGCTTCAGGAGCAGGTCGTAGAACGCGGGCTCGTTGTAAGAGCTGCCCGAGGTCTTGAACGTGGTCAGCAGGAACTGTCGTGCGCGCCGGGTGTTGAGGGTCTGTACGGCGGGCCATGGGGTGACGCGGGGACGAGTGCGTGTCATTGCCGTCCTTGCGTGCAAGGGGATCCGGGGTGGTGAGGAGCGGCGGTGGGAGGTGCCGTCGTTGTACGGCTCCCGCCGGGCGATCACGTCGGCTTCGTCATCCCAGGGCCATCGTCTTCCTGGATGGTCCACTCGGGCTCGATGTCGAGGATGCTTGCGATGCGCTGGGCAGGTCGGTGGCGATGCCGTTCGTGGGCATGACGGTGTTCCTTCGGAGTGATGGACCCCGGTAGCGCCGAACCCCGGTGATCCGCCGTTCTCCACGCACCCCGCGTGGAGCAGGTCGTCACCCGGGGCACCCGCGGCGAGCGGGATGCCGTTCAGCGAGCCGGGGCTTGTCACTGGAACTCATGACCCACTTCGAAGGCTAGCCGTGAATTGGCGTGTTGGTCAATAGTGTTGTGTTTTGAGTACACATGAGCGTGATCAGATGCTCGATGGTAGGGGAGACCGCGCCTGATCGACCGTGCCTGCGGATGAAGACCGCCACGCGCTGTTGGGCGATCGGTTCAGGTCATCGTGAGATGTGTCGACTCCGAAAGCACCGCGGCCGCTGCGGGGAGATCTGCCAGACGAGTCGCGAGTGTCTCGACGGCGAGTTCGCGGGGGAGCAATGCGCTGAACTTGAGGCCGTTCAGCGCCCTGTCGTCGATATCGGGGTGGCTGAGCTCACCGGCGAGGTCCTGCCGCCACCCGGTGCCGGCCAGGTCGTTCCTCAGCCGGACGTGCAGGTCGTCCACGCGCTGGGTCGGATCGGCGAGCGGGCCCAGCGTGGCTTTGATCGTGGCATTGGCACGGAATCCGGCCCAGGTCCACCACCGCACGTCGCCGTCGTCCCGCACGATCACTGTGCCGCCGGGATGGACGAGATCGCGGCTGTCTTCCCGTATCCGCGTGAGTCCGCTCACCGCCCGCCGGGTGAGCATCACCGGAGGGTCGGCGCCCAGGACGACGTCCCGCATGGCTCGCGACAGGGCGAAGGACGCGCCGCCGGACATCGAGGTCGCCCAGCGTGCCTTGCCGCCGCCGCCTTCGACGGGCTGGACGAAGCACCGCCGCCGTTTCCAGTCGATCCAGTCCACGACCCAGGTCCGGCCGGCCAGCAGCAGGAGGCGCGGCCCCGAGACGGCGGAGGTCAGGAGACCGGGATCCGTCCGGCCGATCTCGGCGTTGCCGCGCAGGACGGTGAACTCCGGCGGGGCCGTGAACACCGCGGTGAGATCCATGAAGTTCCGGCGGCCGAAGCGCTGCTCTGCCTGAGGGCCGACGAGCAGAGCGCCGCCGTCTCGCTCGAGAAAGCCCTGGGCGATGAGATGGTCGAGCACCGGGCGCGCGTGCTGTTCCTGGAAAGGGCCGAGGCCGTGCCACCAGTCCGGCCACAGGGCGTCGCCTAGCCGGCCCTCCTGCAGGGTGAGTGCGAGGAGTTGCTGCGCGACGATGTGCCGAGGCGCGGGCGGCGGCTGCAGGGGCTCGACGTAACCCGTGCTCCACAGCAGCAGGAGTCCCGCTGAGGCGAGGAGATCCTCCGGGGTCAGCGCCAGGACGAGGCAGTTGCGCCTGACTCCCGAGCGCCTGCCCGTGCGTCCCAGGCGCTGGAGGAACGACGCGACCGACCACGGAGCGTTGATCTGGATGACCCGATCCAGGTCTCCGACGTCGATGCCCAGCTCCAGGGTGGAGGTCGAGACGATGACGCAGTCACGAGACTGTGCGAAGGCCTCTTCCGCGCGCCGGCGCTCCTCTGCCGAGAGGGAGGAATGGGAGAGGAACGTCGTGACGCCGTGGTCCCGCAGCAACTGACCGAGCTCTTCCACCATCCTGCGGGAGTCGCAGAAGACGAGCCGCTTCTCGCCCCGATGCAGTGCCGCGATGACGCGCGCGGCGTTGGCGACGGACCCGACGTGGTCGAGCTCCACATCGGCGGCTCCGGAATCCGCTCCGATCTCCGGGGCGATCACTCCCGCAGGTCGGCTCCCCGCGCCCGAGCCCTGGAGCCAGGAAAGCAGCTCGTCAGGATTGCCCACCGTCGCCGACAGGCCGATGCGCTGGAGTGGCCGTCCGGCCAGCCGGGTGAGGCGCTCCAGGACGGCGAGCAGGTGCCAGCCCCGATCGTCGCGGGCGAAGGCATGCACCTCGTCGACCACGATCGCCCGCAGATCCGCCAGCAGTCGGCGGTGGTCCACCCCGGTGCTGATGAGCATGGCCTCCAGGGATTCCGGGGTGGTCAGCAGGATGTCAGGCGGATCGCGCAGGATCGCCTGGCGGCGCGAGCCGGACACGTCCCCGTGCCAGAGCTCGACCCGCCTGCCGAGCCAGCCCGCGTACGCCTGCAGGCGCGGCGCCAGGTTGTTGAGCAGGGCCTTCATCGGGCAGACGTACAGCACCGACAGGCCGGTCCAGGTCTGTTCCTCCATCATGGACAGCAACGGGAACGTCGCCGCCTCGGTCTTGCCTCCGGCCGTCGGCGCGATCAACAGCGCGTCCTGCCCCTCGCCGATGGGGCCCAGCGCCTCCTGCTGCAGCGGCCGCAGCCGGGCCCAGCCGAGCGTGTTGGTGAGGTGGTACGCGATCGTCGGGTGCAGTGCGAGGGTCGGGGAGGTCACGGCAGGTCGAGCTCCACATCGTCCGCGGAGACCGCCGGGCGGCCGCGGCGGAACGCGTTCAGCTCGTCGTCGTTCAGCTCTCCCTCCGTGACCGTGACCTGCCGGTAGTCCCGCCGAGGGTCGAAATCCTCGTGGTCCGAGACCCGGTACAGCACGTCGGCGACGAGTTTGCGGAGGAAGATCCGGGGCGCCACGCCGGCTCCCAGGTGTCCGGCGACCGCGGTGGCCAGGTCCTTGACGTACGCGTCGTCGATAAGGTCTCTGATCCGCCGCTCGGCGGGATCTCCCTGGGCGTACAGGTCGCGTACGGCGCAGCCCAGCTCGACCAGCTTGTCCCGGTCGAAACCGGTGAGCCTGATCTGCACCGCGCGGGCGGTGTCGAAACGCGCGTCGGTTTTGAAGTCGGAGTGCAGCCGCTGGGCCAGGGCCGGGGACCGTTGCACTCCCTGCTGACCGTCGTAGAAGGCGGGAGTGCCGGTGATGACGAGATAGAGGCCGGGGAAGCGGCCCTTGTCGATCTCGTCGATCAGCTGCCGAAGCGTGTTGAGGCTCCGTTCGCGGTTGTCGCTGCGCATCCGCTGCAGGGTCTCGACCTCGTCGAGCACGACCAGCAGCCCCGGATAACCGCAGTCGCGCAGCACCACGAGCAGGCCCTGCAGGAAATGCAGGGCGGCGGTCGAGTCGACGTCCCCCTTGAGCCCGGCATAGCGGCGGATGCTCGACGCGACGTTCGGCTCACCGCCTACCCAGGCGAGCAGGCCGTCGGCAGTCGCGTGGTCACCCGACAGCCGGGCGCGGCGGTAGAAGCGGAGGGCGGTCGCGAACGCCGGTGCGTTCTTGGCGGTCTCGGCCAGCCGCGACTCGATGAGGTCCTCGACCGCCGTGCTCATCGCCCTGCGGTCGTCCTTCGCGACCCCGGCGTCGTCCTCCAGAGCGAGAAGCCACGTGTCGACGATGTCCCGCAACGCGCTCGGCGGCGAACTCGCGGTGCTCAACCCACCGATCAACGACCGGTAGACGGTCTCCAGCCGGTGCAGGGGCGTGGTGCGGTCCGAGATCTGGATCTCGCTGGTCGCCATCTTCTTCCGCTTGGCCCGTTCGGCCAGCCAGCGGGCGAAGAACGTCTTGCCCGAGCCGTACTCGCCGCGTACCGCTTTGAATCCCGCGCTTCCGGCAGTGACCGCCGTCAGATCGTCGTCGAGCGTCTTCTCGAACCGCTCCATGCCGACCGCGAACAGGTCCAGGCCGTTGCGCGGCACCGTCCCGCGGCCCAGGGCGTCGATGATCTGCCGCCGCCTTGCCCGGCTGACCTTCGCCGTCACGGCTCATCCTCCTCGAGGAACTGCTCTTCCAGTAGTCGCACGTTCAGCTCGACCGTACGGTCGCCGTCCTTGAGCGTGATCACATCGGTCTGTTCCACGTTGAGCAGGTTCTTCAGCGCCTGCATCAGCAAGACCGTCCTGTCCGCGGTGTCTTCGAGCAGCACCGCGATGTTCGCCACCGAGTCGCGTCCGGTGCCCGCGACGAGGTGGTCGATGAGACGGGCCACCTCGTCGTCATCGACGACGCCGCCCCGGGGAGCCAGCCTCCGCTGCTCGGCATACGTATCCGAGGCGACCACCCGCTGCCCCAGAGTCGGTACGGCCGGCGGTGCCGAAGGCCGGGACACTGGAGGCTGTGGCTTCGGCGGCTGTGGCTTCGGCGGCTGTGGCTTCGGCCGCGGTGCGAAGATGACGGGTTCCCGGCGAGCGGGCGGAGGCGGGGGCGGGGGGGACGGTGGCGCCGGGCGTGGCGCGAAGACGACGGGAGGCTTGGGAACGGAGACAGGAATCCGCGGCCGCTCGGGAGACGTTGAAGCCGGCGTCTGCGACAGGGACGGCCGCCTACCCGGCTCTGGTCTGCTGACAGGCACACCGACACGGCCCGAGCCCGGCACGTGCATCGGGGCGGCAGGCCCGGTGTGCACGGACCTCTGTGGCCGAGGAGGGCGGGTCACCGCGATGCGCTTGCGGCCGACGAGAGCCTGGACCCACTCGGCCGCGATCGGACGGGTGCCGCGCGGGCCCTGCGCGCGGGTGAAGAGCTCTCTGACCGCGGTCACGACATGGTCCGGCAGGCCGGGAAGCAGAGCCGGCTCGTCACCGGGCCGCACGGAGGCGGTCCGCGAGAGCACCCGCCCGATCAGCAGCGCGAGCTTGTACCGGTCGGTGTCCAGCTCCGGCCCGCTGGAGGGCTGGTGGGGATCATTCCAGTCCGGCGTGTGCGCCTGCCGTAGCACCGGTTCCGCTCCGTGCCGGCGCAGGCCGTCGCAGTCGAGCATGAAGACCTTGTACGGTCGGCCCGGGCGCCACAGGAGATTCCGGAAGGAAAGGTCCCCGACGATCCATCCATGAGTGTGCAGCAGGTCGATCAGCTTGGCGGCCAGCGTCGCGATCTCGAGGCGGCCGTCGATGTCGGGCTGGTGCAGGTCCTGCCACGCCCAGTTCGGTTCGTACAGCAGATACTGCAGCTCGACCAGCTTGGGCTTGCCGCCGATCGTGCCGTAGAAGTCCATGGGCACGTGCGGCATGAGGAAGCCGTTCACCTGGCCTCCGTGCACGACCCGCGCGACGGGCCAGGCGCAGTGGCCCAGCAGGGCGCGCACTTCCGCGTCGGTCTGGCGATGACCGAACTCGACGAGTTCCGCGAGAGCCGCGCCGTTCACCTGGCCGGCCTGCGGCATGTACTCCTTGTAGACGAGGTTCTCCGGTCCGAGCACACGGGTGACCACCCCTTGGCCGCCCTTGTCGAGGGGAGCGGACTCAAGGGGCAGCGTGGCACGGTGCCGGTCGAGCGGATGAGGCGTGAAGGCCATTTCAGACCCTCCAGATGCAAACGGCGGTCCGGTCGTCGTCGTGCGTCTTCGCCCGGAAGCTCATCTGCCAGAAGAACTCGGGCAGGGACGGCGGCCGGCTCCACCAGCTCGCCAACTGGGAGCTCACCTGCGGCCCCCGCATCGGCTTGGCCAGGCCGTCGGTGCACAGCAGCAGCATGTCGCCCGGATACAAGTCGGCATAGCCGACTTCTGCATGCTCGATGTCCTGAGGCAGCGCGTGGGTCGCCGAGGTCGAGACCCCCGTGTCGGCATCGTCCTCGCCGAAGCACGGTGTCCAGACGCCCCTGTGCAGGTGCCACGCCATGCAGTCGCCGACCCGGACCAGCACGGCGCGGTGCACGGACGCCTCGGGCATTTCCTGGACCCTGGCGGCGAGGAACGTCGTGGACAACTCTTCCGGCGGCATTCCGCGCTCGTCCGCCCGGTTGCGGATCTCGCCGGCGATGCCGTCGACGAAGTCCCGGGCATCCGTCACGTGGTCAGGGGCGATCGGCAGCGTGGAGAGATACGCCTGCGCGACCTCGCAGGCCGTGGCCGCTCCGACATGTGAGCCCTCCTTGCTGCCCAGGCCATCCGCCACGCAGGCCAGCAGCGTGCGGTCGCCGTCGTGCCAGAGCCCCATCGCGTCCTGACGTACGGTGCCGTAGTAGCGGTGCGCGTCCCCTCGAATCGATGCGGCACGCACCTCCAGCCCGGGCAGCGCTGCGCCGTCGATTTCGGTGTCCGGCCGTCGCACGGCCGGCAGCGGACCCGGCTGTGAGATCACCCGCGGCTCACGGCCGATGACGAGCGGCTGGGGAAACCCGTGCGCCGTCTCCGTCATCGAGGGCGCCTCGTGCTCCTGGACCTGTTCCATGTGGGGTTCCTCTTCCGGCTGCGGGTCGCGATCAGAGCGGGTCCGGGGCGAGGACCGTATAGCCCGGCACCTGGTCGGGGATGATGAGCTGGGCCGTGCCCGAGGGGTTGGAGGACGACGCGACGGCCGACTGGACGACGGAGTTGAGCAACTGCCGCGCGAACTCGCGAAGAGCCTGTGTCGGCGACATGTCGCCGTTGGCGATGAACGCCCGGAACGTGGCCACCTGCTGCAAAGTCGTCGGATCCACGTCGCCAAAGCCGAACGCCAGGATGGTCGGGTGAGCCCGGAAGTCGCGGCTGACCAGGTCCTTGTGCTCCCCGTGCCAGTCGTCCGTCGGGAGCCCGTCAGTAAGGAAGAACACCGTGGGCCGGTACGGCGCGTGCCCGGCCTGCTTCAGTCCCGCGATGTCCTGCTCGATCGTGCGCTTGAGCAGGGAGAACGCGGCGCCATAACTCGTCGTGCCGCGCGGGGACAGCTGCGGAATGGAGTGCACGTCGTTGAGGTCGGCCAGCGGGAGCAGCACCTCGGCGGTGCTGCTGAACCCGATGATGCCGAGCCTGGCCCGGTCCGCCACGACCGGGTTGCTGGCGATCTCCTGGTAGATCAGGGGAAGCTCCTGGTTGATGGCATCGAGGGGCGGTCCCTGCATGGAGTACGACTCGTCGCAGACCAGGTAGAAGGGGAGTACCTGTTCGCTCATCAGGTGGTCCTCAGCTCTCAGTGGTGGGGGAGCAGCCGCCGGAGACGAAGTAGATCTCCATGGAGATCGACCCGCTCGGGGCGGCGAGGTCATGGAAGTTGCGGGTGGCCGCGGTCTGGAAGATGTTGGGGAACGCCTTGCTCGCGGCCGCGTTGACTCGCGTAGCCAGATGGACGCCTTCCCCCGCGCCTCCGCTGGCGCCGAAGGTCAGCACCATGCCGGCGTGCCGTCCGGCCAGGCGTTTCCTGTGCTTGAGCAGCTCTCGCCTCACCGTGCCGAGCAGCTCGGTGTCCGAGGCGCCGGAATTCACCCGGAAGGAGATCTTGGTGGGCTTGGCGGCCACCCCGGCTGCGCGGGTGGCGCAGGGCGATGGGGACGGGCTCGGCGAGGGCGACGCGGTTCCCTTACCCGCGAGGGGCTTTGCCGGAATGGGTGGTGGCGCCTGCGCGCCCAGCATGATGATCGTGAGCCCCAGCAGGAGGTCGGCGAACAGCCAGCCTGCGAGGAGCAGCGACGGGGCCGAACTGCGACGACTGATCACGGGTGCCATCCCTCGGCCCGCTCGCCGCTGTTCTCTGCGATGCCCGGGGTGTCGCCCACGTCGAGGGGGGCCGGGTTATGTGGTTCATTCGTGGCTCGGGCCGGGACGGCTGCGGCGTCGGTGCTGGAGCGTTCCCCGGCACCGGCGGCAAGGCCCGAGGTGACGGCCGCGGCGGCCTGCCGTACTGCCTCGTCCAGCCGGGCGATGGCGGCCTGCAGCGCGGAGATCTCGGGGCCGGTGACCTCACGGACGGCGGCCGGAACCTCCTGGAGAGACCGAGCCAGGTCAGCGGGCAGCCGGTCCAGGGAGTCCCGCGTCTCCTCGAGCAGCCGTACGGTGCGACCGGCGGTGTCCGAGACCATCTCGATCCTCGCGGCATGCGCGCTCGCGGTCCCGGCCCAGTCGTCGAGCGCCTCCCTGATGTCGGCTCCAGCGCCGCCGAGCACGGCGGAGAGCGTGCCGCTGCCGCTGGTGAGGGCATGACTGATCCGGTCACCGCTCTCGGTGGCGGCGGTCTCCACCCGGCCCACGGCGGAACCGATACCGGCAGTCGCACTCACCAGCTCGCCGACCCGCGCGTCCAGGCTCGCCGCCGTGTCGCGCACGGCCTGTCCAGTCGAATCCGCCAGATCCCGCACCGCCAGCCCGGTCGAGCTCGCGAGGTTGCGGACGACTTCCCCCGTGGATGCAGTCATGTCGCGTACGGCCTGTCCGGTCAGGGTCGCCAGTTCGTCGAGCGACTTCCGCACTCCGGTCGTGGAGTCGAGAATCACCGTGCCGAGCCGGTCGCCGACGCGGTCCACCGCCACGTCCGTCTTCTCGCCGACGGAGTCGATGGCGTAGGCGGTGCGCTCGACCGACCGCAGCAGGGTCTCCGCGGCGGAGGAGACGGCGGCCATGTGCTTGTCGAGGCTCGCGATCGAGTCCCGCACCTCGGCGACGCCCGCCGTCAGCGCGTCCGTGGCCTGGCCGGTGGCCTCCAGCGCCTTCTCGAGTTCCTCCACGACCTGCGTGTGGACCTTGCTCACGGTCCTGCCGACCTTGTTCAACTCGCTCGCGCTCTTGGTCAGCTCGGCCTGGAACCGGGCCGGCGATGCCAGCTTCACCTGATTGAGGAGCAAGGTCGCTCTGGTGAGTGCGGACAGAAGGCGCGGTCGCAGCTCTTCTTCCTGCTCGCTCGCCCGCTCGTCTTCCCACCGGTGCATGTAGCGCTCGGCCAGAGTGACGACGATGAGGAAACCGATCGCGCTGAGGGTCATCACGGCTACGTTGTCGAACTTCCACAGGCCGGCCAGCTTGCCGTCGAAGCCCCGCTGCCACATCTCAAGAAAGGGACGGCGTGCGGCCTCGACCCCTCCGGACGCGAGAGCCTCACCGTAGGCCGTGGTCGCCTTCTTGAGGCCCACCCACGTGATCGTGATCGGGAGGAAGATCAGTACGGCCTGCATGTAGTAGATGAACTTGACGATCTTCTGCCAGGCCGGGGTGGACTGCACGATCACCTGGACGGTGTCCTCTGGTGGGAACGCGGCGAACAGGTCCACCTCGCACCACAGGTCGGCCTTACCGGGGTCGTCCAACGCGTCTGCCAGCTCTGTCAGCTGGTCCGCGCGGGAGGACAACGCGGGATGTCCCGCGAGCTCACGGAGTTCGGCGGCAAGCTCCTGGTCCGTCACGGAAGACCGACGTCCTCTCGTCAGATTTGGTTGAGCGTCAAAGGGGATTCCGGGTGGACCGGTCCAGACGCGAGAAATCGGCGTGATCTTCCCGATTCCGTGGTGCAAGTGTCAACTATTGGACGTGCAAATGGTTAGAAATGCCTACGTGATCAGTGAGGCGAGGGTGGATCCCGGCCCTCAGTTCCGGGTGAGCGTCCAGGCGCCGTCGGCGTGGACGGTGACGAGACGGGTGCCGACGGGCAGGAGGGCCTTGCCCCTGTACCTGCCGATCTCGTTGAAGAGCAGGTCGCTGTAGGAGCCGATGCGGGTGTGGGCGTGCACGATGAAGTTGGACTCGCCGTTGTACGCGCCACGGACGGTGTGCAGACCGCGGGTGGGGGAGAGCTTGAGGACTTGGTCGCCCGTGCCGCGGATCGTCGCCGAGCACCAGCAGCGTGCCTTGGACAGGGGCAGGAACGTCGCCGTCCAGAATCCGTCGGCCTTGATCTCCAGCCCGCTCGTGCCCCTGGTGCCGTAGTCGTTGTAGAGCACTGTCCCCGTGTAGGGCCCGATCTCGTTGACCAGGTACTCCCCGGCCCTTCCGCGCGGGTCGACCGTGTGGACGATGAAGTTGGACTCTCCGTCGTGGGTGAAGCGGATCAGGCCTGGCTTCTTCGTGGCGTGGATGCGGACGACGTCGTCACCCTCGCCCCGATAGGTCGTGTCGGCGTGGGCGGCGGCAGTCGTGGTGAGGGCGGCGGCGGTCAACGCCAGTACGGCGAGCATGCGGCGGAACACGGACGTTCTCCTCAGAGGGGGTAGCGGTCGGTCCAGTAACTGTGTGAGGTCGGTTCTGTCAGGAGGTCGTAGGTGATCTTCACGAGGGTCCGGCGGCCTTCCACCGTGTCGAGCCACTCGGGAGGCAGGAATCTGAATCCGTGCTGGGCGCCGAGGATGCTGCCGCAGATGGCGCCGGTGGAGTCGGAGTCGCCGGAGTGGTTGACCGCCAGGAGGAGGGCCGTTCTCGGGTCGGATTCGACCAGCGCGCAATAGACGGCGATCGCGAGAGCCTCCTCCGCGACCCATCCCGCCCCGAGCGATTCGACCGCTTCAGCCGTTGGTTCGGGCCCCGCGGCCAGGTGGACGGCGGCGCGCAGAGCGCTGACGGTCTCCTCGTGCGCGGGATAGCCGGTGAGGCGGTCGAGTGCCTGCCGTACGGCCTGCTCCAGGGACTCGCCGCGAACCAGGTCGTGGATGATCGCGGCGAAAGCGCCGGCGGACAGCGAGGCCGTGGGATGCCCGTGCGTGAGGTAGGAGCAGCGGGCCGCCGTCTCGAACGCGTCGAACACCGACAGTCCGAAAGGCGCGGAACGCATCACGGACCCGCAGTCTTTGGAGAGGGGGTTGATCTCACCGACGGCGCCGGGGGCGGGGACGTCCACGTGCCGCCCGCCGGCGTACAGCCCTGAACGGCAGGCCGTGCCCGGCGCCCGTTTCGCGTACAGCCAGCCCTCTTGTCTGAGCCACCCGTTGCGGATGCCGTCGTCCGCCGGCGGCGGCTCCGGGAACTGCTGGGTGTCGAGCCAGCGGAGATAGGCGTTCCGGACGGCTCCGACGGGGTCGATGTGATGAAGGCGTGCGCGGATCAGCCCTTCTGCCGTGAACAGGGTCATCTGCGTGTCGTCGGTGACCTCGGTCGAGACCATGTCGCGTAGTCCGTCCGGTCCGTGAGCGGCGCGGATCTGCGCCAGGGACATGAACTCAATGGGGTTGCCCAGCGCATCTCCGATGGCGCCGCCGAGCATGGAGCCCATGACGCTGGAGTAGTAGCCCATGCTCACCGGGCCAGGGAGACGGTCACACCATCGGAGAAGACCGAGTCGTGCAGCTCGACCGCCTTGAGCTTGATGTCTTTGGGCACGTCGAACAGCAGGATGCCGTTCACCGCGTTCCCGGGGTTGATGTTGTTGAGGAACGCGTTGGAGTCCTTGAGCCCGAGCACGGCGGCTCCGGAGTCGGCGTCGAACGTGCGGCCCTTGGCGTCGATGAGCTTCTGCGCCGAGTCGCTGAACATCTGCGCCTTGTCGCCGATGTTCTTCACGGTCAGGTGGATCAGGACGTACTGCCCCTGGGCCTTGGAGACGGTGAAGCTCTCACCGACCTGGGACAGTCCCTTCTCGACCTTGCTGACCTTGAACGCGAACTTGCCGTCCTTGACCACGTCTCCCAGAGCGGGGGCCTGAGGCTTCCTCGGCTTGCCGGTCTGGGTGGTGTGCTCGGGTGTCTCGGCCCGGCTCACCTGGGTGTCGTTCTGTCCGCCGCTCTTGAGGGCCGTTCCAAGGACGATCAGGCCCATGAGCACGGCGCCGCCGATCAGGAGCGCTTTCAGGCAGCCGCCACCCTTCTTCTGCACGACGACGGTCTGGGGGTAGGGCGGGTAGCCGTGCGGCGGCTGCTGGGGGTTTGAGTGCATGGAGAGGCCTTCTTCGTCGTTGCCGGCCGGGAGTCCGCGGCGGGGGTGTGAACGAGGACTGCCGCAAGTAAAGCATGTTGTGAACTAGGCACACAAGTTGATTCAACGTTGCGCGCGGAATGCTCCTGTGGCATGTTTCTTGCGGCGCATGAAGCGGTGAATCCGCTCGAACTGGTCGCGCCTTCTGACATCAGCACGGAGGGTGCGTGCAGCCGTTGTTGACGGGCGATCCCCACCGGATCGGCCCATACCTGGTGGTCGGCCGTCTCGGTGCGGGCGGCATGGGGGTTGTCTACGCGGCCGTGGACGGCTCCGGTCGGCGTGTCGCGGTCAAGCTCGTCCATGAGGCCCTGTCGGTCGACCTCGAGTTCCGGCGCCGCTTCAGCAGGGAGACCTCCGTACTCGCCGGAGTCGAGGGAGCCTGTCTCGCCCGTGTGCTCGACTCCGACCCCGGCACTGAGCGCCCGTGGCTGGCCACGGAGTTCATCCCCGGGCCCACGTTGGAACAGCACGTGCAGGCCGAGGGGCCGCTGACCGGCGACGCGCTGTACGGCCTTGCCGCCGGGGTGGCGGAGGCGCTCGTGGCCATGCACGCCGCCGGGGTCGTGCACCGCGATCTCAAGCCGCCGAATGTGATCCTCTCGCCGCGGGGTCCCCGGCTCATCGACTTCGGCATCGCCAAGGTCCTCGACTCCACCTCGATGACGCACACCGGCACGCTGATCGGCTCGCCCGGGTGGATCAGCCCCGAGGAGTACGGCGACGGGCATGCCGGCACGCCGGCCGACATCTACGGCTGGGGGCTGCTGGTGCTGTACGCGACCACGGGCGAGCCGCCGTACGGCACCGGCCGTCCCGAGGTGCTGGCCTACCGGGTGCGCGAGGAGACCCCCGACCTCCAGGTCGTGCCGGAGGACCTGCGTGACCTCGTGGGCCGGGCACTGGCCAAGGATCCCGCAGAGCGGCCCGCCGCGGCCGACGTCCTCGCGGCGGTGACGGAGATCTGGCAGGGCGAGGAGCCCGAGACGGGGCCGGGCGACGTCACCTCGTTCATCCAGCGGACCTGGGTGCTGCCGCCGCACGAGACGCCCGACTGGCCCGAGGTACGCGTCGCTCCCGCTTCGCCGACCAGGCTCCTGCAGTCGGATGAGTCGGTGACCGCTCCGGCGACGGTCGAGTCCGCTGCCGCGCCGGCCGGTCCTGCGCCTGTTTCCGGAGCCGACTCCGCACCGGTGACGGTCGCCGCCCGGCGATCCGGAGCGTCCTGGATCCACGCCTACGTGGCGACCGCGGCCGCGGTCACCCTGATCACTGTGACCGCCATCATCGCCACGTCCGCCTCGGAGCGCTCCATCCCCGTCGTCCCGCAGTCAGCGCCTGCTTCCCAGGTGCGGGTCCCCGCCACGCCGGTCCCCGTCACGTCGGCCACGGTCACCGCGACACTGACGGAGAGCCCGAAGAAGAGTAAGAAGCCGGAAGCGACGGGCAGGAGGGTGTCCTTCAAGGGCGTCTCGCTGACGCTCCCCGAGGGCTGGCGGATGACGACCGACGGCGACGATCGGGCCTGCGTGGAGTCTCCCCGGTCAGGGGGAGTGGACGGTCCCTGGGACTTCTTCTGCCGTCCCGATTCCATGGCCATCGCTCTCACGTCGACGAAGGACGGCTGGCCGGGCTTCGGCATCGAGGACTCCGAATTCGGCTTCATGTGGGGGGAGCACGTGCCCTGCCTGACGGGAGGGGGCGTGCTCCGCGATCCCTACGGATCGAACTCGGAGGACGAGGGAGAGGCGGGGCTGTACTACGGCATCGATCCCTATGCCTCACGGCTCGTCCACTCCGGGCTGGCGAAGATGCGTGACGGCAGGAAGGCGTACTACCGGGAGTGGCAGGTCGCCTGCGAGGTCAACCTCGTGTACACGATGATGATCTGGTATCTGCCGCAGTCGAAGGTGGCCTTCTACGTGCTGAGCGCCCATCCGGAGGACGAGAAGGGCTACCAGAAGATCATCGCTTCGGCGGACCTCAGGGGCTACAAGCATGCCGCTAAACTGTGAACGCCATACACGTAACTCTCGGCGAGGCTCGCGAGCCGGGAACGATGAGGAGGCCGATGATGGCGGGGGACGAGGCGACCGTCACCGCGGCCGATATCGCCAGAATGGTCGGCGTCGGCCGCGCGGCCGTGAGTAATTGGCGTAAGCGGTACGAGGACTTCCCGGCACCAGTCGGCGGCACTGCGACCAGCCCCACGTTCTCGCTCAAGGCCGTGGAGGAGTGGCTTCTCCACCAGGGCAAGGTCGAGGAGGTGCCGCTCAGGGAACGCGCCTGGCAGCAGATCAGGAACGCCGCCGACGACCTGCACCTGGGAGCGGTGGTCGCCGAGGCCACCGAGCTCCTGCTGGGCCAGGGGAAACGCCGTCTCGTCGCCGCTCCCGCCTGGCGGCTGCTGCAGGAGCTCGCCGAGGAGCAGGGAAGTGCCGAGGTGGCCCGGTTCCTTCTCGATCGCTACGCCGACGTCCACTCCCGCCGCCTGTTCGAGACGCCGCCGGAGATCGCGGAGTTCATGGCGAGGCTGGCCGGCCCGGACGTCCGATCCGTCCTCGACCCCGCATGCGGTCTCGGGACACTCCTCACCACGATCCGCCACCTGGACCACGCATACGGTCAGGAGGCGGACGACACCGTCGCACGTCTCGCCCGGACACGTCTGGCTCTGGCGCAGATCGAGGGATCGGTGGGGACCGGTGACTCCCTGCGCTGCGACTCCTGGCCCGATCTCACCGTCGATGCCGTGCTGTGCCACCCGCCGTTCAACGAGCGCAACTGGGGATACGACGACCTGGCCAGTGACCCCCGCTGGGCGTACGGGCTGCCGCCCAAGGCCGAATCAGAGCTCGCGTGGGTGCAACACGCCCTGGCACACCTGAAACCTGGCGGCATCGCCGTCTTGCTGATGCCCGCCGTGGCCGCCAACCGCCGGTCCGGCCGGCGGATCAGGAGCAATCTCCTCCGGCAGGGGACAGTGCAGGCGGTCATCGGCCTGCCGTCGAGGATGGGTGTGGGCACGGGCCTTCCCCTGCACCTGTGGGTCCTCCGCAGGCCGGCCGACGGCGACCCGGTGCCATCCCACGTTCTCATGGCCGAGGCCGAGCCGGAGACCTTCGACGAGATCGCAGACCGCTGGCAGGAGTTCCGTTCCGCCCCCGGGCAACGGACGGACCAAGCAGGGCCGGCGTGTGCCGTCCCCATCATCGAGTTGATGGACGAGAACGTCGACCTCACCCCCGGCCGGCACGTGAGTGTGGAAGACCAGGCGTCGGCACAGCAGTTCCCGGCGGTCCGCGAACAGCTGCTCCAACGCCTGGAGCGGTTGACCACGATGGTCCCCGAAGCCGTTCCCGCTCCGGCCAAGACGATGCCCTCGGTCGATCTCGCCGAGGTGGAGCGGGCCGGGGCGATCAAGGTGTTCAGCTCTGGACGTTTCGACATATCCGGATCGGGCGACCTCGTCATCACCGACCAGGACCTGTTCTCCGGAAGCACACCGCAGTCTCGCACCCAGCCGGACGACCGCGTCATCACAGAACCGGGTGATGTCGTCGTAGCCGCCAGAGCAGGCGAGTTCGCGGTGAGAGTCGTCACGGAGAAGGGGATCGTGCTCGGCCCGCGGCTGACCCTCCTACGGCCCGACCTACAACGGATCGACGCGTACTTCCTCGCGGGCTTCCTGAGGACGACCTCCACCGGGCCAGGCAGCGGCTCCCAATCGAGCATCAGCCGATTCGACCCGCGTCGGGTGCTGGTCCCGCGTATGCCCATCGAGGAGCAGCGGCGCTACGGCGAGGCCTTCCGGAAAGTCTTCGAGTTCGAAGACGAGCTCCGAAATCTCGACATCGCCGGCCGCGTCACCGCCGCCGCCATCGTCAAAGGTTTCGGCACAGGCGAGCTCAGCCCGCCGCCGGGATAGACCGAACTTCAGCTCTGACAGCGGTCATTCTCCGCTGCCCGAAGAACGGTAGCCGGTGTAGCTTTGCCCCCGAAGACGATCTCCGGGAGGGCGAGTGGCGGCGGGACGAAGGGTCATCGGCAACCGCTACGAGCTTGACGACCTACCTTTGGGCCCAGGCGGGATGGGTGAGGTCTACGCGGGATACGACCAGAAGCTGGACCGTAGAGTCGCTGTCAAACTCATCCGCTTCCCTCACAGCCGTCCGGACGAGAGTCTCGTGAAACGCTTCCTGCACGAGGCCCGAGTCATGGCCAGGCTCGAGCATCCCGGCACTCCGACCATCTACGATGTCGATGTCCTCGACGAATCGCAGGCGGAGCCCCGCCCTTTCATCGTGATGCAGTTCGTGGACGGGGTCACGATGGATGACGTCTTGAGCGAGCACCATCCTCTGCCCGTCAACTGGGTCGCGGCGATGGGCGCCCAGATCACCGCGGTGCTCTGCGCGGCCCACGAGCGAGGCATCCTCCACCGGGACCTCAAGCCGTCGAACCTCATGCTTACCCGCGAGAGCAGCGTGAAGGTGCTCGACTTCGGTCTCGCTATGTTCCACGATCCCGAAATGTCCAGGCTCACCCGGACCGGGACGATCCTCGGCACACCCGCCTACATGAGCCCTGAACAGGTCCGCGGCGCAACCGTCGGTCCGCAAAGCGATCTCTATGCGCTCGGCCTCGTCCTTCACGAGATGCTCACCGGACGGCGGCTCTATGACGGTCCCAGTGAATATCGGATCTTCGAGAGACAGGTGAACGAAACCGCTCCACCTGTCCGGGAACGTCGGTCCGACGTTCCTCCTGAACTGGACCGGCTGGTGCTGCAACTGCTGGAGAAGCGAGCGGAAGATCGGCCGGCGCAGGCCCTCACCGTCTACAGTCGGCTGCTCCCCTTCATGTCCGGCGTCAGATCGCTTCCCGGCACCGTAGATCGGGCATACGAGCCGGCTCGTATCTACACCCAGGTCGCGGCAAGCATCGACGGCCACGCCGGTGCTGCCCCCCATCAGGCGCCGCCGACAGCCGAACCTGCGGTACCAGAGACATCGCAGGCCCAGGGGATGGAAAACTTCAGCCGGTCAGACATCCAAGAAGCCCGTAGGGAAGCCGACTCCCTGGTACGAGAAGCACGGTACGGCCAAGCCTTCGAGGTGCTCGATGCCGTCGCGGCACCGGCGACGCAGGTGCTCGGCGTCGAGGATCCGGATGTGCTCAGTCTTCGCTTCGAGATGGCGAGGCTCCTCTTCGAGGGCGGGGACTATCGCCGAGCCGCTCCCGCCTTCGCCGAACTCCATGTCGACCTGACCCAGGTCTACGGTCCGGACGATGACCGCGTCTTCCACTGCCGGCAGCGAGAGGCGACGTGCCGTGCGCTGATGGGACAGACAGGCGAGGCACTGCGCCTGCTCCAGGCCCTGCTCACCGACGAACAGACGGCCTATGGTGCGGACGACTCGCGCCCGTTGGAACTGAGGCAGCAGATCGGGCTCATGCAACTCGGCGCGGGTGACACGGAGCGAGCACGAACGACGCTGGCTGGGCTGCTCGACGACCTAACTCGGCTCTACGGCCCGAACCATCCGATAGCCATAAAGGTGCGGGAAAGCCTGAGTCGCCTGGCGATATGAGGGCCAGTTGCAGTAGGGCCCCAAGCTCCACCGGCCATCGCATTCCTGTGAACGCAGTCCACAGATAGCTCTTGTGTTCCGGTCGTCTCCGAGGTAGATTTACTCGCGTTTGACCTTTCGTTCGAGTGGCCCACAAGGCTCCGCTTGAGCCATCGGCTGCGTTGTGGCTGCACCAACCCAAAGGGTTGGTGTCACATTTTGACATCCAGGGGCGTTTTGTCCGGATTCGTTCCTTAGCGTCACTAACTAAGCTATTGCGCAAAAGTGCGACACGATGTAGAAAATTTATCTTCTTACGATTTTCGTGGAAAGGCTGGCAATTTCGTGAAGTGTCGGCCGCGACCGTTGCCGGCGAGGGCAAAGTGACGGGCGTCAGGCTTGAGCAGCTGACTCCCGGCGCAGTGGTCAGCGGAGTGGTCCCTGGGGACGACGTGAGCGTCGTCGCCGTGAAGTGGTACGGGTCGAACGCGGTCAACCTGACCTACCGGATGAGCACCGGCCGGGTCGAAGACCAGCTCCTCTACCGCGACCACGAGTCGCGGCTGATGCTGCGCAAGGCATCAGCCGAATACGGGTTCGACGCCGACGGTGCGCTGTTCAAGCTCGCCGCCGAGGCGCTGCGGATCCGCATGGCCGCCAGGTTCGACCCGATGCTCGCCGTCACGACCAGCGACCTGGAGCCGCTGCCGCACCAGATCCAGGCGGTGTACGGCGAGCTGATCAACCGCACCCCGCTGCGCTTCGTGCTGGCGGACGACCCCGGTGCTGGCAAGACCATCATGGCCGGTCTGTACATGAAGGAGCTAATGCTCCGGGGTGACTTGGAACGATGCATGGTTGTCGCGCCGGGCGGGCTGGTCGAGCAGTGGCAAGAGGAACTGCAGGAGAAGTTCGGCCTCCGATTCGAGCTGCTCACCCGCCAGCTCGCCGAGGCGCAGCTCGACCAGAGCGTCTTCGAGCGCTACCCGCTGCTCATCGCCCGCATGGACCAGCTCTCCCGCAACGAGGAGCTGCAGGAGCAACTTAAGCAGAGCGACTGGGATCTCGTCGTGGTCGACGAGGCCCACCGGATGTCGGCCCACTACTTCGGCGACGAGCTGAAGAAGACCAGGCGCTACCAGCTCGGCGAGCTGCTCGGCCGCCACGCGCGCCATCTGCTGCTGATGACCGCCACCCCGCACGCCGGCAACGAGGCCGACTTCCAGCTCTTCATGGGCCTGCTCGACTCCGACCGGTTCGAGGGCAAGTATCGCGAGGGCATCAGCTCGGCCGACACCAACGGCCTGATGCGCCGCATGGTCAAGGAGGACCTGCTCACCTTCGAGGGCAAGCCGCTCTTCCCCGAGCGCCGCGCCTACACTGTCCCGTACTTCCTGTCGCCCGCCGAGCGTGAGCTGTACGAGGTCGTCACTGAATACGTCCGTGAGCAGATGGGCAGGGCTCAGCAGCTCGCCGCGCAGGGTGAGGGCCGGCGCGGCAACACGGTCGGCTTCGCGCTCACCGTGCTGCAGCGCCGCCTCGCATCCAGCCCCGAGGCGATCCTCAAGTCGCTCGAACGACGCCACAAGCGCCTCCAGCAGCTCCGTCACGAGCTGGCCACCCAGGGCAGCCCGATGGAGGGGCAGCTCAAGGGGCGCCTGGCCGCCATGCTGGGCAAGGACGTCGGCGACCTCGACTCCGACCTCGACGACCTGCCGAGCGGCGAGCTGGAGCAGATCGAGGACGACGTCGTGGACGCGGCGACGACCGCCCAGACGATCGCCGAGCTCGACAAGGAGCTGGCCATCCTCGTCGACCTGGTCGAGGTGGCCCGCCGCGTGCGGAACTCCGGCACCGACCGCAAGTGGACCGAGCTGTCGGAGCTGCTGCAGAGCAACGCCCTGATCCGGGACGACGACGGCAGCCCACGCAAGCTGATCATCTTCACCGAACACAAAGACACGCTCGAATACCTCGTGGAGCGCATTCGCGGCCTGCTCGGCTGGGAGGAGGCCGTGGTCGCCATCCACGGCGGCGTCTCCCGCGACCAGCGTCGGCGCATCAAAGAGCTGTTCACCCAGGACAAGGACTGCCGTGTCCTCGTCGCCACCGATGCCGCGGGCGAAGGTCTCAACCTCCAGCGCGCCCACCTCATGGTCAACTACGACCTGCCGTGGAACCCGAACCGGATCGAGCAGCGCTTCGGCCGCATCCACCGCATCGGCCAGACCGAGGTCTGCCACCTGTGGAACCTCGTGGCCGAGGACACCCGCGAGGGCGCGGTCTTCCGCCGGCTGCTTGACAAGATCGACGAGCAGCGCCGCGCGTACAAGGGCAAGGTCTTCGACGTCCTCGGCGAGGCGTTCCAGGGCGAGCCGCTGCGCAAGCTGCTCATGGAGGCCATCCAGTACGGCGACCAGCCCGAGGTGCGCGACCGGCTCAACCAGGTCATCGACGCTTCGGTGGGGGAGGGCCTCGACAAGCTGATGGCCGAGCGGGCCCTGGAGCACCACAGGCTCGACGAGACCGACGTGGCCGAGTGGCGGCTGCGCATGGACGAGGCCCGCGCCCGGCGGCTGCAGCCGCACTACATCAAGGCGTTCTTCATCGCGGCGTTCACACTGCTCGGGGGGCGCATCAAGGAGCGTGAGTCAGGTCGGTACGAGATCACGCACGTGCCCGGTGACCTGGTCGAGCACGACCGGCAGATCCGGGTGGGCGTGCCGGTGCTGCGCCGCTACGAGCGGGTCACGTTCGACCGCGAACTGGTGCGGCCGGCGGGTATGCCCCGCGCCGACCTGCTCGCTCCCGGTCACCCGCTGCTCGACGCGGTCATCTCGTTGGTCATCGACCGGTACGGCACGCAGCTCAAGCAGGGCGCGGTGCTGGTCGACCGGCGGGACATTGCCGAGGAGCCGCACGTGCTGGTGGCGGTCTCCCAGGAGATCGCCGACGGGCACGACCAGGTCGTCAGCAAGCGGTTCGACTTCGTCGAGATCGGCAGGTTGTCCGCGCGTACGGCGGGCGCCGCACTGTACCTCGACTACGCGCCGGCCTTGGAGGCGGAGCGGCGGCTGGTCGCCGGAGTCCTCGCGGAGAGCTGGCTGGCGGGCGGCATAGAGGACCTCGCCATCGGCTGGGCGATCGAGAACGGTCTGGCGTCGTTCGTGGACGACCTGCGGGCACGCGTCTCCGCCGAGACCGAACGGACCCGACGGTTCGTCCGGCAGCGTCTGCTCCAGGAGATCAACTACTGGGACGCCCGGCACGCAGACCTGCTCGACGCCGAGCAGGTGGGCAAGACGTTGAAGATCCGCCCCGAGACCGCCTACCGGCGGGCCCGCGAACTGGAGTCACGGCTCAAGCGCCGGATGGACGACCTCAACCGGACGGAGCTGCTGCAGGTCAGGCCACCACGGGTGGCCGGGGGCGCGCTGGTCGTCCCGCAAGGCCTGCTCGACCGGTTGGGAGGCCTGCGCGAGGGCCCACCCGAGGCGTACGCGCGGGACACGGCCGAGACCGAGCGGCGGGCCGTCAATCGGGTGCTCGCGGAGGAGCGGAAGCTGGGCCGCATTCCCGAGGAAATGCCGCATAACAACCCCGGCTACGACGTCCGCTCGAAAACGGTCGACGGGCACTGGATTTTCATCGAAGTGAAAGGCCGTGTAAACGGTTCGAAGGACTTCCACGTCACACGTACGGAAGTCCTGACAGGTAAGAACTCCGGCCAGAACTTTCGGCTCGCACTGGTAAACGTGCATCCGGACGTACCTGAGCATGACGAAGTCCGGTATGTCGTGGACCCCTTCCGCGACATGGACTTTGGCGACTTCGCCGCCACCGACCTGCGTGGCGACTGGGACAAGGAATGGGCACGAGGAGGAGCACCGGTATGACCCCCGCAACCGGTTCTGGCGGCACCCCGAAGAAGAAGCTGATCGAGGTCGCGCTGCCGCTTGAGGCCATCAATGAGCAATCAGCCCGGGAGAAGTCGATCCGCCACGGTCACCCGTCCACCCTGCACCTGTGGTGGGCCCGCCGGCCGTTGGCCGCCTGCCGCGCCGTGCTTTTCGCTCAGCTCGTGGACGACCCGTCGTCGCGCCCGGACGAGTTCCCGACCGAGGAAGACCAAATCCTGGAGCGCAAGCGACTCTTCCACATCATCGAGCGGCTTGTCGACTGGGACAACATCAACGATAAGGCCCTCTACAGGGAGGCGTACGAGGAGATCCTCAAGTCCTGTGACGGCAACCCGCCGCCGATCCTCGACCCCTTTGCCGGCGGCGGTTCGATTCCACTGGAGGCCCAGCGCCTCGGGCTTGCGGCCCACGCTTCTGATCTGAACCCGGTCGCGGTCCTTATCAACAAGGCCCTCCTCGAGATTCCGCCGCAGTGGGCGGGGCAGCCTCCGGTCTTCCCTGGGTCTGCTGATTCTCGGATGGGTAATTGGCCTGGCGTGACTGGATTGGCCGAGGATGTTCGTTGTTACGGTCAGTGGATGCGCGATGAGGCCGAGAAACGTATCGGACATCTCTATCCCAAGGCTCGTCTAGAGGACGGCACTAAGGCCAGTGTTATCGCCTGGATCTGGGCACGCACCATCACGTGCCCCAACCCCGCTTGCGGCGGCACTATGCCATTGGCGCGATCATTTTGGCTCAGTAAGAAGAAGGGCAAGGAGCGCTACGTAGAACCGATCGTCGAAGACAGGCGCGTCCGCTTCGAGATTCGTGGTCCTAAAGGACAGCCAAGAGAAGGCAGCGTTGGTCGAACGGGTGCGGTCTGCGTGATCTGCGATACTCCGGTTCCGCTAACCTATATACGCGCGGAAGGTAAAGAAGGACGGATGGGCGCGCAACTCATGGCAATGGCAGCCGAAGGCCCTCGTACACGCTACTACCTTGCTCCAACTGAGGAACATGAGCTTGCTGCAAATATCTCCCGCCCAGATGATGCACCGGATGGAGAGCTTCCCGAGCAGGCCCTGGGTTTCCGCGTCCAGAGTTATGGGATGACTAGGTGGGCAGATCTCTTCACTAATCGTCAGCTCGTCGCGCTTTCTACTTTCAGTGATCTTGTCGCTAATGTAGCTGAGAAGGTGCTCGCAGACGCCGAGCTGGCTAAACAAAGGATAGACGCCACTGCATATGCGAATGCAGTTGTGATTTATCTGGGCTTCCTGTGTAGTGCGATTGCCGATGATATGTCTAGCTTGGTTTCTTGGAGATCCTCCCATGGAACCGGAGCGACGCGCTCAACTTTCGCTCGGCAAGCTCTTCCGATGGTGTGGGACTTCGCCGAAAGTTGCCCATTCGGGGGTGCTGCTGGCGACCTGAAATCCGCCGCTCAATCGCTGGCGAGAGCTATCGAGGTACTTCCGTCGGGAGGCCCTGGAGCTGAGGTGATGCAGTTCGATGCGGCATCTCGCGACTATTCGGGCGTACTTGTGTCAACCGATCCACCATATTACGACAATATCGGGTATGCGGATCTGTCGGATTTCTTCTATGTCTGGCTAAGGCGTTCTCTGGGTAAGATATTTCCCAATTTGCTTAGTACGCTGCTCACGCCTAAATTAAGTGAACTCGTAGCTGATCCGTTCCGTCATGGGGGCAAGGGTCAGGCGACTAAGTTCTTCGAGGATGGATTTCGGCAAGTCTTCGCTCTCATTCGGCGCGGGACGCCTCAGGATATCCCGATTACAGTGTTTTACGCGTTCAAACAGTCGGAGGCTGACGACGGCGGCGAGGCTTCAACTGGATGGGAGACGCTCCTCGAAGGAATGATCAAGAGCGGTTGGAGTATCACAGGGACCTGGCCTGTCCGTACTGAACGCGCAGGGCGCTCGAGAGGAATTGGCAGTAACGCCTTGGCATCCTCCGTCGTGCTGGCCTGTCGACCAAGGTCGGAGGATGCAGGGGTGATCGATCGACGAGGACTGATCAACGCGCTCAAGGCGGAATTGCCTGCCGCCCTTCATAGCCTTCAGCAGGGCGGCATCGCTCCAGTTGATCTGGCGCAGGCGGCGATTGGGCCGGGAATGGCGGTGTTCTCTCGCTATGGGCGGGTATCCGAGCCAGATGGCTCTCCGATGCGTGTACGAGAGGCACTGAAACTAATTAACCAGATTCTGGCGGAGGTGCTGTCGGAGCAGGAAGGGGACTTCGACTCCGATACCCGCTTCTGTATCAAGTGGTTTGAGGCCCATGGTTTCGACCAGGGAGAGTTTGGCGTCGCGACTGTGCTCGCTAGGGCCGTAGGCACTGCCGTCAATGGCCTGGAGAGGGCGGGCGTGCTGAAGGCTCGTGCCGGAATCGTGGAACTCTTTGGGCCGAAGGACTTGCCGGACGTATACGACCCGCTGGCGGACGATCGCATCCCGGTCTGGGAGGTCGTCATGCATCTCGCGAAGCGGCTGGATGAGCAGGGCATCGAGGCTGCCGGACAGTTGATGGCGGCCGCCAAAAGCCGGGTCGACCTCGATACCGCCAAGGAGCTGACCTACCTGCTTTTCTCCATCTGTGAGAAGCGGAACTGGGCCAAGACGGCGCTGTTGTTCAATGCACTGGGCTCTTCGTGGACGGAGATCGAGAGGGCGTCCCGTACAGCCCCACCGATGGCAAGTGCCCAGGGGATGTTCGACTTCAGCGAGGACGAGGACTGACGACGACATGGCACTGAGCAACAGGGACAGGATCGGCCGCGGGCTCGAACTGCTCGGGGCTGGGCTGGAGCCCTTCGTCGACATGATGATGAGCCTCGCCACCCCCGGGGCCATCGACTGGGTGAAGGTCCTGGAGACGAGAGACGCCAACAAGTACGGCACGCACAGGACCTACGACAAGTCCGACGTGCGCTTCCTGCTCCGCGTCATTGTGGAGGAGTGGCGGGTCTTCAAGGAGCGGCTGTCGCGGTTGGAGCAGAACTTCGCCGGCGAGCTGAAGGAAGTCGGCAATAAGTGGGCGCACACGCAGCCGCTCTCCGGTGACGACACTTATCGGGCGCTCGATACGATGGAGCGGCTGCTGACTGCCGTTGGCGCAATGGACCGGGCCGATGAGGTGCGCAAGCTGCGGCTTGATCATCAGCGCACCCTCTACGACACCGAGGCGCGCAAGATCGTCCGGTCCAATACGTCGATGCCCGTCATCGAGG
The DNA here is from genome assembly GCF_900156315.1 of Microbispora rosea. Lineage (GTDB taxonomy): Bacteria > Actinomycetota > Actinomycetes > Streptosporangiales > Streptosporangiaceae > Microbispora > Microbispora rosea. The sequence goes on along the minus strand of NZ_FTNI01000028.1, from coordinate 33,392 downwards.
CCAGCGGAGTGAGACCGTGGCGCGATGTCATCACTCCCCACGCCGATGTGCAGGCTGGCAAGCTCGAAGCCGCGGAGTTCGCGGCCGACCTGCACATGGTGTCGATCGGTGAGAGCACCAGCGAGGAGTATTCCGACCCCATCCAGTTCTTCCGCAGGACCTACCTGACGGAGGGACTCAAGGACCTGCTGCAGCGCGCAGTGGCCCGGGTCGGCAAGGACATGAACGCCACTCCGGTCTGGAACTTGCAGACGAACTTCGGCGGCGGCAAAACGCACTCGATGCTCGCCTTGTGGCACATCTTCTCCGGTACGCCGCTGCTGGAGTTCCCGCAGGAGGTCGTCGACCTGCTCTCCGGGGCAGACACCAGCGTGATCGGCACGAAGGTCAACCGCGCGGCACTCGTCGGGAACCACATCGACCCGGCCGCCGGCAAGGTCCACGAGGACGGCATCCACACGCACACGCTCTGGGGCGAGCTCGCCTGGCAGCTCGGAGGGCGGAAGGCGTACGAGATCGTCCGCGAGGCCGACGAAGCGCACACGAACCCCGGTGACGCGCTCCGGCAGCTCATCGCCGCCTACTCGCCGTGTCTTATCCTCATCGATGAGTGGGTGGCCTACGCGCGGCAGCTCTACGGGCGTGATGACCTGGCGGCGGGCACCTTCGACACCCAGTTCACGTTCGCGCAGACGATCACTGAGGCGGTCAAGGCGGTGCCCGGTGCCTTGCTCGTCGTCTCCATTCCGGCGTCCACGCCGGATGAGGAGGATGACGCGATCATGGGCAGCGCCCTGGAGGTCGGTGGCGTCAACGGTCGGGCAGCGCTGGACCGGCTGCAGTATGTGATCCGCCGAGTCGCCCACCAGTGGCAGCCGGCGCGGGCGCACGAGTCGTTCGAAATCGTCCGGCGGCGCCTGTTCGAGGAGCCCGACGCGAAGGCCAAGAGCGAGATCGCGGCCACCGCCAAGCAGTTCTGGAAGTTCTACAACGACCACAAGGGCGAGTTCCCCCGGGAGTGCTCGGAGACCTCGTACGAGAAGCGGATTGCTAACGCCTACCCGATTCACCCGGAACTGTTCGACCGGCTCTACGAGGACTGGTCGACGCTCGACCGGTTCCAGCGCACGCGTGGTGTGCTGCGGCTGATGAGCATGGTCATCCACAAGCTCTGGGTGGCTCAGGACGCCGGACCGCTGATCATGCCGGGCTCGATCCCGCTCGCCGACCCGGTGGTGACCAGCGAGCTGACGCAGTATCTCCAGGACAACTGGAAGGCCATCATCGACGTCGACATCGACGGCGACGAAGCCACGCCTGTCGAGATCGACAAGGAGCGGACCGTCTTTGGGAAGCGTGCCCTCACGCGACGGCTGGCCCGCACTATCTTCCTCGGTGCCGCGCCGACCCTGACGAAGCCGCACAAGGGCATCGAGCAGCAACGCATTTGGCTCGGCGTGGCCATCCCCGGCGACGTCGTCGGCAACTTCGGCTCCGCGCTGCACATGCTCACGGACCGGGCCACCTATATGTATGTGGACGGTGCCCGCTACTGGTACGACACCCAGGCGTCGGTCACCCGTACGGCCAAGGACTACGCCGAACGGCTGCACCAGGAAGACGTCTGGCTGGAGATCGTCCAGCGGCTTCGCAACAAGGAGCTGAAGGTGCGCGGCGACTTCGCCGCCGTACACGTGACCGACGACAGCCATGACTTGCCCGACACCGGGGACGCGCGCCTGGTCATCCTGCATCCGAAGGTCGTCCATGCCAAGGGGGACAACGGGTCCTCCGCGAGGGGGCTGGCACAGAAGATCCTCGACACGCGGGGCAGTTCCCAGCGGATAAACCGCAACATGCTCGTCTTCCTCGCCGCCGATGCCAAGCGCATGGAAGAACTGTCGGACGCAGTCCGGGAATACCTGGCGTGGGACGACATCTCTGGCCGTAAGGAGGAGTTGGACCTCACCGTCCAGTTGTCCAAACAGGTGGACACCCGGCTCGCCAACGCGAACCAGGCCGTCGACCTCCGGATCCGGGAGACGTACTACTGGGCCTTCGTACCCAACCAGCAGCCCGGTGGACCCATATCCTGGCAGATGGAGAAGGCCGACGGCGGTAAGGACCGGCTGGCGGAGCGGGTCAGCGCCAAGCTGGGTCCGCTGGACGCGATCCGGGTGATCCAGGCCGCGTCCCACATTCGGGAGCGCCTCGACGACGAGCTGGCGCGGGTTTGGGAGAAGGGGTACGTCTCGGTTGGGGAGCTGTGGGACTACTACTGCCGCTATCCGTACCTCCCCCGACTGCGCGACCGGAAGGTGCTGGACGACGGCGTCCTGGCCGGGCTCGACGAAATCGATTGGGAGCGCACCGGCTTCGCGCTGGCGACCGGCTTTGACGGCACGCGCTTCGAGGGGCTGGTCGTGCCTCCTGGAGGCCGTTTCGGGCAGATCACGGACAACACGCTGCTGGTTCGGCCTGACGTCGCACTCGCCCAGTGGGAGGCCGACGAGGCCGCTCGCAAGGGCGGCAACAATGGCGGCGGCACAGGTGGCGACAACGGCGGAGGCACCCCGGGCGGGGGCGGCACCGGCGGAGGCGGCACGGTTGTCGGCCCTGGTCCTGGCCCTGGTCCCGTAGACCCGAAGCCCGGTCCGAAGAACGTGCGGTTCTTTGGCGCGGCCAAGCTCGACCCGGAGTTTTACCAGAAGAGCTTCACCAAGCTGGCCCAGGAGGTCATCCAGCACCTTGCCTCCGCCGAAGGCGCCGAGCTGGAGATCAGCATCGAAATCAGCGCCCGCAAGCCCGAGGGCTTCCCCGAGGACAAGGTCCGCATCGTCAACGAGAACGCCCGCGTCCTCAAGTTCGACCAGGCCGGCTTCGAGGACCGCTGACACGCCGGAACGGGGCCGAACATCAGCCGGCCCCGTTCCTTTACCCGAGCTGGATGCATTTCCCTGACAGACCTTGGCGAGGATGGATGGCGCAAGACAACCGCCGGGTACAAACCGCCGTCCTGGGCAGCCCCGAATCTGATCACCCGCTCTCTCTGCCGATGGACCGGGGGGAGGCCCGGCGATATCTGGCGAAGTACGGAACACAACGTTTCTTCTGCGGTGAACTGCTGGGGGGATGCGGCTGGCGCCTGATGCCGAAGCTGTACGGCGACCGAATCTGTCACTTCGCTCATTACCCGGATATCCACGGGAATGCCCCTGTCTGTCAGCGTCGGCATCTAGGAGCGGACAGCGCCGATCATCTTTACATCCACCGTGGCCTTCGCGCTGGCCTGTACGCAGGCCCGAAGGATAAGCGGTTTCCGGGGCACATGGTGGACGGCCAGTGCACAGATCTCCTGGTACGGCGGAGCCAACCCAGAACGGCGGTCCAGGTGCAGTTCGCCAATCTCTCGTACCAGGAATGGGAACAGGAAGACGAAGATCTCCGCAGTCGCCTCGGCCACGTCGATTGGATGCTGGGGCCGAGGGCCACCAGGACTGCTCAGTACCTACTCGACCGTGACGGATACGCGCTACGTGTCCGTTGCGAGACGGTGGACGGCATGCGTGTCGTCAAAGTGGGCACCGAGACGGCTGACGGCGACATCGCCTGGTGCAGCCTTGACGAGTGCGAGATCAGCGAGCAGGGGCTTGTCACACCCCGATTGAAGAAGGCAAGCGGCACAGCCCTTCGCGCTACGACCGCTGCCGTGCGGACGCCGGGATTCCCCCTCGCAGTGGAGGGTGTCATTGTCCGCCCCCGGGAGGCGGCCGCCAAAGCAATCGGCGGTCCCGGGATGCCGGCGAATTGGTATGGCGTCTCTGCTGACGTCACGGTTGTCGGTCAGGCCGAGGTCGCCGCTCGTGTGATGATCCCGGATTCCGTGGAGTTGGTGGTGGGGGCACCGCACCGGCTCGTCGAACCTGCCACGGTCGACGCGAAGGTGGTGGAAGGAATGCCCCGGCCCGCATGGACAATTTTTGCCGCCGGTCTTGTCCAGGCCGGGCAACCCGAGCAGGCTCCGCCTACGAAGCAGCATGACGAGACCGCTGTCGCAGTGGGCCGGAAAAGCGCTGATGCGTCCGTGAAAACCACCATAGGCACGAAGACGGCCGACGGCGATGACATTTACCGCCACAAGCTGAACATCCTGATCGACGCTCTGCGTCAAGCCGCAAAGAACGACAAGCACCATCTCGTTCTCAGACTGCTTGAAGCCGACAAAGAGTTGCTGTCCACCGATGTCTATTTCTCTCCCAAGTTCAGACATGAGCGTGGCAGGATTGAAGAGTATCGACGCCGCGCAAGGGCATATACTGTCGACAACAGAAGCGTTCAAATGACTGTTCGTGATCGGGCCCTCCATCTCAACCTGGAGATCAAAAAAGCCAAGGATAACGGTAACGTCGCGGCAGTGCGTGGATACGTGACAGCTCTTGGCACGGTGCTATCATCGGCGCCCGGCAATCTCAATCTACGGTACCAATACGGCTTGCTCGATGAGCACGAAAAATGGCTGCGGCAGCACGCAACTGCGCTGCCAAAGAGCCGGGTAGGCGCCAGTCCGGAAAGTAAGCGCGATCGCAGCCGATTGCGCAGCCTTGTGGACCGGCTCCGTAACGCGCAGCAGGCTGGCAGAACTGACGGTGCCCAAGCGCTTTTCGATGAGGCGAAGCGACTTCTGGAACGGTTGCCTCCCGAGGAAAACCTGTCCTATGAGCGGGGGCGGCTCGACCAGAGCGCCCAGTGGCTGACGGCATCCCAGGCCGAGGAAAATCCGGCGGCAGCCGGCTCCTCCAAGCCAATCGCTCCCGCTGCCACCAGCGTTGTGCAGACCGCACAATCCGTTCCGCCACCACTGGAACGGGCCGCACGGCTCCTGGCTGATCGGATGCGGCCCGTCATGCTCGGTGTCGCGCGTGCTCAGACGACGATCGATTGGCCACAGTTGTCCAGGCACAGAGGGCACGCGATCCCTACCCCCTGGGAGGACCCAGATCTTTGGATCAGTGCGATCATCCAGCTTGATGAGCCGGCGGATCTGCTGAAGCCGATGCTCTCCGCACTGGTCACCATGCCGGACGGGCTGATGGACCCGCGGTTTCGTACGGTCATCGAAGCTCTTGGATTCCAAGCACCACAGACCGAACAAGCGCTGCACACGGTTTGGCAGCGCGAGGTGCAGCGGGCACACGCTTTCTACGCCACGGTGCCGCGTCCCATGCCTCCGCGTCTCGTCCCCCGAGCAGATCCCTCCCCTGAGCAGGCCTAATGAGCGTGAAGCCAGCAAGGAAAGTCAGCGCCACCGAACTGCTCGACATGCGCGAGCGTGCCTGGTCCAAGAAGCTGCGAGGTGTATCTCTCGTGGCCGAGATCGACGCCAAGGACGCGCACAGCAAGCAGGTGGCCTCGGTGCTCGGCAGGGCGTACCGGAAGTGGGTCGCCAGCGGACGGGAACCCAGGATGTTCTTCCGCCGCTGGCCGGCCTGCATTGCCGTCGCCGTCACGGGCATCGCTGCTCGTGATTATCGGCGTGGAGAACTCTGGTCTGCGCTCTGGGCCGCTATTGGATACCAGGGGGAGCAAGACGATCGGGCCATCTGGGGTCGGGGATTTGCAGCGGCACTGGACGCAATGGGCATGCCGACGTTCCAGGGCATGCCCATGCCCTATCTCGGCCCGATCCTGATGCATACAGGAATCCCGACCTACTGCCTGGATGACTACTTCCGGCTGCTCGGCCAGCGCATGTCCGTCGATAGAGGTTTGGACGCAGAATCGTTCCTTGCCTGGGCGACCGCCCCAGGCAGCGAGAACCGGTTACTGAATGTCGACGTGCCGGTCCGCAGGTTTCTGCAGCACGGCACTGAGTATGCGCTTGACTTTGTGGAGCGTTCCTTCGAGCTGTTGGACCGGCTGCGTGACCAGACCGCAGAACTGGACGGCGTCGGGCTTCCGCCGCGCGTGCTGGAACGTGCTCGGTATCTCGCATCAGAGGGCAGGCTCGATCTCACGACCTCTCGCTCGCCATCCACCGGCAGGACCAGGATAGAGCGGCCGCGCATCGCGCTCGACCCCTTCGGCGGTGGAATCGAGGTCGTCCTGCCGCCCGTCGGCGACACTCCGGACGGCACCGCGCGCTGGAACGTGACGGCCGACGGCGTGACGACCACGGTGCGGAGCCAGGCGATGTGGGTGGGCGTGGCGGAAGCCCCGTCGACCACGCACAGCCTGTTGCGGCCGGTCCGGACCGTGGTCGTAGCGATGGACGGCTGGCCCTACCAGACCGAGCTTCAAGTGGTGGACCCGGCCGCGCCCATGCTCGTCTTCGGCGAGGACGGCCGGCGGCTCCCGGCGACCGCTCCGCTGCCGCCCGACACGGTGTGGGTGGCGCACCCGGCGGATTACGAACTGCTCGCCGACGGACCACTGCAGGTGGTGATCGAGGGGCAGCTTCCGTTGGGCTGGGAGGGGTGGCGCCTGCGGAAGGTTTCGCTGAAGGGTGTCCGCTCGCTCGGTCTGGACAAGGCTCCGGCCGCCCGGCGTTCCGTCCGCGGACACACGCACGCACGGATATCGACGGGAGACCCGGTCGCCGGCGTCACGACGCCGTACGGCTCGCCGGTCTTCTCCCAGGTGCCCGAGATCTGGCTGCCCGGCAACATCGGCGCCGAAGCGACCTGGCACGTGGAAGTCCGGCGCAGCGGGACGGATATCGCGCTCGTCACCGAAAGCTACCGATGCAGCGAGCCGCTGACGGTCTCCGACCTTTGGGATTCGTTGCCCCGGCCATTGGTCGGAGCCTTCGACACCGTCGTGCGTGGTCCCCTGGGCCGCGGTGTCAACCGTTCTCTGTTCATCGCGGAGGGACTCTGCGCCGCCTTCACGCCGCGGGTTCGGCTGTTCGGTACCGCAGGACTGGCCGACGGCCGAGCGGAGCTGTCCGCCCCCGTCGGCGCTCGGGTCGAACCTCGGGTGACCAGGTTCTCCTCAGCGGAGCTGGCGAGCATCGTCGAGTACCGCACCGAGATCGAGTCCGAGCCCCTGGTCGTCACTCCGCCGCACGTCCAGGTGATGCATGACCGGCTGGGGGAGGCACCGGTGTGGCGGGCGGGTCCGCTGCGGATCCCGACGGACGCGTTCGCTGAGGAGCCGGGCACCCTGCTCGTCCGGATCCCGGGGGTCAAGCAGATGCCGCCACTCCAGGTCATGGCAGGCGGGCAGGTCGTGCAGGACGCTCCCGCGAGCGGGGGCGTCCAGGCCGGCACGGCGCGGTACGACATGGTCAAGATCAAGGGGACGGTCGAAGACAAGCAGCAGGCCGAACTCCTCGTCGAGGTGGACGGCAGGCTCGTCAGGGTCGCGAGCGTACGGCCTCGCCGGCTCGCCGCCGCGGCGAAGGTGGAGGGCGACCACATTCTGCTGCTGGAGTGCGTCCTCGTGGACGGGCTGACCGCCGCGGTGTACGCCACACATGCGCCGTGGCGCGAGCCCGTCATCGTCCCGGTCGAGGAGGGCGGCACGGTTCCGCTGCCCTGGGACCTGTGCTCCTGCGGGCCCCTGCTGGTGAGCCTTCAGGTCGACGACCCGTGGGTGCCCGTCGAATGGTCACGCTGGCCCGACGCCCATGTGGTCGCGTCGGCGGACGGGTTCCTCGTATCCGAGGACCCGGAGGAGGTGGCGCTGTCGCGCTACCTCGCGGGGGAGGGGGGCTTCCCGGACGACGTCAGAGACCTGAGCCGAATTTGGACGTTGGTCGATCTCGCCGACCGGCTGCGGGTCTCCTCGGAGGTGCGGCGGTTCGTCCAAGAGTGTTCCCGGCCGATCCTCCGGCGCCCCGCGGACGCTCTCACGGCCCTGGTGAAGCTCGGTCTCGAACCGGACAGGTCGCTGCACGCCTTGATCACCTCGGGACTCGCGGCGGTGGCCGTACCGCAGCTCGATCCGCCCGCGGTGGCGAAGATGTGGGCCACCACTCCAGCCGCAGCCGTGCTCGCCGGCGACCTGGGAGACGAGGACTGCTTGGCCACGGCCGAGCGGCAGTGCGGTGAAGTGCTGCTTGAGATCCGATCCACCGGAACGGACCCCTCGCCCCAGGCGGGGCGGTTCGGGCTCGAAGCCGATCGGCTGACCCACCTGGCACCCCAGGCGTTCGATGCCGTCCTGCGCGCCGCTCACATCGTGCCGAAGGCGCTGCTCGACGCCGACACCCGTGCCGCCGGTGCGCTCCAGCTCTTCAAGGCCCGGCACGAACCGGCGGCCAAGGAATCGAGCCACGTCGTCGCGCACGTCGTGAAGACTGCCGAGCGGCTGTTGGAGCGGCCGCAGCTGCTTCGGCAGGTCGTCCAGCGCAAACATCCCCAGGATCGGGGCGGCTGGTACAGCCTTCCGGCGGCGTCGGCGGCGTTCGCCCTCATCGCCCGGCTCGCGGCGAGGGGTGACGAGGCATGCCGCGCCGCGGAGCAGACGTTCCGCAACGATTGGGCTCACCTCGCGAGCGTGGCGCCGGACCTGGTGACAATCGATCTCGTGCTGGCCGAGCTGCTGGCCAGCACTGTGAAGACGGAGGCGCAGTGACCCACACGCTGGACGCGTTGTCCACCAGCGGACTCATCGTCGAGAGCTACCGCCGCTATCTGCGCTCCCTGCTTCCGGTGCGCGAGCCCCGAATCGCCGCCGCCCTGGCGGCCGAGATCACACGCAGCCCCATGCTGACGAAGGGCCCGCTGCTGGAGGCGACACCGCCGTACGCGACGGGGGCGACTCTCCGCGAGCTGATGACGGAGGGCGTCCTCGACCCTGCCTTCCAGGCGCTGGGCGGACGGGAACTGCCGTTGGACCGGCCTCTGTACCAGCACCAGGAGCAGGCACTGCGAAAGGCGACCAGCGGCAGGAACATCGTGGTCGCCACGGGCACCGGATCCGGTAAGACGGAAAGCTTCCTGCTACCGATCTTGAACTCCCTCATTGCCGAGCACGCGCGCGGACGGCTCGGCCCCGGCGTTCGGGCGCTGCTGCTCTACCCGATGAACGCCCTCGCCAACGACCAGCTCAAGCGTCTCAGGCAGCTCCTCAGGAACGTCCCGCAGATCACCTTCGGCCGCTACACCGGCGACACGCCGCCCAGCGCTCGTCAGGCGCAGGACACCTTTGAGGCGCTCAACCCGGACCAGCCGCGGTTGCCCAACGAGCTGCTGAGCCGTGACGAGATGCGGGCCACGCCGCCCCACATCCTTCTCACCAACTACGCGATGCTGGAGTATCTGCTGCTGCGGCCGGCGGACCTGGACCTGTTCGAGGGCCGCAGTTGGCGATTTATCGCTCTGGACGAGGCTCACGTCTACGACGGGGCGAAGGCAGCCGAGCTGGCCATGCTGCTGCGCCGGCTGCACGACCGGGTAGCGCCGGACCAGCCGCTGCAGTGCATCGCGACCAGTGCCACCGTCGGCGACGATCCCACCGCGGTGACCGACTTCGCCACCAAGCTCTTCGACGTGCCCTTCGAATGGGTGCCCAAAGACGCATCCCGTCAGGATCTCGTCGGAGCCAGCCGGGTGAAGCTTCCGGACCCGCCGTTCTGGGGGCCGCTGCCGGCAGAGCTGTACCGGCAGCTGGCGCAGGCGGACGACCCCGGCGCGGAAATCCTCGTGCTGGCCAAGGAACGCGGGTTCGTTGGCGACGACCCCGGTGACGTCCTCGCCCACGAGCAGAGCATGGCCGATATGCGCAAGCGCCTGGCCGCCGGACCCCAGACGTTCGGAGAGCTGGCGCGGCTGCTGTTCGATCCCGACGAGCAGCCGGAGGAGTCGCTGGGCGCGATGGTCGCCGTCGGTAGCCGGGTCCGCGACCTCACCGGCTCACCCGTGCTGTCGGCGCGGTATCACCTGTTCGCCCGGGCGACCGAGGGCGCCTTCACCTGCCTCACCGGCCGTGGCCCGCACGTGTCACTCGGCCGGCATGAGATCTGCGGCACCTGCCGCGGGGCGATGTTCGAGTTCGGCGCGTGCAAGAGATGCGGCGCCGTCCACCTGGTTGGCGCCGTACGGCACAGCGACGGCGGTTATGTCTTCGTCCCCAGGGTCAGGCAGGACGAGCAGCGTGTCTGGCTGCTCCTCGGGGACGCTCCCGTCATCGCCGATGAGGACGACGAAGACATCGAGGGGACCCGGGAGGTCAAGGGGGAACTCGCCTACCTCTGTTCGGGGTGCGGCGGTCTGCACTCCGGCGTTGGACTCGGTTGTCTGCGGGAAGGGTGCACGGAGACCACGCTCTGGCCGGTCCACCGGCTCAACATCCGGCAGGACTCGCCGGTCGGGTGCGGCGCCTGCGGCGCTCGGGGCGCCGGCATGGTCCGGCAGTTCGAGAGCGGCAACGATGCGGCGGTGTCCGTGCTCGCCACGGCTCTCTACCAGGCATTGCCGCCAGCGAATGAGGCCGCCGTCGCCGACCAGCCGGGGGAGGGCCGCAAGCTGCTGTCCTTCAGCGACAGCAGGCAGGCGGCGGCGTTCTTCGCCCCTTACTTGGAGTCGAGCTACGGCGGCATCCAGCACCGGCGCCTGATCCTCGAAGGTCTGCAGGCGGCCACTCGCGACGACGAGGCCGTCGCGGTCGCCGACCTCATGTTCCACGTGGCAAAGCGGGCCGACCGGGCCATGGTCTTCCCCCGGCGCATGACCCGTCAGCAGCGCGAACGCGAAGCGGCTCTGTGGATCATGCAGGAGCTCGTCGCCATGGACGACCGCCAGTCCCTGGAAGGGCTCGGTCTCATGCGGGTCGACCTGGACCGGGAGCGAAGGTGGTCCATTCCGCCGGGCCTGAAGGCCCTCGGACTCACTGAGCAGGAATGCTGGGCGCTGCTGTCGGAACTGGTACGAACCCTCCGCCAGTCGGGTGTGGTGAGCATGCCCGACGAGGTCGACCCCCGGGACGAGGCGTTCGCCCCGCGCATCGGGCCTATCTACGTGCGAGAGGAGGGGTCGGAGCCGGGCAGGAAGGTGCTGAGCTGGTTGCCGACCCGCGGGTCCAACCGCCGTCTGGATTACCTGCGGCGACTGCTTTCGGCGATTGCGGCGACGGACGACCCCTCGGACGTGCTCCGCGGGTGCTGGAAGGTGCTTGCCGGGCAGCGCGACGGCTGGCTGGTCAGCGAGACCGTGCGCGTGCTGGGGACGGTCCGGCAGTTGGACCACACGTGGCTCCGGTTCGCGCCCGTCAGGGACCATGTGTACCGGTGTGACCTGTGCCGCCGGATCGCGCCCGTCGCAATCCGTGGCGTGTGCCCGACGATGGCCTGCACCGGCACGCTGCACCCGTATGCGGTCCCCACACCCGAGCAGGACGACAACCACTACCGGTCCCTCTACCGGTCGATGACGCCGGTGCCGTTGGTGGCCCGCGAGCACACCGCGCAGTGGACCAGCCTTGAAGCGGCCGACATCCAGCAGAAGTTCCTACGGGGCGAGGTCAACATGCTCTCCTGCTCCACCACCTTTGAACTCGGCGTGGACGTCGGCGAACTGCAGTCGGTGGTGCTGCGCAACATGCCACCGACCACCGCGAACTACGTACAGCGTGCCGGCCGCGCGGGCCGCCGTACGGATTCGGCCGCACTCGTGGTTACCTACGCGCAGCGGCGTTCCCACGACCTGTCCCGGTTCCAGGACCCGATCAGCATGATCGCCGGGAAGGTGCGGGCGCCGTACGTGCCGTTGGGCAATGAGCGCATCGACAGGCGGCACGCGCACTCGATCGCCTTGTCCGCGTTCTTCCGTCATGCGCGTGAGACCGCGGGACAGACGTGGAGCAAGGCCGGGGACTTCTTCCTGCCTTATGGCGAAGGCGCGCCCGCCGCGAGAGTGCGGTCCTTCCTCACCCCGGTGCCGAGGGATGTGCTGGAGTCGCTGATGCGGGTCCTCCCGCGGGAGGTGCAACGTGAGATCGGCGTCAACAGCGGCGAATGGGTGGACGAGCTGACCCGGCTGCTGGACGAGGTCGGTCGCCAGCTCGCCCAGGACGTGGAGATTTTCGAGGAACGCCGCCGGAAGGCGTACGAGGCCCGCAAGGACCACCTGGTTAACCGGTTCTCGAAGACCATCAACACGCTGACGCAGCGGGACCTGCTCGGTTACCTGGCCAACCGGAACGTGCTGCCGAAGTACGGCTTCCCCGTCGACACGGTCGAGCTGCGCACGAGCTACTCGGGAGAGCCGGTCGGCACCAAGCTGGAGCTCACCCGAGACCTGTCGGCGGCCATCTACGAGTACGCCCCGCAGGCCGAGGTCGTTGCCGGTGGCCTCCTGTGGCGATCGGGCGGTGTGTACCGGCTGCCGGACCGTGAGCTCGTCAGCAAGTACTACGCGGTGTGCGAGCACTGCCAGCACTATCGGGAGGGGGACGAGGAGCTCGACAAGATCTGCCCGATGTGCTCGACCGTCTCACATGGAGTGGCCCGGCAGTACTACGTTCCCGAGTTCGGTTTCGTCGCCGAAGGGAAGCCCTCGAAGACCACCACGACACCGCCGAAGCGGACGTGGAACGGGGCCACTCACGTCCTCTCACTCGCCGCGAGCGAGGTGCAGGAGGTGACCTGGACGGCTGCGAATGGGGGAGTCGTCACCGGACGGGCCGGATCCCGGGGACAGCTCATCGCGATCTCTGAAGGACCCACGAGGGCCGGTTACCTGATCTGTGACTGGTGCGGTGCGGGTGTGCCCGTGGGGACGAAGATCGGTCCGTCCCACACCCACCTTCTTCGCGGCACCGACTGCAGCGGTTCGTTCCGTCCACGCGCCCTCGCTCATCCATACGAGACCGACCTGCTGGACCTGCATTTCGACCATTTGGCTATGCTGCCGTCCGCATCACCCGTGCACTGGCGCTCCGTGCTGTACGCGCTGCTCGAAGGCGCGGCCGAGTGCCTGGAGCTGTCCCGGGACGACATCGATGGCGCCCTCTTCGCTCGGCCCGGCCGACGAGTGGGCATCGTCATGTTCGACGCCGTGCCTGGAGGAGCGGGAAGCGTGCTGCGCATAGCCCACAGGCTGCAGGATGTCGCCGAGGCCGCTCTGCAGCGCGTGTCCAACTGCGACTGCGGCGAGGAGACGTCGTGCTACGGATGTCTGCGCAGCTTCCGGAATCAGAGGTTTCATGAGGAACTGAGCCGTGGAGCGGCGATGAAAGTCCTCCATCCCTTGCTCGCATGAGATCATCAATCTCGCCTTGTTCTGCTGAGTCCGTTTCGGCTCCGGCAAGCCATACCCCCCGTCACCATCCTCCTTGTGAATGGCCATGATGCAGAACCCCGACAATCGGCTGAACGCAGTAGTGAGAAGCTGGCGCGACTCACTGATCGATCTCAGCAGCAAGAACCGTCTGCTGAACTTCAAGCACACGCGGTCGGCCACCCTGGAGATCGCATCTCCCGATACGGCGTCGTTGCTCGGTGGTCTCACCAAGGGAATCTGGTTCGCTGACATCGAGGCGCTCGATGAGGTTGATGACCAGGACAGCCCCAGGGCGATAGCCGCAGCGCGTCCGGGGGAAATCTTCACCCAGAAAACCACACAGAAGTCGCTGGATGCTGCCCTTCTCAGGTTGTTCCGCGACTCAAACCGAGTCTTCTCCGATACGGGTCTTTGGGTACTCCAGCTGGGTGTCGGTTTCCTCGACTGGAGTGAGGACGGTGGCACGACCCTCTCTTCGGCTCCGCTTCTGCTGGTTCCCGTTGTACTTGAACGGAAAAATGACCGTTTCCGGTTGCTGGCAGCAGAGGGCGAGGAGGCCATTCCGAATCCTGCTCTTGCCGTGAAAGCAGAGCAGTTCGGCATCGAGTTGTCGTACGGCGAGCAGACAGAAAACCTACCCGCGACCCTGGCAGCCGTACAGCGCGCAGTCGCGGGAATGCGTTCCTGGAGCGTGAAGGAACGGGTCGTGCTCGCCATCTTCCAGTCGCACAAGGAGGCGATGTACCGCGACCTGCTGGACAACGAGCCTCAGATCATGGCCAACCCGCTCGTCCATGCCATCGGCCTGGGGCCGCAGGCGAGTCGTGACCTCTCGGACCTGGACTTCACTCCGGTCGGCCTCGACGAACTCGATCGGGTCCAGCCCCCTGAAGACATTCCGCTTGTGCTCGACGCTGACTCCTCACAGAGACAATGCCTGGCCGCTGCGCTGCAAGGGCGTTCGTTCGTCATGGACGGACCACCGGGGACGGGCAAGAGTCAGACCATTGCCAACATGATTGCCGCTCTGCTGCACATGGGCCGTACGGTTCTGTTCGTCAGTGAGAAGGCGGCCGCGCTGGACGTCGTCCGGAACCGACTCGAGCATGTGGGGTTGATGTCTTTCCTCATGCCGCTCCACTCTCACAACACGAGTCGCAAGCACGTCGCCCAAGAACTCGGCCGTGCGCTGACCGAACAGCCTCGTGCACGGGTGCCGGCACCAGCCCGGGACGAGGCGCGGGCTCTACGTCTGGAGCTCTCCGCATACGCGGAAGGCATGAACGAGGTCAGGCAACCGCTGGAGCGCTCTCTATTCCAGGTCATCGGCAGGCTGAGCGACCTCGACAACGTGATATCCCTGGCTCCTGGTCCCCGCTACAAGATCAAGGACATCACTGCCGCGCATCTTCGAGAGATCTTGAATGCCGCCGGCACCGTATCTCGTGCATGGCGGGTCGCATCCGAGCGGGAGTCCTTCCTCTGGTGGGGCCTGGACACGGCGGAGTCGCCGCGACCCTACCTTGATCGAGTGGCCGAAGAGACCGATCTACTTCAGCGCGCCATTAGGCGCCACGAAGACCTTGCGCTGCCACTGGGGCTCGACGATCTCAAGTCCGTCGAGAGGCTGACCGCACTGCTCGACCTCACGGCCTGCCGGCCGACCGTCCCCGCACGCTGGCTGAGCGAGGGCGACCTCACACCTCTCATCGACGAGCTGCGTAAATTCCAGGTACGAAGAGATCGATTGGTTTCAGCAGAGAGGGCGGCCGAGCATGAGATCGGTCCCTTATGGCATCGACTCTCGCCTTCTCTGGTGGCCGACATCCCAACCGAGGAATCGCAACTGCTCGCTCGCCGCGTGCGCGGTGTCGACGTTTCCGGGCTAACTGCGGAACAAGCGCAAACCGTAGCGCAGCGCTTCACCGAAACCGCGGCCATGCTGCGTCGACACCACACATCCCTCGCCGACATCGCCGCGCTATACGGTGTGCCCGCTCCGGACGGCGTAGATGAGGCAGCGAACCTGTGCGAGCTCGCCGCATTTTCTGCGGCGGACCCGAAGCCGCAGGCGGAGTGGCTGGACTCTCGATCACGCCACGCTGCTCGGAACGCGGCTCGCGAGCTGAAAACCGCGCTGAACGAACTGGACCAGGCCCGCGCCCGGGCGAGAGATCTCTTCAGTGAGAAGATCCTTTCCTCTCCGGACTTACTCGGTATCGCGCAGCGCTTCGCCGAGAATCACCATGGCCTATCCAAACTCTCAAGCGCATACCGGCGGGACAAGAAGCTGCTCCTCGCGCTGGCGGTCACCGACAAGTGGAATAAGACCATCGCCGAGCGTCTGCCCGAGGCGGTCGCGTGGCGGCAGAAGGACGAACGCTTTCAGGCCCTCGAACGACAGTACAGCGGCCACCTCGGAGCCTTCTGGGCGGGGGAGAAGACGAACTTCGACGACATCCAGAAGGCGCTGACCGCAGCAGAGCGGATCGACGCCTTGGCAGGGGACGTTCGGAACATCGATCTCCTGGCAGAGCAGGTCACTCGTGGCGGAACGCCGAACTCCAGGGCGTACGAAACCGCCATGACTATTCGGCAGGATCTCACGCAATGGCGGGCATCTCTTGTTCCAGCCCCTCATGTGGGTGGGCGCCCCGCGCTGGGGCAGGCTGCCTTGCATGAGGCGGCGGAATGGTACGAGGCCCACCTCCCTGTACTGCAGACCGCGATCGACCTGGTGCAAGCCGTGGACGCGGTCTCTCATCGCTCTCCGCTGACGCTGGGCCAAGCACGTCATGGGATCAGTTTGGTTCAGGAAGCTCGGCGGGAACGCGTGGCGTTTGAGACGTACCAGGATGCGGACCGGGCTCTTCTCGGGCCGCTCTACCAGGCGGAGAGCACCCTCCAGTCCGATATAGATGACGCGCTGCACTGGATCAGCAAGGTCAGAGAGATCGTCTCAACCGGCATGCCCGTTGAGACTGCAGAGCGCCTCATTGAATCGAGCCCGGACCCGGACCTTGCGGTACGCAGAGAAGTCCGAAGGGAGGCCGTCATGCGCCTGGCCGCTCTCTGGGACAAGGGGCGCCGAGAGGAGATCCGTTCGGGTCTCCATGCATCCTTCGCTGAGGCGCACGAGCTGATTTCGCGACTGAAGGCGGATGGCTCCGGCCCCGAAGAGTGGCGCGCTTACAAGCAAGCGCACGACGTGCTTGCAAAGCACCGTCTCGACGACCTTATTGACCGCGCTGTGTCTCAGGGCGTCCAGGGCGATCAGTTCGTCCAGTTGGTGGAGCGGTCGGTCCTGCAAGCGTGGGTCGAGCACCACCTCGCGAGTGATCCACGCTTGAGCACCAGCATCGCCACGCAACGGGACGCGCTCGTAGCGGAATTTCGCAGGGTGGACAAGCAGCTGATCGAAGGCGCTTATGCGCAGGTGATCGAAGCATGCAACGCACGCCGGCCGAGCACCACTCTTGGGCCCGCTGCAATAATTCGACGTGAGGCGGAGAAGAAGACTCGGCACATGCCTGTTCGGAAGCTACTTGCCGATGCTGCCGAGACCGTCCACCGAATCAAGCCGTGTTTCATGATGAGTCCGCTCACGGTGAGTCAGTTCCTACCGGCGGACTTCACGTTCGATGTGGTCATCTTCGATGAGGCGTCCCAAGTTCGCCCACATGACGCGATCAACTGCGTCTACAGAGGCCGCTCACTAATCGTCGCCGGCGATCAGAAGCAGATGCCGCCTACCAACTTTTTCGGCACTTCGGACGCCGAGGACGACGAGTACGACGAGGAGGTGCCGGACTCCTTCGAATCGCTGCTCGATCTATGTAAGGCCAGCGGCGTCATCCGCAGCCTGCCGCTGCGGTGGCACTATCGGAGTCGCCACGAAGCTCTGATCGCCTTCAGCAACCACGAGTTCTACGAGGGCGGCCTGGTCACCTTCCCAGGTGCATATGAGAGCGGACCGGATGTCGGCATCCGCTTCCACAAGGTCAACGGCGTCTACCGTCGCGGTTCAGGCCGTGACAACCCCATCGAGGCCGAGACCGTCGCCAAACTCGTCATCTCTCATTACAGCGCATACCCCAGTCGGAGCTTGGGCGTGGTCGCCATGTCGGGCCCCCAGGCACGTGCCATCGAGGAGGCGGTGGAGCGCGCCCGCGAATCACGCCCTGACTTGGACTCGTTCTTCAGCGAGGACCGGCTCGATGGCTTCTTCGTCAAGAATCTGGAGACTGTCCAGGGTGACGAGCGCGACGTCATCATCTTGTCCGTCGGTTATGGCCCCGATCAGCATGGCAAGCTCAACATGAACTTCGGGCCGCTCAACAGGACTGACGGGTGGCGACGACTGAATGTCGCGGTGACCCGCGCCCGATATCGAGTGGACGTCGTTGCTTCCTTCACCGCCGGAACTATCCCTGACAGCGATAATGTCAGCAGACAGCACTTCAAACGCTATTTGGAGTATGCCGAGCGGGGTCCTGCCGTTCTTGCTCGCCAGGTGGTTGTCGAGGAAGCCGGCTACGAGAGCGAGTTCGAAGAGTCGGTCGCGACCGTCCTACGTGACTGGGGCTACGACGTTGTCCCCCAGGTTGGCGTGGCGGGGTATCGCATCGATCTGGGGATCCGTCATCCCGACGAGCCCGGACGCTACGCCGTCGGCATCGAATGCGATGGTCCCATGTACCACTCTTCCCGGGTGGCTCGGGACCGGGACCGGCTAAGAGACCAGGTGCTCCAGGGGCTGGGCTGGGAACTGCACCGGATTTGGGGTGCTCACTGGTACCGGAACAGGCCGGAGTCGGAACAGAGGCTCCGTTCTGCCATAGAGGCGGCCGTGGAGAAGGGGCGAAATCTGATCGCCGCCCGCGATGCGGAGAGAACAGATGGGGTCACAGAGGAGACGCCGAAGCCGCTGGACGTGCCCAGGGTCGAGATGGAAGCTGTCGAAGAGATCGCGAAACGATCATGGTCGACACCTTACCGCAAGGCCCAGATCTGGCTGGTTCCGGACGCGCTTCCCGAAATGCACCTGCCTGAGGCTCGAACGCAGATTCGGCATGTGTTCCTGCAGATCTTAGATGTCGAATCGCCAATCCATCGCGATCAGCTCTTCCTCCGTACAAGGGACGCATGGGGGGTGGGACGACTCGGAGGGCGCATCCAGGCCAATCTGGAGTATGTGCTAAGCAAGATGGAAGGGCGGCGCGAGGTCGCCCTTGTCGAGGATTTCGTCTTCCGGTCGGGTTGCAAGGTTCTCGCCCGATCTCCGGGAGACGGTATCGAGCGGAAAGTCGGTCACATCGCTCCTGTAGAACGAGAGGCAGCTATTCTCGGAATCGTCAGCGAATCCCCTGGGATCAGGGAGGCGGAACTTCTGACAGAAGTGTCTCGCTTCTTCGGTTGGCGACGCAGTGGTAACGACATAAGCATGGTGCTGAGAGAGGACCTTGTGCGGCTGAGGGCGCAGGGACGTCTCTCTGGCCTCAACGGAATCGTCCTCACGGGCGAATTGTCGTCTTAGGTAACC
The DNA here is from genome assembly GCF_900156315.1 of Microbispora rosea. GTDB lineage: Bacteria > Actinomycetota > Actinomycetes > Streptosporangiales > Streptosporangiaceae > Microbispora > Microbispora rosea. The sequence continues at coordinate 14,627 of NZ_FTNI01000028.1, read as the reverse complement.
GGTATCTGAGAGGAAAAGGATACCGGGTCCTAAAATCCCATCCGAGAGATGCTGGGAAATATTTCTTATATTCCGGAAGAATTTGGGAGATTTATTGTTTGAGACTTGGGCATCCGTCGCAGAACGCTACGGGAGCCGCTGGTGGCGGTTGGAGATCTTGATGACTATCTTCTAACCATCAGTCGGATGGGCGGGGCTGTGGCCCTTGAGGAGGGTCATGGTTGGTCTCGACGAGGGCCGAGCTCGCGTGCTGGAGTTTTGGCGGGCGTGCGAGCTGTTCACTCCTCATGAGATTCCCAAGCTGGACCCCGGGCACGCGAGGCAGCCGGTCTTTCCACTCGATGTCGGCCAAGCGCTGCCCTGGCAGAACGGCCACCCGCTACGGGGTCGCCGGGTCAATCCGAACCTGACCTGGCGGCACATCGTCTACGGTGGATTGTTCTCCTTGCAGAACGGCCGCGATCAGCTGAGGAAGGTGTTCGGCCCGGATCCGGACATTCCCGATCCGCCACCGCCGGGGACGGGGGCACTGTTCGCTCTCGCCGTCACGGACGAAGGCCGGCCGTTGCTCAATAGCCTTCAGATCTCGAGCAGTGCCTGGGCTCTGGGACGCACCGAAGACCTCGGCCCGGACAAGGATGACTGGCTTTTCGACTACGACGAGGACGATCGTGACATCCGCGAGCGACTGGAGGCGCTGATCGCGCCACGCGCGGACGACGAACGCGCAGTGGAACTCGCCCGGAAGGGGGTCCGGGTGGGCCGGGCGCTCCAAGGCGAGAACCTGGAGAACCTCGTCGCGCTCGCTACGAAGCTGCTGCGTGTCGGGGACATTTTGCACCCAGCGGGCATGCGGGTGCGCTGCGTCCAGATCGCGAGGAAGCGCGAGCATGCGGCAGGGGATGCGGCCGATCCGCTCGGGAGGTTCATCGTCGGTGACCTGGCTCGAGTCTCTCATGCGGTTCGTCACGGGTGGTACGGAAGCGCGCTGGGTGAGTACCTGTCGACGGACGCAATCGAGCGCATTGACGTGCGGCGCACCCCGCATGTGGTCGCTCGCCTCGTGGCACCCGACCGGATCCCTTACGGCCGCTGGCCGGCGGAACCGGATCGATCGCAAACGCTCAGCCAGCAGTTCGCGGTCGACGCCATCATGGACCAGCTCGCCGGCGTGGGCGGACTGTTCGCGGTCAACGGCCCGCCTGGCACTGGGAAGACCACGCTGCTCCGCGAGCTGATCGCGGCGAACGTGGTCGAGCGTGCCGTACGGCTGTCGCGTCTGCCCAAGACCTCGGCCGCTTTCACCCAGGAGTATCGCTGGAAGATCTGGTCGGCGGCAGAGGGCAGGGAGAACGTCCGGCGCGTCACCGGCTGGGCGGAGCAGCTGACCGGCTTCGAGATGGTCGTCGCTTCCGCCAACAACGGCGCCGTGGAAAACGTCACTCACGAGATCCCCGACCGCGGCGCCATCGGTGCGCCGTGGCGGCAGGAGGCGGACTACTTCGCCGACATCGCCACCGCCATGCTGGAGCGGCCCGCCTGGGGTTTGATCGCCGCACGCCTTGGCCGTCGCGACCACCGGACGGAATTCGTCCGCCGCGCCTGGTTCGGCATCGACGAAAAGCCTGGCTTACTGCAGCGATTACGCGACTGCGAGCACGAGGACGTCGACTGGCAGGCGGCCGTCGCCCGATTCAGCCGCTGTCACGAGCGAGTCCTCCGTCTTCAACAGGAACGATCCCTCGCCTACCGGGTGATAGAGCTCAAGTACGCGGTCGAAGAGTCGGACCGGCTGACCGACAAGGCACGGCGCGACCTGTCCCGGGCGAGGGAACTGGTCGAATCCGCAGCACGGGCGGTGGAGTCCTGCGAGGTTCGGCAGCGGGAACATCAGCGCCTTCGGCCCACCATGGAAGCAGGAGAGTGGCGGGCCACAGCCGACCGTCTGGCCGACGAGCTCAGCGAGGCCGCGAGGAGACTGCACAGGGCGCACCAGCAGGTGATCGCCGTGCAACGCCACCTGGCGGCGACATTCCGCGAGGATGTGGAGATTCGCCGCGAACTGGATATGGCGCGCAGCCGTCTCGGCCGGCGCCCTGACCTGCTCGCCCTCTACCAAGCCGCGCTCGACCAGGACGAGCTGACGGCACCGTGGACGGAGCGGGAGTGGAACGCCGCCCGTACCGAGCTGTTCTTCGAAGCCCTGCGCCTCCACCAGGCGTTTTTGAAGGCGGAATCGGCCCGCATCCGCGCCAGCCTGCACGGGGCGATAGACATCCTGCTCGGCGAGTCACTCGTCAATGCTTCGGAGGAGGCGATTCGGGCGGCCTGGCAGACCCTGTTCTTCGTGGTCCCCGTGGTCTCGACCACGTTCGCCTCGTTTGGAAGCATGTTCTCCCACCTCACCGAGGAGTCCCTGGGCTGGGTGATCCTTGACGAGGCGGGCCAGGCGGCGCCGCAGCAGGCGGCGGGCGCGATCTGGCGCGGCCGACGAGCGGTCGCGCTGGGCGATCCGTTCCAGCTTGAACCGGTGGTTCCGCTCTCCATCGCGGCGCAGCAGGCGCTGCGCCGTACCTTTGGCGTTGAGGAGGAGCGGTGGCTGCCCGGCAGAACCTCCGTTCAGCACCTCGCCGACCAACGGACTGCCTACGGCACCTATTTGCCCGACGAGGAAGCCCAGGTGTGGGTCGGCGCGCCCCTGCGCGTACATCGCCGCTGCGACGAGCCGATGTTCAGCATCTCCAACGCCATCGCCTACGGCGGGTTGATGGTGTACGGCAAGCCGCCCGCACCCGCGTACGGCATGCCGCCGAGCAAGTGGATTGACGTGCCGACGTTGACCTCGAAGGGCCACTGGGTACCCGAAGAAGGCGCCGCAGTTGAAAAGGTCCTTCGCTACTTGGTCGACCAGGGCGGTGTATCGGTCGATGACATTCTTGTCCTGACACCCTTTCGGGACGTCGTCCGCGAACTATGGCCGATCATGCGCCCTCTCCACGGGTTGCGCTACGGCACTGTGCACACGGCGCAGGGCAGGGAAGCTGATGTGGTCATCCTCGTCCTGGGCGGCGATCCGCGCCGACCCGGCGCCAAACACTGGGCCGCCAGCAGTCCCAACCTGCTCAACGTGGCAGTCAGCCGAGCCCGGCGACGTCTCTACGTCATAGGTGATCGAGCTGGGTGGTCTCAGCACCGCCACTTCAATACGCTTTCCCAGCACCTTGGTGGTCCACAACCCCCGCACGGGTAGGAGTGGCCCGCAGCGATGCTGCGGGACGCCGGGCCTTATCGGGATCGACATCAAGCGCACGTCCGTGCGAGGGCGATCAGGGCAGCGTTGTGGTTGTCCGTGTAAATCGCAGTACTTCCCCGATGGTGGAGGTATCGCCGTGATGACGACGCCGGGGAGCGCATTCTCGTCCGTCAAGGCTCCGCTGACACTGTCGATGAACACTGGCCTCGGACGATGCCACTCGTCGTGATCCATGCCTCAGCAGTCCTGGTGTAGGCGGGACGCTCAAGGGTTCGCCATCGCTCGCCGGAATGCTTCCGCGATCTCGTCAACATCGAACTCTTCCTCAGAATCGTTTCCGCCATGGCCTTCGCTCTTGTCGTAGTCGCGCCTATGGCGTCAGCCCCTGTTCCGGCGGCTGACTATGCGCCGGCTTAGCCCGTCGCCGCAACCCGGGTTCTCGCCCGCGTGTCACCGCGGCCGCGGTGGGCGAGTGACGGCGTTTCAAGATCTTTTGCTGCGCAAAACATCTTGAAACGCCGTCACCACCCGGGTTGCAGCTCCGGTCACGCCATCGCCCCGTCCGCTCCTCGCCGGAACGGGGACGCCGCCGAAGGGCGGCTCCCCCCGGCCGGCAGACACCAGGCCCCATCCGGGGCTTATCGATGAGGGGGAGGACCCGTGCTCGACATCCACATCAGCCTGACCGGCAGGATCGCCTACGACCCGCGCTTTTTCGCTTCCGATCACGAGGCGCCGGCCATGTGGTCGGCGGTGCTGGAGGTCAACGGGCCGCCCACCCCGCGCCGCAACGGCTCGACCTACGTGCCCACGCGCCAGGTGGAGGTGGTCGTCTACGGGGTCGCCGCGATCCGCGCCCATGAGTCCTACCGCAAGGGCCACCTGGTCATGGCCCGGGGCTGCGACCTGATGCCCCGCACCTACGAGACCAAGAACCGCGAGGGCAAGCCGACCGTCCGTGGGGTGATCAGGGTGATCGCCACCGATCTGGGGCTGGCCACCCGCTACAGCCCGGTGCGCGAGGAGGTTGCCGCCTGGCCAGTCGCCGCCGCGCCCCGCCGTCTGGCCCAGAGCGCCTCGGCCGTGAACGGGTCGGCCACCCCGCTCGCCGCCTGACCCGGCATGTTGCGGGCGGCCCCGCACCGGGTCGCCCGCACCCCCGTCACCAGCGCGGACGCCGTCACCCTGCGGTTGCCGAGACCGGCGCGCCATCGGCCTCCCCTCTTCGTTCCTGTCCCGCTACATCAAGAAGGAGCTAGTATGCCTGACACAGCCGACTGGGAGAACGGTCTGCGCGAGGCCGGCAATGTGCGCCTCGCCCGGATCCCCCTGCACCTGCTCGACCATCACCCTGGCAACGTCCGGGCCGACTACGCGCTGACCGACGCGTTCTGCAAGTCCCTGGCGGCCGAGCAGCAGGTCGCCGTGCACGTCGTTCCGATCCCCGACGACCACCCGCGGGGTGAGGGGGAGGAGGGCTACCGGTTCTGGGTGACCAAGGGCAACCGGCGCCTGGCCGCCGCCCGACGCGAGCAGTTGCCCGACCTGTTGTGCCTGATCGACCTTGTCAAGGCCGGCGACCGTGCCGGCCAGTTCATCGACATAGTGGTCGAGAACGACGACGAGTTCCGGCGCGGGCTGACCGCCTTTGAGCAGGCCCAGGCGCTGTTCGCGGCGCATGAGGCCGGGGCCAGCCGTACCCGCATCCGCAAGCTCACCGGCCGCACCCGCGAAGAGGTCGCGGGGGCCATCACCGCGGGACGGCTGTCGACGACGACCCGTCAGGCCGCCCAGCAGATGAACCACGACTGGACGCTGGAGGACCTGGCGCTGCTGGCCGAGTTCGACGGCGACGAAGACGCGCTTGCGGAGATCCAGCAGAGGGTCGGCTGGGGACACAAGGTCCGCTACGCGGTCGAGTATATACGCACCGAGCGGGCCGAGGCGGCCGAGCGCGCCCGGGTGCGTGCCGAGCTGGAGCAGGCCGGGATTCGCGTGACCGACGACATCCCGTTCGGGGCGCTCACCCTCACCCGCCTGGCCGATGTCGTCGAGGGCTTCGACCCCGACACGCACACCGAATGCGAGGGGCGCGGGGTGTTCCTGCGCAGCCGGGGCACGGCCACGCCGGTGGTCTACTGCACCAGCTCGGAACGGCACGGCTACGCGCCGCCGGAAACACCGGGGGCACCGGGCGCGCCCGTCGTCGGATCGGCCTCGCCGGTCAAGGCCAACGAGCTCGAGCGGAAGCTGGTCATCGAGGGCAACCGGGCGTGGAAGGCCAGCGCGGCCGTGCGGCAGGAGTGGGTGGCCGGCCTGCTGGCCCGCGCCAGTGCGCCCAAGCCGGTGCTGGCCTGGGTCGCCCGGCAGCTCATGGAGATGCCCACACCGTTGCGGGACAAGCTCACCGGCGCCCGGCACACCGCCCTGTGGGCGAAGCTGGTCGGGAACATCGATGCGGCGAGTACGGCCGCGGTCCGGCCGGGGCGGCTGCCGCTGCTGGCCCTGGCACCGATCGCCGTCGCGTATGAGCACCAGATGACCGTCCCGGACTCGGCTCGCTACATCTGGCGGCACGACCGGACCGGCGCGGTCAGCCGCGCCGACGCCCGCGCCTACCTGTCCCTGCTGGTCGAGCTCGGCTATCAGCCGACACCGATTGAGCAGGCGGTCATCGACGGGCTCCCGTACCGCGGTGACGCCCCCGTCGAGGAGCTCGAGCCTGAGCAGGCGCCCGATGCCGGCGAACCGCCGCATGAGCCCGGCGCGGAGGAGATGAGCACCGCCGTGCCGCAGGACGCCAAGGTCTGGGCAGACCCGCAGACCGATCCCGACGCCGGCGACGGCGCCCCGTACTCGGCGGCCGCCTGACCCCGCTCGCCCATTACATCGCCGCAACTGGACCCGACAGGCCCGGCCACCAGGCCGGGCCTTCATCTTTTGCATGGAAGGAACCGTTGATGAGTACCGTTGTCCCCGTTCCGCTGACCGCCCGCAACGCCGGCCTGGCCGAGCTGCACGCGCTGCTGCGCGACCAGCACGCCCGCAAGGTCGACGTCCCGGTCACCGCCGGGCAGATCCGTGCGGTCGGCACGCACCTGCAGCTGATCGACACCCCGCCGGTGCTGTCCGAGGCCGGGGTGACCGACAGCACGGGCCTCTATCTGCCGACTGAGATCTGCGACCAGGGCCTGGCCGACAAGCTCGGCATCCCCCTGCCCTACCTGCGGCGCCTGCGCACCCACCAGCCCGCCCTGTACGAGGCCAACGTCAACACCTGGCTGCAGGCCGACGACCGCCGCTTCCTGCTGCGCGGCCTGCGCGGCGCGGGCGATGCACCCGGGGTGGCGCGGGCGTTCCTGTCCGACCGGTACAAGATCATCGACAACCTGGACGTGCTCATGGCCGCCCTGGACGGCGTACGGCTGGCCGGGGTCGACATCGACATCGATGGGTGCGACCTGACCGAGCGCAGGATGTACGTGCGGGTGGTGTGCGAGCAGGTCGCCGCCCTGGCCCCCGAGCTGCTGAAGAACTACCGCAGCCCGTTCACCGGCGCCGCCGGCGCCGACAACCCGCTGGTGTTCGCCGGATTTGTGATCAGCAACAGCGAGACCGGCTGCGGCGCGTTCACCATCACCCCGCGCCTGCTGGTGCAGGTCTGCCGCAACGGCATGACCATCACCGCCGACGCCCACCGCCACGTCCACCTCGGCGGCCGCCTCGACGACGGCGGCAGCGCGGTCCGGTGGAGCAGCGACACCCAGGACAAGAACCTTCAGCTGATCACCGCCCAGACCCGCGACGCCATCACCACCTTCCTCGACACCGACTACCTCACCACCAAAATCCGCGAACTTACCGCCACAGCGGGTACTGAGATCGCCGACCCCGACAAGACCATCCAGGCGATCACCAGCAAGCTGCGCTTCACCGACGACCAGCAGCGCGAGATCCTGCGCCACTTCATCCGCGGCGGCGACCTCACCGCCGGCGGCGTGATGCACGCCGTCACCAGCGTCGCCCAGACCATCGACGACGCCGACACCGCCCACGAGATGGAGGCCCAGGCGCTGCGCGCCCTGCACCTGGCCGCCACAAGCGGCTGAGCATCCTGGCCTCCTCGGCAGCAAAGTGGTGTTCCGCTCCCGACGAACGAGTACGTTCTCGCATCTCCGGGACAGGGGCGGGGCCGAATCGACGAGGGCCGTCTGCGGCTGGTGAAGGTCGGCGACGGTCGCGTACCGAGGGTCATGTCCTGCCGTGCTCCCGGTCGCGCCGGGTCCGCCCGTGCCCAGTGTTCTGGTCGGTCAGTGTCGCAGGCGCGGTCGTCCACGCAACCGGGCTTTCGCTCCGCTCACCCCGCGCGTTCAAGATCTTTTGCTGTCGCAAAACATCTTGCAGGCGCGGGCCGCCCGGTTGCCCTCCCTCCCTTCCCGCCTGCGAGTCCTCCCTCACCAGAACACGGCACAGACCCCGGGCACGGGACCCCGGCGAAAAGGAGCAGGACATGACCCTCACCCTTGACACCCCCCTCGGCCTGACCGACCTGAGCACCTGCGGCCGCTGCGGCCAGACGACCCAGATCGAGCAGCTGTACCGCTGCACCGACCGCAGCTGGATCTGCCAGGACTGCATTAGCGAGGCCATCGAGGCCCAGCGCCTGGCAACCGTGACGGGCCGGAAGATGTAGCAGCCCGGCACCGGCGCGGGGGCACTCGCTCCCGCGCCCTTATGCATCCGACCCCCATCAATGGAGGAGACTCCATGGCCAACGAGACCACTATCACCATCGTCGGCAACCTCATCGACGACCCCGAATTCCGCTTCACCACGGGCGGCCACGCCGTCGTACGCTTCCGCGTCGCCTCCACACCCCGCTACCAGGACCGTCAGACGGGGGAGTGGAAGGACGGCACCAGCCTGTTCCTGACCTGCACAGCCTGGCGCGACCTCGGCGAGCACATCGCCGAATCCCTCCAGCGCGGCATGCGCGTCGTCGTCCAAGGCCGCCTGCGCCAGCGCACCTACGAGACCGAACCCGGCGACAAGCGCACCGTCTACGAACTCGAGGTCGACGAGGTCGGCCCCTCCCTCCGGTTCGCCACCGCAAAGGTGACAAAAATCAGGTCCGCGCAGGCTGCCGACGTACCACTGCACCAGCCCTGGCCGGCAGTCGCCGCCTGAGGTCTCCTCCAGGCGGTTGCACGAGACAAATCACCGCCGCCGGTTGCCCCGACCGGTCGGCGTCAACGTAAAGGGGCTGACGCCGTAGGCGGCGGTGATCTCCGGGGCCAGATTGAAGGCGGCCTGCCTCCAGGCCTTGAGCTGTTGATCGCCCGCGCTCCGCAGGTCTCCGTAGGCCGGCAGCCCCAGTTCCCGGCGCCGGGCCTGCTCCCGGGCGGCGGGCCGTCGAGGGTGAGCAGCTCGTCCTCGGGCTCGCCGGTCGCCGCATACCGACGGCTGACGCGATGGTTGGGCGCGGAGGGCATGCCGGGGAAGCAGGGCCGAAATCGGCGGCCGAGGGGTGGGGGAGTGGGCCGGGCCGTCAACGACCTACCATCCAGCCGTTCTCCCGGAGCACCGACAGGTGGAATGGGAGCGGTGACGCTTCGCACATGAAGTATCAGGTCGACTCCGAACCGTTTCACACCTCGCCGTGATTTTCTCGGTCGATCATCGTCTGAGCTTATGAACAGACGCGGCGGTCATACAGCGGCATGGGTCTGGGGGCGATATTCCTGACGGCGATGCTGTTCGCCGGCGTGCGGCTGCTCCCTGGCATCCCCGTGGGGGACGCCACCCGGTCGGAGCGGTCATCGGCTTGGATGTGGGTCTCCGTCGCTGTTTCTTGCCGCTCTCGCGCTGCGTCCGCCCACGCCCACCCTCGCCGAGGCGGCCGACCGGCTCGACAGCGCAGCCGAACGAGAGCGAGAGCAGCCCGCGGGCAACTACTCGGCGACCATGATCAGATCACCTACCTCGTCGTGGAACTGCGCCCGGCTCTCGCACATTCGGCCGCAGGCGCCCGGCGTTGCGCGCGCCTTGCTGAGGGAGCCGACTACTACCACCGCCTGTGCGGGCAAGGCCCGGACGTCCTCGACGAGGAGAGCGGCCGTCCCGCCCCAGCAGTAGGCACGCGCGGATGCCGTGTTCATGCCGGAGCTGGCCATGGAGACCACGCTGGCCGTCCTCGGCGACCCCGACGTCGCTGAACTGCGGCTCATCCGCACGTGAAGCACGTGCTGAGCCGCGCGCCCGCCCCTTCGCCCAGTGGGCCCGCCACAACGTCGAAGCCTTCCGGTTACAGCGACAAGGTCGCCTCTGGCCCTCGGGTCACGGGGCGGCCGGAGGCGCCGGAGCCAGTCATAACGTGACGGTTCGCCGCTCTGCTGAATGTGAACCATCGCGTAGCTGTAACCCTCTTCCAAATGAGAGCGATCGAACAGAGGACAGTTGCTGGAGGGATCACGTGCGCGTTGAAGACCTGTCCGAGGCCGAACGGCGAGTGTGGGAGGCGTTTCCTCTCGGGGAGGAAGTGGACTTCACGGTCGAGAAGCCGGATGAGGACAACCCCGCGGGCGGGGCGGGTTGGGGGCCAGAACGGACTATCCGTGCCCGGGTGATCGCCGCGCTGCTGATGAGGGATGAGACGCCTCAGTCGCATCGGGTTCCCGCCATTAGGATCAAAGGCGCGCGGATCACCGAGCGAGTGGAACTGGCCTACTCCACCGTCCGTCATTCCGCGCGGTTCTTGTCCTGCTACTTCGAACGTGATCCCAGCCTGTACTGGACGCGTTGCCCGCAGGTGAGTTTCAACGGGTCTCACCTGCCGGGGCTGTCGGCCTCCAATGCTCAGGTCGACGGCCATCTCCGGCTGGACCGCTGTTTCTTCACGGGGTTAGTGGAGCTGCGTGGGACGCAACTGGCAGGAGCTCTGACCCTGAGCAAGGCGACGACCTCCGTGACTGGTCTGGCCATCGACTGCGACAGGCTCCAGGCCGGCCGTGGCATCATGGCGGTCGGGCTCAACACCGTCGGCCAGGTACGGTTCTCCAACGTCAAGGTCAGCGGCACTGTGATCATGAATTATGCACGGCTGACCGCTGAAGGCAAGGCGTTGAACCTGGACGGGATGGTGGCCGACGGAGCCGTTCTTTGTAAGCGGATGATGATCGCCGGAATGATCAGCTCGCGCAACACGCATGTGACGGGGCCATACACCTTCAAGGGCACCACAATCGATCACCCCGGGAAGATGGCCTTCCATGGCTCCCGGATAACGGCCGAGGGCGGGCTCTACTTCGGCGGAGGCTTTAAAGCGGTTGGCACGATGCGCCTGTCCCATTCGCGTATCGACCGGGAACTCAACCTAGAGGGGGCCCGGCTGTCTTACCCGGGCGGTGACGCGCTGCAGGCGGAAGAACTGCAGGTCGAAGGCACCGTGTCCGCGCACGGCCTCACCGTGAAAGGAAGAGTGGAGCTTACTCAGGCGCGTATCGCCGGCTCTTTGAATCTGGACAGCGCCAAGCTCGACGCCACGAACACGTCCGGCGCTGGGGACACGCCCCCTACCGCATTGGACGGCGACGGAGTGAGCATCGGCGGCGGGTTGTCATGCACCGACGGCTTCCGAGCCGAAGGGGCTGTGCGTTTGGCAGACGCGCGAATCGGTACCTTCGCCGACTTCACCGGCGCGCGTCTGCGTAATCCGGATGGGCAGGCACTTGATGCGGCAGGGGCTAACATCGGCCGTGGCCTGCAGTGCGGCGGCTTCACCGCCGACGGGGAGCTCACGCTGATCGGCGCCAGCATCGGCCGGCATCTATACCTCAATGACGCAACGCTTCGCGCTCCCAGCGGCCGGGCGCTCGCGGCATGGCAACTCGAGGTACGCGAGCTGTACCTGCGTCCTCGACAGAAACCTGAAGGCATCATCGACCTTCGGCACGCTCGAATCGGCGTGCTTCGCGACGCCAAGGAGACATGGTCACCGCGCAGGCAGGACGGCCTTGCCTACGAGGCGCTGGATCCAACGCTGCCGGCCGCCGAGCGATTGGTTTGGCTGACCGACGACGGCGATGGATATGTGCCGCAACCGTATGAACAGCTCGCAGCGACCTACCGGCGGCTGGGGCAGGACGCGGACGCGCGGACGATCCTGCTCGCCAAGCAGCGGAAGCGCCGCGCGACGCTCCCCGTGTACGCACGGGCTTGGGGCCTGTTGCAGGACGTCACGGTCGGCTACGGCTACCGCCCGGCCCGGGCCGCACTCTGGCTCCTGACATTGCTCGTCGCTGGAGTGATCGTCTTCACCTTGAACGCTCCGCCCCGTGCCCAGCCCGGACAAGGGCCAGCGTTCAACGCTGTCATCTACTCCCTGGACCTGTTGTTCCCACTGATCGACTTCGGGCAGGAGAAGGCATTCCAGCCGGTCGCCGCAGGCCAGTGGGTCGCCTACGGCCTAGTCGTGGCGGGCTGGATCTTCGCTACCACCATAGCCACCGGCATCAGCAGAGCTCTTTCCCGCCAATGAACGAGTAGCAATTCACTAGTACAGCGATGCGCAGGTGTCGCAGCAGATCACCGTCCAGCGGCGGCCGACCCCGGGGGACGCCCTCGGCCACTCGTTATCGCCGAGATCGGGCGCGGGTCCGAGCGAGGGCGTCGAGGGCAGTGTCGTCGGCGTCGGGGAGGGTGTGGAGGTACTTCTCTGTGGTGGAGATGCTGCCGTGGCCCAGGCGCTCCTTCACCACCTGAAGGTCGGCGCCACCGGCCAGCAGCCAGGAGGCGTGGGCGTGGCGGAGGTCGTGCATCTTGACCTTGAACTCCAGGCCTGAGGCTGCCAGGGCCGGTCGCCAGATCTGGTCGCGGAACCAGCGACGGGGGATATGGCCGTCGGTGTCCCACCGGCGCGGCCGGCGCGGGTTGTCCTTGCCGGAGGACCGGCGCTCGGCGCGATAAACCGCATAGGCATTCTTGCAGTGCTGGCAACGACACTTGCCCGCCGAATAGGCGCTGAGCGTGCCGTGCCGATACCGTCGCCCGGCAGCGTTCGGCTCGGTCAGGCCCAGATGCTCTGCCAGCTCCGGCTTGGGCGGCGCCGCCGATTCCTCGGGCTGGTAGACAAACAGCAGGTCGTCGCGCTCGAGCTTGTTGTCCTCGATATAGGCCTTGAGCTTTGCGGCGATCTGGGCGCTGAGCTTGAAGCGGCGGTACTCCTTGTCCTTCGGGTACTCCTTGATCAGAAACCGCTTGCTCTCGGGATGATGCTTGGGATTGATCTCGACCACGGTGCGACTCACAGTGACGATCCGGCTTAGCACGTCGAGGTCCTTGACCCGGAGCTCGGTCAGCTCGCCCCAGCGCATGCCGCTCTCGATGGCACTCTCGGCCAGGAGCCGGGCCTCCTCGGTGGGCAGCGCGAAGTAGAGCTTGTCGAACTCCTCGGGGGACACGATCCGCAGGGGCTTCTTCGGCACTGTCGGGGTCTTCACCCCCTTACATGGATGGAGGGAGGTGACCTGGTCGTTCAGGGCCGTTGTGAAGATCCCGCTGAGGATGGACTTGTTGAGCCGGATGGTGGCGGGGGAGAGGCCTCGGTTCTGCTGATCCTTGACCCATGCGCGCACGTCACTGGGCAGAATCTCGATCATTCGCATCGCCCCGAACCAGTCCATGATGTGGGCGTAGATCGAGTAGGTGTACCCCTCGCGGGTCGTCGCCTCCATAACGTGATGGGGCAGCCACTCCACCTCGACGTACCGTTGAAAGGTCTGGCGACTCCGGGCGGTGGTTCCTACACGTCCCTCGGCGACCTTGGCCTCGGCCGCCTGCCACGCCTTATCGGCCGCCTTCTTGCTCGTGAACGTGCCGGCCGAGTGCCGGTTTCCTCGGATGTCGCGGTAGATCGCGGTGTACCTGGTCTTGCCGTCCGCTCCGACCCTCTTGTAGGAGTGGCCCACGCGTCCTCCCCTTGATCATCCGTTGCTCGTTTGTTGCTGTACTCTTCGTCAGAGATCGAGATCTGGCGACAGAGTTCGGCAGCCGATCAAGCCGTCCACCTGCAGTTTCTCGTATGCGGCTCGATTGCACAAGGTGACGAATGAACGGCGAAACGCGACTGGGGGTCAAGGGGTCGTGGGTTCAAATCCCGCCGTCCCGACGGTAAAAAGAAAGCCTGTTGGCCAGGTGTAAGCCCAGCTCAACAGGCTTTTTTGGTTGCTCGTTGTTCATGCCCTAGATCGCTAGACCACCTTCAGCCGGGGACCATCTGGGGACCGTCTGACCGCCAGATGCGCGCTCAGCGCCGCTCCGGCCTCCGAGATCGACCGCATGTCGGGGTGGAGATATCTCTGGGTCGTCGTCAGCGAGCCATGCCCGGCGATCTTCCGGAGGACGTGAACGGGCACGCCGGCATCGGCCATCCAGGTGAGCCCGGTGTGCCGTAGATCATGACGGCGAAGATGCTCATAACCGAGTCGTGTCACCACTTCATCCCAGTGCGTGGCGTCCCGGAGGACCGCGGTGGTGATGCGGCCTCCCCGAGGGCCGGTGAACAGGCGAGCGTCGGGGTTGTCGCCGACGATGTCCAGGCGTCGAGCGACGAGGTCGCGGACTTCCGGGATCAGCGGGACGACGCGAGCACGCTTCCCCTTCGTTCCCTTGTCCACGGTGCCGCCGGGGCTGGGGGTCGTCTGCCGGCGGACCGTCCAAGTCCAGGTGTCACGGTTGATATCACCGGCCCGCACGCCGGAGACCTCACCGATGCGGGCAGCCGTACAGGCCGCGAAGATGACGACTTCGCCCCAGCCCGCATACTTGTCGGCTGACCGCTCGACGAGTGCGGTGGCAAGCCGCGCCAAGGTCTCCCAGTCGGGCAAAGCCAGCGAGCGAGGATCGTCAAGCTCGTCTTCCGCCCGCTGATACTCCCGCTGCCAGCCGGTCACCCTGGCGGGGGGCCCTCCCCCCGAGGTGTGGACACCTTGAGTGCCAGATCATGGAGATCTGGAGACCGAGGAGTTCCTGGTGGTCATGAAGGTCTACCCGCCTGAGTTCAAAGCCGACGCGGTCGCGTTGTACCTGTCGGACCCGACCCGGACGATCACGTCGGTGGCCCGGGATCTGGGGATCAGCCGGGAAACGCTGCGGTTGTGGGTGCGCCAGGCCCAGGCGGGGGGCACCGCGCCGGCGAAGGCGAGGCCGGTGCCGAAGCGCTCGCAGGCCCCGCTACCGTCGGGCGACGTGGAAGAGGAGAACAAGCAGCTCAAGGCTCGGATCCGGGAACTGGAGCTGGAGCGTGACATCCTGCGCCGGGCGGCCAAGTATTTCGCCGGGGAGACCAACTGGTGAGGAGCCGTCAATTAACTACTGC
>NZ_FTNI01000046.1 GCF_900156315.1 Microbispora rosea | reverse complement strand
TGATCGGAAAGTGCTCGCGGGCCAGGGAGCCTTCGGACGACCAGAGCGGAGAATCGGCGGTCAACCGGTCCCACCAGCCGTCAGAGAAATTCGAATGACGAGGGCGGTCGGGATCGGCGTCGAACAAATCCGTCGCACCCCCTCATGAGATTCGAAAGCGTGTATGAATTCTTTCGTCTCTCTGTGGGCTGTGCAAGCTCACGCGAGAATCTCTTGGAGCCACAGATTGGGGACCGCAGAATCAGGCCGACGGCGTGCTCCGGCACGTGACGTCGCTGGTCACGGGGGCAGCTCGCCCCGGGTGGGCAGGCCCTGCCAGGAGCTGTGGCTGGCGACCGCGAAGGCGGCCACCGAGATGCCGCGCTTGAGGCGGTCGGCCGGGTGCAGGCCGTCCAGGATCGCGCTGAGGTAGCCCGCGACGAACGCGCCGCCGACCTCGGAGGGGTCGACCGCGGTCACGGGGGCGGCCTGGGTGTCGTAGCGCAGTCCCTCGACGGTGGCGCTGGCTCCCTTGACGCCCCGGGTCACGACCAGTTCGGGCGTGGAGGCGAGCACGGGCTCCACGAGCATGAGCTCGTCCTGGGTAGCGAAGAGCACGTCGGCCGAGGCGGCGAGTTCGGTGAGTCCCTGCCGGGCCTCCTCCGAGCTCTCCCACAGGTTCGCGCGGTGGTTGACGTCCACGGAGACGAGCACGCCGGCGTCCCTGGCGATTTTGACGGCGTGGTGGACGGCGCTCCACGCGAGGCCGCTCAGCCCGAGGGTGACGCCGGTGACGTGCAGGATCCGCGCCGACTGGACCGCCTCACCGGGCACGTCGCCGGTCGACAGGTGCGACCCGGCCGAGCCCTCCCGGTAGTGGACGGCGTGCGACGAACGGCCGATGCGCCGCTGCCGGAGGATCAGCCCGGTCGCCGTCGTCTCGTCCACCCGTACGTGGGAAACCTCTACGCCCTCGCCGCGCAGCACGGTCAGCGTGCGCATGCCCAGTTCGTCGGCGCTGACCCGGCCCAGCCAGCTCACTGTGTGGCCGAGCCGGGCCAGGCCGACCGCCGTCGTCAGCTCGGGCCCCTCCACGTCGAGGCGAATCGTCATGTCGTGCCGGAGCCGGTCGCCGGAGACGACGCCCAATGCCTCTCCGAGCGTGAAAACCTCGGTCATGCCGTAAGTCCGCGGGATCGCACCCGGAAAGCATGACAGAGCCTGATCCGCCCGGGAAAGCCCCGACTCAGGCGCCGAACGCGTCCACGGCGGCCTGGCAGAAGGCCTTCAGATCGTCTGGCTTCCGGCTGGTCACCAGCGTGTTAGGACCGTCCGTGCAGACCATGACCTCCTGGTCCACCCAGGTCGCCCCCGCGTTCCGCAGGTCGGTCTGGAGGCTGGGCCACGAGGTCAGCGTGCGCCCGCGCACCACGTCGGCCTCCACGAGGGTCCACGGCGCGTGGCAGATCGCCGCGACCGGCTTGCCCGCCTCGAAGAACTCCTTGACGAACCGTACGGCCTCCGGCCGCGTGCGCAGGAAGTCGGGGTTGGCGACCCCGCCGGGGAGGACCAGCGCGTCGAAGTCGGCGGCGGAGACCTCTCCGGCCACGGCGTCCACCGGGAAGGTGTCGGCCTTGTCGAGGTGGTGGAACGCCTGGATCTCGCCGCGTTCCACCGAGACCAGCTTCGGAGTGCCGCCCGCCTGCTGGACGGCCTTCCACGGCTCGGTGAGCTCGACCTGCTCGACCCCCTCGGGTGCGACGAGGAATGCGATCGTCTTGCCCTGGATCATCGTTGCTCCCCTCTTTTGCTCGTTCTTGACGTCGCGTGCCCCGTTGGCCGCGATCTATGCCGTCCACGGGGTAGGGGATGGGCATGCCCGTGCTGGTGGGGACCTCTGGATGGCAGTACGCCGACTGGCGCGACCTCGTCTACGGGGGCGTGCCGCAGAGGCTGTGGCTGGAGCGCTACGGCGAGATCTTCGCCACGGTCGAGAACAACAACGCCTTCTACCGGCTGCCGAAGCGGGAGACGTTCGAGTCGTGGCGGGAGCGTACGCCGCCCGGCTTCGTCATGGCGGTCAAGGCAAGCCGCTTCCTGACGCACATCAAGCGGCTGAAGGACCCCGAGGAGCCGGTCGAGCGGCTGATGGGCGTGGCCGAGGGCCTCGGCCCGAAGCTGGGCCCCATCCTGCTGCAACTGCCGCCGACCCTGCAGGTGGACGCCGGGCGGCTGCGGGCCTGCCTGGCCCGGTTCCCGCGCGCCGTACGGGTCGCGGTCGAGCCCCGGCACGCCTCGTGGTGGACCGACGAGATCCGCGCTCTGCTGACCGAGTTCGGGGCCGCGCTGTGCTGGGCGGACCGGCTCGGCCGGCCGGCCGGACCCCTGTGGCGTACGGCCGACTGGGTCTACCTGCGCTTCCACGAGGGAGGGGCGGAGCCCTGGCCCAACTATGGGCGGCGTGCGCTGCGCAGCTGGGTGGACCGCCTGGGGGACGCGCCGGACGCCTACGTCTACTTCAACAACGACCCCGGTGGCGCCGCCGTACGCAACGCGATCACCTTCGCTGAGCTGGCGTGCGCGCAGGGGCGGGACGTCAGCAGGGCGCGGCTCCCCGAGCCGACCTCCAAGCGGACCCCCGAGCCCGTCCGGTCGTGACCGGACGGGCGAGTGTCACCCCCGGCATGACGGATCAGGCGCGGCGGTCGTCGGCCGCGTGACGCCCGCCCGCCACCAGCTGGTCGGAGGACGACTGCTGGGCGGGGATGGAGAGGCGGTTGTGCGGCGCGGTGGGACGCTCCGCCTGCTCGGCCCGCTCGGTCCGGTCGTCGACTCCGTCGCCGTCCCGGTCGACCTTCGGGGTGGACGTCGGGGTCGTCGAGGCCGTCGGGGTCGTCTCCAGACGGCGCTCCAGGTCGCGCTTCTCGGCCTCCAGGCGGGACACGCGGTCCCGCTCCGCCAGGCGCGCCTCACGCAGCCGGCGGCGCTTCACGGCCGCGCGGCGCATGCCGCCGGTGATGAGCAGCAGACCGGCGACGAATACGGCGGCGGTCACGACACCGGCGATGAACAGCTCGAACGGGCTGAGGTTGAACGTGCGGTCCAGGACCGTGATCGGCATGGTGTTCGCGGTGTCGTTCACCGACACCTCGATCACAGCCGCCGCCGCGATCAGAACCAGAAGCAGGCCCAATAAGACCATCTGCGCTCACTCCCAGTGCGGTTGCGATTGGTGGACGCTCATCCGACTGCCCAGGAAAGCGGCGTTCATGTGCTGCGGGTCACAACACCGTCAAGGCAAAGAATGCGCGTTAACACTCCGGTTACAAACGGGCAAAAGCTACGAAATGCCAGAACGGCAATGTCGAGCGTGGCGGACGAACGCCAGGCCGCCTCGTTCGAAGGGATCGACGTGACCTACAAGGCCGAGTACATCTGGATCGACGGCACGGAGCCGACCGCGAAGCTCCGCTCCAAGACCAAGGTCCTTGCCGACGGCGCCGAGCCGCCGCTGTGGGGCTTCGACGGGTCCAGCACCAACCAGGCCACGGGTCACTCCTCCGACCTGGTGCTTAAGCCGGTGTTCACCTGCCCCGACCCGATCCGCGGCGGTGACAACGTGCTCGTCATGTGCGAGGTCCTGCACACCGACTTGACCCCGCACGCGACGAACACCCGCGCCCCGCTGGCGGAGGTGGCCGAGAAGTTCGCCGAGCAGGACTCGTGGTTCGGCATCGAGCAGGAGTACACCTTCTTCAAGGAGGGCCGCCCGCTCGGTTTCCCGCTGGGCGGCTTCCCCGCCCCGCAGGGCGGCTACTACTGCGGTGTCGGCGCCGACGAGGTGTTCGGCCGTGACATCGTCGAGCTGCACCTCGACCGCTGCCTGGCCGCCGGCCTGAAGATCTCCGGCATCAACGCCGAGGTCATGCCCGGCCAGTGGGAGTTCCAGGTGGGCCCGGCGGGTCCGCTGGAGGTCGGCGACCACATGTGGGTCGCCCGCTGGCTGCTCTACCGCACCGCCGAGGAGTTCGACGTCGCCGCCACGCTCGACCCGAAGCCGGTGAAGGGCGACTGGAACGGCGCGGGCGCGCACACCAACTTCTCGACCAAGGCCATGCGTGAGGGCTACGAGCCGATCATCACGGCCTGCGAGGCCCTGGCCGACAACGCCATGGAGCACGTCAAGAACTACGGCCACGGCATCGAGGACCGCCTGACCGGCCACCACGAGACCGCTCCGTGGGACAAGTTCAGCTACGGCGTCTCCGACCGCGGCGCCTCGGTCCGCATCCCGTGGCAGGTCGAGGTGGACAAGAAGGGCTACATCGAGGACCGGCGCCCCAACGCCAACGTCGACCCCTACGTCGTCGCCCGCCTGATGGTCGATACCTGCTGCACCGCTCTGGAGAAGGCCGGCCAGATCTGATCGGCTTCACGAGGAACTGAACGGTTCCCTCATCTCCCTACGGCTCCCGCGTTCCGGCGCGGGAGCCGTACGCGTTTTACGGCGGCTGTGCGGCGGCCGGCGGGCGGTCGAAGTGTCCCGAGTTGACAATGATTTTCATTTGCGAGACATTTGAAAGGGATGTTTCCCCTGATGCATCGCTTGATGCACTGCTTTGACGCACTACTTTGATATGCCGACTTGAGGACTCGTCGTGCTCTCGCCTCTCGCCCGTACGCTGTCGTCCGCCGCCCTGCTCGTGCTGTTCGCCGCCGGGTGCGGCGAAGGGAACGCGTCCTCTTCGCCTTCCGACCCGGCCCAGCCGCTGAAGGTGGTGGCGACCACCACACAGGTGGCCGACTTCGCCCGCAACGTCGGCGGTGACCGGGTCAGCGTCCACCAGTTGCTCAGGCCGAACGTCGATCCCCACGACTACGAGCCGTCCCCGGCGGACATGCAGGCCATCGCCGAGGCCGACGTGCTCGTCAAGAACGGCGTGGACCTGGAGAGATGGCTGGACGAGACGATCTCGGCCGCCGGTTTCGACGGGCCCGTGGTGGACGCCTCCCAAGGCGTGCAGATCCGCGACGGCAATCCGCACATCTGGCACAACCCCCTCAACGCCAAGACGATGGTCGACACCATAGAGAAGGCGTTCGCCGCCGCCGACCCGCGCGACGCCGCGGCCTACCAGGCCAACCGGGTGGCGTACGACGCGAAGCTGGACGCGCTCGACGGCGAGATCGCCAAGAAGGTCGAGTCCATCCCCGCCGACCGGCGCAAGCTCGTGACCAACCACGACGCCTTCGGCTACTACCTCGACCGTTACGGGCTGACGTTCGTCGGCTCGATCATCCCGAGCTTCGACACCTCGGCAGAGCTGTCCGCCAAGCAGGTCTCCGACCTCGTCGCCAAGATCAAGGCGACCGGAGTGGCGGCGATCTTCTCGGAGGCGTCGCTGCCGCCGAAGACGGCCGAGGCGATCGGGCGCGAGGCCGGGGTGCGGGTCGTGGCCGGAGAGGACGCGCTGTACGGCGACTCGCTGGGCCCCGAAGGGTCGGCCGGTGCGACCTACCTGCAGATGGAGGAGCACAATACCGACACCATCGTCAACGCGTTGAGGGGGACCGTCGCATGAGTGAGCGCGCGCCGACCCTGGTGCTCGACCGGGCGAGCGTGGCCTACGGCGACGTCCCGGTGCTGGAAGAACTGAACGGCGTCGTCCACGAGGGCGAGGCCGTGGCGCTGATCGGCCCGAACGGCGCCGGAAAGTCCACGTTCATCAAGGCGCTGCTCGGCCTGGTGCCGGTCGTACGCGGCCGGATCGAGGTGCTGGGCAGGCCCCCGGCGCAGGCCCGCCGCGACGTCGCCTACGTGCCGCAGGCCGACACGCTCGACCCGGACTTCCCGGTGTCGGTCGAGCAGGTGGTGATGATGGGCCGCTACCGGCGGATCGGCTGGCTGCGCCGCCCCTCCGCCGACGACCGGGCCGAGGTGGCCGACGCCCTGGAGCGGGTCGGGCTGGCCGGGCGGGCCCGTGACCGGTTCGGCACGCTGTCGGGCGGGCAGCGCCAGCGGGTGCTGCTGGCCAGGGCCATCGCCGCCAAGCCGAGGATGTTGCTGCTCGACGAGCCGTTCAACGGCGTGGACGCGGTCAGCCAGCACGCGTTGCTGGAGGCGATCGGCTCGCTCAAGGCGCAGGGCGCCTCCGTCGTCGTCAGCACTCACGACCTCGCCATCGCCCACCTCGCCTGCGACGAGGTGTGCCTGCTGAACCGGAGCCAGTTCGGGTTCGGCCCGACCGGCGACGTGCTGACGCCCGAGCGGCTGCGCGCGACGTACGGCGGGCACGCGCTCGAACTGCGCGGCGACCGGGTGATCGTGACCCAGACATGATCTTCTTCGAGCCCTTCCAGATGCCCTTCATGGCGCGGGCGCTGGTCGAACTGGTCCTCCTCGGCGCGCTCGCGGGCACCGTCGGCGTGCTGGTGCTGCTGCGCCGGCTCGCCTTCGTCAGCGACACCCTGACGCACACCGTCTTTCCCGGCGTGGTCATCGGCCACCTCATGGCCGGGAACGGCGGCATCTTCTGGGGCGCGCTGGCCGCCGGGGTCGTCACGGCCGTCCTGCTCACGCTGCTCACCCAGCGCCGCAGGGTGAGCGAGGACGCCGCGCTCGCCATGCTGCTGACCACGCTGTTCGCCGTCGGCGTCGTCATCGTGTCGCGGCAGACCGGCTTCACCGCCGACCTCACGGCGTTCCTGTTCGGGCGGGTGCTGACGGTCACCGAGGCGCAGCTCGCGCAGACCGCCGTCGTGACGGTCGTGGTCGTGGCGCTGCTGGCGGTGCTGCGGCGGCCGCTGCTGCTGCGGGCCTTCGACCCCGAGGGCGCCCAGGCGGCCGGCGTGCGCGTCGGCCTGCTCGACCTCGTGGTGAACGTCGCGGTCGCGCTGGTGGTCGTGGCCGCCGTGAAGGCGGTCGGCACGGTCCTCGTGATCGCGTTGCTCATCGTGCCGGCCGCGGCGGCGCGCAGCCTGTCGGACCGGCTCGCGGTCATCGTGCCGCTGGCCTGTCTCGTCGGCGCGGCCGCCGGGTGGCTAGGGCTGGTCGTGAGCTACGAGGCGTCGGTCGGGCATGGCATCAGGCTCGCCTCCGGCGCGACCGTGGTGCTCGCGCTGGTGGCGATGTACGGCCTGGCCCACGCCGCCGCGTACGTCCGCAGGAAGGCGGGCCTGAGCCGGGCCCGCCGCCGCTCGGTCCTGGAGGCGGCGTGAACTGGCTCGATTCCACCGTCCACCGGGCCCTCGTCGAGGCCGTCCTGGTCGGCGCGCTGGGAGGGGTGGTCGGGGTCTTCGTGGTCGCGCGGCGGCTGCCGTTCTTCACGATGGCCCTCACGCACGCGACGTTCCCCGGCATCGTCGTCGCCGCCCTGCTGGGGGTGAACATCTACCTTGGCGGCGGGCTGTTCGGACTGCTGGTGGTCGCCGCCGTCCTCGCGTTCGGCCGGGGCCGCGGGCAGGACTTCACGACGGCCACCGGCATCGCGCTGTCGGGCGGCTTCGCGCTCGGTGTGGTGCTGGTGTCGTCCCAGGACGGCTTCACCAAGGACCTGGCGGCCTACACGGTGGGCGATGTCCTCGCCGTCGGCACGGGCGACCTGGTGGCGACCGTCTCCGTCGCCGCGGGCGTGCTGCTCGTGCTCGCCCTGGTGGGCAAGGAACTGCTGCTCGCGGCGTTCGACCCGGTGGGGGCGGCGGCGCTCGGGCTGCCCACCGTGCTGCTGGACTTCGCGCTGCTCGCGGTCGTCGAGGTGACCGTCGTCGCCACCGTGCCCGCGCTGGGGACGATCCTCGCCGTGGCGCTGATCGTGGGCCCGGCCGCGACGGCCCGCCTGCTCACCGACAGGTTCGCGCCGCTGTTCCCGCTCGCCGCCGGGATCGGGGTCGCGTGCGCCCTCGCGGGCGTGTGGGTCTCCACGCAGTGGAACGTCGCGACCGGGGCCTCCATCGCCCTGTTCGTGGGCCTGGTGTTCGGGGCGGTCTTCCTCGGCACCGCCGTACGCGGACGGGCCGGACGGGCCGCCGCCGTCAGGGCCTGATCATCAGGGCGTGAGCAGCACCTTGATCGCGCCGTCCTCCTTCTTCTGGAAGATCTCGTAGCCGTGCGGGGCCTGGCCGAGCGGCAGGCGGTGCGTCGCCAGGTCCTCGACCCCCAGAGGATCGCCGTCGCCGGTCAGCAGCGGCATGAGATCGTCCACCCACCGCTTGACGTGGGCCTGGCCCATCCTGAGCGTGACGCCCTTGTCGAACAGCTGCAGCATGGGCATGGGGTCGGTCATCCCGCCGTACACGCCGCTGATCGAGATCGTGCCGCCGCGGCGCACGGTCTCGATGGCGTCCTGCAGGGCGGCGAGCCGGTCGAGGCCGGCGCGGGTCATCATGGCGGCGGCGGCCTTGTCGGGCAGCATGCCGGTGACCGTCTGGGCGAGCTTGCCCACGGTGTAGCCGTGCGCCTCCATGCCGACGGCGTCGATGACCGAGTCGGTGCCCCGGCCCCCGGTCATCGACCGGATCGCCTCGGGCACGTCGTCGGTCTCGTTCCCGTCGATCACCTCGATGCCGTGCCGGCGGGCCATCTCCAGGCGTTCGGGGACGATGTCCACGCCGATCACCCGGTAGCCGCGGTGGCGGGCGATGCGGGCGGACATCTGCCCGATCGGGCCGAGGCCGAAGACCGTGACGCTGCCGCCGTCCGGCACCTCGGCCCACTCGACGGCCTGCCAGGAGGTGGGCAGCACGTCGGAGAGGTAGACGAACCGCTCGTCCGGCGGCCCGTCCGGCACCTTGATCGGCCCGAAGTGCGCCTGCGGGACGCGCAGGTATTCCGCCTGGCCGCCCGGCACCTCGCCGTACAGCTTGGTGTAGCCGAAGAGCGCGGCTCCGGTGTCGTACTCGCGGACCTGGGTGGTCTCACACTGGGCGTACAGCGCGCGGTCGCACATGAAGCAGTGGCCGCACGAGATGTTGAACGGGATCACCACGCGGTCGCCGGGCGAGATGTGGGTGACCTCCGCGCCGACCTCCTCCACGATGCCCATCGGCTCGTGGCCGAGGATGTCGCCCTCGCCGATGAACGGGCCGAGCACCTCGTAGAGGTGCAGGTCGGAGCCGCAGATCGCGGTGGTGGTGACCCGGATGATCGCGTCGGTGGGTTCCTTGATGGCGGGGTCGGGGACCTCCTCCACCCGGACGTCGCGCTTGCCGTGCCAGGTAACTGCCTTCATGGTTCCCCGTCTGCCCCGCTTACGGCGGGGGAAACGGGCTCCATGTCCGGATCAGAGGTGCAGCACGCTGCCCTGCCCGTCCACATGGTCGGCGTGGTCGTCGTCGAACCACACGCCGCCCGTTGCGAGGTAGCGGAACCGGTGTGCGCCGGGCGGGAGGATCACCGACACGGTGCGGGTGCCGTTCCTGCGCCGCAGCAGTTCGTGGCGGCCGGGCAGCCAGTCGTTGAAGTCGCCCACCACGCTGACCGTTCCCGAGGGCTCGTCAACGGGCAGGGCGAAGGTGACGCGGGTCTTCTGCCCGAACAACCTGGTGCGTTTGAGCATGTCGCATAGCCTGGCGTATTGCCCCTAAAGGAAGAAACAAGTACACGCAGGACGTAACACAATATTCACGGCCTTTTCAGGGCGCGTGCCCGACGCCGCAGAGGAACCACGTGGGCAGGTGGCGGCCGGCCTGCCGGGCGAGCAGGTTCTCGTCGTCGGGCCGCCAGTCGTCGAGCGGGACCAGGCCCGGCTCGATGAGCCGGAAGCCGCCGAACAACTCGTGGATCTGCTCGCGGCTCCGCAGCGTGACGCCGTTGCTGGCCTGCCGGTAGACGGCCGCCCCCTCGCGGGCGTCGCCGGCCCGTTCCTCGTCGGTGACGTGGGACAGCACGAGGTGGCTTCCGGGGGCGACGGACTCCCCGAGGCGGGTGACGAGCTCGGCCGGCTTGTCGTCGTCGGAGAGGAAGTGCAGCACGGCCACGAGCAGGACGGCGACCGGCTCCGACAGGTCGATCAGCGACCTCAGCTCCGGATCGGCCAGGATCTCCTCGGGGCGCCGCAGGTCCCCGTGCACGGTGACGGTGGTGGCGGTGGCACCCGACAGCAGCGCCCGGGCGTGTGCGAGCACGACCGGGTCGTTGTCCACGTACGCCACCCGGACACCGGGGTCCAGCTCGTGCGCCACCTCGTGAACGCTGCCCTCGGTCGGCAGCCCGGTGCCGATGTCCACGAACTGCCGGATCCCGGCCTCGGTCACCAGATGGCGTACGGCCCGGCGCAGGAAGGCACGGTTGCGGCGGGCCAGCGAGGGGGCCTCGGGCGCGACCGACATGACCCGCTCCGCGGCTTCCCGATCGGCCGCGAAGTTGTCCTTTCCGCCGAGGAAATAGTTGTACATGCGCGCAGGATTGGGGACGCGCGCATCGATGCCGGGTGGCGGCGCGTCATCGGCCACGCAAGGTCTCCTCACTCACGGTAGTAAAGAGGACTTCATGCGAGCATAAGGGCCGCCGAGGAAAAACCCAACGAAGAACGCCATAACTCTGTGACTCCACCTTCCCACCGGATTTGCGTTCGCCAATAAGAGGCAGGCCACGGGCAGCGGCAGAAGGAAGAGCCACAGCCGGTGGGCGACCGGCCACTGCGGATCGTCCTGCAGGGGCCACAGCCAGAGCTCGGCGGTCAGGAAGAGCGTGACGGTGAGCAGCCCGAACTGGGCCGCCGCGCCCGCGAGGGCCGCGGACCGGCCGTGCCGGGGGCGCAGCCGTACGGCGACGGCGGCGCCGGACAGTCCGGTGAGCACACACGCGGCGGCCTCCAGCGCCAGATCGCCGGCGAGCAACGGAGAGCCCTGGGGCAGGAAGACGACGATCAGCGCGAGGGTCGTCCCCCAGGCCGCGAGGGCGGCCCCGGCGGCGAGAGCGGTGCGCAGCCACATGCGCAGCCACCTCGGCACAGGCGTGGCGAGCGTGCCGTATGCCAGGGGATCGACGAGAGCGAACCCCGCCGTGGCGCCCATCGCCCCGGCCGACAGCCGTGACAGGACCACGGCATCGCAGCTCACCACCGCACCGCGGGTGAGGGCGGCGGCGACGATCACGGCCGCGGACGCCAGCCACGTCCAGGCGAGCGGCGCCCAGTCGACGGCCCGCAGGAGCGGGCGGACGAGGATCAGTGCCGTACGGATCACGAGCAGTCCTTCCTATCGTCGGGGTCCGGGGTGAGGCCGAGCAGCGGAAGCGCCTGCTCGACCGTGGTCGCCGGGTCCAGGAGGGTCGTCCAGTGGGCCCACACGCGTGCGCGGGCGTCCGGGCGCGCGACCAGGCGCTCGGCATACCGGTAGAGGCGCTCGGCGGCGGGCCGCTCGGAGTCCTTCGTCTGTGCCCAGGACGAGGCGGCGACACGTACCGGCCCGGCCTGGCCGCCCAGCCACAGGGCGACGAGCGTGCGCGCCCGTCCCCACTCGGCGCATCCGGGCGTGCCCACACGAACGAAGATGCCGGAGGCGCCGTACAGCGGATCGGTGATCGACGTGCGCCACCACTCGGGGTCCGGCACGCCGGCCACCCGGGCCGCCGCCTGGCCGCCGAGCCAGGCTTCCGAGAGCTCCGCGGTCCCGTGCCTGCCCCACAGGAAGAACGGTCCTGTGGGGTGCGGCCACCCCGGCCTCGTCACCGTCCCCCGTCCCTGGCCGAAGGAGACGTCGCCGATCCGCTGCCTGATCTCGGGCACCCGGGCGTGCTGGGCGGGCGGAACCGCGGCGACCACGGGCCGCACCGCGCGCGCCCAGAGCGGGATCCACGCCTCGTAGCCCGGATAGGCGCAGTAACGCACCCCCTCGGCCTCCCGGCAGCGCTGCGCCTCGGCCGCCGACCATCGCGCCAGCCTCTCCTGAGGCACAGCATCGCGCAGGCCGCTGATCGCGACGGCCCCCGTGGGCACCGCGACCGCGAGCCCGGCCAGCGCGGCGAGCGAGCGCCGGGGCCGCAGGCCGTACCGGGTCATCCCGAGGGCGGCCGCCAGCGCGATCAGGGCCAGGACGTAGACGAGGTGGGTGCCCGACGGCCGAGGGTTGATCTCCACAGGCAGGTCGTGATGCACGATCACCGGAAGCAGCGCCGCCCACGAACCGCCCGACCTGGACAGCTCCGCGGGCGCCGCGATCGCGAAGAGCACGACGGGCCCGGTGGCCGGTCCGGGGAGCCACCGGCCCACGGCGACGCCGAGGACGCCGCAGAGCGCCGCCCCGGCAGGCCCGGTCAGCGCCTCCCACGGATCGAACCGGCCTGCCGGGTGCGCGGGCAGCAGGCTCAGCAGGTGGACCGCCGCGGCCGCGCAGGCCGTCGCGGCGGCGACCGCCGGAGCGGCGACCAGCAGCGCCCGGGTCCTGGCCGGGGCCCGGACCGGCAGCGCCCGGATGGTCTCCGGCATGCCGTGACGCCGCTCCCGGTTCACGGCGAGGTTCGCCGCGAGCAGCGCGCCCGCCCCCACGAGCAGGCAGCCGTACGCCGTGTCGATCGTCACCTCGGGCCAGGCGGGCGCACGGGTCCACGTCTGCCAGACGCGCAGCGCGACCATGAGCACCGCGGCTCCCCAGACCAGCGGGTCGCGCAGCAGCCGGACGGCCTCGAACCTGACCAGACTCATGCCGCCTCCTGGGTGCGGCCGACGAGGAGCAGGTAGCCGTCCTCCACCGTCGGCTCGGCCGGGACGGCGTCCGCCGGGGTATCGCCGATCGTGCGGTAGCGCCCGTCGGCCGTCCGCCAGAAGAGCGCGCCGGGCCCCGGACGGTGGTCGCCGAGGCTCACCCGGCCGGCGGCGACGGCCGCGAGCCCGGCAGGGGTGCCGTCGAACAGGATCCGCCCGCCGTCCATCACGACCACCCGTTCGCACAGCGCCGCGACGTCCTCCGTCTGGTGGGTGGACAGCAGGACCGTACGGCTCTCGCCCAGACGGGAGACCAGGGCGCGCAGCCGCAGTCGCTGCTCGGGGTCGAGGCCGACCGTCGGCTCGTCCAGGACGAGCAGGTCGGGCTCGTCCAGCAGGGCTTGGGCGAGCGCGAGCCGCTGCCGCATGCCGCCCGACAGCTTGCGCACCTTCGTGCGCGCCCGGTCGGCGAGGCCGACCTCGGCGAGCACCCGCGTGACCTCCCGGTGCCGTTCGCGCCGGTCCGTCATCTCCTTGAGGATCGCGACGTAGTCGAGCGTCTCGAAGACCGTGAAGTGGGGGTAGAAGCCAGGGTCCTGCGGCAGGTAACCGAGTCGCCGGCGCACGCCGGTCCGCCCGGACGCCGTGGCCGGATCGAGGCCCAGGACGCGCAACTCCCCGGCGTCGGGCGCGAGGGTCGTGGCCAGGCAGCGCAGCAGCGTCGTCTTGCCCGCGCCGTTCGGACCGAGCAGGCCCGTCACGCCGGCGCCGAACGCGATGTCGAGGCCGTCGAGCACGGCCGTGTGGCCGTACCGCTTGCGCAGGCCGCGCACAGTGACGGTGGGGGTCATCGGGGCTCCGCGGGGTCGAGGCGATGGCGCCGGACGTACAGGACGAGGGTGAGCAGCGCTACGGCGCAGCCGTAGAGCACCTGCGCGCCGGGCCGGAACGGCAGCGTGCGGTCGCCCGTCACCGCTCCCACCCCCGTCACGACTGCGACCCAGCCGCCGCCCAGGGCCACGGCGGCGAGAGGCAGCGGCACTCGCGTGGCCAGTGCCAGGCAACCCGAGGTCGTCGTCAGCGCGGGGAGCAGCCAGGCCCAGGCGACGGACGGCATGGTGGCGGCCGGCAGCAACGGCACGGCCAGAGCGGTCAGCGCGAGCGCCGTCAGGAGCACGGCTGTCGAGCGCACCAGCAGCAGCGGCGCTCCCGCCATGGGTGTGGCCGCGTACGTCTCGTGGGCGGGGTCGATCCGGCGGCCGTACGCGAGCGCGATGCCCGCCGTCGGCAGCACGGGGGCCAGTGTCAGGAACGCGAGGAAACCATGGCCGGCCAGGTGCGCGGCCGCCACGGCGAAGCCGAGGGCGACCGCGACGGCCGCCGCCCACGCGCGGCTCAGCGCGGGCGTCGCGGCGAGCAGCCGGGCCAGGTGCCCGGGTACTCCGGCGCCGTGCAGCAGCCGCTCCGTCAGCGGCGGGGCGGGGGCGGCGACCTCCGCCGCGATCCGCTCCCACGACGTGGCAAGCCACCCGCCGTCGGCGGGAACCGCCGTACGGCACCGGGCGCAGCGGACGAGGTGGGCCTCGACGGACATGACGCCCACCGGATCGAGCGAGCCGTCCAGGTAGCGTTCCAGCAGGCCGGGCGGGATGTGCCAGTCGCCGGTCGTCATGCCAGCTCCTCTCTCAGCCGGGCCTTGGCCCGCATGAGCCGGGTTTTCACGGTGCCTTCGGGAATGCCGAGTAGCCGGGACGCCTCACGGACGGTCAGGCCGTCGAGGACGGTCGCCTGGATCACGGCGCGCAGTTCCGGTGACAGGCGGGCCAGGGCGCCGCCGAGATCGCCGTGCTCGACCCCGAGCAGCACGCTGTCCTCGGCGGAGGCGAGGCGGGCGCCTGTTTCCGCGAGCGCGGTGTCGGCGAGCGCGGCGGCGGCGATCCAGCGTCCGCCGGGACGTCTCAGGGCGGAGGCGAGGCGGCGCACGGCGATCGTCCAGATCCAGGCGGCGGCGTCGTCGCCCTGCGGCGAGTAGCGGCGCGCCCCGCGCCAGATCGCGACGAACGTGTCCTGGATCGCGTCGTCCACGAGGTCGGGGTCGGCGCACCTGCGCAGCAGGCGGGCGCGCAGCCAGGGCGCGTGCCGGTCATGCAGCAGCCGGAGCGCCTCGACGCGTTCCGCCGCCACGGCCGCCATCAGGTCGTGATCGTCACTGGACGGGCTCACGGGCGGTGGATGCGGGCGTTTGCGGGGGAACCGCAGGGAGAGGGGGCGCATGTCTCGTCTATCGCGGCGCGCGCGCCGATCGGTTCACGAGGTACGGACGTCCTAGGACCATCGCCCGATGTGGGGGAGCGGCTCGGAGATCTATAACGGGCACATGTACGCCATCAGATTGCATGCATTCGGTCCCGCTGAGAATCTCCTCTACGAGGAGGTCGAGGATCCCGAGCCCGGGCCGGGCCAGGTCCGCGTGGCCGTACGGGCGGCGGGGGTGCACCTGGTCGACACCACGTTGCGGGCCGGGAAGTACGCCGGTGGTCCGATCCCCGTCCCCGACCTGCCCACGATCCCCGGCCGGGAGGTCGCCGGGATCGTCGACGCCGTCGGTCCCGGGGCCGATCCGGGCCTGGTCGGCAGGCGGGTGGTGACCCATCTGGGGATGGTTCCCGGCGGATACGCGGAACTGGCCGTGCGGGACGCCTCGGCGATCCACGAGATCCCGGACGGCCTCGGGTACGGCGAGGCCGTGGCGATGATCGGCAGCGGCCGGACGACCATGGGCATCCTCGACATCGCGGAGATCCGGGCGGACGACGTCGTCCTGGTGACGGCGGCGGCCGGAGGCATCGGCAACCTGCTCGTGCAGGCGGCGGTGCGGGCAGGCGCCACGGTCGTCGGGCTCGCCGGCGGCGCGGCCAAGGTGGGCCGGGTGCTGGAGCTGGGCGCGCACCACGCCGTGGACTACGCCGTGCCCGGCTGGCCCGACGAGGTGACGGCGATCCTCGGCGACCGGGAGGTCACGCTGGCGCTCGACGGCGTCGGCGGGGCCCTCGGGCGCGCCACCCTGGAACTGCTCGGCGTCGGCGGCAGGATCGTGCTGTTCGGCTGGGCGGACGCGCAGGGCGGCCCGACCGCGCTGACCACGCAGGACCTGTTCGCGCGCGGCATCACCGCGGCGGTGGCGGTCGGCGCGCGGGTGCTGAAGCGGCCGGGCGGCCTGCGGGGCCTGGAGGAGCGTGCGCTGGCGGCCGCGGGGTCGGGCGCGCTGGTCCCGCTGGTGCAGAGCTTCCCGCTCAAGGACGCCGCCGCCGCGCACGCCGCGCTGGAGACCCGCGCGACCACGGGCAAGGTGGTGCTCGTTCCCTAGGTGACCACAACGGGATGGGGGAGCACCGAGGTGTGGCAGTAGCCGAGGTCGTTCCAGGGAGTGGTATCGGGCTGGGATCGGCCGTGCTCGTCGGTGGCCCGCACCCGCACGATGTGGGCGCCGGGAGCGGGATCCCAGGGGAACCGCCAGCGGGTCCAGACGCCCGCGAGGCCGGGTCCGTCGAGGGCGGCGGGCAGCCAGGGGCCGTCGTCGATCCGGTAGTCGACCGCGGTCACGCGGTCCTCCCCGGCGTACGCCCGGCCGCGGATCGTCTGCGGGCCGGGATGCAGCCGCGCGGGCCAGGGCAGCTCGACCAGGCTCGCGACCGGCGTGGAGGTGATCGGCACGGCCGGACGTCCGGGGCCGACGATCACGTAGTCCTCGGTGTTCCACGGCACGCTCAGCGGCCGGTCGGACACCTCGATCCGGCCCACCCACTTGATGCTCGCCGCGCCGAGCCAGCCGGAGACGAGCACGCGGGCGGGGAAGCCGTGGTCGGGCGGCAGGATCTCGCCGTTCATGGCGAGCGCGAGCAGGGTGTCGGGGGCCAGGGCCTTGGCCAGGGGCATCGGGCGGCGCCCGCGCGCCTCGTCGAGCCCCTCCGGCATCACCTCGACGGCGGCGTCGGTTAGGCCGGCGGGTTCGAGCAGGTCGCGCAGCGGGATCCCGGTCCACTCGGCGGTCGCGATGGCGCCCCGGCCCCATTGCACCCCGCCGAAGCGGCGGCCGTGCTCGACGCCGAACAGGGCGCGACGGTTGCCCGCGCACTCCATGGTGCGGACGACGGACACGAGCGGGAACCGGCGCCACAGGTCGTCGTAGGTGTAGCGGACGGCCCGGCGTACGCCGGCGCCCTCGACGCACAGCGTCCAGGTTCTCGCATCGAGGCGGGGGGTCGGTGCGTGGTTGCGGACGAAGAAGCGGTCGAGCGGGGTGAGCAGGCCCGGCAGGCGGTCGGGCCGGGTGCCGTAGTCGAGGCCGGTGCCCGCGTCCTCCATGAGGGCGGCGATGGCCGGCTTCACCACCGGCGTGCGGATGTCGCGTGTCGTGTGCATCGGCCCTTCCCTTCCGGGCCGACGCGGTGACGGCCGTCAGCCCAGGTCGCGGCTCGCCCTCCGGGCCTGACGCTGGGCCCAGGACGCGAGGCGTGACCAGCGCCTGGCCGAGACCAGACGGCTGGCGACGCGGGCGTTGTCGGCCTCGCGGTGCAACTCGGTGACGCGCTCGGTGGCCAGGGAGTAGTCGTAGAACATCATTACCGTCCAGCTCGCCTTTGTAACTGTCTTAATTTTCTTAGGTAGTTACAAAGGTACGACAAAGAGGCGTAACTGGTCAAGTGAATTTGGACGGTCACATGGCTCGGCGGCCGGTTCGCCCATGCCGGTCGGCCGTCGGCCTCGTCACCGCGCCGTCTGACCGGTACGGACGTGGGTAGGGGTGGCCGTATGGCAGAGATCGGTTTCACCCTGATGTGCGAGCAGACGCCCGCGAAGGAGCTGGTGGCGGACGCGGTCGCGGCCGAACGGACCGGTTTCGACTACGCCGTCATCTCCGACCACTACTTCCCGTGGCTGGAGGAGATGGGCCACTCTCCGTACGCCTGGTCGGTGCTGGGCGCGGTGGCG
Organism: Microbispora rosea; assembly: GCF_900156315.1. Taxonomy (GTDB): domain Bacteria; phylum Actinomycetota; class Actinomycetes; order Streptosporangiales; family Streptosporangiaceae; genus Microbispora; species Microbispora rosea. The sequence goes on along the minus strand of NZ_FTNI01000046.1, from coordinate 25,456 downwards.
CAGGCCACCGAACGGCTGCCGCTGATGACGTACGTGACGTGCCCGATCATGCGCTACCACCCGGCGGTGGTGGCGCAGAAGGCGGCCACGATGGGAGTGCTCAGCGACGGCCGGTTCACCCTCGGCGTGGGCGCGGGCGAGAACCTGAACGAGCACGTGGTGGGGCACGGCTGGCCGCCGGTCAACACCCGGCACGACATGTTCCGCGAGGCCATCGAGGTCATCAAGGAGCTCTTCCAGGGCGGTTACCGCAACTACCGCGGCGAGTACTTCGACATCGACTCGGCCCGGCTGTTCGACCTGCCCGAGCGGCCGGTGCCCATCGCGGTCGCCGCGTCCGGCGAGCAGTCGGCGGACATCGCGGCCGAGCTCGGCGACGGCCTCGTGGCGACCGACCCGGACGGCTCGCTGGTGGAGAAGTTCGCCGCGTCCGGAGGCGAGGGCAAGCCCGTCTACGGCCAGCTGGCCGTCTGCTACGACCCCGACAAGGACGCCGCGGTCGAGCGGGCGCACCGCATGTGGCGCTGGTCGGTGGCCGGTTGGAAGGTCATGTCGGAGCTGCCCGCGCCGGTCAACTTCGCCGCCGCGACCGAGACCGTACGGCCGGAGGACGTGGCCGAGAAGGTGCCCTGCGGCGCGGACGCCGGCGCCGTGGTCGAGGCCGTGCGGCAGTACACCGAGGCGGGCTTCACCCATCTCGCGCTCGTGCAGGTCGGACGGGAACGCCAGCGGGAGTTCTTCGAGTGGTCGGAGAAGGAGCTCCTCCCCGCGCTGCGCGATCTATAGGCGTGTTGCGCGATCTACAGGCGTGAGATGATCGCCGTCAGCTCGCCATGGGAGGAACGATGCCCGAGCGCACGCAGACGGTGACGGTCACGGACGGTGGCTTCGATTTGCGCCTGTGGATCCCGGAACGGGGGAGCGGCCCGGGGCTTCTGCTGATCCCGGAGATCTGGGGCGTGAGCGACTACATCAGGGCGGTCGCCGCCGACCTCGCCGGGCTCGGTTACGTCGTCGGCGTGCCGGACCTGTTCTGGCGCCTGCGGCCCGGCTGGGCCGCCGCCCACGACGAGGAGGGGCTGCGCGCCTCGCTGGAGCTGTCGGCGAACCTGGACGCCGAGAAGGCCGCGGACGACTGCGCCGCCGCGCTGGCCGCCCTCGCGGCGCGGTCCGAGGTGACGGGCGGAACCGGCGTGCTCGGCTTCTGCCTCGGCGGCTCGCTGGCCTACGCGGTCGCCGCCGGTGCCGGTGGGAGCGGCCTGTCGGCCGTGGTGTCCTTCTACGGCGCGGACGTGCCGGACGCGCCCCAGCTCCTGAGCGGCATCCGCGGCCCGATCCAGTTCCACTTCGGCGGCCGGGACCCCTACATCCCCCGCGACAGGGTGGCGGTCGTGGAGAAGGCGGCGGCCGGACGGCCGAACGTGGAGGTCCACGTGCAGGAGGACGCCGGCCACGCCTTCCACAACTTCTTCGCGCCGATGTTCCACAACCCGGAGGCGGGCCGTACGGCGTGGGGGCTGGCCATGGACCTCCTGCGCCGTCACCTCCCGGCGGTCTGAGCCTCCCGCCGCCAGGGGAGCGCGGGCAGGCCGCACCGCACGCGCAGGACCATCCAGAAGGCCGGCGCGAGGAGCAGCACGGCGACCAGCACCCAGACGGTCGGGGCGTTGCCGAAGCCGAACATCTTCAGCGCCGAGGCGAGCAGCACGAACGCCAGGACGCGGCGGATCAGCCCGCCGGGGGCGCGCGAGGAGATCCGCGAGCCGAGGTAGACGCCGGGGACGGAGCCCACCAGCAGCGCGACCGTGACCGACAGCGTGAACTCGCCGAACAGCAGGTGCCCGAGCGCGGCCGACATGACGAGCGGCACGGCCTGGACCAGGTCGGTCCCGACGAGCTGGTTGGCCTTCAACGCGGGGTAGAGCGCGAGCAGGGCCACGATGATCAGGGATCCGGAGCCGACCGAGGTGATGCCGACCACCAGCCCGCCGACGGCCCCCACCAGCGCGGTCGGCAGCGGCCGTACGGTGACGGAGGGCATCTCGGTCGAGGCCGGTTCGCCGGGGGCGGCGGTGCGGCGGCCGGTCTCCGGGGTGCGGCCCTCGGCGCGGTCGCGCATCGCGAGGTAACCCCGTACGGCCAGGCCCCCCGCCGCGATGAGCAGGGCGATGCCGAGACCCTTCTGGATCACCTCCTGCACGGCCTCGCCCCGGCCCAGCGCGCGGGCGATGAGCACTCCGCAGAACGCCGCGGGCACCGAGCCCGCGCACAGCCAGGCGACGAGCCGCAGGTTGACCGTCCCCCGGCGCAGGTGCACGAGGCTGCCCACCGGTTTCATGACGGCGGCGGCGACGAGGTCGCTGGAGACGGCGGCGAGGGGCGGCACGCCGAAGAACGTCACGAGCATGGGCGTCATCAGGGCGCCGCCGCCCATCCCGGTCAGGCCGACGACGACGGCGACCAGGAACGAGCCGATCGCCATGGTGTAGTCGAAATGCACCCACTAACCCTACCTAACCCATCGGAATTATGGATACCCCCTCTCGTGGTGAACCCTCGGGGGCTGTTCCGGCGCCACCCGCCCTCGTCCTGCCGATATCGGGGTGAAGGTACTGTGGGGTAACGAACAGGGACCGGGGGATGCGGCCATGACGGGAACGCGCAGGGCGGTACGGCCGGCTCCCGACCTCCTGGCGGCGCTGCTCGAAGGCAGCGGCGAGGGCATAGTGGTGTGCGACGCGGACGGCGTCGTGACGCTGGCCAACGCGGCGGCGGTCCGCCTGGTGCCGGGGGTCGAGCCGGGCCTGCCCGCGCCCGCGCCGCTCGACTCCGTCCCGCCCGCCCCCGAAGGCCGGATCGTGACCCACGGCGGCCGGGCGCTCCGGATTCGCACCGAGGCGGTCGGCGATTGCCGGCTCGCCTGGTATCTCACGGACCTGAACGCGGCGCCGCGGACCGAGTTCCTGCTGGAGGCCGGCCGCCGCCTGTCCGCCTCGCTCAACCCGCGCCGGTGTGCCAGGGCCGCGACGGAGCTGGCCGCCGACTTCCTGTGCGACGCGGCGATCGTGCTGCTGCCGGCCACCGCCCGCCGCAGGATCGAGTGGGTGCGCGCCGTCTCCGGCCGGTACGGCCCGGAGGAGGGCACCCTGCCGGCCGTCACGGCGGCGGAGGTGCCCGGCCTGACCGACGCGCTCGCGGGCCTGCGGCACGGCGCCGCCGGACAGCAGGACCCGGGCGGCGCGCCGGATTGGCTGCTGCCGGAGGGGTTCGGCCCGGCGGGCCACCTGCTGGTGCTCCCGCTGCCCGGCAACGGCGTGCCCGCCGGGGCGATCGTGCTCGCCCGCCGCGCCGGGCGGTCGCCGTTCGGCGACGACGACCAGAGGATGGCGCGCGACCTCGCTGTCCGGGCCGGCGCCGCGATCTCCGCGGCCTCCCTGTTCCGGGAGCAGAGCACGATCAACGCCATCCTGACCGGCGACCTGCTGCCGCCCGACATGCCGGAGATCGAGGGCATGCGGCTGGCCGGCCGGCTGCGGGCCTCGCAGCAGGCGGGCGCCATCGGCGGCGACTTCTACGACGTCTACCTGCCCGACACGGCTCCCGACGCCGGGATCGTGGAGCGGCCGCCGCTGATCATTCTCGGCGATGTCTGCGGCAAGGGCGCCCGCGCGGCGGTCCTGGCCGGTCAGGTCCGTCACAGCCTGCGCACGCTGCTGCTGCTGGAAAGCCGCACCGACCGGCTGCTCGAACTGCTGAACCGGTCGCTGCTCGCCTCTCCGTCGCCGAACTCCTACGTGACGATGATCCTGGCCGCGCTGCGGACCGCACCCGGCGATCACGTGCTGGTGGACCTGGCCGTGGCCGGGCACCCGCCGCCGCTGGTCCTGCGCGGGGACGGCACGGTGGAGGAGGCCGCCGCCCGGGGTTCCCTCCTCGGCGCGTTGAAGAAGATCACCCTGCGGCCCGTCACGCTCGACCTGGCGCCCGGCGAGGTGTGCCTGCTGTACAGCGACGGCATCACCGAGGCGTTCGGCGGCCCGACCGGGCGGGAGATGTTCGGCGAGGAACGGCTGAAGGAGGCGCTCGCCACCTGCGTGGGAATGCCCGTCGAGGCCTTGGTGGAGCGGCTGGAGCAGCTCAGCACCGAATGGCTGGGCGGCGGTCCGGGCGCCGATCCGGGCGGCGGGCGGGACGACCGCGCCCTGCTCGCCGTACGCGCGGGGACGGCACGGACGGAGACGTCATGGTGACAGCATGGTGACAGCATGGTGACAGCATGGTGATGAAGGACCTGGAGACCGTCGCCGGGCGCTACCTGGACCTGATCGGCCGGGCCGACGAGCACGGCGCGGTCGACCTGGTCCTGGGCCTGATCGACGAGGGCGTGCCCGCCGAGGACGTGCTGCTGCGGATCGTCGCCCGCGGCCAGCTCCGGGTGGGCGAGCTGTGGGCGTCGAACGAGTGGCCGGTGGCGCGCGAGCACGCGGCGACCGCGGTCAGCGAGCGCGTCGTGGCCGCCGTCAGCGGGCACGTCCGGCCCGCGGCGACCCGCGGCCTGGTGGCCGTGGCCTGCGCCGACGGCGAGTATCACGCCCTGCCCACCCGCATCATGGCCGAGGTGCTGCGCCTGCGGGGATGGCGGATCGACTTCCTGGGGGCCAGCGTGCCCGGCCCGCACCTGATCACGCACCTGCACCAGACCGGGCCCGACGTGGTCGCGCTCGGCTGCACGATGCCGACCCGGCTGGCCCGCGCGCACGCCACCATCGCGGCCTGCCAGGCCGCCGGCACTCCCGTGCTGGCCGGTGGGGCCGGGTTCGGCGCCGACGGCCGCTATGCCTGCCTGCTCGGCGCGGACGCGTGGGCTCCCACCGCCGACGCGGCGGCCGACCGGCTCGCCGCCGGACTGCCGTCCTTCCCCGCCGCCGACGACGGCCCAGGCGCCGCCGCGGTTCATCTCGGCGGCGAGGAGTACGTGTACCTGACCCGGCACCGCGCCGAACTGCTGTCCCGCGTCGTCGACAGGCTCGGGGAGCACAGCGCCGAGGATCTCGGTCACATGGCCGACTTCCTGATCGCCGCGACGTACGTCCACGACACCGCGCTGTTCACCGACTTCGTCACCTGGGCCTGCCAGGTGCCGGCGGCCAGGAAGGTGCCCGCGGAGTCCGTCGTGCTCGGACTGCGTGTTTTCCATGATGTACTGACAGACTGCCCCGACGCCCGCGTGATGCTGAACGAGGGCCTCGCCGTGGCACAGACGTGCTGTGCGAGTCAACGAACCGAGACGAGGGTCTGATGCAGGACACGTCGCCGTTCCAGGTCGAGTCGCTCACTCCCGAGCCCGGTGCCGCGCGCCTGGTGATGGCCGGTGAGCTCGACTTCACCACGGCGGACGACGCGTCCGCGGAGGTGGCGAAGAGGCTCGCGGAAGGCGTCGACGTGCTCGAACTCGACCTGGCGGGGCTGACGTTCATCGACTCGTCGGGAATGGCGGTCGTGATGAACGCCTACAGCGAGGCGGAGGAGCGGGGGACGGTCTTCCGGATCGTCGCCCTCACCCCCTACCTGCGCCATCTGCTCAAGGTCGTCGCCCTCGACGACGTGCTCGACCTGCCCGGCTGAGTCTCCTGCCCGGCTGAGACAATGGGCGGGTGAGCAGGCGTGCCGTCGCCGTCCGGATCGAGGGGATCGTGCAGGGGGTCGGCTTCCGGCCCTTCGTGTACGGCCTCGCCACGCGGCTCGGCCTCGCCGGGCTGGTCGGCAACGACGAGCGCGGGGTCTTCATCGAGGTCGAGGGTGGCAGCGCGCCGGTCGAGGAGTTCCTGGCCGCGCTGACCGGCGACCCGCCGCCGCTGGCGGTCATCGAGCGGATCACGACGGGCCCGGCGCCCGTCACCGGCCGCAGGACCTTCGCGATCGCGCCGAGCGCTGCCGGTGGGGACCGGCACGCGCTCGTCTCGCCCGACGTGGCGACCTGCGACGCCTGTCTGCGCGACCTGACCGACCCGGCCGACCGCAGGTGCGGCTACGCCTTCACCAACTGCACCGGGTGCGGCCCACGCTTCACCATCGTCCGCGACGTGCCCTATGACCGGGCCAACACCACGATGGCGGGCTTCCGGATGTGCGCGGACTGCGCCGGGGAATACCACGACCCCGGCGACCGGCGCTTCCACGCCCAGCCCGTGTGCTGCCCCGCCTGCGGGCCCAGCCTACGGTTTCACGGTCCCGGGGGCTCAGGTGCGGCGGGCGACCCGCTGGAGCCGGCCGTACGGCTCCTGCGGGAGGGTGGCGTGCTGGCGGTCAAGGGACTCGGCGGCTACCACCTGGCGGCGCTCGCGGCGGACGAACCCGCGGTGGCCGCGCTGCGGTCGCGCAAGCACCGCGAGGACAAGCCCTTCGCGGTGATGGCCGGCGACGTGGCCGCGGCGCGGCGGCTGTGCGTGGTGGATCCGGCCGAGGAGCGCCTGCTGACCGGTCCCGCCCGCCCCGTCGTGCTGCTGCGGCGCCTGCCGGACGCGTCTGTCGCGCCGTCCGTGGCGCCGTCCGTCGCGCCGGGCAACCGGTGGCTGGGGGTGCTGCTGCCCTACACCCCGCTGCACCACCTGCTGCTCCGATCGCTGGGCCAGCCCATCGTGCTGACCAGCGGAAACGTGTCCGACGAGCCGATCGCCTACCGGGACGAGGACGCCCTGGAACGGCTCGGCGGCATCGCCGACGCCTTCCTGACCCATGACCGCCCCATTCACATCCGGACGGACGACTCGGTCGTACGGGTCTTCCGGGGCCGTGACCTGCCGATCAGGCGGTCGCGGGGGTACGTGCCGCACCCGCTGCCGCTCGCCCGGGCGGCACGCCGGCCCGTGCTCGCCTGCGGCGCCGAGCTGAAGCACACGTTCTGCCTGGTCAAGGATGACCGCGCGTTCGTCTCCCACCACATCGGCGACCTGGAGAACTACGAGACCCTGCGGTCGTTCACCGAGGGCGTCGATCATTTCCGGCGGCTGTTCGACATCACGCCCGAGGTGGTCGCCCACGACCTGCACCCCGACTACCTGTCCACCAAGTGGGCCCTCGACCAGGACGCGGACCTCGTCGGCGTGCAGCACCACCACGCCCACATCGCCTCCTGCCTGGCCGACAACGGCGTCGCAGGGCCGGTCGCAGGGGTGGCCTTCGACGGGCTCGGCTACGGCTCGGACGGCACCTTGTGGGGCGGCGAGTTCCTCGTCGCCGACCTGGCCGGCTTCGAACGGGCGGGCCACCTGGCTCCGGTGCCGATGCCCGGGGGCGCGACCGCGATCCGGCAGCCCTGGCGCATGGCCGCCGCCTACCTCGATCTCGCCTACGACGGGGACGTCCCCGAGGACCTGGACGTCGTGCGGCGCAACGCCGGGCAGTGGGCGGCCGTCGTCGCGCTGGCCCGCCGGGGTGTGAACGCGCCCCTCACCTCCAGCATGGGCCGCCTGTTCGACGCGGTGGCGGCGGTCGCGGGCGTCCGCGACGCGATCACCTACGAGGGCCAGGCCGCGGTCGAGTTCGAGCAGCTCGCCGACCCCGCGGTGGACGACGCCTATCCCTGCGGGCTCGTTTCCGCGGGCACGCGGTTCGCCGTGCCGGGTGTGGAGCTGGTCCGCGCGGTCGCCGACGATCTGCGGGCCTGCGTGCCGCGCGACGTCGTCGCCGCGCGGTTCCACAACGCCGTGGCCCGCGTCGTCGCCGACGGCTGCACCCTGGTCAGGAAGGCCTGCGGCCTGTCCACGGTCGCGTTGTCCGGCGGCGTGTTCCAGAACCTGCTGCTGCTCGGCCGGGCCGTGACCCTGCTGGAGGAGCGCGGCTTCACGGTGCTCACCCACCACCGCGTCCCTCCGAACGACGGCGGCGTCAGCCTCGGTCAGGCCGCCGTCGCCGCCGCCGCGATGGCGGCGAACTCGCCGATCAGGGGGGTGCGGCGAGAGCTGTCCCAGGCCAGGCACACCTGGTTCGGCGGGATGTCGGAGACCGGGACGTAGGTGACGTCCGGCCGGGTGTAGAAGGCCGCCGCCGACAGCGGCAGGATGACGACGCCGTGACCGGCGGCGACGTGTTCGAGCTTCTCCTCCACCGCGTGGAAGACCGGCGCGGGGCGACGCGGTCCCGGTCCCCGCAGCTCGGTGGCGACGTCGCGCCATTCGGGCACGGCGTCGGGGTTCTGGAGGAGGTGCTCGTCGGCGAGGTCGGCGATGCCGATCATGTCCTTGCCGGCCAGACGGTGGCCGGCGGGCAGCACGGCGACGCGTGGCTCGTCCATCAGCGGCCGGACGCGCAGCCCGCGCCGGTCGATCGGCAGGCGCACGTAGCCGATGTCCACCCGCCCGTCGTGGATGACCTCGGCCTGGTCGTCCCAGGTGGTGCGCACCACCTCCACCGTCAGCCCGGGGTGACGTTCGCGCAGCGCCCGGACCGCCGGAGTGACGATCAGCCCGGGCATGAATCCCACGGTGAAGGTGTCCGTGCCGCGTGCGGCGCGGCTGACGCGCCGGCGCAGCGCCTCGGCCGAGGCCAGCAGCGGGCGGGCGTCGGCGAGCAGTTGCTCGCCCGCGGAGGTGAGCTCGGTGGCCCGCCTGTCGCGTACGAAGAGCTGGACCTTCAGCTCTTCCTCGAGTGCTCGGATCTGGCGCGACAGCACGGGCTGCGCGATGTGCAGCGCCTCGGCCGCCCGGCCGAAATGCAGCCCCTCGGCCACCGCGACGAAATATCGCAGCTTCCGCAGATCGACGTCCACCAGCGCATCCTCTCGCCTCTGATGCCCTCAGGGTATTACAGGCGTGGCAGAGGGTCTTGGACGGCGGCGATGGGGCGGGCGCATCCTGAAGGGGTTGAGATCCCCTAACGAAAAGGACGAGTCATGGATCTGCAGGGGCACCGCGTCGTCGTGCTCGGCGGCACGTCGGGCATCGGACTGGCCACCGCGGAGTCGGCCGCGCGCCAGGGCGCCGTGGTCACGGTCGTCTCCAGCCGGCAGGCCAGCGTCGATCACGCGCTGACCCGCCTGCCCGGCGGCTGCGACGGCCGCGTCGCCGACCTCACCGACGCCCGGGCCGTGGGCCGGCTCTTCGAGGATCTCGGCGAGTTCACCCACCTCGTCTACACGGCCGGTGAGCCGCTGACGATGATGCCGATGGACACGCTCGACCTGGAGGCGGCGGGCGACTTCTTCGCGCTGCGCTACTTCGGCGCGCTGGGGGCGGTCCGCGCGGCTCTGCCGTATTTGCGCAAGGACGGTTCGATCACCCTCACCACCGGCATCGCCAAGGACCGGCCGGGCCCGGGCTGGGCGGTCGCGGCGAGCATCTGCGGCGCCATGGAGGCGCTGACCAAGGCGCTGGCCGTCGAGCTCGCGCCCATCAGGGTGAACGTCGTGTCGCCCGGCTTCGTACGGTCCCCGCTGTGGTCCGCGATGGGGGAAGAGGAGCGCGAGCGGATGTATGCCGAGATCGGCGCCGCGATCCCGGCAGGGCGGATCGGCGAGGTCGAGGACATCGCCCGTGCCTACGTGTTCCTGATGACGGAGCCGTTCGCCACCGGAACCGTCCTCACCGTGGACGGCGGCAACGTCCTCGTGTAGCTAGCAAATGCGGGGCAGCGGGTCGCCGACCAGCACGTCGACGATCCGGGTGCCGCCGAAGGCGGTCTTCAGCAGCACCAGCCCCGGGGGATCGTCCCGGACGCGGCCGACGACCGCGGCGCCCTCGCCGAGCGGATGGCTCCGCAGCGCGGCGAGCGCGGATCCGGCCGCGTCCCCGTCCACCACCGCGACCACCCGGCCCTCGCAGGCCACGTAGAGCGGGTCGATGCCCAGCAGCTCACAGGCCCCGCGTACGGCCGGCCGTACGGGCACCGCGTCCTCCTCGACCACGACGGCGACGCCGGAGGCGCGGGCGATCTCGTTGAGTATCGTCGCGACGCCGCCCCGGGTCGCGTCCCGCAGGCACCGCACTCCTTCGCCGGCAGCGGCCTGGAGGGCGGCGATCAGGCCGTTGAGCGGGGCGGTGTCCGACGTCACGTCGGCCTCGATGTCGAGCTCCCCGCGGGCCAGCATGATCGTCACACCGTGCTCGCCGACCGGGCCGGACACGAGGACGGCGTCGCCGGGCCGGGCGTGTGCGACGCCGAGGCGGGTGTCCCCCTCCAGCAGTCCCACGCCGGCCGTGGTGACATAGCAGCCGTCGGCCTTGCCGCGCTGCACCACCTTGGTGTCCCCGGTCACGATCGACACCTCCGCCGCCGCGGCGGCGCGGGCCATCGACGCGCTGATCCGCCGCAGGTCCTCGACCGGGAAACCCTCCTCGAGGACGAAGCCGGCCGACAGGTACAGCGGCCGCGCCCCGCACACCGCCAGGTCGTTCACGGTGCCGTTGACGGCGAGGTCGCCGATGTCGCCGCCGGGGAAGAACAGCGGGGAGACCACGTAGGAGTCGGTCGTGAACGCGAGCCGCGCGCCGCCCGCGCAGAACACCGCGCCGTCCTCCAGCGGTTCGAGCAGCGGGTTGCGGAACGCGTCGAGGAACACCGCCTCGATCAGGGTCTGGGTCGCCTTGCCGCCGGCGCCGTGGGCCATCGTGATGTGCTCCTCGCGCACGCGGGCCTTCCGCCGCCGGGCGCGGTCGATGCGTTCGAGGACCTGTTCCTCACGGCTGGTCCCAATGCCGGTCACCGGGTCGCCTCCCTCACCCGCTGCCGCGAGAAGCGGCCGAAGTTGTAGTAGGCCGCACAGGCGCCCTCGGACGACACCATGCAGGTGCCGATCGGCGTCTCCGGCGTGCAGGCCGTGCCGAACACCTTGCACTCCCACGGCTTGAGCACGCCCTTGAGGACCTCGCCGCACTGGCAGGCCTTGGGGTCGGCCACCCGGTTGCCGGGGATGTCGAACAGCCGCTCCGCGTCGTACGCCGCGTACTTCTCCCGCATGCGCAGCGCCGAGTGGGAGATGAAGCCCAGGCCGCGCCACTCGAAGTAGGGCCGCAGCTCCATCACCTCGTTGACGGCCCGCAGGGCCTTGACGTTGCCCGCCCACGGCACGACCCGGGCGTACTGGTTCTCGACCTCCGACCGGCCCTCGGCGAGCTGGAGCAGCAGCATGTAGACCGACTGGAGGATGTCCAGCGGCTCGAAACCCGCCACGACCAGCGGCTTGCCGTAGTCGCGGGCGATGAACTCGTACGGCCGGCAGCCGATGATCGTGGAGACGTGACCGGGACCGACGAAGCCGTCGAGACGCAGGTCGGGCGAGTCCAGGATCGCCTTGATCGCGGGAATGATCGTCACGTGGTTGCAGAAGACCGAGAAGTTCCGCACGCCCTCGGCCGCCGCCCGCAGCACGGTCATGGCGGTCGACGGCGCGGTGGTCTCGAACCCGATGGCCATGAAGACCACGTGGCGGTCCGGCTCGCGGCGGGCGATCTTCAGGGCGTCCAGCGGCGAGTAGACCATGCGGATGTCGGAGCCCTGGGCCGTGGAGTCGAAGAACGACCCTCGCCCGCCCGGCACCCGCATCATGTCCCCGAACGACGTCATGATCACGTCCGGCCGTTCGGCGATGTGGATCGCGTCGTCCACGCGGCCCATCGGGATCACGCAGACCGGGCACCCGGGGCCGTGCACCAGCGTGATCGTCTCGGGCAGGTAGTCCTCCAGCCCGTGCTTGTAGATGGTGTGGGTGTGGCCGCCGCACACCTCCATGAACTTGTAGGCCCGGCCCGGCTCGCACAGGCTCGCGATCCTGGCGGACAGCGCCCGCGCCTTGTCCGCATCGCGGTACTCGTCGACGAAACGCACCGCCGCTCACCTCTCTATGGACGAGTCGCGCAGCGCCGCCAGCTCGTCCTCGTACGCCTGGCCGATGCCTTCCAGGAACTCCAGCGCGGCCCTGGCCTCGGCCTCGTCGATCTTCGACAGCGCGAAACCGACGTGGATCAGGACCCAGTCGCCGGGCCGCAGGGGCTGGCCGTCCAGCAGGCCGATGTTGACGGCCCGCCGGACCCCGCTCACGTCGACCCTGGCGAGGTCAGTCTGGCCGGGCGGGATCTCCACGATCTCGCCCGGAATGCCCAGGCACATAGGACACCTCCGCGGTGGTGTCGGGGTAGAGCTGGATGGATTCGAGGACGAGGCTGTCTCCGCCTTCGCTGTCGACGTCGATCCCGCCGCACAGGCCGCAGATCGTGAGCGGGTCGGCGCACAGGGCGGAGTGCCCGCAGCCCCGGCAGATGAGCCGTACGGGCTCGATGACCAGGTCGAGCGTCGCGCCCTCGGCGACCGTGCCGGCGGAGGCCAGGCAGAAGGCCTGGTCGAGGGCCTGTGGGGCGATGCGCAGCAGCGCGCCCGCCCGCACCCGGGCCCGGCGCACCCGCCTGCCGCCGGCCCGGCGCTCCACGGCGTCGACCACGGCTTCGGCGATCCCGAACTCGTGCATCGGGGTCACATCCTTCTGATCCGCAGATAGCGCCGGATATCGGGCAGCGACTGGAGGACCAGCGCGGCCACCCCGGCCGCCAGCAGCACGAAGACCACGCGTTTCAGCATCGCCGTCCCTCCTCTGCGATCAGTTCGAGCACGAGGCCGGCGGCCTCGGGAACGGCCGCCGCGACCGGCGGGCTCAGGTCCATCCCCGGCGTCACGTCGGCCGGTTCGCAGCCGACCAGCAGGACCCGGTCGCCCCGCGGGCGATCGAGGCCGGAGGCCAGGGTGAGCACCGCCTCGGGAGTCATCGCGTGCGCGTCCACGAAGGCCGGCGCCGCTTCCGGCGAAGCGGGCTCCAGGACGCTGAGCGTGCCGGGAGCCCGTCCCGCCGGGATCGCGTCGACGAGGATCGTGAGGTCGTATCCCGAGGTCAGCTCGTAGGCGAGATGGATGCCGCGGATGCCGAAGTCGCCGACCTCCACCCCGTCGGGCACCCCGGTGGCGGCGAGGCGGCGCGCCACCGCCACGCCGAATCCGTCGTCGCCGAGGAAGACGTTGCCCACGCCGGCCACCAGGGTTCTCATGCCGGTTCTCATGCGGGTTCCACCTCGTCCGGCGCGAAGTAGAGGAACCTTCCCTGCTCGCGCTGCAGGTCGGAGCCGGGGTCGTCCTCCAGCGTGACGGCCAGGTGGCGCACCCCGTCCACGTCGAGGAACACCGCCTCGACCAGAGCGATCCGCCCGGCCAGGAACATGTCGTGCGCGTCGGCACGACGGTGGCCCGGCCGCAGCCGCACTCGGCTGCCCTTGGCGATCCGCACCCCGGCCACGGTCACGGTGTCGTCCTCCGACGTCGTCCTGGCGGGGACCTCCAGATGACGGATGGCGCCGTGGAGGCGTTCGAGCAGTTCCGGCGGCAGGTCGGCGGCCCGTTCGAGGATCTCGGCGGCGCGCGGGTCGGTGATCCGGGCCTCCCGCTTCTCCTCCTCGGTCAGGGTCAGCGTGCGCAGCGTGAGCAGTTCGTCGATCTCGGTCGAGTCGAACAGGTCGCCGGGGCTTTCCGGAGCGATGGCCGGGTGGTCGTACAGGATGATCGGTGAGGACAGCACGACGTCGCGGCGGCCGGCCTCGCCCACCAGCACCGGCCAGGTGTTCTCGTTGCGGCACTGCCGCGCCGCCGCCTCGGCCCACATCGGCGGGTCGAGCAGCGAGACGAAGGCCGCACCGCTCACCCCGATCAGCAGGTGGGCGGCGACCAGCGAGCGGCGCAGGGCCTCCTCGCGCGGCGCGTCCGCCCGCTCCCAGTGGGCCGTGTTCTCCACCTCGATCCGCAACCGGACCAGCCCGTACGGCCCGGGCAGCCGTTCCGCGGAGATCCGCAGCTCCGCGTCGAGCGGTTGGTGCTCGCAGACGATCCGGCCGGTCCGCTCGCCGCCGGGGCCGGCGATGTTCTCGAAGACGCGGTCGCCCGGCACCCGGACCTCGATCGTGCGCCGCCCGGCCGTCACGTGTGCCAGGGACAGCGTGGCGCGGGCCTCCCGCTCGGTGGCCTCGTCGAAGCTGAGGTAATCGCGGCCGCCGACGGTCAGCTTCGGCACGGGCCAGTAGCCGTCGTCCTCCTCCCGCTCGACCGTCCTGCCCCTGACGTGCAGGAACCGCAGGCGCAGGTCGAGCGTGGCGTCCTCCCCGGGAGCCTCCAGCAGGCACTCGGTCACGCTGCCCGACGGCTCGCCGGGGTAGTTCGGCGGCACGAGCACGCCGAACTGCCAGCGCATGCGGTTCTTGGCGGCCGAGGCGCGATAGGGGTAGAGCAGGTAGCCCTCGTACAGCACGGCGTCCGCGACTCGGCGGGCGGCCTCCATCGGCGCGGTCACCGGCCGGCCTCCTTCATGAGCAGCTCGATGGCATCGTCGACGGTCGCGAGGACCCGTTCGGACTTGAAGCGGAGGACCTCGCGCACGGTGTCGCGGCGCAGCCGAAGCCACCCGGAGCCGGGGAAGGCGGTGTCGATCGTCTCGCGCCACACCGCGACCGGCAGACGGTGGCGGGTCTCGCAGTGCCAGGGGATCTGCCGCATGCTCACCCCGCCGCCGGAGCGGGCCAGCACGGTCCCGCTGAACAGCAGGAGCAGCGGGATCTCGCCGTCGTCCAGTGAGGCGAAATATCGGCCCGCGGCCACCTCCAGGTCGTAGCCGCACGGCACGGGCAGGTCGATCTCCGTGCTCGCGGTGAAGGCGGGCACCATCGTCTGCGCCATGGCGAACTGCACCGGCTGGAGCGTGTCACCCCATCGGGCCGGCGCGCCGAACAGGTCCGCCAGCAGCGCCGCCTCCTGCGGCCCGTACGGCCTGCGACGCGGCTCGATCCTGATCTGGCAGCGCAGCGCGATGGCGTGGACGCCCTCGGGGGAGGGGTCGACGACGCGCAGGCGGAAGACGAGCGTGGGCGAGGCCGCGTACGGCTCGGGCCGGGCGTCCAGGCAGTCGAAGCGGAGACCATCGTCCAAGGTCAAACCTCCTTCAGAACGCGGGCCCGCCGGCGCAGGGCGGCGAAGAAGCCGTCGATGGCCTCCCACGCCTCCCTCCCGCCGCCGAAGCCCTTCCAGTGCAGCCGCACGAGACCGACGAGCCGGTAGCAGGCGTCGATCGGCACGAGATGGCAGGAGAACGACCCGTCGGGAGCCCGGTCCATCAGCAGGGCCTCGACGTCGGGCTCGGTGTCCGCCAGCGCCGGGTTGGCCGCGATCACCCGCTCCCAGGTGGCGAGCGGGAGCAGCGACTCGGTCGCCCCGGCCGGGCTGGGGTAGAAGGCCACGGTGCGGCCGAGCGAGGAGTTGCGGAAGAAGAACGCAGTACGCACGGGGATGCCCAGGTCGTCCCAGTCGGCGGGGGAGATCCGGAAGGACGGCGCGTAGCGGAAGCGGTCGGGCACGGCGCGATAGCGCCCCTGGCCCGGCCGCACGAACAG
This sequence comes from Microbispora rosea, assembly GCF_900156315.1. Taxonomy (GTDB): domain Bacteria; phylum Actinomycetota; class Actinomycetes; order Streptosporangiales; family Streptosporangiaceae; genus Microbispora; species Microbispora rosea. The sequence goes on along the minus strand of NZ_FTNI01000046.1, from coordinate 10,046 downwards.
CAGACGACAGCCTCGGCAGGCGCACATCAACGCGCGGGTCTCCAGGTCGACGACATGCCCGTGCTCCCCGTCCAGGAGTTCGGCGCACAGCTCGCACCGCTGGGCCGGCTCGGCCGGCTCGGCCCGGGCCGGGTCGCGGAAGCGGCGCAGGCCGGTGCTCATGACGGGCGCCTGCCGATCTGCAGCAGCGGCGTGGCATCCCTGACGGCGCTCTCGACGTCGACCCGCGTCACCTCGGGGGCCACCCGGGCGATGGCCCGCTCGATCGACTCGGTGACGGTTTTCCGTGACGAGGGGCAGCCGCAGGCCCCTTCCAGGCGCAGCCGTACGACCCCGCCCTCCACGCTCAGCAGCTCGGCCCCGTGACCATGAGGGTGGCCGTCGAGCGCGGCCCGCACCCGCTCCGCGGTGGTGAGCGGGTGCAGGTCGTGCAGCACGAGCAGGCCGGAGACCAGCGGGTCCTCCACCAGACCGCGCAGCGCGCCGGCCACCTCTGCCTCGGTGACGATCGCCATGACCCGTTCGAGGCCCGCGCCGTACAGGCCGACGATCTCCCGCACGAGCTCCTCGGCCCTGGCCCGGGCTCCTTCGCCGGTCAGCTCCGCGATGAGCCGCTCGATCCGCTCACCGGTGGCGGCGACGTCGTGGGTCATGGCGTCCCCGTGAACGCGTGCGGGCTGTGCACCACGCGCAGCTGCCTGCCCCGGCCGAGGTACATGTGGACACCGCAGGGCAGGCACGGGTCGAAGCTGCGGACCGTGCGCATGATGTCGATGCCCTTGAAGCTCTCCGGCGGGTTCTCCTCGAAGATCGGCGTGTTCTGCACCGCGTCCTCGTACGGCCCCGGCGTGCCGTTGAAGTCACGCACGCTGGCGTTCCACGGCGTCGGCGGATACGGGTGATAGTTGGCGATCTTTCCGTCCCTGATCACCATGTGGTGGGACAGGACGCCGCGCACGGCCTCGGTGAAGCCGCAGGAGACCGCCTCGTCGGGCACGGTGAACGGCGACCAGGTCTGGGTGTGCCCCTGGCGGACCTCGCCCAGCGCCTGCTCCACGAAGTGCAGCGCGCACGCGGCGGCGTACGCCTGGAAGTACGTCCTGGCCCGGTTGCGCTCGACGGCGTTGGACAGCAGTTCGCCGTTCCGCTGCGGGATGCGCCACTCGAACGTCTTTTCCGGCCGGGTCGCCGTCCTCGGCAGGTTGATCTCCACGCTGTGGCCGGTGGACCTGACGTAGCCGATGTCCACCAGGCCCGACAGGGCGGTGACCCACAGACGGGCGAGCGGGCCGCCGCCGGTGTCGAGCGCGAGCAGGTCCCGCCCGTCGAACCAGCGCGGCGACATCACCCAGCTGTACTTGCCGGCGAAGTCCCGCTTCTGCGGATGCGGGATCGTGTGCTGGTTCCACGGATGACGGATGTCCACCGGATTGCCCAGCGGGTCCTCGGTGACGAACGGCTCCTGGTCGGCCCAGTCGTCGTAGTAGGAGCTGCCGAGCAGGATGCGGATGCCGAGGTTGATGTCCACCAGGTCGTTGGTGACGAGCTTTCCGTCCACCACGATGCCCGGGGTGACGAACATCCTGCGGCCCCAGTCGTTCATGGTCCGGTAGTCGAAGTCGCAGTGCTCGGGGTCCTGGAAGCTGCCCCAGCAGCCGAGCATCACCCGCCGCCGGCCCACCTGCTCGTAGCCGGGCATCGCGTCGTAGACGAAGTCGAACAGGTCGTCGTGCATCGGGACGACCCGCTTCATGAACTCGACATACCGCATCAGCCGGGTGAGGTAGTCGGTGAACACCTGCACGGTCGCCGCCGTCCCCACCCCGCCGGGGTAGAGCGTGGAGGGGTGCACGTGCCTGCCCTCCATCAGGCAGAACATCTCCCTGGTGGTGCGGCTCATCGCGAGCGCCTCGCGGTAGAACCCGCCCTCCAGCGGGTTCAGCGAGCGCATGATGTCCGCGATCGTGCGATAACCGTGGTCGGCCGCGTGCGGGGCCTCGGTGCGCTCGGCCTGCGCCAGCACGCCCGGGTTGGTCTCGCGGACCATCTTCTCGCAGTAGTCGACCCCGACCAGGTTCTCCTGGAAGATGTTGTGGTCGAACATGTACTCGGCCGCCTCGCCGAGATTGATCATCCACTCGCCGATGTGCGGCGGGCGCACACCGTACGCCATGTTCTGGGCGTACACCGAGCAGGTCGCGTGGTTGTCCCCGCAGATCCCGCAGATGCGGCTGGTGATGAAGTGGGCGTCGCGCGGGTCCTTGCCCTTCATGAAGATGCTGTAGCCGCGGAACACCGACGAGGTGCTGTAGCACTCGGCGACCTCGCGGTTGGCGAAGTCGACCTTCGCGTAGATGCCGAGACTCCCGACGATCCTGGTGATCGGGTCCCAGGCCATCTCGACCAGTTCGCGTTCCAGGGTCATCGCTAACTCCAGGGAGCCTTGTAACCGGTGAGCAGCTCGCGGCCCTTCTTGCGCCACTTCGGCTCTTTGTCGAGCGTTTTGGACGTGATGCCGCGCAGCGCCCGGATCACCGTGCCGTACGCCGCGCTCGCGGTGGAGGAGACACGGGCGCCGGGCGGCTCGTCCATGAACGGCATGAATTTGTCGGGGAAGCCGGGCATCGTGCACGCGATGCAGATGCCGCCCACGTTGGGACAGCCGCCGATGCCGTTGATCCAGCCGCGCTTGGGCACGTTGCACTTGACGACCGGCCCCCAGCAGCCGATCTTCACCAGGCACTTCGGCGAGCCGTACTCGGTGGCGAACTGGCCCTGCTCGTAGTAGCCCGCCCGGTCGCAGCCCTCGTGCACGGTCTGGCCGAACAGCCAGGTGGGGCGCAGCGCGTGGTCCAGCGGGATCATCGGCGCCTGCCCGGCGAGCTGGTAGAGCAGATAGAGGATCGTCTCCGACAGGTTGTCGGGGTGGATCGGGCAGCCGGGCACGTTGACGATGGGCAGCCCGGCCTTCGACCGCCAGTCCCAGCCCAGGTAGTCGGCCACGCCCATCGCCCCGGTCGGGTTGCCCGCCATCGCGTGGATGCCGCCGTACGTCGCGCAGGTGCCGGCGGCGAGCACGGCGGTCGCCTTGGGCGCGAGGCGGTCGAGCCACTCACTGGTCGTCATCGGCTGGCCGGTGTCGGGGTTGTTGCCGAACCCGCACCAGTAGCCCTCGCGCTTGATCGACTCGTTCGGGATCGATCCCTCGATGACCAGCACGAACGGGTCGAGCTCACCCCGATCGGCCTTGAAGTACCACTCGATGAAGGTGTCGGCGCCCTGCATCGGGCCGCACTCGAAGTCGATCAGCGGCCAGTGGACCGCGACCTTTGGCAGGCCGGGCAGCGCGCCGAGCACGATCTCCTCGATGCTCGGCTGCGTCGCGGCCGTGAGCGCGACCGAGTCGCCGTCGCAGCTCAGCCCGGCGTTTATCCACAGGATGTGGACGACGGGCTCGTTCTGTCCGTCAGCCGTCATCGTTGTCACCGGCCTTCGCCAGGGCTTGCTGGGTGAGCTCCCAGAGCGCGTGGTAGACGGTCGTCTGGGCCTCCTGGATCCGGTGGACCGAGGCCGAGGGCACCACGAACAGGTGGTCGATGGTGCCGAGCTCGGCCATCTGGCCGCCGCCGTAGCCGGCCAGCCCGACCGTGAGCATGCCGCGCCGCTCGGCCTCCTCGAACGCCGCGATGAGGTTGCGGGAGTTCCCGCTGGTCGACAGGCCCAGCGCGATGTCTCCCGCGAAGGCCGACGCGGCGAGCTGCCGGGCGAAGACCACCTCGAAGCCGATGTCGTTGGCCAGCGCCGTCACGACCGCGATGTCGGCCGTGAGGGCGAACGCCGGCAACGGACGTGCCGTGCCGCCGGGGTTCATGAAGAGCGTGGCCACGTCCTGGGCGTCGGTCGAGCTGCCTCCGTTGCCGAAGGCGAACAGCCGGGCCCCCGCCGCGAACGCCTTCGCCATCGCCGCGGCGCAGGCGGCGATCCGGTCCCCGTCGCGCTCCAGCACCGTCCTGCGCAGGGTGACGATCTCGTCGACCTTCTCCACCGTCGACTGGCGTACGGAGGTCATCACCGCGTCGAGGTCCGAGGACCCCGAGTAGAGGAAGGGGTACAGCGCCTCGATATCGCTCACTGTCTCATCTCCCTCACGCTCATCTCCCTCACGACCGCGATGGCCTCCTTGGCGTGGACCAGGACGGTGGCGCCGGGCTCGGCCTCCACCAGGGCGACGCTGACCACCTCCCGGCCCCGGCCGGTGTCGACGAGGGCGAGGTCCCGCTCCAGGAGCCGTACGACGGTCACCGCGACCGCCTGGTCCGAGCAGGTGACACACGTCTCGTCGTGGCAGTTCATGGGACGACCCGTGGATCCAGCACGCCGGGCTGCTCACAGAAGACGTGCACCAGCTCCCAGAGGATGTGGTAGGTGGTGACGTGCACCTCCTTGACCACGCGGGGGTCGGCGGAGCGCGCGATCAGGACGTGGTCGACGGCCGGGCTGCGCCCGATCGGGCCACCGTCGTCGCCGCCGGTCAGCGCCAGCGTGAGCAGGCCGAGCCGGTGCGCCGTCTCCAGGCCTCTGAGCACGTTCACGCAGCCGCCGTCGGAAGAGACGCCCAGCGCGATGTCCTGCGGCGCGGCGAGACGGCGAAGCTGGTGCGCGAAGACCTCCTCCAGGCCCGCCGTCGCGGCCACCCCGGTGATCGTCGCCACGTCGCTCGTGAGGGAGAACGACGGCAGCGCCCGTTTTCCCACGATCACCGGGTGGACGAACTCCACCGATATGTGCTGGGCGTCGGTGGCGGCCTCGCCGTTGCCGAAGACGATGAGCCTGCCGCCGCCGTGGAAGCGCGTCGCCATGGCGTGACAGGCCCTGGCCACCACGTCGGCCTCGTCGGCAAGGCCGAGCGCCGGCCCCACACGGCGAGCGAACACCTCAGGAACACGTGCAAGGACCGCCTGGTCCATCGCGGACCACTTCCCCCGGATCGTCAAGCCCCTGGTTAACGACCGTACGCCGCGCCGTGACGGGGGGAATCAATAGATGTCGGTGATTTCGCAAAGACCATGACAGTCCGGGCGCGCCGATGGCCCCAGTCGTGCCGGGGCCATCGGCGGAGCGAGGAACTAACCGACGCTTCTGCGGCGGTACAACATTACGGCGGCCATGACGCCGACGGCGGCGAGGGCCACCTGGATGATCAGCTCGATCCAGTCGACCCCCGGGGTGGTGGCGACTCCCACGCCCCGGGCGATCGCCGAGCCGATGAGGGCGGCGATGATACCGATGATCATGGTGAGCCAGATCGGGATGGCCTGGCGCCCGGGAACGACCAGCCGGCCGAGAGCGCCGATGATGAGTCCGATGATTATGGCGGAGATGATGCCGCTGACGGCCATGCTGCCACCCTCCTTGTGTTTCGGCTGCCTGCCTTCTGCCCAGGTCAAACCGGACAAAACATGACAAAGTGGGAGGATTAGGAGCCTGCGATGCGGTTCTCCCAGGCCCAGGCCGCGACCTCGACCCGGTTGCGCAGGCCGAGCTTGGCCTGGATGCCGGCCACGTGGCTCTTGACCGTGCTCAGCGAGATGAACAGCTCGGCCGCGATCTCCTGGTTCGTACGGCCCCGGGCGACGGCCCTGACGACTTCCAACTCCCGGTTGGAGAGCGGATGGTCCGCCCTGCCGGGGGCCGGCAGCCGAGCCGTCAGGTGGCGCAGCAGCCGCAGGGTGACCGAAGGGGAGACCAGGGCGTCCCCCTGGTGGGCGGCCCGCACGGCCTCCACGAGCAGGGCGGGGCCGCAGTCCTTCAGGACGAAGCCGGTCGCGCCCGCCCGCAACGCGCCGTAGACGTACTCGTCCAGGTCGAACGTGGTGACCACGACCACCCGCAGCGGGTCGGGCACGCCGGGCCCGGCCAGGGCACGGGTGACCTCGATGCCGTCGAGCCGCGGCATGCGCACGTCCACCAGGCACACGTCGGGCCGCAGCCGCCGGGCCGCCTCCACGGCCTCGGCGCCGTCGGCCGCCTCCGCGACCACCTCGAAGTCGGGCTGGTCCTCCAGGATCAGCCGCAGGCCGCCGCGGACCATCGCCTGGTCGTCGGCCACCAACACCCTGATCGTCATCGGCGTGCCCGCTCCGGCAGCGCCTTCGACCGGGGCACGGGCAGGGTGGCGCGCACGGACCAGCCGGCCCCGGGACGCGGCCCGGCGCGCAGCGTGCCGCCGAGCGCCTCGACCCGCTCGCGCATCCCGATCAGGCCGTACCCGCCGCGCTGGTGGTGCCGCGAGGGGCCCCGCGACGAGTCGTCGGCGACCTCGACGGTGAGCGTCTCACGGTCCCGTTCCACGCTGACCGTGACCGAGCGGGAGTGCGGAGCATGGCGGGAGATGTTGGTCAGCGACTCCTGCACGACCCGGTAGACCGTGCCGGCCACCTCGGGCGGCCACGTCGCCGTCTCCTCCTCGTCCGGCAGCCGCAGGCGCACCGCACGGCCGCCCGCCTCGAAGCGCCCGACCAGCTCGCCCAGCTCGTCCAGCCCGTCCAGCCCGCCCGGCCCGCCGGGCGCGCGGGCGGCGGGCTCGTCCGGGTCGCGCAGCAGGCCGACGACGCGGCGCATCGCGGCCAGCGCGTCCGACCCTGCGGCCTCGATCTCGGCCAGCGCGTCGCCCGCCTTGCCGGGGCTCTTGTGCGCGACCAGCCGGGCGGCCTGGGCCTGCACCACGATGCCGGTGACGTGGTGGGCGACGACGTCGTGCAGCTCGCGGGCGAGGCGCAGCCGTTCCGCGCGGCGCACCCCCTCGGCGACGGCCCGCCTGCGGGCGTCGAGCAGCCGCGGGAACAGCCCGGCCACGACGGCGGCGGCCCAGACCAGGACGTTCATCGCGGTGACCGAGGGCACTCCGGCGGCGAGCGTGTGCGCCGTCAGCAGGCTGCCGGTGGCCACGGCCAGCCCACCGGCCGCCACGCCGCAGGTCGTGACGACCGGCAGCGCCCTGACCGCCGTGCCGACCAGCACCGCCAGGCCGAGGGCCATCCCCGGACCGGGCTCGCTGGGCAGATCGGCGAACCTGGCGGCCAGGACGGCGGTCGCGGCGACGGCCAGACCGGCCGCCGCCGCCCGGGCCGGGTCGAACCGGCGTGCCAGGGCGATCACACACACCACGGCGCCGGCGGCGCAGTCGAACCCCCAGTAGCCGCCGCCCCAGCTATCGGCGATCCGATAGGCCCAGAAGGCCAGCACCGCGGCGAAGATCACACCGAGTCCGGCGTCGGCCGCCCATCCCCCTACACGCATCCGCGTGGCGGTGCGGTGCTCTCCCGCACGACGAGGGCGGTGGCGAGCTCGACCCGGTGCTGTTCGAGCCGCTCGCCCTGCGCGAGGGCCAGGACCATCCGCGCGGCGGCGGCCCCCATCTGCACGAGCGGCTGCCGTACGGTCGTGATGGGCGGCCCGGCCCACTGGGTGAACGACAGGTCGTCGAACCCGACCACGCTCAGATCCTCGGGGATGCGCGCCCCGGCCCGCCTGGCGGCCTCGTACACGCCGAGCGCCTGCAGATCGTTGGCGCAGAAGACGGCGGTCGGGGGATCGGGCAGGTGCAGCAGTTCGGCCCCGTCACGCAGGCCGCCCTCCACATAGAGGGTGCTGACCCGCACGAGCTCGGGGTCCACGGGCACGCCCGCCGCGTCCATCGCGGCGCGGTAACCGTCGAGCCGCGCCCGGCAGCACGGCCACTGCGTCGGCCCGCTCAACATCGCGATGCGGCGGTGGCCGAGGTCGAGCAGGTGGCGGGTCGCGGCCATCCCGCCGCTCCAGTTGGTCGCGCCGACCGACGGGGTCTCGTGCAGCGGCTCGCCGGTCGGGTCGAGCACGACGAGGGGGATCGAGCGGGTGGCGAGCTGCGACTGCTGCTGCACCGTGAGCTCGGAGAAGACCGCCACGACGCCGGTGGGACGGCGGGCGAGCACCTGCTCGGTCCACGCCCTGCCAGGGGTGAGCCGGCCCTGCATCTCGGTCAGCACCACGGCCAGCTCATGCTCCCTGGCGACCTGCTCGACGCCCTGGATGATCTCCAGCGCCCACAGGCTCTCCAGGGCGTGGAAGACGAGCTCGATGATCGCCGCGGGCTCGCTGTCGCGGCGCCGGTATCCGTGCTCCCGCAGCACCGCCTCCACCCGTTGCCGGGTGGCCAGGGCGACTCCCGCATGCCCGTTGAGCACCCGCGACACGGTCGGCGCGGACACTCCCGCCAGGTGGGCGATCTCGGCCACGGTCAGCCTCTGAGGCGGGATCTCCCCGTCGAGGGCCTGGTCGGTCGAGGTCACGGCGACAGTCTATGGGCCTTCGCTCTCCTTGGGCTGGATCAGACCGGCCGCGAGCAGTAGTTCGTGGGCGAGCCGGGCGGCGTGCTCGGGCCGGGCCCGCCCGGCCTCCTCCAGCGGTCCGCCCTCCAGGCCGCCCGCCAGCACCCGAACGGCCTCGGCGAGCGTGCGCACCTGCCGTTCCGCAGCGTCGAGCCTGGTTTTCAGCTCGTCGATTTCTCCGGGATGGGACATGCTCCAAGTCTTCCCCGGGTCCTTCGGCCCTACCGCCGCAGGCGGCCGGAGCCGACGGTGAAAGACAAGGGTGAAAGGCGGGGATGGCTGCCGTGTTCGTCGATCGTCGTGACGCCGGCCTGCGCCTGGGCGAGCTGTTGCGCGGACTCCCGGGGATGGAGGACGCGGTCGTCGTCGGGCTGCCCCGAGGAGGCGTGCCGGTGGCGTTCCAGGTCGCCAGGGCCCTCGGCGCCCCCCTGGACGTGATCGTCGTACGCAAGCTGGGCGTGCCGTACCAGCCGGAGCTGGGCTTCGGCGCCATCGGCGAGGGCGGGGTGCGGGTGGTGAACCCCGACGTCGTACGGCTCGCCAACATGACCCGCGACGAGATGGCCGGGGTGGAGCGGCGCGAGCGGGCCGAGCTGGAGCGGCGGGCCCGCCGCTTCCGGGCCGGCCGCGAGCCGGTGGACCTGGCCGGCCGTACGGTGATCGTGGTGGACGACGGGATCGCGACGGGCGGGACGGCCCGCGCCGCCTGCCAGGTGGCCCGGGCGCACGGGGCCTCCCGGGTGGTGCTCGCGGTGCCGGTCGGCGCCCCCGAGACGATCGCGAGCCTGCGCAGGGACGCCGACGAGGTCGTCTGCCTGGACACGCCCGACCACTTCTACGCGATCGGCGCGTGGTACGACGACTTCACCCAGACAAGCGACGAGGACGTGATCGACTGCCTGCGCGCGAGCTGATCAGAGCTGATCAGGGGCTTTCGGGCAGCCGCTCCCAGGAGTGCTCGATCCGGGCGTCCGGTCCCGGGTAGAAGCACAGCGTCTCCCGCTCCTCGTCGAGCCATCTCACGAGGTAGGGAGGCGAGCCGTCGGTGTGGTAGAGCGCCATCACGATCCCGACGCGGCCCGCCCTGCCCCGATGGATGCTCTCGACGATCAGGCGGTCACCGACGGAGGCCCTCATCATCAGCCACCCACCGGGGTCGCGACCTCGGTCGTCATCGGCGTCCAGCGGTGTGCCAGGCGCCTGGTGAGGGAGGTCATCGTGGTGTACTCCAGCTCCTCGAGCGGCAGTCGGTGCGGCTCGAACGGGCCATGGCGGCGCAGGTAGTCCATCACCTCGCCGGCCTGTCGCCGGGCTCCGTCGAAGGCCGGGTCGTCGAACATGTCGCGCGGGCCGATCAGCCTGCCGTCCTTGATCTGGAAGCCGAGCGCGACCACGCGCGGCGGACCGTCGAACCGCGACGGATGCGCCTGCCCGACGGCCACCGGCATCAAGGGCGCGTGGTGCGAGCCGCGCATGCACCCCGCCACCGAGTAGGCGAAGGTGAACGGCTCCAGCGCCTCGCCCACGGCCGGCAGGCCCGACTGGCAGCGCACGATCATGACGGGATCGTCCTTGCCGACGTACTTGCCCGCGATCAGCGACAGACGCTGGGTGCTGGTCGCCGCCGCGGTCGCGCCCAGCGTCTTGGAACGGACGCTGTGGATCACGTAGCGCGCC
>NZ_FTNI01000052.1 GCF_900156315.1 Microbispora rosea | reverse complement strand
GGGTGGTCAGCGTCAACCAGGCCTGTCCCGCCACGCCGTTCATCCCGGCCTACCAAGGGGTGAAGGTCGAGTGCGGCAAGCCGGGCGAGGACTACGCGGCCGGACGTACCGTGCCGGTCCGCGGAAACGCCCGAGCGGTCGTCCCGCCGGACGCCGTCACCGCGAGCGGCAGCGGCCTCGACCCGCACATCTCCGTCGCCTACGCCGAACTGCAGGCCCCCCGAGTCGCCAGGGAACGAGGGCTGGACGTACACAGGGTGCGGACCCTGATCGCGGAGCACACCACCGGCAGGGCGCTCGGGTTCATGGGCGAGCCCGGCGTGAACGTGCTGGAGCTCAACCTGGATCTGGACAGGCTGAAGGGATGAGGTAGATGGCGCGCGGGCGGCTGCGAATCTACCTCGGCGCGGCACCCGGGGTCGGCAAGACCTACGCGATGCTCAGCGAAGGTCGCAGGGCCACGGAGCGGGACAAGGACGTGGTCGTGGGTATCGTCGAGACCCACGACCGCCCCCGCACCGCCGGACTCCTGGAGGGCATGGAGGTCCTCCCACGGCGGCGGGTCGTCTACAAAGGTGCGACCTTCGCCGAGCTGGACGTCGAGGCGGTCATCGCCCGCGCACCAAAGATCGTTCTGGTCGACGAGCTGGCGCACACCAACGTGCCCGGCTCGCGCAACGTCAAGCGCTGGCAGGACATCGACGAGCTCCTCGACGCCGGGATCGACGTCGTCTCGACGGTGAACATCCAGCACCTGGAGTCGGTCAACGACGTCGTCCAGGAGATCACGGGCGTCCCGCAGCGGGAGACCGTGCCCGACGAGGTCGTACGGCGGGCCGACCAGGTCGAGCTGGTCGACATGTCCCCCGAGGCACTGCGCCGCCGGATGGCCCACGGCAACGTCTACCCACCTGAGAAGGTGGACGCCGCGCTCGCCAACTACTTCCGGGTCGGCAACCTGACGGCGCTCCGTGAGCTGGCCCTGCTGTGGGTGGCGGACAAGGTGGACGAGCAGCTCGACCGCTACCGCGCCGAGCACGGCATCGCGGGCACCTGGGAGGCCCGGGAACGCGTCGTCGTCGCGCTCACCGGCGGGCCGGAGGGCGACACCCTCATCAGGCGAGCGGCCCGCATCGCCGCCAGGAGCAAGGGCGCCGACCTGCTGGCCGTGCACGTCACCCGGGCCGACGGGCTGGCCGGCGGCGACCCGGCGCTGCTGGCGCACCAGCGCACGCTGGTGGAGAGCATCGGCGGGACCTACCACCAGGTCGTCGGTGACGACATCCCCCGCGCGCTGCTCGACTTCGCCCGCGGCGTCAACGCCACCCAGCTCGTGCTCGGCGCCTCCCGGCGCGGCCGGTTCGCCCAGATCTTCTCCCGGGGCGTGGGGGTCCAGACGACGGCCCGCTCCGGGTCGATCGACGTCCACATGATCACTCATGAGCAGGTCAGCAAGGGCAGGCATCCCTCACGGCCGCAGGCCGCGCTCACCGGCAACCGGCGGATCGCCGGCTGGGCGACGGCGATCCTCGGGCTTCCCCTCCTGACGCTGGCGCTGCTGCCGTTCCGCCACGACCTGTCGCTGCCCAGCGAGATCCTGCTGTTCCTGCTGGCCGTCGTGGGCGTCGCGCTGATCGGCGGCATGTGGCCCGCGGTCACCGCCGCGGTGGGTGGCTCACTCCTACTGAACTACTTCTTCACCCCGCCCGTCAGCCGGTTCACCATCGCAGACCCGGAGAACCTGCTCGCCCTGACGATCTACGTACTGGTCGCGATCATGGTGAGCACCGTCGTCGACCTCGCCGCCCGGCGCACGCGCGAGGCCGCACGGGCCCAGGCCGACGCCGAGGTGCTGTCCACCCTGGCCGGGCACGTGCTGCGTGGCGAGCACGCCCTGCCTTCACTGCTCGCCAGGCTGCGGGAGACCTTCGCGCTCACCTCGGTCACGCTGCTCGAACGCCGCCCTGACACCACGACGAGCCCCGACGTGCACTCAGAACCCGAGGCGTGGCGCATCGTCGCCACCGCCGGGGGTGCCCCCTGCACGTGTCCGGCTGTCGCGGACACGGATGTGGCCGTCGACGACGACCTCGTCCTGGTCCTGCGCGGGCGGCTGCTCGACGCCGCCGACCGCCGCGTGCTCCAGGCCTTCGCCGCCGAGGCCGCCGTGGCCCTCAGACAGGAGCGTCTGCGTGAGGAGGCCGAGAAGGCCAGACCACTGGCGGAAGCGGACAAGATGCGCACCGCGCTGCTGGCCGCCGTCAGCCACGACCTGCGCACTCCTCTCGCCTCGGCGCGCGCGGCCGTGGAGAGCCTGCGGGCGACCGATGTCGAGTGGTCCGCGGAGGACCGCGAGGAACTGCTCGCCACGGCGGACGAGTCGCTGTACAAGCTCGACCGGCTCGTCGCGAACCTTCTCGACATGAGCCGGCTGCAGGCCGGAGTGCTCGGGCTGTCGCTTCAACCGGTGGCGCTGGAGGAGATCGTTCCTCGCTCGATCGACTATCTCGGGCCGCTGAGCGACCAGGTGGAAGGGGACATCGCACTTGAGCTTCCCGAGATCGTCGCCGATCCCGCACTGGTCGAACGCATTCTGGTCAACCTGATGACCAACGCCGTCCGCTACAGCCCGGACGGCGGCAAGGTCCTCATCACCGCGAGCTGGCACGGCGACAACGTGGAGATACGCGTCGTCGATCGTGGTCCCGGCATTCCATCCGAGGCGTACGACCGCGTCTTCATGCCCTTCCAGCGCCTCGGCGACCGGGACAACCACACCGGCATCGGCCTCGGCCTCGCGCTCTCGCGCGGCCTGGCGGAGGCGATGGGAGGCAGCCTCACGCCGGAGGAGACCCCGGGCGGCGGTCTCACCATGGTCCTCACCCTGCCGATCTCCTCGCGAGCCGCCATCCCACAGGGGGAAGCGACATGACCCGAATTCTTGTCGTCGACGACGAGCCCCAGATCCTCAGGGCACTGCGCATCAACCTGGCCGCCTGCCGATACGAGGTCGAGGCCGTCGCCGACGGCTCCTCCGCCCTGCGCGCCGCCGCCGACTGGCGCCCCGACGTGGTGCTGCTCGACCTCGGTCTGCCCGACATGGACGGCGTGGACGTCATCCACGGCCTGCGCGGCTGGTCCTCGATGCCGATCCTGGTCCTGTCCGGACGTACGGCCACCACCGACAAGATCGCCGCTCTGGACGCCGGCGCCGACGACTACGTCACCAAGCCGTTCGGCATCGACGAACTCCTCGCCCGCGTACGAGCGGTGACGCGCAGAGCGGTAATCCAGGCGCACGAACTCGCGTCCGTCAAAATCGGCGACCACGTGGTGGATATGACGAGCAAAACAATCTCGGGGGGACTGCGGCTCACCCCGACGGAGTGGCACCTGCTGGAAATCCTGGTCCGCAACCCCGGCAAGCTCATCAGCCAGCGGCACCTGCTCGCCGAAGTATGGGGCCGCAGCCACGTCAAGGAGACGAACTATCTGCGTCAGTACATGGCGCAACTCCGCAAGAAGCTCGAACCCGACCCCTCTCACCCCGTGCACCTGGTCACCGAGCCGGGAATGGGCTACCGGTTCACGCCCTGAATCAGGCGGTTCCGACTGACGAGCATGAATTCGCCCTCGACGCCCTCGACGCCCTCGCAGGAGGGGAAGGACGTCAATATCGCATCAGAAGTCATCTCGGAGGCGTAGGAGTATCGTATACAAAACGACGCAAAGACTTTGAATGCGCTTTCATCGAGGCGTGAGGTTTCGCGTCATTCGCCCCGCCCCACTCGAATTTCTCTTGGTGGGTGGATTCGCATCGGCCGTACTGTCCTGCGCCGCCGCATCGGCCTTTTCCACCATCGCTGATCGGGTGATGACCGTCGCGATCGTCGTGGCCGTTTACGCGGCACGAGGCCGGAGCCTGATCAGCGCGTCGGCCACGGCCACCATGGCGTGGATGTTCCTCACCGGGTTCCTGGCGAACGACGCCGGAACCCTGACGTTCTCCCCATCCGACATGGCCAGGCTGGGGATCCTCCTCGCTGTAGGACTGCTCGGCGGCGCTGTGGGCGTGCTGCGTGGCCTTCGTCCTCGTCATCCGATGCGTGACCAGCCGCCTCGATCCGGGCTCAGGCCGGCCGGGCGGCGGGCCGGAGGCCGTCCATCAGAAGGTCCAGCAGGCGACCGGCCTTGGCATCATGCTCGCGCCGTGGGGCCACGGTGAAGATGCCGATGAGGGAGGCGGCGATGTCTTCGGCGGCGACGTCGGAGCGGAGGTCGCCCGCCGCGCGACCGGCGTCGAGAATCGTGGTGATGGCCGCCAGTAGCTCCCCCCGGGTCTGTGCATGGGCGATCTCGCCCGACTCGATCATCGCGAGCAGCGTGTCGAGCATGCCGTTCTTGGTCGCGATCCAGTCCCCGAACAAGTCCATCCAGCGCCGCATCGCCGCAGCCGGGGGCAGCCGCCCGAGCAGCTCGCGGGCGCCGGTCGTCAGCCGCACGACCTGGTCCCGGTAGACCGCGTCGACCAGGGACTCACGGGTCGGGAAGTGCCGGTAGAGCGTGGCGATGCCGACTCCGGCTTCGCGGGCGATCGCACGCATCGACGGCTCGGCGTCGGCCGACATGAACGCGCGGGTCGCCACCGCGAGCAACTGGTCGCGGTTACGGGCTGCGTCCGCCCGTGGCACGCGCATCTCCGCCTCAGCCAAAATGGAACACGCTCCGGTTGTGTTAGGGTCGCGCATGGAAACGGAGCATAGTCCGTTTCAAGGCGTTCCCTCGACCCCAGGGAGACAGGCGTACATGCAGGAACAGAGCGATCAACCGACGATGGGCAGGAGCAGGGCGGTCCGGCTCGATTCGTTCGGCGGCCCCGAAGTCCTGGACGTCCGTGAGGTCCCCGCTCCGCAGGCCGGCCCAGGACAGATCCGCGTGCGGGTCACCGCGGCCGGTCTGAACCCGATGGACTGGATCATGACCGCGGACGCGGACACCGCCGCCCGGTTCGGCTTGAGCCTCCCGGCCGGGTTCGGCACCGACTACGCGGGACTGGTCGACCAGGTCGGTGACGGGGTGACCGGTTTCGCGCCCGGCGACCGGGTGTTCGGGGGCGCCCTGTCCCGCGCGGTCGCCGACTTCGTGGTGGTCGACCCGGGCGGGGGGACCGCGGCGAACGAGGCCCATCACACTCCCGACGGCGTCGACGACCGCACCGCCGCCACCCTCACGATCGCCGGCCGCACGGCATCCACCGCCCTCGCCGCGGTCGCCCCCGGCCCGGACGACACCGTGCTGATCGGCGGCGCGGCGGGCGGGGTCGGGGTGTTCGCCGTCCAGCTCGCCCGGATCGCCGGAGCGCGCGTGATCGGGACGGGGTCGGCGACATCGTCCGATTTCCTGCGCGATCTCGGAGCCGAGCCGGTCTCCTACGGCGACGGCCTGGCCGACCGGGTCCGAGCCCTCGCTCCCGGCGGTGTCACCGCCGCCGTCGACCTGCACGGTACGGAAACAGTGCACGCCGCGAGGGAACTCGGCGTCCCGGACGGCCGCATCTGCACCATCGCCGCGCACGTCGACGGCGTGCCGGCGGCCAACGGCGCGAACGCCGCCGCCGGCGCCCTGGAAGAGATCGCCCGCCTGGTCGCGGCGGGCCGGCTCCGGGTGCCTGTCGCGGCACACTTCCCCGTCGAGCAGATCCGCCGCGCGGCCGAGCTCCAGGCCGGCCGGCACGTGCACGGCAAGGTCGTCATCGACCTCTAGATCACGGCCGTCGCGACGATGAACGCGGCCGCGTGAACCGGGCCGGGGAGGAGCGGATCTCCCCATCGCCTCAGCCGGCGACCACAGCCGGGGGTCTGCGCGCCCAGCCGCTTCGGGTGCGTACGGCGCCCGCAGCGCGGCAGGCCAGGTAGATGACGAAGGCGATGGTGGTGACGTACGGGCTGATCGGGATGCTGCTGCCCAACGCGATGAGGATGCCGCCGACCACGGACGTGACGGCGAACAGGACGCTGAGCAGAGGGATCAGGCGAGGGGAGGCCGTCACCCGGGTGGCGGCGGCCGCGGGGGTGACCACCAGGGCCAGCACCAGCAGAGCGCCGACGATCTGGATGGTCGTGGCCACGGCGAGCCCCAGCACCAATGTGAACACGGGGGACAGAGCCCGGACGGGCACGCCGCGGGCGGCGGCGACGTCGGGATCGAGGCTGGCG
This sequence comes from Microbispora rosea, assembly GCF_900156315.1. Lineage (GTDB taxonomy): Bacteria > Actinomycetota > Actinomycetes > Streptosporangiales > Streptosporangiaceae > Microbispora > Microbispora rosea. The sequence goes on along the minus strand of NZ_FTNI01000052.1, from coordinate 24,432 downwards.
AAGGTCAACGGACGCCAGATGACCGCCAGGACGAGCAGGACGACGACCGACACGCCGATCAGCCAGGCCGTCTGCGGGGTGTCCACGGCCACGATCTGCCCGGTGAGCAGTCCGAACTTGTTGGCGGAGCGGCCTTTGTACAGCGACAGGAACAGCACGCCGAGTCCCAGTCCGAACGGCATCAGGACGCCGATGGCGGAGTTGCGGTCCCGGACACGTACGCCCAGGGCGCCGATTACCGCGGCGGCCAGGACCGATCCGGCCAGGGATCCTGCCACCACGTTCACCCCGAGCAGGAGTGCGGCCGCCGCGCCGGCGAAGGAGAGCTCGGCGATCCCGTGCACGGCGAAGGCCAGATCTCGCATCATCACGAATGTGCTGATCAGGCCGCCGACCACGCCGAGCACGGCCGCGGCGATGATCGAGTTGGCGACGAGGGACAGCAACTGCCCGTAGTCGTCGTAGTTGAAGATCTGGTGCCAGATATCGGGATTCATGGCTGGGCGCCTCCGGCGGGATCGGGGTGGTGCGGAGTGGGAGCGCCGGCGATCAGATAGCGACCGTGGGCTCGGACCACCTCGACCGAGCCGCCGTACAGGTCGGACAGAACGGAAGACTTCATCACCTCGTCGGGCGTGCCGACGCGGAACCGGCCACCGGCCAGGTAAAGCACCCGGTCGACCAGCGGCAGGACCGGATTGAGCTCGTGGGTGACGAAGAGCACTGCGGTGCCATGGGCGCGCCGTCGCCGGTCGAGCAGGTCGACGATCGCGTGCTGGTGGTGCGGGTCGAGCGCGAGGAGGGGCTCGTCGCACAGCAGAAGCGTGGGATCGGTGGCCAGGGCCTGCGCGATGCGCACCCGCTGCTGCTCGCCGCCGGACAGCAGACCGAGGGGGATGTCCGCGTACTCGTGTGCCCCCACCTCGGTCAGCAGGTCGTCGATTCGACGCCGCAGCCCTCTGCTGCCGAGGGGCAGGCCCCAGCGATGGCCGTCGACGCCGAGCCGTACCAGGTCGCGGGCGCGCAGTGGCGTGTGCGGGGCGACGGCGCGCTGCTGGGGGATGTAGCCGATCAGATCGCTGCCCCGCCGGGGTGGGCGGCCGTCGATCAGCAGGGCCCCGGCGGAGAGAGGCAACCGGCCCAGGATGGCGTGCAGCAGGCTGGTCTTGCCCGATCCGTTCGACCCCAGCACGGCGATGAACTCGCCGCGGCGCAGCTCCAGATCCAGCCCGGACCACAGCACGCGCTCACCACGGCGCAGTTCCGCATGGGTCAGGGTGAGGACGACGGGTGTTCCGCCGGCGGGGACGGCCTGCGGTGCGATGGTGCCCAACTGTTCGATCATCGGCCCAGGGCCTTGCCGAGCGCGTCGAGGTTGGCGGTCATCCAGCCGACGTAGTCCTCACCGGAGGGCAGGGTCTCGGTGACCGGGACGACGGGGATGCCGTTGCCGGTCGCCGCCTCGCGGACCTTCTCGGTCTCCGGGCCGGCGGTCTGTGAGTTGTAGACCAGGGCCTGCACCTTCTTGCCGGTGAACAGGGCCAGGGTGTCCCGCAGGACGCGGGGGGAGACGTCGTTGCCTTCCTCGATGGCCTCGCTGAACTCCTCCGGGGCGGCGTTGGTCAGACCGCACGCCTCGATCATGTACAGCGGGACCGGCTCCGTGATCGCCACGGCGGTGCCCTTCGCCGTCTGCGCGATCGCCGCCTCCTTCTCCTCCAGCGGTTTGAGCTTCTGCTTGAAGGTCTCGGCGCCAGCGGTGAAGGCGGCGGCCTCGGAGGGGGCGGCCTTGCCCAGCGCGGCGGCGATCGAGTCGGCCAGCCGCGCGACGGACGGGAAGTCGTACCAGACGTGCTCGTTCAGCTCCTCCTCGGCGGCCGCCGTCTTCCCGGAAATCTCGACCGCGTTCAGCACCTGGGCCGAGGTGTTGCCGGCGGCGTCGCGCATCGTGTCCATGAAGTCGTCGTAGCCGCCGCCGTTCTCGACGATCACCTTGGCCTTGGACAGCGCCAGCTGGTTCTGCGGATTGGCCTCGTAGGAGTGCGGGTCCTGGTCGGGGCTGGCGATGAACGCGGTCACCGCGACCTTGTCGCCGCCGATCTGCCGGACGATGTCGCCGTACACGTTGGTGGAGGTCACCACGGCGACCGCGCCCGGGCCGGTGGACGCGCTCACGGCCGGCTGGGGAGGTGACGCGGGGGAGGACGGGCCGCCGCAGCCGGCCAGCAGCGCAGAAGTCAGGCCCCCGAGGACGAGTAGGGAGGGACGACGCAGAGGGGAGGTGTTCATGTCGATCCTTGTTCACAGCTGAAAACGGTTTTCATTTTCAACCTAGCATCACCACCTCGATCAGCCGCATTGGGGGCAGGAGGCACAGAAGGTCGCCGCAAGGCCGTCGAGAGCCGGCGGCGCCGTCCTCTGTATCGGTCATGAACGCGGCCGGGAGGCGTAAGGGAGCAGCGCCATCTCACGGGCGTTCTTGATGGCGCGGGCGATCTGGCGTTGTTGCTGCACCGTGACGCCGGTGACGCGGCGGCTGCGGATCTTGCCGCGGTCGGAGATGAACTTGCGCAGCAGGTCGGTGTCCTTGTAGTCGATGTAGCTCACGCCCTGCAACGGGTTGCCCTTCTTCCGGAGGGTGCGGCGGGGCTTCATGCGATCTCCTTGAGGTCGAGGATGTGGGCGAAGGGGTCGTCGTAGCCGGCCCACACGTCGGAGCCCGCCAGGGCCTCCTCCTCGGTGAGCAGGCAGGAGTCGAGCAGAGCGTGGAGGCGCTCGCGGTCGAGGTCGGGCCCGCTGAACACCAGGTGCTGGACGCGGTCGCCGGTGATGTGGTCCCAGTCGAGGTCGGCGGCCGTGCGGCGGGCGGGGGAGACCATGTCCCAGGCGGCCTCCGGGAGCGCGGCCAGCCAGGGCCCGGCGTCCTCGACCGACACGATGCCCGCGACCGCGTCCCAGGCGAGCAGCCGATCGGGCCGACTGGCCAGCCAGAACCGCCCGCGGGAGCGTACCGACTGGGTGACCAGCTCGTCCACGGCCTCGAACAGGCGGGCGGGGTGCAGCGGGCGCAGCCGACGCCAGACGACCGTGGTGATTTCGTCGGTCTGCGCGTCGCAGGGCAGTTGGGCGGTGGCGGGGTCGACGCGTTCGGCCAGTTCCCGCGAGCACAGCCCGGCGCCGGTCACGCCCGGCAGCGACTCGGTGAAGACCGGGGTGCAGGGTGCGAGGTGGGCGAGCACGGCGCGGGAGAGCTCCGCGTCCTCTTCATCGCCGCCGTGCAGGGTCAGGGCGGTGGCGTACTCGATCTGCCTGGTCAGGACTTCGGCGAGATAGCGCTGGTCGCCTGCCGCGGCCGGCTGGCCGGTCTCGCTCAGCCGGTCTCCGCGGGTGATGTCGACGGGCATGTGCTCGGCGTGCAGCGCGGTCAGCACGCAGGTCAGCCGCAGGATCTCGTGGGCTTCCTCGCAATCGAGAGCCTCGGCGACCGAGCGCGGCTCGACCGAATCCCACAGGTCGACCACGAGCAGCGACGCGGTGGCGGCGTGCCGCACCAGCTGAGGGAGAAGGTCCTCGCGGACGGTGCAGGTGACACAGCCGTGCGCGAGCCGTACGTCGGCCAGGTCGAGCACGGTGGAGGCGTCGCGCACCACGCGCTCCACCCGGCCGGCGGTCACCTCCCGCAGGTCGTGGTGGACGGCGAGGGAGCCGGGGTGGTCGCGCAGAAGGCGATCGACGACGCGCGTGCGAGCAGAGGCGTGCAGGCCCGCGACCAGGACGACAGGGGTGGACATGGGGCCTCCGAGCGAGTTGCGGGAATGAAAATGATTGTCGTTATCATTACACAGACCGATGGCGAGAGAGGAAGGCCCATGGCCAGAAACGAGCTACGCCCCGTGATCAAGCTGCGATCGAACGCGGGGACCGGCTACACCTACGTGACCCGCAAGAACCGCCGTAACGACCCCGACAGGCTCACGCTCCGCAAGTACGACCCGATCATCCGCAGGCACGTCACCTTCCGGGAGGAACGATGAAAAAGGGCATCCACCCCGGCTACCACCCGGTCGTGTTCCGCGACCCGGGCGCCGGGTTCGCCTTCCTCACCCGCTCGACCATCACCAGCGACAAGACGATCGAGTGGGAGGACGGCAACACCTATCCCGTGGTGGACGTCGACGTCTCCTCGGCGAGCCACCCCTTCTACACGGGGCGCAGCCGGGTGCTCGACACCGCCGGCCGGGTCGAGCGGTTCAACCAGCGCTACGGGAGGGCCTGATGTCCGCGCACTGCCAGCTCACGGGAGCCGCTCCTGTCTTCGGCAACCGCGTCTCCCACTCCCACCGGCGCACCCGCCGGCGATGGAACCCCAATATTCAGCACCGCCGCTACTGGCTGCCCAGTGAGAACCGCCATGTCCGGCTCACGCTCAGCGCCCGTGCGATCAGAACCCTCGACAAGATCGGCATCGAGGCCGCCGTCACCCGGATCCGGGCCCGGGGAGAGAAGATCTGATGGCCAAGAAGAGCAAGATCGCCGCCAACGAGAGGCGCAAGGCTGTGGTCGTCCGCTACGCCCAACGGCGTGCGGAGCTGAAGAAGGTCGTACGCACCGGCACTCCGGAAGAGCAGGCCTCGGCTGTACGCGAGCTGGCGCGCCAGCCGCGTGACGCGAGCGCGACGCGCGTGCGCAACCGAGACGCGGTGGACGGCCGCCCGCGGGGGTATCTCGGCACGTTCGGGCTGTCCCGGATCCGTTTCCGGCAGATGGCTCACCGGGGCGAGCTGCCGGGTGTGACGAAGGCGAGCTGGTGATCGTGGCCGTCCCCAAGCGCAGAACCTCGCGCAGCAACACCCGCCACCGCCGCAGCCAGTGGAAGGCGACTCCACCCGACCTGGTGCCGATCACTGTGAACGGACGCGAACTCCTGGTGCCCCGCCGATTGGTCCGCGCCTACCAGCGCGGGCTCATCGTCCCCGGCTGACCACAGCCGACCTCACTTAGAGGCACGCGCCGGTGCCCGATCATGACGGGCGGCGCGACGGTCAAACGACCGAAAGGCCAGGTCCCTGATTTTGGGAACTGGCCTTTGAGCTGGTAGTTCGTGGTGGGGCTACCAGGACTTGAACCTGGAACCTCTTCCTTATCAGGTGACGGTGGCATATGTCCGAACTCGTCATATGCGCTCTCTAGCTGCGGTGACTGTCCACTGTTGTCGACCGGTGTCCAAGGCCGTCCGTCGGCGTTGTCACGAACTTGGTCACGCAGTGAGCCTTGCCGGTCTGCCAGCTCATCGCACGACGCTCACTCGTCGTAGATCTGATCGTCCTGCTGGCTGACCTGCGGTGACTAACCAGCTCATACACCAAGCTGGACTTTCAGCGTTTGCCACTCCTCGTCGTTTCGCCTTGCTTCTCGCGTTCATGTGCCCTGAAGCGCCGGCCTGACGCAGAGGCGTCACGCAGAGTCCGGCGACGGGCTGGTGCTGCCGAGCCGTGATCGCTAGTCTCGCCGTCCGTGCAGGAAACCCTCTCCTTCGGACCGCCTGAGGGTCCGCCTCGCGCGAGGCGATCACAGTGGCTTTGGCCGGCCCTGGGCCTTGCGGCCGTCGTTGGTTTGAGCGCTGCAACCTATGGCGCCGTCGAGGTCAAGCGGGAGTTCGACCGGCCCCCGACCGACTCCGAGCTGCACGCCGCGTCGGTGCAGGAGATCGGGCTGCGGTGGCGCACCAGGTCGGCGGGCGAGATCTTCCCGGCCACCGTCGACTATGGCTCGGGCGGCGCGAAAGAATTGGCCGTCCGTGTGGGGGTCGCTCCGGAGGCGTCCTGCAGCAAGGCCCTGGACGCGGTGATCGCGAAGGTGGCCGTGGCCGACGGCTGCAGGGCCGTGCTGCGCGCCACCTACCTGGACAAGACCCAGACGTTGGTGACCACGGTGGGCGTCGCCGAAGCACTCAGGCAGGCCGCCCGGTTGAACCGGCTGCCCGCTCGGCCCCGCCGAGCAAGTACGCGGTACGGCCCACGACCCGCTTCGGCGGCCTCCCGGACTCTCCGATCAAGGCCGTACAGTGGGACGAGACGAAGCTGATCCGCTACGGCTCCATCTCCGGTGCTTGATTCCTCCTGCTGGTGATCTCTCTTGTCATCACTGCCGTGGCCATGGTCCGCAGGCGCAGGGAACGCTTGGAAAGGACCGTCACGGGTGATTCCCTGTCTCGGCACGCGCTCGGCACGCCGCCCACCGCGTCCGAGCCGGGAGGGATGAACCGGAGCCCTGAGTGGCTGTGAGTTGCGACAGCGCTCCTCAGTACGGTCCGCGTGATCACCAGATCAATTGGACGGCGCCTTCCGAATCCGGCATTACAAGCCCAGCACCACCGACAGCTGTAATGATCAATACATACGCCGCATGCCGATAATGGACGTGCCGGCCTATGGGATGAGCTCACGCCAGCGAGCACCCTCTCCGGGAGAGGGGCACTTCCGCGACTTCTCAGTGACGGAGAGTGAGTACGGCGCGAGCCGCCTGATTGCGCGCCGTCGACAGTTCTGCCGATATGGCGTCGATGTCAGCCTCGTCCATGACGATCGCCGCCTCTCGCGGTTTGCGCACATCCATCATCGCGATCCTGAGATGAGTGGGCGGATGGGTCGTGTCGATCGACGACATACGCAGGGCCGAGACCCGCAGCCGTCGTAGCCGCTCGGTCTGGGGAACCGAAGCGATGTAATCCCGCAGTTCCTGCCAGAGGTCGACGTCGCTCTCCTGGTTCAGCGCGCGGTAGAACCCTCCCTTCTGGTGCAGGGCGGTCTGACGCTGGAGCAGGGTTTCGACGCTCTCATGTAGGGCCAGGGCTTCCAACATCGATCTGGTCGCCGCCGATGAGGCCACCCGTGCGGCGAGATCGTCAGCCAGGTACTCGGCGCGCTGCCCGCTGCGCAGCGTGAGACGGTGCAGCGACAAAAGGATCAGACTCGTGATCTTGTGCGGGATGAACAGCAGCGCCGCGGCGGTGATGGAGGCGAGTGTCGAGATGAGGTCCGAGCCCGCACTGACGATCCTGCTGGGATGGGTGACCTTGTACCAGTGCACGAGAGCTGCGGAGGCCGAGTGCAGCCACAGACTGCGACGGCTGTCGCCGTTGCTGGAGTGCCCGAACTCGTGCCCCAGCAAGGCGACCCGCTCCTGCGGGCTCAGTACCTCCCACAACGCCAGGCCGATTGTGAGAACGGTACGCCGGCGCAGCCCGCGTTTGCCGAAGGTCGCGTTGTAGTCCGGGGTGACGCGGATCATGTCGGCGTGCGCCACCCCCAGCTCGTCGGCGACCCGATCGGCGAGATCGTACAGACGAGGTGCCTCGGCCCGGCCCAGCGACCACTCATCCCGCCGAAATCTCCCCAGCCTCGGCCGCAGGGAGAAGGCGACCATCAGCCCCAGCACGCCAAAGACTCGGGCCAGGAATATCCCGTTGATTATGAGCCATATCGATCCGGCAGCGAGAGCCACGGTGCTCAGGTGCACCACACCTGCGATGACCATGGCCGCCGCTCCCGCTCGGTCCCGCCCGTGAGCAGGCTCCCGCGCACTGCCGACCTCGGCGTACAGCTGTTCGACGGCCGCCCGGTCGGCAGCGCGGCGCCTGTCCTGCCATCGACGCCTTCGCCGGGCGGGCGCGGCGGCCGTCTCCGCCAGCGGATCGACGTTCCAGTCACATGCCGGGCACCAGGCGCTGAACCGGGGGTCCGTCGAGACGGGGGCGGAACACGAGGGGCAGATGCTGTCGGACGGGGACATCATGACGCAGATCTTGCCGGAGAAAGACCGTGTAGCGGCACGAATTCGGGTACCGGCCGTGTTGGAGACCGGCTCCTGAGCTCACCGAGTTCGCCACAGCCGGATGCTCGTACAAGCACGGAACCCGCACCGCTTACACCATCGGCAAATGCCGCTGCGAGCACTGCCGGGCCGCGTTTGCCATCTATCGGGCGGAGCGGCGCGTCCTCGGATAGCCAAGACGGCCCGGCGTGATGGGCGGAAGGCCGATGTAGAGATGGGGACGGGTGCGTCGGTGGCGGCGAGGTTCGCCGGCGAACCGCTTCCACCTACGGGTTCACCTGCCCTTGCCGCCTGTCACCGCTCTCGCTTTCGCGGCGTCTGCTCCGTTGGCGTGGGAAGGGCTGTGCTCGCCGTCACGGGCCGCGGCCCCGCCGATGACCAAGCCGAGCAATGCCAGTTGTGCCGCCGGCATCCGGCTGCGGGCATCACCCATGCGCCGCACGGGCGCGGCCCGGCGATGAGCCGGACCGCGCCGTCGTAGGACGTCAGCCGGCCCGGTAAGCGCGGAGGATCGTCTGTTCGATACCGCTACCGCCGTCGGCGGCGGCCTTCACCCGCAGCGAGACGAACTGACCGGCCGTGACCTGTGGCAGGTCGGCGCGGTAGCCGTCGTGGTCGGAGTGGACCTGGGCCGGCGTCCAGGTGGCGCCGTCGTCGGTGGAGGTCCACACCTGGAAGGAGGTGACCGGCTGGGCCGGCAGTCGGGTGGCCTGCCGGACGGCGAAGGTCGCCGCATCCCCGGTGGGGTGGTTGGCAGCGTCCAGCCCAAGCGCGTAGTCGACCGACAGCAGCGGCAACGGCACCCTCTTCGTGCCGCTCGGGCCGGCCGACCGGAACGTCCACGAGGTGGAGACCTTGGTCGAGACCGGCAGAATCAGGCTGGTCTCGACGTCGAAGGCCAGCCGGTAGTCCGCCGCCTGCTCCGGGACGGTGAAGTCGGCGCGCGAGGCGGCCCGGCTGTCGACGAGCTTTCCGTCCCGGTATAGCGACAGCGTGCGCTTGACGCCGACCGTCCCGCCCTGCAGGCAGTCGGCCCGCTGGTGCTGGTCGGTGAGCATGACCATGTCCACGTGCAGGTTGCCGCTCGTCCGCGAGGGCGGAGTGGCGCAGAGGTTGTACTCCGCGCCGACCGGGTCGTCGTACCAGTCGGAGTGCAGCGGCTGCCGGGCCCAGATCTTGGTCTGCCGGCTGCCGGGCTGGTAGCTCCGGGCACCCTCCTGTGCGGGCAGGCCGCCGTAGACGCCCTCGTCCTGCCAGACGACGCCGGGAGAGAGGTAGTCCGTCCGGGCCACCGGCAGGTCGAAGCTGAGGTCCCAGGTCAGGTACGCCCCGTCCATGCTGTAGCCGGTGCGTATCAGCTGGGTCACCATGCCGGGCACGTCCATCTGGTTGAACCGCTCGTCGATCCGGGCGAGTTGCGCCTGCTCGGCCTTGGTCACCTGATAGGTCGGGTCGGCGGGCACACCGTCGGCGTACTCGTGGACAAGGTTGTAGCGGTACGGCTGCGCCGTCCCCTGCGGCGACTCCAGGGCGAACCCCGCGTAGGCCCGCAGGCTTCCGACGGAGGGCTGCTTCATCGAAGCGACCGACACCTCCCCGTCGCCGAAGCCGGTCACGGCAAACCGCCAGACGAGGCCGTTCCGCGAGGTGTGCAGCGTGCCGACGTCGACGGCGGAGATCCTGGTCGCCACGCCGTCAATCGAGGCGGTCACCCGCTTGGCCTGTGCGGGATCCAGCTGCACCGTGCGGTCGCCGGTGATGCTGACGTCGGCGTCTCCGACGAGGACGCCGCGCTCCTTGGCGAGATCCTGGTCGATCCTCGGGTCGTAGGCGACGTACCCGCCCATCACGGAGTAGTGCCCGGCGGGGACCCGCAGTGTGACGCTCTCCCCCGGCGTGGGAGACACGCCGTCGGCGTAGACCACCGGGTCGTCACGGTTGATCACGGTGATGTTGACCCAGTCCACCGCGTCGGCCGACATCGGCGGCATCTTCACGGTGGTGATGGTCAGGTCGTAGCTCGGAGGCTCGACGTAGAAGGCGACCGGCGTGCTCGTCACGACCTTCTTGTCTGGGGTGCGCGTGGTGACCATGGCCATGTAGTAGCCCGGCCTTTCGGCCAGGGCCCCGCGGTTGATCCGCAGGGTCGCACCGGCGGTGACGCCCCGCTTCAGCTTCAGCCGGCTCTCCGACAGGGTCGCGGTGCCGCGCGGTGCGGGCGTGCCCGCGTGGTCCGTGACCGTGACGTCGAGGTCGAGGTCGACGGTCGCCGGGGTCGGCTCGCCGGTCCAGCTGAGCTTCGCCTCGCTGGTTCCCGACTGCGGGTATCGGAACGTGCCGAGGTTGACCGTCGGCTGGTCGCTGACCGGCCCGGACAGCGCGCGGGCCGCGTTGAGCCGGCCCGCGCCGACGGCGTACTGGTCGGAGCTGGTCAGTGGGTCGGCGGCGCCGACGAGCGCGGCCTTGAGCCGGTCGGCCTTCCAATCACGATGCCGCTGGACGAGGAGCGCTGCGGCCCCTGCGACGTGCGGAGTGGCCATCGAGGTGCCGGAGGAGAAGACGTAGTGGTCGTCCATGGGCGGGCCCAGCGTGGTGCCGGCGGCTCGCGCGGCGACGATGTCGACGCCGGGCGCGACGAGCTCGGGTTTGGCGGCGTGGGTGTTCGTCAGCGGCCCGCGGCTGGAGAAGTCCGCCGGATGGTCGTCGCTGTCGACGGCGCCGACCGTCAGCGCGCTCGCGGCGGCGCCGGGCGACGAGATCGACCCGCCGTTGTTGCCCGCGGCGATGACGAACAGGGCGCCGGTCTCCTTGGAGAGCGCGTCGACGGAGAGCGACAGCGGGTCGGTGCCGTCGCTCGGCTCGCTACCGCCGAGGCTCATGTTGATCACGTCGGCCCGGTGTGTGGCCCACTCCATGCCGGCGATGATCTGGCTGTCGGAGCCGGAGCCGGAGTCGTCGAGGACCTTGCCGATGACCAGCTGCGCGTCCGGCGCGACGCCGCGGCGCTCGCCGTGGGAGGCGGCGCCGGTGCCGGCGATGGTGGAGGCGACGTGGGTGCCGTGGCCGAAGTGGTCCACGGCGTCGCCGCCCTCGACGGTGAAGTCGGCCTTGTCGGCGACCCGGCCGGCGAGGTCGGGGTGGGTGAAGTCGGCGCCGGTGTCGAGTACGGCCACCTTGACGCCCTTGCCGGTGTACCCGTCGTCCCAGGCCTGCGGCGCGGCGATCTGGCTCAGGTTGTGGTCGAGCTCGGCGGTGGCCGAGGCAGCGGTGGTGGTGAGCCCCGTGGTGGTGAGCGCGTTGGCGTGCACCTTGCGGTCGAGCCAAACCTTCTTGGCGCCGGCGAGCAGCGAGTTGGTGGCCTGCCTGGCGACGGCCGGGTTCTTCTTGGGGATGTGCCCGGCAACCGAGCCGATGCTCGGCAGCGGCCGAACGTCGCCGATGGCCGTCATCCGGGTGTTCGCCGCGGGCTGCACGATCACGGGCAGCTCTTGCGTGCTCGCGTCGTCGTACCCGTCGTCGATCAGCGCGGTGACGTCGAAGAGTGTCGGGTCCAGGACCGAGCCGACCTGCGCCGCGACGCGGGCTGGGATGACGTGCACGTGCCCGTTGGGGCCGCAGGTCTGCTGGATCACGGCGTTGCGTTCGACGGGTTGCACCGTGACTCGAGGACAGCCGGAATCGGTCGTTTCGACGGTTGCCACGTCGCCCGTCAACAGGGTGACGGTGTACCTCTTGCCCCCGCTGGAGGAGGGGGTGTCGGCCATCGCCGGATGGCCGGGCACGACGTTCAGCATCGTCGCCGTGACCGCGAGGGCCGGCAGCCATCGCATTCTTTTGAGCATCTTGCTCCTTACAGGGGGGGCGGCCGCGTAACGTGCGAGGCGGCCGGAGATCGTATTCAGTTTTGTGTAGAGCTGGAACTCCAACTTGGTGCCGCCGCAGCTCGACACCGACGACCGGAGCCCCACTCGCTGCACTACGCGACGAGCTCACTGCGTCGCGCCGGCGGGACCAGGAACAGGTCGCGGCGCTGGTTGGTCCCGCTGCCTCCACAGGTGCCTCCCTTCGGGGGAGGGCGGGAGGCACCCGGCGCGTGCCCGGTTATGGGTTGACGCGACTCGTTCACGGCTTGGTTACAGGGCGAGCCGATACACGCCGCTGTGTCCGGTGCCTGCGAACAGCCACCCGCCGTCGGGCGAGACGAGTACCGAGCGCACATCGCGGTCGGGCAGGTCCGCGGAGACATCGACCCAGTGCGCGCCGCCGTCCACGCTGCGGGCCAAACCCTGGCCAGGCCCGCTCGCCGCGTCACCGGACGCGGCGAACACCGTTCCGTCCGGCGCGAAGGCCACGTCGTCGTAGCTCGCCGCGGTGAAGCCGACGGCGTCGCTGAACGACGCGCCGCCGTCATCGCTGACCTTGATCAGGTTGTCGCCGACGACCACGATGTGCTCGGGGTCTTCAGGGTCGACCGCGACCCGTTCGACTTCTCCTGTGAGCACCCTGTCCGCAGTTGCGCCGGAGTCCCTGCTCAGGTAGAGCCCGGTGACATCGCCGATCCACAGGGAGCCATCTGCGCGGGGATCAATGGCGACCGACCGAACGCCTTCCACGCCCGGGAGGAAGTGCTGCTGGAGGGTCTTGCCGCCGTCCGTACTGGAGTAGAACCCGTAGAAGGAGGCGGCGACGTAGACGTTTGACGGGTGACGGGGGTCGACAGCCAGCGACCGGGAAGTTCCGCCCACGAAGGTCAGTGTCCGCCAGTGGGCCCCGCCGTCGCTTGACCGCTCAAGCGCGATGCAGGAGTCCGGGCAGAAGGCGTTTCGTGCTCTGAGCAGGCCTCGGGCCGGCAGGGTGGCCAGCGCGCCGATCGCGTTACCCACGGCGGCAGGCGATCGTCCCGTCCAGCCCCAGTCCTGGAAACCGGTCTTGAGCTTCTCGGACAGCGGTGCGCGTGAACCGTAGCTGTCCACGGTCGTACCGGCGACGAGCATCGGGCCCGACACGGCCAGTGCGTCGACCTCGACGGCGGGCACGCCGATGCGCCGGTAGCTGGCCGAGTCGCGGGTGGTGAAGGTACCGGCGGGTCCGGTCACCACCTCCTCGTCCGGACGGTCCGGGAAACTGCCGAGATCGGTGTAGAGGTCGACCGCGGTGAACGCGTTCGGCCGGGGAGTCCAGGTGCGACCCTGATCGGGACTGATCCACAGGTTCCTGCCGGCGCTCGTGCCGTCGGCGGCCGCCTGGCTCGCCTGCACCTGGATCTCGCCGCTCGCGGTCAGCGCGATGAAGAGGACAAAATCCGTCCCCCACGGGCCGGTCAGCGTACGCCAGCTGCGGCCGTTGTCGGTGGAGATGACCGCACTGCCGTCCCGGGTCTGGGAGGCCACGACGAGCCCGTCGCGAGCGGACAGGTGCTGCACGAAGATGTCGCCGGGGAGGGGAAGTTTCCGTGCTGCCTGCGGATTCGTCAGCGCGTCCTCGATCAGGTAAAGCGCACTGCCCGTGCCGGCGAACAGATCGTTGCCGCTGAGCGCGAGTCGGCTCACCTGGCCGGGCGAGCCGGGGAGCAGCGTCCAGTGCGCTCCCTGGTCCAGGCTCTCGTAGACGCCCGCGGTCCCCGCGGCGAAGACCTGCCGGCCCGTGGGCGACACCACCACGTCGGTGATGTCCGTCGGGCTGTCGAGGACCGAGTGGAACGTCTCGGCGCCGTCGTCGCTGCGCAGCACGTGGCCCTGACCGGTGCCCAGAACGGTCGCCGCCACCCAGACCACGTCGGCGTCGCGGGGGTCCGCCGCCAAACGGAGGCCGCTCGCATCAGGGACGCCCAGCCAGCCCGGCTGACGCCATGTCAGACCACGGTCGTCACTGCGAAAGACGCTGTATCCGGCGTCCGGCAGCACGTACAGCCGCGATGGTGCCGCCGGCGTGAACGCGAGATGGCCACCGCTGGCGTTGGGGCCCATCGACTGCCAATGCGAATGGGACGCCGTATTCGCCGCGCTCGTAGCGACCGCGGGCGCCGCGACCGTACCCGTCGCGGCCGCGGCCGTCGTGGCGGATGTGGCGGCCGCGACGGCAAGGACCACGCCCAAGCCCGCTGCGAGCACGATCCGTTCCTGGGGGGATTTGCGATTCATGCGATCAGCGTTGATCAGCTCGTCGTCTACTGTCACCGCTCAACTGGTGTCCGAACTACGACATGTCGCAAGTTCGTCAACCAGCTTCGTCCGGGACCGCGACGGCCGGCTGGTCCGGTGGCGTACCGTCGGTCGGGTGTGAGGCCAAGCTGTCGAGGCGCGCTCCAAGCTCACGGACAAGACCTGATCCGAGCCGTCGTGTGATGGGCACTGAGTTCCCACCAAGGCCTTCAGAGGTTATGGTCGACAACCCTGACCTGCACGAGTAGGCGGTCAAACGGGCCACCTCACTCCCACGTTTGACCGCATAACAAAATCTGAATTACGGATGTCATGATTGGACGATGCTGGAGGTGGCGGGGCTCAGCGCCGTGGAGGAACGCACGTACCGGCTGCTCGTCGCAGCGGTCGAGGCCGATGTCTCGCACCTAGGAGATCTCCTCGGGATGGACGTGACCGATGTCGAGGAGACGCTGCGGTCCATGCGGGACAAAGGCCTCGTGCGGCTGGTTGCTCCCGAGGGGCGGCGGTATGCCCCGGTGCCCCCGGAGATCGCCCTGGGCGCCTCGTTGTTGCGACAGCGTCAGTCGCTCGATCGGGCGCGCATGTTCGTGGACCAGTTGTCGGCGGAGTATCGCGGCAACATCCGCCGTTTTGACTCCCGAGAGCTCGTTGAGCTGGTGCCCACCCGGGACGCCATCCGGGAACGACTGATCTACCTGCAGGACAACGCCCGCGACGAGGTCGTGTGCTTCTGCCGGGTCGGTCCGGTCGTCTTGACCGCCCAGGAGAACGACGCCGAACCCGCGGCGCTGGCCCGCGGAGTCTCCTATCGAGTCATCTACGAACGGGCGCATCTGGAAGAACCGGGCATGCAGTCCAACGTGGCGTACGGCATCAAGCTAGGGGAGCAGGCCCGGGCCGTCCCGCACCTTCCTGTACGGATCACCGTCGTCGACCGCGAGGTCGCGTTGCTCCCCTTGATCCAGGATTCCGGAGTCGCCGAACCGACGGCTGCGTTGATCCGCGACAGCACACTGCTGGATGCGATACTCGCCCTGTTCGGCGCCTACTGGGCACGTGCGATCCCGCTGCGCGTTCTCGACGACGGCGCCCTGTCCATGGAGGCGATGCCCCCCCTGGACTCTGACGACCTTTTCCTTCTCTCCCTACTGGTCACGGGCGTACCCGACAAGTCCATCGCCAGCCAGTTGGGCATCAGCCAGCGAACCGTCCAGCGACGGATCTCCCACATCATGGAGGCCGCCGGCGTCCAGACACGGATGCAGTTGGCCTGGCACGCCGCCCGCGAACAGTGGCTGTAGCCAGTAGACGGGGCTGATGGTCTTGTGGCACCCGGTGTTCTCGGCGGCCGAGTGCCACCCGCCCTCCGCCGGCCGCTGTCTTCGGGGTCTCCGGCAACGTAGCCGCGGCAGATCCTGCCGCTGATGCCGCGCAGTGCCGGTACGGCAACGCCGACGGCACTCACCGTCCACTGCCGCCCATCCTGTCGGGCCGGGTCACGAGCGACCGCCAGACCGCATCCCGGGCGGCGTTCGAGCAGGAGGGGTGGATCAGCACATTCCGCAGCTCGATCAGTGACATTGGCCGGCGGGGGAGGCCGTGCCCGTCATGTGTGACTCGGGCCCAGCTGACGGACGAAGAGTGGAAGTTCATTAGACGGCACGTGAAGCCTCTCGCTGTGAGTTGATCTGTCGCAAGACCACTTCTAGCAGGGGCTTCACGTCTTCTGGCACCCAGGGCGGGACATGCAGGGGCAGGCAGGCGCCGACCAGACGATCACTATCCGTGATCTCCGGTTATTCGGAAAGGCTCAATCTCCGTCCCTCGCGTGGGAGACCGATCGTCAGGATCTGTCGATGTGGATCGATGTCTGCTACCTGCTGCCGGACGTCCGTGATGGCATATCGATGGCGAACGATCAAAAGGCCAGGTCCCGAATGTTGGGAACTGGCCTCTGAGCTGGTACTTGGTGGTGGGGCTACCAGGACTTGAACCTGGTACCTCTTCCTTATCAGGACTGACTCGTCAGTGTGGATCTCTGGCAGTATCAGGCGGCTCTGGAGGAACTGAAAGCGGCCCCCGAGCCCGGTGCCAAGCTGTCGGCGCTCCTGAAGGCCGCGGAGTCGTGCAACGGGGAGTTGGCGCACGGCCTGGAGACGGAGTGGCTCGACGAGCACCGCTACCCCCTGACCCGGTCGCGGGCCGACGTCCTGAGCCAGCTCGCCGAACTATGCGGGGATGACGATCCCGAGCAGGCACTGGTTGCCTTGGAGAAGGCTCGCACGCTGGATCCCGACACCGAGGAGCCCTACCTCCGCATCATCCGCCTGCAGCTGAGCCTCGGCCGCAGGGACGACGCGCGGCGGACCGCCAAGCTGCTCCGCCAGCGCCAAGCCGGCCTCGGAATTCCGCCCCATCCGAGAACAGAGAGAGCTCTTGCCGCACTGTTCGCTGGTAAGGAGTCCTGAAATTCCCCGCTGGACATCTTGGAGCACAAATCCTGAGCTGTCCCTGATGGGACTCCGCCCCGGTGTACTGGGCTCCGTGGTAGGCGACCACTAATCGGTACGGTTCCAGCCAAAGAGATCCGGCCTCTGTCTCGGCCTAACCGGTTATCGGTGAGCGTGATTACCGGCTTTTCTTCGCAGCGAGGAACGTCCCACGACGGCTGCCACCGTCAGCAACGCGATCGTGTACACCATCGCGGCCAGCGCGACCGCGACCAACGCCGGGGACGGCTCGATCCCGAAGGCCGCCAGGCCGGCGATGATCGGGACCAGTCCCGCCGCGAGCATCCACGCCTCAACCTGCTCGTGCGTGACCCGCCAGCACCGATCGTCCGCCAGCCCGGCCAGGGAGGCCAAGCCGGCAAGGTGGCCTATCCGCACCGGACCGATCGCGACTCGTCGTGACGCGAGCATCACCGCGACGCCGAGTATCAGCAGCACAACCCCCACGAACTCGTTCATGCGGTCCTCGACGCCTCGTGGACGTGAGCTTTCGGCTCCGGCATCCGGCGCGCCGACGGCAACGATCTGGTTTCCCCCGGCATGTCCGTCACCGGCACTTTGGCCGTGCCCAGGACGTGACCGACGCCGCGGAACACCACCGGTTCCACGGTCTCGATCACGAAACCCGCCTGCCGGATGGCGGCAAGGGCGTCGCTCGCCGGGCGGCAGCCGCCGAGAACCCTGGACCAGAGTGGGGAGAGCAGGCTCTGGCAGAGCGAGATCATGTGGTTGCCGGAGCGCTGATGCTCGTAAAACCGCAGTTCGCCTCCGGGGCGGAGGATCCGTCTCACCTCGCTCAGGGTTCGAGCCACCGATGGGGAGCAGCACAGGACCAGCGAGGCGACGACCGCGTCAAAGGACGCATCGGGCACGGGTAGACGGGTGATCTCACCCTGATCTTCTTGCCGTCTCCCGTACCGATCTCGAGGACCCGGCCCGTCAGGTCACTCACCAGCCGCAGGCGCTGCGGCGTCGGGCGGTTCCCACAGCACACCGGACGCGGATGGTGGAATTGCTCCATGCCGCGACCGAGGAGCCGCCTGGTATCCGGTGGATGCTCCGCGGAAATGCCCATGTCTTCTCCTTGTTTCGGCTTCTCCCACTATGGGTCGTGGCCGCCAGAGGAGACAGGAATCTTGACGCGACTCTGACGGGCGAGGCGCCAATCGCTACGACTTCTTGAGGATCTTCGAGGCAGGTGTCAGGACCACGTAGGAAAATCGTCGCCGGCCGTCAAGAAGGGGTACAGAAGCCCAGAGATATGACACCGAAACGTGAGAATGGTGCGTATAGCATCGGCTGTGTTCATTCGCCCAGTCGCCATACGCCGCTGACTGCCCACGTTCACGTCTGTCCGGCCACGCCGGCCACGGCGAGATCGCTCGGGGGAACTACATGGACGTTCACCTGATCAATCATGAGGGGATCGAGGAGCGTCCCGTCGAAGAGCTGCCGACACTGCTTGGGCGACAGGACGGCCTGGTGTGGGTGGACATCCCCCGCTGTGACACCGATGCCGTCCGTGTGCTGGCGGAGGTGTTCGGCTTCCACTCCATGGCGATCAAGGACTGTGTCGAACGCAACCGTGTGCCGAAGACGCACGCCTACCGGGATCATGTGTTCGTCCTTATGCATGCGCCCGAGCGGGGGAAGCGCGGCCACGTGCACTACATCGAGCTCGACCAGCTCATCGGCCGGAACTATCTGGTAACTGGTGTCGCTCCTCATCGGTGCTAGAACGGAGGAACTGCGGGCGCTCACCTGGGCGCATGTGGATCTGGACGGCCAGCCGGACGCCGATCCCTCGATACCTCCATCGATCATGGTGTGGCGCTCGGTGCGTATCGGGGGAGACACCAAGACCGAGAAGTCCCGGAGAACCCTCGCTCTCCCCAGGCTGTGCGTGGTCGCCCTGCGCGGGCACTGTGAGCGGCAGGCGCTCGCGCGGAAGAAGGCGGGAGACCTGTGGCAGGAGAACGATCTCGTCTTCGCGAGCAAACACGGGACCGAGCTGGACGCGGCCAACGTCCGCCGGGCCTTCCGAGTGATCCTCAAGAAGACCGATCTCAACGAGAACGACTGGACACCTCGGGAGATGCGACACAGCTTCGTCTCGCTGCTCTCCGACTCCGGCATGGCGCTGGAGAACATCTGCCGCCTGGTCGGCCACAAGGGGACCGTGGTGACGGAGAAGGTCTACCGCAAGCAGCTCCGCCCGATGCTCCTCGAAGGGGTCAAGGCGATGGATCAGATCTTCCCGCAGGCTTGATCACTGTTCATGACCGCGTCTCGACGTCCGCGTTGGGCTTGTCTTCGGCTCGGCGCGCGCCAGCGATCAGGGCGAGGGCAGCAATAGCACCATAGAGCGGGAGCACGAACCCAGGCCCCTGCGAACCCTCAGGGCAATAGGGGGAGAAGAACACGATGGTCGATAGTGCGTAGTAAGCGGCTGTTGCGAGGGCTCCGCCCGCTCCTATCCAGGCCAGGAGTCGGCGCCTTTGGGGCAGTGATCGCCATGCGGTCACTGCCAGCGCTATCAAAGTAGGGGGAAGAAGAGTGGCCATCGCGCCGAAGCCCAGGCCGAGCACATCACGACCGGTGTATCCGCCTTCGGTGTTCAGATAGGCGCAGATGTAGATCTCTGTATCTACTGGTAACCAAACCCACTTAGGAAGCGTGGACAGAAGGATGGCACCCATCCAGCACAACAGCTCGCGGTGCTTCATCGCCCATATCCCCCAGGACCTCACAGCCGCTCATCCTCCGGGCGGACCTCGGGACGGGGAGGCTCAGTATTTCGGCTGTAGCTCGTGACCTTCGGACGACATACGACCTTAGTCACTCACTTAGTCACCCGGAAGATCAAAAAGGCCACTCCCCTTGATGGGGAATGGCCTCTGATCTGGGTGGGGCTACCAGGACTTGAACCTGGGACCTCTTCCTCATCAGCGCCTCTTGAGCGTTCAACCGCCCGTGGCGCCATAGCGACCAACTCCTTATCATCCCAGGTAGAGAGCATGATCCCGATGCTGCCTGTGACGGTGGATGTCGCCAGCAGGCGCCGGGTCCACTAACGAATCACTATGATCGCCCGCGGACTGTCGAGCGCCGAGATCGCGGCGGAACTCGTCGTCAGCGAGCACACGGTCAAGACGCACGTCAGCAACATCTTCGGCAAGCTCGGCATGCGGGACCGGGCGCAGGCCGTCGTCTTCGCCTACGAATCAGGACTGGTTGCCGCGGGGTCCGGCTAGTCCCGCAGGGGAAGCGGAATTCACTCCGAGCGGCGATCCGCGGCGGATGGCGTCTGGGCGAACATCTGGGGATCCAGTTGAGGGAGTGATGATTTTCGCCAAGATACGAACCGCAGCCGCCCTGGCACTGGCGCTGACGATCGGCGTCGCCGTGTGGACACCGCCTGCTGGCGCGGCGGCCGCGGGCGACTCCGCGGGTGCCCGGAGTGCCGGCGTTCGCGGTGCCTGCGCCACGACCACCTCGCTCGGCGCGGTCGAAGGCAGGGCCGCGGGGAGCGTGTGCACCTTTCGCGGCATCCCGTACGCCGCTCCACCCGTCGGCGCGCTGCGGTTCCGCCCGCCGCAGCCGACAACCTCGTGGCATGGCACCTTGCGAGCGACCGACGGAACCCGCGTCTGCCCACAGTTCCGTGATCAGCAGTCTGAGGACTACCCGGACGACAAGAGCGTCTACGCCGATGAGGACTGCCTGTACCTGAACATCTGGACACCTGCGACCGACCATCGCAAGCGACCGGTGCTGGTGTTCATCCACGGGGGCGCCGCCACGTACGGCACGGCCAACGAACCTAGGTACGACGGGACGACCCTGGCCTTCAAGGGGGACGCGGTGGTAGTCACCCTGAACTACCGGCTCGGGATGCTCGGCTGGACCGAGCTGGGCGGTGCCGATGCGGCGTACCGAGGCTCCGGTAACAACGGCCTGCGCGACCAGATGGCCGCCCTGACCTGGGTGCGCCAACACGTCGCCGACTTCGGCGGCGACCCGTGGAACGTCACCGCGATCGGCGAGTCAGAAGGCGCCTTCTCCATCGGCGCGATGCTCGGCACCGACAACCCGAACCGATTGTTCCGCCGAGTCATCCTGGAGAGCGGCACAGGCTACCTGGCGCACGAGCCGGCCATGGAGGCCAAGCTCACCCCGCCGAACCTCGACGTCGCGGCGCTACGGACGATGAGCACCCAGCAGATCCTGCAGCTTCAGCAGCAAGTGCTGGGGGCGCTGCCCAACGCCGCGGCGCGAGCCGTCTACTTTGCCCCGTACATCGATGGCACGCTGGTCCGCGGGCCGGTACTCCAGCGGGTCACGACGGGGCACGCCAAGGGCATCGACATCATCGCGGGTTCCAATCGCGATGAGATGCGGTACTTCGAGCAATTCGATCCAGCAATGCGGCACATGACGCAGAACGACTACGACGCGTTCTTCCCCCGGCAACTCAACGGGCAGCGGCGACGGATGGTCACGGCGTACCAGGCGGGACGACCCGGCGCGTCGGAAGGCGACGTCGCGCTCGCCATGCTCACCGACCAGGGACTGCGGGTGCCCGCCACCCGGCTGGCCGAGGCCCAGAGCAAGTGGGCACGCACCTACGTCTACCAGTTCGACTGGGCGCCGCAGGACAAGGACAGCCTCGGCGCCGTACACACCGCCGAGCTTCCGTTCGTGTTCGGCACGCTTCGCTTCACCGGGATTCCGGGCGGGCAGCAGGCGCTGGCCACCGACCGCGCGCGCATGACCAGATTGTCACAGCAGATGGTGGCCACCTGGACTTCGTTCGCCAGAACCGGCGACCCCAACGCCCGCCATACCGGTGATCGGCCGGCTTGGCCGCGCTACACCTCGACAAAGCGCACGACGATGATCTGGGACACTCCCCCGCATGTGGCCAAAGCACCCCGCGATGCCGAGCGCGCACTATGGGACGGCTTCGACTTCGCTGGCCTGGATCTCAATTTCTTTTACGGGCGCGAACCGGCAGGACAGGGGATCGGGGCGCGGGTGTCATCAACAGGCGCCCATCCAGCGTGACGAAGACAGTCTTCTCAACGTTCACCTCACAAGCCAAGACCACAGTGGCACCGGGTCGCCCGGTGCCGATGTGGACTGATCTCTGTTACCTAGTGAGGTTCGGTCGCACTGACGAACGGCTAACAAACGATCAAGAGGCCCGATCCGCGATCTTGGGATCAGGCCTCTGAGCTGGTCATTCTCGGTGGGGCTCGCAGGACTTGAACCTGGGACCTCTTCCTTATCAGAGATTCTTCGACGTGTATTGCCACCCCTGGTCGATGCTCGCTGAATGGGTAAACTTGCAGGTGAAAGGCATGATCGAATACCCATCAGTGACCAACCGTCACCCGAGATGACGCCGAGTCTCACGGTCAGATGACGGTCAAACGATCAAGGGGGTGATCGCCGGTTGGGCTACTCGCGAAAGCGGATAGGCCGCAACGGCAAACCGAGGTACACCGCCTACTACTTCGACATCAAGGGGATGGAGAAGTCCGCGGGTACCTTCTCGAACAAGAAGGACGCAGACGCGGCCTGGCAGAAGGCGGAGGCCAAGGTCTCCGAGGGCCGGGCGGGCGACCCGAAGCGGGGACGTCAGCCGTTCGAGCGGTACGTCCTCGAGGTGTGGCTGCCGAACCACGAGATGGAGGCGACCACCCGTGAGAAGTACACCTACGCCATCCACAAGCACCTGATCCCGGAGTTCGGCAACCTCAGGATGATCGACATCCTCCCCGAGCACGTACGCCAGTGGGTCGCCATCATGAAGAAGAACGGCGTCTCGCCGGTGACCATCAAGAGCAACATGGTCATCCTCAGCGCCATCTTCACGACCGCACTTCATGACCAGGTGACCTACCTGCATCCCTGCAAGGGGGTGAAGACGCCGCCCGTCGTCCCGAAGCCGCTCACCATCATCACGCCTGAGCAGTTCAACACCCTCTATATGGCGCTCCCGGACAGCGACAGCCGACTTCTCGTAGAGACGGCGATCGAGACAGGTCTGCGGTGGGGCGAGCTGACGGAGCTGCGCGTCAAGGACCTCGAAGTCCGTTCACGCATCCTGACGGTCAGCCGCGCCGTCGTAGAGGTCAACCCGAAGTTCCACCCAAAGGGCGAGCGGTTCCTGATCAAGCCGTACCCGAAGGACAAGGAGTTCCGCCGTTTCAAGTTGACGGCCCAGATCGTCCTGAAGCTTCAAGCTCACGCTCAGACCGAGAAGTTGGGTCGCGATGACTTGTTTTTCAGGTGGCGACAGAACCCGACACCGAGAAGCCAGGTGCGAGTGGTTCCCGATCCCGACAAGCTCGGATTCACCGAGCCTAACGCGGCCGGACGGTCATACAAGCACGGAACTCGCACCGCTTACACCACCGGCAAATGCCGCTGCGAGCACTGCCGTGCCGGGTTTGCCATCTATCGGGCGGAGCGGCGCGCCCTTGGCAAAGACAACCCGCGGCAGCCGCGGAACCGCGACACCGACGGCCACATCCCCGCTGACTGGTTCCGTCGACAGGTATGGCAGAAGACCCTGGCTAAAGCAGACCTGGAGAGCACGGTGCGGATCCATGACCTACGCCACGCCCACGCCTCCTGGCTGTTGTCCGGCGGCGCTGACCTCCAAGTGGTGAAGGAGCGACTTGGACACGGCTCCATCAAGACCACCGAGAAGTATCTGCACACCCTGGACGACGCCGACGAGACGGCGCTCGACGCGTTCACGAAGATCCGAAACCGCAACGCGCGCAGGTCGTCCTGACATTGGTACGGCTCGCTCCACTGCTGGCTACGGAGGCGAGCCTTGATCCTGCTGGAGGAAACGAGGACCAGTGGCCGAGCCTATGGAGGGCGCCGACCAACGACGAACCGAAAGAGTCATCCTGATAGCGACGATCACCAGCGTGGTCGTGCTCGCATTCATCGCCGGCTCGATCTCGTACCGGCATCTCCATCTGCTTGCGCTTCGGCATGGCGAGTCGCCCTGGACCGCTGCGCTACTGCCGCTGAGCGTCGACGGGATGGTGCTCTGCGCCTCGATGGCTCTGCTTGCTGATTCGAGGCGCGGGAGGCGCGGCGGAGTCCTGCCCTGGACGCTTCTGGTGGTCGGCAGCCTCGCGAGCGTTGCCGCCAACGTCGCCGTCGCCGAGCCATCCTTCATTGGTCGTGCCGTGGCAGCCTGGCCGGCCTTCGCCATGATCGGCGGCTTGGAAATGGCCTTCCGGCTGGTACGACAAAGCGTCGCCCGCCGACTCTCTCCTGAGGAGCGCACAGCCGTCTCAGCACCCAAATCAGGCAACGACGCGCCTCAAGCTGACGGCGGGCTGCGTGGACGCACCCTCCAGCAAGAAGCATGGCAGTGGGCACTCCGAAACCGCCGCCCAGACGGAACTCTGCCTCGATCCGTTGATCTGGCCCGGCAATTCCACCGCAGCCCCCGCTGGGCTCGCCTCGTCAAGTCGTCTGGATTAAACGGCACCTTGACCTAGCGAATGCCGAAGTCCGCGGCAGCGGAGCCGCTTGTCCGCAGCGGCCTTTCAAGGACCGCAGAAGCATCTTCGGGTGGCGCGGGATCACCTTAGCCTCGGCGAGGGCGAAGGGACCATCCCCGCATGCGCGGGGAGCACGATGGCGAAGTCGGTGAGGATCGGCCCGGGTAGGGACCATCCCCGCATGCGCGGGGAGCACCTGTTCTGGGTGCCCGCTCGGCCCGGTCACGCGGGACCATCCCCGCATGCGCGGGGAGCACAGCTCGATGTCCCGCAGGATCGTCGCCGTGGAGGGACCATCCCCGCATGCGCGGGGAGCACCTCGTGACCAACCTCATGGCGTATGACCGAGGGGGACCATCCCCACATGCGCGGGGAGCACACGCGCTT
>NZ_FTNI01000024.1:17414-142949 GCF_900156315.1 Microbispora rosea | reverse complement strand
CCCGAGGGGTTGAAGCTGCCCGAGTAGGTCACCGTCCGGCGCCCGCCGGGGTTCCAGCCCTTGCCGGCGACGAAGTTGCCGGTGTTGCGCCAGGAGGTGCTGTAGTTTCCGCCGGACCCCAAGTCCATGGAGACCGTGCCCTGGCTGTCGGTCCAGAACGAATAGAAGTATCCGTTGTTGGTGCCGGTCTGGTTCGTGGTGACGGCGGCGTGGGCGACGCCGGGCAGCAGCGCCACGGCCGCGGCCAGCGCCACGGCGCAGACCCGGGCGATGAACACCCTGACGCGGCCGCGTCTGCGGCCTAACCAATGAGCGGGGGCATCGATCATGCGCGCTTCCTCCTCGAGAAGGCTGACGGGGGCAGACGGCGTACGGCAACTCGGCGGGGCTCACAAGCGGGCGGGGTGGCGGCCATCGCGCGACGACTGCCGTACGCCTCCGAAAGTTATCGGAGCGTTGACGAAAGTATCGGGCGCGCTAGTTCGGTTGTCAACGATTCCTGTAACGCCGCCGAAACCTTAGAATGAGGGGGTTCGTCATTTGCGCTGGTCGCAGGCGCGCGTTTGGTCAGCGCGGATTTCGGCGCACAGTCAGAACAGCAGGTCAACGTGCTTGAAAGTTTCAGCCCGGCCGGCCCGCCGCCACCCGTCGCCCGCCACACCCGCCGACCAGGCCGGCATCGGTCCAGGCGGCGCCCGGTGTCAGGCGGAGCGTCGCGCGAGGTCCTCCAGCACGGCCACCGCCTCGCCGGCCCGCTCGTCGGTGCGATGGGCCGACGCTTCCGATGACGACCGGCGACGGCAGGGTTCTCGCGCCTGATCGTACAGCCGCCGGGCAGACGATATTGGACTAGTGCGTCCAATCAATCCTACCTGGCACTGAGGTGGGATGATGGGCTCAGATCTTGACTACGAGGCGATATTCAACGCCATTCATAGGTCGACGCTTGGATCGACGACCGGCCGCCGGCAGATGCTCGCGCCTGGTCGGATCGCCGCGGCAGTGACACGAGAGTGGACGATTGCGTCCACTTGAGCTATGCTTGCCCAATCTGTCGAATCACGATGTCAAGCACGCGGTGCCACTGAAGCGCGCGGCAAGGGGCGGGCGGTTGCATGTCCACTGCTTACGACGTCAGAGATCAGCTTTTTCAAACGTTCAACGACCACAACCTGGGCCAACTGGGCCTGTACTACAGTGCGAGCGCCGTCTGGATCGGTCCAGAAGGCGTGGCGGAAGGACTGGAGCAGATCGTCACCGTCTACGAACAGCTGCTCGCCGCTTTCCCCGATGCCCGCCTGACACCCTGGTACAAGGCGACCTTCAGCGACCCCGCCGTCACCGAATGGATGCTCACCGGCACCCATACGGGGCCCTTTCTTCTCCCATGCGGGCGCTACCTGGAAGGGTCCTACCGTCAGATCGCCGTTCGCGGTTGCTGTGTGGCTCACGTCGAGCACGACAGGGTCATCACACACCAGGTGTATTACGATCAGCTGGAGTTGTGCAGCCAGCTTGGCCTGCCCCGCGTAGCGGCGACGGTCGACTGATCACTCCTCTCAACGCGAGCATCTGGTTGTCGAGGCCCGCATGACGGTGACCTGCGCGGACGATTCTCTCAGCAGTTCGACGCCCCGGCCGGCGCCGGCCGGGGCGTCAAAGAACGGGGTCGCCGGTCTAGCTGACGCTGTCGGCGACGACGTGGATGAGGTTCTTCCCCTGTGCGACGATCGCCTGCCGCCATGCGTTGAAGGTCGCGTCGCTGGGGTTGAACGGCGTCTCGAAGTGCTGCATGTCCGGGGTGTGGATGTGTCCCGCAGGAATGCTGAGACCCATCCGGTCGCGCAGCAGCGTGTTGCGGTACGCGCTCTCGTTGGACAGATAGTTGCCGCCGCCGCCACTGTAGGAGCACGATTCCGGATCGGGCGGAATGGGCGCCGTGGGAGGCGGGAACTCGTTCGGCGGCGGGTTGTTACGGGTCACCCGCTCCGGCGAATTGCAGTCGGGAAACTCGGTGTAGTTGGTGTGCCAGACGACGCCGAAGGCGACCGAGGTGTCCGGCCAGGTGTCCCCCGGAGGCCGCGAGACCGATGCTCCGGTATTGGCCTTGATCATCTCGGCGATAGGCAACGTGGCCGAAGTCCACTGTGGCGGATCGGTCAGGCTGAACTCGGTCGGCCCGCCCCACCGGTCCACTACCTTCGCATTGCAGCCGTGGTTGTCGACGGCCAGTTGGGGCGTACCGTTGACCGCCGCGCACGGCCGGAAATTGTCGTTGCCGAGTGAAACGCCGTGGTAGCGGCCGTTCCACTGTTCGAGGTTGAACACCGAACCACCGGCCTGGCTCACCGTGATGGAGGCGTCCACCTGACGGGGGCCGTCCTTCATGAACGGCCCCACGGTGTCTTCCAGGTAGCCCTGTTCGAACTCGGGATAATTGACAGGGAGGGTGTACGCCTCGATGTAGGCGGTCTTGCCGTCCTTGGTCTTGTACGTGGTGCCGTCGAGCGACAGGGCGGTCGCGCCGGACGGGTTGCCGTGCCGGATGTTGTTGCCGACCGAGCCGGGGGCCGTGCCGACGGTTCCGCCGTCAAGCGTGTACGGGTCGAAGCCGCTGCTGATCACCCGCACCACACCCTTGCCTGCGGGGAAGTCGATGTCGAACATCCCCCGAGAGGCCCGGTCGAAGGTGGTGATGAGGGCGGTTCGGTCCTCGCCGGCGAGATCGAACCGCGGCGTCCACTGGCGCAGCGCCGCGGTCGACTGGAGGCGGGTCCAATAGAGCGGCCGGTCGTCACTGTACGGGAGGCTGCCGTCGATCTTGCCCTTGTTCTGGGCGCGACGTACGGCCTCCCGCCACAGGTGCCGGCCTTCCTCCTTCGCCAGAGTCGTCGCCGCTGCGAGGTTTCCGGTGTGGCAGAGCTTGTTGATGAGTTTCGGGGCGAAGTCCTTAAAACCACCGCCCTCGATCATTTGCTGGGCGAAGGGCTTCGACTGCAGAAGGGCGGGGTCGTCGTTGTCGGGAAGGGCGAAGCTCAGCCGGTTTTCTTCGACTGACAGCGGCGCGCTCGGGTCGAGACAACCGGATGCGTTCGCGGACGCGGGGGTTGATGTCGCGAAGGCCGCCGTGGTGGCGAGCACCAGGGCAAGCGCGCCAATGCCGGCAATGGACGGGGGGGTTTTCATCCTGACCGCTTTCTCCTCATCTACTTCCTTGCGCAAGTCGTTCTGCCCGTGTGGAAGCGAAAGCCCCGCAGGCCGACAGTGGGTACGGCAGTAATGCGATGGCATTCCGCCCTGGGGGTTCAATCTCGAAACGGCAGTCGTCCGCTGCGCGCCTCGTCGAGGTCGGGGCCGTTGCGTAAGTAGAGGTCTACGCCCTTGCCGTCTGCGCCGCTGGGGTTCCACGGCGGAGGTCAGGGCGCCAACTCCCCGCCCTCATCGGATGGCCGTTCCGGGTGAGCGGCTGGGGTTGGTTCGCTCGTGTGGGATACCGGGACTCGAAGACGGCCCGACTTTAGGAAATTGTCGAACAATCCGTCAAGAGGGCGAAAAGGGCGACGTACTTCCAGTCGGGGGACGTCTGGGTCCGCAGCGAGGACGGGGCGCCGGTGGACGTAGCGGCCGGCCGGCCAAGGGCGCGCGGGGCGAGACCGTGAGCACTTCGCCTGATGACGCCGTCACACCAGACCCCAACGAGTTCGCCGGTGAGGCGGCAAGGTCACCGCCAGACGGGCAGACGGCCGGTCACGTTTCCACGGCCCGCTCGGCGCCGACCGGTGGACCGGTCAGGCCGGCGGCCGCCAGTAGGTCGGCCGCGATCGCGGCGATACGTCA
Organism: Microbispora rosea; assembly: GCF_900156315.1. Taxonomy (GTDB): domain Bacteria; phylum Actinomycetota; class Actinomycetes; order Streptosporangiales; family Streptosporangiaceae; genus Microbispora; species Microbispora rosea. The sequence continues at coordinate 139,112 of NZ_FTNI01000024.1, read as the reverse complement.
GGGCTCGTGGAAGGTCCTGAGCTCGCCCATCACATGGAACGCCAATCGCAGTTCGGCGAGCAGGCGCGCCATGGTCTCATCCACGCGCGGACTGGCGAGCAACGCGGCGATCGCGCGATGGAAGCGCATGTTGGCGGTGCCGACGGCCACCCAGTCGCCCACGTCGGCGACCCTCTGGCCCTCGTCGACGTGCCGGACCTCCTGCCGCGCTTCAGGGGGGGCCGCGCCGGCGGCCCGCACGCTCGCCGTCTCCAGGACGACGTTCTCCCGCAGGACGTCGGCGACCAGTTCCGCGGTGCTGGCCCGATCGAGCAGCGGCCGAGCCGTGCTCAGCCGTTCAGCCCAGTCAGCCGCCGTCATCCCAGCCCCTTTTCGACCGCCGAATCCAGCCCAGCCTAGACCGCGACGGGTTCGCCCGAAGGCCGCGGCAGCAGGGCAGATGGAACTTCTCACCCCCGAATCACCGCACTACATGATCGGTTGTAGCGCAAAAGTTACATGGAAGGGGGTTGCTGGATTGTTGAACAATCCATAGCTTCACGCTCAGGTGAGCAAAGGAGACCCCCTATGAAGCGACTCCCCAACACCCAGGCGGCCTCACCTGAGGGCGCAAAAGGCCGAGACCGGCGCGTCGCCCTGTTCGGCGCGATGTTCCTCATGGCCACTAGCGCCATCGGCCCCGGCTTCATCACTCAGACGACGACGTTCACGGCGCGGCTCGGGGCGGCGTTCGCGTTCGCGATCCTCGCCTCGATCCTTGTCGACATCGCCGTCCAGCTGAACGTCTGGCGGGTGATCGGTATCAGTGGTATGCGCGCCCAGACACTGGGCAATCGAGTGCTGCCCGGCGCGGGGTACCTGCTGGCCGTCCTCGTGGCCTTCGGCGGCCTGGTCTTCAATGTCGGCAACATCGGCGGCACCGCGCTCGGCCTGAACGCCCTCGCGGGGGTCGACGTCAAGATCGGCGGTGCCCTGTCCGCCCTGATCGCCATCGCCATCTTCCTCAGCAGGCGGGCCGGGGTGGCCATCGACCGGATCGTCGTCGTCCTCGGCGTCGTGATGGTGGCGCTGACGCTGTACGTGGCGATCGTTTCCGGGCCGCCGGTGGGCGAGGCTCTCCGGCAGACCGTCCTGCCCGATTCGGTCGACTTCCTCGCCATCACTACGCTGATCGGCGGCACAGTGGGTGGTTACATCACGTACGCGGGCGCGCACCGTCTCATCGATGCGGGCGTGACCGGGCCGGAGAACACCAGACAGATCACCCGCGGCTCGGTCACCGGCATCCTCGTCACCGGAGTCATGCGGGTGATCCTCTTCCTCGCCGTGCTCGGAGTGGTGGCCGGCGGGTTTCATCTCGCCGCCGACTCGACGAACCCGGCCGGTGACATCTTCCAGGCCGCCGCAGGTCAGCTTGGCCTGAGGCTGTTCGGAATCGTTTTGTGGGCCGCGGCCATCACCTCCGTCATCGGCGCCTCCTACACGTCGGTCTCGTTCCTCGCCAGTCTCTCGCCGTGGCTGGACCGCTACCGCTCATGGATCACGGTGGGCTTCATCCTGGTCTCGGCCGCGATCTTCGAACTCCTCGGCAAGGCGCCGGCCAATCTCCTGATCCTCGCGGGGGCGCTCAACGGCCTCATTCTCCCCGTCGGTCTCGCCGTGATCCTCTGGGTCGCGGCGCGCCGGCGCGATCTCATGGGCGGGTACCGCTACCCGGTCTGGCTCATCGGCATCGGCGTGCTGGCCTGGGCGCTGACCATCTACCTCGGCTGGAACTCCCTCAGCGGGATCACCGTACTCTGGAGCTGACGTGTCTCACCACACCGCGCGCATCGATCTCAACTCCGACTTAGGTGAGGGCTTCGGCCGGTGGACGCTCGGCGACGACGAGGCGCTGCTGTCGATCGTCACCAGCGCCAACGTCGCCTGCGGGTTCCACGCGGGAGATCCGGCGATCATGCGGCGCACCTGCGAGACCGCGGCCGCGCGCGGTGTGGTGATCGGCGCCCAGGTCGGCTACCGCGACCTGGCGGGCTTCGGGCGGCGCTTCATCGATGTGCGGCCCGGCGAACTCGCCGACGACATCATCTACCAGATCGGGGCGCTGGACGCCTTCGCGCGGGTGGCGGGCACCAGGGTGAGATACGTCAAGCCGCATGGCGCGCTCTACAACGCGATCGTCCACCACGAGGCGCAGGCCGCGGCGGTCGTCGCGGCCGTGCGTTCCTACGACTCCGGTCTGCCGGTGCTCGGCCTCCCCGGCTCGGCGTGGCTGCGCCAGGCAGACGCGGCCGGCCTCAAGACCATCGCGGAATGCTTCGCCGACCGTGCCTACACGCCCGAGGGCACCCTCGTGCCGCGCAACGTGACCGGCGCAGTCCTGCACGACCCTCGCCAAGTCGCCGAGCGGAGCGTACGCATGGCCAGAGGCCAGCCGATCGAGGCCGTCGACGGGACACCGCTCACCATCACGGCGGACTCGATCTGCGTGCACGGCGACAGCCCCGGCGCCGTCGCCATGGCCTTCGAGGTAAGTGAGGCGCTCAAAGCGAACGGCATCGCCCCGGCACCGTTCGTCGAGGGGAATGGGTGACTGCGCGGCTGCACCGCTGCGGCGACCACGCGGTCCTGGTGGAGCTCGACCGTCTCGAGGAGGTGGTCGCCCTCTACGACGCCCTCGCGGCCGACACCCCGCCCGGAATCGTCGACCTCGTCCCCGCGGCGCGTACGCTGCTCGTCCGGTTCGAGCCGCCGACGCGCCACGCCGAGGTGGAGTCCGCCGTCCTGGCCGCACGACCGGCCGGAGGCCGCCGCGTGACGACCGAGGAGGTGGTGATCCCGGTGGTGTACGACGGCGACGACCTCGCCGACGTGGCCCGGCTGACCGGGCTCACCGAACGCGAGGTGGTGGCGGCGCACACCGGGACGGTCTGGACGGTCGCCTTCTGCGGGTTCGCCCCCGGCTTCGGCTATCTGGTCGGCGGCGACCCCCGGCTGGCCGTGCCCCGGCGGACGGAGTCGCGCGTACGCGTGCCGACCGGCGCCGTGGCGCTCGCCGGAGAGTTCAGCGGCGTCTACCCGCGCGAGTCCCCAGGCGGCTGGCAGCTGATCGGGCGCACCGAGACCGTGGTGTGGGACATCGCGGCCGACCCGCCCGCCCTGCTGCGCCCGGGCGTGCGCGTACGGTTCGCGGAGGCGTCGTGAGCGTGCCGGAGGCGGGCCGGGCGCTGCTGGTGCTGGCCACCGGCCCTCTCACCACAGTGCAAGACCTGGGGCGGCGCAGCCACAGCCATCTCGGCGTCGGGCGTTCCGGCGCGGCGGACCGCGGTGCTCTACGACTGGCCAACCGCCTGCTGGCCAATCCTGAGGGTGCGGCCGGCCTGGAGATCACGTTGGGCGGGCTGCTGGTGCGCGCGAGCGGTGATCTGCTCGTGGCGCTTACCGGAGCGCCCTGTCCCGCCACCGTCACCGACGCCCGGGGACGCGTGCGCGGCGTCGGGCACGCGTCGGTCGAGCGCCTGCCGGACGGGGCCACACTGCGGCTCGGTGTGCCGCCCCGCGGGCTGCGCACCTACCTCGCCGTCCGCGGCGGCCTTGACGTCCCGAAGGTGCTGGGGTCACGGGCCACCGACCTGCTCTCCGGCCTCGGTCCGGAACGTCCGGCGCCCGGAGCACTGCTACCAGTGGGGCCGCCCCCAGTGGAGTTCCCTGCTGTCGATCTCGCCCCGGTGCCCGAACCCGAGTCGGGGGATCTCGTCCTGGCGGCCGTGCCGGGACCACGCCACGACTGGTTCAGACCGGAGGCGCTGGCGGCCCTGTGCGCCGAGCCGTACGAGGTCACCCCGCAGAGCGACCGGATCGGCATGCGGCTGCGCGGGCCACGCCTCGAACGCGCGCGGGGCGGCGAACTGCCGAGCGAGGGTATGGTCCCCGGCGCACTGCAGGTGCCGCCGTCCGGCCAGCCGACGCTCTTCCTAGCCGATCACCCCGTGACCGGCGGATATCCCGTCATCGCGGTCCTACGTGACGACGAGATCGGACGGGCAGCGCAGGCCCGCCCCGGGCAGCGCATTCGATTCCGGTTGGCTCGACGGGCGACTATGCGCTGACCGAGGGAGGCGGCTTTCCCGGAGCCTCCTACCGGCCTTCGTCGAAGTCGATCGCGGTGCGGTCCACCAGCCGTTCGTAACGCTGCCTGGCGGCCTGCGGGGTGCCGAGCCCTAGGCCGAAGGCGATCTCCTGCCACGTCATGCCGCGCCCCCGCGCCATCCGGAGGAGCGCGGCCTCCAACTCGTCCATCTCGGCCCGGGCCTGGGGGACAAGAGTCAAGGCGGCCGTGATGTCGGCCTGGTCCACCTCCGGCTCGCCGTCATCGAGCTGCGCGGCCCCGCTCAGCAGGAACGACACGAGTCTGACGGCTTCGTGGGGGCCCATCACCAAGGGGTGGACCTGCCGGCCGCGTTGCTCGTCGGTGGTGGCGTGCCGCTCGGCGATACGGAACAACGACGCGTGGACGCGCTGCGCGCGCGCCGCCTCCGGACGCGGAGACGTGAACGGATCGAGGGGCTGCTCGGCGGTCGGTCTCATACCGCCCAAGGATGTAGCCACAACTCTTCATTGTCAACGTACTGTTGTGAACATCTCGTTCAAATGGCGGCGTGACCCGCAACTCCCGCGCGATCGCCGCGCTCAATTCGCGCGGACTATGTCCGGCCGAGGCCGGCGTAGCCGTCGGCAGCACGTTCGCCGCCGTCTCGACCGGAACGCCGTGTTCAGGCCCCGCCCGCCGGTGCTGCTGGTGATCTCACCGTCGCCGACGACCCGGGGGACGAACGCGTCGCTGTAGAAGGGGTGGCGCAGGAACGCGTACGGCAGGCCGTTGCGAAGGAGAATGGTGGTCATGAGCCGGCCCCCCCTCGCCTCGATCCCGGCCGGGCCGGTGGCCGTGCCCGGCGCCGTCGCCGAACTCGCCGCGGGCGACACCGTCACTCCGGTGTGGCGCAACCAGCTCGGCGGCCTGACATTCCGGCTGGAGGACGCGAACGGCGGCACAAGGTACGTCAAGTGGGTCGCCGCCGGCACCCCGGAGATCAACCTGCCCGGCGAGGCGGAGCGCCTGAAGTGGGCCGGGCGGTGGGCCGCCGTTCCTCGGGCGCCGGCGTGGGGATCGAACGCGGACGGCGCCTGGCTCGTCACGGCGGCGCTTCCCGGCCGCTCGGCGGTGGACCCGCGCTGGACCGCCGATCCCGCCACCGCCGCGGCGGCGATCGGCCGGGGGCTTCGCCTGCTCCACGACACCCTGCCCGTGCAGGAGTGCCCATACGACTGGGGCGTCGAGCGGCGGCTCCGCGGTCGCGACGAGGCGGCCCGGCAGCGTCTCGGCGAGCCGCCCGCAGTCGACCGCCTCGTCGTCTGCCACGGCGACGCCTGCGCTCCCAACACCCTGCTGCACGACGACGGGACGTTCGCCGGGCACGTCGACCTCGGCTCGCTGGGCGTGGCCGACCGGTGGGCCGACCTCGCGGTCGCCGCCTGGAGCACGGAGTGGAACTACGGCCCGGGATACGACGGCGTCGTGTACGACGCGTACGGCGTCGCCCCCGACCCCGAGCGCATCGCCTACTACCGGCTGCTGTGGGACCTGGCGTGAACCGCTACTCTCCCTTGTCCTGATTCTTCTCCTGGTCCGGGGGATAGCAGGGCAATTCGATGCGGCTGGCTGTGCAGCGGTATCAGGATGTCGCTCGGGGCTGGTCGCACCCCCTGAAGGAGCCGCCCTCGGGGTTCACGTCGGGCCCGTGGCGGAGCATCACCGAACGGATGCAGGAGAAGAAGACGGAGCCGCTCACACACCGCCGGCCCCCCGATATGGCTCCGGCGGCGCGAGGCGATCGTCAGGGCGATCGATGGCCTGGGATCAGCCCAGCTGTTTCCAGATGCGTGTGAGCACGTCGAGCTGTGCCGGGTTGTAGAGATCGAGCACGGCGTTGATCACCGCGGCGGTCGCCGCCTGCTGACCGGTCGCCGCGTGCTCGACGGTGCGGGGCGGCGCCGGGTGCTTCCCGTTCAGGACGATCATCTGCGGGAGAATGTGTCGCGCGAGTCGCTCGCGGGTCTCCTCGTCGGCATCCGGCGGGAGCGCGTCGAACTCGTCGGTCACGTCATCTCGCTCGAAGTCCCGCAGGAGCGCCTGCCAGTGCGGGGTGTTGTCATCGCCGACCACCTGGGAGAGCACGGCGAACAGCGACCGGTCGGCTTGCGACAGCCGCGCGTCGGTCGCCGCGGCCGAGATGCCGAAGGGCAGGTCGGTCGGTACCGGCCGATCCCGCAGCTTCGCGATCTCCGCTCTCGCTTCCTCCAGCCGTGCGATCGTGGCGGCGAGTTCGGCGTCCACGGCGTGCAGGGTCTCGTCGAGTTGCTCCGGTTCGTCCTCCATCGCCGCGATCGCGGCGAGCGAGAAGCCGAGCCCGGTGAGACGGCGGATCTGTAGCAGCCGCACGAGGTGCTCGGCGCGGTAGACCTTGTAGCCGTTCGACAGTCGCTCCGGTTCGTCGAGCAGGCCGATCTCGTGATAGTGCCGGACCGTACGCAGGGTCGTCCCGGCGAGTTGCGCGACTTCCCGCGTGCTCCAGCTCATGCCGGCCCCCTCCCCCTCCCCACGTCTCACGACCAGCCGACTTGAGTATGCCGCAACGGCACAGTGTCCCCTGGACCAGCGACCGCACACCGCGGCGTCGAGGTACCGACGAAGGAACACAGCAATGCGAACATCGACGAGCCGCACGCGCAGCCGCGCGTGGACTCTCTGGCCCGTGTCGGCGGGAGCCGTGTGGCTCCTCTCCGTTCTCTGGGTGGCCACGCAGATCGGTGTGGACGGGGTGGCCGCCGGTCTGCCGCTTTCCGCCCTGGTCACCCTTCCGGTTGTAGGCGCGTTCCTCTGGCTCAACCGCTGGGAGCCTGAGCGTCCGCGCCGCCTGGTGTCGGCGTTCGCATGGGGAGCGTCGTTCGCGGCGTTCTGCTCGATCTGGTCGCAGCAAGGACTCCAGGCCGTCGTCGACACCACCATGGGCACGGACTTCGGCGCGTGGTTCCGCCCGCTGGTGATCACCCCTGTCACCGAGGAGATCCTCAAGGGCCTGTTCCTGGTGTTGCTGCTGATCTACCGCCGCAGGCAGATCACCGGCCTGCTCGACGGCGTCGTCTACGCCGGACTCGTCGGCGCGGGGTTCTCCTTCACGGAGAACATCCTCTACTTCGGCCGCATCATCACGACCTTCGCCGCGTCGGACGCGTCCAACGTCGATGCCATCGCCCTGCTCGGGGCCAGTTTCTTCCTGCGCGTGGTGATGGTGCCGTTCTTCCACCCGCTCATGGTCGCCGTGTTCGGACTCGGCATCGCCGCGGCCGCGAACAAGCGCAGCCGAGGCGCACGCGTCGGACTCACCCTCGCGGGGCTGCTCGTCGCGATCGTCCTGCACGGCGCATGGGATTGGGCGGGGCTCGCCGGGAGCGATCCGTTCCTGATCTACAAGATCTACGGAGCCGTCATGGTGCCGGTGTTCCTCACGATGCTGGTCCTGGCACTGGTGCTACGCAAGCGCGAGGCCAAGATGATCGCCGCCGCCCTGCCGGCGCTGGCCCGCGACGGCCGCAGCGAGAGCAGACATGCTTGAGGCACTCACGACCCGAAGCGCCGGCCGTACCTGAGCCCTGGGGCTGCCCGGGGAAGGGCCGCGTTCGCCGAGGCCGGCCACGGCACCCGATCGCGGTGAAGCAGGCCGGCCTGGTGGACAAAGACGCCGCGCGAGGCCTACGCCGCGCTTGTCGCGGACTGCACCTGCGTTTCCTCATGCACGCGAAGTGTGCCGCCGGGGAGCCGCTGGTGCCCATGACCGATTGCTACTACGACCAGCACTGCGTCATCGGCGCGCTCCTTCGCCTGGACGACCGCCTCGGCACCAGCCACGCCGACCGGTTCCTCACCACCGGTCTGTGGCACGCCTCCGCGTTTTCCCGCCTGAACCCCGCCGTCTACCGGCCCTCCTCCTCGGCGACCGTGACGACCGGACCGGCACCGGCGGGAATCTCGCGTCGACGGTGGTGAAAACGTAGCGGCCCGGGTTGAGCGCGGCCGCATCGCGCGCAGCAGCAAGCGCAGGTCGCTCTCGCCCGTCACCACGAATCAGGCCACGCCCGCCACCGGATCGCCATGCGGAAACCCCGGCGCGGCCGGGTCACCGTGATTGTTAGCCATAACATTTTGGCCCGGCCATTCGGGCCGGAAACGACACGATATGACGCCTGCGGGCGACGGGTGCGGCGGGCGTCTTCCGTCACTGTGGGCTATTACGGCATGCCCGTCAAGAGCCGGAAAAGGTCGAACGACGGCGCGCGTGCACCGGTCCTGAAACTTTCACGACTTTCCCGTGCAGGCCGGCGCGACCGGCCGGGACCGCACATCCAAGCGCATCCCGGGCATAGCTGAACCTCCACTGAACAGGAGCGATGTGAAAGAGATCGCCCCAGACGGGGCGCGGTCCCTCACCTCGGGAGTCGGCCGCCGGCGAGATTCGCACGGCGCGCGTGAACGCCCTCCAGGCCGAATTAGGGCCTTGACGGAGACGGGCCGGACGCCAAAACTAAGCGCACCGACCCCCAATGCACGACTGTGAGGCGGCGGGCCCACAGCTGCAATTGTTAGCGCTAACATCACATCGGCACTCGGCACCCCCCACGAGGAAGGCACGAAAGCCTCATGATTTTCCGATTAGGGCATCTGAAGAGGGCGGCACTGTCTGCGGGCGCGGCGATCACGCTCGCCGCCGGCCTCCTGGCCGGCCTTTCCGCACCGTCGGAGGCCGCCACGCAGGGGCCGTGTGACATCTACGCCGCCGGCGGCACGCCGTGCGTGGCGGCGCACAGCACGACCCGCGCTCTGTACGGCAACTACAACGGCCCGCTCTACCAGGTGCGCCGTTCCTCGGACAACGCCACCCGCGACATCGGCGTGCTGAGCGCGGGCGGCGTCGCCAACGCCGCCGCGCAGGACTCGTTCTGCGCGAACACCACCTGCCTGATCACGATCATCTACGACCAGTCCGGCCGCAACAACCGCCTCACCCAGGCGCCCCCCGGCGGGTTCTCCGGCCCGGCCGCGGGCGGCTATGACAACCTCGCGGTGGCGACCGCGGCGCCGGTCACGGTCGGCGGGCAGAAGGCCTACGGCGTCTACGTGGCCCCCGGCACCGGCTACCGCAACAACAACACCAACGGCGTCGCCAAGGGCGACCAGCCGGAGGGCATGTACGCCATCTTCGACGGCACCCATTACAACGGCGGCTGCTGCTTCGACTACGGCAACGCCGAGACCAACAGCCGCGACAACGGCAACGGCACGATGGAGGCCATCTACTTCGGCAACATCAAGGTCTGGGGCTACGGCGCGGGCAACGGCCCCTGGATCATGGCCGACCTGGAGAACGGCCTGTTCTCCGGCGTGAACCAGCACTACAACGCGGGCGACCCGAGCATCAGCCACCGGTTCCTCACCGCCATCGTCAAGGGCGAGCCCAACCACTGGGCCATCCGCGGCGGCAACGCCCAGTCGGGCAGCCTCTCGACCTTCTACAACGGGGTGCGGCCCAACGTCGCGGGCTACAACCCGATGAAGAAGGAAGGCGCCATCATCCTCGGCATCGGCGGCGACAACAGCGTCGGCGCCCGCGGCACCTTCTACGAGGGCGTGATGACGTCCGGTTACCCGTCCGACGCGACCGAGAACGCGGTGCAGGCCAACGTCGTCGCCGCCGGATACTCCACGACGACGGGCGGCGGCCAGAACGGCACGCTCACCCCCGGTTCGGCGATCTCGCTGCGCGCCACCACGCCCGGCTACACCGACCGCTACATCCGGCACCAGAACGACAACGCCATCACGTCCGTGATCACCTCGTCCAGCTCAACCCTGGACAAGAGCGACGCCACCTGGATCGTGCGCAGCGGCCTGGCCAACAGCTCGTGCGTGTCGTTCGAGTCGAGGAACTACCCCGGCGACTACCTGCGGCACAGCTACTACCAGCTCTACCGGCAGCGCGACGACGGCAGCTCGCAGTTCGCGCAGGACGCCACCTTCTGCCCGCAGGCGGGCAAGAACGGCCAGGGCACGTCGTTCGCCTCCTACAACTTCCCGGCCCGGTTCCTGCGGCACTACAACAACACCGTCTACATCGCCAGCAACGGCGGCTCGAACGCCTTCGACAACGCCACCCAGTGGAGCAACGACGTGAGCTGGGTCGTCTCCCAGCCCTGGGCATGAGCCCTCCGTCGTGAGCGAAGCCGCCCCCGGGTCACCGGGGGCGGCTTCCCCCTCTGGCCACGCTGTGGCCACGCTCATGCCAGGAGCGTCATCCGGGCCGCCCCCGCACCTCGGTGAGGCCTGCCTCCGCCGCCCGCATCCCGCGTGCGCCGATGACGGCGAGCGTGATCCCGCTCGCCACGAGCACGGCCAGTTGCAGGGTCGCGCTGAGGCCCGTGACGCCGGTCGCGCCCGGGGGCATCGTGCCTGCGCGGGCGAGCACGGCGGGCACGGTCAGGATCGCCCCCGCCAGGGCCACGGGCGCGGCGGGTCGCCCCGGCGTCCGGTACCGGAGCGCGCACCACACCGCGATCGCGGTCAGCGACACGCACGCGAGGCCGGTCGTGTCGAGCCACATCCAGGCCGGAATGAGGAGCTCCGCGGAGACGGTCTCCGCCCGCGTCGCCGCCCCGAGCACCCCGACGACCACCGAGAGCAGCAGGCCCGCGGCGATCGGGAGCGCGAGCAGGAGCAGGGCCCGCCGCGTGGGCAGGCGGGGCGGCGGGGCGTCGCGATGGAACCCGATCACCAGCGCCAGCGCCGGGACCACGGCAGGCAGGGCCGCGCAGGCCCAGCGCACCGCGCCGTCCCATCCCAACGCGCTGTCCCATTCCAGGAACGGCGGCACCAGCACGTACGGCACGACCAGAGCCGCGATGGCCGCCGCTTTGGCGATACGGACACGGCCTCGCACGAGCGCGCCGAGGCCGGCCGCCCACAGCAGGGGCGTCAGGTCGGCCAGCACGAGCCGCGCACGCTCGGGGGACCCGGGATCGCCGATGCCCATGACACCGTCGGGCAGGGCGTCCACGGGGATGCCGTACGTCAGCACCGCCTGCCCGGCGTACAGGCCCGCGATCATCGTCCAGAAGACGAGGCCGAGCAGGGCGGCCAGTCGGACCGCCTCGCCCCACAGGTAGGCCCCGGGTGGAGACCCCGGACCGCCCAGCCGCAGCCGCAGCGCGAGCGCGGCCACGCTGGCGACCTCCAGGAGGCGCGGACGCTGGTCGTCGTGTCCGGCCGGCTCGCGCCGGGCGCCTTCCATGAAGGCCGCGACCATCTCCTCCTCGCGCTCGGCCCGATAGGACCCCGGCAGCAGCCGCAGCCACCGCCGGTAGCGCTCCTCGAGCACGCTTCGTCTGCCGACGCGCTCGCTCATGCCAGCCCTCCCGCCTGCCTGAGTCGCAGCCGCTCGACGGCGCGGCGCGCGTTGTCGGCCAGCCGTACGGCCTCCTCCTCAAGCGCCCGCGCCCCTTCGTCGGTCAGCCGGTAGTAGCGGCGCAGCCGTCCCTGCCGCACCTCCTCGCGGTCCGCCTCCACGAACCCGTCGGCGGCGAGCCGGTCCAGCACGCCGTACAGGGTGCCGATCTTGAGTTGGACACGCCCTCCGGAGAGCCGCTCGACCTCCTGCGCGATGCCGTAGCCGTGCCGCGGCTCGTCGACGAGTGCGGTGAGAACGAGGAACGCCGGTTCCGTCATCGCCCGTGCTGTCACGTCCCCAGGATATATCGCCAGACATGATATTCAAGTGCACCTCACATCAACAGGAGAACATCCACGATTTGCCTAAAAGGATTAGGCAATTACATAATGCGTGAAGGCGACGCAGGGAGAGGGTCATGGCACGCGCAGGGCTGACCACGGAACGCCTGATCAGGGCGGGGGCGGAACTGGCCGACGAGGTCGGCTTCGAGCATGTGACGATCTCGGCGCTGGCCCGGCGGTTCGGTGTCAAGGTCGCGAGCCTGTACTCGCATCTGAAGAGCTCCCAGGACCTCAAGACCGGGATCGCCCTGCTGGCGCTGGAGGAACTCGCCGACCGGGTCGCGGACGCGCTGGCCGGTCGCGCCGGCAAGGACGCCCTGGCCGCCTTCGCGGCCGCCTACCGCGACTACGCCAGGGAGCATCCCGGCCGCTACGCAGCCGCCCGGTTCAGGCTCGACCCCGAGACGGCGGCCGCCAGCGCCGGCGTCAGGCACGCCCAGATGACGCGGGCCATCCTGCGCGGCTACGACATCGCGGAGCCGGACCAGACACACGCGGTCCGGATGCTGGGCGGCGTCTTCCACGGCTACGTCGACCTGGAGCTGAGCGGAGGCTTCAGTCACACGCCCGTCGACCCGGACGAGTCCTGGTCCTGGATCGTGGACTCCCTCGACACCCTGCTGCGCAACCGGACCACGCCCTGATCACGAACAGGCTGAGGCGATGAGCATCGAGCACGACCCGATCACCACACCCTTCACCACACCCGTCACCGCGGACATCCTGCGCGGCGCCCTCGACGTGGAACGCACCGCGCACGGCCTGCTGCCGCATCGGCTGCCCGCCTGGGCTCGCCGGCAGATCCCCGACGGGCAACTGGCCATGGCCGAGGCCCAGCCGTCCGGCGTACGGCTGGCGTTCCGGACCCGGGCGACCACCGTCGAGCTGGACGCGCTGCCCACCAAGCGGGCCTACCGGGGCCTGCCCGCCCCGGCGGACGGCGTCTACGACCTGCTCGTCGACGGCCGCCTCACGGCCCAGGCGACCGTGAGCGGCGGCAACGTCCGCGTCATCGACATGGCCACCCAGTCGGTCGAGCTCCGGGAAGGACCAGCCGGAACCGCCCGGTTCGCCGATCTGCCCGCGCGTGACAAGGACGTCGAGGTCTGGCTGCCGCATACGGAGATCACCGAGCTGATCGCCCTGCGCACCGACGCCCCGATCGAGCCGGCGCCGGACAGCGGGCGCAGGGTGTGGCTGCACCACGGCAGCTCCATCAGCCACGGCTCCAACGCCGCCCACCCGACCGCCGTCTGGCCCGCCCTGGCCGCCGCCCGGGGCGGAGTGGAGCTGATCAACCTGGGGTTCGGCGGCAGCGCGATGCTCGACCCGTTCACCGCCCGCACGATGCGGGACACCCCCGCCGACCTGATCAGCGTCAAGATCGGCATCAACATCGTCAACGGCGACGTGATGCGCCTGCGCGCGTTCACTCCTGCGGTCCACGGCTTCCTCGACACGGTCCGCGAGGGACACCCGGCCACGCCGCTGCTGGTCGTGTCCTCCATCCTGTGCCCGGTCCAGGAGGACACCCCCGGCCCGCTCGCACCCGACTTCGGGGGCGGGACCGTGCGGTTCAAGGCCACGGGCGACCCGGCCGAGCGCGCCGCCGGGCGGCTGACGCTCAACATCGTCCGCGACGAGCTCGCCCGGATCGTGCGGCAGCGGGCGGCCGACGACCCGAACCTGCACTACCTCGACGGCCGCGACCTTTACGGCGAGGCGGACTACGCGGAACTGCCGCTGCCCGACGAGGTGCACCCCGACCCCGCCGGGCATCGCCGCATCGGCGAGAACTTCGCCCGGCTCGTGTTCGGCGCCGGGGGCCCGTTCGCCGTCACGGCCGCCTGACTGACCGCGCCCGATCGGGCCACCGGGTGAGAGCCTGATGTGCCCGGCCGGAAATGTGCTGTTACGGTAGGCCGCGGTGTGCCGGGAAGTAGGGTCGGCGACGGGCGCGGGACGCCCGCGTGGTGGGGCTGCGCATGAAGGTGTTCTGGGCCGTGGTGGCGCGCTTCCACCAGCCGGCGCAGGTGATCACGACGGTGTTCGGGGTGACGATCATCCTGGGAACCGTCCTGCTGTCCAGTCCGCTCGCCACGACCTCGGGGAAGCCCGCGGACTGGCTCACCGCCCTGTTCACCGCGACGTCGGCGGTGTGCGTGAACGGGCTGACCGTCGTCGACACGGCCACGCACTGGTCGGCGTTCGGCGAGGCGGTCATCGCCGTCCTGATCCAGGTGGGCGGCCTCGGCATCATGACCCTGGCGACCGTCTTCACCCTGCTCGTCTCCCGCAGGCTGGGCCTGCGGGCCCGGCTGTCCGCGCAGGCCGAAACCAGGGTGCTCAACGGCAGCGACCTGCGACGCGTGGTGGGCAAGGTGGTGCTCTTCAACCTGACCTGCGAGGCCGTCGTGGGAACCGTTCTCACGCTCAGGTTCGTGCTCGGGTACGGCGAGCCCGTCGGGCGCGGCCTTTACCTGGGCCTGTTCCACGCGGTCTCGTCATTCAACAACGCCGGTTTCGCGCTGTGGCCCGACAGCCTGGTCAGGTTCGCCGCCGACCCCTGGGTCTGCCTGACCGTCGCGGCGGCGGTGATCGTGGGCGGGCTCGGCTATCCCGTGGTGTTCGAGCTGCGCCGGTCCTGGCGCCGGCCCAGCCGCTGGTCGCTGCTGACCCGCATCACGCTCGCCGTCACCGCCGTCCTGCTGGCGGGCGGCACCCTGGTCTTCCTCGTCACGGAATGGACCAACCCCCGCACGCTCGGGCCGATGGACGAACAGGGCAAGATGCTCGCCTCGTTCTTCACCGCCGTCATGCCGCGCAGCGCCGGGTTCAACAGCCTCGACATCACGCAGATGCACCCCTCAAGCTGGCTCGTCACCGAGCTGCTGATGTTCGTCGGCGGGGGCAGCGCGGGCACCGCGGGCGGCATCAAGGTCACGACGCTGGGCCTGCTCATGTTCATCGTCTGGGCGGAGCTGCGCGGCGAGAGCAGGGTGAACATCGGCCACCGCCGCCTCACCGAGGCGGCGCAGCGGCAGGCGGTCTCGCTGACCGTGCTGAGCGTGTCCCTGGTCGCGCTCTTCACCTACGTCCTGCTGGTGCTGACGCCGCACTCCCTTGACCGGGTGCTCTTCGAGGTCGTCTCCGCCTTCGGCACGACCGGGCTGTCCGTCGGCGTCGCCTCCGCCGTCTCCCCCGCCGCGCAGGTGCTGCTCACGCTGCTGATGTTCGTCGGCCGGATCGGCCCGCTCACGCTGGGCTCCGCCCTGGCGCTCAAGGAGCGCACCCGCCGCTATGAATTACCGGAGGAGGAGGTCATCGTTGGCTGACATGAGAAACGACCCCGTGGCGGTGATCGGTCTCGGCCGTTTCGGCACCGCGCTCGCCCTGGAGCTGGTGCGGCGCGGCACCGAGGTGCTCGCCATCGACCACCGCCCCAAGGTGGTGCAGAGCCTCGCGGGCCAGATCACGCACATCGCCACCGCCGACGCCACCGACCCCGAGGCGTTGCGCCAGCTCGGCCTGCCGGACTTCTACCGCGCGGTGTGCGCCATCGGCAGCGACCTGGAGGCGAGCATCCTCGCCTCGTCGCTGCTGGTCGAGCTGGAGATCGAAGACATCTGGGCCAAGGCCGTGAGCCGCCAGCACGGCCGCATCCTCAGCCGGATCGGGGTCCAGCACGTGGTCTTCCCCGAGCACGACATGGGCGAGCGCGTGGCCCACCTGGTGAGCGGGCGGATGCTCGACTACCTGGAGGTCGACGAGAACTTCGTCCTGGTCAAGACCCTTCCGCCCAAGGAGTACGTCGGAACCCCCCTCGGCGAGTCGAGCCTGCGCCGCAAGTACGGGGTGACGGTGGTGGCGGTCAAGCGGCCGGGCGAGGAGTTCACCTACGCCACCGCCGAGACCGAACTCGGCTACGGTGACGTCATCATCGTGTCCGGCCGCACGGACCAGGTCGAGCGCTTCGCGGAGCTGCCGTGACGATGTGGGGGAAAGCCGGATGTCCGGCTTTACCGGTCACCGCGTCACGAATTCGAGTAACGTCACTACTCGTAGTGATCAGGTGGGGCCCGCCGCGCCTTGACCGACCGGCCGGAAATGGCGCTATCCGTCGCGGCCATCGGGGAGTGCCGCGTTCACTAGGCGGGAAGAGTAAAGCCATCAAAGGAATCATGTGCTGACGTGGGGGCCGGCTATGGAGTCGCGATGAGTTCCCAGAGCATCCTGCGTGCGTTGCCGTTCATCGCGATTCTCCTGGTCGTCGTGGTCGACCTGATCACCGGACCCCGTGTGGGCTTCCTGGCGCTCCTCACGCTGGGCCCGGCCTTCGCCTCGGTGGCGGGCGGCGTGCGCCGCACTGCCCTGGTGGGGGTGCTGGCCCTCGCCATCTGCGTCCCCCTCGCCGTGTACGACGGCCTGCTCGGCCGGACGAGCAACTATCTCACCCTCGCGGCGATCGTCGGCGTCACCGCCGCGAGCATGCTGGCCAGCAGACTGCGCAACCGGCGCGAACGAGAGCTGGCCAACCTCCGCCTGGTCGCCGAGGCGGCCCAGAGGGTGCTCCTGCGCCCGGTCCCCCGCCGCGCGAGCGACCTGCGGATCGCGCTCTCCTACACCTCCGCCGCGGCGGAGGCCCAGATCGGCGGCGACCTCTACGAGGTGGTGACCACCCCGGAGGGCGTACGGATCCTCATCGGCGACGTGCAGGGCAAGGGCTTGGAGGCGGTCGAGACCGCGGCGTGGGTGCTCGGCGCATTCCGCGAGGCCGCCTACGACCAGTCCGAACTCGCCGGTGTGGTCGAGCGTGTGGAGACCAGTCTGGCCCGGCACCTGAGCGGTGAGAAGTTCGTCACCGCCATACTCGCGGAGGTCCACGACGGGGAGATCTCCCTGCTCAACTGCGGCCACCCCGCCCCTCTCGTGCTGCGGCGCGACGGCGTCCACTTCGCGGAGCCGCAGGAGGAGGCCCTCCCGCTCGGGCTCGGCGCCCTCGGCTCGCCGCGGCCCAAGCCCCACCGGGTGCCGTTCGGGGAGGGCGACCAGATCCTCTTCTACACCGACGGCGTGATCGAGTGCCGCGACCGCAACGGCCACTTCTACCCGCTCGCGGAGCGGGCGCATCTGTTGCGCGGCGCCGATCCCCAGGTGGCCCTCGACGCGCTGCGCGCCGACCTGCTGCGCCACGTCGGCGGCCCCTTCCTCGACGACGCCGCGATGCTCCTGCTCCGCCGTCATCCCGGATGAGCCTGTCATCCGGGTGAGGCCGGCACCGCGGCCGAGCGCGGCCCCTACTCGGGGTGCTCGCCCCTGGCGCGGTCGCGGAGCCTGCCCACCAGCGTCGCCGCGGCCTGGCCGACCTTGCGGGGCACGGCGTGCGCCGGGCTGGCCGCGAAGCTCGACTCGTCCAGCATGTCCTTCACCATCTGCAGGGCGATGCGGTTGCGGTTGGGCGTGCCCTGGGCCAGCGCCTCGGTCAGCTTGCGCACCTGGTGGCTCTTCACCTTGGCCGGGAGCGGCGGCTCGTGCTGGTCGACCAGGCACTCGACGATGACCGGACCGTCCCAGGAGAGCGCCTCGTACATCTGGTCGGCGCAGCTTCTCGGGTCGGTGATGCACATTCCCCGGGCGCCGTGCCCTCCGAGCCCACGAGCGCCCGCGCGACGTGGAAGCCGTTCTCGGGGAGCAGCGCGTCGAGGTTGTAGCCGGACACCCGGCGGGGGATGACGGGCGGGCCCCGGCGGATCGCGCCGCCCCCCCCTGCCCCGATGACGCACTCCAGCTCGTCCTCGCCGGTGGCGCCGACCCGCATGCGGGTGCCGTCGTAGGTGACGATCTCCAGTTCCTCGATGTTGTCGACGGTCTTGCCCGCGGTCAGGGAGTGGGTGCCGCAGGAGTTGTTGCCGACCATGCCGCCGATCGTCGCGTGGTCGTGGGATCCGGGCCGAAGGTCAGGCCGTACGGCGCGGCGGCGTCCCTGAGCCGGTCGCAGACGACGCCGGGCTGCACCCGCGCGGTGTGCCGCATGGGGGCGAGTTCGACGATGCGGTCCATGTGGCGGGTGAAGTCGAACACCACGGCCCCGTTGACGGCCTGCCCGGTCATCGAGGTGCCGCAGCCGCGCGCGAGCACGGGAGCGCCGAAGCGTCGGCACACCTCCAGCGCGGCCTCGACGTCGGCGGCGTCCCTGGGCGTCACCACGCCGACCGGCACCTGCCGGTAGACGGACGCGTCGTAGGCGTACACGGCCCGGTCGCCGCCGCCGAACCCGACTTCGCCCGCGATCGCCTCGGTGAGCCGGTCGCGCAGTTCCCCGGCGTACGGAGGAAGCGGCGGGTTCCTGGCCTCCGCGCCCCGGCCACGCGCGGGACGGCGCCGACGGCGGCGGTCTCGGGAAGACACGGGTGATCTCCGCCTCCTCGCGGATCTCGCCGTCCGGCCGCGTGCGCCGCGGACCGGCGGCAGCCTCTGCGGCGGCCTCTGGCGCGACCCTTCCCGCGGAGGGCGGCCAGGACCGCGGGCGCGGGTGAAAGCGCGGTGGGGATACGTCCATGCGAACCGTGCGATATGCGGGTCTGCTGCCCACAAAGCCACCGTGACCTGCGGCGTCGTTTATGGGCATCGGCGGCGGGAAGGGCCACCCGGGCGAGCCGTTCGATGCCGGAGCCGATCATGAAGGTATCGATGATGAACGTGCAGAGCAACGCGGTGAAGAGCGCGGGCGACACCCTGGCGTCGGCGATCGGCAGCGTCGCGGGCGCCGTGGCCGACCCGAAGGGCGCTCTGAAGCAGGCCAAGTCGGCCCTGTCGTCTCCGAAGCAGCTCGCCGTCGCCGCCGGCCTCGTCGCCGCGTACGTCCTCGGCTGGTGGAGCGGTCACCGGACCGCGCCGGCCGCGAGAGGCAGAGCGCGGGGCCGCTGAGGGCACGCCCGGACGCGCCGCCGATCAGCGAGGGCGCCCGTACGACCGATGTCGATCGGAGGCGGACATGACCGAGATCGTGGGTGAGAGCCTGGCCCGGCGACTGGTGGAGTGGGGGGTCGACACGATCTTCGGGCTTCCCGGTGACGGGATCAACGGCCTGATGGAGGGCTTCCGCCGGCACCGGGAGAAGCTGCGCTTCATCCTGGTCCACCACGAGGAGGCCGCCGCGTTCATGGCGACCGGCTACGCGAAGGCGACCGGCCGTCTCGGCGTGTGCGCCGCGACCTCGGGGCCGGGCGCCATCCACCTGCTGAACGGCCTGTACGACGCGAAGCTCGACCACGTGCCCGTGCTGGCCCTGACGGGCATGCAGGAGACCTCGGTGCTGGGGACCCACTACCAGCAGGAGGTCCACCTCGACCGCCTCTACCAGGACCTCGCCGCCTACAACCTGATGGTCACCAATCCGCAGCAGATGCCCGGCGTGGTCGACCTCGCGGTGCGCAACGCGCTGACCAAGCGGACGGTGTCGCACCTGACCTTCCCCAACGACATCCAGGTGGCGCCCGCGAGCGAGGACCCGTACCGGCACATCGGCCCCGGCACCCCGCCCGCCAGCCTGACGACCTGCTCGCTCCCGCCGCTGCGGCCGGGCGAGGATGATCTGGCCCGGGCGGCCGAGGTGCTGCGGCGGGGTAGGAAGATCGCGATGCTCGTCGGCGTCGGCGCGCGGCACGCCCGCGAGGAGGTGCTGGCGGTCGCCGACAGGCTGGCCAGCCCCATCGTCAAGAGCCTGCCCGGCAAGTTCGTGGTGCCGGACGACCACCCGCTCACCACCGGCGGGCTCGGCCTGCTCGGCACCGCGCCGAGCGAGGAGCTCATGGAGGAGTGCGACACGCTGTTCATGGTCGGCACGTCCTTCCCCTACGGAAAGTACCTGCCGCCCGAGGGGCAGGCCCAAGTGGTGCAGATCGACACCGACCCCACCCTGCTCGGCATCCGCCGGCCGACGCAGGCCCCGGTCGCCGCCGACGCCAGACTCGCGTTGCGGGCGCTGCTGCCGCTGCTGGATCCCGCCGAGGACCGGTCGTTCCTGGAGAAGTACCAGCGCAAGATGGACGCCTGGCGGGAGGACATGAAGGCGCTGCAGGACCCGGGCCGCGACCCCGTCGCGCCGCAGTACCTCATGGGCTGCGTCGACGAGGCGGCGTCCGACGACGCCATCCTGACCTGCGACTCCGGGACCATCGCGACGTGGGCCGCGCGGCACTGGACGATCCGCGGCGGGCGGGAGTTCTACCTGTCGGGCAACCTCGCCACGATGGCCCCGGGCCTGCCGTACGCCATCGGGATGCAGCACGCCTTCCCCGGCCGCCAGGTGATCGCCTTCGTGGGCGACGGCGGGTTCGCCATGCTCATGGCCGACTTCCTCACGGCCGTACGGCACGACCTGCCGATCAAGGTCGTGATCAACAACAACAACAGCTACGGGCAGATCCTGTGGGAGCAGATCATCCTCGGCTACCCCGAGTACGCCGTGCGGCACCGGCAGCCCGAGGCCGACTTCTCCGCCTGGGCCCGCGCCTGCGGCGCGTACGGCGCGAAGATCAAGGACCCGAAGGACCTGCCGGGCGCGATCCGCGAGGCGCTGGCGCACGACGGGCCGGCCCTGGTGGACTGCGACGTCAACCCCGACGAGCCGCCGATGCCGGGCAAGGTCACGTACGAGCAGGCCAAGCACTTCACCGAGGCGTTCCTGCGCGGCCAGCCGCACAAGGCGGGCGTCCTCGCCACGGTCGCCCGCGACAAGATCAGCGAGCTGCTGTCCTGACGGTTCCGTACGACCCGCAGCGCGACCAGGCGTACCCGCGGGACCCGTTCCCGGCCGGCCGCACGGATCAGGCAGGGTGACGGCCGGCTCGGCGGCGTGAGCGCGGAGTGGCGAAGGTCACGCGTCTCGGCGGGCGAATACTTCGAGTTTTTTGGAACTAAATGCGGGGGCGGAGCGGTTACAAGCGTTCGATCTATTTCGAACGTCAGGCCGGAGCCACGATGACAAGTCGCTTGCACGAACGACAGCACGCCCTCGACACCCCGGCGGTGAGACGCCGCGGCCTCCCGGCGCTGCCGCGCACCGCGGCCTTCTGGCTGGTGGCGGGCACCACCGCCATCCTGCTGTCCGCATCGAGTGCGCCGAGCCCGCTCTATCCCGTGTACCAGGCCGAGTTCGGCTTCAGCGCCCTCACACTGACGGCGATCTTCGCCGTCTACGTGCTCGCGCTGCTGGTCAGCCTGCTCACGGTGGGACGGCTCTCCGACTTCCTGGGCCGCCGCCCGGTGCTCGCCGCGGCGCTGGTCGCCGAGGCGGCCGCGATGGCCGTCTTCCTCGGCGCGCACGGCGTCGCCGCCCTCTTCGCCGCCCGTGTCATCCAGGGCCTCGCGACCGGTGCCGCGATCGGTGTGGTCGGTGCGTTCCTGCTCGACCTGCAACCCACCGACGGCTCGCGGCTCGGATCGCTCGTCAACGGCGCGGCCACCACCGCGGGCTTGAGCATCGGCACGATCGGGAGCGGCGTGCTGATCCAGTACGCGCCGCACCCCACCCGGCTGATCTTCGTGATTCTCACTGCGGCGTTCATCGGCCTCGCGGTCGCGACGGCGGTGCTGCCGGAAACCGTCGCGCGGACCCCCGGAGCCGCCGCCGCGCTGCGCCCGAAGGTGCTCGTCCCCACCCCGGCCAAGCGTGCGTTCCTGCGCGCGACCCCCGTCATGCTCTCCACCTGGATGCTCGGCGGACTGATCCTCTCCGTCGGGGCGTCGCTGCTCGCGACGGTGTTCGACGAGCACAACCACGCGGCGATCGGCCTCACGCTCGGAGCGCTCGCCGCGGTCTCGGCGTTCGTGTCGGTGCTGCTCAGGAAGCGCGCGCCGGAGCGTCTCCAGCGCGAGGGAACGCTGCTGCTCCTCCTCGGAACGATCCTGCTGATCGTCGCCGTGGCGTCGTCTTCGCTGACCGCCTTCGTCGCGGCGACGCTCGTCGCCGGCGCCGGGTGGGGGCCGGCCTACCTCGGCGCCTTCCGGACGGTCAGCCAGCTCGCGGCGCCGCACGAGCGAGCCGCACTGATCTCGGCGATCTACGTGGTGAGCTACCTGGCCTTCAGCATCCCGGCGTTGATCGCCGGGATCGCCATCACCACGCAGGGCCTGCGGGGAACCTCGCTGGTCTACGCCGCCGTGGTCGCCCTCGTGGCCGCAGGCACCCTCGTCTACGAGGCGCTGAGCCGGCGCGAGCCGGCCGCTTCGTGACGGCGGTAGCGGCCCGCGTAGGGTGAGCAGTCTCCGTACGGGCACAATCGTTCAAGACCGCCGCCGCGCCATGGGCTACAACGGTCCCCGGCGTGCCGCCAGTGCGGCACGGGACGTGCGCGGGGAGGCGAACGGATGAACGTGGGTTTCGTCGGTCTCGGGATCATGGGGCGGCCCATGGCGCTCAACCTGGTCCGTGCCGGAACCCCCCTCGTGGTGTGGAACCGCACGGCCGCCAGGAGCGAGCCGCTGCGCGCCGCGGGCGCGGAGGTGGCCGGCAGCGCGGCCGAGGTGTTCCGGCGGGCGCGGGTGGTGATCCTCATGCTGGCCGACGAGGCCGCGATCGACGCGGTGCTGGAGCGGGGCACGCCCGCCTTCCCCCGCAACGTCGCGGACCGGGTCGTGGTGCACATGGGCACGACCTCCCCCGCCTACTCGGCGGGGCTGGAGGCCGACGTGCTCGCGGCCGGGGGCGGCTACGTCGAGGCGCCGATCTCCGGCTCCCGCGTGCCGGCCGAGCAGGGGCGACTGGTGGCCATGCTCGCCGGCCGGCCGGAGGCCGTGGAGGAGGTCCGCCCGCTGCTGAAGCCGATGTGCGTCAAGACGGTGGTGTGCGGGCCCGCACCCAAGGCGCTGCTGACGAAGCTCGCCGTCAACATCTTCCTGATCACCACGGTCACCGGCCTCGCGGAGTCGCTGCACTTCGCTGAGCGCCAGGGCCTCGACATCGGGCTGCTCGTGGACGTCTTGAACTCGGGCCAGATGGCGAGCGACGTGTCGCGGGTGAAGGCGGTCAAGCTGGCCGGGCGTGACTTCGCCGCCCAGGCCGCCATCGCCGACGTGCTGAAGAACAACCGGCTCATCGCCGAGGCGGCACGCGGGGCCGGCGTCGCCTCGCCGCTGCTCGACGTCTGCCACGCCCTCTTCGGCGAGACCCTCGCCCTGGGCCACGGCGATCTGGACATGGCCGCCGTCGTCCACGCGATCGAGGCCAGGACGCACAAGGAGGAAACACGCGGATGACCGCTCACCCGATCGTCATCGTCACCGGAGGCACGCGCGGGATCGGCCGGAGCACGGTGCGGCGCCTGTGCGACGACGGATACGGCGTCGTCTTCACGCACTCGAGCTCGGACGCCGAAGCCGAGACGCTGGAGGCCGAGCTCGGCCGCTCCGGCGCCCTCACCCGCGGCGTACGGCTCGACGTGACCGAGGAGGACGCGCCGGAAAGGCTGTTCGAACTGGCCGAGTCCGTCGGCGAGGTCGCGGGCCTGGTCAACAACGCGGGCGTGACCGGCAGGATCGGGCCGTTCGCCGATCTGACCGACGCCGATCTGCGGCGGGTCGTCGAGGTGAACCTGGTGGCGCCCGTACGGCTGTGCCGCGAGGCGGCGCGGCGCTGGACCGCAGGCACACCGGCGACCCGGCCCGCCATCGTCAACGTCTCCTCGATCGCGGCGCGCACCGGCTCGCCGAACGAGTACGTCGCCTACGCCGCGACCAAGGCGGCGGTCGAGACACTGACCGTGGGACTGGCCAGAGAACTCGCCCCGGCGGGCATCCGGGTCAACGCCGTCTCGCCGGGAACGATCGACACCACGATCCACGCCCGCGCCGGGGAACCGGGACGGGCGCAGCGGGTGGCGGCCCGTATCCCGATGGGACGTCCCGGCAGGCCGGAGGAGATCGCCGATGCGGTCGTCTGGTTGCTGTCGGACCAGGCGTCCTACGTCACCGGCACCGTCCTCGACGTCGGCGGCGGACTCTAGGCCGTCACCGGCCCCGGAAGACGGATCGAACGCGACCGCCATCCTTGATGTCGGCATCATGCGAAGATGTCGGGATGCTGTCCCGAGTAGCGTCGGCCGCGGTGCTGGCCGCCGTGCCGTTCATGACCACCCCCCAGGCCGGGGCCGCGGCGGCCCCGCCCGTGATCCGTTACGCGGGTCTCGGGTCCTGCCTCCAGGCCGACGGCGGCCGCCATCCGTGCGGCCCGTTGAAGCTCTGGCTGAGCAACGGCCGTGTCGTCGCGCTCCCCTACGCCCGCAGGACCGTGGCGCCCGACGAGTACACCGTCGCCGGCGTGATCGCCGTCTCCCAGGACGGCGCGCAGGCCGCGTACTTCGCGGGGAAGGACGGCGTGCTCACGATCTGGGAGGCCGCGACCGGCAGGGCGCGCGAGGTTCCCACGGTGACATGGCCGGACGACCTCCGGATGGACGCGCTCACCCTCTCTCCGGGTGGCCGGTTCCTCGGCATGCGCGGCGTGGACGCCTCCGAACGGGGGGTCAACCGGGTCGCGGACACGACCACCGGGAAGGTGTTCACCCTGCCGAGGGGATACCAGACCTGGGACTTCAGCCCGGACGGGAAGCGCATGATGGCGGGCGACAACCGCAGGGCGGTGCTCTACGCGACCGGCACGTGGTCGGTGAAGTTACGGCGGTCGGTGTACATGCGGGGCGACCTCGGCCCCGACGGCGTCACCGTGGCCGCCCCGAAGTGGACGAAGACCGGCGGTTCCGTGAAGAACGTGGTCCTCACCCGCAACCTCGCCACCGCGAAGAGGACCAGCATCCCCATCCGGCTCCGCAAGGGCGAGACCGCCTTGACGGCACGCTGGGACAGAGCGGGCCATCTCGACGTGCTGACCCGCTCCGATCGTCACGTGAACGGTGACCTGCGCAGGACGCACACCTGGTATCGGGTGAACCGCTCCACGCACCAACTGCGGCGGATCGACTCCTTCGTCATCCCGTCCTCGGTGGGAGGCTACGTCCTCGCCGAGTGACGGCCCGGGAGGTCTGTGTCGACGACCGCACGGCTCGTATCCGGCCGGGCCGATCCGTCAGGCGAGCGCGGCGGTCCACTTCGCGGGCGTGAGGCCGTAGGCCCGTTTGAACATGCGCGACATGTGGGCCTGGTCGGCGAAGCCGGCGAGCTGGGCCGCCTCGGCCAGGGGCACGCCGTCGCGCAGCAGCAGGCGGGCCAGGTCGAGTTGCCGCATCGTGCGGAAGCGGGTCGGGCTGGTGCCGAACGCGTCACGGAACTGCCGCGCGACCGTCCACCGGTCGAGGCCCGAGACCTGCTCGAACTCCGCGAGCGTGCGCCGCACCGTCGGATCGCCGGCGATCAGGTCGCGCACCCGGGCCAGCGCCTCCAGCGCCAGCGGAGCCCGCCTGCCCGGCCGTACGGAGGAGTGCCGCACGAGCGTGCGGACCACCCGCAGCGTGAGCGTGAGCCGTTCGACCTCGCCCAGCGGCTCGTCGATGTCCCGCAGGCACGCGGCGAGCGCGGGGTCGGCGTCGCGCCGCCCGATCACGGGATCGGCGACGAACGGCAGCGGAGCCCCGCCCAGCGCGTCCTGGACCAGGGAGGGATCGAGGTAGACGATCCGGTAGGCGAACCCCTCGTCGGTGCCCGCCACGCCGTCGTGCGGCTCGTCGGGGTGCAGGACGTGCCACTCCCCCGGCAGGCAGTGCCGCTGCTCACCGCGATAGCGGAACGTCTGCACGCCCCGCAGCGTCATCCCGATCGCGTACGTGTCGTGGCGGTGCGTGGCGAAGCCCTCGCCGGTGAGCGACGCCTCCAGCCGTTCGATGCCCGCCGCGCCGGAGCCGAACCGCAGCCGATGGCCGGGCCGGGTCCCGCCGTCCGGCAGATGCCGTCGCAGGCCCGCACCGCCGTCCGGTGACTCGTGCCGCACGCGCCGAGACTACAGGCGTTCGCGGCCGGCGGCCGGAGCACGTCCCGCCGGAGCGGGAGGCGGCGGTTTTGACCCCGGCTCGCCCCACCGATCACGATGGGGGCGTGAACGAAACCCCTGTTGAGGTGCCCTCGCCGCGGCCCGGCCGGGAGACGGCGCCGAGCATCCGGGACGTCGCGGCGGCCGCGGGCGTGTCCCGGCAGACGGTGTCCCGGGTGCTCAACGCCTCGCCCAAGGTGAGCGCCGAGACGCGGCGGACCGTCATGGAGGTCATCGAACGGCTGCGGTATCGGCCCAACCGGGTGGCCCGGGCACTGGGGACGGGACGGGCGCGGGGCGTGACGGTGGTCACCTCCGACACCATGCTGTACGGCTACGCCTCGACGCTGCAGGGCATCGAGGAGGCGGCCCGGGTCGAGGGCCTGGCCGTCGGGGTGCGGGTGATCGAGTCGGACCGTGACATCGACGTGCGCAACGCCGCCGACTACGTCAGCGATCCGAGCGCCGGGGGTGTGATCGTGATCGCGTTCGACGCGGCCGGCATCGCGGTGCTGCGCGCGCTCCCCGACTCCCTGCCCGCGGCGGCCGCGATCGAGCCCGGCGTGCCCGTGGTGGGCCGCCCGGCGATCTGCCTGGACGAGCAGCAGGCGTCGGCCGAGGCGACGCGGCATCTGCTTGCGCTGGGACACCGGACCGTCCACCACGTGGCCATCCCGTCGGAGTCGGAGCACAGCGGACGTCTCGCGGGCTGGCGCCGCGCGCTGGACGAGGCCGGGGCGGCCGTCCCGCCGGTGGTGCCGGCGGGCTGGGACGTGCGGTCGGCGTACGAGGCGGGACGGGTCCTGGCCGCCGACCCCGGCGTGACCGCGATCCTGTGCGGCAACGACGACATCGCGCTGGCCGTGCGCCGCGCCCTGTTCGAGGCGGGCAAGGACGTGCCGGGTGACGTGAGCATCGTGGGCTTCGACGGGGTGCCCGGCTCGAAGTACTGGACGCCGGCGCTCACGACCGTGGAGATGGACTTCGCCGGGCTGGGCCGCGCCACGGTGGCGGCGGTGCTGGCCGAGCTCGCCGGGGAGCCTCAGCCGGCCGTGTCGCTGACGCCGCCGCGGCTGGTGGTGCGCGAGTCGACGGCGCCGCCGCGCGGCTGAGCCGCGTCCGCGGCGGCCGATGGCGGGCCCCGGCGCGGCGCCGGATGTTGTTAACAACACCGTAACGGGCCCTTCCCCTCGATTGTGTGACCGGTCACACTCGCATTTATGTCGATGTGACCGGTCACACACCTGCTCCGGAGAACCCGGCGCGATCGTCAGGAGACGCAGTTGAACTCACGGCACACCGAGACCAGCCTGGTGTGGGGGCACTCGGCACTGCGGGTGGTGATCGCCATATCGCCCGACGGCGTGGTGGGCATCCGCGAGCTGAGCGCGGGCGGCCCGGTACCGAGATCGCCCGCGCAGCCTCTCGTGGAGGTGCTGCTGGCCGGGCAGGGACGGGCGCGGGCCTCCCACCGCTTCTCCGACACCGCCGTCGGCCGCCGTTTCACCTACGTGGGGGCCGAGCAGGTCCGCGACGGGAAGTGGCACGAGCTGCGGATCACCCTCAGGGACGAGCAGACCGGCCTGGAGGCGCACACGCACCTGCGCTCGGCCGAGGGCGTGCCGGCCGTGCGGTCCTGGACGACGATCGACAACCGCGGCGCCCACGAGGCGGTCGTGCTGGGCGTGACCTCGTTCGCCGCCGGGTTCCCGGCCGGCTCGGCCGGCGGGCTGGACGTCGTGCGCGGCGACAGCGAGTGGCTGGGCGAGAGCCGCTGGCGCGTACGCCCGCTGCGCGAGGAGACGGCCGACCTCAACCTGCCACTGCACGGCCAGGACGGCCGGGGCCGCCTGGCGGTCACCAGCACCGGCACCTGGTCGACCGGGCAGCACCTGCCCACAGCGGGACTGCTCGACCGGGAATCCGGGCGGGCGTGGCTGTGGCAGGTCGAGCACAACGGCCCGTGGCGGTGGGAGATCGGCGAGCGCAGGGACGGTGTCTACGTCGCGCTGCTCGGCCCCACCGACATCGACCACCAGTGGCACACCGTCCTCGCCCCCGGCGAGTCGTTCACCACGGTCCCGGCGTCGGTCGCCGTCTCCTCCGGCGGGCTGCACGGCGAAGGACTCCACAGGGCAGGACTCCACGGCGCGGTGGCCGCTCTGACCGCCCACCGGCGCGCCCTGGTGCGCCCTCATCAGGACCGGGCCCGCCTGCCCGTGGTGTTCAACGACTACATGAACACCCTCATGGGCGACCCGACGACCGCGAAGCTCATCCCGCTGATCGACGCCGCCGCCGAGGCGGGCGCCGAGGTGTTCTGCATCGACGCCGGCTGGTACGACGACGACGGCGACTGGTGGGACAGCGTGGGCGAGTGGCAGCCGTCCCGGACGCGGTTCCCGCGGGGCATCGAGGAGGTGCTCTCCCACATCAGGACGCGCGGCATGGTCCCGGGCCTGTGGCTGGAGCCGGAGGTGATCGGCGTGCGCAGCCCGATGGCCGGCAAGCTGCCCGCCGGGGCGTTCCTGCAGCGCGGCGGCACGAGGCTCGTGGAGCACGGCCGCTACCACCTCGACCTGCGGCACCCGGCCGCCGTCGCCCATCTCGACGAGGTCGTCGACCGGCTCGTGGAACAGCTCGGCGTGGGCTACTTCAAGCTCGACTACAACATCGACCCCGGCGCGGGCACCGACGTGGACGCCGTGAGCCCGGGAGCGGGGCTGCTCGCCTGCAACCGGGCCCACCTGGCGTGGCTGGAGGCGGTGCTGGACCGCCACCCCGACCTGATCCTGGAGAACTGCGCCTCCGGCGCGATGCGGATGGACTACGCCCTGCTGTCGCGGATGCAGCTCCAGTCCACCAGCGACCAGCAGGACCCCCTGCTGTATCCCCCGATCGCGGTGGCCGCTCCCCTGTCCGTCCTGCCGGAGCAGTCCGCGAGCTGGGCCTACCCCCAGCCCGCCATGGACGACGAGCAGGTCGCCTACAGCCTGTGCACCGGCATGCTGGGCCGCCTCTACCTGTCCGGCCACCTGCCCACCATGACCGGCGCGCAGCGCGACGCGGTCAGGGCGGCCGTCGCCGCCTACCGGGGCATCCGCGGCGACCTGGCGACGGCCGTCCCCGTCTGGCCGCTGGGGCTGCCGGGCTGGGCCGACCCCTGGCTCAGTCTCGGCCTCACCACCCCCGGCCACACGTACGTCGGCGTCTGGTGCCGCGCGGACGAGCGGACGACGGCCTCGCTGTCCCTCCCGCACCTCGCCGGACGCCGGGTCGGCGTCGAGGTCGTCTACCCCCGCCACCTGCCCGCCTGGGACGGGGGGTGGGACCAGGAGAGGGGCCGGCTCGTCCTCACCAAGCCGGTTCCCGGCCCTTCTGCCCGCATTTTCCGCATCTCACATGCGTCCCCGCCCGACTCATCCCTCCCGCTCTGACATCCCGGGCCTGCGGTCCGGACGCCCCCCGGAAGAGAGATCGAACCCATGAAGAAATGGCAGACCCTCGCGGTCGTCGCCGTGCTCGCCGCGGGCGCCGCCGCCTGCAGCGACCCCTCTGTGGACTCCTCCGCGGACGCCGGCGGCGGCACCGCGGGCGACTCGGCCATCGCCACCTGGGCCGAGCCGACGGCCAAGCTCGACGGCGTCACCCTGACGATCTGGGCCGCGCAGAACAGCAACACCGTGCCCAAGCAGGTCGTCGACGCCTTCGGCAGGGCCACCGGCGCCAAGGTCGAGATCGTCACCATCCCCGATCCGTACGAGCAGGGCGTGCAGACCAAGGTCGCCACCGGGGACAAGCCCGACCTGGCGTTCTGGCAGCCGACCGCGTCCATGCTCACGGCGATCAACGCCAGGACCAACCTGCAGCCGCTCGACCAGGCCCCCTGGCTGTCCAAGCTGGCCCCCCAGCTCAAGGACATCACCGGGATCCTGAACGGCACGCGGTACGCCGCCCTGATCACCAGCCCGGCCGTCGAGGGCGTCTACTACAACAAGGAGGTCTTCGAGGCCAACGGGATCACCGAGACCCCGAAGAACTTCGACGAGATGATCGAGCTGGCCCGCACGCTCAAGGCCAAGGGCGTCACCCCCTTCTACGAGATGGCCGGAGACCGGTGGGCCACCCAGTGGTGGGTCCAGGTCCAGCTCGCCGACGCCGCCAAGGACGGGCTCTGGGAGAAGATCAACAAGGGTCAGGAGACCTTCTCCAGCCCGGTCGTGCTCGACGCGATCAAGAGGTACAAGTCGCTGATCGACGAGGGACTGTTCAACAAGGACATCAAGACCGCCACCTTCGAGGACCAGGGCAAGGCCCTGCTCGACGGCAAGGCGGCCATGGCGGTGCAGGTCAACTCGTTCTTCGGCCAGCTCCAGGCGACCGCGGACACCGCCACCCTCGACAAGAGGATCGGCTTCTTCCCGATCTCCCCCAGCGGCAACGTCGGCACCTTCATCCCCGACCAGTCCAACGCCCTGGTGGCCTTCAGGACCGGTGACGCCAAGCGCGAGGCCGCCGCGCGCCAGCTCCTGTCGTTCTGGATGGGCCCGGGCTACAAGGACTTCGTCGCCGACCGCAACACGGTGTCCCTGGAGACCGGCGTGCCGAGCCCGGCCTCGGTGCCCAAGGCGCTGCGGCAGGTGCACGACTCCCTCGGCGAGGCCGTCGGCTCCATGCAGGCCCTGGCCGTGGCCAACCCGGACCTGTACATCAACCTCGCCGACATGATCACGGGCACCATGACGCCCGAGCAGGTGGCCTCCACCACGCAGGAGCAGTTCGCCCAGCTCGCCAAGGCCGCCGGCGCGGCCGGTTTCTGACGCCCGACGACAGGCCCATCGCCAGTCACCCGAGGACATGCCATGCTGACTGCCACGGACACCCCCGTCCCGGACCGGCCGCTCGCGCCGCCGCCCGCTCCGCGTGGTCCCGCCGGCCGCGCGCGCCGCGGGCAGGACCGGACCCACCCGATGTGGTTCATGGCCCCGGCGCTCGCGATCCTGCTGGTGTTCTTCTTCCTGCCGACCGCGTTCAACTTCGTCTACGCGTTCACCGACTGGTCGGGCTTCAAGAGCGCCATCAGGCCGGTCGGGTTCGGCAACTTCGCCGACCTCGCCTCCAGCGGCACGCTGTTCTCCGCGCTGCGCGTCACCGTGGTCTACGCCGTGCTCGTGGCGGTCTTCCAGAACCTCTTCGGGCTGGGCCTGGCCCTCCTGCTGGAGCGCGACACGTGGGTCAACCGCACGCTGCGGGTCTTCTTCCTCATCCCGGTGCTGATGTCCGCCCTGGCCGTCGGCTACATCTTCCAGGCCCTGCTCAAGCCCGAGGGCAGCCTCAACCAGCTGCTGTCGCAGCGCGTCGGTCACGACGTGAACTACGCCTGGCTGGGCGACACCCGATGGACCATCGTCGTGGTCGCCGTGGTCCACGCGTGGAAGTGGATGGGCCTGTCCATGCTCATCTACCTGGCCGGGCTCAAGACGATCCCCGAGGACATCATGGAGGCGTCCCGCATCGACGGCGCGTCGCGGTGGCACGCGTTCCGGCGGCTGCGCTTCCCGCTGCTCGCCCCGGCGATCACCTTCAACGTCGCCACCGCCCTGCTCGGCTCCATGAACGGCTTCGACATCGTGCAGGCCACCACCGGCGGCGGTCCGGCCCGGACGACCGAGATCCTCAACATCTTCATCTACCGGACCTTCGGACAGGGCCTGTTCGCCCAGGCCACGACCATGAGCCTGGTGCTGTTCCTGCTCGTGTCGCTCATGGCGTTCCCCGTCATCCGCATCCTGCGCAAGCGCGAGGAGATCCTGTGACGCCCCGCTCCCCCGCCCGCCGCGACGCCTCCACCGCGACCGGCCGCCTGCAGCCGTTCGCCGCCACCGCGCTCGCACTGGTCACCATCGGCATCCCGCTGTGGCTCGTCGTGGCCACCGCGGGAAAGTCGCGGGGCGAGGCCCTCATCCCGGATCTCACGCCGCCCACCCACTGGCACCTGCTGGAGAACCTGGGCGAGGTGTGGAGCGAGGGCGAGGTGCCCGCCGCGTTCTTCGGCAGCCTGCTCGTCGTGGTGCCCGCCGTGACCGGCGTACTGGTCTTCGGGTCGATGGCGTCCTGGATCCTCGCCCGGCGCGCCACCCGGGTCAACGCCGTGCTGTACGCGCTCGCCATCAGCGGCATCATCCTGCCTCCCGCGGTGGTCACTGTCGTGCTGCTGCTGCGCCAGCTCGGCCTCGCCGGCAGCGCCGTCGGGATGATCGGCGTCTACATGGGCATCTACATGTCCACCGTGATCTTCTTCGTCACCGGCTTCGTCCGCACCATCCCCGTCTCGCTGGAGGAGGCCGCGCAGATCGACGGCGCGGGACCCGTGCGCGTCTTCTTCCACGTCGTCCTGCCGCTGCTGCGGCCGGTCCTGGCCACCGCCACGATCCTCGTCTGCCTCTACGTGTGGAACGACGTCTTCTACGCCTTCTTCGTGGTCGGCGGCCGCCTCGACACCCTGCCGCTCAACCTCTTCCGCGTCGCCAGCGCCGGGCTCTACCTCGACAACTGGCACCTCATCTTCGCCTACGTCATCCTCATGAGCCTGCCGCTCGTCGTGGTCTTCGCCGTCGCCCAACGCAAGATCATCTCCGGCATCACCAGCGGCGCCGTCAAGTGAGCGCCGCGGAGTGACAGCCCCCCTCAGGGGCGCCCCCGCGTCCCGGTAACAGGAGAGGACACCCATGCACCGACAAAGGTCATCCCGGCGTGCCCGCATGACGGCCGCGACCACGGCCCTCGCCGCGGCGGCCCTGACCGCCGGGCCCGTCGCCGGACCGGCGGACGCGGACACCGCCACCGCCGCCGCCGACGTCGTCGCGGTGGACTTCGCCCAGCGCACCGGGCCGGTCCACGGCGGCGCGACCGGCATGCTGTACGGCCTGTCCGACCCGGGCGTCCCGGGGGACCCCCTCGTCGCCGGCGCCCGGCCGCGAACGGTCGCGCAGAAGGCTCCGGACGGCGACCAGCATCCCAACGGCGACGCGCTCACGATCGCGGACGGCTTCTTCGCCGCGGGCGGCGAGGAGGTCGTCGTCTACATGCAGGACGTCTACAGCAAGTGGCCCTACGAGAACCTCGGCATCGACGACTACCTCGCCAAGGTCGACGCGATGGTGCGCAAGGTCGTCGCGGAGCGCCCGCAGGACAAGGACAGGTTCGTGTGGGTGCCGTTCAACGAGCCCGACGGCATCTGGTACCAGAACTGGTCCACGATGAAGCAGAAATTCTTCGACGACTGGAAGGCGGTCGTCGAGCGCATCCGCTCGATCGACCCCGGCGCCCGCATCGTCGGCCCCAACGAGGCCCGCTACAACCCCGGCCGCCTGCGCGACTTCCTCACCTGGGCCAGGGACACCGAGTGCGGCGCGAAGAGCTGCCTGCCGGACATCATGGCCTGGCACGAACTGTCGCGCGGCAGCCTCGCCGCCTATCGCGGCCACTACGACGACTACCGGCGGATGGAGCGCGACCTCGGCGTCGGCCCGCTGCCGATCAACATCGACGAGTACGGCAACCGGCGTGACATGTCCGTGCCCGGCCAGATGATCCAGTGGATCACCATGTTCGAGGACACCAAGGTGGACGCCGACATGGCGTTCTGGACCTACGCCGGCAACCTGTCCGACCACGCGGTGCGCACCCGCCAGGCCAACGGCGCGTGGTGGCTGCTCAAGTGGTACGCGGACCTGACCGGGGAGACGGTGAAGGTGACCCCGCCGCGGCCGGACGTCCCCGACACGGTCCAGGCCCTCGCGGCCGTCGACCCCTCCGTACGGCGGGGCACCGTGCTGGTCGGCGGCGGCGCCGCGCCCGTCCGGCTCGACCTCTCCGGGCTCGACCCCGCGGTCTTCGGCAGGCAGGTCGACGTCGTCGTGTCCCGGACGACGTGGTCCGGCTACGAGGGAGACGCCACGCAGCCGCCGGTCGTCGCGGCCACCCGGACCACCCTGCACGGCGGGACGCTGCGGGTCGACCTGCCGGGCGGCGACGTGATGGCCGCCTACCGGGTCACGATCGTCCCGTCGAGCGGCGGCGCGCCCGCGGCCGACGCGCCGTGGAGCGTCTCGGTGGAGGCCGAGTCTGCCGGCCTTACCTCGGCCCAGGTGCACGACCAGGACACCACGGCCGACCCGCAGCTCTACGCGACCTCCGGCAAGCGGGACGTCGGCTCCATGAAGACGGCCGGCTCCGCCGTCACCTTCCCGGTGACCGTGCCGCGCGACGGCCGCTACCGCCTGGGGATCTTCCAGGGCGCGAACAAGGCCCCCGGCAGGCACGCGCTGTTCGTGGACGGGAAGCTCGACCAGATCGTGCAGTATTCGGCCGACCTCGGCTGGACCTACCGCGGCCGCACCGACGTCGAGGTCGAGCTGACCGCCGGCGCCCACGAGCTGTCCCTGCGCACCAGCACCGACGGCACGACCCCGCTGCCGGGCAGCGACATCACGCTGGACAAGTTCGACCTCACCGAGATCACCGGCCCCGAGCGGGCGGCCTACCCGGCCGACGAGGCCCGGTTGTCCGGCGGCGCGGGCATCACCCGTGAGGGCAGGGGCGCCGCCGTCACCCTCGGCGGCGACGCCCGGGCCACGTTCTTCGCCGCCGTGAGCGAGGACGGCTACTACGACCTGACCTTCTCCTACAAGGCGGCCCGAGCCGGCGACCTCGGCGTCCGCGTGGACGGGCGAAGGATCGCGGGCGTGCGGGCGACGCGTCCCGGCGAGGCGGCCTCCCGGGCCCGCGTCTACCTCCCGGCCGGCGTCTCGGTGATCGAGGTGGGCGGCCCGGCCGGCCTGCGGCTGCGCGGCCTGACCACGGTCAGGGCCGAGGAGGCGGACGCAGCGGCCCACCGGATCGAGGCCGAGCAGGCGCAGCGCGCCGGAGCGGCCCGCGTGGTCGCCGTCCCGGCGACGAGCGGCTCGAACGCCTCCGGCGGCGCCTATGTGGGCGACATCGGCAACGGCGCGGGCAACACGCTCACCCTCACCCGGCCCGCCGGGTTCGGCCCCGGCGAGTACGTCCTCGTGGCGCACTACGCCAACGCCGACAGGAACACCGGCCACCCGTACAACACCGACGTCATCAGCCGGTTCCTCGACATCACCGAGACGGGCGGGGCGACGACGCGCGGCGTTTTCCGGCACGGCTACGCGTGGGACAACTTCTGGTCCCAGGCGACGCCGCTCACCCTGACGACCGCCTCCGGGGCGCTCGTCCTCGGCAACGCGACGGCGTACGCGCCCAACCTCGACCGGCTCGAGCTCGCGCGGCTCGTGCTGGAGGTCGACAACACGGCCAAGTGACCGGGACGGCCCGCCGTGTCCCGCACGGCGGGCCCTCCTCCTGCGGGCGTCCACGGGGACGATGGGCAAGACGGACCGCATGTCCCGTCCGCGCGTAGGACGATGTGACCATGAGCACACCCCCGGCGCCCCCAGCCGAGCAGGCAACAGTCGAGCAGGCCGTCGCCCGTATCGCCGACGAAACGGGGGAGGTCGCGGGCGCGGGAGTCCTCGTCGCCGCGGATCTCGTGCTGACCTGCGCGCACGTGATCACCCGCGGGAAGGAGGAACGGCCGGAGACCGTGCTGGTGGACTTCCCGTTCCTTCGCACGGGGCCTTCGCGGGCAGGCGTCCACTTCCTGGCGTCGGCGGCAGCCGGTTCGGAACCGCCGACGGGGGATCTCGCCGTTCTCCGGCTGGAAACCGCGCTGCCGCCGGACGTTCGGCCGGTCGAGTTCGCCGCCTCCGCGCCGCCCGGCCTTCAGGTCAGCGTCTACGGTTTCCCGAACGGCTACCCGGACGGGCGCTGGGTGTCCGGGCGCACGGTGGGAAGCCTGCCGAGCGGCGCCGTCCAACTGGAGGTGACCGACAGCGCCGGGTTCACGGGCGGCTACTCCGGAGCGCCCGTCTGGAGCCCCGAACTCGGCGCGGTGCTCGGCATCATCTTCGCGGCGGACGGGCAAGGCGGCAGAGCGGGATACATGAGCCCGGCTCCCGCTCTGGCCGAGACGTGGCCGGAGTTCAACGCCGTCGTCCGCTCCGCCCCGGAACGAGCCGCCGGGGCTCCCGAGGGCCGGCGCCGGAGAGCCGCGGAGGTCGCGTCCGGCGGGCGGGAGCGAACGCAGTGGGTCAGCGACGCACCGGCCGACCACGACATGCTCAAGCGGACCGCGCTGGCGAACGTGCTCGCCAGGCAACTGCGTCACGCGCGGACGGAGACCCCCGACGCGTCGTTCCTGGTGCACGTCGACGGTTCGTGGGGAACGGGCAAGAGCACCCTGCTCAAGCTGCTCGCCCGCGAACTGCACAGCGATTCGATCGTGGCCTTCTTCGACACCTGGCGGCACGTCCGCATCGAACCGCCCTGGTGGGCGTTGCTCGTCACCATCCGCAAGGCGGTCGTCCAGCACAGGCCTCGCTGGCGGCGTCCCCTCTTCCTCCTGCGAGAGCTTCTGGCGCGCGTCCGCCGTGACGGCGCCCCTCAGGTGCTGTCGGGGCTGCTGCTGGTGGGCGGAGCGCTCCTCGCCGCGTTGCTGCTCAGGGCAGACGTCATCACGGTCCGCAGCGTCGAGCCGGCCTTCAAGACCGTCACGACCGTCGTCGGAGCGGCCGGCGCGTTGTGGACGGCCGGGATCCTCCTCAGCAGGTACGCGATGTGGGCGTCGGCGCGCAGGGCCCGCACCTTCGAGGACTCCCACACCGATCCCATGAACGACGTCGCCGAGCACATCGCCTGGCTCGTGCGCCACGCCGGGCGGCCCATCGTCGTCCTCGTCGAGGACCTCGACCGCTGCACCGCCGACTACGTCGTGAACTTCCTCGACTCCGTCCAGACGCTTGTCCGCGACGTGCCCGCGCATTGGCGGCGGCCCGTGCGCCGCACCCCCGGCTGGCATGCCCCGAGCTTCGTCGTCGCGATGGACGGCGCCTGGCTGCGCTGCGCCTACGAGAACGCGTACGAGACGTTCAAATCGGCCGTCGCCGAGCCGGGGCGGCCCATCGGCTACCTGTTCCTGGACAAGCTCTTCCAGCTCAGCGTCCCCATGCCCAGGCTCGGCGGGGCCAACCGGGACCTGTACTTCGGCCGGCTGCTCGGCGTGAGCATCGAGAGGCCCGCGCCTGCCACAGCCGGCCAGGTCCGCGCGGCGCTCACGGCGAGCAGCGACGAGATCGAGGTGCTGGAGACGCTGGCGAAAGCCGACCCCCGGGTCCGCGAGATCGTGGCCACGCAGGCGGTCGAACGGATCCTCGACGCCGGCGTACAGGACGTCTCCCGGCACGCCCTCGCGAAGTTCTCCCGGTTGCTGCACAGCAATCCGCGCGCGATGAAGCGGTTCGTCAACACCTACACCGTCCTGCGTGCCGTACGCGTTCTGGAGGGCAGCCTGGTGCCGACCGACACCCTCGCGCTGTGGACACTTCTTCGCATCCGATGGCCGGAGTTGGCCGACTACCTGGAGGCGCATCCCGAGGCCATCGATCTGATCATGGAAGGTTCCGGCGCGCAGGGCCTCCCGGAGTCGCTCCGGGAGCTGGCGCCCTCGGAGGACCTCCATGAGGTGCTGTGCGGCGTGCCGGGGGTGACGCTCACCCCGGACGTGATCCGCGCCTGTTCCGGCGCGGGCGACGACCTGGCGCCGCTCCGTCCGTAGTCTCCGGCGGGCGGCCCACGCTCCGATCGTCCTCGTCGTGCAGTGCGGTCCCGCTGCCGCCGCGGGCCGGAATGCCCGCGACGGTCTTGGCCGGGCGCGGGGTGAGCGACTAGGTTCTCGCCGTGCCCACCGCTGATCGCGCCTCCCCCGGCGTCCGCGTCTACGCCGTCTGCTCGGAGGTCCCGCCCGACGTCGTCGGCGGGCTGGGCCGGTACGCCGAACGGATCATGGACGCCCTGCGGGACGCGGGGGCGCCGGTCGTGGTCTTCGGCGCCACGGCCCGCCGGGGCCGGGCGCCCAGGGCGGAACGCCGGGGCGACGTCACACTGCGCCGCCTGCCCACCCCCGGGTACGGGCCGGGCGAAGGATCGGCCCTCCCCGCGGGTGTACGGCGGCTCGCCAGGATCGCCGGGCTGTTCGCGTTCAACGTGCGGGCGGCCGCCCGGATCCTGGCAGCCGAGGCGGGACGGACCGGGGCGGTCGTCGCCGTGCACGACTGGATGGGCTGCGTGGCCGGGATCCTGTGCCGTGTGCTGGGGCGGCTGCCGGTGGTGTTCCACGTGCACACCCGCGAGCTGAACGCCCCCGGAGTGGGGCGCCGGTCGGCGTACGCCGTCCTGCTCGACCTTCTGGAGACGGCCCAGGCGAGGACGGCGCACCTGATCCTCGTGCCGAGCGCCCGCATGCGCGACGACCTGGCCGCCCGCGGCTGGCCCGCGGACCGGATGGTCGTCGTGCCGCACGGCTTCGAGGAGCCCGCCCTGCTGCGGCTGGCCGGGCTGCCCGGCGGCGAGCGCGACCGGATCCGCGCGGAGGTGCGGCGGCGCTATCTGCCCGGTGGCCAGGGCCGGCTCGTCGTGTTCGCGGGGCGGCCGTCGCCGCACAAGGGGGTCGGCACGCTGATCCGCGCGGTGCCGCGGGTCGCCGCCGAGCACGGTGACGTGCGGTTCGTGCTGATCGGCGCCCCGGCCCCGCAGACCGGCGACGCCGCGACGGTGGCCCGGCTGATCGAGCGGACGCAGACCGGCGCGCACGTGGTCGCCGGCAACCGCTTCCTCGCCCCCGCCGAGGTGTTCGCGCACTTCCTGGCCGCCGACGCCTGCGTCTTCCCGTCGGTGTACGAGCCGTTCGGCCTGGTCGCGGTCGAGGCGATGGCGCTCGCCCGCCCGGTGGTCGTCGGGCCGGGCTACTCGCCGGAGGTCGTCGGGGACGGCGCCGTTCGCTGTGCCCGCGACGATCCCGGCGAGCTGGCCGAGGCCCTGCTGCGCCTCCTCGGCGACCCCGGAACGGCGGACCGGCTCGCCCTGCGGGGAGCCGCGTACGTGCGGGAGCGCTACAGCTGGGCGCGTACGGCCCGGCACACCCTGGAGGCGTACGAAAGCGCCGCGCGCCCCCGCCGGGAGCGTGGCCTGACGACGGCCGGGCCGCCCCGCGGCGGTCAGCCGATGCGGAGGGGAAGCGTGCGCGGTCCCCGCACCTGACCGGGGGCCCAGGTCACCGCCGAGGGGTCGGCGAGGCCGAACACGGGGACCCGCTCCAGCCAGACCTCCAGGGCGACCCGGAGCTCCATGCGGGCCAGGTGGGAACCGACGCAGCGGTGGATGCCGAGCCCGAACGCCGCGTGCCGGTTGATCTCGCGGTCGATGATCACTTCGTCGGCCCGGTCGAACTGCGCGGGATCACGGTTGGCGGCGGGGAACGACACCAGGACCCAGTCGTCGGCCTTCATGTCGGCGCCGCGCCAGTGGATGTCCTCCTTGACCAGCCGCGCCATCGTGACCGGCGCGTACGCCCGGAGGAACTCCTCCATCGCGGTCGGCAGCAGCCCCGGCTCGGCGACCAGGCGCTCGCGGTCGGCCGGGGTCTTCGCCAGGTGCCACAGCGAGGCGCCGATCGCGCTCCACGTCGTGTCGATCCCGGCGATGAGCAGCAGGGCCATCGTGCCGGCCACGTGCGAGGGCTCGAGCTTGCGGCCGTACAGCTCCGCCTCGATCAGGTAGGTGGTGAGGTCGTCGCGCGGGCTGGCGACGTGGTCGCGGATCTGCTCCAGCAGGTAGTCGAACAGCTCCCCCATGTTGGCGACCCGCTGCTCCGGCGGCAGGTTGACGCCTTCGAGCGCGTGCTCCACGAACTCCCGGAACCTGGGCCCGTCCTCCGGCGGGAAGCCCAGCATGTCGGAGATGACCCGCATCGGGATGTGCTGTGCGTAGTCGCGGGCGGCATCGACGATCTCCGCGCCCTCGAACCCGTCGATCAGCGAGTGGCAGAACGCCCGCGCCGCCTCCTCCCGCTTGGCCACCTCCTTCTTGGTGAACGCCGGGAGCAGCAGCTTGCGCGCGTCGTGGTGGAACGGCGGGTCGGAGGAGATCGGCGGCACGGCTCCCACCGGCGCGATGTCGCGGGGCGGCCGGTAGTTGCTCATGATGATCGCCCGGGAGGAGAAGTGCTCGGTGTCATAGGCGATCGCGGCGACGTCCTCGTACCGCGTCGGCAGCCACCCGCCGCCGAACCTCTCCGTGTGCGCGATCGGGCAGCGCGCCCGCAGCTCGTCCTGGATGGGGTACGGATCGGCGGCCCATTCGGGCTCCAGGTGGGAGAAGTCGCTCGCCCAGTCGGAGACCGGGCCGGTGATGATCTCGCTGCGCGTGCCGAGGGGCTCCTCCTGCCCCTCCCGGAAGTCGCGGACGAAGCGATCGTCGACGCTCATCTCATGCCTCCTCGACCAGGACGATCGCCTTCTCCGGGCAGTTGGAGACCGCGACCCGCGCGGCGCGCTCTCCGCCCGGCGGCACGACCCCGTCGCCGACGACCTGGCCATAGCCCTCGTCGTCCTCGGTGAACAGGTCGGGCGACAGGTCGTAGCAGCGGCCGTGTCCCTGGCAGCGCGCGGGATCGATCTGCACTTTCACTGGTGCTCCCCTTGTTTCTGTGGCGTCCGCGAAGCGGGGTCGGTCGGGGCGATGGCGGCGACGAGGCGGGTGAGCAGGGCGCTCCACTCCTCGTCGCCGACGGCGTGCAGGTCCGGCGTGAGCAGCGCGCTGCCCATCGCGAGCAGGAGGCACAGGTGGGCGACGGCGCCGGGTGAGAGCGCCGGGTCGATCTCACCGTCGTCCTGGGCGGCGCGGACGAGCCCGGCGAGCCAGCCGGCCCGCTCGCCGACGTAGTCGTGCATCGGACGGGCCACGTCCTGGTCGCGGCGGGCCGCGACCAGCGCCTCCACGATCAGGGAGCCGCGGGCGTCGGGACGGCGCGGGAGCCGGCGGCCCACGGCGACGAGCAGGTCCGCGACCGGCCGGCCGGGGTCGGCGGCCAGCATGTCGGCCAGCAGCCGGGGCCCGTGGGCACGCAGCGCGGCCACGATCAACTCGGCCTTCGAGCCGAAGTGCGCGTACAGGGCGCCGTTGCTCACTCCGGCCGCCGCGGCGATGTCGGCCACGCGCGTGCCGTCGTACCCGCGCCGGGCGAACACGTCGACGGCCGCGCGCAGCAGCCGCTCCCGCGTCTCCGCGGCGGTGACACCAGCGATCCGCCCCACGACGAAATTAAATGTTCGTTCATTTGATTGCGTCAAGACCGCATCCGCTCCTCCTAAGGCCAACGCCTCGTAAAAAATGGCGGCGGATGCGCCAAGCACCGGACAAAGGTCGCAAAATAGCAGAATGTTGAACAAATGGGACGAGCATCGCGACTGGTTCGTGGACGCGGCGCTGGCCGCGGCCGTCATCGCGTTCACCGTGCCCACGACGCTCACCGGCTACAGCTTCTCCCTCTGGGGCGGCGCGCCGGACGCGCTCGAGATCACGACGGGAGTGATCACGGCGGCGGCCATGATGGTGCGGCGCCGCACCCCCTGGCCCGCGATCGTCGCCTCGGTCGCGTGCGCCTGCGTCACCGGGCAGGTCGTGCCGATGATCCTGGCCGTCTTCTCGATGACGGCCGAGCACCGGGTGCGCCGGTGGCAGTACATCGCCCTCGCCGTGACCGTGGTCTACTTCGCCGTCGACTACCGCAACCCGCACAGCGACCACTCGGTCTACCTGAACATCGTCCGCGCGCTGACCCTCATCTACCTGCCCGCGGTCGTCGGCACCTGGGTGAACGCCTACCGGCGGCTCATCAGGGAACTGCGTATCGGCGTACGCGAACGCGAGGAGATCGCCGCCTCCGAGGAGCGCCGCAAGATCGCCAGGGAGATGCACGACACCGTCACCCACGCGGTCACCGCCATGGTGCTCAACGCGGGCATAGCCCGCGACACCACCGAGCCGGACGAGATCCGGGCGCTGACGGCGAGCATCGAGGACAAGGGCGTGCAGGCGCTCGGCGAACTGCGGCAGTTGCTCACCGTGCTCCGGCGCGACGAAGGGGACCTCGCCGCGGGCACCGAGGCCATCACCCGGCTGGTCGGCGAAGCGCAGGCCAGCGGGCTCAAGGTCGATCTCCGCCTCGACACTCCCCCGGGGGCGCTGCCACGACAGGTCTCGCACGCGTGCTACCGCCTCGTGCAGGAGGGGCTGAACAACGTGCGCAAGCACGCACCGGACTCCCTCGTCAAGGTCACCTGTGAGGTCACCGGCGACCAGGTGGCCGTCTCCGTGGTCGACACTCCGGACCGCGCCCACCCCGGTGAGAGGACGGTCAGGCCGGCGCCCTCCCTCGGCGGCGGATACGGCCTGGCCGGCATCAGGGAGCGCGTCTGCCTCGCCCAGGGCCGGTTCTCCTCCGGGCCGACCCCCGAGGGCGGTTTCGCACTCGCCGCCCGGCTCCCCCTCCGGCTGCCGCACGACTGAAACGGTTTTTCCCCTACCCAGCGGGGTAGGTCCCCCTCATACCGACCGGTACAGCGGGAACGTGAGCCCGGAACGCAGCGGCCCGGTTCACAGGGCCGCCGCCACGGAAGCGGAGCGCCGGCGCGCCGCTTCACACGCGTCTGCCGTAACGATCTCGTTTGAGGGTAGCCATGAAAGCCGTGGTCTACGAAGGCCCCCGACACGTCAGCGTCACCACCGTGCCGGACGCCAGAATCGAACGGCACACGGACGTGCTCGTCCGCGTCACCACAACCAACATCTGCGGCTCCGATCTGCACATGTACGAGGGCAGGACCGACTTCGAACCCGGCCGGGTCCTCGGGCACGAGAACCTCGGCGAGGTCGTGGAGATCGGGGACGCCGTCGACCGGGTCAAGGTCGGCGACATGGTCTGTCTGCCGTTCAACATCTCCTGCGGCTTCTGCGCCAACTGCGAGCAGGGCCTCACGGCCTTCTGCCTGACCACCAATCCCACACCGGGCCTGGCCGGCGCGGCGTACGGCTACGCCGACATGGGCCCGTACAACGGCGGTCAGGCCGAGCTGCTGCGCGTGCCGTACGGGGACTACAACTGCCTCGTCCTGCCGGAAGACGCGCGAGAGAGGCAGACCGACTACGTCATGCTGGCCGACGTGTGGCCCACCGGCTGGCACGCCACGATGCTCGCCTGCGTGCAGCCGGGCGACACCGTCGTCGTCTACGGCGCGGGCCCGGTCGGGCTGATGGCCGCCTACTCCGCCCTGCTCAGGAACGCGAGCGGCGTCATGGTCATCGATCACCATCCGGACCGGCTGGCCAAGGCCGAGGAGATCGGCGCGATCCCGATCGACGACTCCCGGGCCAGCCCCGTCGATCAGATCCTGGAGCTGACCCAGGGGATGGGCGCCGACCGCGGCTGCGAGTGCGTGGGCTTCCAGGCGCACGACCCGGAAGGCGCGGAGCATCCCAACATGACCCTGAACAACCTGGTCAGGTCGGTCAAGTTCACCGGGAACATCGCCGTCGTCGGCCTGTTCCTCGCCCACGACCCCGGCGGTCGGAACGACCTGTACAAGCGCGGTCAGGTGGCCATCGACTACGGGACCTTCTGGTCCAAGGGCCAGACGATGAGCACCGGCCAGTGCAACGTCAAAAACTACAACCGCCAGCTGTGCTCCCTCATCCACGAGGCCGGCGCCCGGCCGTCCTGGATCGTCTCCCAGGAGCTGGGCCTCGACGACGCTCCCAAGGCGTACGCGCACTTCGACGCGCGGGACAAGGGCTGGACCAAGGTGGTGCTGCACCCGAACGGAGCCGCCTGACCCGCCTTGATCACACGGCGCCGGGCCCGTGATCGCCCGAAGCGGGCGGACCCTACTCTTGGGGGGAGAGCCGCGCCGCGGAGGCGCCCGGCGCGACCAGGAAGGGACAGGCGTGCTCACCGTCTGCGTGGCCCCGGCGGACCCCCCGCTGATCGTCGAATCCGTCCGTGCCGCCGGTGGCGAGGTCGTCGGTGATCCCCGCAGGGCGGAGGCGCTGGTCTGGACCGACTCGCGGCCGGAGGGCGTGCGGGACTACCTGACGCCGAGCGTGCGCTGGGTCCAGCTGCCGTCCGCGGGTGTCGAACGGTGGACGCGGGAGGGGCTCGTCGACTCCACCCGGGTCTGGTGCTCGGCCGCGGGGGCCTACGCCCCGCAGGTCGCCGAGCACGCCCTCGCCCTGCTGCTGGCCGGAGTGCACCGGCTGCCCGCCGCCGCCCGTCGCCGTACGTGGCACCGCGACCAGCCCGGCACGCTGCGCGGGAGCACGGTGGCCGTCGTCGGCGCGGGCGGGATCGGCAGAGCGGTCATCCCCGCGCTGCGCGCCCTGGGCGCGGACGTCCTCGCGGTCAACCGCTCGGGCGAGCCCGTCGAGGGCGCGGCCGAGACGGTGCCGTTCGACGGACTGGCCGCCGTCTGGTCGCGCGCCGATCATGTCATCCTGGCCGCGCCCGCCACTCCGGAGACCTACCGGATGGTCGGCCGGGACCAGCTGCGGGCCCTGGGCCCGTGCGCGTGGCTGGTCAACGTGGCCCGGGGTGAACTGGTCGACACCGACGCCCTGCTCGCCGCGCTGCGCGCCGGGGAGATCGGCGGCGCCGCCCTCGACGTCACCGACCCCGAGCCGCTGCCGGACGGGCACGGCCTGTGGGCCGAGCCGAACGCGCTGATCACCTCGCACAGCGCCAACCCGCAGGCCCGTCTCGACGAGAGCCTCGCCGAGCGGGTACGCGAGAACGTCGCCCGCTACCTGCGGGGGGAGCCG
This sequence comes from Microbispora rosea, assembly GCF_900156315.1. Classification (GTDB taxonomy): domain Bacteria; phylum Actinomycetota; class Actinomycetes; order Streptosporangiales; family Streptosporangiaceae; genus Microbispora; species Microbispora rosea. The sequence goes on along the minus strand of NZ_FTNI01000024.1, from coordinate 94,437 downwards.
CTCCTCGGCCGCATCGATCCGGCGCGGGGCTACTGACGCCGCAGCCGGGCGGTGGCCCTCACGTCCGTCCCGGCGGCCGGGGCTCTCGGAGCACCCGCCTGGCCGATCCTCCTAGCGGTGATGCCGGCGAGCGGCGTCCTGGCGATGGTGACGGGACTCGGCCGGGACGCGTACCTGCCGTCCGTCGTGCGGCGCGAGCGCCTGCTTCCGGCGAACGTCCTGCTGCTGACCCTGCTGCCGCAGATCGTCGTCGTGCCGATGAAGCTGACGGGGGCCGTCTGGCAGGGGCCCGTGTTCCTGTTCGCGATCGGCCTGGCACTGGCCGCGACGGCGGCGCTGTTCCGGGGCGTCTCCGCCGTCGAGGCGCCGCCGCCGCCCAGGGCGGGGCTGTGGCGGGAGACGGCGGAGGGGATCCGTTTCACGGCCCGGCATCCGGCGCTGCGGGCGATCGCCCTCTATCTGGTGCTGTCGGCCGTGGTCGCCGAGATCGCCGGCGCGGTGGCGGGCGAGGCGTGGGAGACCGCGTTCCGCGGCCTGAGCGGGGCCGGCAGCGGGTCTGCCTGGTGGCTGATGAGCGCGCCGGCGTACGTCCCTTGCGTCCTCGGGGCGCTGGTGGCCGTGCTGCTGCACCGCAGGATCGGGACCTTCCGCCTGGCCTGGTGGGCCCTGATCGTGAGCGGGCCGTTCACCCTGCTGCTCGCCTTGTCCGGCATCGGGCCCGGATGGGCCTGGTACGTCCTCGGGACCGCCGTCCCGGCGGCCGGAAGACTGATCGCCTTCGTCGCCCTGCTCAGCCACCGGCAGGCCGTCACACCCCACCGGCTGCTCGGGCGCACGGGCGCTGTGCTGATCGTCCTCACCACTGTGGCCGACGGCGTGGCGGGCCTCCTGGAGGAGCCCGCGGAGCGGCTGGCGGAGGTGGGCGGCGTCGCACCCGCCGCACTCGCCACGGTCGCCGCGCTCGCCGCCGCCGTCCCGCTGCTGCGGGCCCGGCGGTCCGCCGATCACGATGTGAACGGCGGGCTCGGTGACGACCGAGCCCGCCGCGTCATGGGGAGAACCGGCGATTAGGCGGATCGACCGACGACGATGCTCACAGGAGTCCCCTCTTCACGAGATTCCCCATGAGATCGCGTACTCCGAAGTTCCAGGGTTCGCACTCCTCGGCGTGCCGGACGCGGTTGACCAGGGTGCCGAGCGCCGGGGAACTGATCCTGACGATGTCGCCGACCTTGTGCGTGAACCCCTCGCCGGGGCGGTCGCGGTCCTGGATGGGCGCGAACATGGTGCCGAGCATGAGGACCGCGCCGTCGGGATAGTGATGATGCGGCCCGATCATCTGCCGCACCAGCGCCTCCGGATCACGTGACATCCGCGCCATCTCTGAGACGGTCTCAAGGCGGAAGCCGTCCATGCCTTCGATGTCGAGGCCCACCACGAGGCCGCGTACCTGTTCCAGGTCGAACCGCTCGTCGAAGAGCCGGATCAACGGTCCCAGCGCACACGAGGCGTTGTTGTCCTTCGCCCTCGGCAACAGCAGCGCGGATCGGCCCTCGACGTCCCGGAGGTTCACGTCGTTGCCGAGGGTCGCCCCCACGATCCGGCCGCTCGACTGGACGATGAGCGCCACTTCGGGCTCCGGGTTGTTCCAGGTCGAGGCGGCGAGCACGCCGACGGGGACCGCGGTTCCCATGGCGGAGAGGATCTGGCCCTTGGTGAAGATCTCGGCATCCGGTCCGATGCCGACCTCCAGGTACTGACTCCAGATGCCCTCGGCGACGAGGAGGTCCTTCAGCCGCGTCGCCTCCTCCGAGCCCGGTGACAGGCCGTGCAGGTCGGCTCCGAGGCCGGCGAGAATCCGCTGGCGGATGTCCGCGGCGAGCAGCAGGTCGCCACGGGCCCGTTCCTCGATGATGCGCTCGATCATCGAGACGGCGAAGGTCACCCCGGCGGCCTTGAGCGCCTGGAGGTCGACCGGTGTGAGCAACCAGGGCCGGGTGCGGTCCCGGTCCGCGGCGCCGGTGTTGGCGAGCACGTCCCGGAAGCCGCCGACCCGCCGCCCGTCGAGCCTGGACACCACGGCGGCGGGATCCGGCAGTTCACAGACGTCGCGGATCGTCGGGAACTCGGCGCTGATGTCGAGGACGTCGCCGTTGCGGACGACGACGGGTGACGGCCCTTCGACGCCGGGATCCCAGATCCGGCCGATCAGAATGCTGTCCTCGGCGTCGTCCGGCAGCGCGTCGGCGGCCGTGCCGAACCAGTCGACCTCGGCGGGGTACGCCGCGGACGATGCCTGGCTCATACGGAGTCTCCCAGGTTGAAGAAGGACCGCTCGTCCTCGGGGCGGATGTCGAAGACGGCGTCCTGGAACATCCGCAGGGGGTGGGGTGTGAAGGGGTGCCGCGCGATCGCCTCGAGATCGAGTTCGATGCCGAGTCCGATCCCTGCCGGGATCATGACGTCGCCCTCCTTCGTGAGCACGAGTCGTTCGTTGGTGATCTCCGGGCGCCACGGCACGTCGGTCGCCATGATTTCCAGGTATCGGAAGTTGGGCAGGGTCGCCCCGAGTTGCAGCGTCGCCGCGGTGCTCAGCGGCCCGCTGGGATTGTGCGGGGCGAAACCGACGTAGCTGGTCGCGGCGAGCGTCGAGATGAAGGCCAGCTCGGCGATGCCGCCGGCGTGCGTCACGTCGGGCTGGACGAAGTCGACCGCCTGACGGGCGATCGCCGGCGCGAAACCCTGCCGGCCGAACCAACGCTCCCCGGCGGCGATGGGCACCGGAGACGCCCGGCGGATGTCGACGAGGGCGTCGAGGTTGTCCGGAGGGCACGGCTCCTCGAACCACACCGGGTCGAACTGGGCGATCTCGCGTGCGACCTTGATCGCGTGGCGGACGTCGAACCGGCCGTGGCCCTCGATGAACAGCTCGACGTCGCGCCCGACCGCGGAGCGGACAGCGTCGATCTGCGCGAGCACGCGGTCCAGCTGCCGGGACGTGATCGTCAGGTCGAAGTTCTCGAAGGGATCCCACTTGAGACCGCGGAAGCCGCTGTCGACGGTCCTCCTCGCGGCGGCGGCGTAGTCCTCAGGCGTGACGGCTCCCGAGAACCAGCCGTTGGCATAGGCACGCACCCGGTCCCGGGTGGCGCCGCCGAGAAGCCGGGAGACGGGGACACCGAGCTCCCGTGCCGAGATGTCCCACAGCGCCATTTCCAGCGAGCTCAGCGCGGTCATGATGACCGGGCCGCCTCGCCAGTACCAGTCTCTCGCCAGCTCGTACAGGATGCCGGAGATACGGGTGGGATCGAGCCCCACCACGGCTTCGGCGACTTCGGCGACGGCTCCCTGGACGGCGCGCTCCTTGCCCTCCAGCGTCGCCTCGCCGAGTCCGACGATCCCCTCGTCGGTGGTGACGCGGACGATCACGAGGTTGGTGCGGTAGAAGTCGACGACGAGGGTGTCGACCGAGGTGATCTTCATGCTCCCGTTTACCCCTTCACGGCGCCGGCGGTCATGCCGGCCACCACATGCCTCTGCGCGAACAGGTAGAAGACGACGGCGGGCAGCGTGAACATGAACGCGACCGCCATCACCGTCTGGATCGGCGTGCCCAGCTCGCCGATGAAGTTCGCGATCCCCACCGAGGCCGGCTGCTTCCCGGGGGTGAAGATGAATGTCACGGCGAACACGTACTCGTTCCAGGCGTGGAAGAACGCGATGACCGCGGTGGCCGCGATGGACGGCGCGATCAGCGGCACGTTGATGCGCGTCAGCACCGTGAGCGGCCGTGCTCCGTCGACACGCGCGGACTCCTCCAGCGCGCGCGGGATGCCGTCGATCGCGCCCTTGAGGATGAGGGCGACGATCGGCAGGACGAAGGCGGAGTTGACCAGGATGAGGCCGCCCAGGGAGTCGAGCAGGCCGAACCGCCGGAAGAGCGAGAACAGCGGCACGACCATGAGCGCCTCGGGAAGCATCTGCGTGAACAGCAGAAGCACGGTCACGACGGCCTTGCCCCAGAACGAGAACCGCGAGAGCGCGTAGCCGAGCGGAATGCCGAGGCCGATCGAGAGGACTGTCGTGCCGAGGGCGATCACCAGGCTGTTGCGCAGCCAACCCAGCGCCTTGCCTTCGGCCAGCGCGTCGATGAAGACCCCGAATTGGGAGAAGTCGGGGACGAGCCGAGCCTTCGCGGCGAAGAGATCCGAGTTGCTCGACAGCGCCGTGACGATCATCCAGTACAGGGGGAAGACGGCGACGCCGAGCACGACGAGGACGCCGAGGATGCGCAGGGTCAGACCGATGCGAAGCGGCCTCATCAGCGGGCCTCCCTTTCGGCGGCGCGGGCGACGAACCGGCTGCCGGCGACGACGATGAGCGACACGACCACCCCGACCATGCCGATCGCCGCCGCGGAACCGAGTTGCTTGGAGTCGAAGGCCTCCGAGTAGAGGTCGATGACGAGCGTCTCGGTCGCGCCGACCGGTCCCCCCTTGGTCATGAGCCAGATGAGCTCGAACCGCCGCAGCGACCAGATGGTCATGAGGATGGCGAGCAGTCCGATGGTGGGCTTGATGACCTGCCAGGTGACGGCGCGGAAGGTCCACCACCGCCCTGCGCCGTCCACCGTCGCGGCCTCGGTCAGGTCCGGGGGCACGGACTGCAGCGCGGACAGCAGCACCACCGAGGTGAACGGGAACAGCTGCCAGATGGTCGTGGCGAGGATCGCCGGGAGAGCGTACTTCGGGCTGTCGAGGATGGCGCCGCCCGGGACGCCGAGGCCGACCGCGTCCAGGAAGCGGTTCACGATCCCGTAGTCCGGGTTGAGCATCCACGTCGCGATGAGCGCGACCGCGATGCCGGGCGCCGCCCACGGAATGGTCACCAGCGCGCGCGCCCACCCCCTGCCGCGGAACCCTTTGTTGAGAAGCAGGGCGACGGCGAGCCCGGATCCCACGGCGCCGACAACACACACGATCACGTAGATGAAGGTGGTGAGAAGGGTGCGGCGGAAGTCCTCGTCACCGAAGATGCGGGTGAAGTTGTCCAGCCCCACCCACGTGCTGCGGGTGGGGTTCAGCAGCGACGTCCGCGTGAAGCTCAGGAAGATCTCCTGAACGAGCGGAACGACCTGGAAGACGAGGATGAAGACGGCGGCGGGCGCCAGGAAGAGGTAGGGCGTCCACTTGCTTCCCCGCGGGCTGCCTCGACGCCGGGTCTCGGATCGAGACCCTGAGGTCTGCTGTTGTTTCAGCACAGTCATCGAGTTCGGTCCTTGTTCGAGTAGGACGCCGCCGGCGGGAGGGATGCTCACGCCGGCGGTCTCGTCCGATCAACCGACCAGTTTGGTCGCCTGCTCCTGGGCGCGGTCCAGCGCGGTCTTGAGGTCGACCGTGCCCTGGAGCGCCGCGACGACGTTCTGCACGACGATCTTGCGGATGTCGGGCGTCTTCGCCTCGAATCCCAGGACGATCTGCGGCAGGCTCGATTCGGTGAGGTCGTCGAACACCTTGAGGAAGGGCGTCTCCTTGAGCTTCTCGGCGCTGCGCTGGGTGACCGTCGCCACGCTGCTCGCGCCGAGGATCTCCTGCAGCTTCACCTGGTTGGCCGGCTCAAGCGCCCAGCGGATGAAGGTGGCCGCGGCCTCCTTCGACGGGCTCGCCTCGTTGATCACGATGGGCGCGAGGATGGCGCCCTGGCTGCGGACCGGGAACGGGATGGGCGCGACGCTGAAGTTCAGGTTGGGGTTCTGGCCGCGGGTCGCCGTCACGTAGCCGCCGTTGTTGAGCTCCATGCCGACCTTGCCCTCGGCGAACATGCGGCGGAACGTCGCCGCGTCCGCGCCCCGCGGGATCACCTTCGCGTCGTACAGGTCCTTGTACGCCTGCAGGCCCTTGAGGTTCTCCGGCGAGTTGATGGTCAGGTTCTTGCCGTCCGACCACTTGCCGCCGAAACCGTAGACGTAGTTGAAGATGTCCTGCCAGACACCGGCCTCCTCGGCCTCCGTCTGACGGAACGCCAGGCCGTAGACGTCGCCCTTGGTCAGCGATTGCGCCGTCTTGGCGAACTCCTCGTAAGTCGTCGGCGGCTTCGAGATCAGGTCGGCGTTGTAGAACATCGCGTAGTTCGACGCCTCGAAGATGATCCCGTCTCGCCTGCCGTCGTGGACCATGAACTGGTCCGGCTGCTTGAGCAGGTCATACTTGCTGACGTCGATCAGGTCGTCGAGCGGCGCGATGAGGCCGGCGTCCGAGGCGGACTCGAACTCGGGCATGTCGAAGCGGATCAGGTCCGGCCCTTGCCCGCTGCCCATCTGGGTCAGGACGGTCTGGCCGAAGGTCGGGTACGGCACCGCCGCGGCGGACACCCGGACCTTGCTCTGACTCTTGTTGAAGTCATCGAGCCACTTCGTGAGCAGTGGCCCGCGGCCGGGGTCGCCGAACGTCGAGGCGGCGAAGGTCAGCGTGGTCACGCCGCCGGATCCGCTTCCGGATTCACTGTCAGAGCCGCAGCCGCTCAGGAAGGCGACGGCCGTACAGATGAGACTGGTCGCCACAGCCATGCTACGGCGAACGCGATGCAGCTCCATGTGTTACTCCCGTAATCAACCGTTCGTTCCCCCGAAACGCCGTTTTCTTGCAACGATCGTAGCAACATGTGCAACACTGTCAAGGAGCGAGCGGTTGCGCGGCATATGCTCTACATTGCGCGTAGTGCAACGCAGGGAGGGCAGTAGTGGCACAATCCATCCAGCGCGCGATCAACCTGATCCGGGTGGCAGCGGAACATCCGCTGACCCTCACGGAGGCCGCGGACGTGCTCGGCGTCCACAAGTCCACGGCTTTGCGGATCTTGCAAGCGCTTGAGGCCGCGCGGTTCGTGCGCAAGACAGGGGCGGGGACCTACGTGTTCGGGAGCGGGCTCATCGAACTGTCCGAGCTCGCGCTCGGCTCGATGGACCTACGTCAGTTCGCGTCCGCGCACCTGCGCCGGCTCCAGGGGCAGACGGGCCATACCGTGCACCTGGCACAGCTGACCGGCAACGAGATCATTTACATCGACAAGGTCGACAGCCCCGCGTTCGACGCGGTGAAGCTGCCGTCTCGGATCGGCCGGGCCGTCTCACTGTATGCGAGCGCCGTCGGGAAGGCGATCCTCGCCTACCTCCCCAGGGAGGACCGCGATCGCCTGCTCGCGCACGTCGACTTCGACCGGTACACCGACACGACGATCACCGATCGCGAGTCCTTCGAAGCCGAACTCGCGCAGGTCCGCGAGCAAGGCTGGTCTGTCGACAACGGAGAGCACGACGCCTACGTCATGTGCGTGGCCGCGCCGGTCAGGGATTCACGCGGCAAGGTCGTCGCCGCCGTCTCCATCACCGCGATCGAGGTGATCGAGACCTTGGACCAGTTGAAGGAGAAACTTCCGCTGCTGCTGGAGACCGCGACGCTGATCTCACAAGAAGTCGGATACACGCCGGAGGCGCCGCCGGCGAGCTGAGTCGCGACCTGTGGGGGGCACTTCGAGGTGCCGTCGGCGTTGGCCTGACACGCCGACTCTCCCAGGGCTTCCCCAGATCGCAGGCTAGGTCGCAGGCTCGGGTCTTCAGACGACCTTGCCGTGGCACCTCCGTAGGTGGGAGGCGCCACGGCAAGGCCCTGCCGGGTCGGTGGAAGGAACCAGGTCAGTCGACGGTCACCTGCGTGCTCTGTGACGCGTTGAACAGTTTGTCGCCCGGGTAGCGGGCGACGACGGGGCCGTCGAGGAGCGCGCCCTCGACGGCCTTGCGGAAGGTGGCCACACCGTCCTTGACCGGTGCGGATCCGAGGTGGGTGTCACCGGCGTAGAAGTCGACCTTGCCGGTGGGGGAGGCGACGTTGGCGGTCACGGTGCCCACCGCGGCGGTCGCCGTGAGCCTGACGTTGTGGGAGTTCCCGGCGGGCGTGGCGGTGACGTCCAGGCCCGTCGTGGTGGTGCGGAACGCCACGTTACGCAGATAGAAGTTGAGCATCGGACGCCAGACATGCCAGGTGTGCATGCCGTCGACGTAGTACTCCTTGATGTCGACTCCGGCGGACCGCAGCGCCTCGGCGCGTGTGTGCAGGCTCTGGGCGCTGGTGCCGTCCTGCCGTCCGGTGCCGAAGAGGAGGCCGCCGGGCACCGTCTTCAGGCGGTCGATCTGCGCCTGCGAGGCGGCCGGCCCGCCGATGCTCCAGGCGGCGTCGTAGGCGAACAGGTCGGTGTTGTCGTACATGATGGTGAACGCGCGACTCCCGCCCGCCGAGAACCCGCCGAAGGCGCGGTCCTCCGGCCGGGTCGAGACGTGGTAGTTCTGCTCCACGAACGGGATGACGTTGTTGCGCAGCTCGTTGGCGTACCCCTGGTTGCCACCGGGCAGGCCGTTGAAGTCGGTGGACACGACCACCATCGGCTGCACCGCGCCGTCCCTGATGGCGTTCTCCACGATGTGGTGGGCCACGCCCTGCATCGTCCAGGCGATCGAGCTGTCCCCGGCACCGTGGCTCAGGTAGAGCGTGGGATAGGGCGTCGCCCGGTTCGGGTCGTAACCGTGCGGCGTGTAGACGACGATGTCATGCACCCCGGCCGGGTTGGTCGACAGCGGCGACGGATACCGCCGCGACTCCAGCTTCCCGGCCTCATCGGCCTTGACCGGCGCCTGATAGTCGTTGTCGTAGGTGGGGAACTTCGCGCTGCTCGGTACGTAAATCGTGCTGCGCACCGCGCCCGGCGCGCTCGGGTACTGGGGCTGCACCTCCCACCGGTTGGCCGGGTCGTCGTGCAGCGCGCAGCCGGTGGCCTCCACGTTGGTGCAGTCGTGGGTGAAGGCGTAGCGGAACGTTCCGGCGGGTAACGGGACGGTGATCTCCCATACCCCGTCGGACCCGAGTTGCATGGGCAGGATGCGCCAGGGGGTGGCCGCGGTGTCGCCCGGCTGCCACTGGGACGGCGGGTGGTTGTCGCCGACGTTGTCGGGCTGAGCGAAGAACCAGTCGCCGTAGATCTGCACGCTGTCGACGCCGGCGGGCGCCTGGTATCGGAATGTCACCGCGTACCCGGTCGGGGGCGCGTCGGACTTGACCAGGGTCGGCCCCAGCGGCTTCACCGGCGCCGCCGAGGCCGGAGGGGCCGACACCCCGACCGCGGCCACCGCTGTCGCGACCGTGAGGCCGGCCAGAAGCGACCTCAGCCTTCTACCTCGTTGAATCCTCGGCGGACGATGGGGATGGGCGACGGGCACGTTGCTCTCCCTCCGAAGAGTGAAAAGTGGTCAGACGTAACGAATCGGACCTGACCGTTGCCATGATCGTAGGTGGACGCCCACCGATGTCAAGAGCAAATTGCATATGACGTTCCATGCGTTGCAATATGCGCAATGAAGTCGCATCCGGCCTCGGCAGGCGGGAGGCAGCCGGCAATCAGAATCGGAGCGCGACCTTTAGCGAGGTCCCGCGCAACTTTCATCGTTCGGCCCACAAAGTCTGCGTATGTTAACGCTATCTTTCGCTGCGACTGGAGGTTAGTGTCGGCATTCAATACCCGCAGGGAGGATCGATTGATATTGCGACAGCGAACGTCACGTCGCAGGCTGAGTCGCACGAGCAGAGGTGTCGCGGGCCTGGCACTGGGTGCGCTTCTCTCGGTCTCGCTCGCGGCGACGCCCTCGCAGGCTGCCGAGGAGAAGCTCGACGAGGGTCTGGTGCACCACTTCGCCCTCGACGAGACCAGTGGGACGACGCTGGTCAACTCGGGTAGCGCGGGCCCGGCGGCGAACGCCACGCTCGTGCATCCGGAGAAGGCGACCTTGACCGGCGACGGAGTCAGGTTCAACCCCGACTCCTACGAGAGCGCCCTCGACGGCGCGTACGTGGCCCTGCCGGACGACATCACCGCCGGCATGTCGAACCTCACCGTCGACTATGACGTGCGGATCGACCCGGCGAACGTCGGCGAGCACCAGATGTGGAGCTTCGGCGCGAAGTCCGGCTCGTGCGACGCCGACACCGGCGCCCAGGGCTCCATCTTCGCGTCGAACACCCAGCGGTTCCGCGTCGCGGTGGGTTCGGCGAACATCCAGCAGAATCGGGTCCGCATGCCCGAGGGAGCGTGGACGCACGTCACCTACACCCAGTCGCTGAACGCGAACGGCACGAGCTGGACCGGCAGGCTCTACCTCGACGGCGTGCTGCACGCGACGTCGGCGAACCTGACCACGCCGCCGTCGGTGAACGCCGCGGGCACCAACTGCAACTTCCTCGCTCGCTCGCAGACGTCGGGCCACTACTCATTCCGCGGAACGATCAGGGACTTCCGGGTCTACGACCGGGCGGTGAGCCTCGACGAGACACTCGCCCTGGCGGAAAGAACCGTCTCCGACGGCGTGCGCGCCGACGCCGAGGCCATCGACCTCGGTCTGACCAGCGCGATCGTCCGCGACATCGTACTGCCCAAGGTGGGCTCCACGGCGGGCTCGACCATCACGTGGACGAGTTCGGACCCGTCGGTCGTCCAGGTCTACACCCCGCCGGCCGTCAACAGCGCGCGCAAGGTCGCGGTGACCGGCAAGATCACCCGGCCCGCCCAGGGGCAGCCCGACGCGACGGCCACGCTCACGGCGACCGTCCGCAAGGGCGCCCAGGAGGTCACCACACGGGAGATCCCCATCGTGGTGAAGGCCGAGTTCGACGACGCGCAGGCGGTCGACCGTGACACGTTCGACCTGGCCCTGCACGCCACCGACCACGTGCGCGGAAACTTGGACCTCCCTGCCACCGGCGAGTTCGGATCCGCGATCACCTGGAAGTCGACCACCGACCTCGTCACCCCGACGGGTAAGGTGACCCGCCCGGCCTTCGGCCGTGCGGACGTCGAGGGCGTCCTGACGGCGACCATCACCAAGGGTTCGGCCTCGAAGACGAAGTCGTTCCCGGTGACCATCACCGCCATGCCCCGCTCCGAGGAGTACGAGCGGTACTTCATGGGGTACTTCAAGGGCGAGGGGATCGCCGACGGCGAGCAGATCATGTTCGCGACGTCCAACGGAAACACCGCTCTGGACTGGACCGGTCTGACCGGAGGCCGGCCGTCGCTCATCTCGCAGCTGGGCGACCAGGGCCTTCGCGACCCGCACATCGTCCGCTCACCCGACGGCGACACGTTCTACATGATCGCCACCGACCTGAACTGGTACGACCAGGGCGGATACGCCATCAACGACACCCAGTACATCGAGGTGTTCGAGTCGCACGACCTCGTGCACTGGACCCCTCAGCGACACGTGAAGGTCGCGCCCGACAACGCGGGCAACGCCTTCGCACCCGAGTCGCTGTGGGTCGAGGAGATCGGCGCCTACGCCGTCTTCTGGGCGCAGTCACTGTGGAACGACCCCGTGAACCGCACCGGTCAGGGGAACGCGCAGATGTGGTACACCACGACGCGCGACTTCCAGACGTTCTCCGATCCCAAGGTCTGGCAGAACCCGGCCCCTCTGTCGCGGATCGACACGACCGCGATCCGGGTCGGCGACCAGTACTACCGCGTGACCAAGAACGAGGCCGGCAACCAGGGCTCGGACATCTTCTCGGAGAAGCACACCGACTTCCTGGACAGCGACATCAACCACTGGACGTTGGTCGCTCCGGCTCTGGGGCGCACGACGTGGGCCGCCAACCAGGGGTACGAGGGGCCGATCATCTTCAAGGCCAACCCCGGTGACACCTCCTGCCCCGGCCAGTTCTACCTCTGGGGTGACCGGTACACGAACGGTGGTGGATACCAGGCCGCGTGCCACGAGAACATCGAGGCTCCGACCTGGAACGCCAAGGCGATCACGATGACCAACGCGGGCGTCGCACGTCCGCGTCACGGCACCGTGATCCCGATCACCCTCCGCGAGTGGAACGACATCCGCGGGATCCCGAACAGCGATGTCACGACCACCACTGAGGTGGCCGTCGAGCCGTACGCGAGCGGGGCCCAGACGACCACGGCCACCGCCACGGTCAAGGCGGCCGACGGGTTCGAGACCGGCGGTCAGGTGCGGTTCAGCATCGGCTCGTGGTCGAAGCTCGCCCACCTGAAGGACGGCGCGGCCACGGTCACGCTGCCGGCGGGCCTGCCTTCGGGCGCCCGCACGGTCAAGGCCGAGTACCTCGGCTTCGACTACCTGAAGGCATCGGAGGGCACGGCGTCGTTCCAGGTGCCCTCCGGCCCCAACGCCGTCAAGGTCAAGGCGAAAACCGCGCCGGCGTCGGTTGTCCGCGGGGACACGTTCACGCTGAACGTGACCGTCGGGCCGGCGGGCGGGCACAAGAAGGACGCTCCGACCCCGACCGGCGAGGTCACCGTCACCTTCGGCGGCACCGTGCAGGTCGTGCCGCTGGCGGACGGCGAGGCCGTCGTCACACTGCGGACCGCCGATCTGCAGCGCGGGGTGTACCCGGTCCACGTCGCCTACTCCGGCAACCCGACCTACCAGCCCCACGCCGCCGACTACCAGAAGTTGACGGTTCGGTAGCCGGCGAGTGGCGGGCCGGCGAGCTCATCCTCGCCGGCCCGCCACGACCGGTCTGCGCGGGTATCGCCCTGCCCGACGCCGCTCCGGCTCTTCCGCGTATGGGGACGGCGTCTATCGTTCCCCCCATGAAGGTCTGTTCGATCGCCGCTCCGGCCACGGCGGAGGAGGCGGAGGCGATCCAGGACGCCCTGCGGCCCCGGCTGGACCTGAGCGGCCCCGGTCCCCGTGACCCCGCCCTGGTCGCGGGGGTGGATGTGGCCTACGCCGACGACCTGCTGGCCGCCGCGGTCGTGGTGCTCGACGGGACGACCCTGGACGTGGTCGAGCAGGTGACGGCGCGGGGACGGCCCGCCTTCGACTACGTGCCCGGCCTGCTCGCCTTCCGCGAACTGCCCAGCCTCGTCGAGGCGCTGGAGCGGCTCACCGTCACACCCGACCTGATCGTCTGCGACGGGTACGGCCTGGCGCATCCCCGTCGGTTCGGCCTCGCCTGCCACCTCGGGGTGCTCACCGGCCTGCCCACGATCGGCGTCGGCAAGACGGCCTTCGTCGGCTCCTTCGAGCCGCCCGGCCGGGAACGCGGCTCGTGGAGCGAACTGCTTCTGGACGGCCGGGTTGCCGGCCGGGTGTTGCGTACCCGGGACGGTGTGAAGCCGGTCTTCGTCTCCGTCGGCCACCGCGTCGACCTGGAGACCGCCTGCCACGACGTGCTGGCCCTGACCCCGCGTCACCGGCTCCCCGAGACGACGCGCGCCGCCGACCGGCTGTCGCGTACGGCGCTGAAGGCCGCCCTGGCCGCCTCCACCTGACTACGGCGACGCGTCCCCGCACGTGATCAGGAGGCGCCTTCGGCCAGGTGGCGCTCGACGGTCGCGACCTTGGCGTCGAGCCTGTCCTGCCCGGCGCGGGCGTCGGCCTTGAGCACCAGGCTGACGCGGGAGCAGCGGGCCTCGACGGCGGCGACCGCGTCCTTGACGACGGCGAGCACCTCGTCCCACGTCTCCCCCTCGACGGTGGTGAACATGGCGTCGGTGCGGTTGGGCAGCCCGGACGCGCGGACCACGCGCACCGCCTCCGCCACCATCTCGCCGACGTCCTCACCGGCGCCGATCGGCGTGACGCTGAACGCGACGAGAACCGACATGAAACCTCCTCGAAGATCGCATCCCCGGGCCACGCTAACACCCGCCGGCGGGCGGCGGCGGGTGCGGGTGGTTCACGCCCGAGTGGTGCGCTCACCCGGCCTGTGGCCTGCGGCCGCGCGGGCGTGCGCGCCGGTGAGGAGAGCGCGCACCCGCGCGGCGGTGCCGTCGCCGGGGTTGAGCACGCAGATCCACGACTGGGCGGCGTACACGGGGTGCGGCAGGATCCGGTCCGGCACCCGGTAGTCCAGCGCCTCGTGGCGGTCGGCGTGCGCGGCCGGCGGATAACCGAGCAGCTCCTCGAACACGGCGCGGCCGACCCCGACGTTGACCCGGAAGACGCCGGGCCGGTTCAGGTCGGAGGCGGTGTCGAACCCCTCGTAATCCTTCACGACGATCGTGGCGAAGGGCATCTTCCGGTTGGCCGGCTCGTCGTCGGGGTCGTAGTAGAAGAAGGTGTCTCCCCATGCCGCCCGCGGCGCGCCGTTGTCCTCCGCGGCGGTGAAGGCGGCGACACCCGGCAGGCCGGTCACGAATTCGATGACGTCGTTCTCGGTCACACGAGGTCCTTTTCTCGCTGGATTTCCTCCTTCAAGTTTCTCATTCAAGTCCTGTATGAGACTTTTTCCCGGATTTCGCCGATGATCGCTCGTCAACCCTCAACTCGTGGGTGAGGGCCTCCGCGCTCCGGTCCGGGTAGGCCGCACCACCGCCACGGGGCAGTGCGCGTGGTGCAGGACCGCCCGGCTCACCGAGCCGAGCACCGCCGCGCCGACGGCGCCGCGCCCTCGCGACCCCACGACGAGCAGGTCGGCCTTCTCTCCCGCCTCGACCAGCGCGGTGACCGGATGCGCGCAGACGGCCCGCATCTCCGCGGCGACGTCGGGATACCGGTCCCGGTGGGTCCGCAGCGCGCCCGCCGCGCAGTCCTCGTGGGCCTTGCGCACCTCGTCGACGTCGTAGGTGATCTCCGGCGCGAAGGGGTGCACCGGAAGCTGCCAGGCGTACAGGGCGAGCAGGCGGCAGTCGCGCAGCCGCGCCTCCTCGAACGCGTAGGTCAGGGCGGCGCCGGCCTCCGCGGAGCCGTCGACACCGACGACGACCAGCCCGTGGGACGCCGGCACTCCGGCACGCACCACGACGACGGGGGCGTCGACCTGACCGGCGACGTGCATGCCGACCGAGCCGAGCAGCATGCCGGTGAACCCGCCGTGTCCCCTGCTGCCGATCACGACCTCCGCCGCGTTCCCGGCCTCCTGACGCAGCACCCGGGACGGGTCGCCCTCGATCATGGCGGTGGTCACGCGTACGGCCGGGTGGATCTCCCGCACGGCCTCTTCCGCCTCCTCCAGGATGCGGCGGCCGGCCCGGTCGAGCTGGTCCTCGATCGGGACGGGATAGCGCGCGATCTCGTACGGCAGGCGGTCCACCGCGTGGACGATCCGCAGCGGCAGGCCCTTGCGCGCCGCGTCGCCGGCGGCCCATTCCACCGCGGCGGCCGCGGCACGGGATCCGTCGGTGCCCACGATGACGGGTTCGGTCATGGCTCCTCCTTCTGCTCCTGCCCCTATCCGACCGCCTGGGCCTCGTCCGGGGCAGGGCCGCTGGTCCCCGCCCGGCGGGACCTTCCTCCTCCCCCACGGCACACACCGGGGCAGACCCCCCAGGACAGGCTCGGGGCAGGACACCCGGGGCGGACCCCGGGCGGATATGGAGCGGCCGGCTCGCGTGGCGACGAGGCGCGCGAGCCGGCCGGAGGTCGGGAACAGACGGGGAGGGGCGGGGGCAGGCCGCAGGGTCAGGAGCAGGTGAACCCGCTCGCCCCCGGCGAGGAGGGGCCGGACCCCTGGAAGCCGAAGCTCGCCGACGCGCCGGGCGCCAGGTTCTGCGCCCACGAGGGCGCCTTGGCCGTCCAGCGGCCGCCGCTGGAGGTCACGGTCGCGCTCCAGCCGCTGACGAGGCTCACTCCGGACGGCATGTCCCAGGTGACCGTCCAGTTCGGCCAGGCCGCCGCGCCGGTGTTCTTGACCGTGACGTTCGCCGTGAACCCGCCCTGCCAGGAGCTGGCCACCTGGTAGGTCACCTGGCAGTTCCCCGGGTTCGCCGACGGCGACGGGCTGGGACTGGGGCTGGGACTGCGGCTGGGCGAGGGCGACGCCGAGGGGGACGCGGACGGGGACACGGAAGGAGACGCGGACGGCGAGGCGGAGGGCGACACGGACGGCGACGGCGACGGCGAGCCGCTGGGCGTGGTCGTGGTGTAGCTCGCCGCGGTGTAGTCCGCGCCGCACTGCGATCCGCAGGACGCGGGCAGGGCGAAGCTGTAGACCCGGCCGCCGTTCACCAGCGCGTCGGACGCGTCGCGCACCCGGATCTGGAACTGCGTCGATCCCTGTGTGACCCCGCCGATGATGTACGACTGGCCCATGTCGGAGTTCATCTGGGCCTGCTTCCAGGCGCCGTCGGCGTAGTACTCCACCCCGTGGATGCCGTTGGGCAGGTGGGAGACGGCGATCGCGGGCCACCACGCCTGCGCGCCCTTCATGAACCCGATCCTGATGTCGCCGCTGTAGCCGGGCGCCGGGACGAACGACCAGGTCATGTGGCGGTTGTTCCAGTGGTTCGGGTACATGTCCCCGACCGGCGACCCGTTCTTGACGAACCTGTTGAGCGACGGCTTCGACAGGTCCAGGTGATACCGGTCGTCGCGGCACCAGCCGTTGGAGTCGCCGCAGCTGTCTGCGACGATCATGGTGAGCGTCGCGCCGTTGTACGCGTCAGAGACCCACGACCCGTTGCGGCAGAACGCCTGGCCGGGCGCCCCGTCGTTGACGCCGGTGCAGTAGTCGGAGACGGTCACCTTCACATACCGGCCGCAGTTGAGGCCGTTGTTCCACAGCCCGGCCTTGGACGCGTTCGCGCCGGTGAGCGGCCGGGGGTAGAAGGAGTAGTCGCCGGGCGTGTCGTACACGTTGAGCGCGACGAAGTCCTGCGAGTCCAGCTCCGACTGCGGCAGGCCGCAGCCGCCGTACGGCGAGCCGAGGCCGTCGAAGTAGGTGGCGCTGCCGGTCACCGGCGCGGGCGGGTCGTCGACCGCGCCCGCCGGTGTCGCGGCGGGCCAGGCGGTGAGCAGCACTGCGGCGACGGCGGCCGCCCAGATGCGGCGTCGGACGGAGGTTGCGCGGCCGGTCATCGGGCTCCCTGCGCTCACGGTAGGGCTAGGAACGCCGAGATCGTGGCGCGGGGCGGTGGCCAGGTCAAGGCGCCGACGCGGGCCATCCCGGTGAGCTGGGCGATCCTCGGTGAAGGCCTGTAACTTTCATCACCATCCCAAACCAGAGACGTGCATAAGCCGACTTTCGGGGCAGAGGACGCGAAATCACTCATCGGCCTGGGGGAGCGGCTACATGACAGACCTCGCACGCGGCATGGCGGTCGGCGTCGAAGAGGAGTTCCATGTCGTGGACCTGGGGACCCGGCAACTCGTCCCGCGCGCCGGCCTGCTCCTCCAGCAGTTGCCACCGGACCGGTTCACCCAGGAGTTGCACCGCTCGGTCGTGGAGGCCAACACCCGCCCGTGCACCAGTCTGGAGGACCTCTCCCGCGAGCTGACCGGGCTGCGGGCCGACGCGGTCGCCGCGGCGGACGGGCTCGGCCTGGGCATCGTCGCCGCGGGGACGGTCCCATTGGTCGATCCCGAGACGATGAAGATCTCCCCCGATCCGCGCTACGAGCAGATGCTGGCCGACTACCAGGCACTCGCCCGCGAGCAGCTCATCTGCGGCACACAGGTGCACGCCGAGGTGCGCGACCGCGACCTCGCGGTGGCCGTCACGCACCGGCTGGCTCCCTGGCTGCCGCCGCTGCTCGCTTTGAGCTGCAGCTCGCCGTACTGGATGGGGGCCGACACCGGCTACGCGAGCTTCCGGTCGATGGTGTGGCAGCGCTGGCCCACCGCGGGACCGGCGGCGCGGTTCGAGTCGGCCGAGGAGTACGACGCGATGGTGGACGAGCTGATCCGGTCGGGGGTCATCAGCGACCCCGGCATGCTCTACTTCGACGTCCGGCCGTCGGCGCACGTGCCGACCGTCGAGCTGCGGGTGTGCGACGCCTGTCCGCGCGTGGACGACATCGTGCTCATCGCCGGGCTGTTCCGCGCGCTCGTCAGCCGCGAGCTGGACGCCCTCGCCGCAGGCGGGCCGCGCTCCGCGGCCGAGGAGTCCGTGCGTACGGAGCTGGTGCGGGCCGCCTCCTGGCGGGCGGCCCGCTCGGGGCTGGACGGCGAGCTGGTCGATCCCGTCGAGGGCGTGCCGCGGCCGGCCCGCACGGTCGTCGGCCGGATGGTGGAGGGGCTCCGGCCGCAGCTGGAGGAGTCCGGCGACTGGGCCCTCGTCTCGTCGCTGGCGTCCCGCGCGCTGGCGGACGGCGGATCGGCGGCCCGGCAACGGGAGGCGTTCCGGCGCGGCGGCCGCCTGACCGACGTGGTGGACCTGCTGCTGGCCGAGACGAGATCCCCGGCCGGGACGAGAACCCTTGCTGACACGAGATACGGGGACCGGCGGCTCGCGGCGGCGGGGAGATAGGACATGTGCGGACTGACCGGCGAGATCCGGTTCGACGGGCGACGCGCCGACATCGGCGCGGTGGGCCGGATGACCGACGCGATGCACGATCGCGGTCCGGACGGGTCGGGCCTGTGGGCGCGGGGCCCGGTCGCCCTGGGCCACCGGCGCCTGAAGATCATCGACCTGTCGGACAAGGCGGCCCAGCCGATGGCGGACGACTCCCTCGGCCTGGCCGCGGTCTTCAACGGCTGCCTCTACAACTACCGTGAGCTGCGCGACGAGCTGCGGGCCGAGGGATACCGCTTCTTCTCCGGCTCCGACACCGAGGTCCTGGTCAAGGCGTTCCACCGCTGGGGACCCGACTGCGTGCACCGCTTCGCGGGGATGTTCGCCTTCGCCGTCTTCGAACCGGCGACGGGACGGCTGACACTCGCCCGCGACCGGCTCGGCATCAAGCCGATGTACGTCTGGCAAGACGGGCGGCGGCTGCGCTTCGCCTCCACCCTGCCCGCGCTGCTGGCCGGTGGCGGGGTGAGCACCGACATCGACCCCGTCGCGCTGCACCACTACATGACCTTCCACTCGCTGGTGCCCGGCGAGCGCACCATCCTCGCCGGTGTGCGCAAGCTGCCTCCGGCGACCGTACGCACGGTCGAGGCCGACGGGACCTCCCATGACACGGTCTACTGGGAGCCGCCCTTCACCCGCCTGCCGCGATACGAGGGGATGGACGCGCACGACTGGCGCGAGGCCGTGCTCGACCGGCTGCGCGCCGCCGTACGCAGGCGCATGGTCGCGGACGTGCCCGTGGGCGTGCTGCTGTCGGGCGGGCTGGACTCCAGCGTCATCGTGGCCCTGCTCGCCGAGGAGGGCCAGCGGGACCTGTCGACGTTCAGCATCGGGTTCCCTGCGGCCGGCGGGGACGCCGGGGACGAGTTCCGCTACTCCGACCTGGTCGCCGAGCGCTTCGGCACCGACCACCACCGCATCCTCATCGAGGACTCCCGCCTGCTTTCGGGTCTGCCGGAGGCGGTGCGGGCCATGAGCGAGCCCATGGTCAGCCACGACTGCGTCGCCTTCCACCTGCTGTCGGGTGAGGTGGCCAGGCACGTCAAGGTCGTGCAGTCGGGGCAGGGCGCCGACGAGGTGTTCGCCGGATACCGCTGGTTCCCGCCGCTGGCCGCCGTGCCGCGCGAGGAGGCATTCGCGACGTACGCCCGGGAGTTCTTCGACCGGCCGCACGAGGACCTCGCCGGCATCGTCGCGCCCGGCCATCTGATCGACCAGGACGTGAGCGCCGACGTCATCCGCCGCCATCTCGACCGGCCGGGAGCCGAGACGGCGCTCGACGCGGTGCTGCGCCTGGAGACCCGGCTGATGCTCGCCGACGACCCGGTCAAGCGCGTGGACAACATGACCATGGCCCACGGTCTGGAGGCCCGCACGCCGTTCCTCGACCACGAGCTGGTCGAGCTCGCGGCGGCGTGCCCGCCGGAGCTGAAGCTCGCCGGGGGCGGCAAGGGCATCCTGAAGGAGGCCTCCCGGGCGCTGCTGCCGCGCGAGGTCGTGGACCGGCCGAAGGGCTACTTCCCGGTGCCCGCGATCCGGCACATCGACGGGCCGTTCCTCGATATGGTGCGCGACGCGCTCACCGCGCCCGCCGCGCGCTCCCGCGGCCTGTTCGACAAGGCGTACGTCGAGGAGCTGCTGGAGAACCGGGAGGCCCACCGCACCACGACGGGGGTCAACGTGCTGTGGCAGCTCGGACTGCTCGAGATGTGGCTGCAAGCGCAAGGAATCTGATGGCGGAGCACCTCCTCGGCGCTGGGTCCGGCGCAGGGTTCCCCGGCGCCGGGTTTCTCGACGCCGGGTTTCTCGACGCCGGGTTTCTCGACGCCTGGGGCTGCTGGACGCCGGCCCCGGCGCCGGACCGGCGCGCCGTCGCGTACGTCAGCGACAGGGACGGCGCGCCGCGGGTCTGGGTCCAGCCGGTGGGACCGGGCGGGCGGGCACGGGTCGTCGACACCGGGCCCGAACCCGTCGCCGACGTGAGCTGGTCACCTGCCGGGGACCGGCTGGCCGTGCTCGTGGCACCCGGCGGCGGCGAGCACACGCAGGTCTGGACGGTCCGCAGCGACGGCGGCGACCTGCGCCCGCTGGCCGCGCCCGAGGGCGGGTCGGCGTGGTTCGTCGGCTGGACCGGCCGGGGCGATCTGCTCCTGGTGGCCGAGGTCTCGCCGGCCGGTTCGACCGAGGCCCTGCTGGTCGACGCGGCCACCGGGAGCCGGGAGACGGTCGCCGCCGGGCCGCTCCTGCACCCGGAGGCGGTCAGCCGCGACCACGCGAGGGTGCTGCTGCGGCACGGTCCGCGCGGCGTCCGGCGGATGTACGTCACGGACCTGTCCCCGGGCGGCGGGCACCTCCCCGGGGGTGACACGGGCCCGCCCGGGAGCGTCACGGACCTGTCCCGAAGGGGCACGGGCATGTCCCGAGGCGGCGCGGGCATGTCCCGAGGCGGCGCGGGCCCGTCCGGGGGCGTCGCCGAGCGGTCGCTGCTCGCCGGCCTGCCCGGGTCGACCGAGCAGGGCCGGCTCTCCCCCGACGGCGGAACCGCCTACCTGCTGAGCGACGCGGGCCGGGACCGCGCCGCGCTGGTCGCCGTACCACTCGACGGGCCCGTCAGCGAGTTCATCGGCGGGCCGGTCGCGGTGGCCGAGCGGCGGGACGCCGAGCTGGACCGCTTCGCGCTCAGCGTGGACGGCCGCCGCCTCGTGCTGGTGTGGAACGCGGCCGGGCGCTCGGAACTGGAGGTGCTGGACGCGGGCGGTGGCCCCGGCGGTGGCCCCGATGACGCCGGACGCGTCGGCTCCGCTCCCACGCGCAGCGGACACGGGGACGCGCAGGCCGCCGCGGACCCCGGGGGCCCCGGAGGCACGGCCGGCGGCGGCCCCGGGTGGGCGCGACGCCCGCTCCCTGCTCCGCCCGGTGAGGTGGTCTCCTCGATCAGGCTCTCGGCGGACGGCCGGACGGCCGCCCTCGCCGTCGAGGGACCGGCCCAGCCGTCGCACGTCGTGCTGTGCGACCTCGACACGGGCCGATACCTGCCGGTCGCCGGAACCGGGCGGCTCGCCGGGGCCGTGGACGCCGAACTCGTGCGCCTCCCGGCCCGCGACGGGCTGGAGCTCAGCGGATGGCTCTACCGGCCGCCCGGCGCCCTGGGCCCGGCGCCGTACGCGGTCTTCCTGCACGGCGGGCCCGAGGACCAGGAGCGACCGGCGTTCACCCCGCTGTACCAGTGCCTGGTGGCCGCCGGCATCGGCGTGTTCGCGCCGAACGTGCGCGGCTCCGCCGGATTCGGCCGGGCCTTCCGCGACGCCGACAACCACGCGCTGCGTTTCCGCGCCGTCGACGACGTGGCCGACTGCGCCGCCTTCCTGGTGCGGGCGGGGCTGGCCGACCCCGCCCGCCTCGCGTGCCTGGGCTGGTCGTACGGCGGCTACCTGACGCTGGCCGCGCTCGTCACGTATCCGCGGCTCTTCCGCGCCGGGGTGGACGTGTGCGGGATGGCGGACTTCGCCACCTTCTACGAGCGTACGGAGCCGTGGATCGCGGCGGCCGCCGTGAGCGAGTACGGCCATCCGGAGGCCGACCGCGACCTGCTGCACGCCCTGTCGCCCCTGCACGCCTTCGACCGCCTGGCCGCTCCCCTGCTCGTGGTGCACGGCGCGCGGGACACCAACGTCCCGGTGTACGAGGCCCAGCAGGTCGTGCGCGCGGCCCGGGCCCGGGGCGTGCCCTGCGAACTGCTGCTGTTCGAGGACGAGGGGCACGAGATCCGGCGGCGGGCCAACCGGGTCGCGTTCGTGCGGCGGGTGACCGAGTGGCTCGGACCGCGCCTGACCGGCGTGTCCTCCGGGTGACCCCCGCGGCGGCTCTCAGCGCGACTCGTGCAGCCGCGCCAGGTCGCTCTCCATCTTGGCCATGACCAGCTGGTACCCCTCCCAGCCGTACATCCGGAGCAACTCGGACTTCATGCGGAGCGTCTCCTCCTGCACCGCCTCTGGACCCTGGCGGCGTAGAGCGTCGAGCGCGAGACGCGCCTGCCGCTCTCGGTCGGGGGCTCCGGCGAGATCCTCGCGTCTCATCTCAGGAGTAGGCATGGGGCTCTGCCCTCCGGGTCTGGACGAACGGTGCCTACACCTGACGCGCCTCGGCGGCTCTAGGTTGACCGCCGCGAGAAAAACTTCACAACAAGCGTGTACCGGCGGGTAGATGTGACCGGTCCCCCCGGCGTCCCGTCAGGGCGCCTCGCCGCCGGGGACCTCGACCGCGATCTCTCCGCCCAGCCGGTGCCCCCCGCCGAGCACGAGGTTGTCGCCGCTCCAGAACCTCCCGGGGTCATACCAGTTGGGCCGGCGGCCGGCGGGCAGCAGGCCCATCGCCTCGTACGTCACGGCGACGACCTCGGCGCAGTAGGCCGTCTCCAGCGCACGATCGGGCGCGGTGTCCCCGGCGCCGTCGCCCGCACCCTCCCGCGCGCCCTCCCACATGCCGTCGCCCGTGCTGTCCCCCGTGGCGTCTCGCGCGCCGCCTCGCGTGTCGTCTCGCGCCGCGCGGCGCAGCGAGGGCAGCCGCCCGCGCAGCCAGCGGCCGGCCAGGCGGGCCGTGGACGGGAACGGCGTGCCGTCCAGCCGCGCGATCGTCCGCAGGACGGCGTCCTCCATCTCCCTGGTCGCGGACGGCTCCAGCTGCCGCAGCCAGGCGCGCTGGCCATACCTGGCCGCCCAGACGCAGACCGCGTCACGCATGTCGTGCAACTGGACGCCGCGCTGATGCGTGCCCGACCACATGTCGGGCAGCGACCGGCCGAGCTCGGCGTGCCACATGAGCGGCGGCAGGTCCTCGATGACGACGGCCATGCCGACATGGTTCACCGGGCTGTTGGTGGTGACCTGGATGGCGCGGTCCGGCGCACTGCGTCCGCGGAACACCCAGACGTCGCCAGTGCGGGCCAGTTCGAGCGCTTTGTCGAGACTTATCCGCGTAGGAGCCACGGCAGTAGCCTAGGCACATGCGCTGGTGGAAGATACTCGGTCTGGCGGCCTTCGCGGGCGTGGCGGCGACCGGTGTGGTGATCGCCCGAGCCGAGCGCCGGCGGCGTGCGTACACGCCGGAGGAGATCCGGGAGCGCCTGCGGGCCCGGCACGCCGAGGCGGTCGCCGCGGCGGAGCCGCCAGGGATCGCCGCTCAGCCGCCGCGGTAGGCGTCGACGCCGAGCTTGACCGCGACCGCGAGACCGCAGAGGGCCGCGGCGAGGCGCAGCGTCTGGCCGGGCAGGCGGCGCGCGACCGCGGGGCCGAGCCAGCCGCCCACGAGGAACCCCACGGCCAGCGGGCCCACCGCCGCCCAGTCGACCGGGCCGAGGACGGCGAACCAGACGGCGGCGAC
This sequence comes from Microbispora rosea, assembly GCF_900156315.1. Taxonomy (GTDB): domain Bacteria; phylum Actinomycetota; class Actinomycetes; order Streptosporangiales; family Streptosporangiaceae; genus Microbispora; species Microbispora rosea. The sequence continues at coordinate 70,741 of NZ_FTNI01000024.1, read as the reverse complement.
GGCGTTGGCGAGCGCCGAGACGACGTTCTTGACCGCGTTGACGCCCACCGCCGGCCTGTCGAGCGCCGCCGCGAGCACGGCGAACATGATGATCCCGCCGGCGGCGCCGAAGTAGCCGGTGTAGACGGCGACGCAGAAGACGCCCGCGCGCAGCCCCAGGCCGCTGTCCCCGCCGAGGCTCACCCGCCCCGGACGCGGCGGACGCAGCAACAGCAGCAGCGAGGCGCCCGCGACCAGCACCGGGGCGACCATCTCGAACGTCCGCGGCGGCGTCACCAGCAGCAGCCCGGCGCCGGCCGCGCCGCCCAGCCCGGCGGCGAGTCCGAGGCGGCCGACGAGACGTGCCTGGCCGGCCAGCTCGGGCCTCGACCCGGCCGCCGCTCCCACACCGGTGAACAGCAGCGCGACCGTGTTGGTGACGTTCGCCGCCAGCGGCGGCAGGCCGAAGGCCAGCAGCGCGGGGTACGACACGATCGAGGCCAGGCTCACTACCGTGCTGACCACTCCGGCGACCAGGCCGATCCCGGCCAGCCCCAGCACGTCCACAAGCACAAAGGCACCCAACCATACGGGTTTCGGACGACCGCTACCGGCCTCCTCGTCCGGACGCCCGGCGGCGCGGCCCGCCTGTCAGGACGCGGGAAAGCGCAGCACCCAGCGGCGCTGCCAGGGTGTCTCCACGGCCCGCGGGTGGTATTCGGCCCGGGCCCAGGCGACGGCCCGGTCGGCGGGCAGTCCCGACAGCACGGCCAGGCACGCGATCACGGTGCCGGTGCGCCCGACTCCCCCGCCGCAGGCGACCTCGACCCGGCGGCCGGCCCGCGCGTGCGCGTGCAGCGCCCGGATGCGGCCGATCGCGTGCTCCCGGTCGCGGGGCAGGAGGAAGTCGGGCCAGTCGATCCACTCGTGCGGCCAGGTGAGGGCGTGGTCGTGCTTGTGCCGTAGCCGCCGGCTGCCCAGATAGAGGCCGTGGTCGGGCAGGGCGCCCGGCGGCACTGCGCGTCTCAGGCCGCGGCCCCGCACCGGGGTGCCGTCGGGAAGCCGGATGGCACCAGGAAGATCATCGATGGGCATGCCTCATCTTGCCCTCCGCCGCGCCGCCCCGGCAGCGGATTTTCGGGCTCATCCGGACGCGAGGCCGAACTCGTCCCTCAGGATGGAGAACAGGAGCTGGTCGTGCCAGCGCCCGCCCCGCCACTGGGCACGCCGGACCACGCCCTCCAGCCGGAACCCGATCTTCTCCAGGCACCGGATCTCGGCCGTGTTCTCCGGGTCGGTGGTCGCCTGGACGCGTTCCACCCGCGTGTGCGTGAACAAGTAGCGGACGAGCTCCCGCTGGGCCCGGGTCCCGACTCCCCTGCCCCGCCAGTCCGGCAGCAGGCCGACCGCGATCTCCCAGCACAGCGACGTGTCACGGCGGCCCCAGCGCCGTTCCAGCCACTCGACCCGCCCCGCGAGCTCGCCGTCCACCGTGACGGAGAGCATGTTGTCGGCTCCGGCCAGGAGCCCGCGGGTGCGCAGCGCCTCCCGCAGCGCGATGTTCGGCGTGAATCCGAACCACTGGTGCGGGGTCGCGCCGCTCTCGCTCTGGAAGGCCGAGTCGAAGGCGTCCAGGTCGGCTTCCGTCACGGGTCGAAGGGCCAGGTGGTCGGGCATCGCGGTCGGTCTTCCTCACGTGTCGTTCGAGTGATGGCGGCCTCGCGCCGGGCGGCAGGACGTTCCCCTCGCCTGCTCCGGCGGCGTGGACGTGGCCCGAATCATCGCATTCCGGCCCGTGACCACGGCCGCCCGGCCGCCCTCGCAGAACCGGAGAGCGCTCTCCACCTCGTGCTATAAATGGCTGCATGAGCACCGATCTCCCGCACATGTCGGGAGCCCCCACGCTGGAGGACGTGGCCCGTGTGGCGGGAGTGTCCCGGGCGACCGTCTCGCGCGTGATCAACGGTATCCGCAACGTCGCGCCGGACATCCAGGAGGCGGTGCACCGCGCCATCGAGACCACCGGCTACGTGCCGAACCGGGCCGCCCGTTCCCTCGTCACCCGCCGTACGGGAGCGGTCGCGCTGGTCGTGTCGGGCGCGGGCGACGCGGAGGGCGGCGAGCCGTTCGAGTCCCGCGTCTTCGCCGACCCGTTCTTCGGCCGGGTCGCCAGCGGCGTGGTGGGATACCTGCGGCCGCGGGGCATCCACCCGGTGCTGATGCTGGCGGACTCGGCGCAGACCCGCGACGACGTCGTGTCCTTCCTCCGGCAGGGCAGCGCCGACGGCGCCCTGGTCGTCTCGACGCACGGCGAGGACCCGCTGCCGAAACTGCTGGTGGACGCCGGGCTGCCCGCCGTGCTGTGGGCGCGGCCCGCCCGGCCGATCCCGATCAGCTACGTCGACCTCGCCCACCGGGCCGGCGCGGCGCTGGCGGCCGACCACCTGGTGGCGCGCGGCTGCCGCCGGGTGGCCACCATCAGCGGCCCCTTCGACGTGCCCGCCGCGCAGGACCGGTTGTCGGGGTTCCAGGAGGCCATGGCCGGGCACGGCCACCCGTACGTGCCGGCCGTGGAGGGGGACTTCATGCCCGCGAGCGGGGAGGCGGGCATGCACCGGCTCATCAAGGAGCACCCGGACATCGACGGCGTCTTCGCCGCCAACGACCTCATGGCGCAGGGCGCGCTGCTCGCGCTGCGCGACCTCGGGCGCCGGGTGCCCGACGACGTCGCGGTGATCGGGTTCGACGACAGCGCCGCGGTCACCTGCCGCCCGCCGCTGACGACCGTGCGCCAGCCGATGGAGGACATGGCCGCCGAGATGGCCCGCCTGCTGCTCGCGCAGGTCGCGGACCCGGACTTCCGGGTCACCTCGGTCATCGTGCAGCCGACGCTGGTGGTCCGCGAGTCGGCCTGACGAACCACCGGCGCCGCGTCTTTCACGCCACGCGCAGCCCCTTGCTCGCCTTGATGATCTCGGCGTAGCGGTGGCCGCTCGACTTCACGGTCCGCGCCTGGGTCTCGTAGTCGACGTGCACCAGGCCGAACCGCTTGTCGTATCCGTACGCCCACTCGAAGTTGTCCAGCAGCGACCACGCGAAGTAGCCCGCCACCGGCGCCCCCTGTTCGATGGCCCGGCCGCAGGCCGCGATGTGGTCCTCCAGGTAGGCCAGGCGCTCCGGGTCGTCCACGGTCCCGTCGGGGCCGACCGTGTCGCGCCAGGCGGACCCGCTCTCGGTGACGTACAGACGGGGCGCGGCGTACTCCCGGGCGAGGCGCACCAGCAGGCGCTCAAGACCGCCCGCGTCGGCCTCCCAGCCCATGGCCGTGGTCGTCGCCCCCGGCACCTCCAGCTGCCGCGCGTACGGCACCGGCCCCTCGGGGTCGGCCGCGACCACCTGCCGGAAGTAGTAGTTGACGCCCAGGTAGTCGAGCGGGGCGGCGATCGTCTCCAGGTCGCCGGGCCGGATCGGCAGGTCGACGCCGTACACCGCGAGCATGTCCTCGGGGTAGCCGCGGCCGGTGACCGGGTCGAGCCACCACCGGTTGACGTGCCCGTCGAGGCGCCGCGCGGCGGCGTGGTCCTCCTCGCTGTCGGTCGCGGGGTCGATCGGGCTGAGGTTGTTGACGATCCCGATCGACGGCGTGAGCCGCGCCGCGGCCCGTACGGCCTGCACCGCGAGGCCGTGCCCGAGATGGAGGTGGTAGGAGGTGCGGACGGCCGCCTCCAGGTCTCGCACGCCGGGGGCCATGGAGCCCTCCAGGTGCCCGTGCCAGGAGCAGCACAGCGGCTCGTTGACCGTCGTCCAGTCGGCGACGCGGTCACCGAGCCGTTCGGCCACGACGGCGGCGTAGTCGGCGAAGCGCTGCGCGGTGTCGCGCTCGGGCCACCCGCCGCGGTCCTGCAACGCCTGCGGCAGGTCCCAGTGGTAGAGGGTCGCGAACGGCCGGATGCCGGCGTCGAGCAGGGCGTCCACGAGGCGGTCGTAGAAGGCGAGCCCGCGCGGGTTGACCGGTCCCGTGCCGTCGGGCACCACGCGGGGCCAGGCCACCGAGAAGCGGTAGGCGTCCACGCCGAGTCGTTCGAGCAGGCCGACGTCCTCGCGCCACCGGTGGTAGTGGTCGCAGGCCACGTGTCCGGTGTCGCCGCCGTCGATCGCCCCGGGCACCTCGCAGAAGGTGTCCCAGATCGAGGGCAGCCTGCCGTCCTCGAGGGCCGCGCCCTCGATCTGGTAGGCCGAGGTGGCGACGCCCCAGACGAAATCGGTGAAAGCGGTTACATCGGGGACATGGCCGCGCTGCGGCTCCATTCGCTGGTTCTCCTTAGTTCGACGGTGGTGGTGAAGGTGGTCGAGGTGAAGGCGGCCGAGGTGAGCGTTCACTTCACGGCGCCGGCGGTGAGCCCCTGCACGAGGTAGCGCTGCAGCAGCAGGAACCCGGCCACCACGGGGACGCTGACGACCAGGGAGGCCGCCATGATCTGGTTCCAATAGACGTCGTTCTCGGTGGCGTACCCCTGGAGGCCGACGGCGAGGGTGCGGCTCGACTCGTCGGTCATGACCGAGGCGAACAGCACCTCCCCCCACGCCGTCATGAACGCGTAGATCGCGACGGCCACGATACCGGGGGTGGCTGCGGGAAGGACGACCCGCAGCAGCGCACCGATCGGGCCGCTGCCGTCCACCTGGGCGGCCTCGTCCAGTGCCGTCGGAATCGAGTCGAAATATCCGGCGAGCATCCAGATCGAGAACGGCAGCGAGAAGGTCAGATAGGTGATGATCAGGCCCGTGCGGCTGGCGTACAGCTCGACCCCGAGCGCGGTCCCGAGGTTCACGTAGATCATGAACAGCGGAAGCAGGAAGAGGATGCCGGGGAACATCTGCGTCGACAGCACGGTGACCGAGAAGATCCGGCGGCCGGGGAAGCGGAAGCGGCTGATCGCGTACGCGGCGAAGATCGCGATGAGGACCGACACCAGCGCGGCCACCGACGCCACGATCAGGCTGTTGGCGAAGTAACGCGCCAGCGGGACCGTCCGCCACATGTCGGCGAACGGCCGGAGCGTGATCCTCGTGGGGATCCAGTGGAAGTCCCCCTGCACGTCCTGCAGCGGCTTGATCGCCGAGGTCAGCATCACGTACAGCGGGGTCAGGGTGAACAGGCCGAGCAGGCCGAGGCCGGCCCACCGCGCCCACGGCAGCCAGCGGGGGTCACGCATCGCTCCTCCTCCGGGACGTCGCCACCAGATACACGGCGGTCACCACCAGCAGGAACAGCAGGAGCAGCACCGACATGGCCGAGCCCGAGCCGAAGTTCCAGGTGACGAACGAGCTCTGGTAGATGTGGATCGAGATCAGGTCCGCGTCCTGCGGCGCCGACTTGCCGAACAGCACGTACGGCGTGTTGAAGTCGTTGAACGTCCACAGGAACAGCACCAGGACGAGCACCTGGTTGACGGGGCGCAGCATGGGCAGCGTCACCGCGCGCAGCCGCCGGCCCCAGCCCGCGCCGTCGATCGCGGCCGCCTCGTACAGGTCGCCCGGGATGTTCTGCAGCCCGGCCATCAGCACGAGGAAGGCGAACGGCCACGACCGCCACACGCAGACCACGATGAGGGACCAGAAGCTGTTGGACCCGATCAGCCAGAACGGCCGCTCGCCGAACAGGTGCAACTGGTCCACCAGCACGTGGTTGACGAGACCCGAGTCGCGCTGGAGCAGGAAGCTCCAGGTGATCACCCCGGCGTAGACCGGCAGTGCGTACGGCACGAGGAACAGCGCGCGCAGCACGGCCCGGCCCCGGAACGAGCCCTGCATGAGCACCGCGCCGCAGATGCCGAACAGCCACGACAGCCCGACGGTGAGCACGGTGAACACGACCGTGACGAGGAACGAGTGCAGCAGCGAGCGGCCGACCGCACTGTCGAAGTCGACGGCGACGGCGTAATTGTCCAGCCCCGCGAAGGGCGCGGCCGACCAGTTGCGCAGGAAGAACTGGGTGAGCTTCAGGAAGCTCATCCCGATGCCGATCAGCATCGGCACCAGGTGGACGAGCAGTTCGAGCAGCACGGCCGGGAGGATCAGCAGGTAGGGCAGGGCGGCGCGGCGCAGCCGCACCGGGACCCGGTCCGCGAGCCCCCGCCTCCGATCGCTCCGAGACACAGGGCCGATCGGAGACCCAGGGCCGACTGGAGACGAGGGCATTTCGGAAGGCGTGGGCGTTTCCGGAGGCGTGGGACCGTGTCCCGCGCCGGGCCGGGACGCGGCGGGCATCGCCGTCGGATCCGGTGCGGGGCGGGGGGAACGCCTGCCGCCCGATGCCGTCCTGGTGCGCCCCGCGGGGGCATCGGTCAGGGCTTGGCCGTCGTCTGCCCCGGCCACCTCGGCCGGGGACAGCGAGAAGCCGTCCTCTTCAGGGGACGGAGGAATCACGGACTTCCTCTCGATGTCGAGGTCTGCGTCAGGGCGCCGGGCGGAGCCTCCGCCCGGCGCGGGCTCACCGGGCCGCTCAGCCGCCCATCTGCTGGTTGGCCTCGGTCAGCTTGGCCTTGACGGCCTCCTCCGTGGCCGGCTTGCCGCTCGCGACGTCGGCGAACAGCTGGTTCATCGCGTTGCCCACGAGCGTCTCGAACTGGCTCTCCTGCGCCACCTGCGGCAGCGGCGCGGCCGTGGTGGAGAGGATCTGCTGGAACGTCTTGATCGTCTCGCTCTCGAACGCGGGGTCGTCGTAGGCGTCCGTGACGGTCGGCAGCGAGCCGTACGCCTTGTTGAGGTTCTGCTGGGCCTGCTTCGACGTCATGAACTGGACGAACTTCAGCGCCCCGTCCTTGTTGGCGGCCGTCTTGAACACGGCGAGGTTGATGCCGGCGACCATCGCGTTGACCTGCTTGCCGCCCTGCGACGGATCGGGCAGCGGGATCGGGGCCAGGCCGTAGTCGTCCTCGCTCCAGCCGGCCTGCTTGAGCTGCGTGGCGATCGACTGCCACATCAGCATCCCGGCCTTGCCCGAGACGAAGTCCTGCACCGCCTCGGTGCCGTTGGCGTACTCGGCGTTGCTCGGGTTGACGATCTTGTGGACGGCCATCAGGTCGAGGTACTGCTTGATGGCCGCGACCTCCTGGTCGGAGTCGAAGCGCGGCTTACCGGAGGCGTCGAACAGATCCGCGCCGTGCTGCTGGCCGAAGATGAAGGCGTGGTGGGCGTTCTCGCTGACGCTCGCGCCCTCCACCGCGAGCCCCCACTTGCCGTCCTTGGTCAGCTTCTTGCCGTCCGCGATCAGCTCGTCCCAGGTCGCCGGCGGCTTGTCGATGCCGGCCTCCTTGAACATCTTCTTGTTGTAGAAGAGGCCGTAGGTCATGCCGTAGATCGGTACGGCGGTGGGCGGCTGGCCGGGGGCGCCGGTCGCGGCGAGGCTGGGGCCGAGGAAGCGCTCCTTGCCTCCGAGCGTCTTGAGCAGGGCGTCGTCCCACGGCACGAACGCCCCGGTCGCCTGCAGCGAGGCCGACCAGGTGTTGCCGATGTTGACGACGTCCGGGCCCTTGCCCGACGTGGTCGCGGCGAGGATCCGGTTGAGCAGGTCGGCCCACGGGACGACCTCCAGGTTCACCTTGATCCCCGTCTCCTTGGTGAACCTGTCCAGCTCGGGCTCGAGCACCTCCTTGTCGTTCTCCAGGCTGGTGCCCTGGTTGGACGCCCAGTAGGTGATCGTCTGGGCCGCGCTCCCACCGGCCGAGCCGGCCGTGGACGACGAGTCGTCGGCGCCGCAGGCCGTCACGGCGAGCACGAGGGCTCCGGCGACGGCGAAGAGATATGGCTTGCGTCTGCGCACGGGTGTTGTCCTCACTCTTGCGGTGCGACCGCCCGCCCGTGCGGGCGGCGGCCTGGGGGGTGAACGGTCCTTCTCGCCGGTGAAGGCGCGGTGCTGTGACGGGGCGGTGCTGTGACGACACGTCCTGTCGCAGCGCGGCGCGGACGGCCCCGCAGCCGCGGGAGTCGTCCCAGGTGACGGTGCCCGCCACGCGAGCACGGGCTCTCCGCACCGCCGCCGGTTTGGAGAGCGCTCTCCACGGAGGAGAGTGTCGCGGAAGGCGGAGAGTGTCAAGGGGCGACCCTCCCCCACCCCCGCGCGGCCGGCCGGCCCGATTCTGTTTCACCGGTATGACCTGCGGATTTCCAGCGCGTCGAGAACCCGCCTTGACAGGGCGACTCTCCGGGTCCACGCTCTGGGAAAGCGCTCTCCTGCCCGCTTTCCGCATCTGCGCCGAAGAGAGGCCGCCGTTTCTCCACCGCACGCCGGGCACGTTCCCGGCTCTCCCCGCCGGCCGGTGGCGCACCGCCCCCGCCCGGCCGCGCAGGCCCGTACGCAGGGATTTTGATGCTTCGGTGGGCGACTCCCCCACCGAGACGCGAACAAACGCCGGGGGAAGCGAACTGCCGCAAAGCGCACACCGGGCATCCGCACAGCAGGGAAAGACCCCAACGCGGACGGGGGCCCGGCGTGACCGCCTCACCGCCGTACCCCGACGGCACCGGATATCAGGCCGGTGGCGAAACGCGCGACGACGCCGGGCCCGCTCACGCGAAACCGCCGCGGACGCCGACTGCGCGGTATTTACAATACAGAGCTGTACTGTATCGTAAATGACATGGTCGATGCGGAACCAGAGCGGCCTCCGGGACGTCCGCGCAGCGCGGACATCGACGCGGCCGTCCTCACCGCGGCCGTGGACCTGCTGATCGAGCGCGGGGTCGACGCCGTCACGATCGAGCAGGTCGCCCGCCGCGCGGGGGTGACCCGGGCGACGGTGTACCGGCGGTTCCCGGACAAGATCCGGCTGCTCGTCGCCGCGCTCGGCGCGGGCCAGGACGCGTCGCCTCCGCCGCCGGAGCCGGTCGACATCGAGCAGATGCTCGCCATATGGGCCCGCCACCTGGCCCTGCCCCGGCTGCGAAAGCTCACCCGCCGGCTGATGACCTCGCTCCACGACCACCCCGCCCTGCGGGAGGCGTACTGGAACGCGAGCATCCGGCGGCGCGAGGAGGCGATCCGCGCCAGCCTGGAGCACGCGCGCGATCACGGGAGGTTCCCGCCCTCCGCCGACCTCGGCGTCATCCAGACGATTCTCACCGGCGCGGTCGGCACGCACCTCACCACCCAGCCCGACACCAGCAGCGAGGACGAGATCCGCGACTTCCTGCTGGCCGTGCTCCACCAGACCGGTTACCGCGGAGGCGAGCGACCGGCGTGACCACCGGGAGGACCGGATGCGGAAGATCCCCGTCGACTTCACGGGAGTGCGCGTCACCGCGCTTCTGGAGCTCTACCTGCGCTGGCTCGACAGCCGGGACCGGCACCCGATCCTCGGCGACGAGTGGGCCCGGCAGGCGGTCGACCGGCTGGACTTCGACTTCGCCCAGTTCACGTCGCTCGGCATCGGACGCTTCGCGGTCGGAGTGCGCTCACGGATGATGGACGACTGGGTCAGGGACTTCCTCGGCCGCACGCCCGGCGCGGTCGTCCTCGACATCGGCTGCGGGTTCGACAGCCGTGTCCGGCGCGTCGACCCGGCAGAAGGCCACCATTGGTACGACGTGGACTTCCCCGACATCGTCGAGATCGCGGGCCTGCTGTACCCCCCGCGTCCTGGTCACACCGCCGTCGGCGCATCCGTCACCGAGCCCGGCTGGCTCGATTCGATCCCCCGGGACAGGCCCGCGATCGTGGTCGCCGACGGCCTGCTGAACTTCCTCCCCGAACCCGACGTACGCCGGATCCTCACCCAGATCGTCGAGCACTTCCCCAGCGGGGAGATCGTCTTCAACATCACCTCCCCCGTGGTCAGGAAGCAGCGCGAGAGACGACCCGTGCCGGTCTTCGTGAAGTTCGGGATCAGCGAACAGTGGTTTCCCGGCGACCCGCGCGACGTCGAGGGATTCCATCGCAGGCTTCACCTGGCGGAGGTCGGCAGCCCGGGCGACGGCTCCCTGCTCAGCCGCTCCCCGCTGTACTACCGGCTGCTGGTGGCCCTGATCGGCCTGGTCCCCGCGTGGCGGAACGCCGGGTGGATCCTGCGTTACCGCTTCTGACACGGCGCCGTACGTCCGGATCGGGCACAGGGTTACGATCAAGAAGGAGGACGGATCAAGGGGGAGCGGCGATGGCGCGAGGGACCGGGTCGTGAGGGCCGCCCGGCTGCACAAGGTGGGCGACATCCGGCTGTCCGAGGAACCTCGCCCCGTTCCCGGGCCCGGAGAGAGCCTTGTCCGGGTCACCGCCGTCGGTCTGTGCGGCTCCGACCTGCACTGGTACTCCGAGGGCGGCATCGGCGACGCGGTGCTGGACGATCCGCTCGTCGTGGGGCACGAGATCGCCGGAGTGATCGAAGGCGGCCCGCGGCACGGCACGCGGGTCGCGGTCGACCCCGCCATCCCCTGCGACCGGTGCGGGGTCTGCGCGACGGGATACGGCAACCTGTGCCCGGACGTCCGCTTCGCCGGGCACGGCACGCTCGACGGCGGCCTGCGCGAGTATCTCGCCTGGCCCGACGACCTGCTGCACCCGCTGCCCGACGCGCTCTCCGACAGCGACGGGGCCATGCTCGAACCGCTCGGTGTGGCGATCCACGCCGTTGACCTGGGACACCTGGGGCTCGGGGCGCCCGTGGCCGTCGTCGGCTGCGGGCCGATCGGGCTGCTGGTGATCCGGCTCGCCCGGCTCGCCGGCGCCTCGGCGGTGGTCGCCGTCGATCCCCTGCCGCACCGCCGCGCCGCCGCCCTGCGGCTCGGCGCCGACCACGCCCTGTCCCCGGAGGAGGCGGGACCGGCCGCGTGGACCGGCATCGACGGGCTCGACGGCCTCGGCGTACGGGTGGCCTTCGAGGTGGCGGGCGACGACGACGCGGTGCGCACGGCCATGACCGCGGCCCGGCCCGGCGGCCGGGTCGTGCTGGCCGGCATCCCCGACGAGGACCGCACGTCGTTCCCCGCGTCGCTGGCCCGGCGCAAGGGCCTCACGCTCGCGCTGGTCCGGCGGATGAACCTCACCTATCCCCGGGCGATCCGCCTCGTCGAGAACGGGTCGGTGGACGTGTCGTCGCTGGTCACCGACCGCTTCCCGCTCGCGGCGACGGCGGACGCCTTCGCCGCCGCCGTGTCCCGGCGCGGGCTCAAGGTCGTGGTGGAACCGCACGGCTGAAGCCCGGATGTCTCCATGACGACCCCGGTGTCCCTGGTGCACCGGCTCACCACTGGCTGATGAGCGGCGTGTCCGGCCCGTGCTGCCGCCAGGCGCTGGTGAGGCGGACGAGGCGGGCCGGGGTGGCGATGCCGCGCACGGTTGCGATCCTGCCGCCTGTGATGTCGAACGTCACGGCACCGATGACCTGGTCGCCGATCACAAAGAGGAGGGCGGGGGCGCCATTGACGCGCGCGTAGTGGATGGCGGGCGTGCCGCCGGCGAACCGCCGCTTCGCGGGTGTGGGTTTGAAGCCGGCCCGTACGACGGCGGCGATGTGGTGCGGAGTGTCGTACCACAGCAGCTTCTCCGCCAGACCCGCGCCGTCGGAGATCGCGGTCGCGTCGTCGGTGAGCAGCGCCACCAGCCGTGCGGTGCGGCCCGAGGCGGCGGCGGCGAGGAATTCCTCGACGACCCTGCGGGCGGATGCCGGGTCGACTTCGCCGCCGCGGCGCGCGGCGGTGATGCGGCGCCGGGCCCGGTGGAGGTGCTGCTGGCTCGCGGACTCGGTGATGTCGAGGATCTCTGCGATCTCGGCGTGGCTGTGGGAGAACGCTTCGCGCAGGACGTAGACGGCTCGCTCGAGGGGCGACAGGCGCTCCATGAGCGTCAGCACGGCCAGGGAGACCGATTCGCGCTGCTCGAACGAGTCGGCCGGGCCGAGCATCGGGTCGCCGTCGAGGAGCGGTTCGGGCAGCCAGACACCGGCGGTCCGTTCGCGGCGGGCTCGCGCCGAGCGGAGCCGGTCCAGGCACAGGTTGGTGACGACTCTGGTCAGCCATGCTTCCGGCACCTTGATCCGTTGCCGGTCCGCGGCCTGCCAGTGCAGGAACGCATCCTGCACGGCGTCCTCGGCGTCGGCGGCGGAGCCCAGCAGCCGGTAGGCCAATGAGGCCAGCCGGTTCCGGCTGGCCTCGAACAGGCTGGTGTCGAAGCGATCAGCGGCGGTGCTGTCCACGCGGACCACCTTCTCGGGCGTGTGTCAGAGGTGCGTCGAGGGGCCGGCTGTTCTGAGGTGCCGGCTGTCGTGGATCGACAACAGAAGGCGTCTTCGGCGATGCCTGCACGCTCTACCTCGACGATCCCGCGTTGCCTGCCACAGCAGAGGAGGATCCCGTCGCGTGCGTGGCCGGCTGTGCGGCCGTGTCTGCGACGGCGGCGGTAGGGCGGTGGCGCAGGCCGCCGGCCAGGCACAGCACCATGCCGAGCGTGAGCCAGGTCGCCAGGACGGTGACAGAGTGGGCGATGCCGTGGCCCTCGAAGAAGGCGGTGGAGCGCAGCAGCCGGCCACCGGCCCCGGGCGGTAGCAGTTGGCCGAGGGTGCCGGACCAGCCGGGCAGCATCTCGGGTGCGGTTGCGGTGCCCGACAGGGGGTTGCCTATGAGCATCATGGTGGCGGCGCCGAGGCCGAGGCCGGCGTACCCGAGCAGTGACTCGAACCCGAGGATGCTCAGGGACGTGGCCGCGATGGTCAGGGCGACAGCGCCGCCGTTGGCCCAGTAGCAGCCGCCGAGTGAGCCGAGCCAGAACTGCAGGATCGCTGCCACGGCAAGCCCGCCGGTGATGGCGAAGGCGAACGCTCCGGTGACGCGGCGGACGGTGCCGCGGACGAGCCTGGTCAACAGCACGGCGGCGAGCAGGCCGCCCATGACCAGCGGCAGGGCTCCGGCGGCCAATCCGGCGCCGCGCGGATCGTCGGCCGGCAGCGGGACGAGGTCGCGGGCGGCGACCGCCGTGCCGGTCCCCCGTGCCTGGCTGAGGCCGGTCGCGATGCTGTTCAGGGCCTGGACGACGGCGGCGCTTCCGGCGGATGCGGTGATGACCTGTGGGGTGCCGGAGCTGACGTCGATCGCCCCGTACACCTTGCGGTCGCGGATCAGCTGTTCGGCGGCGGCGGTGTCGGCGACCTCGGTGACCGCGAAGCCCTCGGGAAGCCGTCGGCCGAGTGCGGCGGTGAGCTGCTTGACGGCGGGGGCGGGCCCGGCGACGGCGATCGGCACATCATGCACCGATGAGCGCACCGACGGCCAGGCGAAGGCGGTGAGCAGCAGGCTGATGCTCACCGTGAGCAAGGCGACTGCCCCGGCCACGGTCGGCCAGGGTGAGGGCGACGCGATGGCTGCAGGCGCGGCCTGACTGGACATCGGCGGTCGCATCCGGCGCGGCGGCCAGGTGGCGCTTGCGCTTGGGCATGCCGAAGGTCGGGTGCGAGGTGGCCCACAGCGACATCGCGAGTATGCCCGCCTTGACCCGCGCGGCCTTCCGGCCGCTCAGATACCTCGGCTTCGCCTGCCCTTCGTCGCCGATCATCTGCAGGATCCCGTCCTTGCCGCCCGAGACTGATGTGGTTGTACGTGTAGAGGAGCTTGGTGTTGGCGATCTTCCGGCCGGTCAGGCGTCCGATGATCGCCTCGACGGCCTGCCGGCCGATAAGACCGGCCGAAGCGCAGGACATCGGCAGCGGCCGGCCGTTGTCGCCGATGGCGTAGGCGCTGTCACCGATGGCGTAGACGTTCGGGTGCGAGACCGACCGCATGGTGCGATCGACGACGATCCGACCGTCCCCGGTGACCTCCAGCCCGGCGACGGCGGCGATGGGGCTGACCGCGAACCCGGCCGCCCACACGGTCGCGCCGGACGCCAGGGCGGTGCCGCCCGCGCACAGCACCCGCGTCGCTTCGACGGCTTCGACGCAGGTGTGCTCCAGGACGGTGATGCCCAGCCGGTCGCAGGCCTGGCGCAGGTGGCCGCGCGCCCCGGCGGAGAGCCGGGCGCCCAGCTCGCCGCGGGCGACCAGCGCCACCGACAGGCCGGGCCGGGATTCGGCGATCTCGGTGGCGGTCTCGATGCCGGTCAACCCGTCGCCGACGACCACCACCCGCCCGCCATCGCCCCGCCCGTCCAGGCTGTCCAGGCGCTCGCGCAGGCGCAGCGCCGAGGGCCTGGCGGCGATGTCGAAGGCGTGCTCGGCCGCGCCGGGGACGGCGCGGGCGGCGCCGTGGCTGCCGAGCGCGTACACAAGCGTGTCGTAGCCGAGTTCGCCGCCACCGCCGTCGTCGGCCACGGCGACGGTCTGGCGCTCGGGGTCGACGACGGTGACGCGGGCCACCCGCAGCCGTATCCCCGTGCCCGCGAAGACGTCGACGAGCTTCGGCGCGTCGATGTCCCGGCCGGCCGCCAGCTGGTGGAGCCGCATTCGCTGCACGAAGTCCGGCACGGCGTTGACCACGGTGATCTCGGTGTCCGCCGGGGACAGCCGGCGGGCCAGGGTCCCGGCCACGTAGGCTCCGGCATAACCGGCGCCGAGGACGACGATGCGGTGCTTCATGTGATGCTCCTGTCGGTTCGCCTGCTTCCGGGGAATTGAGCGGAACAGCGCCCCGATTGCTGACAGGAACTTCCATGTGGCATGGATCACAGATCGGCGGGAGCGTCCCCCGACGGTGCTCGCGGCGCCATACAGCCATGCGCCGGCACGCCTGCTCGCTGACGATCCCGCCCTGCGCCGCGCGGGGTGGACGACGACCTCGGGCCCGGCCGGTGCGATCTCATCGGCTGACGAACTGGTCGTACCCGAGCTTGGCGACCAGGGCGGCCACCACACACAGCAGGACGACGCGGACGAATCCCGTTCCCCGGTTGAGCGCCATCCGTGCGCCGATCTGCGCTCCGGTGATGTTGCAGACGGCCATGGCCAGGCCGAGCGCCCACACCACGTGGCCCTGCGCGGCGAAGACGACGAGCGCCCCGAGGTTGGTGCCGGTGTTGACGACCTTCGCGGTGGCGGAGGCGTGGACGAAGTCCATCCCGAGGATCGAGGTGAACGCGATGAGCAGGAACGTGCCGGTGCCCGGCCCCACGATGCCGTCGTAGTAGGCGATGCCGACGCCCGCGACCGCGACCCCCGTCATCACCCGCGCACGCGTACGCAGATGCGGGTGGGGCAGGCGGCCGAACCCCGGCCGCAGAGTCACGAACGCCCCCACGCCCAGCAGCACGACCATCACCAGCGGCTTCAGCACGTCCGCGTCGAGCAGCGCCGCCGAGGCGGCGCCGAGGCCGGCGAAGGCGACCGCGAGCGCCGCGGCCGGCACGGCCACCGCCCGGTCGAGCTTCGTCTTGCTCGCGTAGGTGACGGCGGCCGAGCCCGTCCCGAAGATCGCGGCGGACTTGTTCGTCGCCAGCGCCTGGACCGGTGTGAGACCGGCCAGCAGCAGCACCGGAAGCTGAAGCAGCCCTCCCCCGCCGACGACGGCGTCCACCCATCCGGCGGCCACGGCGGCGAGCAGCAGGAGCACCACCTGTCCGGCACCCATGTGATTCCGTCCCCCTTTGTACCCTTTTGACCCTGACCCGACGAGCGAGCCTAGCGGGCGGCGGGCAGCCCGGCGTTGGCCAGGATCGCCTCTACGGGCACCGTCGTGCTCTCGGCGGCGGTCAAGCCCGAGGCGGCGAGGTGGGCGTCGACGATCCGCAGCCCGACGGGGTAGCCCGCGTGGTCGGGCAGGCCGACGGGCGGCTGCCCCATCAGCTCCGCCGTCGCGTCCCCGTGCACGTACGCCGTGAAGTTGTGCATGCCGGTCAGGTTCACGGCCTCGGTGATCGTGGCGTACGCGCTGTCGAGCGCGGGCCCCTCCAAGGAGGTGCTCCAGGGCCCGAGCCCCTCCGGTCCGTACAGCTCGCGGACGAACGCCTCGGCGAGCCCCTCGGAGACGACCTGCTCGCCGAGGGTGACGGCGGCGGGGTCCCAGACGACGTTCGAATACCTGATGTTGTGGTTGAGCTCGTGGACGGCGCAGTGCCCGAGGCGGCCGAGGTTCTCCTCGGTGGGCCAGACGAGAAGGTAGACCAGGCCCTTGCCGCTCATGCCGAGGTAGCCGTGGTTGCGCCGCACAAGGTGCTCCGCGTCCGGGTCGCCGAGGACGACATAGACCTGCAGCGTCTCGGGGTGCCTGATGCCGGGAACGGCCTCGCGCTGGTGCTTCCACGCGGCGGTGAGCGCGTCGCGGACCTGCTCCCACACCCCCGCGTCGCGCATCCGCCGCAACGCGGGCAGGTAGCGCTCGTCGTCCCGGTCGACGCGGAAGCCGGAGCCCTGGTGATGCATGCCGACGACGTCGGCGACCGGCATCCAGGGCACGGCGTCCCACATCGGGCGCAGCATGCGGGTGAGCGCCGCGGGCCGTTCCGCGAGGGGGGCGGCCAGCAGATCGGCCATCGCGGTGGCCGTGTCGTGAACGATGATCTCCATGCCGCCGACGCTAGAAGCTCACGCGACGTGAGGCTCAAGCGACATTTCCCCCGCGCGGGGGAGGCGGGTCCCGCCCGGCGGGGAGGGCCGGCGAGGACGCGGCCGCGAGCCTGGAGTCATGGAAACGACACACCTTCGCCGCGGGTCTCGGCCCGCGCGCACCGGCGCGCTCGCCACGGCCGCCACCGCCGTGGTCGGTCTCGCGCTGACCGGCGTCGGGGCGAGCGGGATCGCCTTCGACATCGTGGGCGGGATCATGGCGGCGATCGCGGCGGTCACCGGGCAGAGCGGCGTCGTCGACCTGGGCTTCGACTTGCCGATGGCCGCCGCCCGCGCCGCCGCGCTCGCCGTCGGCACGACGCTCCTCGTGACCGCCGTACGGCGTCGCCGCCGCGCCCGCGGGGCCTGCGCACGCTGCGGCCGGTCAGAAGGACCCAACGGCGCTCACGCCGAGGGACCCGGCGACGCTCAGGCCGAGGGACCCGGCGACGCGAGCCGCACCTCTCCCGCCGGCGGGGGCCGGGAGACGTGGCAGGCTCGGGGATCATGGCAGGCTCGGGGATCGTGGCAGAGGCTCAGCGTCCGCGCCGGATACCTCACCGTGCTGCTCGCGGCCGGGTACGGCGCGCTGAAGGTGCAGTGGGGTCTCGGGGGCACGGTCGGCCTCGCCGATCCCCGGGCGTTCGGGGACGTGCGTCTGTGGACGCCGGGACTGGGCGACACCGGGGTGCTCGCGCTGATCGGCATGGCGCTCGGGCTCGGTTTCGCCCGGACCTGGCGGCCGCCGCTGCGCATGCCGCGATGGATGCCGCTGACCGCCGCCTTCGTGGGGAGCGTGATGCTGGTCCCGGTCGGCGTCCTCGGCACGGGACTGCGCGTCGCGGTCGCCCTCGGCCTCGCGAATCCGTCCCTGGAAGGCGTCTCTCCCTGGGTTTTCGGCGTCATCTATCCCTGGTTCCTCGCTTGGGGCCTGGCGATGGGGACGGCGGCCGTCGGCTACCACCACCGCACGCGCGGCGTATGCCGCGCGTGCGGCCGGGGGCGGCCCGCCTTCGTACGGCATGCCCGCGGGGAGGGGGCGGCGGCGCGGGAGGGAGCGGCGACGACGACACTGTGATCAGAGGAACGAACGGTGAGGAGCTGATGTGACGTCGTGGAGCGACCACGCGATCTGGTGGCATGTCTACCCTCTGGGTTTCACCGGCGCCCCGTTGACGGCGGCGCCCGAGGGAGCGCCGGTCCGGCATCGGCTGCGGCGTCTGGAGAGCTGGCTCGACTACGCCGTGAACCTCGGCTGTTCTGGTCTGCAGCTCGGCCCGATCTTCGCGTCCGAGACGCACGGCTATGACACGGTGGATCACTTCCGGATCGATCCCCGGCTCGGGGACGACGACGACTTCGACCACCTGGTGGCGCAGGCGCGGCGGCGCGGGCTGCGGGTGTTGCTCGACGGTGTGTTCAACCACGTGGGCAGGGGGTTTCCGGCCTTCGCGCGGGCGCTCGCGGAAGGGCCGGGCTCCCCCGCCGCCCGCTGGTTCCGTCCCGGTGACGGCGCGGGCGGCTTCGCCGTGTTCGAGGGCCACGATCAGCTGGTCGCGTTGAACCACGCGGAGCCCGCCGTCCTCGACCACGTCGTACGGGTGATGGGCCACTGGCTCGACCGCGGCGCGTCCGGCTGGCGGCTCGACGCGGCCTACACGGTGCCGCGCGCCTTCTGGCGGGAGGCCGTCACCCGGGTGCGGCGGCGGCATCCGGACGCCTGGTTCGCCGGCGAGGTGATCCACGGCGACTACGCGGCGTACGTGACCGAGGGCGGGCTCGACTCGGTGACGCAGTACGAGCTCTGGAAGGCCATCTGGAGCTCGCTCAACGACGGCAACTTCTTCGAACTCGCCTGGGCGCTCGACCGGCACAACGGGCTGCTGGAGGTGTTCGCGCCGATGACGTTCGTGGGCAACCACGACGTGACGCGCCTGGCCAGCAGGCTGACCGATCCGCGGCACCTGGGGCACGCGCTGGCCGTCCTGTTCACGGTGGGCGGGGTGCCGAGCCTCTATTACGGCGACGAGCAGGCGCTCCCCGGGGTCAAGGAGGAACGCGCCGGGGGCGACGACGCGATCCGGCCCGCCTTCCCCGACGGCCCGGACGGCCTGGCCTCGCACGGCATGCCCGTGTACCGGCTCCACCAGCGGCTGATCGGGCTGCGCCGCCGGCACCCCTGGCTGGTCCGGGCTCGTACGAAGGCCGAGCACGTCGCCAACAGGGCCCTCGCGCTACGCAGTGAGGGAGCGGCGGGAGAAGTCGTCACACTGCTCAACATCGGCGACGACGCCTATCGCTTCCCGGTGGACGTCTCCCGGCTGAGCGTCGCGGACAGCTGTGCCGGGGCGGGCGGCCCGGACGAGGACCCCGCTCTCGTGCCCGCGCACGGCTGGCGGGTGCTTGTCCACAGGCCGTGACCGGACGGCACGGCCCGCGCCGCGACCGCGGGATCATCGGACCGTGAACCGCGTCCTCGCTCCGCTGCTCGACAGGGTCACCTACCGCAGGTGGGCCTGTCTGATCGTCGGCGGGGCGCTGCTCATGCCCTACATGATGGCCGGAGAGGCCGCGACGGCGCTGTGGCGTCCGACATCGGACGCCGGCGATCCGCTGCTGTCGGTGCAACTGCTGATCTTCATCGGGGTGCTCCCCGTGGTGGCCGTGTCAGGGCTGTTCCTGCCCATCCGGGCCTTCGAGGCGGCCGCCGCCCGCACCTTGCTGGGCGTGGCGGTGGAGGCCCCTCTGTCCCCCGTACAGCGGACATGGTCCGAACGCCGCCGGACCGCGGCGTGGTTCACCCTGCATCTCGGGATCGGCGGTCTGGTGAGCGGGATGACCCTGGCCATGGTGCCGTTCGCGGTCTGGCTCGCGGTCCTGCCACTGGCCGGGGATCACCTCGGGCTGGTGGACTCCGGGCTCCACGGCGGCTGGGCGACGATGTGGGGGCCGCCCGCAGGCGTGGCGGTCCTCGTCTGCCTGCTCTTCCTCGCCGTCGGCGCCGGCGCGCTGCTCGCCCGCCTGGCCCCCGCGCTCCTCGGGCCGTCCGCCGCCGACCGGCTCGCCCTGGCGCACCGGGCGGCCCACCGGCTGGCCGTCCGCAACCGGCTCGCGAGGGAGCTGCACGACTCGGTGGGCCACGCCCTCAGCGTGGTGACCGTACAGGCCGCCGCCGCGGGCCGGGTGCTCGACCGGAACCCCGCCGCCGCCCGGGCCGCGCTGGAGGCGATCGAGACCTCCGCCCGCAACGCGCTGGACGAGCTCGACCACGTCATCGGCGTGCTGCGGGAGGGCGCGGGGCGAGCCTCGCCGGAGCCGTCCCTCGGCGACCTTCCCGCGTTGCTCGACGCCGCCGTCACCGGAGACAGACCGATCGTCCGGCGGCTTGGCGACCTGTCCGGCGTGCCTCCCGTGATCTCCCGGGAGGCCTACCGCGTCGCGCAGGAGGCGTTGACCAACGCGATCCGGCACGGCACGGGCCCGGTCGAGGTGGACGCCGAGGTGCGCGACCGCGTCCTGGAGCTGCGCGTGCGCAACGAGGTCCGTGCGCATCGCCGGCGGAGCATCACCGGATCACGCCGGCGCGACAGGAACGGCGGCGGCGCGGGGCACGGGCTGGACGGCATCCGGGAGCGGGTGACGCTGCTCGGCGGCCGGGTGGACGCGGGCGCCGACGGCGAGACGTGGCTGGTCGAGGTCCGCGTGCCGCTTCCGGGCGCGGACGCCGCCCGTCTCCCGGAAGCACGGGCATGAGCGAGGACTCCGGTGAGAGGCGGACGGGAACATGAGCACGAGCATCAGGGTGCTGCTGGCCGACGACGAGGACCTGATCCGCACCGGCCTGCGGATCATCGTCGAGTCCGAGCCCGGCCTGAGCGTCGTGGGCGAGGCGGCCGACGGCGCCGCGGCGGTGTCGCTGGCCCGCTCGCTCAGGCCCGACGTCGTCCTGATGGACGTACGCATGCCCGCGGTGGACGGCATCCAGGCGACGCGGGCCCTCACGGCCGCGCAGGGCGCGCCCAAGGTGGTGGTGGTGACGACGTTCGAGAACGACGACTACGTCTACGAGGCGCTGCTGGCCGGCGCGAGCGGCTTCCTGCTCAAGCGGGCGAGGGCGGACGAGCTCGTCCAGGCGATCCGGGTGGTGGCGGCGGGCGAGTCGCTGCTGTTCCCCGCCGCCATCCGGTCGCTGGTCGCGGCCCGCGGCGCCGCCCGCGCCGTCCCCGGCATCGGCCGGCTGACCGCACGGGAGGGGGATGTGCTGCGGCTGATGGCACGCGGCCTGTCGAACGCGGAGATCGCCGCCGAGCTCGTCGTCGGCACGGAGACCGTCAAGACCCACGTGGGGAACGTCCTGACCAAGCTGGGCGCCCGCGACCGCACGCAGGCGGTGGTCGCCGCCTACGAGTCCGGCTTCGTCTCCCCCCGCTGAGCCCCGCTGAGCCCCGCTCAGCCGCGCTGAGCAAGGCGAACCCGCGTCACCCGCCGGCCAGACGCCACAGCGAGGTGCTTCGCGGCCCGGGCGGCGTGGAGGAGATCCGCGCCGTCCGTCGCCCGCGGGTGCCGCGGCCTGGTGCCGATCCTGTCCACCACGCGCAGGCCCGCCGGGGTGGGGCAGCTCGATCCAGGCCGAGCCGGGCTTGCCCATAGCGGGGTGGGCACGTCTGCCACTCGGGTTGGGGCGCGATCGTTTTGCCGGCGGAGCGCTCCGCAGCGTCGCATGAGCCGAGCTCCGCTGACCCATACACGTGGAAGCGGCTACCGAGCTTGGAGTACGCCGGCGTCGAGAGACGTCGCGAAGGTCTGCACGTAGTCGATGGCTGCCTGCAACGCGTCTTTCAGCGGAGCGATGTCCCGCGCGACCTGGGCGAGGAGCATGCCGCCCTGGAAGGCGGCAAGGAGCAGATTGGCCAGCTGCGTGGGATCCGCCTCAGCGCTGATGCGGCCGAGTCGCTGCATGCGCTCGATTCCATCGCGGAAGATGCCCCTCCACTGGTCGAACGCACTCGCGAGCTCGTCGTGCACGTCGAGGTCCGTCTTGATGATCTCGCTCGCCAGGGAGCCGAGGCTGCAGCCTTCCTGATAGGCACGCTCGTAGCGGACGTAGAAATCCGCCCACTCCCGAAACGCGTCGAGGTTGTCGAAGCACGTGAACCGCTCGCCGCGGTGGAACGTGAGAACGCGCTCGGCCTGCCAGGCGATCACGGCCAGGACAAGACTCTCCTTGGTCGGGAAGTAGTGGTTGAGCTGCGATCCGCTGACGCCGGCGGCGCGGCGGAGCTGTTCGTTGTTCGTCGCATGGACCCCCTTGGCGTAGATGAGCTCCGCGGCGTGCTCCAGGATGCGGGCCCGCGTTGCCTGTCCCTTGTCGGTGAGCTTGTGGGGCTCCCGTGCTCCTGCGGTGGGTTTCATGCTTCAGAGGATACCTAAATTGGGCTTGACAGCCCAGTCTTTGGCGGTGTTCACTCAAGAAGTGGGCTGACAAGCCCAAAAAATCTCAAGCGCATCCCAGGCTGACGACCACTCACCGGAGGCTGATTCACCATGTCCCGACTGAACGTCCCCTCTCCTGACGACGTCCCCGACGGAGTGAAGGGCATCCTCGACAACGTCGGCGCACAGTTCGGCTTCGTCCCGAACATGTTCGCGACTCTCGCGTCGAACCCGACCGTCCTCGACGTCGTCATGACACTGCAGGGCACCTTGAGCCGGGTTCTGGACGCCAAGACGCGGCACACCATCGCGCTCGCCGTGTCGCAGGCGAACGGTTGCGATTACTGCCTGGCGGTGCACACGTACGTATCGTCCGAACTCGGTGGCATGTCGAGCGATGACATCCACTTGGCCCGCGCCGGGAGCTCGATCGATCCCAAGCGCGCCGCGGTCGCCCGTTTCGCTCAGCGGCTGGTGGACAGCCGCGGCCAGGTGAGCGACGCCGACCTGGCGGCCGTGCGAGGTGCGGGATACACCGACCCGCAGATCCTGGCGATCGTCACGGTGGCGGTGCAGGTCCTGCTGACCAACTTCATCAACAACGTCAACCAGACCGACATCGACATCCCCGCCGTCAGCTCGGTCGGTACGCCGTGATGAGCGTTCGGGTCCTCGTCGAGGCGGCGTACTGAGCCGCTCGATCCGTCACTGTCTCCACTGATCATCCGGGAAAGGTCCGGCATACCCGCCCGACCTCGACGCACTCGTCGCGATCGTCACCGCCGGCGCTCCTAACGCACTCATATAAGAAACAGGCAGATTGACATGAATCTTGACAAGATCATGAAAAAGCACCTCACCAGGTATTTCGACCCCAGCAAGACCATTCCGGAGGACACCCTTCAGCAGCTGCTGAGGTTCCTGCGCTCCACGCCGTCATCGGTGAACGTACAGCCCAACCACTTCTACGTCCTCGCCACGCCCGAAGGCAAAGAACGGCTCGCGGCCAACCTGGGCGAACGATTCCAGGACAACGCCGAGAAGATCCTGAACGCGTCGCACACCATCATCCTCACCACCCGGGCAGATGTGCCTGACAGCCACCTCGATGCGGTGTTCACGAAGGAGAGGGCCGACGGCCGGTTCCCTGACCCGTCGAAGCAGGAGCTGTGGGAATCGATGACCCGAGACTTCCTCGACCTGCGCAACTACGGCTACAAGGACCTGAACCACTGGATGGAGAAGCAGACCTACATGGCGGTGGGCCTGACCATGATGGCGGCCGCCGAGCTCGGCGTCGAGGCCACGCCGCTGGAAGGGTTCGACCCGGCCAGTGTCGACAAGGCGTTCAAGATCCGCGAGACCGGACACAGCACGACGGTGCTGCTGGCCCTCGGCTACCCCGACCCCCGGAAGGTGTACACCAACCCGATCTCGCGATTCGACGCCGACCAGCTGTTCACCTTCATCTGAAAACCCACGGCACATACGAGGAAGCGGGCAATCTCAATGAAAGCCATTGTGGTAACCGACCAGGCCGCGGGAACGGCGGGGATGACGCTGACGGAGCGGCCCGAGCCGTCCGCAGCGATCAACGATGTCATCGTTCAGATTCACGCATCGGGCTTCGTCCCGACTGAGATGGAGTGGCCATCCACCTGGACCGATCGCGCCGGCCGTGACAGGACACCCTCGATCCCCGGCCACGAGCTGGCCGGAGTGGTCGCCGCCCTCGGCTACGGCACGACGGGGCTGTCGGTCGGGCAGCGGGTGTTCGGCCTCGCCGACTGGCACCGCGACGGCACCCTTGCGGAGTACGTGGCGATCGAAGCACGCAACCTCGCACCGCTGCCCGGCGACGTCGACTTCACAGTCGGCGCTTCCCTGCCGATCTCAGGTCTGACCGCGTGGCAGGGGCTGTTCCAGCACGGCCGTCTTCAGGCCGGCCAGACCCTCCTCGCCCATGGCGCAGCCGGGGCGGTCGGGACGATGGTGACCCAGCTCGCCCGGGAGGCGGGCGCATACGTCATCGGCACCGGACGCGCCGCCGACCGCGAAAAGGCACTCGACTTCGGCGCGCATGAGTTCGTCGACCTCGAGAACGACGCGCTGGAAGACGTCGGAGGCGTCGATCTGGTCTTCGATGTCATCGGCGGCGACGTTCAGAAGCGGTCCGTCGCCCTGATCAAGGCCGGAGGAACGCTGGTGTCCGTCGTCGGTCCGGTCGAGGCGCGGCCCGCTGACGGCCTGGCGGTGGACTTCGTTGTCGAGGCCGATCGCGCCGAACTGGGCGAGATCGTGCAGCGGGCGCGGGACCGGCGGCTGCGGACGAACATCGGTGACGTCGCGAGCTTCGACGATGCCATTGATGTCCTTAACCCGACCACCCGGCGCAGCGGAAAGACAGTCATCCGCATACGCCCGTAGGGAACGGATGGCCGCAGTCCGGCTGGCGGGTCATCCGCCGCCGTTCGTGGCGGCCATGCGGAGGACGCCACCTTGGCCTTGACCGGGCGGTCAGGGCACTCGGATCGATAGAGGAGTCGATCACCTTGGATGGACAAGAGCTGCAGAAGATCGCGGGCGACTGCACTGTGGGACTGCCCGGCGCCGAGCTGGAGCGTGATTCCGGCCCCGACTGGCACCGCTACAAGGTGCGCGGCAAGGTCTTCATGCTCATGACCGACATGCCAGGGCGCCCCGTCGTGATCCTGAAAGCCGATCCGGACGACGCCGCGGCCCTGCGTGAGCAGTACGCAGACATCACTCCCGGCTATCACATGAACAAGAGGCACTGGATCACGCTGGAGGGCGGGGGCACCATCGACCAGAAGCTGGTGAAGGAGCTCGTGATCGACTCCTACCGTCTCGTGGTCGGCGGGCTTCCCAAGTCCGAGCAGCCCGTGGATCCGCGTACCTACGGCCGCCGCGCCTGAGCACGAGGCCGGCAGGTGGCCGCATGGCCTGAGCCGGCACGGCGGGCAGCATGGCACCGACAAATCTTCCGCGGCTTTTTGGTCGATCGTCACGCCTGCCGGGGGTGCGGGCACTGCGGCAGCGTGGGAACCGGAAATATCCGGCGCGATTCACCGCCATGCGGGACGAATCGGTGCGGCCATCAGAGAAGAGGGGGTCGTCGATGGGAGACGGGATCAGGGCGCGGGTGTCGGTCACCGGGCTGGGCGCCACCACGCCGCTGGCCGGGGACGTGGCCGGCACCTGGGCGGGCCTGCTGGAGGGACGGTCCGGCATCCGCCTGATCGAGGAGGACTGGGCCGGGGATCTGCCCGTGCGGATCGCCGGCCGGCTGCCGGTGGACCCCGCCGAGGTGCTGGGCCGGGTGGCGGCGCGGCGGCTCGACCGCTGCCAGCAGGCGGCGCTGGTCGCCGCGCGGGAGGCGTGGGCGGACGCGGAGGCGCCCGGCGTCGAGCCCGAGCGCCTCGCCGTGGTGATCGGCACGGGGGTCGGCGGCGTCCTGACCACGCTGACGCAGAACGAGATCCTCGAAAGGTCCGGGCCGCGCAGGATCTCGCCCTACACGGTGCCGATGCTGATGCCCAACGGACCTGCGGCGGTGGTCAGCATCGAGCTCGGGGCGCGCGGAGGCGCGCACACGCCGGTGAGCGCGTGCGCCACCGGCGCCGAGGCGATCGCGATGGGCCTCGACCTCATCAGGCTCGGACGCGCCGACGTGGTGATCGCGGGCGGTGCGGAGGCGTGCGTGCACCCGCTGACCCTCGCCGGGTTCGCCCAGGCCAAGGCCGTTTCCCCGCGCAACGACGCGCCGCAGGAGGCGTCGCGGCCGTTCGACGCGGGACGCGACGGCTTCGTGCTGGGCGAGGGGGCCGCGCTGGTGGTGCTGGAACGCGAGGAGTTCGCCGCCGCCCGCGGCGCCCGGGTCCACGCCGCTCTCGCCGGCGCCGGGGTCACCTCCGACGCCCACCACATCACCGCCGCCGACGCGGCGGGACAGGCGCGCGCGATGCGGCTCGCCCTGGCCGACGCCGGTCTGGACGCGCTCGACGTGGGCTACGTGAACGCCCACGCCACCTCGACCCCCACGGGCGACCTGACCGAGAACGCGTCGATCGCCGAGGCGATCGGCACGCACCCGGCGGTCACCGCGATCAAGTCGATGACCGGTCACCTGTGCGGCGCGGCCGGGTCGCTGGGCGCGATCGCCACCGTCCTCGGCCTTCGCGACGGGATGATCCCCGCGATTCGCAACCTCGACAACCCGGACCCGGAGGTGAAGCTCGACCTGGTGGCCGGCGCGCCGCGCACCGGGCGCTGGACGGCCGGGCTGGTGAACTCCTTCGGCTTCGGCGGCCACAACGCGTCCCTGGTGTTCACCAGCGTCTGACGGCCGCGTCAGATGGGGCCGCGGCCGTCGAAGAGGTCGTCCGGCCAGGGGCTCTGGCTGCCGTCGCCGCTGCCGGACGGGCCGGGAGTGGGCTGCTGCGGCTCGGGCGAGGCGGGCTCGGGCGGCGGGGTGGGCACGAACTGCGTGTTCGGCAGCGGCCGGGGCGGCTCCGGCTCGTCCTCGCCGCGGAACAGCATCATCCAGGTGACCAGCAGCAGCGCGAGCACGAGCGTGGCCAGCAGCGTCGAGGCGAGCACGACCGCCCGCCGGGTGGCCACCGGCGGCGGGGGCGGCGCGGGCGGGGCGGGCAGCGCGGGAGTGCGGTCGCCCAGCCAGTAGTGCGCGAAGTCGGGCCCGTGCCGCTGCCCGATCAACGTGCCGGACACGGGGACCGGGTCGAGGAACCGCTCTGCCCCCGGGCCGTTCGGCATGTACGGCACGGCCACCCAGGGCGCGGGGCCGCCCTGCATCGCCAGGACGGGAGGCGTGTCGGGCGGGACCCGGCCGCGCACCCGGTCGACCAGGGAGGCGCCCCACCCGCGTACGCCCGTCCGGCCCTGCGCATCCCTGATCGCGGTGACGAACCGGTCCCTGGCGGCGGCGTCGAGGGCGGCGCCGCTGGACAGGACGGCCACCGACACCACCCGGCCGTCGGGCGCCTGGCCCAGGTAGACGAGCCCGGCCGGGGCCGTCTGCAGACGTGCCTGCAGCGCGAACGGCCCCACGTGGGGCGGGTCGCCGTACTGCAGCGGAGTCACCATCCTCCACATCAAAACACACGGGCACGGCAGGGGGTGTGGCACGCGCCGGGACGGGCAAATGGGAGAGAAATGGATTCTCCAGCCGAGTCACGATTGAATAACGAGCATGACCGTTGCCGATGAACGCAGTGACCCGGAGCCCGGCGAGGGCGTGACAGAGCAGGAGGGCGAAGCCCGGCTGGACGCCCTGCGGGAGTCGCTGGCCGAGGTCCGGCGGGTGATCGTCGGGCAGGAGCACATGGTCGAGCGGCTGCTGGTGGCGCTGCTCGCCCGGGGACACTGCCTGCTCGAAGGCGTCCCGGGGGTCGCCAAGACGCTGGCCGCCTCGACGCTGGCCACCGTCGTGGGCGGCACGTTCGCCCGCATCCAGTTCACCCCCGACCTGGTGCCCAGTGACATCGTCGGCACCCGCGTCTACCACCCCAGCTCCGAGCGGTTCGACGTCGAGCTCGGGCCGGTGTTCGTCAACTTCCTGCTCGCCGACGAGATCAACCGCGCTCCGGCGAAGGTGCAGTCGGCCCTGCTGGAGGTGATGGCCGAGCGGCAGGTGACGCTCGCGGGACGCACCCACCCGCTGCCCCGGCCGTTCATCGTGCTGGCCACACAGAACCCGATCGAGTCGGAGGGCGTCTACCCGCTGCCCGAGGTGCAGCGCGACCGGTTCCTGTTCAAGGTGCGCGTGTCCCACCCGAGCGCGCACGAGGAGCTGGAGATCCTGCAGCGGATGAGCGTGCGCCCGCCCGTGCCCAGGCCGGTGCTCGATCCGGCCACGCTGGTGCGGCTGCAGGACATGGCCGAGGAGATCTCGGTCCACCAGCTCGTGGCCGACTACGTCGTACGGCTGGTCATGGCCACGCGCACCCCGGCGGACTACGGCCTGGCCGACCTGCAGGACACTATCGAGATCGGGGTGAGCCCCCGGGCGACGCTGGGCCTGATCGCCGCCGGGCGGGCCCTGGCCCTGCTGCGCGGGCGCGACTACCTGCTGCCCGACGACGTCCGCGACGTCGCGGTCGACGTCATGTCGCACCGGCTGATGCTCACCTTCGACGCGCTGGCCGACGAGGTGGACCCCGACGACGTCGTACGCCGGGTCCTTCAGGCGGTGCCGCCGCCTCTCGTCGTGTGGAACCAGGGCATGCGATGAGCGGGGCGAACCCCGACCAGGCGCTGCGCCGGCTGGAGCTGACGGTGGTGCGGCGGCTCGACGGGCTGCTGCAGGGCCGCCACCAGGGGCTGATCCCCGGGCCCGGCAGCGAGCAGGGCGACACCCGCGTGTACGTGCCCGGCGAGGACGACGTGCGCCGCATGGACTGGGCGGTGACGGCGCGCACGACCGTGCCGCACGTGCGCGACCTGATCGCGGACCGGGAGCTGGAGACCTGGGCGGTGGCCGACCTGTCGGCCAGCATGGAGTTCGGCACGGCCGACATGTCCAAGCGCGATCTGGTCGTCAGCGCCGTCGGGGCGATCGGGATCCTCGCCGGCCGCGTGGGCGACCGGTTCGGCGCCTACATCCTGTACGGGGACGACGTGCACCGCTTCCCGGCCAAGCCGGGCCGGCCCCGGCTGTACGCTCTGCTGCACTCGCTGCTCAGCGCGCCGCCCGCGCAGGGCGCGGTGGATCTCGGGGAGGCTCTGGAGATGATGGCGACGGCGCACCGCAAGCGCGGGCTGCGGGTGATCGTCTCCGACTTCCTCGACTCGCCCGACTCCTGGGAGCCGCCGCTGCGCCGCCTGGCCGCGCGGCACCAGGTGCTCGCCGTGGAGATCATCGATCCCCGCGAGCTGGAACTGCCCGACGTCGGGTTCGTCACCCTCGCCGACCCCGAGACCGGGCGCTCGCGCGGCGTCCACCTGTCTCAGCCGCTGAGGGAGCGGTACGCCGAGGCCGCGGCCGAGCAACGGCAGGAGACCCGGGCGGCGCTGCGCCGGGCCGGGGCGGCCCACCTGGTGCTGCGCACCGATCGCGACTGGGTGTTCGACATCGCCGAGTTCGTGCTGCGCCAGCGGCGGGCCTCCCACCTGCTGCGCCGGGCCGCGAACAGGAAGGGGGGCGCATGACCTTCCTCGCCCCCGGGTGGCTCTGGCTGTTCGTCCTGATCGCCGCGCTGGTCGCGGCGTACGTCGCGGCGCAGTTCGCGCGCCGCCGCTACACCGTGCGCTTCACCAACCTCGCGCTGCTGTCGCTGGTGGCGCCGGAGCGGCCCACCTGGCGGAGGCACGTGCCCGCCGTGCTGTTCCTCGTCATGATGAGCCTGCTGGTCCTCGGCGCGGCCCGGCCCGCGGGCGAGGTGAGGGTGCCCCGCGACCGCGCCACCATCATGGTCGCCGTGGACGTGTCGCTGTCGATGGAGTCGGCGGACGTCCCGCCCACCCGGCTCGTCGCGGCCAAGCAGGCGGCCCAGCAGTTCGTGAAAGACCTGCCCGAGCGGTTCAACGTCGGCGTGGTGGCCTTCGCCAGATCGGCCGCCGTCGTCATCTCCCCCACCACCGACCACGCGGCCGTGAACACCGCGATCTCCAGCCTGACCACGCGGCCCGGCACGGCGATCGG
Source organism: Microbispora rosea (assembly GCF_900156315.1). GTDB lineage: Bacteria > Actinomycetota > Actinomycetes > Streptosporangiales > Streptosporangiaceae > Microbispora > Microbispora rosea. Next base: position 41,128 of record NZ_FTNI01000024.1, on the reverse strand, counting down.
CGAGGCCGTGTTCAACTCGCTCGACTCGATCAGGTCGTTCGACCAGCGGGCGGTCACCGATCCGCCCCCGTCCGCGATCGTGCTGCTGTCGGACGGCGACAACACCTCCGGGCGTTCGGTCAACGATGCCATCGAGGCGTCGGTCGGCGCCAAGGTGCCGGTGTCCACGATCGCGTACGGCACGCCCGACGGCACGGTGTCGATCGACAACCGGGCGGTGCAGGTGCCGGTGAACAAGGCCACGCTGAAGTCGCTGTCGGACGGCACCGGGGGCCGGGCGTACACCGCGGAGTCGGGCAGCGAACTGCACGACGTGTACGCGCAGATCGGCACCTCGCTCGGCTACAAGGTCGTGCACCAGGAGATCACCCAGCGGTTCCTCGTCGCGGCGATCGTCGCGGGCCTGCTGGCCGCCGTCGCGGCGATGCTGCTGGGCGCCCGCATCCCCTGACCGCATCCCCTCACCCCATCCCCCGACCGCGCCACCCGGCGCGTTCAGCCCACCGGCGCCTCGCGGGGCAGCTCACCGGCCTTGTCCGCCTCCTCCCGCCGAGGAGCCCGGGCGAAGGCCAGCCCGGCCGCCAGGCACGCCACGGGCACGACGGGAAGCACATAACGGTGGTCGAAGTCGAGCACGGCCACCGGCGCGACCAGCAGCGTCACGGCGACCGCCCACGGCAGCGCCGCCTGCCGCCACGGTCGCCGCAGCGCCCCCGTCAAACCCAGCAGCAGGACGGCGGCCAGCAACGGCCCGCGCAGGTAGGCCGCGTACTGGTAGGCGATCAGCAGGTCAGCGTACGGCCGGACCGAGCGCATGCCCGTGAGATCCGGGTCGTACTCACGTCTCACCTGGTCGGCGAGCGGCTGATCGGCGGGCAGCGGCCAGGTGCCGAGTGCGAAGCCGAACGCGGGGACGGTGCGCGCCGGGTGGGCGACGGGGGTCCAGGCGAACGCGAGCGCGGTGTTCTTCACCACGTCGCGCAGGTAGTCCAGCGGCTGGGCGGCGACGGCGCGCAGCGCGAAGGTGCGTGCCCGGTCGTTGAGCGCGACGTGTCCGCCGGGAAGCCGGTTGAGGGAGGACTCCTTCGCCCACACGTACTCCCCCGCGGCGTCGAGGACGGTCCCGTTCGGACACAGTGGCGCGAGATCCCGAGGAGGGCGGATGACCGCGCAGTCCGCGAAGGTCATCGACCGGGCCCACAACGCCACGCCGTCCGTGCCGCTGACGCCGATCCGGCCGTGGACCCCGCCGTACCACGCCGCGTACGCGGCGACCGGCAGCAACCCGGTCAGGGCGAGCACGGCCGGCCGGCGCCAGGGGACGCGGCGGACGGCAAGCACCAGCAGGACGAGCAGGAGCAGCGGCAGCGCGATCGTCCGGGTGAGGGCGGCGCCCGCGAGCAGCAGGCCGGCGGTCGCGGCGGCACGCGCGGACGGCACCGGCCGGCGGACCAGCAGGGCCGTGGCGGTGACGACCAGCAGGATGAACAACGTGTCGGACACCACGGCGTGCTCCAGCCGGAGGAACGACGCGTCGAACAGCCCCGGCGCCGAGGCGGCCACGGCGGCCCAGCCGGGCGATCCCCTGCCGCGCAGCGCCGCGTAGACGACCACGCCGGTCGCGAGGCCCATCGCGTGCTGCACGGCGACGACCACCTCGACGCTGTGGAAGGGCAGCAGGGCGCGCAGCAGCAGGGGGTATCCGATCGGGTGGAATCCCTGCTCCGGCTGCAGGTGAACGGCATTGCGCAGGTAGGCGAACGAGTCGTACCAATAGAGCCGGGCCGGCGGGTAACCGAGCATGGTGACCATCCTGAGCACGGCCGCGGCGACGAGCGCGACCGTGAAGGCCCGGTGGCGTCTCATCCCGGCGAGCACCGGGAGCAGGACACGAGCGTATGCGGCCATGACGAACCCATTCGTTGAGGGGGAGATCCGCCCGGGCGCACACCCGACCGGGGTCTCAGTGACGCCGGGGCTTCACGGGCGTTCAGTGCAGAAGGCGTCCCTGGGGCGCGGCTGGGGGTTCGGAGTGGGGTTGACGAGCATGAGCGCCTGTCCGTCGGCGACCATGACCCCCTCGTAGACGTACCAATCGGCGGGAGCGGACGGCCTGGGCCCCTTGGTGGCGGGGGAGGTGAACTCGGCCCGCAAGCCGCGTTCCCGCAGCAGGGGCAGGACCTCGGCGACGGTCTTGTTGACGTAGTCCACGCAGTGGAAGGGCTGGCCCTCCATGTCGATGGCCTCCAGGACGCCGTAGCGCTCCCCGGGCCGTGCGGCACGGCCGATCAGCACGGTGGCGTGCCCGCGGAAACCGACCGGGATTCGGAAGCCGATCGGGCAGAGCGCCATTCGCACGCACTCGCCCGGCGCCTCGATCGGCCTGATCGCGCTGAAGTCCCGGGTGCCGTCGAAGTAGAGCGCATGTCCCACAGAGGCCGCCGCGATCGGCACGAGCCGCACGTCCACGTCAAGGCCACGCTGACGCAGTTCCCGCTGGTACGACGCGGGAGCGGCGAACAGGTCCCGCACCATGACGACGTAGTGGTCGCCCTCCCGCCTGATGTCGAGCGCCGCCGCGGCGGGTGCGGGACCGAGGCCGGCCGCCCCGGGCACGAGCCAGCCCACGGCGAGCAGGACGGCGGTGAGCGAGACGATCACGGGCACCAGACGGGGGCTGCGCGCGATGCTCCGGGCGGCGCCGGCGACGGCCCTCGCCACACGCGGCCGGCGGGGCGCCGGAGCATGGCCGGAGACGATGTCCTCCAGCAGTTCCAGGGCGGCCGGCGTCATCCCCGGGCCCGGGCCCGGGGCGATTCGGGCGACGAGCCGGTGCAGGCCATCGCGGTCGTGAATCATCACGCCTCCCCTCCCGCCAGCGCCGGCATCCGCGCGCAATAGCGGGCCACGTCCACCCCCGCGGAGCTCAACTCCCCGGCGAGACGCTTGCGGGCCCGGTGCAGCCGAAGGCGGGCGGCTCCGCGCGAACAGCCCAGCACCGTGGCGATCTCCGCCGGTCCCAGCCCTTCCCAGCTCACCAGCGCCAGCACCTCCCGGTCGTCGGGGCCGAGGCGCCGGAACGCCGCGCGTACGGCGTCGAGATCCTCGCGATCCGGTGTCCAATCGTTGTCGTCCCATTGGCCGAGCTCCGCGCCGAGCCGCTCCACGAGCGCGCTCCTCCGGGTCTCGGCCCTGCGGCCGTTGGCCAGCACCCGCCGGGCCACGCCGTACAGCCATAATCGGGCCGACGGGCCGGGAGGGACGTCGGCGATGCGGCGCCATGCCGTGGCGAAGGTCTCGGCGAGAACGTCCGCGGCGTCCTCGGGGGATTCGGTGCGGCGCCGCACATATCCGAGGAGGTCCGCGTAATGCGCCATATAGATCTCCTCGAAACGACGCCTCAGGTCCGAGCGGGCCACCGACACTCCTCCTTCACCGCTTTCTCCGTCATTTCGTACGTGTCCGGAAGGCCGGAAGTGTTTCAGCCTGTTCCCCGGTCCTCGCGGGCGCGGAGATCACCGGTCTCCGGCGTTGGTACGTTTGGGCACGTGGCCCATTACTTCGAGGAGAGTCCCCAGGCGGCCAGCCGGCCCGGTTCGGTCGCGCTGGTCCTCCCGGATCTGCACCTGCGGCTGGAGACCGACCGCGGCGTGTTCTCTCCCGAACGCATCGACCCGGGGACGCGGGTGCTGCTGGAGACCGTGCCGCCGCCTCCGGCCGAGGGCGACCTGCTCGACCTCGGCTGCGGCTACGGGCCCATCGCGCTGACGATGGCCTCGCGGGCGCCGAAGGCCACGGTGTGGGCCGTCGACGTGAACCGGCGCTCGGTGGAGTTGTGTGCGCGGAACGCCAAGAGCGCCGGCCTTGACAAAGTAAGGTCGGTTCATGCCGACGAGATGCCCGAGGACGTCAGGTTCCGGGCCATCTGGTCGAACCCGGCCATCCGGATCGGCAAGACCGCGCTCCACGAGATGCTCACCCGGTGGCTCGACCGGCTCACCCCCGACGGCAGCGCCTACCTGGTCGTGCAGAAGCACCTGGGCTCCGACTCCCTGCAGCGCTGGCTGAGCAACCAGGGCCGGCCCACCTCACGGCTGGCCTCCCGGTCCGCCTACCGGGTGCTGCGGGTCGACGCCCGTCCCGCCGAGATTCAGGAGCGATGACCGCCCGATGAGCACTCCCAACCCGCGCAGGCAGCTCAAGCCGACCGACGTCAAGCGGCTCAACCGCACCTGGCGCCGCAACACCGAGGGCCGTCTCGCGCTGATCCTCGAATCGGTGACCGGGCCCTTCAACATCGGATCGATCTTCCGTACGGCCGCCGCCTTCGGCGCGGAGACGGTCTGGCTGGCCGGCAACGCCACCCCGCCCACCAACCCCAAGGCCCAGAAGACCGCGCTCGGCACCGACCGGCTGGTCGAGTGGCACGAGCCGGTCCCGGTGGCCGAGGCCGTGCGCGCCGCGAGGGAAGAGGGCTTCCGGGTGGTCGCGGTCGAGCTGACCGGCGACGCCGTTCCCCTGCACGAGGCCAAGCTCGGCGGCGACGTGTGCCTGGTGCTCGGCAGCGAGGACCACGGCTGCTCCCCCGCCTGCCTGGAGGCGGCCGACTCGGTGGCCTACATCCCGCAGGTCGGCAGGGTCGGATCGGTCAACGTGGCGGTCGCCGCGGCCATCGCGATGGCGGAGGCCAGGCGGCAGGAGTGGGCGTCGCCCGCCGGGTAGCCCACGTCCGCCCCCGGCGGCCAAGCAAGCGGCGAGGGCCCGCGGCCCGCGCCGGCCGCGAGCCCTCAGGGGCCGTAGGGCGGTCAGCCCAGCGTGGGGAGCGGACCGAACAGCCAGTTGCCGCGGCTCTCGGGGTCGGGGCTGCGGAAGAACTGCTCGTTGGCCACGTGCAGCTCCTGCCTGCTCAGTGAGCCGTTGCCGTCGAGGTCGAGACGCTCGAACGCGACGGCGGCGTTCGCCTCCGACATGCGGAAGGCGCTCTCGGCCATCCGCAGGTACTCGGTCCGGGTGATCCTGCCGTCTCCGTCGGTGTCCATCAGGTCGTAGAAGGCGTCGGCGACCGGCGCGACATGGGTGTGGTAGCCCGCCTCGGGCTGGGTGACGAACCGACGGAACCCGTCCGTGAACTCCTTCAGCTCGACGCGCTCGTCCCCGTCGCTGTCCATGGGCAGGGTCACCTCGTCCCACAGCCTCGCGTACCGGTCCCGGACCCGCCGCGACTCCGTGGAGCCCGGCGCGAACCCGAACGCGTTCACCAGCCGGTCGGCCGAGGCGGTGTAGTCCATCTTGTCGACGGTCCCGTCGTCGTCCACGTCCAGGAGCGTGAACAGATGGGCCAGCTTGCGCTGCTGCAGGTCGTTGAGCATGCACCCTCCCTGAATTGGTCACCGTGAGCAATCGCGACTTTACCTTCCGCTACCTGTTGTGGGAAGGTGCCGTGGTGCGGGTTCACGTGATCGACGGCGCCAACGGCTTCGTGGCCTCTCATCTCATCGGCACACTGCTGGCCCGGGGCGAGGAGGTGATCGCCCTCGCCCGCGCCTCCGCGGAGGTGGTGCGCCGCCGTGTCGAGGACGCGCTGCGGTGCCTCGGCTTCGACGAGGCCCCGGCGGGCCGCCTCCGGGTGCGCGGGCTGGCGCTGGACGAGCCGGACCTCGGCCTCCCGGTCGCCGAGGTCTTCGCGGAACCTTGCGTCTACTGGCACGTCGCCGCGCTCGTCACCTTCTTCCCCCGCCGGGAGGAGGAACTGCTGAACGTGAACGTGGCGGGATCGGCCAACGCGCTGTCCACCTACGAGCGGCACGCCCGTCCCGGCTCGCGCTACGTCCACGTCGGGACGGCCTATCAGTGCGGGCTCGACACCGAGGGCCCCGTTCCCGAGGACTGGCCGTCGCAGGCTCCGCCGGACCGGTTCCGGAACTTCTACGAATACTCCAAACGCCAAGCGGAGATCGCGCTGGCGCGGTCGCGGTCCGTTCGCGAGGGCACCGCCCTGGTGGCCCGGCTGGGCGTGATGGTCGGGCACTCCGGCACGGGGCGGGCGCTGACCGACTACGGCCTGTACGACTTCCTCCGGGTGATCGCCTTCTTCGCCCGGCGCACGCCCGGTGAACGGGTCCGCCTCCCCTGTCATCCGGAGGCCAACCTCCATCTGACCCCCGTCGACACCACGGTCTCCCGGTTGCTCGCGCTCGCCGCCGCCGACCAGCCGCGTCCGGTCTCCCACGTGGTGAACGGCGTCACCGTGCCGGTGCGCGACCTGTTCGGCGTGATCAACGCCCGGCTGCCGATCGAACTGGTTCCCGCCACACCCGAAGAGATCCGCGACAGGCCTTTCGGCCGGTTCGAGGCGCTGGTCAACATGCGGGCCAAGTACACAGCGACCTACTTCCGGCACCGCTACGACTTCGCGTGGCGGAACGCGGTGGCGCCGCCCGCCGTCACTCCCGCGGTCCTCGACCGGCTCGTCTCCTGGTACGTACGGGAGGGGTTGCCCGAATGACCGACTTCGTCACACACATACGGAGCCGCATCAGCGACGACCGTGAGTTCGTCTTCGTACGCGACGACGGCGGCACGGCCCGGCTCACCTTCGCCGAACTGGACCGGCGGGCGCGCGCCACCGCCGTGTGGCTCGCCGGACGCGGCCTGACCGACCAGCCGGTGCTGCTGCTCTACCCGGCGGGGCTCGACTTCACCGTGGCGTTCCTCGGCTGCCTCTACGCCCGGGTGCCGGCGATCCCCGCTCCCCTGCCGGACGCGGGCGCACCGCACGCGAGCCGCGTACGGACACTGATGCGGGACGCGGGCGCGCGGCTGGTCCTGACCGATCCCGGACACGTGTCCGAACTGTCCGATCTTTCGGCCCACGTGGCCGATCACGCGGTCGCCGATCCGGACGCCTGGACTCCACCGGCCCTCTCCGACGCCACCATCGCCTACCTGCAGTACACCTCCGGCTCGACCAGTGACCCGCGCGGCGTCGAGGTCTCGCACGGCAACCTGCTGCACAACCTGGAGCTGTTCCGGTTGCTGGCGCGGAACACGCCGGTGCGGCGGCTGGCCGGGTGGCTGCCCCACTACCACGACATGGGCCTGGTCGGCCTTCAGCTACAGGCGCTCCACGCGGGCGCCGGCCTGGTGTTCATGTCACCCACCGCTTTCGTCGCGCGGCCGGTGCGCTGGCTGGAGATGATCAGCCGGTACGGCGCGGACTGGACCGTGTCGCCGGACTTCGGATACGCCTGGTGCACGCGAAGGATCACCGACGAGCAACTCGCCGGCCTGGACCTGTCCACACTGACCATGGCCGTCAGCGGAGCCGAGCCGATCCGCGCCGGCACACTCGCCGAGTTCGAGCGGCGGTTCGCTCCCGCAGGCTTCCGCCCGACCACCTGGAATCCCGGTTACGGCCTGGCCGAGTGCACCCTCATGGTCACCTGCGTGCCGCAGGGGCAGGGCGTGACCGTGCGCCGGTTCGACCCCTCCGCGCTGCAACGGAATCGGGCGGTCCCGGCGCCCGAGGGGACGCCCCTGGTCGCCTGCGGCCCGGTCTCCGGTCTCGATCTGCGAATCGTCGGCCTGGACGGCTCCGGCAACGTCGCCGACGGCGAGATCGGGGAGATCTGGGTGGCGGGCCCCAGCGTCGCCCTGGGCTACCGGGGCCGCCCGGCGGAGACCCGCGCCGTCTTCCTGGCCGACGATTCCGCACCGCACGGCCGCTGGCTGCGCACCGGTGACCTGGGGTTTCTGCTCGACGGCCAGCTCTACGTGACGGGACGGATCAAGGATGTGATCATCGTCAACGGTCGCAACCTCTACCCGCAGGATCTGGAGGAGGCCGCGGCGCGGGCCAACCCGGCCGCGGGGCGCAGCGCCGCCTTCGGCGTCCGGCGCGGCGACGGCCGGGAGCACGTCGTCCTCGTGCAGGAGGTGCGCCGGGGCCAGTCGGGGGCCCTCGGCGAGACGGCCGAGCGGATCATGGATCGGGTGACGCGGGAGTTCGGCATCCCGCTGAGCCTGATGCTGGTGCCTCGTGGCGCGGTGCGGCAGACCACCAGCGGCAAGCTTCGCCGCCGGCACATGCGAGAGCTGTTCCTCAACGGACGCCTCACCCCACTGCACGCCGAACTGGAACCCGCGGTCAACGACCTGCTGGGGACCGTCGCGTGAACGCCGCCTCCGATCCGATGTCCCCCGGTGACCTGCGCCGATGGCTCATCGAGCGGGTGGCCGCCTATCTAGGGCTGCCACCCGCGGAGATCGATCCGACGGTGAAGCTCCGCACGTACGGCCTGGACTCGATCCATTCGCTCAGCCTGTGCGTCGACGTGGAGGAGGCGGTCGGCCTGCTGGTCGAGCCGACCCTGGCCTGGGATCACCCCACGATCGAGGACATCGCCGCCCATCTGGCCGATCTCCTGTCACGAGACCCGACCACGCGGGGGCCGGCGGACACGGAGTGAACCGCGACACGGGGAAGCGGAACTTCCACCCCGAAGATGACAAGGGACTCTTGTGACGCAAATGTTCACCTTGGCGCGCTGACTGTGTGGCCGGAACCCGGCATACTCCTTTCGTGCATCGCCGTTTCGCGTTCCTCGACCACCCCGGACCGCTCGCCTTCGCGCATCGAGGCGGGGCGGCGGAGGCCCGCGAGAACACCATGGCCGCCTTCTCCCGGGCGGTGGAGCTCGGTTACACCTTTCTGGAGACCGACGCGCACGCGACCGCCGACGGCGTCCTGCTCGCGTTCCACGACCACACCCTCGACCGGGTCACCGACCGCACCGGCCGCATCTCGCGGCTGCCCTACCGCGAGGTGCGCGAGGCCAGGATCGGCGGCCGGCACGAGATCCCGCTGCTGGAGGACCTGCTCGGCGCCTGGCCGGACGTGCGGTTCAACATCGACGTCAAGGAGAGCGCCGCGATCGCCCCGCTGGCCCGGGCGATCCACCGCACCCGCGCCTACGACCGCGTGTGCCTGACCTCGTTCTCCGAGGCCCGGCTGGCCCGCGCCCGGCGGGCGATCGACCGGGAGGTCTGCTTCTCGCTCGGCCCGCGCGGCCTGACCGCCCTGCGTACGGCCGCGATGGGAGGCGGGTACGGCAGGCTGCTGTCCGGGCTGGCCCGGGCGGGCGTGCCGTGCGCGCAGGCGCCGATCGGGTTCCGCGGCCTTCGGGTGACCACCCGCGCCCTCGTGCGCACCGCGCACGCGATCGGGATGCAGGTGCACGTGTGGACGGTGAACGACCCGGTGACGATGGCCCATCTGCTCGATCTCGGCGTCGACGGAATCATGACGGACAACATCAGCGGCCTGCGCGACGTGCTCAAGTCACGCGGGCAGTGGCACCCCCGCCCAGCCGTACCGTGACCACGGACCATGCCGTCCAATGAGCCCCGTCCAATGAGCCCCGCCCCCTGACCCTGTCCCTTGTTACACCCTGTCCCTTGTTACACCCGGGCCCCCGCCGAACCCCGGCCTCCGCCGATCTCCCGGCCCCCGGCGACGCTCCACCCCCATGAGGAGAGACCATGACCGCTCCCCAGGTCGTCCGCGAGGAGATCCCCAGCGCACGGCGGCGCGAGCAACGCGGCTGGTACTGGTATGACTGGGCGGACTCGGCGTTCCAGACGACCGTCCTGACCGTCTTCCTCGGGCCGTACCTGACCTCGGTCGCCACTGCCGCGGCGGGCGGCGAGGACGGCTTCGTGGCGTTCCTGGGCCTGGACCTGCGTCCGAAGGCCTACTTCACCACCATGGTGACGATCTCGGTGCTGCTGCAGATCGTGATCATGCCGGTGGTCGGCGCGCTGGCCGACCACACCGGCCGCAAGAAGCAGATCCTGGGGGTCTTCGCCTACCTGGGCGTGGTGGCCACGCTCGGCTTCTACTTCGTGTCCGGTGACGCATACTTGCTCGGCGGCGCACTGTTCCTGGTCGCCAACGTGACCTTCGGCGCGGCCCGCGTCGTCTACGACTCCTTCCTGCCGCAGATCGCCGGGACGGAGGAACGCGACACGATCTCCAGCAGGGGCTGGGGCTTCGGCTACCTCGGCGGCGGCCTGCTGCTCGCGCTCAACCTGGTGATCTACCTGTTCGCCGACATCGAGACCGGCCTGGCGGTGCGGATCAGCCTGGCCTCGGCGGGCCTGTGGTGGGGCGCGTTCGCCCTGATCCCGATGCTGCGCCTGCGCAACCGGCGGGTGCCCGTCCATGAGTCGACCGCGGCCCGGGCCGTGGCGGGCAGCATCCGCCAGCTCGGCCGTACGATCGCCGACCTGCGCCGCTACCCCCGCACGCTGCTGTTCCTCGCGGCCTACCTGGTCTACAACGACGGCGTGCAGACGGTGATCAGCTTCTCCGCCACGTACGCCGACCAGGAGCTGGGGCTGAGCCAGACGCACCAGATCGGGGCGATCCTCATGGTGCAGTTCATCGCCGTCGGCGGCGCGCTCGGGCTCGCGCGGCTCGCGGTGAGATTCGGGACCAAGCGCACCGTCCTGGCCAGCCTGGTGGTGTGGACGATCGTGGTGGGCGTGGCCTACTTCCTGCAGAAAGGCTCGGCCGTCCAGTTCTACGCGATCGCCTTCGCCATCGCGATCGTCATGGGCGGCACCCAGGCGCTGTCGCGCTCGCTGTACTCCCTGGTGATCCCACCCGGCCGGGAGGCGGAGTACTTCAGCCTCTACCAGATCAGCGACAAGGGGTCGGCGTTCCTCGGCTCGCTGGTGCTCACGCTGGCGCTCCAGCTCACCGACAGCTACCGCACCGCGATCGTCTCGCTGGTGGCGTTCTTCGTCCTCGGATTCGCACTGCTCAGCGTTGTCAACCTTCCCCGAGCCATCCGTGAGGCGGGGAACGAGGTGCCCGACCACATCTGAGACCAGTGGGACGGAAAAAGCGCGATTGGATCAGGTCTCGGCTGGGAATCCACACACGGTATCAGGCGTTGTACGCGGTGGCGAACGAACCCCTCGAAGGCGGGGACCTCAGGAGGCTTAAAGACATGGGCGAGCGTGCACTTCGCGGTACCCGGCTCGGCGCGACCAGCTACGAGAACGACCGCAACACCGATCTGGCCCCGCGTCAGGAGGTGTCCTACACGTGCCCCAAGGGCCATCTCACCACCGTCCCGCTCGCCGTCGAGGCCGAGATTCCCACGACCTGGGAGTGCCGTCACTGCGGCAGCCCGGCGCTGCGGGTGGACGCGGAGCAGCCCCAGCAGAAGAAGGCGAAGCCCCCGCGGACCCACTGGGACATGCTGCTGGAGCGCCGCTCGATCGAGGACCTCGAAGAGGTGCTGAACGAGCGACTGGCCATTCTGCGCGAGCAGCGGCGCAAGAGCGCGTAGGACGCCGACGACGCCCCCGGCGGCCCGGAGATCCATTCGTCCGGGCCGCCGGGGGCGTTCACGTGTCCGCGCTGTTGGGTCCGCGCTGTTCGGTGCGGATGCGGGATTCCGGTCCGCGCTGTTCCTCAGCCGGTCGGCGCCGGCGCGCGCACGACGGCCATGGGGCACGTCGCATAGTGGAGCATGGCCTGGCAGACCGATCCGAGGATCAGGCCGGTGAACTCGCCGTGCCCCTGGGAGCCGATGACCAGCAGGTCCGCACCCGCCGACGCCTGCCGCAGCACGTCCACCGGATGTCCCCGGACGACCTCCTCGACGACCTTCACGTCGGCATAGAGTTCGCGCCGCCCGGCGAGTGCCTCCCTGACCATCCGCACCTCGACGCTCTCGTCGTCGAAGTCGTCGGGGAGCGGCGCGAAACCGCCACCCGCCCCCAGCGGGCTGTAGGCGTGCACCACCCGCAGGCCCGTCCCGCGCAACGCCGCCTCGGCGAAGGCGAAGTCGAGCACCTTGCCGCAGGCGGGCGATCCGTCGATGCCCACCACGATCTCCGGGCGCGGCGCGGAGGGCACCTCCCGCACGACGACCACGTCGCACGGGGCGTGACCCGCCACGCCGTACGCGACCGAGCCGAGCAGCAGGCCGCGGAAACCGCCGAGCCCGTGGTTGCCGACCACCAGGAGATCGGCGTCCACGGCCGCCTCGACGAGCGCCGGGCGCGGGTCGCCGGCCAGGATCGCGGTGTCGACCTGCACCCGGGGCGCCTCCACGCGGACCCGCTCGGTGGCGGCGTCGAGGACGGCGGCGGCGCCGTCGCGCATCCACGCCGCGACGTTCGTGTACGGACCCTGCTGCGCGGTCGAGCACGCCCAGGCGGGGATGGCGTTGGCGATGCGCAGGGGGACGCCACGCAGCTCGGCCTCCCGGGCCGCCCAGCAGACGGCCTCCATGCCGGCGCGCGAGCCGTCGACACCCACGACGATCATGACGCCCTCCCCTCGTCCGGTCCTTCCATCACATCGTTTCCCCGCCGGGCCGTGCGAGCGCCGAAGGTCCCGCCGGAACGGGACCTCCGGCCCCCGGCGCCCTCTACGACACCCCCGCTCCTACAACAGGGCGTGCTCCGGGGAGACGGCCGCGCGGGCGGTGAGGTGGTGACGCAGCCGCTCACCCTCGACGTCGAGGTCGGGCAGCGCCCGGTCCAGGGCACGGGGCAGCCACCAGGCGGCGCGGCCGAGCATGGACATCACGGCGGGGACGAGGGTCATGCGGACCACGAAGGCGTCGACGAGCACACCGACGGCCAGCGCGAAGCCCATCGACTTGATGATCGGGTCGTTCATGAACACGAACCCGCCGAACACCGCCGTCATGATCAGCGCCGCGGCGGTGACGACCCGCGCGTTGTGCCCCATGCCGTTGATCGTCGCCTGGCGGGGCGTGTCGCCGTGCACGTAATCCTCGCGCATCCGCGAGACCAGGAACACCTCGTAGTCCATGGCCAGGCCGAACAGGATGCCGATGAGCAGGATCGGCAGGAAGCTCACCAGCGGGCCCGGCACGTCCACGCCCAGCAGACCGGCCAGGTGGCCCTCCTGGAAGATCGCCACGGTGATGCCGAAGGTCGATCCGACGGTGAGCAGGAAACCCAGCGCCGCCTTGACCGGGACCAGGATCGAGCGGAAGACGAGCATGAGCAGCAGCACCGACAGGCCGACCACCAGCAGCAGGTACACCGGCATGGCGTCGGCGAGCTTGTCGGACACGTCGATGCCCACGGCCGTCGCGCCGGTGACGGCGATCTCGGCGCCGCCGATCCTGGCGACCTTGGCGCGGATGGCGTGGACGGCGTCCTCGGTGGCCGCGGCGGTGGGCCCGGCCTTGGGGATGATGGTCAGCAGCGCGGTGGTGCCCGCGGCGTTGGGCTGCGGCGGAGCCACCGCCAGCACGCCGGGGGTCTGCTGGATCAGCTTGGCGGCCTCACCGGCGGCGGCCGTCGTGGCCGCGCGGTCGGCGGCGGAGACCACGGCGATCAGGCGGGCGTTGAAGCCCTCGCCGAACCCCTCGCTGGTCAGGTCGTACGCCTCGCGCGCCGGAGTGCCGGGGGCGGCGGTGCCGGCGTCGGGCAGGGCCAGCCGCAGGTCCTGGGCCGGCAGTGTGAGCGCACCGAGGCCGAGGACCCCGGCCAGCAGGATCGGCACGCGCAGCCGGGTGACCACCCGTCCCCAGGTGTGGCCGAAGCCCCGGCCGCCCGCGTCGGCGTTCTCGCCGGTGCGCTGCTTGCGGGGCAGCACCCGGGTTCCGGCGTACGACAGGAAGGCGGGCAGCAGCGTGAGGGCGACCAGCACGGCGACGGCCACTGTGCCGGCGGCGGCCAGGCCCATCACGCTCAGGAACGGGATGCCGACCACCGACAGACCGGCGAGCGCGATGACCACGGTGGCCCCGGCGAACACGACCGCCGATCCGGCGGTGCCCACCGCGCGGCCCGCCGCCTCCTCCGGTGCCACGCCCTCGGCCAGGAACTGGCGGTAGCGGGAGGTGATGAACAGCGAGTAGTCGATGCCGACGGCCAGCCCCAGCATCAGCGCCAGCACCGGCGTGACGGAGGTCAGCTCGACGACGCCGCTGAGCGCGAACAGGCCGCCCATGCCGGCCCCCACGCCGATCAGCGCGTTCAGCAGGGTCATGCCGGCGGCCACCAGCGAGCCGAAGGTGACGATCAGCACCACCGCGGCGATGACGACGCCGATCCCTTCGGATCCGCCCACTTCCGGCGCGGCGTTCAGCACCTCCCCGCCGTGCTCGACCCGCAGCCCCGTCACGGAGGAACCGGCCTTCGTGTACGCCTCGCGCTGGGCCTCGGTGACGTCCTTGATCGCGCTGGCGAACTGCACCTGGACCAGGGCGTAGCGGCCGTCGGCGGAGACGGCGCCGGACTTGAAGGGGTCGAGGGCGGCGACGACGCCGGGGATGCCGGCGGCCTCCTTGATCACGGGCGCGATCGCGGCGGGGTCCAGCTTCCCGCCCTGCGGAGCGGCGACGACGATGGTGCCGGTGGCACCGCTGGCCTGCGGGAACTCCTTGGCCAGGGCGTCCAGCGCCCGCTGCGACTCGGTGCCGGGCATGGCGAACTTGTCGCCGGTCGGCCCGTGGAAGGCGGCGGCGGCCAGGCCCAAAACCACGAGCAGCAGCAGCCACACGGCGGCCACGAGCCCGCGTCTGCGGAAGGAGAACCGGCCCAGCCGGTACAGCAGGGTTGCCAAAGCAGATCTCTTTCTTCGGGAGGTCAGTCGGTCTGCAGGCCGAGCGTCCGCAACGCGCCGCGGGTCAGCTCCGCGCGCAGCGTCTCCTCGGGGAGCGTGAGCTCGCCGGCGCTGGTCAGGATGATCCCCAGCATCGCCATCCAGGCCCAGACCCGGGCCTGAGGGGTGGCCGAGCGGCCGGACAGGGCGACCGTCAGCCGTTCGGTGAGGCCGTCCACGTCCGGCAGTTCCGGCCGGTTGAGCAGCGCGTCGACGTCCTGCAGGAGGATCTTCACCTGCAGCCGGAACCGCAGGGACAGGTCGACGAGTCCGGCGACGGCGGCGCGGGCCGCCTCCTCGCCGTCGAGCCCGGCGAGCCGCCCTTCCAGCTCGGCGAACTCCGGCCCGACGGGCGCCAGCAGCTCGGTCAGGATCGCGTCCTTGTTCGTGAAGTGGTAGAGCAAGGACGCCTTGGAGCAGCCCGCGTCCGTGGCGATGTCCTGAAGGGAGGTGCCGCGGAAGCCGTGCGCGGCGAACAGCCGCACGGCCGAGTCCAGGATGTCCGCGCGCGTGGTGGTTGCGGAACGTGCCATGCGGACCACCTTAGCTGACCGATCGGCCAGCTTTTGACCGATCGGCCAGCAACCAGGGAGCGCGAGTGCGGCACCTGCCGCCCAGCGGCATCAGGAGGAGACGGGCCTGACGCGAGAGTGCAACGCCTCGAACCAGTCGGCGGCCACGTCCCTTCGGTGACGCGTCCGATCAGCGCGAGCGTCGTCGCCGCCGGTCGCCGGCCCTGCCGAGGTGGCCCATGAGCTACCCGTTGACGGGCGCCGGCGCCGGTCAAGCAGCAGGCCGTCAGAGGGGGATCTCGACCGGAGAATCCTCGAGAGTTTTCTGAAGTCGCCTGGTGGCCGTCTCGGCGGCGGACCTGGTGAGCGCGGAGTCGGGCCGGCCTACGTTGACGGTGTGTTCAAGCGCGATCATCGTGTGCCCCACCCTGATGATCACGATGTCGATCGCAATCATGGAGTCCTTGTCCAGGTTTCTGCCGGGAATCCCGCTGCGAATCTTTATTGCGTAGACACTGTCGCCGAGCTTGCCGACCTGCAGCTTGCGGATGCTGTCTTTCGCGTAGCGCCTGGCGACCGAGACGTGACCACAATCCCGGACCATAACCTTGGCCGCGCGCTCCAAGGTGGCGATATCGCTACGAGTGCCGTTGACTATGTACTCATTCAGCCGCTCCCATTCATCTGCATTCTCCAGCGCGGTCGCGAACTTGGCCCGGTAGAGCGGAGCGATTCCCTTGACGGCCCTGGTACACGCCTTCGAGAGAAGGACCGTGGAAGACAGGGGATCCCTGTTCAGATCCGCGCTGTGCGCAAACCCAGGACCGAGGTCCTCCGGCACAAGTAGCGCTGCCGCAAGTCGATCCGAAGACGGCGGCTCGGGAGAACTCCCAGCCATGACAGGGGCCGGCGCGAGGAGAACCGCGCATAACAGACCAGCGGCGAGTAGCGCACGACTGATGATCACACCCGGGTACTTTATGTGATGCCTCTCCCTGTGAGGAGAGACCAAAGAGCGAAGGATGGGAACCTGGCACAGGAACGTGCCGGTTGATACGTAGCCCTCTTTCCAATCGGAGGCGACCCGCTCTCCGGGTCCACGGTTGGGGGATGCCAGGTTCTTCGGCCGGCCCGCGCAGATGTCCTGACGTCTTCTGCGCGCCTCATGGCGATTCACGTACGCCGCCGACCCCTCCGACCCAGAGTGGCGACCCACCTTGCATTGGCTAAGTTAGCTTGCTAAGTTAGCTGCATGGAACGGAATCTCAGCCTCAACCTGCACGTGCTCACCGCCCGGCTGGACCGGGCCGCCGACCGGATTCTCCGGGCAGAGCACGACATCTCCTACAGCCGCTTCCTGGCCCTGACCCTGGTCGGGGAACTGGAGGCCTCGACACAGCGAACCCTCGCCGAATACCTCGGCGTCACCGAGCCGTCGGTGAGCCGCATGACCGGTGTACTGGCCGCCGACGGCCTCCTCGATGTCCAGCCCGACCCCGCCGGGGGCAACCGCCGGCGGCTGAGCCTCACCGACGAGGGGAAGCGGCGGGTGGCCTCGATCCGGCAGGAGTTCGAAGACCGGCTTGCCGCCGTCGTCGCGGCGAGCGGCGTGCCGTACGCCGAGTACGCCGAGCACACCGCGCGGCTGCTGACCACGTTCGACCGGCTGGAGCGGGAGGCGGGAAAGTGAGCCAGAACACCGATATTTCGCCCTTACACGAGCACACGGCAGTTTCGGCCGACGGCACGGCGATCGGTTACCGGACCCTGGGCGCAGGACCGGACCTGATCGTGGTCGGCGGCAACCTGAGCACCTCCGACGACTACCTGCCGCTGGCCCGGCTGCTGGCTCGCTCCTTCACCGTGCACGTCGTCGACCGGCGCGGACGCGGCGCCAGCGGCCCCCAGGGACCGGAGTATTCCCTGGCCAAGGAAGTGGAGGATCTACGCGCCGTCCAGGCCGCGACCGGGGCCCGCCTGGCCTTCGGGCACAGTTATGGCGGGCTTGTCATCCTGGAGACCGCACGCTCCTTCCCGTTGTTCGACCGCATCGCGGTCTACGAGCCGGGAGTGCCCTGCGCCCCCGTCCCCACCGGATGGATGGCCCCGTTCCGGGAGCGGCTGGCCGCGGGCGACCACTACGGCGCGTTCGTCCACTTCGTCCAAGGCTCCGGCGGAGCGCCGGCCTTCATGACCAAACTGCCGCACTGGTATCTGCGCACCGTGATGCGCGTGGTGTTGCGCGGGCAGAGATGGGAGCGCATGCGATCCCTGCTGAAGGCGTGCCTGGCCGAACACGAGCAGCTCGCCGCCCAGTACGGCCGGCTCCCCGAATTCGCCGACGTCACCGCCCCGGTGCTCCTCCTCGTCGGCGGCCGCTCCAAGCCCGATCACCGAGCGGAGTTCGCCATGCTCCGCGACACCCTTCCCGACGCCACTCTCACAACCGTCGAGGGCCTTGATCATCTTTCTCCGACACAACCCAAATCGGGCCCGGTCGTGGTCGCGCGGGCACTCCCGTTCCTCCTGTGACGGTTCGGACGGAGCGGCCCCCGTTGAGCACGGACGATTTCACCCGCCTCCATGTATCGGCCCGGCGCCAGTCCGGGAGAAACGCGAAGGCCCGGCTGGAAAGGCCGGGCCTCGGCTCGGGCGGACCGTGCCGCCAGATCACCCGCGGGAGATCACACGCGGGAGATCACAGGTCGAGCAGGTCCGCCGACACCTGCCAGAGGAGGGTGGCGGCCTCCGGGTCGAGCGCGTACGCCGCGACGCCCCGGCCCTCGCCCGATTCGACGACCTCCGCCTCCTGGTTGTTTTCGAAGGGTTGCGCGGTCTCTTGCCTGGGTCAGCGGGCTTCGAGGGTGCCGTGTGCCTCGATGGAGAGGTCCTGCCAGTCGGACCAGGTCTTGAGCCGGTCGGCGTAGGCCTGCTCGATCAGTGGGTGGAAGCCCTTGCCGAACAGCACCCGCAGCGGCGGGTTCTCGGAGTCGACGAGCTTCAGCAGTGCCTGCGCCGCGGCGGCCGGGTCGCCGGCGGGCATCTTCCCGGTCATCGCCCCGAGGCGCTGACGGAGACCGTCGTAGGCCGGGTCGGGCGCGGCCATGTGGCCGTTGGCCAGCGGGTCGGGGTTGTTGCCGTCGCGGGTGGCGAAGCCGCCGGGCTCGATGATGGTCAGCTTGACGCCGAACTCGGCGACCTCACCGGCGAGCGCCTCGTTCAGGCCCTCCAGGGCCCACTTGGAGGCGTGGTACGCGCCGCCGAGCGGCATCGCGATCACCCCGGCCGCCGAGGAGAGCTGGATGATGTGCCCCGAGCGCTGCTCGCGCAGGTGGGGCAGCGCCGCCTGGACCACCCACACCGCACCGAACAGGTTGGTCTCCATCTGGTCGCGCAGGTCCTGCTCGGTCAGCTCCTCGACCGCGCCGATCTGGGCGTACCCGGCGTTGTTCACGATGACGTCCAGCCGCCCGAAGTGCTCCTTGGCGCGCTGCACGCTCTCGAAGACGGCGGCCCTGTCGGTCACGTCCATCTCCAGCGGCAGCACCGCGTCCCCATAGGTGTCGACCAGCGCCTGCAGGCTCGCGGTGCTCCGTGCGGTGGCGGCGACCTTGTCGCCGCGCTTGAGCGCGGCCTCCACGAAGTTGCGGCCCAGGCCGCGGGACGAGCCGGTGACGAACCAGACCTTCTGCATGGTGTGCTCCTTGTTTTCGCGTTCAGCCGTTACAACCCCCTGGACGAGACGGCCGGCGGAGATGTGAGATCGCCCGAGTGTGACCTGCGGCACAATGTCGCGTTTGTCCGGCATGGTGATATCAATGATCGGTGTGACCCGCGTCGAGGAGTTCCAGGAACTGAGGCCGCTGCTGTTCGCGATCGCCTATCGCGTCCTGGGCAGCGTGAGCGAGGCCGAGGACGCGGTTCAGGAGGCCTGGCTGCGCTACGAAGGCTCCGCGACCCAGGCCGAGTCGCCCAAGGCCTTCCTGTCGGCCACGGTGACGCGGATCTCGATCGACGTGCTGCGCTCGGCCCGCGTGCGGCGCGAGGCGTACGTCGGGCCGTGGTTCCCAGAACCGCTGCTGACCGACCCCTACCAGGACCCGGAGCGGTCGGCGGAGCTGTCCGACTCGTTGTCGATGGCGGCGCTGATCCTGCTGGAGCGGCTCAGCCCGCTCGAACGCGCGGTCTTCGTGCTCCGCGAGGTGTTCGCCTTCAGCTACCGGGAGATCGCCGACGCGGTGGAGCGGTCGGAGGCGGCCTGCCGCCAGCTCGCGCTGCAGGCGCGCCGCCACATGGACGCGGGCCGGCCCCGCTTCGAGGCGGATCGCCAGACGCGCGACCGGCTCGCCGGGCGGTTCTTCCATGCGATGCGGGAGGGGGACGTCGCAGGGCTGCAGGAACTGCTGGCCGCCGACGTCCAGCTCGTCAACGACGGCGCCGGCAAGATCGGGAGCACGATCCCCCTCTTCGGCGCCGCGAAGGTCGCCCGGGTGCTGTCGGTCACTATCCCGCCGTTCGCCCAAATCGGCGCGGTGCTGGAGGCGCACGAGGTGAACGGCCGGCCGGGCTTGATCATCCGCGACCGCGAGAGCCGCGTCTTCAACGTCTGGACGTTCGACATCCTGGACGGACGCATCCAGACCATCCGCTCGATCGTCAACCCCGACAAGCTCGCTCACCTCGGCCCCGTCGCCGACGCCCACGCGGTCATCCGCGAGAAGAAGCAGACCCGCCGCGACCAGCGGACGTCATGACCGGCGGCCCGGCGGCCGGAGTGCCCCGGGATCTACAGGTCGAGCAGGAATCTACAGGTCGAGCAGGTCCGCCGACACCTGCCAGAGGAGGGTGGCGGCCTCCGGGTCGAGCGCGTACGCCGCGACGCCCCGGCCCTCGCCCGATTCGACGACCTCCGCCTCCTGGTTGTCCTCGAAGTAGCGTCCGCTGACGCCCTCGACCAGCGGCGAGGCGCCGAGCAGCACGGAGGTGGCCGCGCCCTGCTCGGTGTTCTTCCACGTCACGCCGGTCGAGTTGCCCAGCGCGCGGCGGCGCTCGATGTAGTCGGGCTCCAGGTGCCGCTGAAGGCCGGTGGGGATCCCCCCGGGCATGAGCGCGTTGACCGTGATGCCGTCGCCGGCCCACCGCCTGCCGGCCTCGACCGCGAACAGCACGTTGGCCGTCTTCGACTGCCCGTACGCCAGCCACGGCTCGTACGGGCGCTCCTTGAAGTGGATGTCGTCGAAGACGACCGGCGAGCGCAGGTGGGCGCTGGAGCTGACCGACACGACGCGGGCGCCGCCGGCCGCCGCGAGCGCCGGGTGGAGGCCCGTGGCCAGCGCGAAGTGACCGAGGTGGTTGGTCGCGAACTGCAGTTCCCAGCCCTCGGGAGTCCGCGTCTCCGGGCACGCCATCACTCCGGCGTTGTTGACCAGGATGTGCAGCGGCCCCTCCCACCCGGCGACGAACGCCGCGACGGAGGCCTGGTCGGCGAGGTCAAGCGGCGCGACGAGAACGGGCGCGCCCGCGGTGGTGGCGGCGATGTCCTCGGCGGTCCGCTTGCCCGCGTCGAGGTCGCGGACCGCGATCGTCACCTCCGCGCCCGCCGCGGCCAGCGCCCGGGCGGTCTCGACGCCGATCCCCGACGCGCCACCGGTCACGATCGCGCGCCGACCGCGCAGGTCGACGCCTTCCAGGACCTCGGCCGCGGTGGACTGCGCGGTGAACGGCGTGGTGATGCGGGTGGTCTGAGTCATGTTCGTCCCCGTCCCGTACGGCGGCGGCCCCCCGGGAGCCCGGCCGCTACAATCAGGAAAACCGGAGGAACCTCCGGTACGCCTGGAACTCTAATCGGAGGACCCTCCGTTTAGCAACCCGCGCCTGTGGAGGAGCCGTGTCCACCCCCGCTCGACCACCCGCAGCCAAGCCGTTGCGCGCCGACGCCCGGCGCAACCGCGAGCGGCTGCTCGACGTCGCCGTGCGGGCGTTCTCCCAGGACGGGCCGGATGTCACGCTCGACGCGATCGCGAAGGAGGCCGGCGTCGGCATCGGCACGCTCTACCGCCACTTCCCCACCCGGGAGGCGCTGATCGAGGCGGCCTACCGCAACGAGCTGGCGAAGCTGTGCGACGCGGCGGCCGAGCTAGCGCACGAGATGCCGCCCGACGTGGCGATGCGCACCTGGATGGACCGTTTCGTCGACTACCTGGCTACCAAACGGGGCATGGCCGACGCGCTCCGCGCCGTGATCGCCTCCGGCGCCAACCCGTACGCGCACAGCCGCGACCGGCTGCTCGGCGCGATCGGCACGCTGCTCGACGCGGGCCGCACGGCCGGCACCCTGCGGCGGGACGTGGCGGCCGAGGACGTGCTCACCGGCGTGAACGGCATCTGCCTCGCCGCCGGCGAGCCCGCGCAGCGCGAGCAGGCCGGGCGTCTGCTCGACCTGCTCATGGACGGTCTACGCTACGCGGCGACCGGGACGACGACCTGAGGCTCCGCCCCGGCGCGCCCGCTCACACAGGTCACATAGGGTCACACACGGTGCCAGCGGGCCTCCGCGAAGCAGTAGACGGCGAACAGCACCAGGCCGACGGCGACCACGACGAGCAGCCACGGACCGGCCGGGGTGTCGGCGAGCGCCTTGAGCGCGCCGTCGATGCCGGCCGCCTTGTCGGGGTCGTAGGTGAGGGCGGCCCGGCCGATCAGGACGCCGGCGGCCAGCGCGATGACGCCGCGGGCGATGTAGCCGGCCTTGCCGAGCTTGACGACGACACCGCGAGCCCGGGGCCCGGTCACGTGCATGTCCTTCATGAACTTCTCGGTCCAGCCCTCGTAGATCCAGAAGACGCCGAGGGCGATCACGCCCAGCGCCATCAGGCCGACCAGGAACTGGCCGCCGGGCAGCTCGAACAGCGTCTTGGTGACGTCCTGCGACTGGCTGTCGGACGAGGAGGCGGCCTTGTTGCGCGTGAGCAGCGCCACCATCGAGAACACCAGGGCGGCGTAGACGACGGCCCTGGCCACGGCCTCCACGCGCTCCTTGACCCCGGGCCGGCCCCAAACGGCCTCGGAGACCTGCCAGATCGTCAGTGCGGCCAGGCCGACGGCCATGACCCACAGCAGGGGGTCGCCCAGGGGCGCGTCGCGGACGATCTGGAGCGCGCTGCTCTTGTCGGCCTCCCCGCCGCCGCCGAAGGCGATCTGGAGGGCGACCAGGCCGATGATCGCGTACAGGACGCCCCGGGCGGCGAACCCGACCTTGGCGAGCTTCTCCAGGACAGGGTGGTCGGCCGCCCTGCGGGCCGCACCTTCGAGACGGCGGCCGGCCTGATGCGCGGTCGTCATCGCGGCTCCTCTCCTTCGGGGATCGGTCGGCGGATCGGTCCGTCTGCCGGACTGGTCACCTACTGACCCGGACGAGGAGGATCAAACGTCCGCCGGGCTCAGCCGGCCAGGCGCAGGGCCTCCGCCGCGACGGCGTGCCGGAGGTCGCGGATGCCGGGGCGGCCCCGCAGCGGATGCACGTTGTTGGTGAGCAGCACGACGGTCAGCCGGTGGGCGGGATCGACGACCAGCGACGTTCCGGTGAAGCCCGAGTGGCCGAACGCGCCCGTGAGCGGCCCCACGATGGCCGGGTCGTCGATGCGCACGCCGAGCCCCTGCCGGAAGGCCGCGCCCGGCACGCCCTGGTCGCGCAGCATCTCGGCGGTCCAGGCGGGAGACAGGGCCGGGCCGCCGCCGGTGCGCAGCGCCTCGCCGAAACGCACGAGGTCGGCGGTGGTGGAGAACAGCCCGGCGTGCCCGGCCACGCCGCCCAGCGCGTGAGCCGTCTCGTCGTGCACCTCGCCCCGCACGCAGGTGCCGCGCTTGAACTCGGTGGCGACGGCCCGGCCCGGCTCGACCGGCCCGTACGTCGTGGCACCGAGCCCGAGCGGCCCGGTGACCCGCTCGCGCACGAGCACGTCCAGCGGCGCGCCGCCGGCGGCCTCCGCAACCCGGCCGGCCGTGATCATGCCGACGTCCGAGTAGAGGTGCGTCCCCGGCGGCCCCTGCTCCGGAGTGGACAGCACCAGGTCCCAGCGGGCCTCCTCCGGCTCCTTCTCCACCCGGCGGCTCGCGGGCAGGCCCGCCGAATGCGTCAGCAGGTGCCGCACGGTGATCTCGGGCCGGTGCCCGTAGAACCGGGGCAGCCGGACGGCCACCGGCTCGTCGAGGTCGAGCGCGCCCTCCTGGGCCAGCGAGACCAGCACCACGGCCGTGAACATCTTGGTCAGGGAGGCGATGTCGAAGAGCGCGTCCATCGCCACGGCGGGCCGTTCCGCCAACAATCCCCCGGACGGGTCGGCGTACCGCACGGCCTCTCCCACGGCGGCCGCGGCCACCGTGCGCCCGTCCACGGCGATCTCGGCGACCGCCGCCGAGGCGACCTCGGGCACCGCGGCCCGCAGGACCTCTTCGAGCGCGGACACCCCGTCAGGCACCGCGTTATCAGGCACCGCGTTATCAGGCACCGCGTTATCAGGCACCGCGTTATCAGGCAC
>NZ_FTNI01000024.1:3402-17404 GCF_900156315.1 Microbispora rosea | reverse complement strand
TCAGGCACCGCGTTATCAGGCACCGCGTTATCAGGCACCGCGTTATCAGGCACCGCGTTATCAGGCACTGTGCAGCGCCGGGCCGAGCCGGTTGCCGTGCGCCGCGAGCAGCGCCCGCGCGTCGTCGGC
Source organism: Microbispora rosea (assembly GCF_900156315.1). Lineage (GTDB taxonomy): Bacteria > Actinomycetota > Actinomycetes > Streptosporangiales > Streptosporangiaceae > Microbispora > Microbispora rosea. Next base: position 17,275 of record NZ_FTNI01000024.1, on the reverse strand, counting down.
GCCCACACCGCGCTCGATCATCACGACGGCCGTCTTCACGTCCCGTCCGGCGCTCTCCAGGACCTCCCGGGCCCGCAGCACCTGCGCGCCGGTGATCTCGGAGACGATGCGGGCCGCCCGGTCGACGAGCTTGGAGTTGCTGGCCACGACGTCGACCATGAAGTTCCCGTACGTGCGGCCCGACCTGATCATCGTGATCGTGGAGATCATGTTGAGGACCAGCTTCTGGGCTGTGCCGGCCTTCAGCCGGGTCGAGCCGGTGACCACCTCAGGCCCCACGATGACCTCGACGGCGTGGTCGGCGGCCCGCGCGAGCGGGGAGCCGGTGTTGCAGGCCAGGCCCACGGTCAGCGCGCCGAGCCGCCGGGCCTGCTCGACCGCCGCGACGACGTACGGCGCGCGCCCGCTGGCGGAGATGCCGACGACGGAGTCGAGCGGGCCGACGTGCTTGTCGCGGATCACGGCGGCGCCCGCCTCGGCGTCGTCCTCGGCGCCCTCGACGGAGCGCACCAGCGCGGCCTCGCCGCCCGCGATGATGCCCTGGACCAGGTCGGGGTGCGTGCCGAAGGTCGGCGGGCACTCGGAGGCGTCGAGCACCGCGAGCCGCCCGGAGGTGCCCGCGCCCACGTAGAGGAGCCTGCCCCCGTCGGTCATCCGCGCCGCGATCGCGTCGATGGCCGCGGAGATCGCCGGGACGGCCCGGCCCACCGCGGCAGGGACGGCGGCGTCGGCCGCGTTCATGAGCCGCGCGATCTCCTCCGTCGGCAGCGTGTCGATCCCGCTGTAGCGGGGATCGCTCTGTTCGGTGGCGAGAGCGGCGAGTGAGTGCGTCATGGTCGTGGTTCCTCGGCTTCGGAGTGCTTATGGATCGCGTGCGTACGGGGCTTGAGCTGCTGGTGAGCGCGCCGAAGGCCGGCTGGGAACGGGTGGGCCTCGTCACCAACCCCACCGGAGTCCTGCCCGATCTGACGGCCGCCGCACCGGCCCTGCTGGCCGCCGGGGTGCCCGTGACCACGGTGTTCAGCCCCGAGCACGGCCTGCGCGGCACGGCCCAGGCGGGCGGCGGCGAGGGCGACACCGTCGACCCGGTCACCGGCCTGCCCGTGCTGGACACCTACCGGCGGACCGGCGGCGACCTGGACGCGCTGGTCGCCTCGTCCGGGGTGGACGCGCTCGTCTTCGACGTGTGCGACGTGGGCGCGCGCTTCTACACCTACGTCTGGACGATGTACGACCTCATGGGATCGGCGGCCCGGCTCGGGCTGCGGTTCACCGTGCTCGACCGGCCCAACCCGATCGGCGGCGCGGTGACCGAGGGCCCGGTGCTCGACCCGGCCTACGCGAGCTTCGTCGGCCGCGCCGCCCTGCCCGTACGGCACGGCCTCACGCCGGGCGAGATCGCGCTGTCGGTCAACCGTGCGATCGGCGCCGAGCTGGAGGTCGTGCCGATGGAGGGCTGGCGCAGGCGGTGGCGTTTCGACCGCACCGGGCTGCCCTGGGTGATGCCGTCGGCCAACATGCCGACCCTCGACACCGCCCTGGTCTACCCCGGCACCGGGCTGCTGGAGGGCGTGAACGCCGCCGAGGGCCGTGGCACGACCCGGCCGTTCGAGCTGGTCGGCGCGCCGTACGCGGACGGCCGGTTCGCCGCAGCGCTGAACGACCTCGGCCTGCCCGGCGTGCGCTTCCGCGACACGTGGTTCGCTCCGACGTTCGGCAGGCACGCGGGCGTCGCGGTGCGCGGGGCGCAGCTGCACGTGACCGACCAGGAGGCCTTCCTGCCGGTGCTGACGGGCGTGTCCGTCCTGCACGTGCTGCGCGCCCTCTATCCGGGCGACTTCGCCTGCGAGCCGTTCCTCGACCTGCTGTGGGGCTCGGCGTCGCTGCGCGAGCACCTGGAGGCGGGCCGCGACCCCCGGGGGCTGTGCCCCCCACCGGGCCCGCCCCGAGGCGAACTGCTGTACGGCTGACATCAGTCCAGCGCGCGGCGGTAGAGCCAGAACACCCGCTCGGCGCGGGCGCCCACCGCCCGGGAGTAGAAGCGGAGCGGGCCCACCCAGCCGATCTGCGCTGAGGTCTGCCCCGCGGCGGCCTGCTCGGCGAGGCAGCGGCGCAGCAGCACCCGGCCCACGCCGAGACCGCGGGCGGCCTCGGCCGTGCCCATCGGCCCGAACCACAGCGGACGGGCGCCCCAGGCGGCGAAACCGAGGATCTCCCCGTCGCGGTAGGCATAGTGGAGACCGGTCGCCTGCTCGGCCTCCCAGGCCCACTTGTCGTTCCACTGCTCGCGGACGAAGGCCGCGACCGTGGCACGCTCCCCCGCGGGCGCGGCCGCGACCGTGACCCCTGCGGCGGCGAGCTTCGCCAGGTCGGCCTCGTGCTCGGCCTCGTCGTAGCGGGCGGGCAGGCCGGCCGTCATGTTCCAGGCCACGCGGTAGCGCTCATATCCCAGGCTCTCGGCCAGGCAGGCGGCCGGGGTGTAGCGCACGTCGATCCCGGGCCAGGCGTAGCAGGGCGGGTTGCCGGCGAACCTGGCCTCGGCCGCGCCATGCGCCCGCATCCACTCCTCGGCCGCGCCGACGAGCGCCCGCCCGATCCCCCGGCCCTGGGCGGCGGGATCCACGGCGATCAGGTCGATGTGACCGGCGCCGTCCGCGCCGATCGAGGTGAACACGGCGCCGTCCCGGTCCGGGGTGGCCAGGACCGTCCACGCCCGATCCCCCGGCGGGTCGGCCAGCCGCCGTACGACCAGCGCGGCGTCCTCGGCGTCGGCCCACAGGGCGGCGGCGGCCAGGCGCTCCAGCGTCCCGTCGGCCTCGGCCGGAACGATGTCCGTCACTCGCCCACCCCCACCGGGATCACGCTGCGCCGCCTGGGGTGGAAGCAGGCGTACTCCTGCCCGGCTTCCTCTCCGGCCTCCTCTCCGGGCCCGCCGTCGCGGCCCAGCACGGGCATCTCGTGCTCGCAGCGCTCGGTGCTGAACGGGCAGCGCCGGGCGAACAGGCAGCCGCCGTCGGGCTCGCCCTCCCGCTGCATCTCCCTCGGCACGACCCGCTCGGCGCCGGGCCGTTCCAGGCCGTGCAGCACGGGGATCGCCGACAGCAGCGACTGGGTGTAGGGGTGGACCGGGTCCGCGATGATCTTCTCGGTGGCACCCCGCTCGACGACCTGGCCGCGGTAGAGCACGTACAGCTCGCCGTCGCCGCCGATGTAGCGGGCGGTCGCGATGTCGTGGGTGATGAACAGCACGCCCACGCCGAGGCGCTCGCGCAGGTCCTTCAGCAGGGCGAGGATGCCCAGGCGCAGCGACACGTCGATCATCGAGACGGCCTCGTCGGCGACGAGCACCTCGGGGTCCATGGTGAGCGCGCGGGCGATCACCACGCGCTGGCGCATGCCGCCCGACAGCTGGTGGGGGTAGCGCGGGAGCACGTAGCCGGGGTCGATGCCGACCATCGCCAGCAGCTCCGCCGCCCGCCCGTCGACCCACGACCGCGGGCGGCCCGTCTGCCGGGCGCGCAGCCGCAGCGGCGCCTCCAGCGTCTGGTGGATCGTCCGGGTGGGGTTCAACGCCGAGTAGGGGTCCTGGTGGATGAGCTGGACGCGGCGGAAGTACGGCTGCCGCCTGCGGTGGCTCAGCGACGACATCGGCACGCCGTCGATGACGATCTCGCCGCCGTCGTGGCTCTCCAGCCCGGCGACGATCCGGCCGAGGGTGGTCTTGCCGCTGCCCGACTCGCCGATGAACGAGACGGCGCCGCCCTTGGCGATGGAGAAGTCCACACCGCGCAGCGCGGGCACCTCGCGGGCGCCGAGCACGCCGCCGCGCTGCTTGAAGATCTTGGTGATCCCGGTTCCCGTGATCACACGAGCTCCTTCCGCTTGACCAGCGTGAGGTGGCGGTCGGCGGCGTGGCAGGCGACCGTGCGGCCGTCCCGGTTGACGGACATGGGCTCGTCGGTCTCGCACACGTCCATGCGCCGCTCGCAGCGCTCGCGGAACACGCAGCCCTGCGTGGGCAGCGTCCCGAGCGTCGGCGGGCGTCCCGGCAGCGCCCTGGCCAGCGACAGGTCGCCGGACAGGCGCGGGATCGCCCTGATCAGGCCCTGGGTGTACGGGTGCCGGGCGTCCCCGAGCACCTCGGTCACCGGGCCGTGCTCGACCACCCGGCCGCCGTACATGACGGCGAGGCTGTCGGCGACCTCGGCGACCGCGCCGACGTCGTGGGTGATCACGAGGGTGGTGAGGGCGCGTTCCTCGTGGACCTCGCGGATGATCCGCAGGATCGTGGCCTGCGTGATCATGTCGAGGGCGGTGGTCGGCTCGTCCAGAACGACGACTTTGGCGTTCAGGACGAGCGCGAGCATGATGCCGACCCTCTGGCGCATGCCGCCGGACAGCTCGTGCTGGTAGGAGTCGAGCACCCGGGCGCCGTCCATGCCCATGCGGGCCAGCAGGTCCTTGGCGTCGCGCACCAGCCCCCGCAGGTCCTCCACGTCGTGGGAGCGGCCGAGGTCGAGCAGCTGCTTGCCGATGGTCTTCAGCGGGTTCAGCGAGTTCTGCGCGGCCTGGAAGACGTAGCCGACCTGGCGGCCGCGGGCGCGGCGCAGGTCCTCGCCCCGCAGCGTCAGCACGTCACCGAGGCCGTCGATCTCCACGCTGCCCGCCGCGATCCTGCCGGGCGGCTGGACGGCGTTGAGCAGGGAGAGCGCGAGCGTCGACTTGCCCGAGCCCGACTCGCCGACGACGCCGGTGATCGTGCCGGGGGCGAGAGCGAGGTCGACGCCGCGTACGGCGGGCAACTCGCCCGCGGGCGTCTTGTAGACGACCGTGAGGTCCCGGATCCGGACCCCCGGTGCTTCTATGTCATGTGCGGTCGTGTCAGCGGTCATGGGGGCTACTCCTCCCGCAGGCGGGGGTTGAAGATCTCGTCCATCGCGTCCACGATCAGCACGATTCCCAGCGTGAGCAACAGGATCGCGATCAGCGGGGCCAGCAGGTACGGCAGCGCGGCGGGGGTGGTGAGCGCCCCGCCGTTGAACACGGCGAGGTTCAGCATCACGCCCCAGTTGTTCGACTCGAACGGCAGCACGCCGAGGAAGAACAGGCCCACCTGGGCGTACACCGCGCCGGTGACGGCGATGAGCATGTTCATCGCGATGTACGGCGCCATGCTCGGCAGCAGTTCGCGGCCGATGATGTGCCGGGTGGGCAGGCCGAGTCCGCGGGCCGCCTCGATGAAGCCCCGCTCGCGCAGCGACAGCGTCTGCGACCGCACGGCGCGGGCGATGCCGCCCCAGCCGAGCACCCCGAGCACCAGGCCCATCTCCAGCGGGCTCTCGAACTTCCACACCGTGGACAGCACGAGCAGCAGCGGCAGGCCGGGGATCGCGAGGTTCATGTCGGTCAGCCGCATCAGCAGCATGTCCCACCGGCCGCGGTGGAAGCCGGCGACCAGCCCGATGAGCGTGCCGAGCGCGACCGTGATGACGGCCGTGGCCAGGCCGGTGAGCAGCACGTAACGCGCGCCGGTGACGACCAGCGCGAGCACGTCGGTGCCCTCGAAGTCGGTGCCGAAGGGGTGAGCCAGGCTCGGCGGCGCGTACAGCGCGTTGTCGTCGCGCGGCAGCTGGGCGGGGTAGAGCAGCGGCCCGGCCACGCCCATGAGCGCGAACAGGACCACGATGACCACGCCGGCCATGCGGCTGGGCTTGCGCCGCAGCACCCGCCACACCCCGCGCCAGAAGTTGCGCCGCAGCGTCGCCCGCGTGGTCCCGGCCGGCAGGGCCTCGGGGCTGATCGCCCCCTCCGGGTTGACGATGACGGTCATGCCGCGCCTCCGCTCCTGACCCGCGGGTCGATCGCCGTGTACAGCAGGTCGGCGGCGATGTTGGCGACGACGATGCCCACCGTGATCACCAGGAACGTGCCGCCCATCAGCGCGTAGTCGCGGCTGCTGATGCTGTTGACGAGCAGCAGGCCGAGGCCCGGGTAGTTGAAGATCTCCTCGATGAAGATCGAGCCGCCGAACAGCATGCCGATCGACAGGGCGAGGATCGTGAACAGCGGCAGGATCGCGTTGCGCGCCAGATACCGGAACACGAAGCCGCGCCGCAGGCCGCGCAGCTCGGCCGCGAGGATGAAGTCGTCGCCGAGCACGGCGACCACGTTCGACTTCATCGCGAGGATCCACCCGCCGTAACTGGCCAGCGTGTACGTGACGACGGGCAGCACGGCGTGGTGCACCAGCGAGCCGATGTAGCCGGCGTTGAAGCCGGGGACGAACTCGACGTCCACCGGCCCGCCCGACGGCATGATCGGCCACAGCGTGGCGAAGATCGCGGTGAGCAGCAGGCCGATGACGTACACCGGCACGCCGTGCAGCAGCGAGCCGGACAGCGCGAGCGCGTCGCCCAGCTTGCCCGACCGCTTGATCGCGGCGTAGACGCCCATGGTGACGCCGAGCAGGAAGCTCAGCAGCGTGCCGGCGAGGACCGGCAGCACGGTCCACCGGGCCGCGTGCCCGATGAGCGTGGTCACCTCCACGCCGGGCGTGCTGAGCGAACGCCCGAGGTCGAGGTGGAGCAGCGAGCCCATGTAGCCGACGTACTGCTGCCACAGGTTGCCGGTGGGCAGGAAGCCGTACAGGACGGCGGTGGCCCGCTCGGCCTGCTCGGGCGACATGCCCTTCTGGATCAGGCTCTCGTACTGCCCGAGCACGGGGTTGCCGGGAATCTCCCGGATGATGACGAAGCTGATCGTGGCGACGACCCAGATCATCGCCAGGCCGCGGACCAGGTGGCCGCCGATCTTCCTGGCGATGGCGCCCAGCCGGGGACGCCCCGGAACGGCGTGCGTCATGCCTGCCCCTTCTCCGCTTTCCTGATCATCCCGAGCTGCATCCACACGCCGGACGACAGCCGCAGGGACTCGTCGTCGTCGGGCGGGAACGCGGTGTACCGGGACGTGTTCACGAACTGGGTGTTCACGTAGTCCCAGAGCTGGACGACCGGAAGCTGCTCGTTGGCGACCGTGGCCAGGACGCCGACGATGCGCTTCTGCTCGTCCTGGGACGCGTAGTTCAGCCTGCTGGTCAGGTCACCCGGGTCCACCGTGCCGGCGGCGCCCGCGTCGACCTTCTCCGGGCCGCCCATCCAGTTGCCCTCGGTGCCCGGGGCCACGTGGCGCAGCCGGCCGCCGAACATCTGCCAGCCGTTCGCCTGGCCGAACAGCCGCTGGAAGATGTTGTACGGCGAGGGGCCGAGGCCGATCAGCCAGAACCCCAGGTCGTACTTGCCGTCGGCGAGCTCGCCCAGATAGAGCGTGTAGTCGGCCGCCGTGACCACGCTCGCGTCGATGCCGTGGTCGCCGAGCTGGCTGGTGATCGACTTGGCCGCGGCGACCCAGTCGGAGAACGACGCGGGCACGTGGATGCGCACCTTCCACGGGCTGCCGTCGGGCAGGGTCCAGCGGCCACCCCGCTTGGTCATGCCGGCCGCCTTCAGCTCGGCGTCGGCCTTGGCGGGGTTCACGCGATACTGCTCCAGGCTGTCGAACGCGTCGCCCAGCCAGGCCCGGGCCGCCTTGGCGTGGATGCCCGAGGTGGTGGCGGCGGGCGTGCCGCCCTCCGGAGAGGCGATCCTCGTGACCTGGGCGCGGTCGATCAGGTAGGCCATCGCCCGCCGCACGTGCACGTTGTCGTACGGCTTGTGCGACTGGTTGAACGCGAGGGAGACCGCCACGGGCGAGTAGCCCTTGACCACCTTGCTGCCCTTCGCGTCGCGGATCCGGTTCATGACGGCGGTGGGCACGGAGGTGAAGGGGGCGTTGTCCAGCCGGCCGGCGATCAGGTAGTTCCAGATCTGCTCGTTGCCGGTGTAGTTGAGGATCTTCACCTTGTCCGGCGCGATGTTCTGCCGGGCGAAGAAGTAGGGGTTGCGCTTGAGCAGCGCCGCGCCGGGGTTCACCCGCTCCAGCACGAACGGCCCGGCGGACACGTCGTGACCGGGGTCGAACGCGATGACCTTCTCCGCGAGCCCGGTGATCTGGTTCTTCGCCTTCTCGGCCGCCGCGCCCTGGCCGTGCTGGGCGACCTTGAGCGTCTGCCAGAAGTCGGCGGGCAGCAGCTTCCCGAAGACGTGCGCGGGCACGACCACGGTCGACAGCAGGTTGGCGAGGAACGTCGAACTGCGGTTGGCGCCCTGCGTCACCCTGATCGTCTTGGGGTCGACGACCTGGATGTCGGCGGCGGCGCCCGCCGCCTTCGGGTCCAGCGCGTACGCCGTGCCGCCCTGGGTGTAGGCGAGACCGATCGAGACCCGAACATCCTCGCTGGTCACCGGCTTGCCATCGGACCACCTGGCGTCCGGCTGCAGGTGGATGACGACCTCCGACCGGTCCGGGGACATGCTCCAGCTCCTGGCGATCGCCGGGTAGAACTGGTTGGGATCGGTGGGGTCGTTCTTGGGCCACGCCAGCGCCATGCCGTTGTATCCCGAGAAGACCGATCCGACGGGGTTGAACGGGTTGATCGGCGCGCTCGCGTTGATCTGCTTGCTGCCGTCGATCGTGGTGTACACGCCGCCGCTCTGCTGGGCGGTGTCCGTCGTCCCGGTAGTGCCGCAGGCGGTCACGGTGACGATGGACGCCACCGCCATGATCGCTGCGAGTCGCTTCATGGGCTGCTCCTGGTTCCCGATTGCCTGGACAATACGGGCGCTCGCGGGATGTCGTCAATTTTTTCCATGAGCAGACAAGGCTATGGAGATAATTTTTACCCGAGCCCGCTACCTGCGACAACATCGTCTGCGGGGGGGCTCAGACGGTGCCCGTGAGCCGGCGCGCCGCCGCCCGCGCGGAGGCCGTGGAGTTGCCGTGCGTGGCAAGGTACAGCCGCCCCGCGGGCGGCCCCGGGACCCCCGTCTCCACCACGACCGCGTCCGGGCGGGCCCGCAGCGCGTCGTCGAGGAGCCGCCGCATCCAGGCGTGCCGTACGGCGTCGTGGACGGCGATCACGAGGGGGCGCGCCCTCTCGCTCAGGTCGGGCAGGCGCCCGTCGTCGTGCACCTCGACCGTCACCGTTCCGGGGAGGATCTCCTCGATCGCCTGACCGAGTTTCAGCGGGGTCGCGCGGCCGACGGCCTGGCTGGGCCGCGCCGCCAGATGCACCACCAGCGGCGCCTTCGTCAGCGGCGGCGCCGCCTGCTCCGCCGGGGTCGCGCGCAGGGCGGCCGTCGCCGCCGCCAGGCCGAGGCCCTCGTCGGCGTCGCGGGCCGCGGCGGCTCGTGCCTCGGCCTGCGCGTCGTACCACGCGGCCAGGTCCCGCACCCGGCCCGCCGCCTCGGCCAGGCGCTCCTCCGCCAGCCGTCCCTCGCGGACCGCGCGGGTGATCGCGTCGCGCAGCGCGTAGACGCTCTCTCCCCTCGCCGAGGACACCCCGACGCAGATCGCGTCGGCCCCGGCGGCCAGCGCGCGCACTGCGATCTCGCCCGGCTCGTGCAGGGCGGCGACCGCGCGCATCTCGATCGCGTCGGTCACCGCGAGGCCGTCGAACCCCAGTTCCTCGCGCAGCAGGCCGGTCAGCACCGCCCGGCTCAGGGTCGCGGGAAGCTCGTCGACGGCGGGGACGAGCAGGTGACCGCACATCACGGCGCGCACCCCTGCCGCGATGGCGGCCCGGAACGGCGGCAGGTCGCGCCGTTCTATCACCTCGCGGGAGGCCCGTACGGCGGGCAGCGCCAGGTGGGAGTCGGTCACGGTGTCCCCGTGGCCAGGGAAGTGCTTGGCGCAGGCGGCCACCCCCGCGCTCTGCAGTCCCTCGATCCATGCGATGCCGTGACGGGCGACCTCCTCGGGGTCGGAGCCGAAGGAACGCACGCCGATGACGGGGTTGCGGGGGTCGGCGTTGACGTCCACCACGGGCGCGTAGTCGAGGGTGATCCCGGCGGCGGCGACCATCCGGCCGATCTGCCGCGCCACCCGGCGAGTCAGCGACTCGTCGCCGGCCACACCCAGCGCCATGTTGCCCGGCCACGAGCTGCCGGTGGCCGCCTCCAGCCGGGTGACGGCGCCGCCCTCCTCGTCCACGGCGACGACCACGTCCGGCCGCTCTCTGCGCAGCTCGGCGACCAGGGCGGCCGTCCCGCCGACCGCGTCGGCGTCGCCGGCGGCATCGGGGGCGGCGTTACGGGTGACGTCGGGGACAACGTTACGGGTGACGTCGCGGGCGACGTTGCGGGTGATGTTGCGGGCGAACAGGATCACGCCGCCCAGTCCCTCCGCGAGCGCCCGCCGCAGCCACGCGGGCGGCTCGGTGCCCTCGAAACCGGGCTGGAGCACGGCCATCGCCATCCGGTCCAGCTCGCCGCCGATCATGCGACCTCCTGCCCGATCAGCACGCGGTGCGCTTCGGCGGCACGGGGGTCGCCGGGCAGGGCCGCCCGCACCGCGAGCGCGGCGGCCCCCGCCGCGTTGTCCCGGGCGCGCACCAGCACGGCCCGCCTGCCCAGCTCGGCCCGGACCAGATGGGCGAGCTCGGTCGGCTCGGTCAGCAGCGACCCCGCGAGCACCAGCGGCCCCGCGCCCATCTGGTCCGGGCCGCCCTTCGCCTGTGTCCCCCTCTCACGGGGGCCCTCCCCCGTCACGACCCGCGCCGTACGGCACAGCCTGCGGGCCGCCTCCGCGACGATGCCGCGCGCCACCTCGTCGCCCTCGCGGGCGGCGGCGTCCACCACGGGCGCGAGCGTGCCCAGCCAGGCGGGCCCCGATTCGGCGACCCGCGCGTACACGGCCGCCACCAGGGCCTGGGTGAGCGCGGGCCCGTCGTCGTCGCCGGCCGCCCCCGCTCCCAGGACGGCCTCGGCCACCCGGGCGACCAGCACCGTGGGCGCGCCCCGGCCGTCGATCGCGTTCAGCGCCGCGGCGGCGGCCCTGCGGCCCAGCCACACGCCCGAACCCTCGTCGCCGAGGAGCCAGCCGAGCCCGTCGGCCCGCCGTACGATGCGGCGGTCGCGGACGCGGGCGCCGATGGCGCCGGTGCCCGCCACCAGGACCGCACCGTCCGGCTGGTCGGTGGCGCCGGTGAAGGCGACCAGCACGTCGGCCACCACCGCCGGACGCCCGGCGAGCCCCGCCTCCCGCCAGGCCCGCTCCGCCGACTCCGCGGCGCGGGCGGCTCCGGCGAGGCCGAACACGCCGCCGGCGACCCGCGCGCGGTCCAGGCCCTCCAGCGCGCCGAGCAGCGCGGCGCGCAGGTTGGCGGCCGGGTCGGGGACCGAGATGGCGTTGGCGCCGCCGGCCCGTCCCCGCCCGGCGATCTCCCCCGACTCGGTGACCACGACGCAGCGCGTGCTGGTGCCTCCCCCGTCCACACCGACGAACAGAGCCCCCACGGCCGCTCCTTTGTAGATACCTTCCATCAAGGTATAAGGCGATGGAAATCATCTACAACGTCGCCGGCCGGACGGGATGCCCGGTTATTTCTTGCTGTCGGTGAGATCGACGAGCGCGGTGGCCGCCCGGAAGAACTTGTTGCGGCCCAGATCTCCCACGGTCTTGATGTGGAAGGCCTTCTTCAGCAGCTCCGCGTCCTCCGCGCTCACCCCGGCCAGCGCGTCCACCGGCGCCTTGATGATCTCATCCAGCGTCTTGTCCTCGTATTCGCGGTCGAGCAGCTTCGCCAGGTCTGCCGATACAGCCATGGTTCCCCCCATCGAACACGCCCCCGATACCTCTTGAAGTGCCCAAACGGCACATTTCCTATGCCGCTGCGATCGCGGAGCTCCCGTAGTCCCACAGGCGGTCCGCCGCGTCCGGATCGAGCGCGTGGGCCGCCACGCCGCCGAGGATCTCGGGAGTGGCGAGCGGGGCCTCCTGGTTGTCCTCGAAGTAGCGGCCGGTCACGCCTTCCACCAGAGGTGAGGCCGCCAGCAGCACCGACGCCGCCGCGCCCTGGGCAAGGGTCTTGAGGTAGGGCTTCGGGATGATCTCACCGTTCTCGTCGATCGCGCCCATCTCGCGCATCGTCGCCTCGTCCATGTGGCGCTGGAGGTTCGTGATGATCCAGCCGGGGTTGAGCGCGTTCGCCGTGATTCCGTCGGCCGCCCACCGGCGGGCGCCCACCGCGAGCAGGACGTCCGCCGTCTTGGACTGCCCGTAGGCCGCCCACGGATGGTACGGCCGGCGCTCGAACTGCGGGTCGTCGAAGTCGAACGGCACGTCGCGATGGGCCCCCGAGCTGACGACGACGATCCGCGCCCGGCCCGCCGCCCGCAGGCTGTCGTACAGCCCCACGGCAAGGGCGAAATGTCCGAGGTAGTTCGTCGCGAGCTGCATCTCCCAGCCTTGCGCGTTGACCTGGCGCACCGGGAGCGCCATGATCCCGGCGTTGGCGACCAGCACGTCGAGCGGGCCGCGCCAGTTCCGTACGAACTCCGCGACCGATGACAGATCGGCCAGGTCGAGCGCGGCCGACCGCACGGATCCGGGCGCGTCGGCGAAGGTCTCGGCGATCCGCGCCCCCGCGGCCGGATCGCGGGTGGCGATGGTGACCTCCGCCCCGGCCGCGGCCAGGACGCGGACGGTTTCGGTGCCGATGCCGGAGGCGCCGCCGGTGACGACGACGCGGCGCCCGGACAGATCCACCCCCTCGATGATCTCGGAGGCGGTGGCGTGGGAGTGGAACGGAGTCGTGAGACGAGTCTGGTCGTTGGTCATGAGGCCACGCTAGGAGACCCGGTTAGGACTATCTATAGTAGAAAGTCCGTAGAACTTTATCCGTCGTCCAGTCCACTCGAACCACCGCGGGGGAACCAATGGATCCGCTCGAAGACGTGCTCGCGCTGCTGGGCACCAGAGCGCACCTGTCCACGGGAATGACGGCGGGCGGCAGCTGGGCGGTGCGCTTCGAGCCGCCGGACGGCGTGAAGTTCAACACCCTCCGGCGCGGCCGGTGCCTCCTGGACGTCGAGGGCCTCACCGCCCCGATCGCTCTGGAGGAGGGCGACTGCTTCCTGCTCACGCACCCCCTCGCCTTCACCCTCTTCAGCGACCCCCACGCCGTTCCGGTCGACGCCGGGCCCTTGTGGACGGCCGCGGGGGACGGGCTCCCCCATGTCGGCGACGGCGTGGACACGTTCCTCGTCGGCGGCCGCTTCTCGTTCGGCGACCGGGCGCGCGGGCTCCTGCTCGACGGGCTGCCGCCGGTCATCCACGTGCCCGCGGACACCGGCGAAGCGAGTGCGGTGCGGTGGGCCCTCGGTCAGATCGACGCCGAGCTGCGGGGGCATCCGATCGGCTCGACGCTCGTGGCCGAGCATCTCGCCGTGGTGATGCTCATCCATGTCCTGCGCCTGCATCTCGCCCGCGAGCCCCAAGCGGTGTCGGGGTGGCTCGCCGGTCTCGCCGACCCCGTGGTCGCGGCGGCCCTGCGGTCCGTGCACGCCCGGCCCGCCCACCCGTGGACCGTCGCGGAGCTGGCGCGGGCCGGTGCGGTGTCCCGATCCACCCTCGCCGCGCGGTTCAAGGAGACGGTCGGTCTCGGTCCCCTCGACTACCTCACCCGCTGGCGGATCGAGCTCGCCTCCCAGCGCCTGCGCACCGGCGACGACACGCTCGCCACGATCGCCCTCGCCGTCGGCTACGGCTCGGAGAGCGCCCTCAGCACCGCGTTCAAACGGATCACCGGCAGCTCGCCGCGCGAGTATCGCCGGCGGCATGCGGGCGCTCCGGCCCTTGAGACGTCCCCCGGCCCGGCGTCACTGGCCGCCGGTTGAACCGTCGCCGCCGGCGGAGCGATGGCCGGAGCGGCTGGCGGTTCGGCCGCCGGAGCGGCCGGCGATGCGGTGGCCGGAGCGGTGGCCGGAGCGGTGGCCGG
>NZ_FTNI01000024.1:0-3392 GCF_900156315.1 Microbispora rosea | reverse complement strand
GCGGTGGCCGGAGCGGTGGCCGGAGCGGTGGCCGGTGCGGGGCCGGGAAGCAGGACGCCCGCGACACGGTCTGCCGGAATGAGGACCGGGCACCCGGCATGCGATATTGGCTGTGCCATGCCGGTGACATCGCCTCTCCGCCTCGCCCGAGCCGCCGCCTTCACCGCGGTGTGCCTCGGCCTGGGCGTGGTGGCGCACCTGTTCAGCGGCGGCGCGGTCGCCCCCGGCGCGCTGGCGCTGGGCCTGCCGGCGGTCTTCGCCGCCGCGCTGCCCCTGTCCGGCGGGGAACGGACGCTGCGTGCGATCCTGCCCCTGCTCGCGGCCCTGCAGGTCGTGCTGCACGTGCTCTTCGCCCTGTCGTCCCCCTCGTCGTCCCCGTCGTCGTCCCCGTCCGCCGTGGACCTCATGGCCGGGCATGCCATGCCAGGACATGCCGTCGTGGGGCATGCCATGGTGGGGCACATGCCGAGCCTCGGAATGCTGCTCGGCCATGGCTGGGCGGTGGTACTGACGGCGCTGTGGCTGGCCAGGGGCGAGGCCGCCCTGTGGGCGCTCCTGCGGCGGCTCGCCGTACGGCTCACGCGGATCGCGGCCGATCCGGCGCCGCCGGTGTTCGCGCCGCCTGCGTCGCCGCATCCGGATGAGCCGCGCCTGCCGCGCTTCCTCGCGCCGCGTCACTGCGTCACCCGGCGCGGCCCGCCAGGCCTTCTCCAGCCGTCCGCCTGAGACGGCCCTCCTCACCCCGCTCCCTGCGGCGTACGGCCCGGGGAGCGACGTCAGTGATCTTTTCCGGCGGAGCGTGCCCCCGCGCGTGCCCGATCTTCGGCGCCTGCGACCGGTCACGCCGTAATGCCCCGCGTCGCAGGGAACGGCCCGCACGGCCTGCCTCGGCATGCCGTGCCTCGTATGCCGTCCCTCGGCACGCCTCTCTCGGCACGCCTGCCTCGGCATGCCTGGGGACGCCGCCCGCATGCCGCGCATGCCCGCCGGACGACCGAGAGAAGGCTTTCGCATGACCATCATGACCGTTAACCGCATGCTTCCGGCGGTGCTGGCCGCCCTCCTGGCCGCAGGAGCCTGCGCCACTCCGTCCGGCACGCCCTCCGGCGCGCCCGCCGCCACTCCGGCCGCCACTCCCGCCGCGGCGCAGGCCCCCGCCTCTGCGGCCACCCCGCTGTCGATCAGCGACCCGTGGGTGAAGACGGCCCGCTCCGGCATGAGCGCCGCCTTCGCCACACTCGTCAACACGACCGGCGAGGAGGTGACCGTCGTCGCGGCGAGCACTCCCGTCTCCCCGTCTGTGGAGCTGCACGAGGTCGTCGGGGACGGTGGCGCCACGACGATGCGTCGCAAGCAGGGCGGGGTCGTGATCCCGGCCGGCGGCCGGCACGTGCTCCAGCCCGGCGGGGACCACATCATGCTCATGAACGTGCGCACGGCCATCGAGCCCGGAGCGGAGGTGCCCTTCACGCTCACCCTGAAGGACGGCAGGACGGTGTCCTTCACCGCGGTGGCCAAGGACTTCGCCGGCGCCAACGAGTCCTACGCCCCTCATGAGTGAGAGCCGATACCCGGCGGGACGGCGGCTGACCCGGCGCGGCCTGCTCGCGGGCGGGGCCGTCGCCGCCGCGGCGGCGGCCTGCGCCCCGGTCTCCGCCGTGCCGGACGCGGCAGGGCACGCATCCACCGGGCAGACGCCCCTCCCTGGCGGCACCGCCGTCGAACCCTTCCACGGCGTCCACCAGGCCGGCGTCGCGACGTCTCCGCAGACGTTCGCGGTGTTCGCCGGGTTCGACCTGCGGCCCGGGAGCGACCGTACGGCGCTCGCGCGCCTGATGCGGCTGCTCACCGACGACGCGCGGCGGCTCACCCGGGGCGAGCCCGCCCTCGCCGACACCGACGCCGAGCTGGCGCTGCTGCCCGCGCGGCTGACCGTCACCTTCGGGTTCGGCGCCGGGCTGTTCGAGGCGGCGGGGTCCCGGCATCTCGCGCCACGGCTGCTGCCGGCGTTCAAGGTCGACGCCCTCCAGCCCCGTTGGAGCGGCGGCGACCTGCTGGTCCAGGTGTGCGCGGACGACCGCGTCACGCTGGCGCACGCGCTGCGCGTGCTCGTCAGGGACATCCGCTCGTTCGCATCCGTACGGTGGACGCAGCACGGATTCCGGCAGAGCCCGCAGGTGCGCGCGCCGGGCACGACCCAGCGCAACCTGATGGGCCAGCTCGACGGCACGGTCAACCCTGGGCCGGGGTCGGCGGACTTCGACCGGGCCGTGTGGGTGCGCGACGGGTGGTTGCGTGGCGGCACCACGCTGGTGCTCCGCCGCATCCGGATGGACCTGGAGAAATGGGACGCCGCAGACCGAGCGGCCAAGGAGTTCAGCGTCGGGCGGCGGCTCAACACCGGTGCGCCGCTGACCGGCCGGGCCGAGACCGACGAGCCCGACTTCGCCGCGCTCGGCCCGTCGGGCCTGCCGGTGATCTCGGAGTACGCGCACATCCGCCGGGCCCGGGTGGCCGACCCGGGCATGCGCATCCTGCGACGGGCCTACAACTACGAGGACGGCCTCAGCCCCGAGGGACGGCCGGACGCCGGACTGCTGTTCGCGTCCTACCAGGCCGACGTGGCACGGCAGTTCGTCCCGATCCAGCAGCGCCTCGCCGAGGTGGACCTGCTCAACCAGTGGATCACGCCCATCGGGTCGGCTGTCTTCGCCATACCGCCCGGGTGTGCGCCAGACGGCTGGATCGGGGAGACCCTCCTGTCCTGAACCCGGCGCATCCTGACGGACCGGCGCGGTTCCTGTCACGGCATCGCGCCCCCTTCAGAACGGCGGCACGTCGAGGTCGCTTTTGAAGGAAGCTCCTCCGGCTTCGTCGTCCGCCTGCTCACTGGCGCCGTGTCCGGCACCACGTCCGGCACCGCGTCCGGCACCGTGGCTGGCTCCGTGGCTGGCACCGTGGCTGGCTCCATAGCTGGCTTCGCCGTCCGCCGCGCCGTTGGTCGTGCCGTCACGTCCGCCGTTGTGGGGCGGAGGAGGGCTTGGTGGAGCCATGATCGTGTCCGGTGCTCCGGCGGGGTCGGCGGGCGGGCGTCCGGGCGGGGCGCCGGGCCAGTTGCGGGGCTGGGGTTCGGGGGCGGGTTGGATGATCTTCGGGAGCGGGCTGGGGTAGGTGTGTCCGAGCGGGCTGGTCCATACGATCAGTTGGGGGCCGGCCGAGGTGACCCGCCAGCCGCCGATGTGCCTGGTGCGGTGGTCGTGGCGGCAGGCCAGGTGCAGGTTGTCGGCGGTGGTGGCGCCGTTGTCGGCCCAGGGGTGGATGTGGTCCTGGTCGGTCCGGGTGGCGGGCATGCGGCAGCCCGGCCAGGAGCAGACCCGGCCGCGAATCTGGAC
>NZ_FTNI01000064.1 GCF_900156315.1 Microbispora rosea | reverse complement strand
TAACAGGTCGACGACGTCGAAGTCTCCGACCAGGGTGTCCGTCAACTCGACGAACGCGTCGGTCAGTTGGCGTTCCCGCGTCACGACTGCCTCCCGGGGGGACTCGATCGCCGAATATCAACTCTTGTCCGGTTTGAGGAGTCGCGGTAGCCGTCTCCGCCGTGCGCTTCCGCAGTGGCACCGTGACCGTTGCGCCTACTCTCCGCTCTGGTCCGAGGGCGCTCGTCGGTCCGAAGGGGCTCGTCGGTCCGAAGGGGCTCGTCGGTCCGAAGGGGCTCGTCGGTCCGAGGGCGCTCGTCGCAGACGGAGGCAGAAACAGGCTCCCCCCTCTTCACGGGGCTCATGCCAGGCGTCGCCGCCGTTGCCCCGGGCGAAGCTTCGCACGATCCACAGTCCCAAGCCCGTCCCCTCTGTTTCGCGATCAACCTCCCGCTCACGGCTGAAGCGCTCGAACAACCGCGGCACGAAGGCCGCAGGCACACCCGGCCCACGATCGCACACCCGGAGAAGGATCCATCCCGGCTGTCCGGTCGCGGACACCACGACGGGTGGACGCCCATAGGCGAATGCGTTCTCCAGGTAGTTGTCCACCATCGCGGCGAACTCTCTGCGGTCGACCAGGGCCTCCAGATCAGGGCTGCAGGATACGCACACGTCCCGCGACCGTTCGTCCAGCTCGCCGAGTCGTTCGAGGAGCACTTCGAGCACGGGGACGCGTTCCACGCGGGCGGACGCGCCCTTCGCTTCGATGGTCGACGCGGTGAGGAGCTTTCGGACGAGCCCCTGGAGCCGGGCCGTCCGATCGGCGATGCGCTCGACGATCTCGGTTCTTTGCTCCTCGGCGAGCGCGATCAGGCGATCACGGAGCACGTCCACCAGCACGCTGATGGTGGCCAGGGGATTGTGGAGTTCATGGGCTGCGACGGCGACCGCCACGTTCTGGCGTTCCAGGGCCGCCTCCAGCTCTCGTTCGACGTACCTGCTCCGTGTGACGTCGCGGAGCGCGGCGACGTACAGGGGCTCGTCTTCCAGGGTCGTGGCGGTGACCCGCATCTCTACGACCCGTTTGCCTCCGGTGGGCAGCATCAAGTCGATCTCGGTCGCCGCACCCGCGGCGATGGGGAAGCCGAACGGGGTGCCGATCAGATCCTCTGCCGAGCGGGCGAAGAGCTCCGCGGCGGCGGGGTTGCAGAGCCTGATGATCCCTTCCTCGTCGACGGCGACGATCCCGTCCGCCGAGGCCGAGACGATGACCTGGCTGATCTCGTCCCGGTATTCGATGTCGTCGGGCCGCCCTGGCTCGGAGCCTCCTGCGCGGCTTCCGCCAGGCGGGGACCCGCCACCGGCACTCACCTCGCCGGACCTTCTGTCTCTTCGGACTCGGACGCCCCCCGTGCGATCTCGGGATCGACCGGTCCCGTGGAGACGTGGGGGACACCTGACAAGGGCTCGCCGATGTGCATGCCGCTGCCGTCGATCGTGAGTGCGCGAATGCTGTGGTCGTGGGCGGAGCCGCGCGCCTGGAGCACCGCGATGGCGCGCCGGATCTCGGCGGGGCTTTCGACGTACCGGAGCTGGATCCAGACGTCGGAGAGCCCGGCGATGTCAGAGGTGATCAACGGCGCGTTCGCCGAACTGACGCGTCCGGCAGGTGTCCCCGTGAGAAGAGTGGTGATCTCGTTCTGCCGGAGGACCGCCCCCAGCGCGATGACGAAATCGAGGAGAGTCCGCGGCGCGGCCACGCGTTCGAGAGCGGACAATGTGTCGACGACGAGCCGGCCGGGCGCGAACTCCTCAATGGCGTGCCTGAGCCGCAGAAAGTGGTCTTCTGGCGACATCACCTCCGCGTAGCCGGACATGACCCGGAGCAGACCCGAGGCCCGCATCGCCTTCAGATCCAGACCCCAGCCCGCGGCGCTGCGGAAGAGTTGCCCGGGGGTCCCGTCGAAGGTGCAGAGCAGGCAGCGCTCACCCGCCTCGACGCCGGCGGCCGTGAAACGCAGACTCGCCAGCGTCTTGCCCGTGCCGGGGGGCCCGGTCATCAGGACGATCGCGTCCCGGTAGAAGCCGCCGCCGCACATCTCGTCCAACTCGGGAATGCCCGACGAGACGCGGGCGAGCGACGCGTGGTCGGACGGGGTGAGGAACGCGAGGGGGACCACCACGATGCCGCCCCGTGGATCGATGGTGAACAGCCATTCCCCCGTACGATGCGGGGCGCCGCGGAACTTGACGATCTCAACCGTCCGGGTTCGCCGACCCTGCCGGAGCACGTTGCGCAAGATGATGACATTGTCGAGCACGAATGGCTCGACCCCGTAGCGGGTCACACCGTCGTACTCTTCGGGGCGCTCCGCGGTGAGCACCGAGGTGACTCCGAGCGCCTTGAGAGCGGAGGCGACCCGGAACAGCTCGCGGCGAACGACGGCGATGTCGGTGAACCGGGTGGAGATCGCGTTGAGCGAGTCGAGCGCGACACGGCAAGCCCCGGTCTGGCGGACCGCGTGTTCGATACGCGCCACCAGGGCACCGAAGTCGTAGGCACCGACGGCGGGCGTGTCCTCGCTGATACTCCCCGATGCTTCGACGAAGGCCCACTTTCCTTCGTCCTCCCACAGTTGGATGGGGAAGCCCAGCGAGGCTGAGTTGCGGCGGATGTCGGTGGCTGTCTCCTCGAAGGTGACAAAGACCCCAGGCTCGTTGTATCGCGTGATTCCGCGGGAGAGGAACTCAACGGCGAACAGCGTCTTACCGCTTCCGGTCGTGCCGCTCACCAGCGTGGATCGACCGGCGGGCAACCCGCCCAGGGCTATGTGGTCGAAGCCGTCGATCCCCGTGGGGATCCGCCCGATGGCGTTGCTGTCAGTCATCGTCACTGCCCTTCCGAGGGCGACGCGTCCGCGGCTGGAAGGCCCAGAGCGATGGCGGCGCGACCGTGATCGGACAGATCCCCGATCACCCGTCGCTGTGGTGGCGGCGTGAGCCTGACCACGGTGGGGGTGGCCAGGATCCGTCCCTCCTCGGCCAGCTCGGGCCGCTCGACGGCGTCGATGACCTCGACCTCGTACATGCCGGAGAGGTGAGCCTCGCACAGGAACCGCAGGTTCACCTCCGCGGTCTGGGACCGCTCCGTGTTCCCGGCCACGTACAGCCTGAATGAGTAAATGGTCACGTCAGGACCCGTCTCCAACATCTGCAGGGCTCCGGACGGGGCCGTGCGGTCTACCCCTGTTCGTACCCCGCAGACAGGCGGGGACGAGCATCGGAAGAGGAGCCGGCACGCGCAGCGGATGGAGGTGTCCTCCCCGCCCGCTTGCTGCACGAAGCGTCGCCGCAGCTCGCGTGCGGCGGCGTTGAGATCGATCCGATTGTGCATCACGATGCATGCGGGGTAGCGTCATGAGGAGTTCATCGGGGCAGGCCACAGGGTCTTCGGCCCGCTTTCACCAAGGCGGACGCGCCCTCACCTCTGTTGGCTACGCCTCACCGGGGACGGGCGGAGCGGAACCGGCCGACTCAACGGCGGCGAGATCGCTTGTGAAGTGAGCAGCCATGAGCCGAGCAGTGGACGAGGTCACGGGCGGCGGGAGACTCCCGTGATCCGGGTTCTCGTGGTCGAGGATCAGCGGGCGCTCGCGGGCGCTCTCGAGATCGCGATCGACGCCCAGCCCGATCTGCATTGCGTGGGGGCCGCCGGAACGGTCGAGGACGCCGTCTCGCTCGTGAGGATACACAGGCCCGATGTCGTGCTCATGGACATTCATCTGCCGGATGTCGACGGCATCGAGGGAACGAGGCGGATCAAAGCGTCTCACCCGGATGTCCGCGTCCTCATATTGACAGGCGATGCCAGGCCCGACCTGTTCGCGGCCGCCGCAGCGGTAGGAGCTTCCGGATTTCTGGCAAAAGACAGCAAATTCCCGGACATTCTTAAAGTGATCCGCGCCCCGGTCGAGAAGAACATCCTTATGGTGGAGGGTGACCCGCTCAGAGCGCTCCTCAAGGATCGCTTCGCAGCGCCACACGCCGGGCGCGGGAACCGGGCGGGGCTCACCCCGCGTGAGCTGGAAGTTCTGAGGCTGATGGGCGAAGGGCTCGATCCCCGTGCGATCGCCGGGCGACTCGTCGTGAGCCTCCACACCGCTCGGGGCCACGTCAAGAACGTCATGATGAAGCTGGGCGCGCACAGCCAGCTCGAGGCGGTTGTCCTGGCCACTCGGACGGGGCTCCTGCCAGGACCGCGGAAGCCTGGTTGAGCCCGCGATGCGGCCCATTTGGGGGGCGTAGCCGGACCATATGCGGGTGGCGTGGCGTCTGTCGTCCGCCTAAATTGTGAGTATGCGTCGCACCGCGGCTCTTTCCCGAGCTACCGCCTCGGCGGGGTTGGGCTCGATAACGCCACGTGCCGGTATCCCGGCAAACGAGAGCGCCGCTTTCGTTCAGCGGGTACGCCGGCCTTGCCGCGCATAGACGCTATGAGGTCTTCGTTGCCGCCCCCGAGGCATCCAACCCTCGGCATCCCCGGCCAAGGGCCGGAAAGAAATCCCGGCATGCTCCGGCATGTGACGCGCTCCCCGTGGTCCACGAGGATGAGGCAGGCGCGCTAGCGATATCCACGCCCCGACCGCTTGGTTGCGGGAAGGAAGAACCGATATGGACATGAGACACGTTGAAGCTCTGTCCGGCTGTATCAATAATCTTGACATCCCCGCATATGTCACACGCCTTGATCCGGAGGTATCCGATCCCCTCGGTGAAGACGAGATCGCCCGGACCACCAGGGCCGCGATCTGCGCATTGCAAGGGCTCAACAAAGCACTGCAGCAACAGCGGCGGTTCGCCTCCGACATGTCACACGAGTTGCGTAACCCCATCGCCGGGCTGCGCGCAGAGCTCGAGTGGGCGCAGTTGCATCCAGATGATGTTCAACCGCACGAGACCTTCCAGCGTGCGCTGAGCGCCGTCGACCGGCTCGAGGCGATCATCGGCGATCTGCTCCTGTTGTCCCGAGTCGGGGGCGCCGTGCCGTACGGGCGGGCACCGGTCGACCTGGCGCAGTTGGTCAAGGCGGAAGTCTCCTGTCGGGCGGATCGTATTCCGGTCCAGATGCGGCTCGCTCCCGCGGTCTGCGTCAAGATCGTCGCCATCCAGATCGGCCGGGTGCTCACAAATCTTCTGGACAATGCCCAACGGCACGCCGAGAAGGTCGTACGGGTCGAGGTCAGTCGTAACGGGGACATCGCGGAACTGGCGGTCTCCGACGACGGTGAAGGGATCGCCGAGACCGACCGTGAACGGATCTTCCAACGATTCACCAGACTGGACGCAGGCTGCCGCCGCGACCGCAGCGGCAGCGGCCTCGGGTTGTCGATCGCCCGTGAGATCGCCCAGGCTCACGGCGGGACTCTCCATGCCGGAACCTCTCCCATCGGCGGCGCACGTTTCACACTGCGGCTTCCCCTCGTGGCCTTTCCGGGCCCCGACGGTGTCATGAGGCCTGACCAACGGCTGTACTGATCGCCGAATTCGGCCACGACGTCCGCCTGCCGCCCAACGCGACATCGCAGGCACGCAATGTGTCCAGCCCACCGATCTGACGGTCCCGCCGGCGGTGAAGTTCGTCGGCACGAAGTGGCCGAGCGATAACGCGAAGGCGGGCAGAGAGCCGGACGCGATGCCGGGCCAGATCACGGGCAGCCAGATCGCCCGAAGCGGCCGCCTTCGTCCTCCCAGACATCCTGCTCTGCCTCTTGCTCCGCCGGGACCCCGGGCGCGGGAGTCCGGTCCTCCACGGGAGGCGCACCGTTCGGGTCCCTGGGGGCCGACGCGGATGCGGCCTCCGGCGGTATCACCCGCAACGTTATTCCCTCGTGGCCGTTGATGGTCAGGGTAACCAGCCCGCGGTCCATGGATTGGAACCATCCGACCTTCACGGCCCGGCCGGCGACTGGAATTCGGTGCGGAATGTTGCTCCAGGCGTCCACATGCAGTCCGACCCGGAGCGTCATCCTCCCCAGCCGGTGGTCGACGGCCGCGATAAGACCTGGGAGTTCGGCCGCCGCGTCCGTTGACCGGGGCCACCATTCCCCGTCCACAGCACGCGTGCGACGAGGGCTTGGTTCCAGGCTGAGCCGCACGACGGGTACGTCACGCGGCTGCTCCGCCAGAACACGGGTGATGGGAACTCGAGTGTGCGTCAGCGTCATGATCGGCCGACCTGCCTCAGCCCCGACGGGGCTGCGTCTGATGAAACGCCGCAGACGGTGCCGGCGCGACTGCCGGCATTCGAAATGCCCCCGGTACCAGCAATTTTACTCCTTCCGCTGGCCGGTGGGGGGCTTGCGACAGGCCTGGTGGGCGCTGACCGCGTCGTCCAGGTGCAGGCCGGAGTCCGGGCCTGAGCGGGAACGCTCGGTCACCCACGCTGACCGGGTGCCGCCATCAGCAGGGGTGATCGGCTCATCTGGCGTTGCCGGTTTCCTGTTGAGGCGCCCGGGGCTTGACTGTGAGATGGGCCGCGGTCCGTGGGGATTCGGACCATCCCAGAGCGGCCTCCGGGGTGCCCAGGTCGGAGAAACGCGGTTGCCGGCGTGCTCGGTGACCCGTCGACTCCGCCGGGCGCTCCGGCCGGACGAGGCCGATCCCGGCAAGCCTCGTCATCGGCTGTGATCGCCGGCCGGGCGCCGTCTGTAGCAGGGTGAGTGCGCCGATGACCCTGTCGTGGTGGCGCATCGGCAGTGCCTGGACCGCGACGAAGCCGGTGAGCTGCGCCGCTGCGGCGAAGCG
>NZ_FTNI01000023.1 GCF_900156315.1 Microbispora rosea | reverse complement strand
TGTCGGCGGCGCGAGCGGTGGTGCGGGAGGAGCGGAGCGGGCGGGAGGGAGGACCGCAGCGAAGGCCCAGCGGAGCGGGCTTCGCGAGGACCGGAGCTTCCGGCCGGCGCAGTGACGTCTCAACACGACCCCAACCACCCGCCCGACCCCGACCCACCCGACCGCAACCCCCGGCCTCGAGCCGCCTGACCCAATCCCCGCCCGAGCCAAACCTCGACCCCTACCAACTGAGCCACACCCGGCGTCGGAGCCACCCGCCCTCGAGCGAAGCGACTCCGGCCCACTCGACCCCAACGGTCTACGGACCGCGACAGTCCCCGCTCCAGGCGCCATGTCCTAACCCAGCCGATTAGGATCTCCGCCTGTGCCGTTATCGAGCCCGAAATTCAGGGGCGGGGGGCATCGACCGGCCCAGTGCACGCGCGAGAGAATCGGCGAGTGCTTCCGGAGAGATCAGGGCTGTGGGTACATCGCTTCCGGCCTGACACCGCGCGGGCGCTTCATGCGCACCGTCCTCGTCTCCGGCCACCACAGCGGCACCAGCGGCCGAAGCGACGCCAGCGGCTGCGATGGTCGCTCATCCTGCTGGACTGGTCACACGGAACGCACTGTGTCGGGCGGCGTCCTGCACGGTCCACTCGCGGCGAGCCGGCATCGTCCATCGGCCCGCGGCGTGGCCGGTGCCTCTACGTGGTCGCGAGCCCGGAGACACGGTCCGACTCCTCCGTCTCCACCGGCCTGGCACGCTTCTCAGGTACCTCTGTGCTCCCTGCATGGAGGGTGAGCAGGCCGGGGGTCTGCGCGGCTTCGAAAACCGGCGGCCGGTCGAAATGGTGCTCGATATCGGTTCCCCGAGAGGCGCTGCCAGGAAAGAGTTTTCCCTGGCCGCTCCCACAATTGCGGTCTCTTCTGTCCGCGGTCCGCCGCCCTGAGAGCGGCGATCAGGCGACCGGGCTGCAATCGAAAAAGTTTTCGAAACACGAATTCGAGGCGTCTCCATGCGTAATTCGATCTTCATTGACGCCACTTCGATTCGTGGATCTCGGCCGTGGCATACCCGGTCCGACCAGCAAGATCGTATTTGGGGAACCCGGCATCGGTGGCGTCCGTTGTGATCTACTGAAGGTATGCCGTCGTTCGAGGCGACTGTGAGAAATGTTTGCGAAGGGTTCCATGGGGTAGACGGGTTCGCGAGTTACCCTGGAAGGGCTGACGAAATTGACGATGAAGACACACTTACCCGGCCTCCACATTATCCAGCCAACAACACTTAAACGGCCGGGCGTGTCGGCGGGGGTTCGCTGAATCGTCGAATACGGTCCCGCGTGTCGGGACGAGCCCGGAAAAGGACAAGCCGGAAAAGGACAAACCGATGGGGGCTGTGCGCAAGGTGGCGAGCTACCTTGGCCTGGGTGGGGCAGAGCAGTTCGACGACGAGGCCTACGCCGAGGACGAGTACGAGGACGACTGGATGCCGGCGGCAGAGCGTGCCGCCAAGCGCTGGCACCCCAACGCCGACCCGGCCCGTATTGTCATGGTCCGCCCGCGGAAGTATGACGACGCCCTGACGATCGGTCGGCATTTCCGTGAGGGCCACACGGTGGTCATGGACGTGGCGAGCATGTCGACGGCGGAGGCCACACGAATGGTGGACTTCGCAGCGGGCTTGGCTTACGGCTGTGAAGGACGTATCGAGCGGATCGCGGACAAGGTCTTTTTGATCACTCCGTCGACGGTGGAGGTCTCCACCGCCTGAACTGGCCCGGCTCGACTCCTGATCTGGTGCCCGCCGCCCATTCGGTCGGCGGGCACAGTTGTGCCTGGCTCCGGTTCCTCGGCAATCAGGAGGGCCGGCGCCGACGCCCCGCGCGTTCTGTAGCCCCAGGCACAAGGTGTCAACCGCCTCACGCGTTCGTGAGCCCAGGGACAAGGCGCCGTCCGCCTCAGCGCCCTGCAGCCCTGGCGGAAGGTGCCGACAGTCTCACGCGCTCACGGCACCGGGGCGATGCGTCCCCGGCCCATCCACGCGGTCCACCCACGCGGTCCACCCGGCAGTTCACCCGCGCAGCCCAGCATGCGGGTCCGCAGGCAGCACCGATGGTGAGCACTGGCGACCGCAGGGGGCGGCGTCGGCGTTCCTACGCGGCCCGAGGGCCCCGGCGCAGGAGCGTGGACACCTCAGTCAGGTCCCGGGCGGCGTCAGAGGCGCGCTCCTCCGACTCTCTGGCGTACTCGTGCAGGGCCCACACGGCCTTGTCGGCGAGGTCGGTGAGCTTGCCCGCCCGTGTCTGGACGTACCGCACGTCGGAGTGTTCCCGGACCCGGTGCCGCCACAGCAGATGCGCGCCCACGGCGGCGATCAACAGGCCGACGAGGGCGAGCGGCAGCGAGACCACGAACCCGGCGACGACGACGCCGACGGCGAGGACCAGGAGGACGTATCCGGGCCAGGGGCGGGTGCGATTCGGCACGCACTCGGTGACGAGCAGCTGCTCGGCGGCCGCCATCGACTCCTGGTCGGGCCCCTCGGGCCTGAGCCTGATCGGATAGCCGAGGATCGGCACGTCCAGGGTGTCGGGCGGTGGTTCGCGCACCACCTCGACGAGGGACTCCGCCGCCGCCCTGACCGCCGGCGCCGCCACGTGCAGGGCGAGCGCGGCCAGGTGAAGATCGGCGTCGGAAGCCAGGTCCTGCAGCAAATGCCCGGTGAGCGAGCTGAGCGGGCCTTCCTGGCCGCCCTGGCCTGCCAGGGCGCGGAGCACGGCCAGCGGCTCGTCCTCGGCCCACACGGTGCCGCGTACGACCCTGGTGACCTCGCCGGCCTGCCGGGTGGAGGTGATCTCGGTGCAGCGCTCGCGCAGACGGCGCAGGGTGGCCGACGCCCGGAGCGACCGCTCGATCTCGGCGACCTTCGCCAGCTCGGGGAACGGCTCCAGAGAGGCGGGTACGGACGTTTCCGGCAGGCCGGGCACGAGGGCCTTGAGCCACCGGTCGTCGGTGGGCGGCACGTCCACCGCGTCGAGCTTGCGGAGCACGAAGATCTTGCCGACCGGCCCGTACGCCCCGCGAGCGGCGGCGAGCCACAGCGCCCGCTGGCCGGGCGTCACCGGATTGTCCTCCGACAGGTCGCCGAAGGCGGTGCCGAGCCAGGAGGCGTGAATGCGGTCGCCGTGGCCGCAGACGGCGAGGGCCAGGCACAGGAACAGGGCGGTGCGCCGCTCGTCCAACTCGTTGGCCAGGGCCAGCGGCTCCAGGGCGTCCTTGCCGGACAGGATGAGGACGAGGGCCTCGACGGCGGGCCCGAGCCAGTAGCCCGGCACGTCGGCGATCCCCGGCGGCAGGCCGGGCGCCGTGCCGTCGGCCGCCAGGCTGACGATCAGCGCCTCGGCGTAGCGGTGCAGCTCCGTGGCCTCGGCCAGGTTTCCAGGGTCCGGACTCGTGGTCAGGTCCATGCTCACGCGGAACGCTCCCCGAGGGATCGGCTGGCACTCCCTTGACCGCGCCAGACTAGACGCTTGGTGTGACAGTCACGGACGAGGCGCGCCGTGGACACGCCTGACCCGCGGGAACGGAAAGGACGGGCCGCCCTGAATCGGGCGGCCCGCCGTGGTCCCGCGGGGGCGCCGGCCTCGGGAACGCCATCGCCGGCCTCGCGGAGGCGACTTCCAAGACCGGAGACGCCGGCTCCCGCATCAGGGAGGCCATCCCCGGGTTCGGAGCCGACGCCTCCGGTGTGGGAGGCGCCGGTGTCGCCCTCTCCCGAGTCCGCCGAAGCGGAATCCGGCACCCCGCTCACATCCGCTCGGGAACTTCGATGCCGAGCAGGTCGAGCCCGCGCAGCAGCACCCGCAGGGTGAGCGCCGACAGAGCCAGACGCGACTGCCGTACGGACTCCTCCTCGGCCTTGAGGACCGGGCAGCTCTCGTAGAACGAGGTGAACGTCTGGGCGACGTCGAACAGGTAGTTGCACAGCCGGTGGGGCTCGGACAGCTGCGCGACGGCGGCGACGACCGAGCCGAAGCCGAGCAGTTGCAGCGCGAGCGCCCGCTCGGCCGGGTGGCCCAGCGTGATCGGGCCGGTGACCGACTGCGGGTCGATCCCGCCGTTGCGGAAGATCGACCGGATGCGGGCGGTGGCGTACTGGAGGTAAGGCCCGGTGTTGCCGGTGAGGGCGAGCATGCGGTCGAAGTCGAACACGTACTCGCTGTCGTGGCTGACCGACAGGTCCGCGTACTTGACCGCGCCCATGCCGACCTGACGCGCGATCTGCCGGCGCGCCTCCGGGTCGTAGCCGCGGTCGGCGATGACGGCCTCGGCCCGCACGACGGCCTCGTCCAGCAGGTCGGTGAGCTTGATCGACTCGCCACTCCGGGTCTTGAACATCTTGCCGTCGCTGCCGAGCACGCTGCCGATCTGGACGTGTTCCGCCTTGACGTCGTCGTGCAGCCAGCCGGCCGTACGCGCCGCGGCGAAGACCATCTGGAAGTGGAGCGACTGGGTGGCGCCCACGACGTAGAGGATGCGGTCGGCCTTCAGGTCGCGCACCCGGTAGCGGATCGCGGCGAGGTCGGTCGTGGCGTAGCCGTACCCGCCGTCGCTCTTGCGGACGATGAGCGGCAGCGGCTGGTCGTCGCGGCCCTTGAAGCCGGGCGGGAACACGCACAGCGCGCCCTCGCTGATCTCGGCCACGCCCGTGCGCTCCAGCTCGTCGCAGACGTCGGGGAGCATGGGGTTGTACATGCTCTCGCCCGCGATGTCGTCGTCGGTGAGCGTGACGCCCAGCGTGCGGTACACCTTGCGGAAGTAGCGGTTGCTGTACTCGATGAACTCGCGCCACAGGCGCAGGGTCTCCGGGTCGCCGCCCTGCAGCAGCGGCACCCGGCGGCGGGACCGCTGCTGGAACTCGGGGTCGTTGTCGAACTTGTGCCGCGCCGCCTGGTAGAAGGCGTTGCCGTCGCCGGCGGCCAGCATGCCGAGCGCCTCCTCCTCGCCGATGTCGAGGAGGTGCTCGATGAGCATGCCGAACTGCGTGCCCCAGTCGCCGAGGTGGTTCTGCCGGATCACCTGGTTGCCCAGGTGCTCGTGGGTGCGCGCGAGGGTGTCGCCGACGATCGTGGTACGCAGGTGGCCGACGTGCATCTCCTTCGCGGCGTTCGGCGCCGAGTAGTCGACGATCACGGTTTGCGGGGCCGGCTGCGGCACGCCGATGCGCTCGTCGAGCAGCCGCTGTGCGGCCTGCTCGGCGACCCAGCCGTCGCGCAGCGTCAGATTGAGGAACCCGGGCCCGCTGACCTCCACGCTGACGTCGGCCGTGTCGAGGTGGTCGGCGATGGCCTGAGCGACCTCCCGCGGGGCACGTCGGAGCCGCTTGGCCAGGCTGAGCGCGACGTTCGCCTGGTAGTCGGCGAACTGAGAGGGCCTGATCAGCGGATCTTCGGTGGCGTGCTCCGGACCGAAGGCGGAACCCAGCGCCTGCTGGACCCGCTCGGTGAGCACGAGCTGCGGGTCGGTCATGAACCAAGCTTATCGGCGTGCGCCTTCGGCCCGCCGTTCCATATCCGGCGTCACCAGCGGCGGTGCGACTTGTTGGTGGAGGCGATCCGCTCGCCGATCCTGGCGATGATGCCCTGGGCCGACAGATGGGCCGCGAGCTCGCAGGCGGCGGCCACGCCACGTGCCCGCGACGAGCCGTGTGCGATCACCACGGTGCCGTTGAGGCCGAGCAGCACGGCCCCGCCGTGCGCCTCGGGGTCGAGCCGGCCGGCCAGCTCCCGCAGCCGGGCGCGCTGCAGCATCCCGCCGAGCCTGGCCACCCGGCTCTCCGCGATCGTCTCCCTGACCTGTTCGAAGGCGTACCGCACGGTGCCCTCGACGGTCTTGAGCGCCACGTTGCCGGTGAACCCGTCGGTGACGACCACGTCGACCTTCCGGGTGAGCAGGTCGTGGCCCTCGATGTTGCCGGTGAAGTCGACGCCGGGCGTGGCGGCGAGCAGCTCGTGGGCCCGTTTTGCGAGCTTGTTGCCCTTCTCGGCCTCGGCGCCGATCGTGAGCAGGCCGACGCGGGGACGCCGCATGCCGAGTGCCGTCTCGGCGTACGCCACGCCGAGGTGGGCGAACTGCACCAGCATCTCCGGCTTGGCGTCGGCCGTGGCGCCCGCGTCGAGCAGCACGGTCGGCTGTGGCAGGGTCGGCAGGCCGACCGCGATCGCGGGGCGTACGACTCCCTGCTGGGCCCGCAGCCGCAGCCGGCCGGTGGCGACGACGCCCGCCGTCGAGCCCGCGGACACGACCGCGCAGGCGTCGCCGCGCCGTACGAGATGGCAGGCGATGGCGATGCTGGAGCGGGGCCGTCTCAGGCTCGCCAGCGCGCCCTCGTCCATCGCCAGCGCCTCCTCGGCCCGCACGATGGGGATCTCGGTGACCGCGTCGTGCCGGGCCAGCTCCTGGTAGAGCAGGCGGGGATGGCCGACGAGCACGACGGGCACGCCCCGCTCGCGAACGGCCTGTACGGCTCCCGCGACGATTTCCCCGGGCGCGTTGTCGCCGCCCATGGCGTCGAGGGCCACGGGCAGCGCACGACCGGCGGGCTGCATGGCCGCATCGTAGGCCGTCAGCGACGGGTCCCGCGGTAGACCACGATCTTGCCGAAGCGCGCGTTGCCGGTGACGCGGATCAGCGGGCCGTCGCCGTCGCCGTTCCCTCCGGTCACCGAGCGCTTCGAGAAGATCGCGCTGCCCTCGTCGACCACCCTGGCGTTGGCCGGCACGGTGACGATGAGTTTGCCGCAGAAGGAGTTCAGCTCCAGCGTCACCTCACGGCCGGGCAGGACCGCGTCGCTGAGATCCACGATCAGGGCACCGAAGACCGAGCTGAGTTCGGTGTGCCGCCCGGCAACCCAGCGCCCGCGCCGTATGATCTTGCTGAACACCGCGGAGACCTGGTGTCTCTCGGTGGAGAGCGTGGCCGGGGGATGGGCCGTGTCGGGCAGGTCCCCGGTCAGGGGCGCGAGGTCGCCGACGGTCACGGCGCTGTAGGCGGCGTCGAGCCTGTCGGCGTGCTCCACGCTCGTCAGGCGGCCGGTGGCCAGCGCCTCGCCCAGGACGGCCGCCACCCGGTCGCGGTCGGCGTCCGAGGCGCGCTGCGCGGGATCGTCGCCCGCGTACGGTGTGAGGGAGGTCACCTCGCCAGCGTAGCTCTTATCGAGATATGTCGCGATAGGGCGGTTTCGTGGCCGGTCCCCGGCGGATCGGGGCGCGACCTCTGTCGGCGCGTCGCTAAAAGTGAGCGGAAAGATCTGCCGCAGGGCCTGGGCGCGGTGTTTACCGTCGCTTTCTCCGGAGGCGGGATTGGGGTGACCGCGAAGTGGTCGTCCGGTGCTCGATATACCGACTTTCCGGGCGGGGCGCTTGCCGGGCATCCCCTGGTCAGCAGGGCTTTCCTCCGTGATCGGCAGTGATAGAAATGCCGACGTCTTTGTCGGCGTGCTCGCCGACGCACGGGGGTTCTTGGGTTCGTCATTCCCACTCTCGTGAAAAGGAATATGAACCGGGGGCAAGTCAATGAAACGAGTGGTTAGGACAGCCGTCGTCGCCGTCACGATCGGCATCGCCGGCATGCTGGCCGCGCCCGCGCAGGCTGACGTGTGCGCCAAGAAGTGCACGGAGCACCGGGTCACGACAGTGGCGAGGCTTCTGGCCGATCTGCAGGCCACGGCCGTCGGCGGGGCGACGGCCGGCGTCGTCGCGCAGGCCGACGCGGCCGCCGAGGTGGCGGTGAGCCTGACCGCTGACATCAGGGCCGACCTCGTCGCGGTCGCGAATCTCGCCGGCACCGTCACCGCCAATCTGTCCGCCGACGCGAACGCGCAGATCAGCGCGGCCGCCGACATCGCGGCCGACATCGTGGCCGACGCAGCCGTCACCGTCGACGCCAACGTCGTCGCCCGGCTGGAGGCCCACCTGTCGGCAGCCCTGGTCGCGGTCGCGGACGTCAACGCGGCTCTCGTCGCCAAGGCGAACGTCGCCGCGGGCGTCGTCGCCCAGATCGGCAAGCCGGTCGTCGCCGTCTCCGGCCAGGCCGCGGCCGCCGCGGACGCCTCGGCGGCGGCCGTCGCCACCGCGGGCGCAGCCGTTCACGCCGGGCTCAACGTCACCGCGCGGCTCAACGCGCTGCTCAGCCTCAAGGGCGCCGTCGCGGCGACCGCCGGCAGCGCGGGCGGCCTGCTGGCGCTGGTGCCGTGCGAGACTCCGGCGGACGGCGTCATGAGCAGCACCCAGGCGACGACCGCGGACGCCGCCGCCCAGGCCGACGCCAGCACCCACGCGGTCACCGGCACCGTCAGGAACACCACGGACGCTCCGGCGCAGGGAGCCGCGGCGACGGCGGGGGCCGCGGCCGACCTCGCCGCCTCCGCGTCGGCCACGGCCGACGCCGCCGCGTCGAGCGCCGTCTCGTCCGCCCCGGACGCGGTGACCGGCGTCGCGCCGACCACGCACAACGGGTACACCAAGTGACCCTCGCCTGAGGCCTCCCTCGCCGTCAGGGCGACCTGGCGGCCCTGCCTGCGGTCCCGCGCGCACGGCAGGGCCACCGGAAAGACGTCGATGACGAAAGCGGCCGGCGCCCCCAAGGGGCGCCGGCCGTCCGGTGTCGTGCCAGGGTGCGCGCCGCAGGGCGCACGCGGCCACCCCCGCCGCCATTTGCGGCAGGGCTCAGCCGGCCCTCAGTTGGGCGAGGCCGGCGAGTCGAAACTCGCGCGCAGGTGGGTGCGCCTGGCGATCTGGGCCTGCAGGCGGGCCATCTGCCAGTGCAGCTCGATGAGCTGCTCCGCGATCAGCCCGACGGGAAGCTCCGAGGGATCTTCGGCGGCCAGATTGTCGATCGCCGTCGCCAGGTCGCTCATCCGACCCTCCCCTATGTCGAATCTCCGTTCGAATCATAGTGGAACGAGCGGCCCTCCCGCATCAGGTTTCGTACACAGGTGCGATATAACCGCGCGCGAGCGTGTTGGCCGTGATGTTGAAGCCGACCACGGCCGGAGGCGTGTCGGTGTCCACGCCCAGGGACTCCACACCCAGGGCGTGCACGGCGAACAGGTAGCGGTGCGGATAGCCGGGCGGTGGCGCCGCCCCGCCGTACTCCTTGGTGCTGAAGTCGTTGCGCGCGTGCTTGGCCCCCTCCGGCAGCCCCTTGAAGTCGGGGCCGTTGCCCGCGCCGGTCGGCAGCTCGGTGACGGTGGCCGGGATGTCGTAGAGCACCCAGTGCCAGAAGCCGCTGCCCGTGGGCGCGTCGGGGTCGAAGCAGGTGACGGCGTAGCTCTTGGTGCCCTCGGGGGCACCGGACCAGCGCAGATGCGGGGAGGCGTTCTGCCCGCTCATGCCCCAGTCGTTGAACACGTGAGCCTCGGGGAGCCGCTCGCCGTCGTGCACGTCGTCGCTCTCGACGGTCAGCGGGGGAACCTCGGGCAGATGGTCGTACGGGATCGGTGGCGGCGTCGGCACGGTCACCCCTCCGTTTCTCTCAGGCCTTGTTGTACGCCTCCAGGACCTCCTGGGGGTCGCCTTCCATTCTGATCTTTCCCTTGTGCAACCAGATCACCCGGTTGCACGTCTCCTCGATCACGTCGAGGTTGTGGGCGACCAGGAAGACCGTGCCGGCCGCGTCGCGCATCTGCTTGATGCGCTGCTGGCTCTTCTTCTTGAAATCGCGGTCACCCGTCGCGAGGGCCTCGTCGATGAGCAGCACGTCGTGCGTCTTGGCCGAGGAGATGGCGAAGCGCAGCCGGGCCCCCATGCCGGACGAGTACGTCGACATGGGGAACTGGACGAAGTCGCCGATGCCGGAGAAGTCGACGATCTCGTCGTACTTCTCGCGGACCTCGCTCGGCGTCATGCCCATCGCGTAGCAGCCGAGGATGATGTTGCGCTCGCCCGTCAGCTCCTTCATAAGGGCCGCGTTGACGCCGAGAAGGGATGGCTGGCCGTTGGTGTAGACGGCGCCCTTGTGCGGGGGCAGGAGGCCGGCGATCGCGCGCAGCAGCGTCGACTTGCCCGAGCCGTTGCGGCCGATGATGCCGATGGCGTCGCCGTGGTGGGCGACGAAGCTCACGCCCTTGACGGCGTGGACCTCCTTCATCTGCGGACGGCCCTGCCGCCGCAGGATGCGCATGAGCGCGCTGGCCGCGTTGCCCTTCTCCGCGTCGCCGGCCGAGCCGTACACCTTGTAGACGATGTGGAGGTCGTCGACGATGACGGTCGGGGTTCCGGCCTTGGGGTTCTGCGTCTCGTGGTTCTGCGTTTCTGAAGTTTGGGGCGCCACCTGCGACAGCTCCTTGGTCAGCTCAGCCACGGCCGTACCTCTCCTCGGCCCGCCAGAAGTACCAGAAGCCGACGATCAGTGCGAACACTGCCCAGAATAGACAGGTAACCCACGCCCAGCGTTCGGGGAACCGCTGGTAGATCAGCAGGTCGCGCATGAACTCGATGTAGGCGGCGGCCGGGTTGAACTCCAGCGCCCATCGGAGGAAGTCCGGCAGGTCCTTCGTGCGTTCGTCGATCGCGTAGAAGACGCCGGAGGCGTACAGCCAGGTGCGCGTGATGAACGGCAGCAGCTGGTTCATGTCCCGCATGAATGCGCCGAGGCGGGCCATGAACATGCCGGTGCCGATGTTGAAGACGAGCTGCATGATCAGCACGACGGGGATCAGCAGCCAGAGCCAGCTCACCGGCTCTCCGGTGACGAGCACCAGGAGGACGAGCACGGCCATGGAGTAGCCGAGCTGCTGGAGCTCCTGGATGGTGTACGCCAGCGGGAGGGCGGCTCGGGGGAAGTGGAGCGCCCGGATGAGGGACAGGTTCGACGAGATGGACTTGGCTCCGCTGATCACCGTGCGCTGGGTGAAGGTGAAGACCATGACCCCGGTGATGAGGAACGCCGGGTAGTTGTCGATCTGCTTGCTCTGCCCGAGGATGACGCCGAACATCAGCCAGTACACCGCGGCGTTGAGCAGCGGAGTCAGCACCTGCCAGAGCTGGCCGAGCATCGACTCGGAATACTTGGAGACGTTGCGCGAGGTGGCGTACGTGAGGATGAAGTGCCGCCGGTCCCACAGTTGGCGCAGGTAGGCGGGCATGCTGGGGCGTGCGATGGCGCGTCGTAGTCCGTGACGCTCGGCGAGCGCGGCCAGCGACTCCGGGGCTCGGCCGCCACCCTGGGCCTCCGCGAGCGCGGATTCCGGCTGGCTCATGGCATGGACTCTATTGGATGGAGGTCGGTGGGACGGCTGTCGCACCGAACGTGGCTGCGACTGGTCAAAGGTAGCCCAGGACATCCTGATCTGGAGACCGGGGCACGGGTGTCGCCCTCAGCCTCGGTCAAAGGACTGGCCGTATGTCGTCATATGTACTCTAAAGGGGAGTTTGATGCCGTGCTGGGCATTTAAGGTTGGGCTCGCAGGAATGTGTGTGACGCCCGACTGACGCACGTGTGACCGAACTGCAACGTGCCGGAGACTCCTCTGGTGCGTCCGGTAAGGGATGCTCCGGACGACTGGCAGGACGTCAGCTGGTTTGACGATGCCCGGCAAACCGGGTGCTAACCAGCGCGAACGCCCATCCTTAGAGGGAGGACCAATCCACTATGCGCGTGACTAAGGGCGCGAAGATCGCCACCGGCACCGCGCTGCTTGCGCTCGGCGTCGCCGCGTGCGGCGGGGGCGGCGGCTCCAGTAGCGGTGGCGGGGACAACCCCCGGGCCGCCACAGGGACCGTCTACATCCGCGGTTGTGAGCCGCAGACCGGCTTCGTCCCCGGCAACATCAACGAGACCTGCGGCGGCACGATCAACGACTTCGTGTACAGCCGGCTCGTCAAGTACAACTCGGACACGGCCGCTCCCGAGCTCGACCAGGCGGAGTCGATCGAGACCACCGACAACAAGGTGTGGACGATCAAGCTCAAGCCCGGCCTGAAGTGGACCGACGGCACGCCGGTCACCGCGAAGAACTACGTCGACGCCTGGAACTACACCGCCTACTCGCCGAACGCCCAGCTCGGCAGCTTCTGGTTCGGCGACATCGTGGGCTTCGACAAGGTCAACACCGCCGACCCCGACGGCCCCGACGGGCCGAAGGAGGCCCCGAAGCCGGAGACCGACAAGATGGAGGGCCTTGAGGTCGTCGACGACCTCACCTTCAAGGTCACGCTGAGCGCGCCCGTCGCCGTGTTCCGCACCAAGCTCGGCTACTCGTCCTTCTCGGCGCTGCCCGACGCCTTCTTCAAGGACCCGAAGGGCTTCGCGCAGAAGCCGGTCACCAACGGTCCCTTCAAGTTCGTGCAGTGGGACCACAACTCGCAGATCATCGTCGAGGCGAACCCCGACTACCCCGGGCCGGAGAAGCCCAAGGTCAAGAAGATCGTCTACAAGATGTACAAGGACGACAACGCGGCGTACGCGGACCTGGTCTCCAACAACCTCGACTTCACCGAGCTGATCCCGCCGTCGGCCCTCGCCGGCGACAAGTGGAAGAGCGACCTCGGCGACCGCGCGATCGACGGCCAGCAGGGCGTCATCCAGACGGTCACCTTCCCGCTGTACGACAAGGAGTTCGGCGGTAACGCGGACTTCCGCAAGGCCGTGTCGTACGCGATCGAC
This sequence comes from Microbispora rosea, assembly GCF_900156315.1. Lineage (GTDB taxonomy): Bacteria > Actinomycetota > Actinomycetes > Streptosporangiales > Streptosporangiaceae > Microbispora > Microbispora rosea. Next base: position 131,890 of record NZ_FTNI01000023.1, on the reverse strand, counting down.
CGGAAGACGATCACCGACAAGATCTTCAACAAGGGCCGCGTGCCCATCAACGGCTGGGTCTCCCCGATCGTCGAGGGCTTCAAGGACGGCGCCTGCGGCGACCTGTGCACCTACAACCCCGCCAAGGCCAAGGAGTACCTCGCCAAGGCCAAGGCCGAGGGTTACACCCCGCCGGCCGAGTTCCCGATCTGGTCCAACGCGGACGGCACTCACAAGGAGTGGATCGAGGCCACGGTCAACAGCATCAACCAGGCCTTCGGCGCCGACGCCGGCGTGAAGTTCGTGCACAAGGACATGCCCACCTTCGCCGAGCTGCGTGACACCATCACCCAGCACAAGATCAAGGGCGCGTTCCGCACCGGCTGGCAGATGGACTACCCGCACATCGAGAACTTCCTGAACCCGCTGTACAAGACCGGCGCCTCCTCCAACGACGGTCTCTACAGCAACAAGGAGCTCGACAAGAAGCTCCACGAGGCCGACACCGCCACCGACCCCGCGCAGGCCAACGCCCTCTACCAGGAGGCCGAGGCTATGCTGCAGCAGGACATGCCCGCGATTCCGCTGTGGTCGTACGGCCTGCAGGCCGGCACCTCCAAGTGGGTGACCGGCGTGAAGGTCACTCCCTTCGGCGTGCTCGACCCGCTGTCGATCGCGATCAAGGAAGCGTAGGGACAGCTCGTAGGTGAACCCCCGAGGCCGGTTCCCCCAACCGGGGCCGGCCTCGTGGGCTGTCCATTCGCGACTTCCCGTGTTGACCCACGGGGGGCGCATGTACGACCTTTAGCGTCAGATCGGAGGTGCGCATGGGCCGATACGCGATCCGGCGCCTGCTGCAACTCGTGCCTGTCGTGCTGGGCACGACCTTCATCATCAACTACATGGTCTGGCAGCTCCCGGGTGACCCGTTCGCCGGCAGATGCGGCCAGCGGCCCTGTCCGGACAGCTACATCACGGCCATGCGCGAGCAGTTCGGCCTGGACCAGCCAATCCTGGTGCAGTACTGGAACTTCCTGAAGAATCTGCTCACCGGCAACTTCGGCACAGACTTCAACGGTGTGTCCGTCGCGACCCAGCTGGGCGACGCCTGGCCGATCACCATCAGGCTCGCGCTGATGGCCGTGGCCTTCGAAGCGATCATCGGTATCGGCGCCGGCGTGCTGTCGGGCCTCAAGCGCGGCGGCTTCGTCGACAACGTGGTGACGGTCTCCACGCTGGTCCTGCTGTCGCTGCCGATCTTCGTCACCGGTTACCTGCTGCAGTGGATCCTCGGCGTGCAGCTGCACATCATCGAGCCGACCGTGTCGGACGCGGCGACGGTCCCCGAGCTGATCGTCCCGGCGCTCGTGCTCGCCAGCCTCAACATGGCGTTCACCGCGCGGCTCACCCGTACGAGCATCGTGGAGAACCTGCGCGCCGACTACGTGCGGACGGCCGTGGCCAAGGGACTGAGCAACCGGCGGGTGGTCGCGATCCACCTGCTGCGCAACTCGCTCATCCCGGTGCTGACGTTCCTCGGCACCGAGGTCGGCTCGCTGATGTCCGGCGCGATCATCACCGAGGGCATCTTCAACATCCACGGCATCGGCGGCCTGCTGTGGCGGGCCATCAACGGCCAGGACTACACGATCGTGGTCCCCGTGGCCACGTTGCTCGTGCTCGTGTACCTGGTCTCCAACCTGCTCGTCGACCTCCTCTACGGCGTGCTCGACCCGAGGATCCGCTATGAGTGACCCGACCGCGACGCAAGATCTGATCAAGGGTGCGGGCGAGCCGACCGCGAGCCCGGTCGCGGTCCGGGGCGACAGACGCAGCCTCTGGCGCGACACGTGGGACATCCTGAAGCGACGCAAGATCTTCTGGATCTCGTTCGTGATGCTGATCGTGTTCCTGCTGATGGCGGCCTTCCCGACGCTGTTCACGCACAAGGACCCGGAGTACGCCACGCTCGCCAAGAGCATGGAGGGGCCGAGCGCGGACGCCTGGTTCGGCTACGACCTGCAGGGACGCGACGTCTTCGCCCGCTCCGTGTACGGCGCCCGCACCTCGATCATCGTGGGCGTGCTGGCGACGCTCGCCACCGTCCTGCTCGGCGGCCTGACGGGCGTGCTGGCGGCCTACTTCGGGCGCTGGATCGACGCGGTCGTCTCCCGCGTCGGCGAGATGTTCCTCGGCCTGCCGTACGTGCTGGGCGCGATCATCATCCTCGGCACCGTCACGCCGGCCCAGTCGAACCCGGGCAAGGCGATGATCATGGCGGTCGTGATCATCGTGCTGGCCCTGCTGGGCTGGCCGATCCTGATGCGCATCGCCCGCTCGGCCGTCATCCAGGCCAAGCACCAGGACTACGTGCAGGCCGCGAGGGCGCTCGGAGCCGGACCGCTGCGGCTCATCTTCCGGCATCTGCTGCCCAACTCGCTGGCGCCGATCCTCGTGTACACCACGATCACGATCGGCAGCTACATCGGCGCCGAGGCCACGCTGTCGCTGCTCGGCATCGGCCTGCGTCCGCCGGTCATCTCCTGGGGCATCGCGATCGCCGACCACGCTTCCTACATGAGGACCGGGGCGCACGCGTTGCTCTTCCCCGCGGCGTTCCTGTCCCTGTGCGTGCTGACCTTCGTCATGCTCGGCGAAGCCGTACGCGACGCCCTCGACCCGAAGCTTCGATGAGGAGGCACAGCGAGTGACGGAAGTGCTTTCCGAGCAGATGGGCAGAGGCTCCCACGGCGGCGCCCTGCTGGAGGTGGACAACCTCCACGTCGAGTTCCGCACCCGGGCGGGCGTGGCCAAGGCCGTCAACGGCGTGACCTACAGCGTGGACGCCGGCGAGACGCTCGCCGTGCTGGGCGAGTCGGGCTCGGGCAAGAGCGTCACCGCCCAGACCATCATGGGCATCCTCGACATGCCCCCGGGGAAGATCACCGGTGGTGAGATCCGTTTCCGGGGCGTCGACCTGCTCAAGCTCCCGGACGACCAGCGCAGGAAGATCCGCGGGGAGGGCATCTCCATGGTCTTCCAGGACGCGCTGTCCGCGCTGAACCCGGTATTCCCGGTCGGCTGGCAGATCGCCGAGATGTTCCGCATGCACCGCGGCACGTCACGGGCGGACGCCAAGAAGATGGCCGTCGAGCTGATGGACCGGGTCAGGATCCCGGCCGCCAAGGAACGGGTCAACGACTTCCCGCACCAGTTCTCCGGCGGCATGCGGCAGCGCATCATGATCGCCATGGCGATCGCGCTCGACCCGGAGATCCTGATCGCGGACGAGCCGACCACCGCGCTCGACGTGACCGTCCAGGCACAGATCATGGGTCTGCTCGCGGAACTGCAGCGCGACAGCAACATGGGCCTGATCCTGATCACCCACGACCTCGGCGTCGTCGCCGACGTCGCGGACAAGATCGCGGTCATGTACGGCGGACGCATCGTCGAGAACGCCCCGGTGCACGACCTGTACAGGGACCCGGCCCACCCCTACTCGAAGGGGCTGCTGGAGTCCATCCCCAGGGTGGACCAAAAGGGCCAGGAGCTCTACGCGATCAAGGGCCTGCCGCCCAACCTGCTGGAGATGCCGACGGGCTGCGCCTTCCACCCGCGGTGCCCTTACCGGCGGGACAACTGCGTGACCGACGTTCCCCCGCTGTACACGATCAGTGGCACCCGCGGCAGCGCCTGCCACTACTGGAGGGAGGTCATCGATGAAGGCGAACGCTGAGTCGATCCTCGAAGTCCGCGACCTGGTCAAGCACTTCCCGCTCACTCAGGGCATCGTCGTCAAGCGGCAGATCGGCGCGATCAAGGCCGTCGACGGGGTCTCCTTCGACCTGCACCGGGGCGAGACGCTCGGGGTCGTCGGCGAGTCGGGCTGCGGCAAGTCCACCCTGGCCAAGCTGCTGATGGCGCTGGAGCGGCCCACCTCGGGCTCCGTGCGCATCCACGGCAGGGACATCACCACGGCCAGGGGCTCCGAGCTCAAGCGGATGCGCCGCAACATCCAGATGGTCATGCAGGACCCCTACACCTCGCTGAACCCGCGGATGACCGTCGGCGACATCGTGGGGGAGCCGTTCGAGATCCACACGGACGTCGTGCCGAAGGGCGGCCGGCGGCGCCGCGTGCAGGAGCTGCTCGAGGTGGTCGGCCTCAACCCCGACCACATCAACCGCTACCCGCACCAGTTCTCCGGCGGCCAGCGTCAGCGCATCGGCATCGCCCGTGGTCTGGCGCTCCAGCCTGAGATCATCATCTGCGACGAGCCGGTGTCCGCGCTCGACGTGTCGATCCAGGCCCAGGTCATGAACCTGCTGGAGCGGCTGCAGAACGAGTTCGACCTCGCCTACATCTTCATCGCGCACGACCTGTCGGTGGTCCGCCACATCTCCGACCGGATCGCGGTGATGTACCTCGGCAAGATCGTCGAACTGGGCAGCGACGCGCAGATCTACGACGGCCCGACGCACCCGTACACCCAGGCGCTGCTGTCGGCCGTGCCGGTGCCCGATCCCGAGGGCCGGGAGACCCGTCAGCGGATCATCCTGCAGGGCGACCCGCCCTCGCCGGCCAACCCGCCGTCGGGCTGCCACTTCCGCACGCGGTGCTGGAAGGCGCAGGACATCTGCGCCGAGCAGACGCCCGCGCTCGAGGCGCGCCCGGGCAGCGACCATCCCAGCGCCTGCCACTTCGCGGAGGCCCGCGACGTGGTGAACGCCCAGTAGGACCCCGGCCGGGTCAGCGTCCCCCGGGCGACAGCCGTACGTGCGCGCCCGGGGGCAGACCCAGACGGTCGGAGGCGTCCCCGGCGTTGATCGCCATCGCGACCAGGCCGGCGGAGTCGGTGAACGCCACCAGGTCGCCGGGCGGCACGGCGGTGAACGTCTCCCGGTATGGCACGGCGACCTGGCGGCGCCCGAGCCACACGGCGACGGTGTCGCCGAGCCGTACGCCGAGCTCGGCCATGTCGGAGGCGGTGATCGACAACTGGACGTTGCCGTGCCTGTCCACCGACAGCACCTCGCCCTCGGCTGTGCCGTCCCGCAACCGGCAGGTCGGCGCGGGCAGGGTCACCAGGCGGTCCACCGGCATCGGCGGCCCCACGTCGGCGACCGCGTGTCCGGTGCACAGGTGGGCGGCGACCGGGGCGAACAGGTCCCGTCCCGGGAAGGTCGGCGAGACGTTCTCCAGGAACAGGTCCTTGTTCGTCAACTCGTAGGCGGCGTCGGCGCCCCCCGCGGCGCGGACGGCCCACGACAGGATGCCGTTGTCGGGACCGAGGAACACCCGTCCCCCCGCCTCCACGGCGACCGGGCGCCGGTTGCCGCCCACGGCGGGATCGACGACCGCCAGGTGGACGCCGGCCGGCAGGTAAGGCAGGGTCTGCGCGAGGATGGCCGCGCCGCGTCGTACGTCCCCGGCGGGGACGAGATGACCCACGTCGATGATCCGAGCCTGCGGGGCGATGCCCGCGATCACGCCGTGGCACGCGGCGACGTACCCGTCCTCCAGCCCGTAGTCGGTCAGAAGCGTGATTACAGAGCTCACACCACGTGACATTACGTCTGTCCTGCCCGGCCTGAACACCCCGGGTTCGCCTCGCGGACTTGGCATTACCATGGGACGGGCCCGCGAGCCGATCGAGGAGGAGCGGATGGACACCGAACCGGCCGGCGGCGACGGGCCCGACCTCTCGGACCGCGACCGCGAGATGCTCGCGTTCGAGCGCCAGTGGTGGCGTTACGCGGGCGCCAAGGAGCAGGCGATCAGGGAGGCCTTCGGCATCTCCGCGACCCGGTACTACCAGTTACTCGGGGAGCTGATCGACCGGCCCGAGGCGCTGGAGCACGACCCCATGCTCGTCAAACGGCTGCGCCGGATGAGAGCCGGCAGGCGGCGCGACCGCTCGGCCCGCCGCTTCGGACTCAACTCCTGAGCTTTCCCTCCCCTCCGCACGCATGAGCCCCGCTGCCGGGGCATGAGGCCGTCGAGGCGTACGCACTGAACCCCCTTCGGAGTGAGGCCATGACCCTGCCCGTGCACGCAGGACTCGACGCGATCGCCGCCGATCCGGGCGGCGCCGTGATCGGGCTCGACTACGACGGCACGCTCTCCCCGATCGTGCCCGACCCCGCCGCCGCCCGCGTGCACCCCGGCGTGCCCCGCGTGCTGGCCGCCCTCGCCCCGCTGGTGCGCGCCGTCGTGATCGTCACCGGCCGCCCGCCGCGTACGGCTCTCGCCCTCGGAGAGGTCTCCGGCGGGCCTTCCCTCGCCGACGTGCCCGGTCTGGTGATCCTCGGCCACTACGGGCTGGAGCGCTGGGAGGACGGCCGTCTGACGGCCCCGCCACCGCCGCCGGGACTCGACCTGGTCCGCGCCCGGCTGCCCGGGCTCGCGGCGGGCCTCGACGGGGCGTGGGTCGAGGACAAGGGCCGCGCCGTCGCCGTGCACACCCGGCGGTGCGCCGACCCCGCGGGGGCGCTGGAGGCGCTGCGCGGGCCGGTCGAGGCGCTGGCCGAGGAGGCCGGGCTGGCGGTCGAGCCGGGCCGCATGGTGCTTGAGCTGCGGCCGGCCGGAATGGACAAGGGGAAGGCCCTGTCGGCCTTCCTCGCCGAGCGGGACGCCCGCTCGGTCATGTTCGTCGGCGACGACCTGGGGGACCTCGCGGCCTTCGACGCGGTCGAGTCGGCCGGGATCCCCGGCGTACGGGTGTGTAGCGGGTCCACGGAGGTGACCGCCCTGGCGGAGCGCGCCGACGTGGTGGTGGACGGGCCCGACGGCGTCGTGGCCTTCCTCGGCGACCTCGTCGCGACTCTCGGCAAGCCGTCTGCAAGCGGCCGGGCGTAGCGTGCCGGGCATGAGGACAACGATCTCGGCCGCGGCGGCCGGCCTGGCCGTGCTCGCGGCGTCCCTGGCGGCTCCGGCGGCGGCGTTCGCGAGCGACGGCGCGGCGACCAAGGCTCTGCACCTGCGCAAGGGCCTCACCCTCAGGATCCCGTCGTCCTGGAAGGTCGACGACAGCCGCAAGGACTGGGTGCGCGTCATCACCGGCGCGTGCCCCACCAAGGGCACGGACACGTACGGCTTCCGCGACTCGGGCTGCCACAGCTTCTGGATCATGGGGCCCAAGGCCATCGAGATCGGCCACGAGCTGTTCCAGAAGTACACGCCGGACGGCCCGTTCTATCCGGCCACCGACGTCGGGCCCTGCCCGGTGAAGAAGAACCTCTACATCGGAAGGACCACGCTCGCGGACAAGGGGTTACGGCAGGTCGGGCCGGGACACAAGGCGTACTACCGCGACTGGGCGGGCACCTGCGCGCCCCTGGGCCCGGGCAGGCAGACAGCCCGCTTCCACCAGCGCGAGTGGTATCTGCCCACGTCGAAGATCCTGGTGATCGACCAGTGGAGGACGCCGGGCCTGAGCGCGATCCTCAAGAACGCGACCTGGCACTGACGCCGCGTTCGGTGACCTTCCGCCTGTCGGGCCGCATGTCGTCCATCGGGCCGCAAGTCGCCTGCAAGCGAACACGCCTAATGTGCCCGGCATGTTCAGAAAGACGATCCCGGCCGCGGCGGCCGGCCTGGCCGTGCTCGCGGCCACCCTGACCGCTCCGGCGGCGGCGTCCGCGAGCGAGAGCCGCAGCACCAAGCAGGTCCACCTGCGGAGCGGCCTGACCCTCACGATCCCCGCGTCGTGGAAGGTGGTCGAGGACGACAAGGACTGGGTGCGCGTCATCACGGGCTCGTGTCCCACCTTCGGCACCGAGGACTTCGGTTTCCGCGACTGGGGGTGCCACAGCTTCTGGGTGCTGGGCCCGAAGGCACTCAAGATCGGGCTCCGCACGTTCCAGGCGTACAAGTCGAAGTACGGCTACGACCCCGCGACCGACGTCAGCATCTGTCCCAGGAGCTACAAGCTGTACAAGGGCGAGTGGAAGCTCGCCGGCAAGGGGCTGCGGCAGGTCGGGCCCGGCCACAGGGCCGACTATCACAAGTGGGCGGCGACCTGCGTCGACAAGAAGTGGCGGGTGAAGCTGCACTACAACCAGCGCGAGTGGTATCTGCCCACGTCGAAGATCCTGGTCCTGGACCAGTGGGACCACCCGCAGCTGAGCACGATCCTCAAGAACGCGACCTGGCACTGACCGTGCTCCCGCGCGCTGCGCCGGGAGGACGGGTGGTGACGGCCGGAGTCAGTGCAGCGCGGCGAGCTGGTCGTCGAACCAGCGCTGGGGCGGCAGTGCGGTGGCGGCCTCCCGCAGCCGCAGGCCGCGGCTGAGCCGCTCCTGCTCCGGCAGCGTCAGCGCCTCGTGCAGCGCCGCCGCGGTGCCGGACACGTCGTAGGGGTTGACGAGCAGGGCGTCGGCCCCCAGCTCGGCCGCCGCGCCCGCCTCGCGCGACAGCACCAGCGCGCACCGGGGCGACAGGATCGGGCCCTCCTTGGCCACCAGGTTCATGCCGTCCCTGATCGGGTTGACGAGCAGGACGTCGGCGAGCCGGTAGGCGGCCAGTGAGCGCGGGTAGTCGTCGTTCACGTTGAGGATCAGCGGGTCCCAGTCCTCGGTCGCGTACTCGTCCTCGATCTCCTTGGCGCAGCGCTGCACGGCCGCCGTGTACTCGCGATACTCCGGCAGGTCGTGGCGGGAGGGATAGGCGAACGCGAGGTGGACGACCCGGCCGTGCCACTCGGGATGGGCGGACAGGAACTCCTGGTAGGCCCGCAGGCCGCGCACGATGTTCTTGGACAGCTCGGTGCGGTCGATGCGCACGATCAGCTTGCGGTCGCCCACGAGATCCCTGATCACGGCCATGTGCGACTCGACGTCCTGCTCGGCCGCCCGGACCCGCAGCGCCTCGCCGTTCACGCCGAGCGGGTGCACGCCGATCCTGGTGGTCCGCCCGTCGTACGTCACCGTGCGGGCGGCGTGGTCCACGCAGGCGCCGAGCAGGGTTTCGCAGCAGTCCATGAAGGCGCGGGCCCAGCGCGCGGTGAGGAATCCGGCGTGGTCGGCGCCGAGGATGCCGGTCAGCACCTCCGCCACGACGTCCTCCGGCAGCAGCGCGAAGTATTCCGGCGGCGCCCAGGGCGTGTGCGAGAAGTGGGCGATGCGCAGGTCCGGCCGCTCGACCCGGAGCATCGCCGGGGCCAGCGTCAGGTGGTAGTCCTGCACCATGACGCGCGCCCGGTGGGCCGCCTCCTCTGCCAGGGCCAGCGCGAAGGCGCCGTTGTACGTGCGGTACGACTCCCACTCGCGGCGGAAGCGCGTGCCGAACTCGGGGGAGAAGGGCGTGTTGTAGAGCAGGTGGTTGACGAACCAGAGGGTCGAGTTGGCCACGGCGTTGTAGGCCCGGTGGAAGACCGCGGGCGGAATGTCCAGCATGCGGATCGGCCCGGTCTCGAAGGCCCGGTCGAGCCGCCCGCCGGGGGTCTGGCGCACCGCGCCCCGGTCGCCGTCCGACAGCGCCGCGCAGACCCACAGGACGTCGGTGTCCCTGACCACCTCGGACAGACCGGAGACGAGCCCGCCCCCGCCTCTGCGCATGGTCAGGCCGCCGTCGTCCGACAGCGTGAAGGACACGGGGCCCCGGTTGGACGCGATCAGAACGGAGCTGCTCATCTTCGGGTTCCCTCGATCAGAGCGGGCGCGCATGCCGGAAGATTAATAAAAGCCGACCTCCGTCAATAGGATGTCAAGCGATCGCGGGAGGGCTGGATACGGCATGGCACTGGACGACACGACCGAGGAACTGGCCCGATCGGCTGCCCGGGGGGACCACCGCGCGCTCGGTGAGCTGCTGCGGCGCATCGAGCCCGACGTGCTGCGGCACTGCGAGCGGCTTCTACCGTATCGGCAGGACGCCGAGGAGGCCGCGCAGGACACGCTGCTCGCCGTGGCGCGCAACATCGCGAGGTTCGAGGGGCGGGCCAAGTTCAGCACCTGGCTGCACATCGTGACCGTGAACTGCGCCAGGACCACCTACCGCTCGCTCAAGCGGCGCTCGTCGGAGCAAGTGGAGGAGCTGCCCGAGCAGCGGCCGGATCCCCAGCGGGTGAGCGTCATCGCGGGGTCGCGGCTCGACCTGCTCGACGCGATGGAGGCGCTGGAGGCCGAGCGGCCCGACCTCGCCCAGGCGCTCGTGCTGCGCGACATCTGCCAGCTCGACTACGCGGAGGTCGCCGACCAGCTGAAAATCCCCCTCGGGACGGTCAAGTCCCGCATCCACCAAGCCCGCAAGTACGTGCAGAGCGCCCTCGGCGAGGCGTACGGCTGATACAAATCGTCTCGCGATGTGAGACGTAAGAACGGACACCGGGGACGCCGGGGTACAGTGCTAGGGACCTTCCTCTGAAGGTCCTACAACTGAACATGCTCATCCAGAGGGGTGGAGGGACCGGCCCTGCGAAGCCCCGGCAACCTCCCCGGTGTCGAACTCGTGCCCACGAGGCCCGGCCGGGACAGGTGCCAATTCCGGCTCGCGGCCAGGGTGGTCGCGAGCGAAGATGAGGGAAAGGCCTCGCTTCATGGCGCACACCAGCACTGCCGCTAACACTGCCGCGAACACCGTCGAGTTCGGCCCCGCCACCGGTCTTTCGTGTCGCGAATGCGGCGCTCTTTATGAGCTCGGCCCGATTTTCGCCTGTACGGAGTGTTTCGGCCCCCTTGAGGTGGCGTACGACTTCGGCGAGGTTCGCCGGGAGGACATCGAGTCCGGCCCCGCGAACATCTGGCGCTACCGCTCCCTGCTCCCCGTTCCCGCCGGCGTGGCGGCCAAGCCCAACCTCCAGCCCGGCTGGACCAAGCTCGTGAAGGCCGACAGGCTGGCGGCCGAGCTGGGCCTTCGGTCGCTCCACGTCAAGGACGACTCCGGCAACCCGACCCACTCCTTCAAGGACCGGGTCGTCGCGATCGCGCTGGAGGCCGCGCGCACCTTCGGCTTCCACACGCTGTCGTGCTCCTCCACCGGCAACCTCGCCGGCGCGGTGGGCGCGGCCGCCGCCCGGGCCGGGCTGGACTCCTGCGTGTTCATCCCCGCCGACCTGGAGCCGGCCAAGATCACCATGGCCGCGGTGTACGGCGGCCGCCTGGTCGCCCTCGAAGGCACCTACGACGAGGTCAACCGCTTCTGCTCCGAGCTCATCGGCGACGAGCTCGGCGAGAAGTGGGGCTTCGTCAACGTCAACCTCCGGCCCTTCTACGCCGAGGGCTCCAAGACGCTGGCGTACGAGATCGCCGAGCAGCTCGGCTGGCGGCTGCCCGACCAGATCGTCATCCCGGTGGCCTCCGGCTCGCAGCTCACGAAGATCGACAAGGGCTTCCGCGAGCTGGTCAAGCTGGGGCTGGTCGAGGATCGGCCCTACCGGATCTTCGGGGCGCAGGCCGAGGGCTGCTCGCCGGTATCCCAGGCGTTCAAGGCCGGGCAGGACGTGGTGCAGCCGGTGCGGCCCGACACCATCGCCAAGTCCCTCGCCATCGGCAACCCGGCGGACGGGCCGTACGTGCTCGACATCGCGCGGCGGACGGGCGGCGCCGTGGAGGACGTGAACGACCGGGAAGTGGTCGACGCGATCCGCCTGCTGGCCAGGACCGAGGGCGTCTTCGCGGAGACCGCGGGCGGCGTCACGGTCGGCGTGCTGCGCAAGCTGGTGCGCGAGGGCCGCCTCGACCCTGACGCCGAGACCGTGGTGCTGAACACCGGCGACGGGCTCAAGACGCTCGACGCGGTGGCCGAGCACGCCCGTCCCGCCGCCGTCATCCGTCCCTCTCTCGACGCGTTCCGTGCGGCATTCGCCAACTGAAAGCGTTTCAAAAAGCCCATCGGCAGTAACGAAAGCGAGCGAACAATGAGCGTTTCCGTGCGGATTCCGACGATTCTCCGGACGTACACCAACGGAGCCGCGGAGGTGAGCGGGGAGGGAGGAACGCTCCGCGAGGTCCTGCAGAAGCTCGACGCGGACTACCCCGGCATCGGCGGGCGCATCCTGGACGAGACGGGTAAGATCCGGCGTTTTGTCAACGTCTACGTCGGAGAAGAGGATGTCCGATTCGCCGACGGTCTGGACACCGCCACGCCGGACGGGGTGCAGATTTCGGTCATCCCCGCCGTCGCCGGAGGCTGAGCCGCCGCACCGGAGCCGAGCATCTGACATGCGCTTCTATCGGTGAAGAAGTCATACGATGCCGTGGCAAATGGTGTAGCTCTCAACTATTCAACAGCAAAGTGAATATTCTTCGGTCCCGCTTTGAGCGAACGCCAAGTAGTAGTTTGCGGATTGACTCTGTTGTCCTACGGCTTGACACGGGTATGGTCGATGACGATCGACAAAACCGGGGGCTTCTTGGGTGTGGTCCCCAGCCCAGCAAGAGGAGTCGGAAGTGGCGCAGGGCACCGTCAAATGGTTTAACGCGGACAAGGGCTACGGCTTCATCGCGGTAGACGGTGGTAAGGACGTGTTCGTCCATTACTCGGCAATCATGATGGACGGCTACAAGGCCCTCGAGCAGGGTCAGCGGGTTGAGTTCGACATCACGCAGGGTCAGAAGGGCCCGCAGGCGGAAGCCGTACGGGCCGTCTGATCCCGTCATCGACCTTGGAAGGCCCGGCGCGCGGGACCCGCGCACCGGGCCTTCCGCTTGCCGGTCCACCCGTCTCGCTCCCACTCGGCCGCTCCGGGCGCGTGCGGGCCACTGCGGCCCTTTCAAGGCCCTTCCGCATGCCTTCTGCGGGCCTTTCGCGGCCGCTCGGGCGGCAAAGGGCCGCTCGGGCGGGAAAGGGCCGCTGGGTCCGGAGCGGGGCCGCGCTCCTCGCGGCTCCCGCTCGGCTCCCGCTCGGCTCCCGCTCGGCTCCCGCTCGGCTCCTCGGTCCTGACCGGCGGCGCGTCGCTCCGGAGGGTCGCTCTGGACATACCGTCCAAGCTGGTCAGCATGGCTTCCGCTTGCACTCTCAGGGGTAGAGTGCTAAATACTTGTTTGGCACTCTGAGGTCGAGAGTGACAACAACCGGGATCGGGGCGATGGGGCCCGCGCAGGGATAGCGGGTCCAAGCCGTCGCGGGCGTCGGCTCGGTCCGTTGAAGACACCCTGCTACTGGGAGGTCTAGCCTAATGGCAGCCAAGATGATCGCGTTTGACGAGGACGCCCGGCGCGGTCTCGAGCGCGGTATGAACCAGCTCGCCGACGCCGTGAAGGTGACCCTCGGCCCCAAGGGCCGCAACGTCGTGCTGGAGAAGAAGTGGGGCGCCCCCACGATCACCAACGACGGTGTCTCCATCGCCAAGGAGATCGAGCTCGAGGACCCGTGGGAGAAGATCGGCGCCGAGCTGGTCAAGGAAGTCGCGAAGAAGACCGACGACGTCGCCGGTGACGGCACGACGACGGCCACCGTGCTCGCTCAGGCGCTGGTCCGCGAGGGTCTGCGCAACGTGGCCGCCGGCGCCAACCCGATGGCGCTGAAGAAGGGCATCGAGGCCGCCGTCGAGCGCGTCAGCGAGGAGCTGTCGAAGCTCGCCAAGGACGTGGAGACGAAGGAGCAGATCGCCTCCACCGCCTCCATCTCCGCCGCCGACACCGAGATCGGCGCCCTCATCGCCGAGGCGATGGACAAGGTGGGCAAGGAAGGCGTCATCACCGTCGAGGAGAGCAACACCTTCGGCCTGGAGCTGGAGCTCACCGAGGGCATGCGCTTCGACAAGGGTTACGTGTCCGGCTACTTCGTGACCGACCCCGAGCGCATGGAGGCGGTCTTCGAGGACCCGTACATCCTGATCGTCAACTCCAAGGTCTCGGCGAACAAGGACCTGCTGCCGCTGCTCGACAAGGTCGTGCAGTCCGGCAAGCCGCTGGTCATCATCGCCGAGGACGTCGAGGGCGAGGCCCTGGCCACCCTGGTCGTCAACAAGATCCGCGGCCTGTTCAAGTCCGTGGCCGTCAAGGCTCCGGGCTTCGGCGACCGCCGCAAGGCCATGCTGGGCGACATCGCCATCCTCACCGGTGGCCAGGTCATCTCCGAGGAGGTCGGTCTCAAGCTCGAGAACGCCACCCTCGACCTGCTCGGCCGCGCCCGCAAGGTCGTCATCACCAAGGACGAGACCACGATCGTCGACGGCGCCGGTGACGCCGAGCAGATCTCCGGCCGGGTCAACGAGATCCGCGCCGAGATCGAGCGCACCGACTCCGACTACGACCGCGAGAAGCTCCAGGAGCGCCTCGCCAAGCTGGCCGGCGGCGTCGCCGTCATCAAGGCCGGCGCGGCCACCGAGGTCGAGCTCAAGGAGCGCAAGCACCGCATCGAGGACGCCGTCCGCAACGCGAAGGCCGCGGTCGAGGAGGGCGTCGTCCCCGGCGGTGGCGTGGCTCTGCTGCAGGCCGGCGCCAACGCGTTCGACAAGCTCGAGGTCAACGGCGACGAGGCCACCGGTGCCGCGATCGTCCGCAAGGCCCTTGAGGAGCCGCTGAAGCAGATCGCCGTCAACGCCGGCCTCGAGGGCGGCGTCGTGGTGGAGAAGGTCCGCAACCTCCCGGCTGGTGAGGGCCTCAACGCCGCGACCGGCGAGTACGTCAACATGTTCGAGTCCGGCATCATCGACCCGACAAAGGTCACCCGCTCGGCGCTGCAGAACGCGGCGTCCATCGCGGCGCTGTTCCTGACCACCGAGGCCGTCATCGCCGAGAAGCCCGAGAAGGAGAAGGCCCCCGCCATGCCCGGCGGCGGCGACATGGACTTCTGATCCATCTGCCTGCTTCGTCTCAACGGAAGGGCGGTTCCCCCTCGGGGGAGCCGCCCTTTCCCGTGGTGCGCCTCAGGTGAGGCGCCTGACCCAGCGGGCGCAGTCGGTCTGCATCGTGTATCCCGCCGCCGTCCAGGCGTGGTGCGCCAGGGCGTTGTCGTGCAGGACCATCGCGTCGGCACGGAACGCGCCGAACTCCCTGAACCGCTCCTCGGCGGCCCGGATCAGCCGTGATCCGATGCCCATCCGCCGGTGGGCGGGATCCACGGCGAGCCGGTAGAGGTGGGCGCGCCAGCCGTCCCACGCGGCGATGAGCGTGCCGACCATGCGGCCGTCGATCTCGGCGATGAGCAGCGCCTCGGGGTCGCGCTCGATCAGGGCCACGACCTTGCCGGCGTCGTCGTGCCTGTCGGTGTTCTCCGCGGCCTCCAGCCAGAACCGCAGGAGGGCCGGGACGTCGTCGAGCGCTCCGTGGCGGACGCTTACGCCGGTCGAAGTCATCGCAGCTCCTCGGGAAGATCGCGGCCGTGCAGGACGGTCAGTGACGTTACCGCCCGGGTGAGGACCACGTAGAGGCGGGCGAGGCCGCGCTCCTCCGCCTCCACGATCGCGGCGGGCTCGGCGACGATCACGTGGTCGTACTCCAGGCCCTTGGCGAGCGTCGCGGGGACCAGCAGCACCCGGTCGTCGCCCGTCGAGTCCGGGCCGAGCACCGTGTGCGGCACCGCGGTGGCCTCCAGGGCCGCCGAGAGCGCGGGAAGGGCGGAGTCGGCGGCGATGACACCGACGGAGCCCTCCTGCGCGAGGGCCTGCCGTACGGCCTCGGAGAGGGCGGCGGCGACGTCGGTTTCACGGCGTACGGACAGGGAGCCGGCGCCGGGACGCAGCGAGCGCGGCGGGGCGAGCTCGGGGGCGACGGAGGGCAGCAGCCGCGCGGCGAAGTCGAGGACCTCGCGAGGCACACGGAAGCCGAGCGTGAGCTCGGTGACCTCGCCGGACGGCTGGCCGAGGTGGTCGAGCACGGTCTTCCACGAACGCGCCGACCAGGGTGTCGTGCCCTGGGCGAGGTCGCCGAGCACGGTCGCCGAGCCGTTGCGGCAGCGGCGTCCGAGCGCCCGCAACTGCATCGCCGACAGGTCCTGCGCCTCGTCCACCACGAGGTGTCCCCGCGAAGGGGTCCGCTCGATCAGGTCGCCGAGTTCGTCCAGCAGCGCCGCGTCGGCGGCCGTCCACTTGGCCGACCGGTGCGACTTGTACGGCTTGCCCCACACGAGGAGCTGCTGCTCCTCCGGCGAGAGGTCCGACCGGGCCGCCTTGGCCAGGAACTCGGGGTCCGACAGCAGCCGGAACAGCACCTGCTCGGGGGTGAGCTTCGGCCATACGGCGTCGAGCACGGCCTTGACCGGCTTCGACCGGGCCACCGCGTCCTGGACCCGGTCGTCGGGCGACTCGCCGCGCCGTTCCATCTGGACGAGCACGGCGTGGGCGAGCCGCTGGGCCAGGGTGGCGCGGCCCGGGCCGTACCGCGTCGTCCCGCGCAGCGAGGCGACGATCTCACGGACCTCGTGATCGGGCACCCGATAGCGGTTGATGCCCTTGGTGAACAGCACCCCTTCGACCGGCTTGGTCACATGCAGCCACAGCGCCCGCCTGACGACCTCGGCCATGCGGGCGTCGCCCTTCACGGCCGCCACCGCGGGGTCCTCGGGATGGGCGTGGTCGCCCAGGACACCGGCCACCGTCGTCTGGTCGACCTTCACCTCGCCGAGCGCCGGTAGCACCGAGGAGATGTAGGAGAGGAAGGCCCGGTTGGGCCCGACGATCGTCACGCCCGAGCGCGACAGCTTCTCCCGGTGGGTGAACAGCAGGTAGGCGGCGCGGTGCAGGCCCACGGCCGTCTTGCCCGTGCCCGGCGCGCCCTGCACGCAGACGGTCACGCCGAGGTCGGCGCGGACGATCTCGTCCTGGTCGGGCTGGATGGTCGCCACGATGTCCCGCATCGGGCCGGTGCGGGGCCGCTCGATCTCCTCGGTCAGCAGCCTGCTCTGCCCGAGCGCCCTGCCGTCGAGTGGTTCGTCCTCGTACGCGGTGAGATCGCCGCCCTGGTAGCCGAACCTGCGGCGCAGCGCCACCCCCATGGGGTCGGCGGGGCTGGCCTGGTAGAAGGCGCGCGAGATCGGGGCGCGCCAGTCGATCACGAGGGGCCGGCTGCTCTCGTCGTGGACGTGCCTGCGGCCGACGTAGACCGTGCTCGGCAGGTCGTCGTCGGCCGCACGGTCCAAGCGGCCGAAGAACAGCGGCGCGTCGGGGTGGTCGGCCAGCGCGGCCACCCGCTGGTCGAGCAGGCCCTGCAGAACCTGCTGCGACACCCAGTCGCCGGCGGCGTCCGCCGACAGCGACTGCGCGTGCTCGCGCATCGCTCGCAGTGCGGCGCGGGAGGCCGCGAGATGGGCGCGCTCGGCTTCGAGCACATTTCCGGGCATGCGGAAGCTCCTCCGGGCATGACGGGGACAGGACTGGTGGAAGCGGGAAACACAAGAGCTTAGCGATGGGCGGCGCGATGCCGAAACGGTATTTCTCTCGCGTGTCGCCGTTTCCCGAGGCGGGTATCTGTACCCGGGTGACGCGCACCGTGGTTCCTCCGGCGATCCCGGCGGCGGCCAGCCTGTTGCTGGCCGCGCTGTGGGGGTTCGCGGTCTTCGGCGACTGGAGCACCCAGGCCTTCTGCACGACGAGCCTGGGACCGCCGCCGGGCTGTGCGGACCGGATCGCCTCGGTGGTCGCGCTGTCCGTGATGGTCGGGGTGGTCGCGGTGTGTGCCACCGGGGTCGCCTGGTTCGCCCGGCGCGAGTCCCTGTACGGCGTCGCCGTGGCGGCCTGGGTCGTCGCGCTGGGGGTGCTGTTCGTCGGCGGCCTGACCGCCCAGTGACCGCGCCTCCCATGATCGGCACGAAAGCTTTCCGGCGGAGACGATGGAGCGCTCCATTCGTGGTCCGTCGGGCGAACGACATGCAGTAGTGGGGTGATTTGTCCTGATATGCCGCGTTGGGTGAGCCGGGAACGGCTCGCCGGCGGGCGGGGCAACGGACAGCGAGAAACCAGAAGTAAGACGAAAAATGGGTATATTGCGTGATTCGCCTTGTCTGCTGGGTATTGCCGCCATCACGACTGCATCATGTGAAGGTAAAGGCGCGAGGGGGTGATGTGGTGACACGGCCCAAGGGCATCTCCTGGACCTAGTGGTGCGCTGTCCGCGCACGTTCACCGGGCTCGGGGAGCGGAGCGGGCTTCGCGAGGACCGGAACGAGCCCGGCACCGGCTCGCCGGTCATGCGCTCGACCTGGTCGCGCCGCGCCCGCCCCGCCACGGTGGCCCGTCTCCCCGTCGTCGATCAGCCCGCGCGCGCTGAGCCGGTCGCGCGCGGCGGCCATACCTCGTCGTTCGGGCCGAGTCTGCGACGTTCTCCCGCCGAAGCCGCGGTCAGCGCGCCGGGTCCTCTTCGCCCACGTCGTCGGCGTCGATGATGTGGTAGGCGTATCCCTGCTCGGCCAGGAACCGCTGCCGGTGCGCCGCGAACTCCTGGTCGACCGTGTCGCGGCTGACCACCGAGTAGAACCGCGCGCCGCCGCCGTCCGCCTTGGGGCGCAGCACCCGGCCGAGGCGCTGGGCCTCCTCCTGACGCGAGCCGAACGTGCCGGAAACCTGGATCGCCACGGCCGCCTCGGGCAGGTCGATGGAGAAGTTGGCGACCTTCGAGACCACCAGCACCCGGATCTCCTTGTCGCGGAACGCCTGGAACAGGCGCTCGCGTTCCTTGACCTTGGTCTCGCCCTTGATGACCGGCGCGTTCAGATGCTCGCCCAGCTCGTCGAGCTGGTCGATGTACTGCCCGATGACCAGCACCTGCTCGTTCGCGTGCCGCCGCACCAACGCCTCGGTCACCCGTGTCTTGGCGGGCGTGGTCGAGCAGAACCGGTAGCGCTCGTCGCTCTCCGCCATGGCGTAGGCCAGCCGCTCGTCGTCGCTGAGCGTCACCCGCACCTCGACGCACTCCGCGGGGGCGATGTAGCCCTGGTTCTCCATCTCCTTCCAGGGCGTGTCGTAGCGCTTCGGCCCGATGAGCGAGAAGACGTCGCCCTCCCGGCCGTCCTCGCGTACGAGCGTGGCGGTGAGGCCGATGCGCCGGCGGGCCTGGAGGTCGGCGGTCATCCGGAAGATCGGCGCGGGCAGCAGGTGGACCTCGTCATAGACGACGAGCCCCCAGTCGCGGGCGTCGAACAGCTCAAGGTGCCGGTAGGTGCCCTGTCGCCGGGTCGTCATGACCTGGTAGGTGGCGATCGTGACCGGGCGGATCTCCTTCTTGGTGCCGGTGTACTCGCCGATCTCGTCCTCGGTCAGCGAGGTGCGCCTGATCAGCTCCTGCTTCCACTGGTGGGCCGAGACCGTGTTGGTGACCAGGATCAGCGTGGTCGCGCGGGCGTGCGCCATGGCCGCCGCGCCCACGATCGTCTTGCCCGCGCCACACGGCAGCACCACGACGCCGGAGCCGCCGTGCCAGAACGCGTCGGCCGCCTCCTTCTGGTACGGCCGCAGCGACCAGCCGTCCTCGCGCAGGTCGATGGGGTGGTGCTCGCCGTCGACGTACCCGGCCATGTCCTCGGCCGGCCAGCCGAGCTTGAGCAGCGTCTGCTTGATGTTGCCGCGCTCCGAGGGGTGCACGGCCACGATGTCGGCGCCGAAGCGCTCCCCGACCAGCGGCTGGATCTTCTTGGAGCGCAGCACCTCCTCCAGGACGGCGCGGTCGGTGCTGGTGAGCACCAGGCCGTGGACGGGGTGCTTCTCCAGGCGCAGCCTGCCGTACCGCGCCATGGTCTCGGCGACGTCCACGAGCAGCGCGTGCGGCACCGGATAGCGGCTGAAGCCGATCAGCGCGTCGACCACCTGCTCGGCGTCGTGCCCGGCGGCCCGGGCGTTCCACAGCGCGAGCGGGGTGACCCGGTAGGTGTGGACGTGCTCGGGCGCGCGCTCGAGTTCGGCGAACGGGGCGATGGCCTTGCGGCACTCGTCCGCCCTCGGGTGGTCGACCTCCAGCAGCAGCGTCTTGTCCGACTGGACGATCAGAGGCCCGTCACTCAATGCCTGCTCCCCCTCGTACGGCTATCGCCTATCAAACACGAGGCCGGGCCGAATCAGTCCCGGTCGCGGGAATCAGTCCAGGTAGCCGTTGAACCCGGCCCAGATGACCGCGCCGATCCCGATCACGAACAGCGCGACGTTGATGCCGATGGCGATCCACGCCCACTTCAGCAGCCTGCGGGCCTGGTCCGGCGCGGTGTCCACCTTGCTGAGCGCGACCCCGGACAGGATCGCCCCGGCGATGCCGCCCAGCGAGATGTAGCAGCTCAGCGCCAGCACGATGCTGATGACGAGGGCCACGATCGCGTGCGTGCGCGGGCCCTCCTGCCTCGGCGGGTAACCGCCGGGCGGGTAGTAGCCGTACTGCTGCTGCCCGTACTGGCCATATTGGCCGTATTGGCCATATTGGCCGTACTGCTGCCCGTACTGCTGCCCGTACTGCTGGTTGGGGTCGGGGCCCGGCGGCGGGCCGTACGGCCCGTACTGCTGCTGTCCGTGGGGGGCGGAGCCGGACGGCGGTCCATAGGGGTTGGACGGCGTCTGCCAATCCTGGGGTCCCTGCCCCGGCTGCTCCGGAGTCGTCATCCTGAAATCCTTTACTACGAAGGACCTCAAGATTTACCACGGATGTGTCATCGGCCGATCTCGGCGATGCCCGTGATGCGGTGCAGGGCGAAGCGGTGGACGGTGGCCCGGGTCTCGTCGTACGCGGTGAGGTAACCGCCCTCCATCCGGGCCGGTTCGAGGATGCGGCTGGTGGCGTGCCCCTGCGAGTCGAGGTAGCCGATCCACACCCGCGACCCCTGCCGGATGGCCTCCTGGAGCGCGCTGATCGTGGCGGTCGCGGGGGATCGGGGCACCTGGCCCTCGGGCGCCTCCACGGGCCGCCGCCGTGAGTCCCCCGCCCGCATCGCCCGCACGGCCGCGGCGACCACCTCGGGATCGGGTGCGGTGTTCGCGGTCACCCGGGCGGCGAGCTGTCCCTCGGTCCGCCGGGCGTCGGCCCGCGCGACGACCACGTCGCCCTCCAGCGACTCGGCCACCGGCGCGTATCCCATCGCCCGCAGCGAGTCGACCAGCGCGGCCCTGGACGTCTTGGAAGCCAGCACGGTCGGCGCGAGCCGCCGCAGCCGCAGCAGGTGGGCCCGCTTGTCGGCGAGCACCTCGTCGAGCAGGGCCGGGTCGTCGCACCGGATGTACGCCGAGGCCGTGCCGACCCGGATCCGCCCGTGGCGGCGGGCCACATCGGTGACCAGGTAGCTCAGCGGCTGCGGGACCGGGGTGGCCGAGTGCCGCTCCAGCACGGTGAGCAGGTCGTCGGCCGAGTGCCCCGCGTCGAGCGCACGGCGGACCGACTGCTCGGAGAAGCGGTACACCGTCGCCCCGCCCTTGCTCTCCACGTCGGCCATGAGGGCGAGCCTGCGGCCGAGGTCGGTGGTCAGCGGGCCCGGCGCCACGGCCGTGAGGTCCGCCTGCAGCAGCACGTGGTCGACCGGCTCGGGCAGCAGCGGGCCGAGCAGGCCGGCCGCCGTGCCGTCGCCCCGGGCCACGGCGCGGCCGTGTGAGGACGGCACGCCGAGCCCGGTCACGCCGATGTGCTCGGCCTCGCGCAGGGCGAAGCGTACGAGCCGGTCGCGCAGCGCGGGGCGGCGGCGGGGCTGCTCCCAGGCGAGCCGGGCCAGCACGGACTCGGGCGTCGGCGCGAGGCCGGGCGGTGCCGGCTCCAGCACGGCGAGCGTGCGCCTCCGCGTCTGGGCGGCCCCCGGCCTGCGCAGGTCGGGGTGGAGGGCGTTCAGGGGACGGTCGCGGTCGTCGCGTTCGCCGATCAGCCCGGGGGCGCGTTCCATCGCGGCCCACGCGTCGGCGAGCACGGCCCAGCGGTCCTCGGTGGCCTTGATCCGCCAGCCGTCGTAGGCGCCCGTCGGCAGCCATTCCCCCTCGCCCGCCGCGACCAGCCCGGCCGCGTGCGCGACCTCGACCACCAGCCCCGCCGCCCACTCCGGCAGGTCGAGGAGCTGGGCCGTCCGCCTGAGGTCACGTATGGCGAGGCCGCCCGCGCGCAGCACGCCCGGCGGGTCGACGCTCCACAGCTCGCACAGCTCCTCGACCGTGCGCACGAACGTGAACGCCTGCCCGGCGGCCGTCCGGTCGGCCAGATCCTGGTCGCGTACGGACCCTTCAAGGGCGGGCGGGCCGGGGGACAGGTCGCGGTGCACCCGGCCGTCGCGCAGCACGAGGGCGACCTCGCGGGGGAGCGCGACGGTCTCCTCCCCGGTCGCGCCGAGCAGCCCGCGGGCCAGTAGCTGTTCGATGGGCGACTGGGCGTTCGCGGCGTCGACTTCGCGGCGGGCGTTCGGCAGCCGTCCGCTCGCCGGGCCCCAGACGAGCTCGTTCAGGGCCGTCCTCGCCTGCGGGGAGACCTCGCCGACGAGGCGGGCGACCGTCGCGGGTTCGGCCAGCAGCGCCGCGAGCCGTTCCCTGGCCGGCCGCCCGTCGTCCGTCCGGCCGCCGCCCTCGTACGCCGGGTCGATGTCACGCAGGAGCACGTCGAGCCGTTCCGGCGAGTGGTGGCGGAACACCTCGGCGGCCGGCGGCCCCAGGGCGGCCGGGGGTTCGAGCGCCTCGGCCACGCCCGGCGCGGGCAGCAGCGCGTCGTCGGTCCCGTAGACCAGGGCGCGCGTGGTCAGCACGTCGAGCGCCGCGTCGAGAGCGGACCCGAGGGCCGCGTCGCCCAGATCACCGGGAACGGCACGGCGGAGCAGGGACAGCAACGCCTCGCGATCGGCGGGACCGGGCCGCAGGGCCAGCGTCTCCAGCACGGCGAGTGAGAACCGGTCGAGCCGGTCCAGCGCCCGGCCGATGGCGGAGGGGCTGCAGGCGCGGGCGGCCAGGCCGTCGATGTGCGCGGGGACGGGCGTCACGAGTTCGGGCCGCGTCGCCACGAGCGCCCGCAGCCGCTCGTCGGAACGGCCGCGAAGCCACTCGTTGAAGTCCGTGCCCGTCATTCTCTCCATGGTAGGGCGGGACCTTCATCCGGCCGCCGGAGCGCCCGTACGGCAGGGGTTTCGCGCGTTGTCCCGGCACCGCGAAGGAAGATCCACACGAATCTGGTCATGGGACGCTTCAATCGCCTCTTGGTGGGTCCACGGGGCCGGTCTGTGGGCATAACCTACATCCATCACCTTCACGACAGTCTGAACGAGGTCACCCCTGTGCCGAGTGGCAAGGTCAAGTGGTACGACGCCGACAAGGGTTTCGGCTTCCTCACCCGCGACGACGGCGGTGAGGTCTTCGTGCATTCCTCCGCCCTGCCCAAGGGGGTCGACGCGCTCAAGCCCGGGCAGAAGGTCGAGTTCGGTGTCGCCGAGAGCCGCCGCGGTCAGCAGGCGCTCTCTGTGCGGGTGATCGACCAGCCCCCGACGCTGGCCAAGACCGTC
Organism: Microbispora rosea; assembly: GCF_900156315.1. Lineage (GTDB taxonomy): Bacteria > Actinomycetota > Actinomycetes > Streptosporangiales > Streptosporangiaceae > Microbispora > Microbispora rosea. The sequence goes on along the minus strand of NZ_FTNI01000023.1, from coordinate 108,595 downwards.
AAGGGCAAGGCGAAGCGGAAGAAGCCCGACGAGATGGTCGTGATCGTCGAGGATCTGATCAAGCTGCTCGACGACATCTCGAACTCCTACCAGCGGGGCAAGCACCCGGACGCCGCGCACGCCAAGAAGATCGCTACCGTGCTGCGCGCCGTCGCCGACGACCTCGACGCCTGATCCATCCTCCGGCCTGCCGCATCCGTTTTCCGCCGCCCGGCCAGGCCCCGGGCGGCAGGGTGCGGCGCGGCCGTGATGCGGTGCCGTGTGATGCCGTGCCGTGTGGTGGGCACGATGCGGCGGCCCCGGAAGGGCGGGGTGGCCTGGAACGCGGGTGACCGGTTCAGGTGGCCGTGGCCGTGCGGGCGGCGAGCCTGCGGCGGCGGAGCATGACGAGTCGGCCGAAGGAGAGCGCGAGGGCGGCGGACATCACGCCGAGCCCGGCGGGACCGGCCACGAACAGCGACATCACCAGGCCCAGCAGCCCGCCGAGGACCCAGGCGATCTGAAGCAGCGTCTCGGCCACGCCGAACGCGGAGGAGCGCACCTCCTCGCCGATCTCACGCTGCACGATGGCGTCGAACGCGAGCTTGCCGAGGCCCTGGGCGAACGCGCCCACGAGGGCCACGACGGCGGCGGTCCACACGTCGAAGAAGAAGGCCGCGGCGACGGTGACGACCGTGGCCAGCGCGAGCGTGGCCATGACGGTCAGGTGCGGCGACCGGGAGCGGGACCAGGAGCCGGCGGCGGCCCCGGCCAGGCCGCCCGCGCCCGCGGCGGCGGCCAGCAGCGCCAGCGCGGCCTTCGGATCCACGCCGCGCAGGTGGCCGTCCTGGACGAGGAACAGCAGGAAGAACACGAGGAAGCCCGACTGCACCCGGATCGCGGCGTTGGCCCCCATGGCCTCGCTCACCACCGGGCCCAGGTGGAGCACGGTGCGCCATCGGGGGCGTGGCCCGGCCTCCTCCAGGTCGGGCGCGTCCACGTGCCGCGGCAGCCGTACGGCGAACGCCCCGGACAGCAGGAACAGCGGCACGGCGGCGCGCAGCACCCAGTCGGCCCCTGCCGCGGCGGACAGGCCGGCGGCCACTCCGGCGCCGACGCCGGCCGACACCAGCGCGAACAACGCGACCCTGGCGTTGGCCGTCACCAGCGGGATGTCGGCAGGCAGCACGCTCGGCATGATCGCCGCCCGGGACACGTTGTAGGCCTTCGACAGGACCAGTACGGCGAGCGCAGAAGGGAACAGCGTGACCGCGTCGGAGGTGTGGACGGCGCCGGCCATCCCCCAGCACAGCAGGCCCCGCGCGAGCAGGGTGCCGGCCATGATGTAGCGGCGGCCCGATCGGAGCCGGTCGAGCACCGGCCCGACGAAGGGCGCCACCACCGCGAACGGCAGCATGGTGATCAGCAGGTACGCCGCGACCTGACCGCGGGCCTGGCCGACCGGCAGCCCGAACAGCAGCGCCCCGGCGAGGGCCACGGTGACCAGCGCGTCCCCGGCGGAATGGGCGGCCGTCACCTCGATGAGGTGGCCGAGACCGGTGCGGCCCGCTCCCTGGGCGTGCGTCAACCGGCGCGTCGCGCGCGCCGGTGCTCTCACAACACGCGTAACTTTCGCCCAAATCTTCACCATAGGCACCGAGGGTCCTTCCATGTTTTGCCCATCGAGCCGGTGCGGTCCGCTCGCGGCGTGGGTGAAAATGGAGTGTGAGTCGTACCCGAATCCGTAGCACTCCAGTCGACCAGGCCTGTGCCGCGGCGGTCGACCTCGCCCGCCGGGCCGCGGAAGACATCGCGCGCCCCGGGGAGGTGGGAGAGCACCTGGGCTTCGACAACGAGGGCGACCGGGTCGTCGCCCATTACTTCGAGTGCCTCGACCGCGCCTACCGCGGCTGGCGCTGGGCGGTCACCGTCACCCGGGCCTCCCGCGCCCGCGTCGTCACCGTGAGCGAGACCGTGCTGCTGCCCGGCTCGGGCGCGCTGCTCGCTCCCCGCTGGGTGCCGTGGAACGAGCGGCTGCGCCCGGGCGACCTCGGCGTGGGCGACCTGCTGCCGGTCGAGGCGGACGACGACCGGCTCGTGCCCGGGTTCGCCTCCGCCGACGAGGACATCGACAAGCAGATGCTCTTCGAGCTGGGTCTGGGACGCGCCCGCGTCCTGTCGGTGCTCGGCCGTGACCTCGCCGCGCGGCGCTGGCGCGCCGGTGAGGCCGGGCCGCACACCCCGATCGCGCACGCCGCCCCCGCGCAATGCTCCACCTGCGGCTTCTACTGGCCGCTCGCCGGAGCGCTGGGCCTCGGCTTCGGCGTCTGCGCCAACGAGTACGCGCCGGACGACGGCCGCGTGGTGTCCGCCGACCACGGCTGCGGGGCGCACTCCGAGGCGACCACCGTGCCCTCGATGGTCACGGATCCGGCGCCCCCGATCCTGGACGACTTGGGATACGACCTCATCGAGTCGGGCTCCGTGGACGAGGCCGGCTCCGAACCCCTGGGCCACGTCTGATCATGTTCGATACCGCACGCCTGCGTGACACCGTTCTCGCGGCCTGGACGGCCTCCCCTGCCCGCTTCCGCGAGGACGCCAACGCCGAGGAGGACTTCGCCCTCGGCGGCTACCGCGACCGGCTGGTCGTGGAGCTCGCCCAGAACGCCGCCGACGCCGCGCTGCGGGCCGGCGTCCCGGGCCGCCTGCGGCTGACGCTCGCCGACGGTGTGCTGCTGGCCGCCAACGTCGGCGCGCCGCTCGACCAGACCGGCGTCGAGGGCCTGTGCACCCTCCGCGTCTCGGGCAAGAAGGACGAGGCGGGGGCGGCCGGCCGGTTCGGCGTCGGCTTCGCCGCCGTGGTGTCGGTCACCGACACGCCCTCGATCGCCTCTCGGCTGCCCTCGGGCGAGGTGCACGGGGTGCGGTGGTCCCGTGAGGAGACCGCCGCTCTGGTCGCCGCCAGGCCGGAGCTCGCGGCCGAGCTGGAGGGCCGCGAGGGGCACGTCCCGCTGCTGCGGCTGCCGTTCTCCGACGACTCGCCCGAGGCCCCCGAGGGATTCGACACGCTGGTCCGGCTCCCGCTGCGTGACGAGGCGGCCGAGCAGGCCGTACGGCGGATGCTTGAGGAGGCGGGGCCCGCGCTGCCGCTGTCGATGCCGGCGCTGGAGGCCGTCGAGATCGAGGTGGACGGGCGGACCCGCACGATCTCGGCCGAGGGCTGGCACGTGGTCGCCGAGTCGGGCACGTTCGGCCCCGAGCAGGTGGCCGAGTTGTTCGCCGACCGGCCGACCGAGGAGCGGGCCCGGCCCTACTGGGAGGTCCGCTGGGCCGTCCCCGGCGACCGCCGCGGCGACGTCCGCGGGGTTGTGCACAGGGTCGTGCACGCGCCGACACCGAGCGACGAGCCGCTCGACCTGCCCGCGCTGCTGATCGCGTCGTTCCCGATGACCACCGACCGGCGGCACGTCGCCCCCGGGCCGCTCACCGACTTCCTGGTCGCCAGGGCAGCCGAGACGTACGTACGGCTGCTGGGGGAGCTTCCCGCGACTCCGGACCTGCTCGACCTCGTGCCCGGCCTGATGGGCAAGGGCGCGCTCGACGCGGCGATCAGGCGGGAGATCGTCAAGGCGCTGCCGGACACGCCGCTGCTGCCGACGATCTCCGAGGGCGTCGTGCCGGGAAACCAGGCCAGGGCGGTCGAGGGGCAGGCCGCGTTCCTGGAGAAGATCGCCGGCATCGTGCCGGGGCTGCTGCCCGCGGGCTGGTCCTCCCGGAACCCGGCCCTGACCACGCTCGGCGTGCGCCGGGCCGACCTGGCCGACGTCGTGGACATGCTGTCCGGCGAGGCCGTGGAGGACAAGGACCCGGCCTGGTGGCGGTCGCTCTACGAGGTGCTGCCCGCCGACGACCCGGAGGCGATCGGCGCGATCGCCGTGCCGCTGGCCGACGGCCGCCTGGTGCGCGGCCCGCGCGGCACGCTCGTGCTGTCACAGGAGTCGGGCACCTTTGACCCTGCCCTGCTGGCGCCGCTGGGGCTGCGGATCGTCCACCCGGACGCCGCGCACCCGCTGCTGCTACGGCTGGGCGCGGCCGAGGCGACCCCGCGTACGGTGCTGGAGGACCCGCTCACCCACGCGGCCGTGTCCGAGTCGCTGAACAGCACCGACCCCGAGCCGGTGGCCCAGGCCGTGCTGGCCCTGGTCGACGCGGCGGGCCTGACCGCGGGGGAGGCCCCGTGGCTGGCCGAACTGGCGCTGCGCGGCGCCGACGGCGAGCTGTACGCGGCGGGCGAGCTGCTGCTGGCCGAGGGCTCGCTGGCCGGTCTCATCGACCCCGAGGTGCCGTTCGGCGTCGCCGCCCCCGACCTGGTGGAGAAGTTCGGCCCGCACGTGCTGGCGGCGGCCGGGGTGCTCGACGGCTTCGCCGTGGTGAACGACTCCGACGTGCTGCTCGACCCCACCGAGTGCGACCACGACCTCGACCTCGAGGACGAGTGGCTGGAGGCCGTGCTCGACCTGCTGCCCGGCTTGCTGAACACCGATCTCGACGTGCCGCCGGTGGTCCGGGAGTTCACCGCCGTACGCGACCTGGAGTACGTCGCCGACTGGCCGAGCGCCCTCGCGCTGCTGTCGCGGCCCCCGCTGCGCGCCGCCCTGCGGCCCCTGCGGGTGCTCGCCGCGGGGGAGACCGTCGAGGTGCCGTCGTACACGGCCTGGTGGCTGTCGCGGCACCAGGTGCTCGGCGGGCGCAGGCCGACGGAGCTGCGGCTCCCGGCGGGCGACCCGCTGCTGTTCGGCCTGTACGGCGAGGCGCCGGCGGGGATCGACGCGGACGCGCTGAAGATGATCGGCGTCCGGTCCACGCTCACCGAGCTGCTCGACTCGCACGGCGGCCCGGAAGAGCTGCTCGACCTGCTGGCCGACTCGTCCCTCGAGGTCGACCGGGCCCAGCTGCGGTCCCTGTGGATCGCGCTGGCGGCCGTCGACCCCGCGCGGGTGAGCCCGCCCGAGGCCGTACGGGTCGTGCTGAAGGGCACGGTCACGGTCGCGGACGTCGAGGACGGCCCGGTCGTGGTGGAGGCGCCCGACCTGCTCGCCCTGGTGGAGGACCGGCCGCTAGTGCTCGCGCCGTTCGACCTCGCCGAGGCGCTGTCGGAGGTGCTCGACCTGCCGCTCGCCGGTGAGGTGGTCACCGGCGCGGTCACCTCGGCCGGAACCGAGAAGCCCGTGCCGCCCGAGGTGCGGTCGCTGCTGCCCGGCGCCCCCGCGACGTACGTCGAGCACGACGAGCTGCTCGTGGACGGCAGGCCGGTGCCGTGGCGGTTCTTCGAGGGCGCGGTGCACGCGACCGGCGTCGACGGCCTGGCCAGGGGACTCGCGTGGGCCTCCGGCCAGTGGGGCGACCGCCTCGCCGTGGCGGCGCTCCTGCGCGATCCCGCCCGGGTCCCCCTGCTGCTCGCCGAGGCCGACCTCGACCCCACGGCCTCGATCTAGGCGTCGCAGGAGGCCTGGCCGAACGCGGTGAAGTACGCGGCGGTCTCCACGTCCGCGGGGTAGTACGACTCGATCGCGACCTCGTCCAGGGTGATGTCCATCGGGGTGCCGAACGTGGTGGTGGTCGAGAACAGCCGCAGTTCCCGTCCGCCGAAGCGGAAGATCATCGGAACGGCGATCTCGGCCTCGATCGGGTGCCGCGCGTCCTCGGGGCCCGCACCCGGTGCCAGCAGCTCCTCGTAGAGCGCGGTCAGCTCGGCGCTGGGAGCGACGACGAGCTGACGTCCGATCCGGATACGGAGCAGCGCCCGTACCTCGGCCAGGTTGACGATGTGCGGAGCGAGCCCGCGCGGGTCGAGCCCGAGCCGCACCATGTTGATCGGCGGCCGCAACAGATCGGGCGCCACGTGGGCGAGGAACGGGTCGAGGGCGCTGTTGGCCATCACGATGTTCCACCGGCGGTCGACGACCAGCGCGGGGTACGGCTCGTGCGCCCGGATGACCCTCCCGATCGCGTCGCGGGCGGCCGACAGCTCGTCTCCGTCGAGCGGCCGCTCGGCGTAGCGGGGGGCGAAGCCGGCGGCGAGCAACAGCCGGTTGCGCTCGCGCAACGGCACGTCGAGCTGTTCGGCGAGCCGCAGGATCATGTCGGCGCTCGGGTGGGACTTGCCGGTCTCCACCAGGCTGACGTGGCGGGCCGAGACGTCGGCGGCGATCGCGAGATCCAGCTGGCTGAGCCGCCGGTGATGCCGCCACCGCCGCAACAGTTCCCCGACCGTGTGCATGGCCGCCGATGCTACTCCCGGGCGAGCCGTACGCCGATGAAATGCCATTTCATCGACAATCCACGCGAGCGGCGGAAACACTGCCGATCATGCAAGCCAAGGACATGACCACAGACAACGGGAGCACAGACAACGGGAGCATCGTGCGGCAGGCACTCGCCGCACTGATCGCGACCGGTGACGTCGACACGCTCGCCTCGTCGCTACGCGACGACTTCGTCCACCACCGGCCGGACGGGACGAGGACCAAGGCGGAGTGGCTCGCCGACGTCCGCGCCGCTCTCGTCCCGCTCGCCGGCATGCGGGTGGAGATCCGGCACCTGCTGGCCGACGGTGACCACGTCGTGATGCACTCGCTGCGCCGGCTGCCCGATGCCGCGCCGGAGATCGCGGTCGTCGACATCTGGCGGCTCGACGACGGTCTGATCGCCGAGGCGTGGGAGATCATCGAGCCGGTGGCCGAGGCGACCGGCCACCTGACGTGGTGGGAACCCGCGAGGGAGGGCGGGCTCGGCTGAAGCTGCTCCGCTCAGGGGCGGCGGGGTTCCGATTCGCCGGTTTCGGCGGCGGGGACGGGCTCGCGCAGGCGGGCGTCGCGGCGGCGGATGTAGAGGATGCCGAACAGGCCGAGGCCGATCCCCGCGACGCAGACCCAGACAGGCCGCGGGTCGGCCGGTCTGACCACCAGCAGCACGACGGCCAGGGCGATCGCCCACAGGGCCGTCCCGACCAGGATCGTGAGGGTGTCCCTCGTCCTGAGAGGCATGGGGTCCGGCCGGCGTTCGCTCACGCCAGCCAGCTTAGAAGGTCGCGGCAGTGAGCCGGTATCTCCATGACAAACCCGTCACGAAAGGACAACGCTGCTCCCCTGGCTCTTTCCGCGGATGGTAAGGGCCTGCGACTCTGCGCGCGTGAATGCGAACCCCATGAACACCCCTGGTTTCCTCGATCGATACTTCTCCATCTCAGCCCGTGGTTCCTCCGTGGGACAGGAGGTCCGCGGCGGCTTCGCCACCTTCTTCACGATGGCCTACATCGTGGTGCTCAACCCGCTCATCATCGGCACCGTAGCCGACAAGACGGGCCAGTTCCTCGGTGACGGGAACAACCCCAACATCGCGCTGGTCGCCGCGGCCACCGCGTTCGTCGCCGGCATCCTCACGATCATCATGGGCGTCTTCGGCCGGGTGCCGTTCGCCCTGGCCACCGGCCTCGGACTGAACGCCTTCCTCGCCTTCGGCATCGCCAGCCAGATGTCGTGGGAGGACGCGATGGGCCTGGTGGTGCTGGAGGGCATCGTCATCGCGATCCTCGTGGTGACGGGTTTTCGCGTGGCGGTGTTCCACGCGATCCCCGCCCAGCTCAAGACCGCGATCAGCGTCGGCATCGGCCTGTTCATCGCGCTGATCGGGTTCGTCGACGCCGGGTTCGTCCGGCGCATGCCGGACGCGAGCGGCACCACGGTCCCGGTCAAGCTCGGCGCGCTGGGCAATGGCTCGCTGACCGGGTGGCCCACGCTCGTCTTCGTCGTCGGCCTGCTCGTGACGGCCTTCCTCGTGGCCCGCAGGGTCAAGGGCGCCATCCTGCTCGGGATCGTCGGCACGACCGTGCTCGCCATGATCGTCGAGGCGATCGGCAAGATCGGGCCGCAGATCCCGGACGGGAGCAACCCCAACGGGTGGTCGCTCAACGTGCCGGCGTGGCCCAAGAACTTCATCGAGTTGCCGGACCTGTCGCTGCTGGGCCAGTTCAGCCTGTTCGGCAGCTTCGCCAAGATCGGCGGCCTGGCGGCCGTGATGTTCGTCTTCACCCTCATGCTCGCCGACTTCTTCGACACGATGGGCACGATCGTCGGCGTGGGCCGCCAGGCGAACCTGGTCCAGGAGGACGGGACCGTCGAGCGCACCAAGGAGATCCTGCTCGTCGACTCGCTCGCGGCGGCGGCCGGCGGCGCGGCCGGCGTGTCGTCCAACACCACCTACATCGAGTCGGCGGCCGGCGTCGGCGAGGGCGCGCGCACCGGCCTGGCGAGCATCGTCACCGGTGTGCTGTTCCTGCTGGCCATGTTCTTCGCCCCGCTGACGGAGATCGTGCCGTTCGAGGCGGCGACCCCGGCCCTCGTGGTCGTCGGCTTCCTGATGATGACCCAGGTCAAGGAGATCGACTTCAGCGACTTCGAGACCGCGATCCCCGCGTTCCTGACCATCGTGCTCATGCCGTTCACGTACTCGATCACCGCCGGGATCGGCGCGGGCTTCGTGAGCTACATCGCCATCAAGGCGTTCCGCGGCAAGGCGCGCGATCTCCACCCCCTGATGTGGCTGGTGGGCGCGCTGTTCGTCGTGTATTTCGCGCTGGAGCCCCTCAAGAGCCTGCTCGGCCTGAGCTGATCCGCGCGGTACGGAGGCCGCCGTGGCGACGCCGCGGCGGCCTCTTCGCATGTCAGATCGCGCGGGCGGCGGCGAACGCGCAGACGGTGGCCAGGAGCATGAGCGTGTGCAGGATCATGTGCTCCAGATTGGGCCGTGGACGATCTCCCCGGCGGGGGAGCACGATGACGGTCTTCGCGTAGGTGCGCGCGTGCAGCGCGGCCCAGGTCTCGCCCGTGCCCGCCGTCGCCCACGGCACGGTCACCCCCGCCAGGTACGGCAGCCACCACAGGGCCAGGCCGCCCAGGAGCGCGAGCAGTTCGACGGCCGCCGCGGCGTAGGCGAGGACGGGCAGACCCGCCGCGGACGCCCAGACCAGCAGCAGGGCGGGGAGGGCCAGGACCGGCGCGTTCACGGTCACCTCGGTCAGCTTCTCCGACCTCTTCGCCTCTCGCACGTTGTTGAACGGGAAGAGGTCGGCGAGCGTGGTCACGACGAAGTAGGCGTCGGCGGCGACGACCAGGAGCAGTGCGGCGAGTAACACGGCGGGGAGTCCTTCCTGAGCGGGGGGCGAGGGGTCACGCGCCGTGCCGCGCCTGGATTCCGTCCAGGAACGTCGAGACGGCGGTGTCGAACCAGGCGTCGTAGTAGGCGGCGGGTGCGGCCGGCGGATCCGGCGTCTCGCCGAACTCGGCCAGGGCGAGACCGGTCACCAGGACGTACAGCGCCTGCACCAGATGGAGCGCTTCGTCGTCGGTGAGGCGCAGCCCTTCGTGCATGGCCGACAGGACGAGGGGAACGGCCTTCTCGAACACCTCAGGCGAGGTGTTCCGCACGGCGACGACGGCCGCGGCCCCGGGGTGGGTCCGCAGGGCCTCGCGCAGGTCGCGCGCCATGCCGTGCAGCAGTTCCCGCCACGGCAGGCCGGGGGCGAACGCCGCGATCACCTGACGTGCGACGCGGTCCGCGACCAGCTGGAGCAGGGCCGCCTTGTTCGGCACGTGGTAGTAAAGCGACGCCGCCTTCACCTCCAGCCGCGCGGCCAGCGTGCGCATCGAGAGGGCGGCGAAGCCCTCCCGGTCCAGGACGTCGAAGGCGGCGCGGACGATCCCCTCGGTGTCGATGCGTGAGGCCGGGCTCATACGGCTCCTTTCTAACAGCGTTAGAACCAATCTAACGCTGTTAGAACGCCTCGGCAAGTGCGGGAATCTGTCGGTGGGGCGGGCTAGGGTCGAAACGTGGCCGTGAGGGGACAGCGGGCGGTGCCGGCGGAGTTGCTGCCTCGGCTGCGCCTGGCCAGGGACCGCATGGACCGCGACTACCGGAGCGAGCTCGATCTCGACCGGCTCGCGGCCGTCGCCGGGGTCTCCAAGTTTTACTTCGTCCGTTCCTTCGAGGCGGCGTACGGCGAGACGCCGATGCGCTACCTCACCCGGCGGCGGCTGGAGCGCGCCCAGGATCTGCTGCGTTTCGCCAACCTGACGGTGACCGAGATCTGCATGGCCGTGGGCTTCAGCAGCCTGGGGTCGTTCTCGGCCAAGTTCCGCCGGATGGTGGGGGAGAGCCCGAGCGAATACCGCGACCGGTGGGCGGCGCGCGGCGGCCCCCGCGTCCCCGGCTGCTACCTGTTCATGAACGGAGTGCTCCACCTCGAGGGCGCGCCGAAGCGGCACGACGATTGTGCAATTTCGGAGAAGCCCAGGTCAGAGGGGGCGCAGTAGCGTCTTCCGCATGATTCGGAACGTCTCCTTGATCACGCTTTACTGCCAGGACCAGGACGAGGCCCGCGACTTCTACGTGGACGTCCTCGGCTTCGTCCCCAACACCGACGTCCAGTTGGACGGGTTCCGCTGGGTCACCATCAACCACCCGGGCCAGCCGGAGCTCGAGATCACGCTGATGAAGCCGGGGCCGCCGCTCGACGAGGAGGGCACCGACTTCTACCGCAGGCAGCTCGACAAGGGCCAGGCCGGCGGCCTGGGACTGCGCGTGGACGACTGCCGCAAGACCTGCCAGGAGCTCACGGCCAAGGGCGTGACGATCCTGCAGGAGCCCTCGGATCGGCCGTACGGGGTGGAGGCGGTCATCCGCGACAACCAGGGCAACTGGCTCGTCCTGGTCGAGCCCAGGGAGTTCACGCCGGAGGACTTCGCCTGACGCGAGGCGCGTACGAGGCCCGGCCCCCATGCGGGGGCCGGGCCTTGATCGTCCATGGCGTGGACCGCGCCGGTACGGTGTGTCGCGGTCACCCTGCAGAGCAGGACGATTTGGAGGAATACGGACATGCGCCATATAGTTAGCAAAGGTAATGAGTCATGCTAACGAACGCCCAGAACTTGCGCAGCGACGCCGCTCTCGCGTCCGCCTTGCGCGTGTCCCTCGCCCGGCTGACGCGACGGATGCGCAAGCAGGCCGCGCACCACTCACTGACGCCCACACAGCTCGCGACGCTCGTCGCCGTCGAGCGCCACACCGCGATGACCCCCGGCGAACTCGCGGAGCACGAGAAGGTGCAGCCTCCTTCGATGACCCGGGTGATCGCCAAGCTGGAGGCGAGGGGTCTGCTGGAGCGCAAACCTCATCCGACCGATCGCCGGCAGGTGACGGTGAGCGTGACGCCGCAGGGAGCGGCGCTGCTGAAGGAGGAGCGCCTCACCAAGGAAGCCTGGCTGGCGCAGCGGCTCAAGGACCTGACGCCGGAGGAGAGGGCGACGCTGCGCGCGGCGGCGCCGATCCTGGAGAAGCTGTCCACGATGTAGGCGGCATGTTCCGCTCGCTGCGGACCTACAACTACCGCCTGTTCGCCTCCGGCGGCGTGATCTCCAACGTCGGCACCTGGATGCAGCGCACTGCCCAGGACTGGCTGGTCCTCGACCTCGCGCACGGCCGCGGCTCGGCGCTCGGCGTCACCGTGGCGCTGCAGTTCCTGCCGACGATGCTGTTCGGCATGTTCGGCGGGGTCATCGCGGACCGCTACCCCAAGCGCCGGATCCTCATGGTGGCCCAGACGCTCATGGGGCTGCTGGCGCTCACCATGGGCGTGCTGGTCATCACGGGGACCGCCCAGGTCTGGCACGTGTACGCCATGGCGTTCACGCTCGGCCTGGTGTCCTGTGTCGAGGTGCCCACGCGGCAGTCGTTCGTGGTCGAGATGGTGGGCCGGCGGGACCTGCCGAACGCCATCGCGCTGAACAGTTCGACCTTCAACCTCGCCCGGGTCGTCGGCCCGGCGGTGGCCGGCCTGCTGATCTCCTGGATGGGCACCGGCCCGATCTTCGTGCTGAACGCCGTGTCGTTCGCCGCCGTGATCACCGGGCTCGCGCTCATGCGGGTGTCCGAGCTGCGCTCGCCGGAGCCCGTGCCGCGCGGCAAGGGCCAGTTGCGTGCGGGCCTGCGCTACGTCGGCGGCCGGCCCGACCTGCTGCTGCCGCTGCTGCTCGTGGCGTTCATGGCGATCTTCGCCCAGAGCTTCTCGACAAGCATCGCGCTGATGGCCAAGCAGGCGTTCGGCGCGGGCGCGTCCTCCTTCGGCGTGGCGTCCAGCGCGTTCGCCGTCGGGGCGTTCGGCGGGGCGCTGCTGGCCGCGCGACGGGTCAAGCCGAGCCGCAGGTTCCTGATCGCCGGGGCGCTGTGCTTCGGGCTGTTCCAGGTCGCCGCCGGGCTCGCCCCCGCGTACGCGGCCTTCCTGCTGATGCTCGTCCCCGCGGGCATCGCGATGATCACGGTCAACACGACCGCGAACACGATGGTGCAGCTCGGCGCCTCTCCCGAGATGCGCGGCCGGGTCATGGGGATCTACGTGCTGGTCTTCACCGGGGGAGCGCCGATCGGGGCGCCGCTGGTGGGCTGGCTCTCCGAACTGGCCGGCCCCCGGGTCTCGGTCGTGGCGGCCGGTGTGCTGAGCATGTGCGGCGTCTGCCTGGCGGTGCTGGTGACCCGGATGGTCGCGGCGCGCGTGGCGCGCAGGGAAGAATCGGCACGTGAGCAGATTGTTCGTGGCGCTGCTGCCGCCGCCTGAGGCGCTGGCGGAGATCGCCACGGCGGTCGAGGCCGTACGTGCCGAGTGGTCGGAGCTGCGCTGGGTCGATCCCGCGCTGTGGCACGTGACCGTGGCATTCCTCGGCGAGGTGCCCGACGAGGTCCTGCCCGAGCTGGGCGTGCGGCTGGCCCGCGCGGCCGCCCGGTATTCCCCCGAGACGGTGTCGTTCGGCGGCGCGGGAGCCTTCCCCTCCGCCTCTCGGGGACGCATCTTCTGGGTCGGCCTGGAGGCGGGGCCCGCGCTGACGAGGCTCGCCGGGTCGGTGGCGGCCGGCGCCCGGCGGGCCGGGGCGGCGGAGACGGACCGCAAGCGGTTCCATCCCCACCTCACCCTGGCCCGCTCCAGGACCCGGTCACGCCACGGCGACGACCTGCGCCCCCTGGTCGGCGCCCTGGGCGCCTTCGGCGGGCGGCGCTGGGAGGTGTCGTCGGTGCACCTCGTACGCAGCCACATCGGGGCGAGCGTGCGGTACGAGCAGGTCGAGGCGTACCCATTGGCAGTCCGCGACTAGGCTCCATGGCGTGGATCGTCCTCGTCGCTGGCTGCTGCCCACGGTGCTCGCGCTGCTCGTGTTCATCGTGATCGTCGGGGCGTTGCTCAACGCCTGATCACCAGGCGTAGTCCTCCGGGGCGGTCTTGAAGCCGGGGAAGATCTCGTCGAGCCGGGCGAGCGCCTTGTCGTTCAGCTCGATCTCCAGCGCCCGGATCGTGCCGTCGAGCTGCTCGACCGTGCGGGGGCCGATGATCGGCGCGGTGACCGCACGCTGGTGCAGCAGCCACGCCAGCCCGACGTTGGCCGGGTCCTCGCCGAGCTCGTCGCAGAACGCCTCGTACCGCTCGATCTTGTCGCGGTGCTTGTCGAGCTGGGCGGCGATCTGGTCGGTGGCGGAGCGGCCCTTGTCGATCTTCCGGAGGATGCCGCCGAGCAGGCCGCCCGCGAGCGGGCTCCACGGGATCAGCCCGAGGCCGTAGTCCTCACACGCCGGGATGACCTCCAGCTCGGGCGCGCGGACGAGCAGGTTGTAGTGGGACTGCTCGCTGACCAGGCCGAGGGTGTTCCTGCGGCGGGCCGACTCCTGGGCCTTGGCGATGTGCCAGCCCGCGAAGTTCGACGAGCCGACGTACAGGATCTTGCCCTGCTGCTTGAGGATGTCCATGGCCTCCCAGAACTCGTCGAACGGGGTGTCCCGGTCGACGTGGTGGGCCTGGTAGACGTCGATGTAGTCGGTCTGCATGCGGCGCAGCGAGGCCTCCGCCGCCCGCCGGATGTTCAGCGCCGACAGCTTCTCCTCGTTCGGCCAGTCGCCCATCGAGCCGTACAGCTTGGTGGCGATGACCGTACGCTCACGACGGCCGCCGCCCTGGGCGAACCAGCGGCCGATGATGTTCTCGGTGATCCCCTCGCCCTTCTTCCAGCCGTAGACGTTGGCCGTGTCGAAGAAGTTGATCCCGAGCTCGTGGGCGCGATCCATGATCGCGTACGAGTCCTCCTCGGTGGTCTGCGGACCGAAGTTCATGGTCCCCAGGCAGAGCTTGCTGACCAGCAGGCCGGTGCGGCCAAGGTGTCCGTATTCCATGCCCTCCACCCTAGGTACCTGGAGTGGACTCCAGGCGAGTCAGGCACGCGTCAGATCTGGAAGTCCCAGGTGAGGCGGCCCTCGCTCAGGTCGCCTGCGAGGCCGCGCACGAACTCCAGCTCCGTGGCGACCTGGGCCCGCTGATACTCGGACTCCACGAGGAAGAGGCGGGGCACGAAGCTCAGGCTGTCGGCCATCTCGGCGTCGAGCGCGGACAGCCGCGCCTCCAGCGCCGCGATCCGCTGCCGCAGCGCCGCCAGCGCCTCCTCGGGCGTCAGCACGGGCAGGAAGGCGAGCGCGGCGGGGAACTCGGGGAACTCCCTGGCCGGGGTGGACAGCATGGTCCGCATCCACTGCTTGAGCGTCTCGCGGCCCGTCTCGGTGGCCTCGTAGACCGTCCGCTCCGGCCGGTTCTCCTCGCGGGTGGTCTCGCGGACCGCCAGCAGTCCGTCGCGGAGCAGGCGCTCGATCGTCTGGTAGACGCTGTTGCGCTGCGCGACGTTGACCACGTCGTCCTGGTGCCGTTCCTTGATCAGCTGCTGCATCCGGTACGCGTGCATCGGCGACTCGCAGACCAGGGCGAGCACGGCCGCGGCCAGGGGAGAGCGCCGTGTCGACATGGCGCCCATCATAGGGGCCTTGTCGGGGAATAGTCATAATATGTATAGTCATTGCATGACCAAGAGAGCTCTGATCATCGGCGGTGGGATCGCGGGTCCCGTCACGGCCATGGCGCTGCGACGCGCCGGAATCGACAGCGAGGTCTTCGAGGCCTACGACCGGGGCGCCGAGGGCGTCGGCGCCTTCCTCACGCTCGCGGTGAACGGGCTGGAGGCCCTGCGCCTGCTCGACCTGCACGACCTCGTCCGCGACCTCGGCATGGACACGCCGGTCATGGAGATCCGCAACGCGCGCGGCAGGCTGCTGGCGACCACGAGCCAGCCGAGCCGCACGCTCCGGCGCGCCGACCTCTACCAGGCGCTGCGCGACGAGGCCGTACGGCGGGGTGTGCGGATCCACTACGGCAAGCGGCTCACCGGCGCCTCGGCCACCGCGAACGGCGTACGGGCGGTCTTCGCGGACGGCGGCGAGGCCGAGGGCGACCTGCTGGTGGGCGCCGACGGGCTGCGCTCGCGCACTCGCGCCCTGATCGACGCCGAGGCCCCCTGCGCCCGTTACGTCGGGCTGCTGAACACCGGCGGCTACGCCGAGGGGGTGCGGGCGCCGGGCAGGCCGGGGGTCTGCTACTTCATCTTCGGCAGGCGGTGCTTCTTCGGGTACATGATCCACCCGGAGGGGCAGGTGTGGTGGTTCGCCAACCCGCCGAGCCGCAGGGAGATGCCCCCCGAGGAACTCGCGGCGATCACTCCCGAGCAGTGGCGGGCCAGGCTCATGGACCTGTTCGAGGGCGACGCCGGGCCGATGCGGGAGATCATCGCGGCGACCCCCGACATCCTGCCCGGCTGGAACACCTACGACTTCCCGAGGGTGCCCAAGTGGTCCGGCGAGCGCATGGTCCTCGTCGGGGACGCCGCCCACGCCACCTCTCCGTCCTCCGGGCAGGGCGCGTCGATGGCCGTCGAGGACGCCGTGGTGCTCGGCAAGTGCCTGCGCGACGTGCCGGACACCGCGAAGGCGTTCGCCGCCTTCGAGCGGCTGCGGCGCGAACGGGTCGAGCGTGTCGTGGCGCAGGGCAAGCGCAACGGGGACGGCAAGGCGCCGGGCGCCGGCGGGGCCTTCGTCCGCGACCTGATCCTTCCCGTGGTCATGCGGCAGGTGGAGAAGCGCAACGCGCTGGCCTGGATGCACGACTACCGGATCACCTGGGACGAGCGCGTCGCGGCTTAATTGACCGATCGTTCCCGATTGGTCTAGGGTCGAGTGCATGGCGAGAACCAAGGAGTTCGACCCCGATGTCGTGCTGGAGCGGGCCCTCGATCTGTTCTGGCGGCGCGGCTACGAGGCCACTTCGATGGCCGACCTGGTCGAGCACCTCGGTATCGGCCGCGCCAGCCTGTACGCCACCTTCGGCGGCAAGCATGACCTCTACGTGAAGGCGCTGGAGCGCTACGCGCAGATGTGCGACCCGAACCCTGTCGAACTGCTGTCCCAGCCCGGCCCCGCCCTGCCGGCCGTACGAACGCTGGTCGAGCGCTATACCGAGGACTCGATCCGCGACCGCGACCGGCGTGGCTGCATGATCGTCAATGCGGCGACCGAACTCCTCCCGGACGACGAGCCGGTCGCCCGGGTCGTCGAGACCAGCTGGACGGGCCTGGAGACGGCGCTGACCTCGGCGCTCATCCGCGCCCGCGCCCAGGGGGAGATCTCCGCCGAGTCCGATCCCCGGGCGCTGGCGCGGTTCGTGCTCGTCTTCCTGCAGGGGCTGCGGGTGATGGGGAAGGGGCACTGTGACCCCGCCCGCCTCCGCGACGCCGCCGCACAGGCCCTCGCGGTGCTCCGCTGATCTCTCCGTGGGAAGAGGAGTGCGCTTTTTCATGCCTTCATTCTTGACCGATCGATCCAAAAATACGGCAGCGTTCGCCGTGCTCGGCGGGGCACAGGTGACGCTCGTCGCGGCGATCACCCTTCTCACCGTGCCGTTGCCGGCCATCCAGCGGGAGTTCGGCCTCGGCCAGGGGGGCCTGGCCCTGCTGACCTCGGCGTACGGGCTGACCTTCGGTGGGCTGCTGCTCCTCGGGGGCAGGCTCGCCGACAGGTGGGGCGCCCGGGAGATGTTCCTCGCCGGGATGGCCCTGATCGCACTGGCGTCGGCGGCGGGCGGGCTGGCTCCGGACCACCCGGTCCTGCTGGCCGCGCGCTTCGCGCAGGGAGTGGGCGCCGCGATGGCCGCCCCCGCGGCAGTCTTGCTGGTGACGCGGCTCCGCCCGGACGCTCGGCAGCGTGAGCGCGCTCTGGCGGTGTGGGGCACCCTGTCGGTCACCGGGGCCGTCACCGGCAGCCTGCTGTCCGGCCTCGTCGCCGCCGCGGCCTCGTGGCGCTGGTCGTTCCTCCTGCCCGCCGCCGCCGGCGTGGTGGCCGTGACCGCCGGGATCGTCCTGCTGCCGCCCGCACCTCGTACGGTGGCCCGCCTTGACGTGCCGGGCGCGCTGCTCGCCACGGCCGGGCTGATCGCGCTCGCCTACGGCCTGCTGGAGGGTGCGACGGCCGTCGTCGTCGCCGGCCTGGTGCTGACGGCGGGCTTCGTCGTCCTTCAGGCGAGGACGCCGCGGCCGCTGCTGCCGCTCCGGCTGGTGGCACATCCGCGCAGGGGTGCGGCCCTGCTCGTGGTCTTCCTCACGGCGGCCGCCAGTGCGACGAGCACGTTCCTGCTGAGTCTCTACCTGCAGCAGGTGCGCGGGCTGTCGCCGATCGACACGAGCCTGGCCTTCCTGCCCTTCCTCCTGGTCGTCGTCATGGGCCCGGTGAGCGGCCGCCTGCTGCGCCGCCTCGGCGTGCGGCACGTGCTGGTCGCCGGGTCGCTGCTCGCGGCGGTGTCGATGCTGCTGCTCGGCCGTGTCACGTCAGGGGGAACCGTGCTCGCCGGACTGCTGGTCTTCCCGGTCGCCTCGGGGCTGGCCTTCTCCGGCGCCACCGTGGCGGCCCTCGACGGCGTACGCGCCGAGGACGCCGGGGCGGCCGGGGGACTGGTCAACACCGCCATGGAGGCGGGGCCGACGGTGGGCCTCGCCGTGCTCGTGGCACTCGCCGCCGCCCGCGCGGGCGACGTGCCCGCCGGCGGCGCCCGGGCCATGACGGAGGGCTACGGGTTCGCCCTCACCGCGATGGCCCCGGCCTTCCTTCTCGCGGCGGCGGCGGTCGCCGCCGCTTTCGCATGGACAAAGGAGCGATAGATGAGGTTCGCGGACAAGGTCGTGCTGGTCACCGGGGCGGGTTCCGGCATCGGCCGGGCGGTCGCCCGTGGGTTCGCCCGGGAGGGCGCAAGCGTTGTGGCGGCCGGGCGGCGGCGGGAGCCGCTGGAGGAGACCGTCGAGCTGATCGAGGCCGAGGGAGGAAGGGCCGCCGCGCTCACCTTCGACGTGACCGACTCGGCCGCGGTGGCCGGGCTCGTCGGGGAGATCGTCACCCGGTTCGGCCGCCTCGACGTCGCGGTCAACAGCGCCGGAACGCTCGCGGGAGGAACCGTCGTGGACATGCCGGAGGAGGACTGGGCACGCGTCCTCCAGGTCAACACGACGGGCGTCTTCCTCGCCCTGAAGCACCAGATCGCCGCGATGCGCGCCCAGGGCTCCGGCGTGATCGTCAACATCGCCTCGAACATCGGGGCGCACATCCGGATGCCCGGGCTGGGCGCCTACGCCGCGTCCAAGGCCGCGGTGAGCGCGCTGACCCGCACGGCCGCGCTGGAGAACATCCGGGCGGGTGTGCGGATCAACGCGGTCAGCCCGGGGCCGCTGGACACCGGCATGTCCCTGCGCCCCGGTGAGACCGAGGACGACCGGGCCGCCCGGCTCCGGGAGACGCTGCCGATCGGCCGCGTCGGCGCCCTCGGCGAGATCACCGGCACCGTGCTCTGGCTCGCCTCGGACGACGCCGGTTTCGCGGTGGGGCTCGATCTGGCGCTGGACGGCGGCGCCTCAGCCTGACCCCGCTGCCGAAGCCGCTGCCGCTCCCCCTGCCGCTTTGGCGGTCGCGCGGGCGTAGCGGGCGGTCAGGGCGCGCAGGTGGTCGACCAGGTCAGGCGGGCCGGTGACCTCGAAGTCGAGGTCGAGCAGGCCGAGGTGGACGGCGAGCGAGTTCACGGTGTCGGCCCCCGTCACGAGCACGCAGGTGTGGCCGTCGACGTCCTCCACGACGCCGACGGCCGGGTTGATCCGTGCGGCGACCACCTCGGCGGGGGCGTGGACGAGCACCCGGGCGTGGTGCCGCCAGGCCGCCGACGACACGCCGCGGGCGACGTACGCCGCCGCGCCGCCCTCCGGCGGGTCGCGGGGCGGGAATCGCGGCCCGGTGGGAGTGCGCGGTGCGATGCGGTCCACCCGGAACGTGCGCCAGTCGTCGCGGTCGACGTCCCAGGCCACGAGGTACCACCGGCGCCCCCAGGACACGAGCCGGTAGGGCTCGGCCAGCCTGACGCCGGAGGAGCCGTCGTGGCCGCGGTAGTCGAACCGCAGCCGCTCGCGGTCACGGCAGGCCGCGGCCAGCACGCTCAGCACGGCGGGATCGACCGCGGGACCCGGCCGGTCGGGCGGCACCGGCTCGGTGTACGCCTGCACGGCGCCGACGCGGCGGCGCAGGCGTGACGGCAGCACCTGTTCGAGCTTGGCGGCGGCGCGCTCGGCCGCCTCCTCGACGCCCGTCACGCCGGTGGCGGCCCGCAGCCCGATCGCCACGGCCACCGCCTCGTCGTCGTCGAGGAGCAGGGGTGGCATCGCCGCCCCGGCGACCAGGCGATAGCCGCCGTCCGTGCCGCGGGTGGACTCCACCGGATAGCCGAGATCGCGGAGCCGATCGACGTCGCGGCGCACCGTCCGCTCGCTCACGCCCAGCCGATCGGCCAGGATCGCGCCGGGCCAGTCGCGTCTGGCCTGGAGCAACGACAGCAGGCGCAGCAGCCGCGCCGAGGTTTCCAGCATGTCCTCAGTCTGGCGTCACTTCAGGACAGAAGCTGTCCGGAAGGGTGCGTAATGTCGGCGTCATGAGCGAGAACACGCAGATCACGCCCGAAATCGCGTCGCAGATCAGGCCTTTCCGCATCGACGTCCCGCAGGCCGACCTCGACGACCTGAAGGACCGGCTCGGCCGGACCCGCTGGCCCGACGAGATCCCGGAAAGCGGCTGGGAGTACGGCGTGCCGGTCGCGTACGTGAAGCGGCTGGCCGAGTATTGGCGCGACGGGTACGACTGGCGCGCCCACGAGGCCGAGATCAACCGGTATCCGCAGTTCATCACCGAGATCGACGGGCAGGACATCCACTTCCTGCACGTGCGGTCGCCGCACGAGGACGCCTTTCCGCTGATTCTCACCCACGGCTGGCCGGGCTCGATCGTGGAGTACCTCAAGGTCGTCGAACCGCTGACGAACCCCGAGGACCCGGCGCAGGCGTTCCACCTGGTGATCCCGTCGCTGCCCGGCTTCGGCTTCTCCGGCCCGACGAGGGAGCGGGGCTGGAACCGGTTCCGTACGGCCCGGGCGTGGGCGGAGCTCATGCGCAGGCTCGGCTACGGCCGGTACGGCGCGGTGGGCAACGACGGCGGCTCGTTCGTCTCGCCCGAGGTGGGCCGGGTGGACCCCGAGCACGTCGCCGGCGTCCACGTGACGCAGATCTACTCCTTCCCCTCCGGCGACCCGGCGGAGATGGCGAACCTCACCGACGAGGAGCGGAAGGGCCTGGAGGTGCTGCAGTGGTTCTACGAGAACAAGATGTCGTTCAACATGGTCCACTCGCAGCAGCCGCAGACGCTGTCGTACGGGATCTTCGACTCGCCCGCCGGGCTGCTGGGCTGGAACGCCCAGTTGTTCGGTGAGGACGTCGACGACGACTTCATCCTGACCAACACGATGCTCTACTGGGCGACCGGCACCGCCACCTCGGCCACGCGGTTCTACTACGAGGACGCGCGCGCCGAGCATCCCAAGGAGCCGACGACGGTCCCGATCGGCCTGGCGATGTTCGAGGGCGACTTCGTGTCGATGCGCACCTTCGCCGAGCGCGATCACAAGAACATCGTCCACTGGCGGTCCTACGACGGGGGCGGTCACTACGCCGCCCACCTGCGGCCGGACGTGCTCGCCGCCGACCTGCGCGACTTCTACGCGGCCCTGCGGTGACAGGCCGCCCGCATACCCGCTCCTGACCGATTCCGGGACGGCCGGGGCATGTCGCCCCACCGCACGCGGGACGGGCATCGGGAATGATGGCCGCATGGGGAGCATGACGGGGCGAACGCGGATGAGCAGGATTCCGCGGGCCGCCCTGGCTCTCCTCGCGGTCGCGGGCACCGGCACGGTGCTCCCGGCGACGACGACAGCGGCCCGGGCGGCCACGGCGACGACCACGACGGCGGCCTGGGCGGACGACCGGGAGCGGCTGCTGTTCCGGATCAGGGACGAGCGTGTCGGCGAGTCGAGCGGCCTCGCCGTCTCGCCCACCCACAAGGGCATCGTCTACACGCACAACGACAGCGGCAACGGACCCCAGATCTACGCCGTCGGCCCGGACGGCCGCACCCGGGCGACCTTCACGATCGGCAACGCCGAGGCCAGGGACTGGGAGGGCATCGCGGCCTCCACCGACCGCGCGACCGGGCGCGGCGTGCTGTGGATCGCCGACATCGGGGACAACATGGACGGCGCCTGGCCGGACGTGTCGGTCTACAAGGTCGTCGAGCCCAGGACGATGGAGGACGCCACGCTGCGGGCCGTCCGGTATCGCTTCCGCTACGCCGACGGCCCCCGCAACGCCGAGGGGGTGATGGTCGATCCCCGTGCGGGCCGGCTGTACGTCGTCAGCAAGGAGTTCTCCGGGGGCGTCTACGCCGCTCCCGCGAAGCTGCGCACCGACAAGGTGAACGTCCTGCGCCGGGTGGGGTCCGCCCCCCTCATGGCCACCGACGCGGCGTACGCGCCCGACGGGTCGAGCTTCGTCATCCGCACGTACTTCTCGGCGTCCGTCTACCGCTCGCCCGGCACGCTGATCGCGCATGTGACGATGCCGCCGCTGCGCCAGGCCGAGTCGATCGCGTACACGCGGGACGGCACGGCCCTGCTCACCGGGAGCGAGGGGAAGGACAGCCCGGTCTACCGGGTGCCGCTGCCCGCCGCCGCCCGGCCGGCTCCGTCGCCCACGCCGGCCCGGGCCTCCGCCCGGCCGAGGGCGGTCAAGGCGACGAGCGGGGCGGCCGCCGGGGACGGAGTCCTCGCCGTGCCGATGCCGGTGTTATGGCTGGCGGTCGCTGTCGGGGCGATCGGGATCATCGCGTTCGTCGCCTACCGCACGGGCCGCTGAAGGCCTTCACCGCGGCCGCCGAGGACCGTCAGACGACCTCGAAATCGGCCATCATCGCCATGTCCTCGTGCTCCAGGTTGTGGCAGTGCAGCATGTAGCGCCCCCGGTAGCCCTCGAAACGGACCAGGACGTCGACGACCTCGTAGGGCCGCACGTCCACCGTGTCCTTCCAGCCGGCGTCGGTCGCCGCCGCCGGCCCGCCGTTCCGTGAGAGCACCCGGAATCGAGCCAGGTGGACGTGCACAGGGTGATGGAAGTCGCTGGTGAACCTCCAGATCTCGCTGGTGTCCAGACGAGGGGTGGCCAGTGGCCGCCCCGGCCGGAAGCGCCGTCCGTTGATCGTCCAGGACCCGCCGCCCCTCTGACCCGTACGGCGGAAGTCGAAGACGCGGGTGGCGACCGCCGTGGGGACCGGCCCGGCCGGTGACAGCCGCTTCGGGATCACGCTGTCGTCGGCGGCTCCGCGCCGCACACGGAACCGCATGACATCGCGTGCGGCGCCCGCGCCCAAGGTGTTGACCATGGTCACCTCGGTGCCGGCGGGACGGCCGGAGAAGTCCACGATGACATCGAAGCGTTCTCCCGGGGAGATGGTGATCGCGTCGTGCGCCAGGGGAGCGGTAAGCAGCCCCTGATCGCTGCCGACCTGCACGAACCGGCCGCCGGGAGTCAACCGCAGCCGGAAACGGCGTGCGTTCGAGGCATTGAGCAGTCGCAGGCGATATCGGACCGCGTCGACCTCGAGGAAAGGCCAGGGCGCGCCGTTGACCAGGATGACATCGCCCTCGACTCCCGCCATGAAGGCGTCGTCCACCCCCGGGCGCATCAGCAGGGTCGGATCGAGGGACGGATAGCGGAAGGAGCCGTCCTCCTCGAACGCCCTGTCACAGATCATCAGAGGGATGTCCCGCTCACCCTTCGGCAACGGCAGCGCGTCGTCCTCGTCGTCGCGAACCACGAGAAAACCGGCCAGGCCACGCCACACCTGCGGCGCGGTGAAGTCCATCCGATGGTCGTGGTACCAGAGTGTGGCGGCACGCTGCTCCAGCGGATACACGTAGTCCCTGGCCGCCTCGTGCAAGGTCCACTGCGACAGGTCGTCGTGAGAGTGATCGCCCTGGGGCGGGCGGAATCCCCGTCCCTCGGCGATCACCACGTCCGTGGGGTAGCCGTCGGACTGGGACGGGGTGACTCCTCCGTGCAGGTGCGTCGAGGTGGGCACGGGCAGCTCGTTGCGGACCCGGATGACGGTGCGGCCGCCGGAGTCCAGGTGGAAGGTCGGCCCGGGGAACGTGCCGTCGTAGCCCCAGATCTCGGTCGTGGTGCCGGGGATGATCTCCACCTTGGCCGCGCGCTGGACGACCTCGTAATGGCCGGGCCGTACGGGAACGGCGGTCGCGGGGATCGGGAGCGGCACGGTGAACCGGGCGGGCAACGGCAACGCGCTCGTCAGGCTCTCACCGGCCACCTCGGGTGCCAGGGCGCCGCAGCCGGCGACGGTGAGGCCGGCCCCGCCGAGCAGCCCGAGGAAACCGCGACGGGAGATCATCGCGTCACCCGCCAGACCAGGACGGTCAGTATGGTCGTGGCGCCGAAAACGGCCATGCCGAGCGGGAAGTGCACTGCCAGGACGCGCTCCTGCCCGGCCACGACCTGAAGGGTTTCGGCGGCCACGAGCCCGGCCGCGGCCAGGGCGGGCCACGCCGGTCCGCGCGCCGGTCGCCACAGCAGGATCGAGGCCAGCAGCTGGAGGTAGAGCGTGACATGCGTGAATCCGGCGTTGGTGCGATGCCAGGCGAGCATGTCCACGTCACCGGTGACGAACAGTCCGGCAAGGACGGCTTGTGCGAGCACGCCGAACAGGTGCAGCACGGCGGCCGACCGCAGCGGCCGGACGATCCAGCCGGGCGCACGGCCGGGGTCGGCCCGCGGCGGAACAGGTGAGACGCTCATGCCCGGCATGCTGCTGCGCATCGAGCGGAAGATCGTCAGACTGGGGTCGGCGCTCCGCCGTACATCCCAGGGTGTAGGGCACGGCCACGCGGAGCACGAGTACGACCAGGGATGCAGGCGCCGGGTCATCCGCAGGCGGGTGGGCCCGGCCTGCGTCGTGGCTTAGCGTGACAGGCGTGCACCCCTGGAAGACCGATGCGCTGATCACGGTGGCCATGCTCACGCTCGGCGTCGCGGGCACCTATGGCGGGTTGTCCAGCTCGGGCCTGACGGAGGGGCCACTGGACGCGCCCGGCCTGGCGCTGATCGTTGTGTCGTCTCTGGTGCTCGCCTGGCGGCGTGCCGCTCCCGTGCCGGTCGGCGTGGTCGCGGTGGGGTGCGCCGTCGCCTACTACGGCGCGCGTTACCCGGGCATCTTCGCCGCCGGGCCCGCCCTGATCGCGACCTACACGGCGGCCACTCTGGGGCGGCGCCGCCTGGCGATCGGTCTTGCCGCGGCACTGGCTTCCGGCATCGCCGTTCCGGTCGCCCTGGCCGACACCGACCCCGAACCCGGTGGCCTCAGTCTGCTCAGCGGCTGGCTGGTCGCGATGGTGGTGCTCGGCGAGGTGACCAAGAACCGGCGCGCCTACCTCGGAGAGGTCGAGCAACGGGCGATCCAGGCCGAACTCACCAAGGAGGAGGCCGCGCTGCGCAGGGCGGGAGAGGAGCGCCTGTGGATCGCCCAAGAGCTCCACGACACGCTCACACACACCATCTCCGTCATCAACGTCCAGACCTCCGTCGCCTTACAGACTTTGGAGCGGGATCCGGCCCTGACCCGTCAGGCGCTGCTCGCGGTCAAGGATTCCGGCAAGGAGGCGATGCACGAGCTGCGCGCCACGCTGGGCGTCCTGCGCCAGGCCGATCCCGACGGCTCGGAGGTGGGGCTGGCCAGGCTGCCCCGGCTGGTGGACCGGGCCGAAGCGGCAGGGCTGCCGGTCACGACGCTGACCATCGGCACGCGCGGGGAGGTGCCCCCGGAGGTCGACCGGGCCGCCTACCGCATCGTGCAGGAGGCGTTCACCAACGTGCTGCGGCACGCCGGGGCCGCCTCCGTCACCGTGACGATCGAGTACGCGACTCAGATGCTCAAGCTGAGCGTCGAGGACAACGGACAGACCACGACAGGGACAGCGGAGAACGGGATGGGGCTGATCGGAATGCGCGAGCGCGCGGTCGCTCTCGGCGGCTCGCTCACAGCCGGGCCGCGACCGGGGGGAGGCTTCGCCGTACGGGCCGAACTGCCGACGGCGGCCGCGCCGTGATCCGGGTGCTGCTGGCCGACGACCAGCCACTGATCCGCGCCGGTTTCCGCGCACTGCTGGAGATGGCCGGGGACGTCACGGTCGTCGCGGAAGCCGGCAACGGCGGCGAGGCCGTCGAGTTGTGCCGTGCCCTGCGCCCAGACGTGGCGTTGCTGGACGTACGGATGCCGCTGCTGGACGGCATCCAGGCCACGAGGAGAATCGGCGCCGACCCGGAGCTCGACTCGGTGCGCGTGGTCATCCTCACCAACTACGCCCTCGACGAGTACGTCTTCGCCGCCCTGCGTGCCGGGGCCAGCGGATTCCTGGTCAAGGACATCGAACCGGCCGACCTGCTGCAGTCGGTGCGGGTGGCGGCCGGCGGCGAGGCGCTGTTGTCCCCCTCGGTCACCAGGCGGCTGATCGAGGAGTACGTCTCCACCCCGCCCAGGCCCGTGCCGGGACCCGGCCTCGACCGGCTGACCGACCGGGAGCGCGAGGTCCTGTCGCTGGTGGCGACGGGGATGTCCAACGAGGAGATCGCCGGCCACCTGACGATCAGCCACGCCACCGTCAAGACCCACGTCAGCAGGATGCTCGCCAAGCTGGGCGCTCGTGATCGCGCCCAGCTGGTCGTGCACGCCTACGAGTCCGGGCTCGTCACGCCGGGACGTCGCTAGCGGTGCGCGGCCGGCGCCCGCCGGCCCAGGGCGCCCGATCCCACCACAGTGCCCGATCCCACTGTGGAGGAGGCGGTCCGGAACTTGCGCGGCCCGGCGCGAGCGCTCCTCCCCGGCGCCCGCCGGCCACGCCGCGGGAACGGGGCATGCGGAGGGCCGGGCCGCCGTTCCCGGCGACACCCGGCCCGAAGATCGCCGCGAGAGTCAGCTCCGCGCGTAGATGCGGTGCACGAACTCCGCGAGCTTGCTGTCGGGTAGCTCCTTGGCCAGGTCGGCCTCGGTGATCATCCCGACGATGCGATGGTTGTCGATCACCGGCATGCGCTTGATCTGGTGCTCCTCCATCTTCGCCAGGGCGTCCTCGACGCTGGCGCCGGCGTCGACCCAGACGAGACCGCGGGCGAGCTCGCTCGCCGTGGTCTGGTCGAGATCCCTGCCTTCGGCGCAGCACTTGATCACGATGTCGCGGTCGGTGATGATGCCCTTGAGCCGGTCGTCGTCCCCGCAGATGGGAAGGGCGCCGACGCTCATGTCCCGCATCATCTCCGCGGCCCTGCGCAGGCTCTCGTGCTCGCCGATGCATTCGGCGCCCTCGTGCATGACCTGGCCGGCGGTCTTGGTCGGTCCCTCTGTGGTCATGGCTAACCCCCGATTCCCTCTTTATGAGTGATATGCCCCATATGTCCGGATTTAAGAGCGTGGTCGCAGGCGAGGGAGGAAGTGCTCGCCGCGCAGGGCCCGTTCCACGAGCGCGACCGACTCGGCCAGCCGTACGAGCCGGGGGCCTTCCTGGCGGTAGGCGTCCAGGACGGCCTCGATCGCGTGCGGGGGCAGATGCTCCTTCAGGTCCACCGCCGCCCCCCGGTATCCCTCCCTGGCCGCCTGGATCGAGGCCGCCACCTGCTGGCGGGCCATCCGGGCGAGCGCGAGCGGGTGCCGGCGCAGCACGCCGTACGCGCGGTAGTCGGGGGGCACCGCGTCGAGCAGCCACGACACGGCCGAGACCTCCCAGTCGGGGCTGCCAGGAGGGCGCACCTCCGGTGGCCAGCCGGGTGGCACGTACACGCCGCCATCGTACCGAACACAGGTTCGATCACCGTGGAGCGGCTCCGGCTGAGACAATGTCCGGCATGCTGTCGACAACCACGCGGACATGAGGATCGGGATCGTCGGCGCCGGGATCCTCGGTCTGGCCGTGGCCCGGCAGATGGCGCGGGCGGGTGCCGAGGTGACCGTCCTGGAGAAGGAGTCCCGGATCGCCGCCCACCAGACCGGGCACAACAGCGGGGTCGTGCACGCCGGGATCTACTACCAGCCCGGCTCGCTCAAGGCGACCCTGTGCCGGGAGGGCGCCGCCATGCTGCGCGAGTACTGCGCCGAGCACGGCCTGCCGTACGACGAGGCGGGCAAGCTCGTCGTGGCCTCCACCCGGGCCGAACTGCCCGGACTGCGCCGCATCGCCGAGCGGGCCAGGGAGAACGGCGTGCCCGGCATCGCCGAGCTCGACGCGATCGGCCTGCGGGAGGTGGAGCCGCACGCGGTCGGGGTCGCCGCCGTCCACTCACCGCACACCGCGATCACCGACTTCTCCGCCGTCGCGCGCCGCCTCGCCGCCGACCTGGCCGAGGCCGGCGGGTCCGTACGGCTCTCGCGTCCCGTGCGCGCGATCAGGCAGACCACCGACGGCGTGGCGGTGGCGGCCGGGCCGGAGAGGCTCACCTTCGACCGGCTGGTCTCCTGCGCCGGCCTCGGCACCGACCACGTGGCGGACCTGGCGCGAGCCGGGGGCGACGTGCGGATCGTCCCGTTCCGCGGTGAGTACTACCGGCTCGCCGGCCCGGCACGCGGCCTGGTGAAAGGGCTCATCTATCCCGTGCCCGACCCCCGCTACCCCTTCCTCGGCGTTCACCTGACCCGCAGGATCGACGGGGAGGTGCTGGTCGGGCCCAACGCCGTGCCCGCGCTCGCCCTGGAGGGCTACTCCTGGCGGTCGGCGTCGCTGCGCGACCTGCGGCGGATCGTCGCCTGGCCGGGCGCCCGGCGCATGGCGGCCGAGCACTGGCGCACCGGCCTGCGTGAGGTCTACGGCTCGCTGGTCAAGCGGGCCTTCGTGGCCGCCGCCCGGCGGTATGTGCCCGAGCTGGCCCCGGCCGACCTCGTACGCGCCCAGGGCGGCGTGCGGGCCCAGGCCGTGGCGCGGGACGGCAGGCTGCTCGACGACTTCGTCATCGACGTCCGCGGGCGGATCGTGCTGGTGCGGAACGCGCCCTCGCCTGCGGCGACGAGCAGCCTGGCGATCGCGCGGCACATCGCTTTAACGGTTCCCTTAACTTTCTAGGTCTAGAGTGCTGCCGCCATGGTCGTTGAATCTCCCGAAGCCCGGCTGCTGATCGTCGAGGACGAGCCGAACATCCTCGAGCTGCTCGCGGCCAGCCTGCGGTATGCCGGATTCGAGGTCCACACCGCATCCAACGGCGGCGAAGCGGTGGCCGCGGCTCAGCGGCACCGGCCGGACCTGATCGTGCTCGACGTCATGCTGCCCGACATGGACGGGTTCGACATCCTGCGCAGGCTGCGCAGCGGTGGAACCCTCACCCCTGTGGTCTTCCTCACCGCGCGGGACGCCACCGAGGACAAGATCCGGGGCCTGACGCTCGGCGGCGACGACTACGTGACCAAGCCGTTCAGCCTCGAGGAGGTCGTCGCCCGGATCCGGGCCGTGCTGCGCCGCACCGCCGGAGACCCGATGATCACCCCGCCGCGGCTGACCTTCGCCGACATCGAACTGGACGAGGAGTCCCACGAGGTCTGGCGCGGCGGCCGGGCCGTACCCCTGTCGCCGACGGAGTTCAAGCTGCTGCGTTATTTCATGTGCAACGCCGGCCGGGTGCTGTCCAAGGCCCAGATCCTCGACCACGTGTGGGACTACGACTTCCGCGGCGACGCCGGGATCGTCGAGTCGTACGTCTCGGTGTTGCGCCGCAAGCTCGACAACGCCCACTCCCGGCGTCACCCCCGGCTCATCCACACGCTGCGCGGCGTCGGCTACGTCATGCGGACACCACCCAGCGGCGCCTGAGCCGTGTCGGGGCGCACGCCGCTGCGGATCCGGCTCAGCGCGGCCATGCTCGCGCTGGTCGCGGTCGCCCTCGCGGTCATCGGCGTGGGCAGCGTCTCGGTGCTGCGCGACTACCTGGTCACCCGGGTCGACTGGAAGGTCGCCGTGCTGGCACACGAGGCGGAAAGACGGCTCGACCGGGGCCCGGGGGCGTTCCCGCAGCTCAGGGTGCTGCCCGAGGGCCGGGTCGAGATCCGCGACGGCGCCGGCAGGACGTTGCTCGCGCAGGCGGGCGTAAGCGTGGAGTCCCTGCCGGGGCCCGGCGCCGTGACCTCCCGCGCCCCCGTGACGGTGCCGGCGCTGTCGGGTGACGGAAAGTGGCGGGCCCGGGTGGTGCCCGTGGAGGGCTTCGGCACGGTCGTCGTCGCGGTGGACATGGCCTCGGTCGGGCAGATCACCGGCCGGCTCGCTCTCATCGAGGCGCTGGTCGGCGGCGCCCTGATGGTCCTGCTCGCCGTCGTCGGCGTCGTGATCGTACGGCGCAGCCTGCGGCCCCTGGCGGAAATCGAGGCGACCGCGGAGGCCATCGCCCGGGGGAACCTCGGCAGCCGGGTCCCCGACCGCGACCCGCGCACCGAAGTCGGGCGGCTCGCCCGTTCGCTGAACGGCATGCTCGCCCAGATCGAGGCGGCGTTCGAGGCCCGGGCGGCGTCCGAGGCCGCGGCCAGGGAGTCGGAGGCGCGCATGCGCCGCTTCGTGGCCGACGCCTCGCACGAACTGCGTACGCCGCTCACCTCGATCAGGGGCTTCGCCGAGTTCCACCGGCAGGTGCCGGACGCCGACGCCACGCGCCTGCTGTCGCGCATCGAGAGCGAGGCGGCCCGCATGGGCCTGCTGGTGGACGACCTCCTGCTGCTCGCCCGGCTCGACCAGCAGCGCCCGCTGCGTACGCAGCCCGTGGACCTGCTGGCCCTGGCGGCCGACGCGGTGCACGACGCCAGGACCCTCTGTCCCGACCGCGACGTGTCGCTGGTGGTCGAGGGGGACGTGGCGCTGATCGTCTCGGGAGACGAGGTGCGGCTGAGGCAGGTCCTGGGCAACCTGATGAGCAACGCCACGATCCACACGCCCGAGGGAACGCCGATCACCGTGCGTGCCGGCAGCCTGGACGGCGCGGCGTTCATCGAGGTGGCCGACAAGGGGCCCGGTCTCACACCCGAGCAGGCGGCCCGGGTCTTCGAGCGGTTCTACCGTGCCGACCCCTCCCGTACGAGGCCGGCCGGCGGCAGCGGCCTCGGGCTCGCGATCGTGGAGTCCCTCGTCCGGGCCCACGGCGGCGAGGTCGGCGTGAAGACGGCCCCCGGCGCCGGCGCCACCTTCCGGGTCATCCTCCCCCTCGCCCCGGAAACCCGCACCTGACCGCTGTTTTCCGTTTGACGCACGCGCCCTCGGCGGTGGAGCTTGGGGGGCGGGAGGTGCGCATGGCGATTCCCCGGAAGGGTTCACGGCTCATCACGGTCGACGGCGTCGCCTACCGGTGGCGGATCCGCCGCAAGCCCACATATGGGCAAGCGATCGGCGAGGGGTCACTGTCCTTTGCGATCGAGCTCGCGGAAGGGCCCGGCCTGGTTCTCCTCGTGTCGCTCCCCTTCTCCCTACCGGATGTCTGGGTGGGAGAGCGAACGATGGCCGTACGGCCGGCGCTCGTGGCGGAGGCCGTCCGGATGGCTCTGGGCCAAGGCTGGGACCCCCGCCAGGCGGGCCGCGCCTTCGACCTCGACGTCACCGAGGACGATCTGGTGGCAATGCTGGGCGGACCGCCCGTCTACGAAGTCCCCTTCGCCCGCCGGTGACAGCCTCCCGCACTTGGTGATCCGACGCATCGTCGCCGCACTGGGTTCGGCGGGGCATGCGCTGCCGGCGGTCCCGCGATCAGTCCAGGGTGTAGTTGGTGGGGTCCTTGACCTGGTCGTAAGACTCAGCGTTCAGCCAGTGACACCAAAGGTTCATGCCAGAGATCGACAAGCGCCTGTTGTGCATGTTGTCTCCGCTCCAGGCCGCTACCTCGACACGCGGGCCCCCTGATGACCGTAATGAAGCAACTACTTCCAGGGCTGGCTTGAGGTCGGTATCGGTCGACATCAAGATCCCGACGTCGTACTCCTTCTCGATGCCAGCCGCACGAAGTCGACTGCCAGCGCGACGTCAATACCCTTCTCCTGCGGCTTTTCGCCGGAACGCTCGGGCCATCCGTACGGATAGCGAAGGGTGCGGAGGGCGGTCACCACCCGATCGCTGCGTTCCCACGCGGCGACTTGCCGTGTGCAGGCTCCGTAACCCTTGGGATCCTTGGTCGAGTCGGGCCTGCCGCGATAGACCCTTACCTGAGCCAGTTCGCGGTCGTAGGGGCTGCTGCGGACTAGATGTTGTCCAAGCGCAAGCGGGGATACCTGCCCGGCTGTGTGGGGAGGATGCAATTGTGAGTAGAAGCAGCTGCGGGCGCCCTTGTAGACGTTCTGATAGTCGATGAACAGAATGAGGCGATCTGTCACTTTGCCCCGCAACGAATAATCCCCGCCAGTCCGGGCGATGCCCGGACGGCGGGGAGCAGTGATTTCTTTATACGAGAGCGAGGACAGTGTCAACTCGCCCGGAAAACATGTGACCTCGTCTTTGCTCGGCAGTTGCGCGGTGACCGTGCTGGACGGCATATGGGCTGCCGAGGGGTCAGCGGGCGGCGGGGAAGCCTTCGTCGGGGAAGGCGGTGGAGGCGCCGGGCAGCACGACCTGGTCGCCTTCCGAGAGGCCGCCGGTGATCTCCACGTAACTGTCGCCGCGTACGCCGACCTGGACCGTCCGCCGGGACCGGGTCCCTCCGTCGGCCACCGTGACCACGGCCGTGCCGTCGCCCTGGGCGCGTACGGCCTGGGAGGGGACGTAGAGCGCGTCGGCCGCCTCGCCGGTCGTCACCCGCACGGTGGCGCTCTGGCCCAGCAGCAGCCGGGCGGGGCGTTTGTTCAGGACGATCGTCACGCCGTAACGCACCAGGCGGTTGCTGGTGGTCGCGGTCGGGTCGATGTGGGCGACCGTTCCCGGATACTCCTGCCCCGGTTGTGCGGGCAGCGTCACGGTGGCCGCCTGACCGACTTTGAGGAAGCGGATGTCCGACTCGGTGAACATCGCCTGCACCTGCAGGTCGTCGAGGTCGCCGAGGGTGATGAACGTGCCCGACGTGTAGCGGGAGCCGGCGGTCCCTGCGACGGACAGGATCGTGCCGTCCGCCGGAGCCTTGATCCTCACACCGTCGAGCGCCTCCTTGGCCTCGGCCAGTTCGGTCGTCGCCTGGCTGACCTGCGCCTCGGCCTGTGCCTCGGTGAGCCGGGCGCCGCCTCCCTGGCCCCCCTGGCGGCCCTGAGCGCCCTGACCCGCCTGGCCCCCGCCGAAGCCCGCACGTCCCTGCGCGCCGCCGAACCCTGCACGTCCCTGCGCGCCGCCGCCCTGCCCCTGCCCGGGCTGTCCCTGAGAGTTCTGTCCCTGGTTCTGTCCGTGGCCGCCCTGGCCGGGTGCGCAGGCGGAGGAACCGCTGGAGGAGGGGCTCGGCGTGGCGGACGGCTGCGGCGCCGGTGGTGTGGGCGGGATCGAGACGCTCACCTCGGGGTTCGGCGCGCTCGCGCCGTCCGTGGGGGCCGGACGGTGCGTCTTGGACGGATGCGGGTGCGGGCGTGCCGTGGCCGTCGGGGCCGGACTGGGCTGGGGTGTGGAGCCGCCGTGGGCACCACCCCGGTACGCCACGAGCGCGATGCTCGCTGCGCTCGCGCCCTTGTTCACCGCGGCGTCCGCCGGCCAATTCGAAGGCCGGGCGGTCGGGGAAGGCCGCGACGAGGGCTGCGAGGAGGGGCGCGTGGACCCCTGTCCGGAAGGCCGGACGGAGGGGGTCGGGCACGAGACAGGGCCGCCGCCGCCAATCCCGCCCGCGTGGCCCGAGCCGGAGCCGCCGCCGGAGCCGCCCGCGTTCCCCGCTCCGGAGACGCCTCTGGCCCCATTCGCGTTTCCCGCCCCCGCGCCCGTCGTGCCGCCGGGGTTCCGGGCCATGCCGCCGGTGGACGCGCCCGCGCCGGAGCCGCCGCCTGAGCCGCCGCTGGTTCCGCCGCCTGAGCCGCCGGAGGTGCGGGCTCCGGAGCCACCCGCGCTCGGGGCCGCGGCTCCGCTCCCGGCGGCGGTGCCGTTCTGGACGTCGTCGAGGGTCTCCTTGGCGGCGGCGAGGGCGGCCTTCGCGGCCTCGTAGTTCTCCGTGGCGATGGTGTCGTCGATCCGGGCGAGGACCTTGCCGCGGCGGACCTTCTGGCCCACCTTGACGTAGATCTTCTCGACCGTGCCCTCCGCTCCGAACGCGAGATCGCGCACTCCGGTGTCGATCGTGTTGCCGGCGGCCGACACGTACGACGCGACCGTGCCCCGCTTGACCGAGGCGAGCGCTATCCGGTCGGCCACGGAGGTGTCGCCGCCGGTGGCGGAGATCACGGCGACGCTCGCGATGACGATCCCCGCCAGCGCGAGCCCTCCGACGCTGAGGGGAGTGCTCGATCTCATGGCGGACATCCTGCTGACGTCACGTGACCGGTGGCTTGGCCGTACCTGAGAGTTGTCTGTAAATGCGGGTCCTGACGAGGACTGTCAGCAAACCCTCAGCATCGGCCTAGGTTGCCCGAAGCGGGGTTTGCCATGGTTCGACGTCGTGAAGCTGTCGACGAAGCGCAGGACACTGATCATCAACGGTGTCCTGGTGGTACTGCTGCTCGGCGGGATCGCGGCGGCCTGGGCGTCCGTGGGAGGCGACTCCTCCGGGAACGGCGCCGCACCGCTGACGACCCGGGTGACCCGCGGGACCGTGCTCGCCTCGGTATCGGCCTCCGGTTCCGTCGAGAGCGCCAGGACGCGCGCCCTCGATTTCGCCGCGAACGGCACCGTCGAGTCCGTCCTGGTCGAGAGCGGCGACAAGGTCAAGAAGGGTCAGGTGCTCGCGCGCATCGACGACACGGCCGCCAGGGAGAGCCTGGAGGCGGCCCAGGCGAGCCTGGACGCCGCCGAGGAGGCGGACACCTCGACCGCCTCGGGCTACTCGCAGTACATCAACGCGAGGAACGCCTACCGATCGGCCAAGCGGGCTCTGGCGGGCACGGTGATCAAGGCGCCCTTCGCCGCGGTCGTCACGGCGGTCAACGGGGCCGTGGGCGGCTCCTCGGGCGCGTCCGGCGGATCCGGCGGGTCCTCCCAGGGCGGCCAGGGGCAGTCGCAGAGCGGCTCCTCGGCCTCCGCCGGCACCGGCAAGTCCAGCGGCTTCATCGAGATCGCCGACCCCGCCCACCTGCGGATCGTGGGGAACTTCACCGAGGCCGACGTCGGCAGGATCAAGGTCGGCCAGGCGGCGACCGTGTCCTTCGACGCTCTCCCCGGAGTCACCGCCGCCGGCAAGGTGACGGTGGTCGACCCGCAGCCGCAGACGAACAACAACGTCGTCCAGTACGCCGTGACGATCTCGCTGACCGACGTGCCGTCCACCGTACGGCTCGGGCAGACGGCCACGGCCCAGGTGGCCGTGGGTAAGGCCGACGACGTGCTCACGGTGGCCTCCTCGGCGGTCACGACGGCGGGCGGCCAGACCACGGTGACCGTGCTGGAGAACGGCAGGCAGGTCGTCAAGCGGGTGGAGGTCGGCCTGAAGGGCGACACCACCACCGAGATCAAGTCGGGACTCCAGGAGGGCGACCAGGTGGTGCGGCCACAGGCGTCGACGACCGGTGAAGGCGGCGGCATCCAGTTCCCCGGCGGCGGAGGCGGGTTCGGCCGCGGCTTCGGTGGCGGCGGCGGTGGTGGCGGCGGCCGCGGAGGCAGCCGATGAGGGCCGGCCCGCCGCCGGTGCCCGGCCGCGCTGTTCCCGGCCGCCCTGCTTCCGGCCTCCCTGTGCTCGACCCCCCTGTGCTCGATCTGGACCACGTCACCAAGGTGTACGGCGAGGGCGAGACCGCGGTGCGCGCGCTACGCGGCGTGTCGCTCAGGGTGGAGCGCGGCGACTACGTGGCGATCATGGGCGCTTCCGGCTCCGGCAAGTCCACGCTGATGAACATCATCGGCTGCCTCGACGTCCCGTCCGGCGGGACCTACCACCTCGACGGCACCGACGTCGGCGGGCTCGACGAACGGCGGCTCGCGATCGTCCGCAACCGCAAACTCGGCTTCGTCTTCCAGTCCTTCAACCTCATCCCCCGGATGAGCGCGCTCACCAACGTCGAGCTTCCCCTGGCGTACGGCGGGGTCAAGGCCGCGGAGCGGCGCCGCAGGGCGCTGGCCGCGCTCGACCGGGTCGGGCTCGCCGACCGCGTCCACCACCAGCCCAACGAGCTGTCCGGAGGCCAGCAGCAGCGGGTGGCGGTGGCCCGCGCGCTCGTCACCGCGCCGACCCTGCTGCTGGCCGACGAGCCCACGGGCGCTCTCGACAGCAAGTCCAGCGAGGACGTCATGAACATCTTCGACCGCCTCAGTGCGAGCGGCCGGACCCTGGTCGTCATCACGCACGAGGAGGAGGTCGCCGCGCACGCCAAACGGGTCGTCCGCCTCATGGACGGCCGGATCGTGGAGGACGTGCGCACCACGCCGGTCGGCGGGCTGCCCCCGCGGCTCGCGGGGGTGGCCTCGTGAACGCGGTGGAGGTGCTGAGGTTCGCCCTGCGCGGCCTGTCCGCCAACAAGATGCGCAGCGCGCTCACCATGCTCGGCATCCTGATCGGCGTCGCCGCAGTGATCCTGCTGGTCGCCATCGGCGAAGGGTCCTCCCGGCAGATCCAGCAGAACATCCAGCGGCTCGGGGCCAACTCGCTGACCATCACGCCCTCCACCTCGGGTGGCGGGGGCGGCCCCGGCGGCGGGTTCGCCCGCGCCTTCGGCGGGGGAGGCCGCGGCCAGGCCGGACAGCAGAACAGCGGCCCGCGCACCCAGGCGAAGGACCTGACCGTCGAGGACGCGCGGGCGCTGGCCGACCCGGCGAGCGCCCCCTCGGTCAAGAGCGTCTCGCCCGTCGTGACGGCCCAGTCCCAGACCGCGACGTACGAGGGGGCGAGCCACGCGATCAGCCAGCTCGTGGGCACCTACCCGAGCTACTTCGAGACGTCCAACAAGCCGGTGGCCAAGGGCGCGTACTTCTACAACGACGACGTGCTCGCCGCGCGCAAGGTCGTGGTGATCGGGCAGACGGTGGCCGACGACCTGTTCGGCACGGTCGATCCCCTCGGCAAGCAGATCACCGTGTCGGGCGTGCCGTTCACCGTCGTGGGAGTGCTCAAGGAGGCCGGCTCGTCCGGATTCCAGGACGCCGACGACGTGGCGATCGCCCCGCTGCCCGCCGTGCAGCAGAGCCTGACCGGATTCGGGCCGCTGGGACAGATCCTCGTCCAGGCCAAGAGCGCCGAGGCGGTGGACGCCGCGCAGACCGAGGTCACCGAGGTGCTCAACCAGCGGCACGGCATCACCGGCTCGGCGAGCGCCGACTATCGCATCCTCAACCAGGCGACCCTGCAGGAGACGGTCAGCGCGGCGACCGGGACGTTCACGGTCCTGCTCGGCGCGGTGGCCGCGATCAGCCTGCTCGTCGGCGGCATCGGCATCACCAACATCATGCTCGTCACGGTCACCGAGCGGACCAGGGAGATCGGCATCCGCAAGGCGATCGGCGCGCCCAAGGGCGCGATCCTCGGCCAGTTCCTCGCCGAGGCGACGATGCTCAGCCTCGTCGGCGGCCTGCTGGGTGTGCTGATCGCCGTGGTCGGCGCCCAGTTCACCATCGCGGGCGTGCAGCCGGTGATCGTCCCCACGTCGATCGTGCTGGCGCTCGGCGTCTCGGTCGCGATCGGCCTGTTCTTCGGCAGTTATCCCGCCAACCGTGCCGCCGGGCTGCGGCCGATCGAAGCCCTCCGCTTCGAGTGATGGCCGGACCCATGGAAGGGAGATGGATGTGAGCAGGAGCGACACCGAGGAGCTTCTGGAGACCTCGCCGTACGACGACGACCTCCAGGAGGTGCTGGGGGCGCGTCCCGCCCGGGCGGGCGGGTCGAAGCTGACGCTGGCCCTGGCCGGAGGCGTCCTGCTCGTGGCCGGGCTGCTCCTCGGCATCCAGGTGCAGAAGCTCCTGGGCGGCTCCACGGCGGGCCGGTTCCCGTCCCGCGCGCCCGGCGCCGGTGCGTTCGCGGGCGCCGGTCAGGCCGCGGGAGGTGGCGGACCGGGCGGCGGGTACGCCCGGGGCGCGGGCGGGGCCGACGGCTTCGCGGGCGGCGGCGCCGGGCGTGCGGGCGGCGGAGCGGGCGCAGGGGCAGGTGCAGGAGCGGGGCCCGGCGGCATGACCTTCGGCACGGTCAAGCTGGTCGACGGCGACAAGATCTACGTCCAGACCGTGAACGGCGGCGTGGTCACGGTGACGACCTCGGGCGGCACCAAGGTGCGGGTCACCCGGTCGGGGAAGGTCTCCGACCTCAAGCCGGGCAGTTTCGTCACCGTCGCG
This sequence comes from Microbispora rosea, assembly GCF_900156315.1. Taxonomy (GTDB): domain Bacteria; phylum Actinomycetota; class Actinomycetes; order Streptosporangiales; family Streptosporangiaceae; genus Microbispora; species Microbispora rosea. The sequence continues at coordinate 70,854 of NZ_FTNI01000023.1, read as the reverse complement.
GGGACCGCCGACGCGGAGGGCCAGGTGGCGGCGACGTCCGTCACCGAGGGCGCGGCCACGGGCCGGAGGGTGGGGTCGTGATCGGGGAAGGCCGTCTGCTGGTCGTCGACGACGAGCCCGACATCAGGGAGTTGCTGTCGGCGAGCCTGCGCTACGCCGGGTTCGAGGTGATCACCGCGTCCTCCGGCCGCGACGCGGTCCAGATCGCCGGCAAGGTGCGCCCCGACCTGATCGTGCTCGACGTCATGCTGCCTGATCTGGACGGCTTCGCCGTCTCCGACCGGCTCCACGCCTCCGGGCGGCGGATCCCTGTGCTGTTCCTCACCGCCAGAGACGCGAACGAGGACAAGATCATCGGGCTCGGCTGCGGCGACGACTACGTCACCAAGCCGTTCAGCCTGGAGGAGCTGCTCGCGCGGATCCGGGCCGTGCTGCGGCGCACACGCGGCGACGCCGCCCCCGCCCGGCTGCGCGTCGGCGATCTGGAGCTCGACGAGGAATCCCGCCAGGTCTGGCGGGAGGGCGCCCCCGTACGGCTGTCGCCCACCGAGTTCAAGCTGCTGCACTACTTCATGGTCAACCAGGGCCGGGTGGTGTCGAAGGCGCAGATCCTCGACCACGTCTGGCACTACGACTTCGGCGGCGACCACAACGTCGTCGAGTCGTACGTCTCCTATCTGCGGCGAAAGATCGACACCGCCGAGCCCAAACTGATCCACACGCTCCGCGGCGTGGGCTATGTCCTCCGTGCGCCGCGTCAGTGACCTGCTCCACGCCCGCAGGCCGGCCGGCGACGCCGGCGCCGAGGCCGGTGCGAAAGCCGGAGCTGCGGCCGGTGAGTCCGAGCGCGCCCGCCGGTGGCCCCGGCTGCCGCGCATGGCCGGTGTGCTGCGCCTGCTGAGCATCCGCGAGCTGCGGCGGCGGGCCGCGAGGACCCCGCTGTGGCTGCGGCTCGTGGCGGGGACGCTGCTGCTCGTGACTCTCGCGATCGCGCTCACCGGCGGCTTCGCCGTACAGCTCCTGCGGGGCTACCTGGTGGACCGGGTCGACGCGCAGCTCACGGCCGTCGGCCGGCGCCCGACGGAACTGCCTCCGCCCCAGGTCATGGGCAACGCGTTCCGGCCGCCGCGGCAGTTCGGCTCGTTCTACATCGTCCTGCTCGACCGGGACGGCACCGTCGTCCGCACCGTCCAGGAGCCGCCGAACGCCGACCCGCTGCCCGCGCTGCCCACCCCCCGGCAGGACCGCAGGCAGTGGCTGTTCACGGTCGAGGACCCTTCGGGAGCGCTGTGGCGGGCGATCGCCGTACGCGAGGAGGACGGCACCCGCTTCCGCGTCGCGGCCATCAGCCTGGCCGACATCGACGGCACGGTCTCCCGGTTGGCGGTGATCGTCCTCGGGGTCGGCCTGGCGGTGCTCGTCGCGCTCGGGGTCGCCTGCTACTGGCTTGTACGGCGCAGCCTGCGCCCGCTGGGGGAGATCGAACGGACGGCGGAGGCGATCGCGGCGGGCGACCTGTCACGGCGCGTCCCGCTCCGGCACCGGCGCACGGAGATGGGCCGTCTCGGCCGGTCGATCAACGGCATGCTCGCCCAGATCGAGACGGCCTTCCGGGAGCGGGAGGCGTCGCAGGAGCGGATGCGCCGGTTCATGGCCGACGCCTCCCACGAACTGCGCACCCCGCTCACCTCGATCCGCGGCTTCGCCGAGCTGTACCGGCAGCAGAATTCGCAGGACCCCGTCCTGCTGCTGCGCCGCATCGAGGACCAGGCCGTACGCATGGGCCTGCTGGTGGACGACCTGCTGCTGCTCGCCCGGCTCGACCAGCAGCGCCCCCTCGAACGCCGCCCGGTCGACGTGCTCAGCCTCGCGGCGGGGGCGGTGCTCGACGCGCAGACCCTCGCGCCGGACCGGGAGATCGACCTGCTGCGGCTGGACGACTCGGACGAACCGGTGCGGGTGCTCGGCGACGAGGCGCGGCTGCGCCAGGTCGTCGGCAACCTCGTCGGCAACGCCCTGAGGCACACCCCCGCGGGCACCGCGTTCCGCGTCGGTGTGGGGATCGTGTCCGGATCGCAGGCCCTGATCGAGGTGGCCGACGACGGGCCCGGCCTGGGCCCCGGCGACGCCGAGCGCGTCTTCGAGAGGTTCTACCGCGCCGATCCCTCGCGCAGCCGGTCGCACTCCGGCGGCACGGGGCTCGGGCTGTCCATCGCCGCCGCTCTCGTGCATGCCCACGGCGGCACCATCACGGCCGACAGCGAGCCCGGCCGCGGCGCGGTGTTCCGCGTCCGCCTCCCCGCGTGCCCTCCTCGAAGAGAGACCCCTCGACAAGAGGCTCCGACGAAAGGCTAGGGTGATCCCCCTTGCGATACCTGTCCATCGCCGTCGCCGCGGCGGCCCTGGCCCTCACGGTGACCGGCTGCGGCGGCGGTGACGACACCGCCGCCACGACCACCACGCAGGCCGCCGCCGGCGGTGGTTCGAGCGCCGACCCCCGGGCCGCGTTCACCGAGTGCCTGCGCAAGAACGGCGTCACGCTGCCCACCGGGCGTCCTTCCCGGGGGCCGGACGGACGGCCGAGCGGCAGGCCCAGCACCTGGCCGAAAGAACGGCCCAGCGCCTGGCCGAGCGGGCGGCCCAGCGGCGGATTCGGCGGGTTCCGGTCGATGGACCCCGCCATGAGCAAGGCGTTCGAGGCGTGCCGTTCCCTGATGCCGCAAGGCGGCCGGGGCGGGTTCGGCGGCCGGCGCGGCGCCGACCCCCAGGCCATGCAGGCGTTCCGCACCTGCATGAAGGACAACGGCGCCGAACTGCCCGCCGACGGCCGCGTACGCGGCCTGGCCACAGCGGACCCCAAGGTGGCCAAGGCGTACGACAAGTGCAAGGTGCTGCTCCCGACGCCCACAGCCGCGCCCACCGGCTGACCCCCGAGAGCGGCCGGAGCCACCCGGAGCTAGCCGGAGCGGCTGATTCGGCGGCCTTCCACAGGGAAGGTCGCAAGTATGGCGGGGAACGACAGGCTGCGGGCCGCCCTGGAGAGCCTGCGGCGTCACCTCGATCAGGACCTGTTCCCCCTGGCAATCGGGGACGCCGCGGCCGACCGGCGCGTCCTGGGAGAGTTGCGCGGGCAGCTCGACGACTACCTGCTGCCCCGCCTGTCGGCCATCGACGCGCCGCTGCTCGCCGTGGTCGGCGGCTCCACGGGGGCGGGCAAGTCCACCCTGGTCAACTCGCTGGCCGGTGTGATCGTGACCGAGCCCGGGGTGCTGCGGCCCACCACGCTCGCGCCGACCCTGGTGTGCAGCCCCGCCGACGTCGCCTGGTTCACCTCCGCCACCGTCCTGCCCGGGCTGGCCAGGGTGACGGGCGGGGCGGCCTGCGCGGGACGCGGCGAGCCGGGCACCCTGCGGATCGCCCCCGTGGACGCGCTGCCTCCAGGGCTGGCGCTGCTCGACGCCCCCGACATCGACTCGGTCGTGACGGCCAACCGCGAACTGGCCGCGCAGCTGCTCGCCGCGGCCGACCTGTGGCTGTTCGTCACGACCGCCGCGCGGTACGCCGACGAGGTGCCGTGGAGCTTCCTGCGCCTGGCCCGGGAGCGGAGCACGGCGCTCGCGGTGATCCTCCAGCGGGTCCCGGCCGAGGCACGCGAGCCCGTGGCCGCCGACCTGACCCGGCTCCTGCACGAGAACGGCCTGGGCGGCACACCGCTGTTCGCCGTCCCCGAGCTGGAGCTGCCGTCGGAGCGCGCCCGGCTGCCCGCCCACGTCGTGCAGCCGATCGCGACCTGGCTCGCCGATCTGACCGTGGACGCCAAGGCGCGGGCCGAGGTCGTACGGCGGACTCTGACCGGCGCACTGGACAGCCTCGGCACCCGGGTGCCCGACCTGGCCGACCGGGTGGAGCGCCAGCGGGCAGGGATCGCCGAGCTGCGCGACATCGCGAGCAGGGCGTACGACGTGGCGATGTCGGCGTTCGACGAGGGGATGCGCGACGGCAGGCTGCTGCGCGGCGAGGTGCTGGCCCGCTGGCAGGACTTCGTCGGCACCGGCGACCTCATGCGGGCCCTGGAGTCCCGCATCGGCTGGCTGCGCGACCGCCTCGTCGCCACGTTCCGGGGCCGTCCTGCGCCCGACAGGGAGCTGCGGATCGCGCTGGAGAGCGGGGTGGAGTCACTGATCCGCGCCACCGCCGACGCCGCCGCGGAGCGGGCCGTGGAGGCGTGGCTGGCGCTTCCCGCCGGGCGTGACCTGCTGGAGAAGTCGGGTGTCGCCGTCTCCGGGCGGCTCGGCCGCGCGTCCGCCGATCTGCCCGGCCGGGCCGGCGCGGCCGTACGCGCCTGGCAGGGGCACGTGCTCGACCTCGTCCGCTCCGAGGGCGCCGACCGGCGCACGCTCGCCCGGGCGGCGTCGTTCGGCGTGAACAGTCTCGGCGTGCTGATCATGCTGGCGGTGTTCTCCACGACCGGCGGGATCACCGGCATCGAGCTGGGCATCGCCGGTGGCACCGGCGTGCTCAGCCAGAAGCTGCTCGAAGCCGTCTTCGGCGACCAGGCCGTGCGCACGCTGACCCAGGAGGCCCGCGAGGACCTGCGGCGGCGCGTCCGCGCGCTGCTCGACGAGGAACGCGCCCGCTTCATCTCCCTCGTGGAGGGACTGGGCCCGGCCCCGGAGACGGCGGCCCGGCTGCGGGAGGCCGCCAAGGCCGTGCAGGAGAGGGGCCTCCTGTGAAGCTCCTGGGCAGGAAGACGGAGGTGTCGCTGGACGACCGGCTGGAGGCGCTCGCGGAGGCCGGCGACCTGGCGGAGGGCCGGCTCGGCCAGGAGGCCGTGGACCACGCGCGCGCCGTGGTCGCCCGGGCCGGCGTACGGCGCGGCCTGTCGGTCGAGCACACCGCGGTCGCCCTCGCCGGGGCGACGGGGAGCGGCAAGTCGTCGCTGTTCAACGCCCTTTCCGGGACCGAGCTGGCGACGGTGGGGGTGACCCGGCCGACGACGGCCAAGGCGCAGGCGGCCCTGTGGGGCGCCGGCGGCTCGGGACCGCTGCTCGACTGGCTCGACGTCCCGCTGCGTCACACGGTCGAGGCCGACGCGTCGGGGCTGATCCTGCTCGATCTGCCCGACCACGACTCCATCGAGCTGTCCCACCGCAGGGAGGTCGACCGCCTGGTCGCCGCGGTCGACCTGCTGGTCTGGGTCCTCGACCCGCAGAAGTACGCCGACGCCGCCGTGCACGAGCGCTACCTGCGCCCGCTCGCCCGGCACCGCGACGTCATGGTCGTCGTGCTCAACCAGGTGGACCGGCTGCCGGAGCGGTCGGTCAAGCGCTGCCTCGACGACCTGCGCGGCCTGCTCGCGGCCGACGGGCTCGAAGGGGTGCCGGTGCTCGGCGTCTCCGCCCGCACCGGCGAGGGTGTCCCCGAGCTGCGGGCGCTGCTCGACCGGCAGGTCTCCCGCCGCCGCGCATGGTCGTCCCGGCTCGCCGCCGACGTGGCCTCGGCCGCCGCCGCGCTCTGGGCCGGCACCCGGCCTCCGGACGCCCTCTCCCCGGACACCCCGTCCCCACACGCGCAGCCCCCGGACGTCTTCTCGCTGGACGCGCAGCCTCCGGGCGCCCTGCCGGCCGCGCGGGAGCCGGAGGCGGCCGGCGCGCCGCCCGCGCCGGGACAGGTCGCGGTGCCGGAGGTCGCCGTGAGCAGGGCGCTGACGCGGGCGCTGGCCCGGGCGGCGGGGGTGCCCGCCGTGGTCGAGGCGGTCGCGAAGTCGCATCGGCACCGCTCGATCGCCGCGACGGGCTGGCCGGTGACGCGCTGGCTGCGCAGGCTGCGGCCCGACCCGCTGCGCCGTCTCCACCTGGCCAAGGGCGCCCGTTCCTCGCTGCCCGCGGCCACCGCCGTGGAGGTCTCGGCCGTGGACACCGCCCTGCGCGACGTCGGGGCCGCCGCCTCGGCCACGGTGCCCGAGCCGTGGGCGACGGCCGTACGGCACGCGGCGCGGTCGCGGTCGGAGGAGCTGACGGACGCCCTGGACCGCACGGTCGCGGCGGCGACCTCGGGCCGCGTCTCCGGCGCCCCTCGGTGGTGGCGTGTGGCGGGGACGGCGCAGTGGCTGACCGTCGCCGCGATGGTCGCCGGCGCGCTCTGGCTTCTCGTGCGCTTCGCGCTGGACTATCTCATGCTGCCCGGGCTTCCCACCCCCACGGTCGGCCGCGCGCCGTGGCCGACGGTGCTCCTGCTGGGCGGCGCGCTGGCGGGGGTGGTGATCGCCGCGCTGTGCCGGGTGTTCGCCTGGGCGGGAGGGCGGCGCAGGGCCCGCAGAGCCGCCAAGGCGCTGCGCGCCGGCATCGCACAGGTCGCCGGGGAGCTGATCGTCGCACCGACACGCGACGAGCTGGCGCGTTACGCCCGTTTCGCCGATCGCATCACCCGTGCCACCTCCTGACCCTTCAACGGGCGGAGGAGCCACCCTTGTCCGGCGCGGCTTCGCGCATCGCGTGCAGGGCAAGGGTGGAGTGCGCGTAGGCGCCGCCGGCGCGCATCTCCGCGGCCACCCAGATCGCCTCCATGATCTCCTCCGGACTGGCCCCCTTGCGACGGGCCAGACGGGTGTGCCCGTCTATGCAGTACGGGCACTGCGTGACGTGCGCGACCGCCACCGCGATCAGCTGCTTCGTCTTCTCCGGCAGCGCACCGTCGGCGAACACGGCACGGCCGAAGTCGTCGAACGCCTCGTGAATGTCCGGGGCGAGTCGCCTGCGCCACTTCGCGATCTCAGGCGTGGTCCTGTGGTAGACGGGCTCGGTCACGCCGTCGCCTTCCTTTCCGTAGGCATGCGGTGGTGCCGGTGAGCCCGAGCGTCGTCAAGCCTCGGCACGTCATACGGGCGTCATCGGGACGTGTGTTCCATGACCTTCGCCCTGCGCCCCTGCCACAGGTTGTCGGCGGCGAGGGCGCCTCCTCCGCTGAAGGCGATGGCGAGGCTCGCCGCCGCGAGACCCAGGACGAACTCGACGCCGTCGTCGGCGATGAAGAAGCCCTTGCTGCCGTGAACGAAGACGATCGCTCCCAGCATGTCGAGCGTGAGCAGCGTGCCGACCACCGGCAGCAGCAGCCCGAGCACCAGTGCGATGCCTCCGGCCAGCTCCAAGGTCGCGATCCCTAGGGCCGACACCCACGGGAAGGGCACGCCCTGAGATTTGAAGAATGCCGCCGTGCCGCCGATGCCCGACATCGCGAACTTCTCCCACCCGTTCGCGATGAAGACGGTGCCCAGGCCGATGCGGGCGAGTAGCAGCGAGATCCGCCGTGCCCTCTCGATCAGCGCCGGCTGATCGTTCGACGTGGGGCTACCCGCACGCGCGTCCATGGCGGCCTACCGAGCGACGAGGCGACATATTCACGACGCTATGGTCCGGTTGGACAGCCGGACAAGCCCTGTCCGGTCAATGGTCCGTCCGGTTATCCACGGGCCGTCCTGCCCGAATGCTTCATCCGGGCTGCCGGTCGGCGCGGCGCTCGACGAACACGTCGGCGACCCCGGCGGCCAGGGCGGCCAGCACGAACACGATGTTGACCAGCAGTGCTTGCTGAAACGACGCCGCATAGATGCCGTGAGCCGAGCCCACCGCCGCGATACCGATGGAGGCGCCGATGCGCTGTCCCATCTGCAACACGCCGGCGGCAACCCCTGCCTCGGCGACAGGCACAGCCGACAAGGTCAGCGTCTGGTTGGGCGAGACGATCAGGCCGTTGCCCACCCCGGCGACGAACAAGGGCGCCGCGACCGCCCAGGCCGCGTTCTGGCCGGAAACCAGCCGCATGGCGGGTTCGGTGGCGGCCAATCCGAGGGTGACGAGCACCAGCCCGAACACGACCAGCGGGCGGCCGAACCGGACGACGACCCGGCCACCGAACGCGGCGCTGAGTGCCGATCCCAGCGCGAACGCCGCGCTCACCCAGCCCGCTCGCAGCGCGGAGTAGTGCAGGCCCTCCTGCAGATATTGGGTGATGAGGAAGAAGATCGCGGTGAATCCGCCGAAGTAGAGCAGCGCGAGCAGGGTTCCGAGGGCATACGAGCCTCGGCGGAACAAAGAAAGATCGACTATCGGGTCGTGGCGCTTCCCATACCAGCGCTCCCAGCCCACGAAGCCGGTGAGCACGACGGCCCCGGCCAGTATCAGCAGCCACTTGCTCGATCCCGGCCATGCGCGCCCCTCCACGAGCGGAAGGATCAGCAGCAGGACGCCGGCGGCCAGGAGCAGCACTCCCACAGGATCCATGCTTTCCCGCCGCCGCCGCTTCCCGGCCGGCCGCCCGGGGATGTACAGGTACGCCAAGATCATGGCGATGAGGCTGATGGGGATGCTGACGTGCAGGACGTGGCGCCACCCCTCCCGCTCACCGCTGAACCGGATGAGCAGGCCGCCGAGCAGCGGGCCGACCGCGGTCGAGATGCTCATCGTGGCACCCAGCAGGCCGAACGCCCGGCCGCGCTCCGCGTCCTGGAAAAGCTGCTGGATCAGACCGGTGACCTGCGGAGCGATCACTCCCGCTGCCGCCCCCTGGGCGACTCGTGCCACGATCAGCCAACTCGATTCGGGGGCGGCTCCCGCGGCGGCGCTGGCCAGGGTGAACAGGGCCGCGCCGAAGAGAAACACGTTGCGCCGGCCGTGCGTGTCACCGAATCGCCCGGCGGGCACCAGCAGCAGCCCGAAGGCGAACGCGTATCCCGACACCACCCACTGCAGGTCGCTCGGCGGGGCGTTCAGCGCGATGCGGATGGAGGGCAGCGCCACGTTGACGATGCTGATGTCCAGCCAGGTGACGAAACCGGCGATCAGGCAGACGGTCAGCGCCTTCCAGCGGCGGGGGTCGGCGACCTTCTGCCCGTGCCTGCCGGGCGTCCCACCTGCGGGGACTCCGCTGCTGACCCGGTCAGGCACCGGTACGCGCACCTCGTCTTGGCGAAGCGGCGGGGAACCGCTCACCCTCCCCGGAGATGTCCACGCACCCGGTCAAAGCCTTCCCCCCACGCGTCCGGCAGCAGTAGTCCCCCTGACCGGGTACCCGTCAACTCCCTCCTCACCTACAGCGACGACAGTCGTCACGGGAATTTGGTGGGGCGACGCGGCGGCAGGGCGTGGCAGGCGCCTGACAGGGATTCGGCAGAGCGGCCTGTCACGGTCAGGACATGCATGAGAACACGGACGTACTGATCGCCGGGGCCGGTCCCACCGGGCTCACCCTCGCGGTGGACCTGGCCCGCCGGGGCGTCGCCTTCCGCATCGTCGACCAGGCGCCCGAGCCCGCGGCCGGCTCCAAGGGCAAGGGCCTGCAACCGCGTACGCAGGAGGTCTTCGACGACCTCGGGGTGATCGGCCCGATCCTGGCCGCGGCGACGCCCTACCCGCCGTTGCGGGTCAGGATGGGCGCGGTGCCGATCTGGCGGGCCCGCATGCACAGGTCGGCCGCGGCCACGGACGCCGTGCCGTACCCGATGGTGCTGATGCATCCGCAGTGGCGCACCGAGGCGGTGCTGCGCGAGCGCCTGGCCGAGCTGGGCGGAGAGGTGGAGCAGGGCAGCGCGCTGACCGGCTTCGAGCAGGACGCGGACGGGGTGACCGCCAGGCTCGGCACGGGAGAGCGCCTGCGGGCGCGTTACCTGGTCGCGGCGGACGGCGGCAGGAGCCCGGTGCGCAAGGCCCTCGGCATCGGCTTCACCGGCGAGACCCGCGAGGAGGAGCGGATGGCCCTCGGCGACGTACGGGCCGAGGGGATCGACCGGGACCACATCCACGTCTGGGTGCGGCCGGGCAGGGGGATGGTGGCGCTCTACCCGATGGCCGGCACCGGCACCTTCCAGATGATCGCCTCGCTGAAGCCAGGGGCCGCGCCGGAGCAGACGTTGCCCGCGTATCAGCGGATCCTCGCCGAGAGGTCCATGCTGCGCGGGGTGCGCCTGACCGAGCTGCTGTGGTCCTCCCTCTATCGGGTGAACATCCGCCTCGCCGACCGCTATCGGTCCGGCCGGGTCTTCCTGGCCGGGGACGCCGTCCACGTGCACCCGCCGGCGGGCGGGCAGGGCTCAACACCGGCGTCCATGACGCCTACAACCTGGGCTGGAAGCTCGCCAGGGTGCTCGCGGGAGCGCCGGAGGCGCTGCTGGACACCTACGAGGAGGAGCGCAGGCCCGTCGCCGCCCGGGTGCTCGGACTCAGCGTGGATCTCGCCGGCAAGAAGTCCTACAAACGCGGAGAGGAGACCTACCAGCTCTCGCTGAGCTATCGGGGCGGCTCGCTCGCCCGGCGCGGCGGCGACCGGGTGCCGGACGGCCCGCTGACGCTCGCGGGAGGGACGCGGGCCCGCATGTTCGACCTGCTGCGGGGCCCGCACTTCACCCTGCTGTCCCCCGGCCCCGCTCCGCGCGTCCCCGGCGGTCCCGCGGTGCGCGCGTACGCGCCGGCCGAGCCGTACGGCGGCGAGCGGCACACCCTCGTGCGCCCGGACGGATACGTCGGAGTCTCCACGTCCTCGAACGAGGAGCTCGCCGCCTACCTGGCCATGGTCTGACGCCGGGCTGAGGACCGGTCGTGCACAGCCGGGGCGGCGCCCCGCCCGGAGGCCGGGAAGCCGCGGCCGGGCAGGGGGCGAGCCGTCCGGGAGCTACGGCCGCTCGTCCGGGCGTACGGCGTGGGCCGGGTCGGGGTTGGGCACGCCGTCCGTGCCGAGGGCGGGGCGGCCCGCCTCGATCTGGCGCGGCCCCAGCTCGCTGTCCTCGGCCGCCGCCTTTGCCTCGGCGGCGGCGCGCTCGGCCTCGGCGACCGCCTCGTCGCGCACCGTCCTCCGCTCGTGCTCCCTGGCGTCCGTCACGGTGGCCCGGCTCGCGGGCAGCGACTCGGTGAACGCCTTGGACAACGTGTTGAGCGCCGAGGTGACCTCGCTCGGGATCACCCACATCGTGTTGCCCTGGCCCTGGGCGAGCTGGGGCAGCACCTGGAGGTACTGGTAGGCGAGCAGCTTGGGGTCGGGGTCGTTGCGGTGCACGGCCTGGAACACCTCGTCGATCGCCTGCGACTGACCCTGGGCCTTGAGGATCTGGGAGGTGCGCTCGCCCTCGGCGCGCAGGATCGCGCTCTGCTTGTCGCCCTCGGCGGTGAGGATCTGCGACTGCCGCTGGCCTTCGGCGGTGAGGATCGCCGCCCGCTTGTCCCGCTCGGCGCGCATCTGCTTCTCCATGGCGTCCTTGATGGTCTTCGGCGGGTCGATCGCCTTGATCTCGACCCGGTTGACCCGGATGCCCCACTTGCCGGTGGCATCGTCCAGCACGCCGCGCAGCTGACTGTTGATCATGTCACGGGAGGTGAGCGTCTTCTCCAGATCCATGCCGCCGACGACGTTGCGCAGCGTCGTCACGGTGAGCTGCTCGACGCCCTGGATGAAGTTCGCGATCTCGTACTCCGCCGCCCGGGGATCGGTGACCTGGAAATACAGCACCGTGTCGATGTCCACGACGAGGTTGTCCTCGGTGATGACCGGCTGCGGCTTGAACGACACCACCTGCTCGCGCAGGTCCAGCAGCGGGCGGACCCGGTCGATGTAGGGGATGACGAAGTTCAGGCCGGGGCCCAGCGTGCGGTAGTACCTGCCCAGGCGCTCGACGTTGCCGGCTCTGGCCTGGGGCACGATCCGGACCGCTCGCAGCACCGTCAGGATCGCGACGAACGCGATGACGATTCCGGCGATCAGTGCAGCGTCCATTGCTCACTCCCGGGGATATACGAGGGCGGTGGCGCCCTCGATCTCTATGACGTCGACCGTGGCCCCCGGTGGGATCACGAGCGTCTCGTCGTAGGCACGGGCCGACCACTCCTCGCTGCCGATCTGCACCCGGCCGTCCCTGCCGGTGACCTCCTTGGTCACGTACGCGGACTTGCCGACGAGGGCGGACACCCCGAAGCGCTTCAGCGGCGGCTGCTTGATGTGCCGGAGCGCGATCGGGCGCACTCCGGCGAGGCCGGCGGCGGAGGCGATGACGAACACGGCCAGCTGGAGCGCGGGCGGCAGCCCGACGGCCGCGACGGCGGTCGTGAGCAGCGCCGCGATGGACAGCAGCCCCAATGACGCGGTCAGCGTGAAGATCTCCGCCACGCCCAGCGCCGCCGCCAGGATGAGCCAAATGATCCACGGGTCCATTGCCGCCTCCATAGCGATGAACGAACACCGCTCGGGTGGGGTTCCTCCTCAAACCTAACGCGTTAGGTCGCGTTGTCCCAGAGGCCGGGCCTCACCCAGGGGACTCGGAGCCTCACGCAGGGGAAGCGGTGACGCGGAACTCGTTGTCCTCGGGGTCGGCCATCAGGATGTGGTCGTCGAACGCCTCCAGAATCGTGCCGCCGGCGCGCACCAGCCGGGCGGCCTCCGCCCTGATCCGCTCCCACCGGTCGGCGGCTGTGCCGTCCCCCGGCACGCGGACGTCGATGTGGAGCCGGTTCTCCGCCGTCTTCCGCTCCGGGACGCGGAAGATGGAGAGCCGGGGACCGGCCCCCTCGGGGTCGCGGAGGCAGGCGCCGTCGTCCTCCGCGCCGCCGGCCGGCAGCGCGAACGACTCCTCACCGGTCGCGTGCCCGGCTGCCGGGACCTCGTCGACGTAGCCGAGCGCCGTCTTCCAGAACTCGGCGACGAGCCGCGCGTTCTCGCAGTAAAGGGTCAGATCGATTGCTACTGCCATGACTCGACCGTAATGCAGAACGCTGACTTGAATGCGGCCACCTCTGTCAAGAGGCGGCGGAAGGGGTCGTGGCGCCCTCGTGCCGGAGGGCGCTGCCGGCCAGCCACCGGGGCCAGGAGAGCTGCCAGTAGCCCCAGCCGTTGTTCCACTCCAGCTCGCGTGTGGTGCCGGTGACGATGACGGGATCGCCGCGCAGCGCGTGATCGTAGAACCACCGTGCCTGGTCGGGACGGACGTTCACGCAGCCGTGGCTGACGTTCGCCCGGCCCTGCGCCCACACGTTGTCCAGCGCGTGGACGTACTCCCCGCTGTTGGAGATCCGCACGGCGTAGTCGATGAGCTTGTCGTAGTAGCCGGGGTCGCCCTTGCGGCGGCCCGGCGAGACCATGCGGACGGGGTTGCCCTTGTCCATTGTGAGGTGGATCCCGCTCGTGGTCGTGTATTCCCTGGTGGTCGCCCTGCCCGCGCTGATCGGTATGTGCTGGGCCGGCTTCCCGTCCTGCCGCACCACCATCTGGTGGGTGCGGGTGTCGACGGTGCTGACCATGGCCCGCCCCACGGTGAAGGCCACGGTCCGGTCCGCGGAGCCGTACGTGCCGGGGGCGGCGCGGACGCCGGCGAGATGGGCGGTGACGCGCACCTCGCCACCGGCCGGCCACCACTTCCGCGGCCGGTAGACGACCTGGGTGGAGCTCGCCCAGTGCCAGGCGCCCTCGGCCGGGCCCCGGACCTCCAGCGCCCGCTCGACCGCCGCGCGGTCCTCGACCGGACCGGTGAACGTCATGATGACCGGCATGCCGACCCCGACGGTCTCCCCGTCGGACGGGACGACCGAGGCCACGGCGAGCTCGTGGCGCGGGGTGAGTGTGCGGAACCGGCCCGCGACCTGGGCGGTGACGCTCTGGGGCCCGGTCGCGACGGCGTTGACGACATGTTGGGTGCCCGGACGCAGCGTCCACGACGACCGCCACACCGTGTGGGCCGGATCGAACGCGCCGGGCACCGGGTCGCGTCCCGCGAACGCCAGCACACTGGTCAGCCTGCCGCCCTCCGCCCTGACGACCAGTCCCGCGTCCGGCGGGACCGCCGCCGCGCCGGAGGCCGGGCTCATCGTGATGCGCGGCGCGGGCGGCACGCGTACGGCGCAGCCCGCGGCGAGCGCGGGACAGGCCACGAGCAGCACCGCGAGCAGGGCGCGGGCGGCGGGAGGCAGGGTGCGTGGCTTCACGGGCACCCAAGATAGCGAGGGGTGACGACAGAAATACGCTAAGTCGCCGGAAGGACCTTCCCCGAGACCTCGCCGAGGCTGATCCCGTGCGAGGTCCAGGCGGTGATCGTCACGGTGTCGCCGTCCTCCAGGAAGGTCCGGGTCTCGCCGGGCAGCTTGAGCGGGTCCGCGCCGTTCCAGGTCAGTTCGATGAGCGAGCCGGGCTGCCCGACCGACGACACCGTCCCGCTCGCGAACAGGTCGCCCGTGCGCAGCGAGGCGCCGTTCACGGTCATGTGGGCGAGCATCTGGTCGGGCGTCCAGTACATGTCGCGGAACGACGGCGTCGAGACCGCCTCGCCGTTCAGCTCGACGTGGAGGGTGAGGTCGAGCCCCCAGGGCGCCTGCCGGCGAAGGTAGGCGGGCGGCTCGGGCTCCTGCGACCGGCCCTCGACCCTGGCCCCCTCCAGCGCTTCGAGGGGCGTGATCCACGCGGACATCGAGGTGGCGAACGACTTGCCCAGGAACGGCCCGAGCGGGACGTACTCCCACGCCTGGATGTCGCGCGCGCTCCAGTCGTTGACGAGCGTCACCCCGAACACGTGGTCGTCGAACGCGCCGGCGCGCTCGCCGAGCCGCGTCGGCGTCCCGACGACGAAGCCGACCTCCGCCTCGATGTCGAGCCGCTGCGAGGGGCCGAACGACGGCCGCTGCCCGCACGGCCGCCTGATCGGCGTCCCCGAGACGACGACGGTGCCCGCCCGCCCGTGGTAGCCGACGGGCAGGTGCCGCCAGTTCGGCTTCAGCGGCTCGTCGTCCGGGCGGAGGATCCGCCCGAGGTTCGACGCGTGCTCCAGCGAGGCGTAGAAGTCCACGTAGTCGGCCACCTCGACCGGCAGGTGCAGGGTCACCTCCGCCAGCGGGACCAGGTGGTCGCCCGTGGCCGCCGCCTCGCGTGCCCGCGCCCGCGTCTCCTGCCAGGCCGCACGGCCCAGGGCCAGCAGCGGGTTGAGGCTGGGCGCCGCGTAGACGTCCCCGCCGAGGGCCGCCGCCAGGTCGAGGACCTGGTCCCCGACCCGGACGCCGACCCTGCGGGGCTCGCCGGGCCGGGAGAACACCCCGTACGGCAGGTTGTCGAGCCCGAAGCTCATCGCGCCCACGTCCACGCGTAGTCGGTGTCCTCGCACGCGAGGGCGGCCTGGCCGAGGTCGAGCGGGCGGAACGTGTCGATCATCACGGCCATCTCGGTCGTCTCGGTGTGTCCCCGGCGCACGGCCTCGACCGCCGCCTCCACCGCGCCCGGCTGCGGACCGTGCGTGAAGCCGGCCGGGTGCAGCGAGATCGAGCCGACGTCGATGCCGGACCCCTTCCTGGCCGTGTAGTCGCCGCCCACGTAGAACATGAACTCGTCGGAGTCCACGTTGTGGTGGTTGTACGGGATCGGCACGGCCTCCGGGTGGAAGTCCAGCGGCCGGGGGCAGAACGAGCAGACGACGAAGCCCGGGCCCTCGAAGGTCTGGTGGACCGGCGGCGGCGCGTGGGTGCGCTTCACGATCGGCTCGAAGTCCTGGATGTTGAACGCGTACGGGTAGAGGCAGCCGTCCCAGCCCACCACGTCGAAGGGATGGTGGGCGTAGGTCAGCCTGGTGAGCCCGCCCCGCGTCCTGACCAGGACCGGGACCTCCTCGCCGTCGACGAGTAGCGGCTCGGCCGGCGCGCGCAGGTCGCGCTCGCAGTACGGCGCGTGCTCCAGGAACTGGCCGAACTGGGACAGGTAGCGCTTCGGCGGCCTGATGTGCCCGGCCGCCTCCACCACCAGCGCCGTCACCGGGCCCTCGGGCACCCACCGGTGGATCGTCCCCGTCGGGATCACCACGTAGTCGCCCTCGGCCACGTCGAGCGCGCCGTACGCCGACTCGAACCGGGCCCGGCCGCTCGCGATGTAGACGCACTCGTCGCCCATCGAGTCGCGGTACAGCTCGCTGGGCGCGTCCGTCGCGGCGTACGAGATGCGGACGTCGGAGTTGCCCGCGAGCAGCATGCGCCCGGAGACCAGGTCGCCGTCGGGCGTCAGATCCCGGGTGCGGAAATGGCGGGGGGACAGCGGCATGTTGGGGGTCAGCCCGGGCGCTCCCGCGTCCACGGCCTCGGCCTTGACGATGGCCGTCGGCGCGTGGCGGTGGTAGAGCAGCGAGGAGTCGGAGGAGAAGCCCTCCTCTCCCATGAGCTCCTCCTTGTACAGCCCGCCGCCGGGCGCGCGGAACTGCACGTGGCGCTTGCGCGGCACCAGCCCGACCACGCGGTAGTACGGCATGACGCCTCCTCTGCCGGTCCCTTGGATTTGTCGTCCGTTTATCGGACGTCAGTGTCCTATATATGTACGACGATTCGCCATGTGTGGCCGGATGTCAAGGTGTAGGGGGGCCGCTCAACGAGCGGGTGCAGGAAGAACCGGCAAGCACTCCACAAGAACCGACCACATAGTGGCTACCAAGGACGAGCAGCGTCCTTCAGGTCCCCAGGGGGTTTCGCAATCTCCGCCCAAGTTTCGTCCTGCCCGCCACGGCGTGGCTGGTCTCGGACCACCGCCGGGTCGAGAAACCGGACCTCGGCTCACCATCCTGACGTCGGCAAAACCGTCACACCCGCCGGCATGTTGCGTGAACGCCGTCGGCAGGCAGGTTGGACAACAAGCCAAGCATCTGAAGGCGAGGCCGTCCGCCTGCGTCTGTGACGTACTGAATTAAAGATCAGACCCAATGGCTGCCGCCGATATGCGGTGCTCCCGCGGCGATACACCATAGGTGGCGCGGAAAGTGCGGCTAAAGTGCGCGGCATCGGTGAAGCCCCAGCGGGCGGCGATGGTCTGGATGGGAAGAGAACGCTTGCGGATGTCGGCGAGATCGCGGTGACACTGCTCTATACGGCACCGGCGAATCCATGCCGCTACGGTGGTGCCCTGTTCCTGAAAAATCTTGTACAAGTGTCGGACGGAGATATGGTGTGTTGCGGCGATGGTATCCGGCGTCAGATCCGGGTCGCTAAGCCGCTGCCGAATGAAGTCGTGGATCAGCGACAGTAGAGCCTGGCGCCGCGACTCGGGTGACAGAGAAGCGCTGGCCTCGAGTTGGTGGGCGCAGGCGGTCGCAATCAGTTCGAGGCTAATAGCGGTCAGCGCTTCCGCGAGGGTGCAGCCGGGCCTGCTCTCGGACCCTAGCAAGGTAGTCGTCTCGTATACGGTCAGCACGAGCGCCGTGAATCTGAGCTGCTGGACGCGCGGCTACTCGTTCCCCGACAACCAGGTCCCCCGCTTCGTTGACGTTCCGCTGAGTCAATTCGTCGCCACCAAGCTTCCATAAGTCGGGGCGGCGCGAGAAATGCGGATTCTCCGATCCGGCCGGACTTGGCAGGCCGGCCGGATCGGAGAACGAGCGAGCATACCAGGGCCGGTCCCCTGAGATCGGCGTTTCCCGCGCGTACGCTGGGAGGGCCAGAGATCGAGCGGGTACGGAGCGACTGCATGATTATGCGAAATACGGATGGAGCCTGCGCGACCTCCAGAGCTCGGGTGTTGACCGTGGGGCTGGTGATCGTGGGCGCTCTGGCCTCGAGTGCCTGTCAACCTCGTGCCGAGGCGATGTTTCACATCATCAACTACAGTCAGGAAACCGTCACGGTGGGGTGGAAGTCGAACGGTGGGTCTTTCCTGACCCTTGACCCTGGGGAAGGATATCCCTACGGCGTCGCGGACAGCGATTGCACCAATCCAGAGCCGGACGCGATCCTGATCGCGACGAGTGAGACTGGAAAGATCTACACCTACGGCCCGCGGATCTGCAGGGGGACATCCTGGCTGATAGGTAAACAGTGAGCATGTACGTGTAGTAGTGGTCCTAGCCAGGGCTGGTGAACGACGGACTGGTCGCACGTACGGAGCCGGGAAAGACGTATACGTACGATCCGCCGGTCTGCCGGGAAAAGACCTGGGCGGTCCATGAATAAGGCCGGTTCCGGCATTGGTCGCGAGCGTGATCAGGGCAAGGCGCGGCGCTCGCCGTAGGCGAGCATACGGGTCACGTTTGCCGCATGAGGCGGTTTCACCCTGGCTTGGCCGCTCACGAGAACGGCCGCACGATGACCAGGACTTCAAGCAGATGCAGCAGGTGACGTCCAATCGCCGCACCACCAGGCGACCGCTTATCGAAGGGGGTGGTGACCGTCAGCGCGGGGGCTCGGACAGGGCGGAGGCGAGGCGGCAGGCGGCCTCCAGGACCAGGGGGCCCACCTTGTCCGCGTCGAGGTCGGCGAAGCTGACCACGCCGACGGACGCCTCCAGCCACGGCAGGCCCGAAACCGGCGCGGCGATGCCCTGGGCGCCCTCCTGGAGGTGTCCGCTGCTCGTGTGCAGCGCCGGCTCCGTGCGGCCCTCGCGCAGCGCGAGCAGCGCCAGCCCGGCCGCGCCGCGCGTCAGCGGATGGCGGGAGCCCTCCCGGTAGGCGACGTGGAAGTCGGTCCACGACGGTTCGACCACCGCGACCGCGAGGCCCTCGTCGCCCTCGGCCACGGTCAGGTGCGCGGTCGCCCCGGCCTGCTCCGCGAGCGCACGCAGCGCCGGCAGCGCCGTCGCCCGCAGCAGCGGATGCACGGCCTGGGCCAGCGCGAGCACCCCGAACCCCAGATGCACACGGCCGTGCGCGTCCCGCCGGGCGAAGCCCTCGGCCTGCAGGGTCGTCAGCAGCCGGTAGACGATCGGCCGGCTCAGGCCCAGCTCCTGGGCGAGCTCGGTCGGCGTGCGGCCCCGGTTCGCGTCCGCGAGCAGCCGTAACAGCCGTAAACCCCGTTCGAGCGTCTGCGCCGATTCGGCCGCCATCATGACTCTGATTATCGCCGCATCGGTGCGTCTGTAGGCGGAACCCGCATCCGACGTAGCCTACGTCGGATGCTGGTGTCGGTCCGCGATCAAGGAGCGGTGGATGAAGTCGGCGATCGTCGTGGGGGCGGGGATCTGGGGGGCGTCGCTGGCGCTGCGGCTGGCCGACGAGGGCTGGACGGTGACGCTCGTCGAGCAGTACGCGCCGGGTCACATTCGTCAGGCCAGCGCGGGGGAGACCCGCCTGCTGCGCTGCGCCCACGGCTCCGACGACTGGTATCCCCGCTTGGCCTGGCAGGCCCGCGACGCCTGGCGCAAGCTGGAGCAGCGGACCGGCGAGGAGCTGTACGTCGAGTCGGGGCTGATGTGGTTCGCCCGCGACCCGGACGGCTGGGAGGCGCGCAGCGCCCGGGTGCTGGAGCGGCTGCACATCCCCTGCGAGCTGCTCGACCCGGCCGAGGCGGCGCGGCGGTTCCCCGGCCTGCGCGGCGACGACCTCGCCTTCGTGCTGTGGGAGCCGAACGCCGGCGTGCTGCGGGCCCGGCGGGCGACGCAGGTGATCGCGCGCCTGGCCGGCGCGGCCGGCGTCAGGCAGGTCCGCGCCCGGGCCGTGCCGTACGGACGGGGGGCCGGGGTGGTGGCGGACGGCGAGGTGCTGACGGCGGACCGCGTGGTGTGGGCGTGCGGCGCGTGGCTGCCGCGGCTGTTCCCGCATGAGGCGGGACACGTCGAGGTGACGCGGCAGGACACCTTCCACTTCGGGGTGCCCAGGGACTGGACCACGCCGCCGCTGCCCGCGTTCTGCGACTACGACCTGGCGGCGTACGGGCACGGCGACCTGGACGGCATGGGGATGAAGGTCACCGGCGACGCCGAGGGCGAGCCGTACGACCCGGAGAGCGGCGGCAGGCGGGTGCTGCGGCACACCGAGGAGCAGGCGCGCGCCTACCTGGCCAGGCGCTTCCCTTCGCTGGTGGGCGCGCCGGTGGTGTTCAGCCAGGTCTGCCAGTACGCGCTGACCAGGGACGCCGAATGGATCGTCGCCGAGATCGACGACGGCGTCTGGCTGCTCGGCGGCGAGTCCGGGCACGGGTTCAAGCACGCCCCGGCCCTGGCCGGATACGTCGCGGAGATCCTCGACGGCGCGCGGGAGCCGGAGGCCCGGTTCGGCCTGCACGAGCGGCGGACGGCCCGGGGCCTGCGCACCAGCGGCGGCACCCTCTCCTAGGCGTCTTCCTAGGCGTCGGGCGGCTTCCGGCGGGCCTGACGGGCGCGCAGGACGATCTCCAGCTCGAACCGGACGTCGGGGTCGGCGAGCGCCTCGCCGTACAGCTGCTCGATCTGGCGCAGGCGGTAGCGCACAGTCTGCGGGTGGACGTGGAGCGCCGCGGCGACCTCCGCGACGCCCCGGCCGTGACGCAGCCAGGCGAGCAGGGTCTCGGCCAGGCGGTCCTGCTGGTTCTGGCGCAGGTGGGCGAGCGGCGCGAGACGCACCTCCGCCAGGGCGGCCACGAGGTCCTCGTCCTTGAAGACGACCAGTGTGGCCATGTGGTCGGCGCAGCGCAGCAGCCTCCGCCGGGGCAGGATGCCGCGGGTGCCGAGGTCGAGGGCCTCCCTGGCCCAGCCGAGCGAGTTCGCGACGGCGGCGAGCGGCACGGCGGGGCCGATGGCGGCCCGCCAGCCGCGCAGGGCGTTCTCCAGCGCCTGCACGCGCCCGGGGCCGCCGGGGTCCGGCACCACGAGACACGGGACGTTGCGGTCGAGCCCGGTCAGCACGTCGGGCGGCAGCACCGGCAGGGGAGAACCGCCGTCGCGTTCCTCCAGGGCCACCCCGGCGACCATGCGGGGGGGCCGCCAGCCGGCCGCCCTGGCCAGGTCGGCGACCGCCTCCGGCGAGGCCGCGGGACGGGTGAGCAGCAGGTCGAGCAGCCGCCGGCGGCGGCGCACCATCTCTCCTGCCGCGTGCGCCCGCGCCTCGGCGAAGCCGGCCGCGGCCGCGTCGGCGAGCTGGTCGAGGTAGACGAAGATGGCCTCGCCCAGGTCGTACAGCGTCCGCGGATCGAGGCCGAGCTGTTCGGACTGCTCGGTGAGCCGCCGCCACGCGACCCGCGCGCCCAGCCGCATGGCGGTCTGGAAGGGCTCGAGGCCGCGCCCCTCGGCGGCCTCGCCCCTGCCGATCGTCCGGAAGACCTCGGGGTCCCACGCCGCCCGCGGGTTCTCGATGCGTTCGAGGAATCCGTGCAGCGCCTGGTTGACCGCCAGCCGCAGGACCTTGATGTAGACCCCGTCCTCCGGGCGGGCGTACTCGGGCACTCGCCGCTGGATCTCGGCGATCACCCGGTCCGCGACGTCGCCGACGCGGGGACGCAGCAGCCTCGCGACACCCGCAGGCACCGCGCCCCAGAACTCGTCGTCGCCTTTCAGCGCCCGCTCAACGCCCGCGCGCTCGACGCCCGCCTGCTCAACGACCGCTCAACTACCGTTCAACGACCGCTCAATGCTGCTCGGCGCTGCTCAGCCAGGCGCCGAACTCCTCCAGGTCGATCAGGCCGTCGCGGTCGGCGTCGACCCTGTCGATCGCGCCCTGCGCCCCCTGCGGCGTGAGCGGCCGGCCAAGCACCTCCATCAGGCGTACGAGTTCCTCGGCGGAGATCCGCCCGTCCCCGTCGGTGTCGATAAGTTGAAAAGTCGCCGCATATTCGCTCATGCCGTCCTCCTCCGGGATTGCGATCAGCACCCTAGCTGAAAGCACGTGCTGCCCCCAGGGATCGCGGCCAAGCCGCGGGACGTGTTTTTGTCGGTGGCGGGTGCCAGCATGTCGTCTCATGACGAGCAGCCTGGAGGGGAAGGTCGCCTTGGTGGCCGGGGCGACCCGGGGCGCGGGGCGCGGCATCGCGGTCGAGCTGGGCGCGGCGGGGGCGACGGTCTACGTGACCGGCCGCAGCACCCGCGAGCGGCGTTCCGAGATGAACCGGCCGGAGACGATCGAGGAGACGGCGGAGCTGGTGACCGCCGCCGGTGGGCGGGGGATCGCCGTGCCGGTCGACCACCTCGACCGCGAGCAGGTGCGGGCCCTCGTGGAGCGGATCGACGCCGAGCAGGGCGGGCTCGACGTGCTGGTCAACGACATCTGGGGCGGCGAGCTGCTGTTCAGCTGGAACGACCGGCTCTGGGAGCACTCGCTCGACGACGGCCTGCGCATCCTGCGGCTGGCGATCGACACGCACATCATCACCAGCCACTACGCGCTGCCGCTGCTGATCCGCAGGCCGGGCGGTCTGGTGGTCGAGGTCACCGACGGCACGGCGGAGTACAACGCGGCCAACTATCGCGTCTCGTTCTTCTACGACCTCGCGAAGACGTCCGTCAACCGGATGGCGTTCGCCCAGGCCAAGGAGCTGGCGCCGCACGGCGCGACCGCGGTGTCGCTCACGCCGGGCTGGCTGCGCTCGGAGCTCATGCTGGAGCACTTCGGCGTGACAGAGGCCAACTGGCGCGACGCGCTTGCCACAGTGCCGCACTTCGCCATCTCCGAGACCCCGGCCTTCGTCGGACGCGCGGTGACGGCCCTGGCCGCCGATCCGGAGGTGAGCCGCTGGAACGGTCAGTCGCTGTCCAGCGGGCAACTGGCCCAGGTGTACGGCTTCACCGACGTGGACGGCAGCCGTCCCGACTGCTGGCGATACATGGTGGAGGTCCAGGACCCCGGCCGCCCCGCCGACGTCACCGGCTACCGGTGACAGAGCCGGTCCGGGCGCCGGGGGACATCGGGCATCGGGACGCCGGGGCACGTGGGGGCGCGTGCCTGCCGGCCGGGCCGCCGTGCGGCGGACGGCCCGGTCCGATCGAGGTCAGGCGGCCGCGCAGGCGGGCGTGGGGGCCGGGTTGGCGGCGTTCCAGGAGGCGATGAAGCCGAAGGTGGTGCTCGCGCCGGCGCCGAGCGAGCCGTTCCAGCTCTCGTTCTGCACGGTCACGCTCGCCCCGCTCTGCACGGCCTTGCCGCCCCACGCCTGGGTGACCTGCTGACCGTTGGCGAAGGTCCAGGTCACGGTCCAGCCACTGACGGAAGAGGCGCCGGTGTTCTTGACCGTGACCTCGCCCTGGAAGCCGCCGCCCCACTGGTTGGTGACCTTGTATGTCGCGCTGCAGCCCGAGGGCCCGGACGAGGGAGAGGGGGACGGCGACGGAGAGGGCGACCGGGTCGGCGAGGGGCTGGGGCTGGCGCTGGGGCTGCGACTCGGGCTCGGGCTGGGGGACGGCTGGGCGCCGCCGAGCAGCGCCGACAGCGCGGGATACCACTTGTCCGACATCTTCTGGTTGCCGCTGTCGTTGGGGTGCACGCCGTCGTAGGTGTCCGTGCTCGTGCTGAACCCGGTCCACTGGTCGACGACCACGATCGGGGAGGCCGCGGTGGTCTTCGCGGCCGCCCAGCCCGGGATCGCGCTGTTCAGGGCGACGGCGCGCTGGGCGCACTCGGGGCAGGTGCTCGGGTTCATCGGGATGATCTGGGCCACCAGGATCTTCATGTTCGGGTTGCTCGCCCGCATCTGGTCCACGAGCTTGCTGTAGGCCGCGAGGATCGTGTCGGTGGGCCTGTTGCTCCACACGTCGTTGGTGCCGAAGTGCATCATCACGATGTCGGGACGGGTCGCCGAGAGCCAGCCGGGGAGCTGGTTCTGGTCGGCGACGTTCGTGACGAGGAAGCCGCCGTGGCCCTCGTTGTCACCGTCGTACGGCACCCCGCACCCCTGGGCGGGCAGTGTCCCGACCATGTCGATGTTGGTGAAGCCGCCGTTCTGCAGCTTGTTCCACAACAGGGCCCGCCAGCAGCCGGGCGACCCGGTGATCGAGTCGCCCAGGGGCATGATCCGCACCGCGGCCGCCTCGGCGGGCCGGGCGACGAGCAGCCCGAGGACCACGAGCAGGGCCGCCAGCACCGCACTTGTCTTCGACATCGCGTCTCTCCCTCGTGCCGTCCGGCGCGATGGTAAGGAGCGCTCGGTCGCCCGGCCCAGGGACGGGGCGCGGCAGAAGCCGTGACCAGCGGGGATATATGTACGTTTCACCCGATGTGTCGCCGGTGCCGGCGGGCGTCGCCTCCGGCTCGTAGGGTCTCTCCCGGCGCAGCGGCCTCTGCCGTACGCCGCCCGGGGACGGTGCCCTGTTCCACCGCCCGGCACGAGCGAATATGCTGCTCGGGATTCACTTTCCGCACGTCACCGAGAGGATTCGGTCCCCATGTACAAGGAGTTCCTCGGCGAGGTCGTGGTGTGGCTGATCCCCATCGTCATCCTTGTGGGCATCGCGCTGCTGGTGACCAGCCACGCCTGACGACGCGTCGTGAGAGGCCGGGCCGCAAGGCCCGGCCTTTTTTGTTTCGCTCCTCGCGGTGTGGCGGCCCACCTGCGGCAGGAACCAAACGCCACTGATGTCTCAACTGGTGACTAACGACTACAAAAGTATCACTAGGCAGGAATGTTGATCATTTCGACCGGATCATGTGATACTCCGCGAGTGATGTTCGGTGTGATCGCCGGACGAGGCCCAGGCGAGGGGCGTCCGGACACACGCGTACCGCGAGAGGGTGACGGCCGTGAGCTCCGAGGCGCTCAACATCCATCGGATCGCAAGGCCACCCGCCCTGCCACTACGCCGCACCCTTCGTCCGCTGCTCCGCGATCCGGTGAACGCGCTCGGCGGTTTCGCGAGGCAGGCTCGCGGTCAGGTCGTCCGATTAGGCCTCGGGCCGTTCCGTCCCTACCTGGTGAGCCACCCGGACCATGTCCAGCACGTTCTGCGCCGTGACTGGGAGAATCATCCGCGCGAGGGGATGTTGTGGAAGCCGGTGGAACGGCTCGCCGGCAGAAGCATCATCAGCGACGGCCCCGACTGGGAGTCCGCCCGGCGGATCATGCAGCCTCTCTTCACCACCAGATACGTCGCGAGCCTGACCCGGGACATGGCCGAGACGATCGACGAGGGCATCACGGCGTGGGAGCCGTACGCGCGGGCGGGGCGGTGGATCGACATCTACGAGGAGATGAGCCGCCTCGTGAGCAAGACCGTCATCCGCGTCCTGTTCGGCAGCAAGATCTCAGTCGCGGACGCCGAGCGGCTTGGCCCCGCCTACGGGGTCGCCGCGACCTCGTTCGCCTCCCGGCTGCTGCTGCCGTTCGCGCCGGACTGGATCCCGCTGCCGGGAGACCGGGCCTTCATGCGAGCGGTGAAGACGATCGACGAGGTCGTGATGCCGCTGGTCAGGAACGCGATCAGGGAGCCGGGGGACGGCAACGACATCATCTCGGCGTTAGCCCGCGCCCGCCGCGGCGAGGAGGCCACGACGGCGGAACGGCGGATCAGGGACGACCTCGTCAGCATCTACGGTGCGTCGGTGGAGACGACGGCGGTGGCGCTGACCTGGCTGTGGCCGATCCTCGACGACCATCCCGAGGTCGCGGCCCGGCTGTACGAGGAAGTGGAGACCGTGGTCGGACGCGGGCCGGTGGACGCGGAGTGTCTGCCCCGGCTCACGTACATGAAGGCGGTGTTCAACGAGCTGCTGCGACTGTACCCGCCGGGCTGGATCCTGCCTCGGCGGGCGGCGAAACCGAGCCGGCTCGGTGATGTGCCGATCGAGGCCGGTTCCACGCTGTTGATCAGCCCCTTCGCCACCCATCGCCTTGAAGAGTTCTGGGACCGTCCTGAGGAGTTCGACCCGGAGCGGTTCGCCGAGGACGGCGACCAGGAACGCCGCCACCGGTACGCCCACTTCCCGTTCGGCGGGGGCCCGCACGTCTGCATCGGCCAGCACCTCTTCTTCGCGGAGGCGCCGCTGATGGTGGCGGGCATCCTTGCCCGCTTCCGCCCGGAGGTGCGCGCTCCCCGTCCGCTCACGCCGTTCCCGGCCGCGTCGCTGCGTCCGAAGGAGCTCGTCGAGGTGCGCCTGGTTCCCGTCGGCGGGGGCGCCGCGGCATGACCTTGGCACGAAGCCGCGAAGCCGCGCACCTGACGGCGGCGGCCGCAAGTGGCAGGACCAGCGCCCTCGCGGCGCGCTGTCAGCGAGACCTGCAGGAATGCGCGCGGAACTTCCCCGAGCTGTTCGCCGCCGGCCCG
This sequence comes from Microbispora rosea, assembly GCF_900156315.1. Classification (GTDB taxonomy): domain Bacteria; phylum Actinomycetota; class Actinomycetes; order Streptosporangiales; family Streptosporangiaceae; genus Microbispora; species Microbispora rosea. The sequence continues at coordinate 44,937 of NZ_FTNI01000023.1, read as the reverse complement.
TTCGACGCGACGCTTTTCGCCACGGTGTCTCTCGCCAACGCGTTCGGCTCTCCTTGGGCGACCGCGAAGCAGCTCAGGATCGCCAATCGCACGTCCTTGTGGATCTTCGCGGTCGACTGGCTGATCGACCACGAGGCCACCTCGCAGGAAGAGATCGACGAGATCGTACGCGGCTGCCTCGCGGTGGCGTACGCCAGGGAGCCCGTCTCGCATACGCCGCTCACCCGGTTTCTCGCCGCCATCCGCGACGACCTCGCCGCGTCCCCGCTGTTCCCGAGCCTCCACACGGCCTGGCGCGCCGAACTCGAACGCATGCTCGGCGCCATGGCCCGGGAGTGGCAGTGGAAGCAGGGCGGCGAGGCCGCGCTGCCGACGTTCGAGGAGTATCTCGGCAACGCCGACAACTTCGGCTCGACCCTGGTGAACGTGGGGCACTGGATCCACTCCGGCGATCCGCTCCTCATCCCCCACCTGGACGAACTTCTCCGGGCGAGCGGCGTCGTCCAGCAGGTGCTGCGTCTGCTCAACGACCTCGCGACCTACGAACGCGACGTCGGCTGGGGGGATCTGAATGCCCTCATGCTCGGCGTGTCCCGGGACGAGGTGCTCGCGCGCGTCGCGGCCCTCACCGGCGAATGCCGCGCCGCGCTCGAGCCGCTGCGGTCGATCCGCCCGGACGAGTCGGCCTACCTCGAACGACAGATCGGTTACAGCACGGGCTTCTACGGGCTCGCGGACTACTGGGGCGAACTGTGAGCGCGAACGACATTGCCCTGAAGGTGGCGGCCGACGCAGGCCGTGCGGCCCAGGAGTTGGTGCTCGGACTGATGTCCATGCCCTGGGGGCAGGTGTCCCCGTCGGTCTACGAGACCGGCCGTCTGGTGACACTGGCTCCCTGGCTCACCGGGCATGGCGAGCGGGTGCGGTGGCTGATCGACACCCAGCGGAGCGACGGCGGCTGGGGAGCCCCGGAGGGCTACGGGCTGGTGCCCAGCCTCAGTGCGACCGAGGCGCTCCTGTCGGTGCTGCGCCGGGGCGACGACACCGGCGTCGGTGCGGAGACCTTGCGGGAGGCGGCGGCGCGTGGGCTGCGGCTCCTGTCGCGATGCCTCAGCGGCGCGGGGCTGTCGCTGCCCGACATGCCGGCCATCGAACTGATCGTCCCGTCCCTGGTCATGCTCATCAACGAGCACCTCGAGGAGAACGGGATGAGCGTCCCCCTGACGCTGCCCGTGGGAATGAGCGCCGCTCCGCTGGAGGCGGTGCGCGCCTGGGTGGCGTCGGAGGCGGAGATCCCGCAGAAACTCCTGCATGCGCTGGAGATCGCCGGCGACGCGGCCAACGGGGCGGCCGTGGCCCACGTGACCGATATCGGCACGATCGGCGCCTCGCCGGCGGCGAGCGCGGCGTGGCTGGGGGACAGAGGGCCGAGCGAGCCGGGGCATCCCGTCCGCTGGCATCTGGAGGCCATCGTGCGCAGGCACGGCGGTCCCGTGCCGGTGGGCCTGCCGATCACCGTGTTCGAACGCGGGTGGGTGCTGAGCTGGCTGGCCCGCGCAGGGATTCCGTTCGAGGTCCCTCCCGAGATGCTGGCGGACTTGAGAGCGGCCATCGGACCCGCGGGCACCCCCGCGGGAGCGGGTCTGCCGCCCGACGCCGACACCACGTCCGTCGCGTTGTACGCGCTGGCCCTGCTCGGCGTGCCGCGCAGGCCGGACAGCCTGTGGGCCTTCGAGACGCCGACCCATTTCTGCACCTGGCAGGGGGAGGAGGGCTCCTCCGTCAGTGTGAACGCTCACGTGCTCGACGCCTTCGGCCAGTACGCCGCGGTACGGCCGGCCGAGGCGGCGCGGTATGCCCCCGCGATCGGCAAGCTGCGGGGCTGGCTGCTCGAGCGGCAGCGGGAGGACGGAAGCTGGGACGACCGCTGGCATGCTTCGCCCTACTACGCGACTGTCTCCTGCTCCCTCGCGCTGCACGAGTTCGGCGGTCCCGCCGCGGTGCCGGCGGTGCGTGCCGCGGTGGAATGGGTGCTGGACACCCAGAGCGAGGACGGATCGTGGGGCCGGTGGACAGGCACGGCGGAGGAGACGGCCTACGCCCTGCAGCTCCTGCTGTTCGCCGGAGGCGAGGAACGCGTACGGGACGCGGCGGCGCGCGGGTACGCCTACCTGCTTCGGGTCGCGGACGTCGCCGAAGGGCCGCCGCTGTGGCACGACAAGGACCTCTACCGGCCGCTGGCGGTCGTCCGCGCGGCCGTCCTCGCCGCGATCCACCTCGCACAGTCCCGATCACTTGGTGTGAGGCCCATCAGTCAAGTATGATCTCGGCACGGGAAATCCGCCTAATTCGGAAAAGTGGACATTTTCGCCACTATATTTCCGACTTGAGGGCTTTTCGGCCCCTTTGCTAAGGTGGCCGGGATATTGCGCGGGTGTGGGGTGAGCAGCTCTTGCGACCCATGACGTCGTGCGCGTGTTAATCGTCGCGAAAACCTCGCGTATCGCCGATTTCGCAAGGTGGTCTCATGCGCTTCCGCAATTCCAGGGTGCGGACCAAGGTGACGGCATTGCTGGTGTCCCTTGCCGCGCTGTGGGCGTTCGCCGCGTGGGTGACGCTACGGGAGGGTCTGAACCTCGTCTGGGTCGCGGTCTACGACAAAGGGGTGGCCCAGCCCAGCGAAACGCTCCTGGTGGAGTTGCAGCAGGAGCGGCGGCTCACCGCTGTGATCCTGGCCCAGCCGTCGTCCACCAACCGTGCCGCCCTGACGGCCCAGCGAGCGCGCACCGACGCCGCGGCCGCCGACTTCCGCCGCCTCGCCAAAGGCGGTGACGTGCAGTTCGCCGCGGACGAGGTGCTCCAGCGGCGCATCGACGACATGATCCGCCAGCTGGACGGCCTGCGCAAGAGCCGCGGTCTCGCCGACGGCGGGCAGATGGACCGCGTCAAGTCGTTCGACAGCTACACCACGGTCATCGACTCCGTCTACCGCACCTACGACGCCCTGGCCACTCTGGACGACGAGGGCGTCGCCGAGGACACGCGGGCGCTCATCGAGCTGAGCCAGGCGCGGGAACTGCTCTCGGAGGAGGACGCCCTGCTCGCCGGCGCCCTGTCGTCGGGACGGCTGACGGCGCCGGAACGCGCCCGCTTCTCCCAGATCGTCGGTGCGCAGCGATTCCACCAGAGCGAGGCCGTGCAGGCGCTGCCCGACGCCGACCGTGCCGTCTTCGACCGCCTGGAGCGGAGCCAGACCTTCGTCCGCCTGCGGTCGTACGAAGAGACCGTCATGGAGGTCACCCGGCCCGGGGGGCTGCCGCCGATCGGCGCGGAGCAGTGGAGATCGGCGATCGAACCGGCCCTGACCCAGTTGCAGAAGACGGTCCTGGACGCCGGTGACCGTCTGGTCGAACGGACCACACCGGTCGCCGTCGCGGTCATCGCTCGCCTCCTGCTGGCCGGTGTGCTCGGCCTCGTGGCGGTCATCGCGTCGATCGTCCTGTCGGTCACCACGGCCCGGGCCCTGGTGCGTCAGCTGGAGAAGCTGCGCGAGGCTGCCCTCGAACTGGCCAACGAGCGGCTGCCCGGAGTGGTCGCCCGCCTCGCCCAGGGCGAGAAGGTCGACGTCAAGGCCGAGGCGCCGCCGCTCGACTTCGGACCCGACGTCATCGGCCAGGTGGGCGCGGCGTTCAACACCGTGCAGGAGACCGCCATCCGCACCGCCGTCGAGGAGGCCCAGCTCCGGCAGAGCATCCGCGACATCCTGCTCAGCCTCGCCCGGCGTACGCAGTCGCTGGTGCACCGCCAGCTCACGCTGCTCGACGTGATGGAGCGGCGCGAGTCGGACCCGGCGGAGCTGAAGGACCTGTTCCGCATCGACCACCTCGCCACCCGCATGCGGCGCAACGCCGAGAACCTCATCGTCCTGTCCGGAGCGTCTCCCGCCCGCGCCTGGCGGCGCTCGGTGCTGATGGTCGACGTCGTACGCGGCGCGCTGGCCGAGGTCGAGGACTACACCCGCGTCACCGTGATGCCCATGGGGGAGACCGCGCTCATCGGACGCGCGGTGGGCGACCTCATCCACCTGCTCGCCGAGCTGATCGAGAACGCGGTGTCGTTCTCCCCGCCGTACACGATGGTGCAGGTGGGCGGCCAGGTGGTGGCCAGCGGCTACGCGATCGAGATCGAGGACCGCGGCCTCGGGATGAGCGCCGAGGACCTGGAGGCGACCAACCAGCGGATCGCCGACCCGCCCGAGTTCAACCTGTCGAGCACCGCCCGGCTCGGCCTGTACGTCGTCAGCCGTCTGGCCGAGCGGCACGGGATCAAGGTCTCGCTCAAGGCGTCGCCGTACGGCGGCACGACCGCGGTCGTGCTGCTGCCGCGCGACCTCGTCATCGAGGGCGGGGATGTCCTGCCCGAGGAGGAGACGACCGGTCCCGGTCTCCCGCAGCGGGAGCCCGGCTCCCGGAGGATCGCGCTGGTCGGCGCGCCCGAGGCGGTCCCCGGACCAGTTCAGGAGGTGGTTCCTGTGCCGAGGGCTCCCGAGCCGCCCAGGCCTGTGCAGAGCGTCCCACCGCCCGGCGGCGCCGATCCGGACAGGCCGGCGCCCCCGGCCGGGTTCACGCCGTCAGGCCTGCCCTTCCGGGTGCCGCAGGCCAACCTCGCCCCCGCGCTCGCCGAGGAGTCGAGGAACGCGAACGAGGCGGAGGACCAGGAGGACCGCTCGCCGGACGACATTCGTAAGATCATGGGCTCGTTCCAGTCGGGGACGAGGCGCGGCAGATCCGAGGCCGCGAAGCTGCTGGGTGACGAGGAGGACAACCTGTGACGCAGAAGACCGGGGCCTCCGCGGACCTCGCGTGGCTGCTCGATGATCTCGTCGCGCGGGTCCGCGAGGTCGAGCACGGCATCGTGTTGTCCACCGACGGCCTGCTGCTGGCCGGCTCGCAGGGACTGCAAGTGGAGGACGCCGAGCACCTGTCCGCCGTCGCCTCCGGGCTGCAGAGCCTGGCGCGCGGCGTCGGCGAGCGCTTCCAGGGCGGGTCCGTACGGCAGACCATCGTGGAGATGAAGTCGGCCTACCTGCTCGTGACCGTGGCGGGACAGGGCGCCTGCCTGGCCGTGCTCTGCTCGGGAGACGCCGACGTCGGCCTGGTGGCGTACGAGATGGCCATGCTCGTCGCGCGCGTCGGGCAGTACCTGACCTCGCCCGCCCGGACCACGATCGACCGGGCCACAGGGAGAGAGGTCCGCCTGTGAACGGCGAGTGGGGCCCGGACGAGGAGCGCTTACTCGACGCGCCGACCATCCGGCCATACGTGATCGCGCGCGGCCGCACGGAGGCGCAGGACCGCTTCGACCTCATCTCGCTCGCGGTGACCGTCCGGCCCACCACGGGCACCGAGATCGGATTGGACCCCGAGCACCAGGCGATCGTGCGGCTGTGCCGCAGGCCGCTGTCGGTCGCGGAGATCGCGGCCCATCTGGACCTGCCGGCCGGGATCGTCCGGGTCCTCCTCGGCGACCTGTTCGACCGGGGCTTCGTGGCCGTGCAGCAGCCCCAACCGGAGATGGACGTGCTCGACGAGCGGATGTACAAGGCGGTGCTCGATGGCCTTCGCGCGCTCTGATTCCGTGCAGACCCCGCCGAAGATGCCGAAGGCGATCAAATTGCTGATCGCCGGCGGCTTCGGGGTGGGCAAGACCACGATGGTCGGCGCGGTGTCGGAGATCCGGCCGCTGCGCACGGAGGAGACGCTGACCGACCGCAGCGTCGGGGTGGACGACCTGTCCGGGGTCGAGGCGAAGGCGACCACGACGGTCGCCATGGACTTCGGCCGCATCAGCATCGGGCAGGACTTCGTCCTCTATCTCTTCGGCACCCCCGGCCAGGAGCGGTTCTGGTTCGTCTGGGACGAGCTCGCACGAGGGGCGCTCGGCGCGGTCGTGCTGGCCGACACCCGCAGGCTCGCCGACTGTTTCCCCTCCGTCGACTACTTCGAGCGCCGTGGCACGCCCTTCGTCGTCGCGGTCAACTGCTTCGAGGGCGCCCCGGTCTTCGAACTGGACGAGGTCAAGCTCGCGCTCAACCTCAGCCAGGACGTGCCGATCATGCTGTGCGACGCGCGCAAGCGGGAGTCGGGCAAGGAAGTCCTGATCGAGCTCGTCAAGCACGCGTACGGCAAGCGGCCGACCACCGCCGCCCACTGACGCTTTCGCCGGTTTCTCACCCGGAGGTGTCCGGGTTTATTCGCGTGCGCGGCTTTTTATCCCTTGCGTACGATTTACGTTTCGTAGCCGGGTGGCGTTTCCGTACCTCGGTTCTCATGTGACCCACGCCCGGACGGGGCGCCCATCTGGTTTCGGTCGCCCGTTAATGCCGCCTGATTGCTCCCAATTCATCCCTTTTGGGCATCATCGATCGGCCGTACTTTCGTTCGCCGTCGACCATGCGTAACAGGTGCACAACAGCCGTTGATATGAACCTAACCCCCCTGTAACGTCTGGCCCATCGCAGAAACTATCGGGCGACTGCCGAAAGTTTCGGTCGGAATCCAGAAGGGAAACCACCGTGAAGTTGAGTCGGCGAAGTGCGGCGCTCCTGGCGGCGTCGGCACTGGTCCTCGGGGGATGTGGTAGTACCGGGAACGACGCCGGGGAGAGCAAGAGCTCAGCCGGCGGAAAGGTGACCGTCGAGTTCTGGAACATCTGGACCACCGATCCCCTGAAGACCTACGGCGCTCAGGCGATCAAGGATTTCCAGGCCGCGCACCCGAACATCACCATCAAGAGCGTTCCCTACGAGAACGAGGCGTTCAAGGCGAAGCTGACGACGCTCACCCAGTCCGGCAAGGCGCCGGACATCTTCCAGACCTGGGGCGGTGGCGTGCTCAAGCAGCAGGTCGACGCCGGCCTGGTCAAGGACCTCACCTCCGACGCCGGCTCCTGGCTCGGCACCTTCACGGACGCCGCGCTGTCGGCCTACCAGGTGGACGGCAAGACCTACGCCCTGCCGGAAGACATCGGCATGGTGGGCTTCTGGTACAACAAGGCGCTGTTCAAGAAGGCCGGGATCGCCGAACCTCCGGCGACCTGGTCGGCGCTCATCGACGACGTCAAGAAGCTGAAGGCCGCCGGGGTCACCCCGATCGCGCTCGCCGGCAAGGACAAGTGGCCGGGCCACTACTACTGGGCGTACCTCGCCATGCGGATCGGCGGCCTCGACGCCCTCAAGCAGGCCGGCGACAGCAAGGACTTCACGGGTCCGGCCTTCGTGCAGGCGGGGCAGAAGCTCAAGGAACTGGCCGATCTCCAGCCGTTCCAGAAGGGCTACCTCGGCGCGACGTACGGCGACCCGGGCGGTCAGGCCGCCACGATGGGCGACGGCAAGGCCGCCATGGAGCTGATGGGCCAGTGGGCGCCCGCGGTGCAGAACGACGCGGGCAAGGGCCTCGGCGACGACCTCGGGTTCTTCCCCTTCCCGGCGGTCGACGGCGGCGCGGGCGCGGTCACCGACGCGTTCGGCGGCGGCGGCGGTTACGCGATCGGGGCCGACGCCCCGGCGGAGGCGATCGAGTTCCTGAAGTTCCTGACTGACAGCGCCGAGCACCGCAAGGCCGTCGGGACCGGCGGCGTGCTGCCGGTGCTGAAGGGCGAGGAGGACGCGGTCACCGACCCGAACCTGAGCGTGGTCGCCAAGAACCTCGCCGGTGCCACCGGGTTCCAGCTCTACCTCGACCAGGCGTTCCCCCCGGCCGTCGGCCAGGAGGTCAACGACTCCGTGGCCCAGCTGATCGGCGGGACCAAGACGCCCGAGCAGGTGGCGCAGGCCATCACGGAAACCGCGAAGTCGGAGTAACTGTCGCGTGAAGACGACGAGACCCCGGAGCCTGCGGCTCCGGGGGTTCACCACGATCCTTCTGTTCCTGCTTCCCGCGCTCGTGCTCTTCTTCGGGCTCGTCGTGGCCCCGATCCTGCTCGCCTTCTACGCGAGCGTGTTCAAGTGGAACGGCATGCGCGGGCTGCCGACGGACTTCATCGGCATGGCGAACTTCACCCGTCTGCTGGCCGACGAGGTCTTCCTCGGGGACCTGTGGCGCGGGCTGCTGCTGATCATCTTGTCGGTGGCGATTCAGCTTCCCCTCTCGCTGGGCATCGCCATGCTGCTCAACCAGAGGATCCGCGGCCGGGCGTTCTTCCGCCTGCTGTTCTTCGCTCCGTACGTGCTGTCGGAGGCGATCACCGCCGTCCTGTTCATGATGATCCTGTCGCCCACCGAGGGCCTGGCCAACTACATCCTCGGCTGGTTCGGGGTCGACCCCCTCGACTGGTTCGCCGACCCGTCGTCGGTCATGATGTCGGTGTTCATCGTCATGACCTGGAAGTACTTCGGCTTCCACATGATCTTGTACATCGCCGGCCGCCAGGGCATCCCGAGGGAGCTCACCGAGGCCGCCCAGATCGACGGCGCGACGGGGTGGAAGGTCTTCCGCTACGTCACGCTGCCGCTGCTCGGTCCCACGATCCGCATCAGCGTGTTCCTGTCGGTCATCGGTGCGATCCAGCTGTTCGACCTGGTGTGGATCATCACTGGCGGAGGTCCCTCGCACTCCTCCGAGACCATGGCCGTCACGATGTTCCAGTTCGGCTTCAAACGCTTCCAGGTCGGTTACGCGAGCGCGATCAGCGTGGTGATGTTCCTCATCAGCCTCGTGTTCGCGGTCTTCTACCAGAGATACGTCATGCGACGCGACCTCGAAGGAGCGAGCACCGTGCTAGGGGACCAGCGATGAGCGCCAACCGTCACAAGCAGTCGCCGACGTCGGGCGGTCCGCTGCGCAGCCTGTCCCTGCACGCGATCGTCGTGATCACGGCGCTGTTCGTCGGCATCCCGCTGCTGTACGGCGTGCTCGGCGGTTTCAAGACCACCCGGCAGCTGTCGAGCAACCCGCTTGGCCTGCCCAACCCCTGGGTGCCGGAGAACTACACGAGCGTCCTCGGCTCCGCGTCGTTCTGGCAGATGCTCTGGAACAGCACCTACATCGCGGTGCTGACCACGCTTGTGGTCGTCGCGGTGTCCGCGCTGGCGGCCTACGTGTTCGCGCGCTTCGCCTTCCGGGGGCGTGAGGCGCTGTTCACGATGTTCGCCGCCGGGCTCATGTTCCCGTTCGCGGTGGCGATCCTGCCGCTGTTCGTGCTGCTGCGGATGTTCGGGCTGCTCGACAACCCACTCGGCGTGATCCTCCCGCAGGCGGCATTCGGCATGCCGATGACGATCATCATCCTGCGCGGCTTCTTCCGGGCCATCCCCGGGGAGATCGAGGAGGCGGCGATCCTCGACGGGTGTACGCCGTTCGGGTTCTTCTGGCGGATCCTGCTGCCGATGGCCAAGCCCGCGGTCGCCACGGTCTCGGTGCTCGCGGTCGTCAACAGCTGGAACCAGTTCATGCTGCCGCTCGTGGTGTTCAGCGACGACAGCCTGTTCACCATCCCCCTCGGCGTCCAGCAGTTCCAGGGGCAGTATGCGACGGACATCGCACGCGTCATGGCCTACATCGTGGTCGCGATGCTGCCTGCCCTCGGCTTCTACGCCGTGGCCGAGCGCCAGCTCGTCAGCGGTCTGACCGCGGGGGCCATCAAGGGCTGACCCGCGCGCAGCCGTACGGCGTGACCGAGCGTCGCGATCCCGCCGCACGCGCCCTAAGGTGATCGGAACACAGGGCGACATCGCAGGGGGAGACCGATGGCGGAACCGATCGTCCGCCCCGCCGCAGACGCCGACATGGCCGGCGTACGAACCGTCGCCGGCCACTTCGGCCTCCTTGGCCTGTGGCCGGCGCGGCCGGACTTCGTGGACGCGGAACGCGAGTTCGGCGAGGTGCTCGTCGGCGAGGTGGACGGCACGGTCGCGGGGTTCGGCGGCACGCTGCGCCGGGGGACGGTCACGCACCTCGGAGACCTGTTCGTCCTGCCGGAGCACCAGTCGTCGGGGGTGGGCCGCACGATCCTGTCCCGTCTGCTGACCGGCGACACGCCCAGGGTCACCTTCGCGTCGGACGACAAGAGGGCGCTCGCGCTCTACGTCAGGAACGGGATGCGCCCCCGCTGCCCGCTCTTCTACCTGAAGCGGCGGCCGTACGGCGACCAGGCGGCGCGGCGGGAGAGCGGGCGGGCGGCGCCGGGGGAGGCGGACGTCAAGGCGGCGGCGGCCATGGACGCCCACGTCTCCGGTGGCGACCGCACCTCGACGCTCACCTGGTATGCCGGGCTCCCCGACGTGACCCTGCACGTCAGCGGGTCGGGCTACGCGTTCGTCAGGACGTCCGGAGACAAGGCCGTCATCGGGCCGGCCGGGGGTGCGACCCCGCAGGACTGCGCCGACGTCGTGCTGGAGGCGGCGAACGCCCATCACGGTGCCGGGCCGGTCCACGTGGCGGTGCCCGGCGCGCATCCGCTGCTCGCCCTGCTGCTGGACGAGGGCTGGCACATCGGCGACATGGACACGCTGCTGACCAGCGAGGACTTCATGCGGCTCGACTGCTACGCCCCACACCCAGATCTCGGCTGAAGGCCGCGGCCCCCGTCCCCGACCAGGGGGACACCGGGGACGAGGGCAGCGCGGCTTCGCCGTGCCCGGCACATGCCGGCCGGCGCGTCCCGGGCCTTCCGGCCCGGGCCGTCACACCCTGCGGAGGAAGCGGGCGGCGGCCCATCCGGGAATGCCGCCTGCGCTGTCCACGGCCACCCAGCCGTGGGTGGCGTCGCAGGCTCCGGGGATGTTCCCGTCGCCCGGCCGCAGCCTGCCGACGCGGGCATGGTGGATGCCGGCGCCCTCGCGGACGTTGAGGAAGCTGCCCTTGCGCACATGCCGGAGGCGGTAGGTGCACGAGAGCGAGGGCCGTCCGCTCAGGTCGAGCCTGTGGAGGTAGCGGGCGGCGGCGAATCCCGAGGCCCCACCGGCGGTCTTCACCGCGACCCAGCCGCCGGTCGCGGTGCAGGCGCCGGAGAACCCTCCGTCGGCCGGCCGGAGCTTGGCGACGGGGGCGTGGCGGACGCCGGCGTCCTTCCGGACGTTGAGGAAGCCCCCCTTGCGCACACCCCGGAGCCGGTAGGCGCACACGAGACCGGGCCCCTGCGCCGCCTCGTGCACGACCTGCCCGTAAGGTCCCGACGTGGTTGGCTCACCGGGGCCGGGAGGCCGGGCCGCCGCGACTCCCGAGCCGGGATGCCCCTGGACGCCCGACGCCTGCTCCGCCGCGATCTCCGTCGTGAGGCGCCCCCCGGCGCCTGAACCCGCCTGGCCCGCGAGGGCCGGCGTGGGATGGCCCACGACGAGCCACCCCGTGGCGGCCCACGCGGCCAGCGCGGGAACGACGCTCTTCGCCACTGTCACGATCTCTCCCTTCGGTCGGCATCGCCCACGCCCGGCCGGGGGGACCCGGGCCTGTGGTGCTCACCCGAAGTTCTGATCTGATTACCGAGCGTTTACACCTCGGTGGAATTCCCGCTCTGTTTTTTTACTCGACGCCTCGGGAAAAAGGGTGATTCTGTCACCCGCCGTGCGCGCCGTGGAAGGGCGTGGTCACTCCCTTGTACGCCAGGTGCAGCATCATGCCCAGGTCGGCGTGGCTGAGGTTGTGGCAGTGGTTCATCCACAGCCCCGGATTGGTGGCGCGGAAGGCCACCTCCCACACCTCGCCGGGCCGTACGTCGAAGGTGTCGAGCCACAGGGGGCTGCCGGTGACGGAGTGGCCGTTCCGGGAGAGCACGAGCACCCGATGGCCGTGGAGGTGCCAGGGGTGGGTGTCCCTGCCGCGGTTGACCACGGTGAGCCGGACCAGGTCGCCCTCCCTGACCACCTCGGTGGGGATGTTGGGGAAGGCGTAGCCGTTCACCGTGTGCGCGTACGCCGGCCGCCCGTTCGTCAGCGCGAGCCCCCGGTCGAGGACGAGCGTGAAGTCCCGGTCGAAGCGGCTGCGGGACGTGAACGGCGTGGGGGCGGGGGCGCCGTATCGGGTGAGGTCGAGCTCCGGCCAGTCCGCCGTCTCACCGCCCGCGGTGGAGGCAGCGCCGGCGTCGGCCGTCGTGCCCGCGCCTGCCGCCGTCGTGCTCGCGTTGTCCGCGGCGGCGGCCTCGCCGGGCGATCCGCTCGCCGGGACGAGCCGTACGGAGTCGGTGCGGTCGTCGATCCGCAGGACGGCGGAGCCGGACGGCATCGTGAACGCGAGGTCATACCGGCCGCCCGCCGCGAGCCGCAGGCCGACCCGGCCGAGCGTGCCCGGCGCGTTCAGGTCCGTCCCGTCCACCGCCACCAGCGTGTAGGGCGTGCCCGCCAGCGTGAACCGGTGCGGCGTGTTGTCGGTGTTGATCAGGCGCAGCCGTACGGGCGTGCCGGGCGCGGCCTGCCGGACCAGGGGCTGGTCGCGATCGCCCGTCACCAGCACGCCTCCGAGGGTGTGCACGGGCAGCGTGAGGTCCACTCCTGTGGCCGCGGTTCCCTTCGGCGCGACGACGAGCGTGCCGTAGAGCCCCATGCGGACGCCGAGGTCGGAGACCTCATGGGTGTGATACCAGTACGTCCCCACCTGGGCGGCGACGAAGCGGTAGACGAACTCCCCGCCGGGCGGCACGGCCTCCTGCGTGAGGCCGGGCACGCCGTCCTCGCCCGAGGGAACGTCGTAGCCGTGCCAGTGCAGCGTCACCCCCGACGTTATGTCCGCGTTGCGCAGCCGCACCTCGACGAGGTCGCCCTGTTCGGCGGTGAGCGGCGGCCCGGGGACCTGGCCGTTGAAGGTCCAGGCCGACACCTTCCGGCCCGAGGACAGCGTGACGGTCGCCGTGCGCGCCGTCAGCTCGAACCGGCGCACGGCGCCGCCCGGCGGAGGCGTGGCCGGGCCGCGCAGGTCGGTCACCGGACGGGTCGCCCCGCCCATGGCGGAGGCGGATCCGCCCGGGGCGGAGTGGTCGTGGGAGGCGGAGCCCATCTCACCCATGGCGGCGGCTGCTTCGGGGGCGGAGCCCTCCGCCGTGGCCGGCGCCGAGGGAAGGAACACGAAGGCGGCGCCGAGCACGGCGGCCACGGCGGTGGCCGCCGTCGCCGTCCGCAGCCCGGGGACGCGCGTGCTCATCGCTCTCCAGGTCCCCAGGACGGCCCCCGCGGCGACGGCCAGGAGGAGGAGAGCGGTGCCCGGATCCGCCGGGTATCCGATCAGGAAGGTCTGCACGATCCCGGCCGCCGCGGCGTACCCCGCGCCGAGCAGCGGGACCACGACCACGGGCGCTCTGACGGCGTCCCGCGACGCCGCGTCCGCCCGCCGGGCGGCGCGAAGCACGCGCGGCCCGGCGAGCGCGGTGGCCGCGGCGCTCGCCGCGACGAGAAGCGGCAGGACGAAGGTGATCTTCTCCTGCACGAACCACCAGCCGGCCCCGGCCAGGGCGAGGACGGACCAGACCCGGGCCAGGGACGCGATCAGGGCGACCGCGAACAGGGCCGCGGCCGTCCTCGGACGGCGGGCCGCGGCGATCACGCCCGCGCCCGCCCACGCCGCCGCGGTCAGGACCGAGACGAGCAGGTCGAGCGCCATGAGCAGGTCGGTCGTCATGAGGCGCTGACCGGACGGCCCTCCGCGGCGGCCTCCGACGGTGCGGGCGCGGCCGACACGAGCCGCCGCGCGTTGCGGAACACCATGCCGCAGACGCCCATGATCGCCATGCCGTTGAGGGCGTGCAGGCCGAGGATCGCCAGGGAGATCGGCGTCGTGTTGCCGGTGCTGTCGTCGAACAGGCCGCCGAGCGCGACGATCAGCGACTGCACGATGACCAGGCCGAGGGGCAGGATGGTCAGCCCGATCTGGCGGCCCGGCGCCTTCGCGGCCGCCGCGGCCGCGGTGGCCACCAGCGACAGCACCGGGATGATCATCATGCCGTTCATGCTGTGCAGGGCGAACGAGGAGTCGTCCTGCGGCTTGTCGAACGCGCCGACGGCCGCGAGGTACATCTGCACGACGACGGCGGCGAGTAGCAGCCCCGCTAATACGACGTATACCTTTCGCATGTTCTTGCTCCCTTCGGTCAGCGGATTGCGGGTTACGGGGATCGTGTCCCACGCGTCCGGCGGTGTCGTCCCTCGTCGAGCGACACACCGGCTACCGCTGGGGGAGTACGGGGGCCTGCCCGGCGTCCGTCCCTCGGCGGTGTTTCGATCGTGCCGCCGGGGGGCCTCGACGTCGTCGCACGCGGGGAGGCTCCCGGTGCTACCGCCGCCGGATCAGGGGCGTACACCGCTACGACCGGGGGAGTACGGTCACCGCGGCCAGTTGGCGATGACGGCCGGGGTGATGGCGTCGGCGTAGCAGTTCAGAGCCGTACGGCGCGGCCGGTCGTACACGCAGACCTTGACGTCCACTCGCGTGATCCGGCCGTCCGACGACAGCCGGATCGGCTTCCTGGAGGCGCAGGTCGTCTTCGGCGGGGCCCACCCGGTGCCGCCGCCGGCGTAGTGGAAACGGGCCCGGACGTAGGCGCAGTGGCCGCCGTGGGCGTCGCGGTCGTACAGCGTGCCCGAGACGGCGAAGGTCTCCGCGGTGAAGCGGGTGATCCACACATCGGCCTTGGCGTATCCGTGGTGCCCGCTCCGGGACTGTACGGGTCCCCAATGGATCAGCGAAGCCGTGGTGGCCCCGGCCGGGGCGGCCGGCAGGCTCCCGGCGATCACGAACGCGAGCAGGCCGCCGATGACGAGGTTCTTTCGCATGCCGCCGACCGTAGGCCGGGCGACTTGGAGCGGCCTTGCATCCCGCTGGTCGTCAGGGCGTGTGGTGGTCAGGGCGTGTGGTGGTCAGGGCGTGTGGTGGTCAGGGCGTACCGCTGTGGCCGCGAAGCAGATCTTCCGCCTGCTCGACCACGTCGTCGACCGGGACCTCGGCCACCCACGACGCGTCGTGCGGGCACCGTCCCGCCCGCGGATCGTGCCCGCTGACGCCGCAGACCGGGCACCGCGCGGTCCAGGAGACCAGCGGCCGGTGGAGGGCGCGGCTGAGGGGCCCGGCGTTGATGAGATTGCCGCACCAGAAGATGCCGACGGTGGCCGTCCCGACCGCCGCGGCGAGGTGGCGGGGGCCGGTGTCGTTGGAGATGACCAGGTCGCACCGCTCGTACAGGGCGGCGAGGCCGCCGATGCCGAGCGTGCCGACCGCCGTGACGGCGGGCCGCCGCATCGCCGCCGCGACCTCTTCGACCACCTCCCGCTCGCTTTCGACGCCGGTGATCACGATCGGGCGGCCGAGCCGGTCGGCCGCCTCCGCGAAGGCGCGCGCCGGCCAGCGCCGCCGGGGGTCGCTCGCCCCCGGATGCAGGGCGACCAGGCCGGGCGGCGGCTCGCCGTACACGCGGGCGAGTTCGGCGCGGTCGGCGCCGGTCACGGCGATGCCCGGCTCGTACGCCTCGGCCGTCCCCCCGACGAGCGCGGCCACCTCCAGGTAGCGCAGCGTCTCGTGCTGGTAGTAGACGTACGGCACCCACCGGTCGAGCCGTTCGGCGTCCGGCGTGCACAGGCCGGCCGTCACCCGGGCCCCGATCGCCTTGAGGAAGGGGTTGGAGTTGCGCCCGCCGCCGTGGATCTGCACGGCGAGGTCGAACCGGTGCTCGCGCAGCTCCTCGAACAGGCTCTCCGGAGCCCGGTGGCCGCCGTCCGCCGACGACACCCCGGCAATCGGCGGCAGGGCGATGACGTCGTCGACAGGACCCGGCCTGCCGTCCAGGAACCGGGCGTGCCAGGACGTGCCGAGAAGGGTCAGCCGGGCCCGCGGATAGGCCCGGCGGAGCGACTCCAGGGCGGGCATCGCGAGGACCAGGTCGCCCAGGGCGTTGGCCCGCAGCACCGCGACGCGGCGCACGCCCTCGATCAGCGCGCCCATGCCGTCTCGAACACATAGTCGTAGCACTCGGCACTGCGGTCGATGACCGTCGTGGGCAGCTCAAGGTGGTAGGCACGGCTCGGCAGCAGCCCCGCGCCGCCGTGTCTCTCCATGACGCGCAGCTGCGCCACGACGTCCTCACCCGCGTGCCGGGGCGGCACCGACCGCCAGAAGTCGAAGCCGCCGCACTCCAGCAGCCGCTCCCGGTCGTACAGCACGCAGCCGCCGATCCAAACCACCTTGTACGGCCGCCACTCCCGGGGACCCGGCGAGCCGAGATGTTCCCGGGCGAGATGCAGCGGGTTCGAGGCGTTGTGCAGGGTGTGGCGCTGCCAGGCCGGCGACTCCCGGCGCACCCGTTCGGGCCGCACGCCGTCCGTCCACTCCTCGTACGGCTCGAGCTCGGCGGGGCGCACGTCGTCACGGTAGGACAGGCCGTGCAGGGCGTAGCCGACGAAGCCGCAGCGCAGGTCGCTCATCGCGGAAAGCAGGACCTCGATCGCCTCCGGCTCCAGCCAGACGTCGTCGTCGATGTAGAGCGCCAGCCGCCGGTCTGCCCGGCCGAGCAGGAACGCGCGCTGCTCCGCCATGCCCCGCGGGGGCAGGTGGCGGTGGACGGCCGTGGGCCTGTCGCGGTGGCCGAGGATACGCAGCTGCGCCGCCACCAGCGGGTCGCCGGCCACCGGCTCGTGCGACTGGTCCGAGATCACGACGCGGAAACCGGACACGGTCTGCGCCGCGAGGCCCGCCAACGTGACGGCCAGCGCGCCCGGGCGGTCCTTGGTGGGCACGAGCACATCCAGGTCAGACGGGGCGAACATGCGCGGCTGATACCCGTGAGGTCACACGGCAAACGGAGCCCGCCGGCCGCGCACGCCCGCCGCGTCCTGCTCCTCCGTCCGTGTCCGGGCGCCGGCCCGCGGGCCGCTCCGAGGCCGCTCCGAGGTCGCTCCGGCGAGAGGGGAGGCGGGCGTCAGGAGAGGCGTCTGGCGCTGGGGAACCTGATGTAGCGGCGGGCGGCGCAGCCACGCGACGGGCGGTCGTCCCCGGCCGCCGTCCGCCCGTTGACGTGCGCGGGACCGTGCGCGTCCGCGCAGTGAGGCTCGACGGCCTCGGCCGCCGTCTCCCCGATCGCGAGAAGCTCCGGCGGGGCGTGGTCGACCTGCAGCGTGGTGTGGGCGATGCCGTACTCGTCGTGGACCATCCGCTGCGCCGCCTGCCGTACGGCGTGGCAGTCCGCGCCGGGGACGACCAGGATGTGCGCCGACATGGCGGGGTAGCCGCTGGTGACCTCCCAGATGTGCAGGTCGTGCACCTCCACCACGTGTTCCAGGGCGGCGGCCTTGCGGCCGATCTCGGCGGGGTTCATCCCGGCGGGGGCGGCCTCCATGAAGACCCGGCCGGACTCGCGCACCAGGTCCCACCCGGCCTTCAGCATCAGCGCGGCCACGACCAGCGCGGCCAGGGCGTCCGCCCGGCCCCAGCCGGTCAGCCAGATCACCGCGCCGGCGGCGGTGGTGGCGATGAAGGCGAACAGGTCGTTGAGGATGTGCTGGAAGGCGCCCTCGACGTTCAGGCTGGCGCGGTTGGCCCTGCTCAGCAGCCAGGTCGCGGCCAGGTTGACCGCGATACCGGCGATGCCGGTGGCGACGACGTACGCGCCTTCGACCTCGGGCGGCTCGATCAGCCTGCGTACGCCCTCGTAGACGAAGTAGACGCTGAGCAGCAGCAGCGTGATGCCGTTGATCTGGGCGCTGATGATCTCGGCGCGTTTCAGGCCGTAGGTGAAGCCGCCCTGGGGCGGGCGGGCGGCGATCCGCGTCGCGATGATCGCGAAGGTGATGGCGATGGCGTCGGTCAGCATGTGCCCGGCGTCGGAGATCAGGGCGAGGGAGTGCGCGATGACGCCGATGACGACCTCGACCGCCATGAAGCCGAGGATGAGCGCCAGCGCGCCGGTCAGCAGGCGCCGGTCGGCCTCGGCGCTGACCGCGTGCCCATGACCGTGCCCATGACCGTGCCCATGACCGCGACCGTGCCCGCGCTCGTGTCCGCGCTCGTGCTCACGGTCGTGCTCGTGTCCGTGCTCACGGTCGTACTCGCGGTCGTGCTCGTGGTCGTGCTCGTGGTCGGCACCCGTCCCGGTGCGGTGCCCGTGCCCCCTGCCGGTCTCACCCATCGCTCCGGTCCTTCTCCTCATGTCCGATGTGCGTGATCGCCAGGTCGAACAGCAGTCGCACGTGCGAGTCCGCGAGGCGGTAATAGGCCATCCTTCCCGCGCGCCGCACCTTCACCACGTTGTGGAAGCGGAGCAGGCGCAGGGCGTGCGACGCCGCGGACATGCTGTGGCCGGTCGCCGCCGCGAGATCGCACACGCACATCTCGCCGCCCTCAAGCAGCGCCGCGATCAGCCGCAGCCGCCCGGGATCGGCGAGGAGGCCGAAGACCTGCGCCAGGTCCTCCACCGTCTGCTGCGACGGCATGGACCCCCTGACCGTCTCCACCCGGTGCGCGTCCACCACCGGGAGCGCGCAGGAGTCGGTCGTCGCGAGATCCACAACACTTGAACGATCGTTCACGTGTGTGAGTGTAGGTCGCGGACGCGTCATGTCAACGCGTTCCCGGTCCTTTTCTGTGGAACCCGCCCCAGGGGCCCTGGTGCGGGGGCTCTCACCCAGGGTTCTCGCACAGCGCACAGCGCGCGGGACCCGAGACCCGGGGCTCGTGGCTCAGGGGGTGAGGGCGGGGGCGAGCGGCAGTTGCAGCACGAAACGCGCCCCCTCGGCGCTGTCTTCGATGGTCAGCCGGCCGCCGTGGTTCTGGGCGACCTGGCGGGCGATGGCCAGCCCGAGCCCGGCTCCTCCCGCGTCCCTGCTGCGGGCCGAGTCGAGCCGCGTGAACCGCTGGAAGACCTTCTCCCGCTGCTCGCGGGGGATTCCGGGGCCGTCGTCGGCCACTTCGAGCACGGCCGTTCCGCCTGGTGGTCCGCCGGGTCCTCGCGGTTCGCGCCACACCGTGACCGTGACCGTGCTGGCGGCGTGCCGCTGCGCGTTGCCGATGAGGTTGCAGATGAGGCTGCCGAGCGAGTCGGGGTCTCCCATCACGACGACGTCCGGGCCCAGCAGGGGGACCGTCCGCTTCGTGATCGGCAGCGTCCGCAGCTCGCCTTCGGCCAGCTTCCCGAGATCCACCCGCTGCCGCCGGACGGGGAGCGCGTCGCTCTCCAGCCGCGAGAGCGCCAGCAGGTCGGTCGCGATCCGCTGCAGCCGATCGAGGCTGGGCAGCAGCGCCCTGGCCAGGGTGGCCGCGTCGGTCTCCTGCGGCGCCTGGAGCGCGTCCTCGATCTGGGTGCGCATGGCGGTCAGCGGGGTGCGCAGCTCATGGGAGGCGTCGGAACTGAAACGGCGCTGCCGCTCCAGCGCCTCCTCCAGCCGCCCGAGCGTACGGTTCAGACCGGGGGCCAGGCCGTCGATCTCGGTGTGCGCCGGGGCAGGCAGGCGCGGGCCGGCCGCCTCCACCTCCTCGCCCTCCATCCGCTTCGCCGTGATCTCCTCCGCCCTGGCCTGCTTCGGCGCGGCGTCCTTCTGCTCGTCCGGAGGCGCGGGCGCCGGCGGGACCCTGCCGCCGGTCAGGCGGAAGCCGAGATACACGACCGCCCCGGCCAGCAGGAGCGCTCCGCAGAACAGCACCAGGAGCAACGCCGGATGCGCGTACACGGGGGTCGCCGCCACGGGTTCGAGCACATCCAGCGCCCGGTCGTCCTGCGAGGCCGGGCCGGCGGCCGGTGGGTGACCGGCGGACAGCCGGATCGACGCCGCCAGACTCGGCGGCACGACGGCGGCGCTGTGGGCCGGTGCCGGCCGGGCCGTGATCGACGAACGTTGCGACATGGCGCACATCCCCCTGGTTTCAGTCCACCACGAGAGTGCTGCGGGAAGCCGCTCGGGGGCCCAGCCGAGCCCCTGCGCCGTGCTGGGCCGACCTGTTCCGGCCCCTGACCGCCGCTGTCATTGGGCCTTTACTGTTAGGAAACTTTCCTTTACGTTTGCGCCACCCCCCAGCAGTGAGGAGCACACATGCGAAGAACGCTGATCTTCCTCGCGACGGCGATGACCGGCATCGGCGCCACCGTGTTCATCGCCTCACCGGCCCAGGCGCACGGATACATCTCGTCGCCCGCGAGCCGCCAGGCGATGTGCGCCCAGGGTCGCGTGCCCAATTGCGGCGACATCGTCTACGAGCCCCAGAGTGTGGAGGGACCGAAGGGGCTGCGCAGCTGCAGTGGCGGCAACGCCCGGTTCGCACAGCTCGACGACGAGAGCAAGCCCTGGCCGGCCACCAGCGTCGGCAACACCGTCACCTTCACGTGGTCGCTGACCGCCCGCCACTCGACCAGCACGTGGGAGTACTACATCGGAGGCACCCGGATCGCCGTCTTCGACGATCACGGGGCGCAGCCCCCGGCCACCGTCAGCCACACCGTGAACCTGGGTGGACGTACGGGCCGGCAGAAGGTGCTGGCGATCTGGAACGTGGCCGACACCACCAACGCGTTCTACGCCTGCGTCGACCTCCAAGTCGGCGGGGGCGGGACGCCCAGCCCCACGCCCAGCCCCACTCCGAGCCCGACGCCGACGCGTACCCCGACCCCGTCTCCCACGCCGACGCGCACCCCGACGCCCACGCCGACCGTTCCCAAGGGCACCTGGGCCGCCGGCACGGCGTACAAGGTGGGTGACCAGGTGACCTACGGCGGGGCGACGTATCGGTGCATCCAGGCCCACACGGCGCTCGCGGGCTGGGAACCGCCGAACGTCCCCGCACTGTGGCAGAAGATCTGAGACAGAAAAGGCGGCCGGGGCGGGCCCGCGACGTGCGTGACGCGGGTCCGCCCCCGGTCCCCGGCGCGGCCCTTCGCGCGGGCGCGTGAAGGGCCGCGCATCCGCTTGACGCACCCGTCCCGGCAGGGTCCGGGACGGGTGGCGGCGGTCAGGCGAGGTGGACGTGCACCTCGGCGCCCTGCATGAAGGCCCGCGAATACGGGCACTCTCCGTGAGCTTGCTCCACCAGCCTGCGGGCCGCCTCGGGCTCCACCCCCGGCAGGCGTACGGTCAGGTCCGTGGCGATCGTGTAGTCGTCGGCGGTGCCGCGCTTGCGGAGCGTGACGCTCGTGTCCACGGTGGCGTCGGAGGTGGGAACACCCTGTCGTCCGGCGACCAGCGTGAGCGAGTTGTGGAAACAGGAGGCGTACGCCGCGGCGAGCAGCTGCTCGGGGTTGGTCGCCCCGCCGGGGCCGCCGAGTTCCCCCGGCGCCTTGATGCGGACGTCGAGCATGCCGTCGTCCGAGGCCACCTTGCCGAGCGCGGACGAGGCCCGAGCCGTGTAGAGATCGTCATATGATCCGCCGCTGTGTTCGAACCGCCCGGGCCGCCCGGGCCGCCCGCGTCGTTCGGACCGTTCGGGCCGTTCGGGCCGCTCGGCGGGGCGGCCCTCGGGCATCCGCCCGGTGAGCTCCGCTTCGACTCCGGGCCCCGAGTAGTCGGGTCCGGGTGCCCGGTCGCCCGGCAGATGGGTGAACCGCCGTATTTCCTCGCTCATCGCGCATCCCTCGTCCGCTCGCGTCGCGTCCCGGTCGGGATCGGCGGGTCACGTACCCCTGTGCGCTTTCGATATCGGACTTTGGAGGCAAAAGTTCCCATCAGCACCGCTGTGCTACGGTCCCGGCAGGCATTCCCCAATGAATGGCGAAATGTCGGCAACGGCGGCGAGGAGTGGGTGCGGTATGAGTGGCGCTGTCCGGTGGGGCGTCCTTGGAACGGCGGGCATCGCCGCACGGGCGTTCCTGCCCGCGTTGCGCGAGGCAGGCGGGGGTACGGCCGCCGTGGTGGCGGGCCGTGACCTGTCCCGGGCCGAGGAGTTCGCCGCGCGGAACGGCGTCGCCCGCGCCGTGCGCGGCTACGAGGCCGTCATCGAGGACCCGTCGATCGACGCGGTGTACATCCCGCTGCCGAACGCCCTGCACGCGCAGTGGACCGTCGCCGCCCTGGAAGCGGGCAAGGCGGTCCTGTGCGAGAAGCCGCTGTGCCTCACGGCCGAGGAGGCCGGGAACGTCATCGAGGTGGCGCGCCGGTCGGCCCGGCCGCTCTGGGAGGCGTTCGTCTTCCCGTTCCACCCGCAGACGGCCCGGCTGCGCGGGCTGCTCGCCGAAGGCGCGATCGGCGAACTGCGGGAGATCTGGTCGTCGTTCAACTTCACCATGGAGGGCACCGAGGACATCAGGCTCGACCCGGCCCTCGGCGGCGGCGCGCTCTACGACGTGGGCTGCTATCCCGTGCGGCTCGCGCACCTGCTGTTCGGCGGTGACGCCGTGGACGGGCACGCCGTCGCGGTCAAGAGCGAGGCGGGGGTGGACCTCGAGACCGCCGGGGTCCTGGAATTCGACTCCGGCCGGCTGATGCTGAGCTGCAGCTTCGCCCTGCCGTTCACCACGTACACCCGCCTGGTCGGCACCGGCGGGGAGATCCGGCTGTCCAACCCGTTCCACCCCGAGCCGCACGACGGGCTCGAAGTGTGGCGCGAGGGGCGTCTGGTCTCCCGGCACGAGCCGGGCGAGGGCACCGCGTTCTCCTGGGGAATCCGCCACATCCACGAGGTGCTGCGCGGCGAGGCCGAGCCCCGGCACACGGCGGCCGACGACTCCCTCGGCACCGCCCGCGCCCTCGACCTGCTGCGCTGACCCGCCCCGGCCGGGGCGTTGCCAAGGCGTCCGAGTCGTCCAGGCGTCCGGGTCGTCAAGGCGTCCGGGTCAGGGTGCGGTGAGCGTCGCGCAGAGCCCGCGCGGGAAGCGCGGCTCCGCGGCGAGCACGTCGTCGCATCCGGGCTTGGTCGTGGCCGCGATCACCCGCCAGCCGGTGGGCGTCGCGCGGTAGAAGTATCGGGTCGTCCCGGACGCGCCCGCGCAGTCGCCCGGCCTCTCGCACACCGGCCCGCTGTTGATCGAGATGTCCATGACGAGCCACTTCCCGTCGCATCCCCGCTCACGGTGATAGCTGTGCTGCGGCGCGTCCGCGTCCCTGGCGGCCTGGAAGTAGGAGTCGGAGGTGCAGCCCGTCGGCGCCGGGTGACAGCCGAGCTCGCCGCAGCGGCGCAGCAGGCCCGGCCGGTCGAGGGTGTAGAGCTGATCGAGGTTGACGACCACGTCGCGCTCGCCGAGCGGCTTGGGCAGCCGCACCTCCACCGGCACCGTACGCTCGCCGGGGCAGCCGTTCCCGGCCATCAGGAGCCGGGACTCGAAGCGGACGTCGACCCGGACCAGCTTCGGCTCGAAGCCGTCCAGCCTGCCGGTCGGCCCGCGCAGGCAGCCGTCGGGGCCGTCGGGCACCCGGGCGTCGAGCGTCAGGACCCTGCCGTCGCCGGAGACGCGGACCTCGCTGATCGTGGACACGGCGAAGGTGACCCAGCGGGTGGTGTCCTCGTGCGTGACGACCGAGGGGGTGGCCTCCCCCGTAGCGCCCGCGCGGCGCAGCGCCCGGACGCCGATCTCGTTCACCAGTGTGGCGTCCCCCGCCGTGCTCTCCAGGACGGAGACGAGACGGTCGCCGGCCCGGCCGACCAGGTAGACGCCCGTCTTCTCGGCGCCGCCCTCCCGATAGTCGTGCTGCACCAGCATCGTGCCGGGCACGCCGATGTCCGTGGCGACGAGGGAGTAATGATCCGCCTCGTCCCGGCAGCGCCCGAGCCGCTCGCCCAGCTCGTCGAGGTAGGCCTGCGCGCCGCCGGGGCGGTAGCCGGCCACGTACTCGTAGACCTGGAAGCGGCGGTCGCCGCTCCCGGGAGCCACGCTCGCCGTGATCGCCTGTGTGTCCAGGCGGTCGTCGTCGCTGCGGAACGGTTCGGCCGCGCAGGGCGCGGGCACGAGCGGCGGATGCGCGCCGGACACCTGGGTGGGCCGCCCGCCGTACAGGTCCGCCGCGCCCAGCATGCCGTCGCCCTCGGCTCCGGCGTGGACGAGGCCGCAGGCCGCCGACGCCGCGCACAGGATCCCGCACAGCACCGCGCGCAGGACGAGGAGAGGCAGCCGTCTGACCGTCACCCGTCGATCATGTCATTCGGGGTGCGGCCACGCGTGGTATGCATGGGCGGTGACGATCCCCCGGCCGTACGACGCGGTGCTGTGCGACTTCGACGGTGTCATCCGCTTCTACGACCAGTCCGAGCTGACCGAGCTGGAACGGGCCGTGGGCCTGGCCGAGGGCACCACTGCGAAGGTCGTCTTCGCCCCCGAGGTGGACATGCCGGCGCTGCTGGGGCAGATCACCGTCGAGCAGTGGATGGAGGCGGCCGAGGCCGCCCTGGCCGTCCAGGTGCCGCGGGAGCAGGCCCGCGCGCTGGTCACGGCGTTCGTCAAGGCGCCCGCCCGGGCGGATGAGGACGTGCTCGGCCTGCTGCGCCGGGCCCAGGAGCACGTGCCCGTCGTGCTGGTGACCAACGCGACGCTGAGCCTGGAGGACGACCTCGCCTGGCTGGGCCTGAGCCACTTCGCCGACGAGGTGGTCAGCAGCGCACTGGTGGGCGTGGCCAAGCCCGACCCCCGCATCTACGAGATCGCCGCCGAGCGTGCGGGTGTGCCGCTCGGGCGGTGCCTGTTCGTCGACGACCGTGAGGAGAACGTCGAGGCGGCCAGGGCGCTCGGCATGACGGCCGTCCTGTTCACCGGCCTGCCCGACCTGGAGACGGCGCTCGCGCCGCTGCTCGGCTGACCCCGGCCGGGCGATTCCGGTGGCCGGGCCGCATCCGGTCGTCGCGGGCGGCGTCCTCGATGAAGGCGCGGCGTGAGCGGTCGCCGTCGGCCACGCCGCTACCGCCCTTCCACCTCCGAGAGGAGGATGCCGATCGCCTCGGTCACGTCGGTGACGGTGTGGTCCGATGCGGGCTCCTGACCCGTCCAGCCGCCCCGGTCGATCCAGATCGTGGCGAATCCGATGGCCCGTCCTCCCGCCATGTCCATCACGGGGTGGTCGCCGATCATCCATCCGCCCGCGCCGAGGCTCGCGCCCGCGCGGGTCGCGGCGATCTCGAACAGCCCCCGGTCCGGCTTGCGGACGCCCTCCGCCCCGGAGACGGCCCACGCGTCGACGACCTCGTCGAGGCCGGTCCGCCGGATCTTGCCGAGCTGGCTCTCCGCATGCCCGTTGGTCACAATCGCCACCCGCCAGCCCGCCGTACGCAGACGGGCGAGGCCGTCACGCACCTCCGGCGGGCAGTGGACGAAGTCCGGTATGCGGCGCCGGTAGGCGGCCCACAGGTCCTCGACGCGGCCGTCGAGCCCGTAATCCTCCTTCACCTGCGCCAGGAGCGTCTCGCGCGGCAGGTAGCCGTGCCCGTCGAGGGTGACCAGCCGCTCGACCTCCTCGGCGCCCAGGCCGTGGCCGTCCACGAACTCCTCGGCCCACGAACGGAAGGCCGCGTCACGGTCGATCAGCGTGTTGTCCAGGTCGAACAGCGCGAGTCTCGTCACATCCGATCACGCTATCCGCCCCGCTCGCGGCGCTCGTGTGATCGCTTCTCGCCGCCGGAGCGGTTCGCGGCGGCCTCGGCGTGGAAGGGGGCGGCTCGCGGTGCTCACGGCTCGGTCCGTACGACGCCGGCGACGACCGTGGTGACCATCTTGTGGACGGCGTCTGCCTGGGGCGGGCCGCCGTCCCGGTCGGCGAACAGCAGGTGTGAGGCTCCGAGCAGGGTGGGGGCGAGCGTGTCGACATCGGCGTCCGCCGCGATGCGGCCGAGTTCGCGCTCGGCGGCGAGGTAGGAGGCGAGCATGGCCGCGGCCTCCGTCAGAAGTGGCAGGCCAGGGCCCGGCCTGGCCTGCCGCAGCCGGGCGCGCAGGCCGTCGCGGGAGATGATCAGGCCGACGACCGCCACGGCGACCGACCCGAACAGGTCGGTCAGCACGGCGGTGAGGTTGCCGGCGACGGTGCCGGTTCCGGCCGACCGGCGAAGGGCGGCGGACTGACCGTCGATCCTGGCGATGCCGTCCAGCACGAGCTCGGCGAGGAAGGCGTCGAAGTCGGCGAAGTGCCTGTGCAGAACGCCCTTGGCGCAGCCCGCCTCGGTGGTGACCGCCCGGCTGGTCAGCCCGCTCGGCCCGTCGCGGAGCAGGACGCGCTCCGCGGCCTCGAACAACTGCTCCCGCGCGTCGCGGAGGGCAACCCCTGTCGGCACCGTTCCATCCCTCCTGTCCGTCCGTCGAGATTATCCGAATTGACGAGTGGGCACTCGCCCACTCATAGTGGGCGCATGCCCACTTCACCTTCCGAGAATGAGTCGCACAAGGCCAGGGAGATGGCGGAGTCGTTCGGCGTGGACGCCGAGCGTTACGACCGGACCCGGCCGCCCTATCCCGACGCGATGGTGGAACGGATCGTCGCCGCCGCCCCCGGGCCTGACGTCCTCGACGTCGGCTGCGGCACCGGCATAGCGGCCCGGCAGTTCCAGGCGGCGGGCTGCACGGTGCTCGGCGTCGAACCCGACGCGCGGATGGCCGGCTTCGCACGCCGCAGGGGACTCGAGGTCGAGGTGGCGACCTTCGAAGCATGGGACCCCGCCGGCCGTACGTTCGACGCGGTCGTCGCGGGAACGGCCTGGCACTGGGTCGACCCGGTCGCCGGAGCGGCCAAGGCGGCCGGGGTGCTGCGTCCCGGTGGCCGGCTGGCGCTGTTCTGGCACGTGTTCGAGCCCCCGCTGGTCGTGGCGGAGGCCCACGCCGAGGTCTATCGGCGGGTGATGTCCGGCTTCCCGTCGCAGGACCGGCCTGCGGTGTCCGCCCTCGACGGCTACCGGCCGCTGTTCACCAAGGCCGCCGGCGGAATCAGGGACGCGGGCGCGTTCGGCGACGTCGAGGAGTGGCGTTACGACTGGCAGCGGTTCTACACCCGTGACGAGTGGCTGGACCAGATGCCGACGTCCGGCGCCCTCACGCGGCTCCCGCCGGACGCGCTGCCCGAGGTGCTCGCCGGCGTCGGGGACGCCATCGACGCGATGGGAGGCGGCTTCACGATGTCCTACGTCACGGTGGTGGTGACCGCGACGCGTACCTGACCGCCGCGGGCGGGATGCCGGCGCATGTCCGGCGGTCAGAAGGCGTAGCGGACCCGGCAGTACGGGATCTTCTCGGCGATCAGGCCGGTGAGCGCGGTGACGTAGCGGCCCTTGTGGCCGGTCTTGTAGCGGACGTTCCAGCCGCCCGTCTGCGAACGCTTCGGCTGCTGGAGGTCGGGACGCCACAGCACCTCCTCGGCCTTGGGATGCCAGCCGAGGTTGACCTCGTGCAGCCGGTCGTTGTGCGTGAGGAAGATGACCTCGGCGGCGAGCTGGGCGCGGGCGGCCGGGCTCAGCGCGTCGTCGAGCTGCCCGAGCAGCTCGGCCCAGTCCTCCAGCCAGCCGTCGCGGACGACCACCGGGCTGAAGTTGACGTGCACCTCGTATCCCGCCTCGACGAAGTCGTCGATGGCCGCGATCCGGTCGGCGACCGGCGAGGTGCGGATGTCCAGCAACTTGGCGTCGGCGGCCGGCATCAGGCTGAAGCGGACGCGCGTACGGCCTCGCGGGTCCCAGCCGAGCAGCTCGCGGTTGACGTATTTGGTGGCGAAGCTCGCCTTGGCGTTCGGCAGGTCGCGGAAGAGATCGACGAGATCGCGCACGTTGCCGGAGACGGTCGCGTCCACCGAGCAGTCGGAGTTCTCGCCGATGTCGTAGACCCAGGCGTGCGGGTCCACCTGGTCGGGCTCGGGCTTTGCGCCCTGCCGCCGGGCGTGCCTCGCGAGATAGCCCGTGATCTTGTCGATGTTGGCGAACACGGTGATCGGGTTGCTGTAGCCCTTGCGGCGCGGCACGTAGCAGTACGCGCAGGCCATCGCGCAGCCGTTGGCCGTCGAGGGCGCGATGAAGTCGCTCGACCGGCCGTTCGGCCGCGCGGTGAGCGACTTCTTGACGCCGAGGACCAGCGCCTCGGTCTTGATCCTGACCCAGCGGGCCACGTTCGCCTCGTCCCCGTACAGTTCGGGGATACGGTGGTGGGCCTCGATCTCGATCCGCTCGGCCTCGGGGAACCGCTCCAGGATCTCCTTGCCGCGGGGCAGCTCGGCCGCGGCGGGTTCGACGTAGATGCGGCGGATGTCCAGCAGTCTCTGGCCTTCGTTCACCTGAATATAACAACTCGATAACGGCATGACTTCCCAGGTCAGAGGGCCTGGAGGTGCTGGTCGGCCGGGCACGCGTACGCCGTCCTCGACGCCAGTGTCCAGGTCCGGACGGCGGCTCCGCAGCGGCGGCAGCGCTCGCGTTTGTAGACCCACCGCTCGTCCGGCGCGCCGGGGTCGCTGACCACCTGCCCGGCGTCGCGGCCGAGCGCGAGGTAGTGCACCGCGGTGTCCCACAGCCGCCCGGCGGCCTCGGCGCCGATGTCGCGGGCGCCGGGGTCGAGGCCGGTGAGGAAGAGCAGTTCCGCCCGCCAGGCGTTGCCGATCCCCGACCACACGCTCTGGTCGAGCACGGCCGCGCCGACCGGGGTGCGGGCCGCGAGCAGCCGGCGCACGGCCTCCTCCCGAACCGTGTCCCGGGCGGTGGCAGGGGCGGTGTCCGGGCGCAGGGGGTCGGGGCCGGTCGCGGCTCGCAGCGCCGCCAGCGCCCGCTCGTCCATCGGCTCGCAGCGCGCGGGCGCGATCAGGTCGAACGCCGCCTCGCCGGTCGCCAGCCGCAGCCGGGTGCCCTTGCGTGGTTCGGCCGCCGGGTCGTCGTACCGCAGGAAGAGCCCCCGCATGCCGAGGTGCACGTGGATGGCCGGAGCGTCCTCCACCCAGTAGAGCAGGTGCTTGCCGAGCGCCTCCACACCCTCGACGACCCTGCCGTCGTACGGCCGCGCGTCGAACCTGCCCTGCGGGCTCGCGGCCCTGACCACGCGCCCGGCGAGCGCCTCGTGCTGCTCGTCCGCGTAGCGATGGACCAGATGCCCCTCTGGCATGCCCCTCGCCCTACCCGCCCCGCCCGGAGATACCGTCTCGATCATGAGTGACGACCTCTGAAACGCCTGCACCGCCGCTGCGCGGAACTGGCGAACGAGGTCGCGCCCCGTGTGCGGGTGGCCGGGCCCGCGCCCGCACCGGTGACGAGGTCCGCGCGCTGCAGCCCCGCCTGCACACCGGCTCCTGAACCTGTCTCCTGAGCTCTGTCTCCTGAGCTCTGTCTCCTGAGCTCTGTCTCCTGAGCTCTGTCTCCTGAGCTCTGTCTCCTGAACCTGTCTCCTGGACCCTGTCTGCGGAGCCGGGGCCGTTTCCCGGTGCCGTCCGTCCTCGTACGGATACCCTCCGCTGCATGGCCGAGGGTGGAGGTGTCTGATGCGTACCTGGTTCGAGCCGCATGAGGACGAGGAGTTCGAGGCGGCGAAGGACCTGCTGGTCCGCCGCTGCCTCGTGTGGGCGGGGGAGCGCGGCATGGCCGCCGACCCGCTGGTGCTGGAGGCGGCCCTGGACTCCCGCCACCGCAGCGTCGACGGTCGGCTGGCCTACTGGGACGAGGCGCAGGTGCGCAGGTTCCTCCTGGAATGGATCCCGCGCTACGTCACGGCTCACCGCGACGAGTTGGACACCGCGCCCGGCAGCCTGATGACCCTGCTGCGCTACATCGCCGCGAAGGGGCTGCGCGACCCACGTGGCGCCACCCTGGCCGAGCTGGAACAGGCGGTGAAGGCCGCCGTCGCGGACTATCCGGCGGCGCTCGACGACCCCGCCCGTATGGGCATCGCGAAGTTCTGGGCGCAGACCGCGCTCGACAACGGCATCGACCTGACCGACCTCAAGGCGCTGGAGAGGCTTCCCCGGGACGTCGAGGCCGGCCGGGTGCCGTACGACGCCGAGGCGCTCGACAGGGTCGTCGAGGCCCGGCTCGGCCGCCCGCACCTCGACGAGCAGCGGGCCTTCCCACAGCCTCCGCTGGCCCTGCCGCCCGCACGCGAACTCGCCGAGGCGGCGGCGCGCAGCGACGTCGTACGGCGGCTGACGGCCCTTGCCGACTGGGTGGGCGCCGAGGGGAAGACGCTCACCGAGGCCGGTCACCTCCGCCTGGCCGACGCCAGGGAACTGGCCGGACTTCTCGGCACCGGCGAGCAGGATCTGCAGGTGCGCAGCGCCGTGGACCTGCCCGGTGTCGGTCTGCTGCTCGCCTGGGCGACGCACGCCAGGATCGTCCGTGTGTCCAAGGGCCGCCTGCTCCGCGTCGCCAAGGCCGCGCCGCTCCTGCGCGACCCGGAGAAGCTGTGGTCGCGGGCGTTCGAGGCGTACTTCGAGCTGGGCCGCGACATGCTGACGCCGCCGTCGCTGCTGTGGTCGGTGTTCGACGAGCTGATGCCCGACGTGCTCAACAGCGCGTACGGCATGGCGAGCCCGATGCCGGTGGCCCGGCTGGAGGAGACGGTCTGGCTGGTCTGCCAGGACTACATCCCGTCCGACCATGTGCCGGAGGAGACGTGGCGCGATCGAGTGGGGCGGGAGCTGGCCCTGGCCATGGAGGCGCTGGCCGAGCTCGGCGCCGTGGAGCTGAGCCACGGCGTGGCCGACGCGCTGTACTCCAGCGATCTCGCCGGTGATCTCACCGCCGATGATCGCACCGCCGACGACGGGCTTCCGCTGCCGGCCGAGGCGCGGGACCGGCTGCTGCGGCGTCTCGCCGAGCCGGGCCTCCTCGTACGGCTGACGCCGCTCGGCGCGAGGGCACTGCGCGAGCGGATGCTGGCCGAGGGCCGGAACGCCCCGCTGATCGGCGAGCTGGCGGACGCCTCGGCGGCCGAGCTGCTGGGCGTGCTCCTTGAGCACTACCCGCCGAAGGCCGCGGCGCAGGAGCTGGACGGCTGGCTCGCGGCGCACGGAGGCGACCCTGGGCCGCTGCTGGACGCGGTCCGCGCCTGTTCCTTCCGCACCCGGGCGGCCGCCATGCTCTCCCTCCTGGCCGAGATCCATCCGGGCCTGCGGTCGCTGCTGCCCAGCCTGCGTACGGATCGGGTGCTGGGCCCCATGGTCCTGATGGAGCTCGCGCAACGCGGGGACCAGGCCTCCGACCGCCTCGGCGCCGACGAGAACCTGCTGGTGACGACGGAGGGCGTGCTCGGTCTGCTGGAGCTGGCGGGCCCGGAGAAGGTGCAGGAGCAGCTGCGTGCCATGGCCGGGCCGAACGCGCTCGCCCTCGTCGAGGCGATGGCCGCCTCCGGCCACCCCGCCCAGGAGAGCATGGAGGAGCTGCGCACGCTGGTCGCCGAGCCCATGCGTGCGCGGTCCCATCCGCTCAGATTCGTGCCCGGCCCGCGACCCGGTGCCCGGGGCCGCACCGCCGGACGGAAGCGCAAACGCTGAGGCGCCGGGGCGTGCTTGGATGAGGTCATGGATCTTGACCGGGCACACGCGTTCGCCGAGACCTGGGTGGCCGAGTGGAACGCCCACGATCTCGACCGCATCCTGCGGCACTACGCCGGCGACGTGGTGTTCCGCTCCCCGATCGCGGCGCGGCTCATCGAGGGCTCGGACGGCACGATCCGCGGCAAGGACGCGCTGCGGGCCTACTGGGCCGAGGGGCTGCGGCGCAACCCCGATCTGCGGTTCGAGGTCGTCGGCGTCTACGCGGGCATCGACTGTGTCGTCATCAACTTCAGGAAGGAGACGGGGGCGCTCGCCAACGAGGTGCTGGTCTTCGAGGACGACCTGATCGTCTCCGGGTGGGGCACCCACGGCCCCGAATGAATCCCGTCCCTGGGACGTCGGCGGCGTCCGAGCAAGATCCGCCGGTCGTGGCGGTCGCGCTCGGGGCGATGGCGGCCGTCGACCTGGTGGTCGCCGTGGACATGCTCCCGCCCGATTTGATCGGCGCGACCATCAGTGCGGGCAGCCGGCCCGACTACATCGACGGGGGACCGATGACCTTCGCGCCCTACCTGGCCGGAGCGGCCGCGTACGGTGTCGCCGCCGTGGCGCTCGTGCTGGGGTCGAGGCGGCCGGAAACGCGGGCCGGTAACGCGAGCACCAGTAGGATGCCACGGTCCAGAAAGACGGAGATCCACCCTGGAAGGGCTGCACGTGGCGCAGAAGGTGATACTGGTTGACGACCTCGACCACTCCGAGGGCGACGATGTGGCGAGACGGGAGTTCCCGCTGCTGAACCGGACCTTCGCCATCGACCTGTCCGACGCGAACCAGCAGCGGCTGAGCGAGGCTCTCGCGTTCATCGAGGAAGTGCTGGAGAACGCCCGCGAGGTGAAGCAGGCGTCGCGGTCCAAGAAGGCCGCGGACACCTCCCCGCGGCTACGCGGCTACACCCTGACGGACGTCCGCGAATGGGCCCGCGAGCAGGGGCTCGACGTGCCCGCGCGCGGGAAGATGGCCGACGAGGTCATCGAGCAGTTCGTCGCGGCGCACCCCGCTACCGAGGACGCCGCCCCCGAGGACGCCGGAGAGTCCCCCGCGGAGCCCGCAGAGGCAGCCTCGGCGGAATCCTCGGCGAAGGCGTCTCCCCGTGTGGAGGCGGCCGTCGGCGTCTGAGCGCACGTCCGGAGCCGATGTCTCGGCGGACGCTCCGGAGCCGACGTCTCAACGCAGCGTTCTAACGCAGCGTTCTAACGCAACGTTTCAACACGACGTTCCAGATCGGGATTCGCCCGGCCGGCCGCCGCCACACGCAGCCGGACCGGGCGTCCGCCCGGCGTGTCGCCGCCCTGACCTCTGCCGCAGCCGAGAACTGACCTGTTCGGAGTCGGGGATGCCGACGTGTGTCGCAGTCGGGGATGACGACGTGTGCCGCAGTCGGGGAGCGGCCCGCAGGAACCTTCGTAGTGCCGGTTTCGGCCACGGTCCACCGGCAACCCCAGCTTTGGGGCGCCCCTGGACCTAAATCCGGCTTGTCCAAGTTTTCCGCAAGCGGGCTTTCCTAGCGTCTCCGCCGTCGTCCGATCAGGGCGAACTACTACCGGTGCGATGCGAAGGAAGCACTCATGCGGCTCGGATACACGGTCCCCCAGTACGGCGCGTTCGCCGACCCGGATTTCATCCGGCAGGCGAGCACGGATCTCGAAGAGATGGGCTACGACAGCCTGTGGGCGGGCGACCGCATCCTGCTGCCGCTGACGCCCAGCGATCCGTACCCCGGAGGAGACGGGACGGTCCCCCCGGCTTTCGGCACCTTCTTCGACCCGCTCACCGCACTGACCCTGGCCGCCGTCGGCACGCGCGAGATCCGGCTGGGGACCAGCACGCTCAACGCGCTGTGGCAGCCGCCCGTCCTGCTCGCCCGCACGCTGACCTCGCTCGACCTGCTCAGTCACGGACGGCTGGACGTCGGCATCGGTCTCGGCTGGCTTCGGGACGAGTACGTCGCGACCGGGGTGCCCTGGCGGGGGAGGGGAGACCGGCTGGAGGAGACGCTCGACCTGATGGAGGCCGTCTGGACCGGCGAGGTGGTCGAGCACAAGGGCGCGCTGTGGACCGTGCCGCCGTCGCACATCGACCTCAAGCCCTGCCAGCGGCCGCGCCCTCCGATCCTGCTCGCCGGTTACACGCCTCCGGCGCTGGAGAGGGCCGGCCGTCGGGCCGACGGGTGGCTGAGCGCGGCCATGCCGATGCCCTACCTGACCTCCCTGTGGGGCCTGGCGCTGGAGGCCGCGTCCCGCGCGGGCCGGGATCCGTCCGCTCTGCGCATGGTGGTGCGGGTCAATCCGGAGATCACCGAGTCGCCGGCGCGCGCCGGCCAGGTGCCGCACGCGGGGACCGTACGGCAGGTCGCCGACTATCTGCTGACCCTCGCCGAGGCCGGGGCCCACGAGGCGTTCGTCGACCTTCAGACGACGACCTCTTCGCGTCAGCAGTTCCTCGACGTCGCGCACGGGCTCGTCACCATGCTGCGCGCGGGCTGAGACCGCGATCCCTGCAACGGCGATCCGCACGACGCTGAGCGGCGGTGCGGTGGCTGTTTGTAAGGAAGGGGTTACATTTCCTGACAGCGCCGCGCACAATAGGGGTCGATCTTTTGTGATCCGGCGTAGGCCGGATCATCCAGCCCGTCGAACAGGCTCTTCCTCATGTCCGCCCCCGTGCCCCCACCAGGAGAAAGTCCGGATCGATCCTCAGGAGAAAGTCCGGATATACACGAAGAAAATCGAAACAAACAGGATCGGCACTCCAACAGCCGATCGGGATTGGTCACCACGGCGCTGACCGCAGCGGTCACCTCTGTGGCGACGCTGGTGGCGACGGCGGCGGCGACGCCCTTCTCCAACAGGCTGCAGAATCTCATCGAGCAGGCGCCGGTCACTCCGCTCATCACCGTTCCCGCGTCCGTGGGGGCGCTGGTGATCATCTGCTGCTATCCGTTGTGGCGGGGCAAGGTCAGGACGCCGGGCCGATGGGCGGCGGCCGTCGCCGCAGTGGCCCTGTGGCCTTTTCACCAGATTCAGTGGCCCCAGGGGCTGCGCAGCTGGGCGGGCCGGATGCTGGTGCCCCTCGCGGTCGGCTACATCGCCGCGTGCCTGGGGGCGTTCACCGGTCTGGTGGGGTTGGTGGTCGTCAAGGTGGTCGCGCCGTCCGGCGCGTGCGAGCCTCCGCGAGAGCTGCGCGTCATCACCGCTCTCGAGAACGTGACGGCGCTGCGTGAAAGGGCCGAGGCTTATACGAAGGAGCAGCGGACAGACGGGTGCGCGCCGGTGCGGATAGAGGTCGGCGCCGCGCCCACGATCGAGGAAATGCGCTACGGCTTCCGCAATGAGTGGCTCCGGGACGACGCGCTGCAGAATGACGAACCCTATCGCCGGATGCTCGGCCTGACCCCGGACGCGTGGATTCCCACCAGTTCCGCGGAGTTCGATCTCGTCGTTCAGGACGTGTCGGAGAAGGGAGGAGAGAAGACGAACAACGGGGACGCGCCGGAGAAAACGAGCAGCCTGCGTTCCCTCCTGCACAAGAGGAACGAGCAGGTGGGCACGGACCACATGTCGATCGCGGTGTTCGGCGCCGCGAAGAACGATCTCCTCACCGGCGAGCTGGAGAGCGCGGGTTACCCGCTTGCCGAGATCGTGCAGCGGGCCCGGAGCAAGGGCATGTCGCTCGTCTACCCGCAGCCCGCGTTCTCCACCTCAGGCGCGATCGTGGCCACGACCCTGAGCGGGGCAGGGCCGCAGCCCGGCGACGCCGCCCTACGCGCGACCTTCGACAACAGCGCCAACGCCCTGCTGTGCCATCTGAGAGACGCCGGCCGGGAGAGAGCGGACGAGGACTGGGCGAGGCTGGTGGCGTTGGTTCCGTCGCACACCGCCGACGAGTACAACCGCGGTGGCGACTTGGGCATCGAGGGATGCGCGCACGATCCGCTCGCGGGAAGAGCGGCGCTGACCCCGGTCTCCTCCGTCGATCTGCCCACGCTCGACTATCCGTTCGTGGAGATCGACTGGTCGCAGGATCCGGCCCGCCGGGCGGCGCTGGACGGCTTCGCCACGTGGCTCGCGGACAACAAGCTGTTCGAGCCCACCGGAGAGGGACCACAGCCGTCGTCTGCGGCCCGGATATCCGCGGACGCCGCCCGGCCGGGTCACCGGGTGGATCTCCAGATCATGATCGACGGCTCGGGATCCATGGCCCGGTCTCCCACCGCGTCCGCCTCCGCCCTGCACGACGCCCTGGCCGAGGTCAGGCAGATCCTGACGGACACCGACCAGGTCTCGGCGGGCAAGTTCTTCACCGACGACAGGGGGACCGCGAAGGCGCCCATGGCGCGGGAGGGCGACGGGGGCGGCGAAGAAGGCCCGGGAGGTTACGGCGAGGTCCTCCGCTGGATCGCGGACGACAGGCAGTCGGGTTTCGACGAGCCGATCTCCAGGGCGATCGGCGGGTTGAGCCATCCGGCGAACTCGATCGCCGTCATCACCGACGGAGGCCCGTTCAACGACGAACCCGGCCCCGGGAACGCGGGACAGTCCATCAGGCGCGCAGTGCGAAGAGCCGCAGACGTGTCGAACCTCTACATCCTCACGTTCGGCGGGAGGTGCCCTGACGGGCTGGAGGCCCCTCGTTCCGTGCGGCCGTCGGTGTCCGCGTCGCCGTCCGACGGGAGGCCCGGGTCCTCCGGGCCTGTCGCCGAACACGTCGTGTGCGACGACACGGCCGGTACGGATGTCGCGGGAGCGCTCGGACGCATGATCTTCCAGTTCAGGGAGTGGTCGTGATGGCGGCGGGCCCCTCCGGGGCGTTCTGGAGCCGATGGTACGAACGCTTCACGAGGTTCCACCTCAGGCTCGCGGCGGCCTGCTTCCTGGCGGGCGCGGTGTTCGTGATCGCGGTGAGCCAGCATTCCGGGTCGCCGTCCTCGCAGACCGCCTGCCCCGGACGCCCGGACGACCTCGTCATCGGGACGGGGGCGGAGATCGGCGCCGGCGGCGTACGGCACGACGTGATCAAGGCGTGGAACGACGAACAGCGCGAACTCAAGAAGAAGCCGCTGAAGGCGACGCTGGTCGAGATCTCCGAGTCCTCCGACGAGCAGCGTTCCGAACTGGCCGCGGCGGCGCAGTCGAAGCGCTGCGCCTACGACGTGCTCCTCCTCGACGTCGCCTACATCACCGAGTTCGCCAGGAACCACTATCTCGAGAAGTTCGAGCTGGATCCCGGGAAGCTGGGCGGCCTCCCGGAGCGATACTTCCTGCGGAAGTCGCTGGAGACCGGCCGGGTCGACGGAGAGCAGTTCGCGGTGCCGTTCGCCGCCGACGCTCCGCTCCTGTATCGGCGAACCGACGCACCGGCTCCGCCGCCGCAGGACACCAAGAAGTTCCTCGAACTGGCCAGGGAACACGGCTATGCGGCGCAGTTCGACGATTACGAGGGCGGCACCGTCAACCTGCTCGAAGCGATCTTCTCGGCCGGGAGCCAGAAGGCGGAGGATCGGAAGACACAGGCCGACGACCTCGTCTTCGACGACAGGGGAGACGTCGTCCTCGACCAGGATGACAACGGCGAGAAGGTGATGGACGCGCTGCGGGCCTGGCGCGAGGCCCTGTTCGCGGGAAACAGGGACGACACGCGCCCGCCGCCGGGCGAGAGCGCGCTGCGGGAGGAGAGCAGCCTCCAGGCCTTCCGTACGGGCCTGGTGGGCTACATGCGCAACTGGCCGTTCGCCTTCAACCGGCTGGCCGCCGACCCGCTGATGCGCGACGACGACGGGTCCCTGAAGTTCCAGGTGCTCTCGTTCCCGGGAACCGGAGTGCTGGGAGGCGTCGACCTCGCCATCGCCAAGGACTCGCCGCACAAGGAGGAGGCCAGGGAGCTCATCTACTACCTGATCTCCCAGGACGTCCAGGAGAGGTTGTTCGCCTGTGCCGGCTATCCGCCGGTGGTCGCGGCTCTGTACGAGCGATACGAGAGATCGGGGACCGCGCGGACGTGCGGAGATCTCGCGGCTGACGGGGCGGACGGCGCGGGCCGCCCCGCCGAGCGGGACACCGAGATCACGGGAGATCAGCTCGTGCGGTTCGCCGGTGAGGTCCACGAGGCGGTGGACCACGCGAGGCCGCGTCCCAAGTCCGCCTACTACGCCACGTTCAGCCAGGTGTTCCGATCCTGCCTGCTTCCCGTGGCGACGACCGCGTCCGGCGCGGCTCCCGACTTCCACTACTTCTCCGACGCCCTCAGGGACGCTCTGAACGGCAGACGGCGGTCGGACGACGCCTGCCATCCTCCCGCGCAGGCAGCGTTGAAATCGGACATTAGGGGATAAAGGCGGCATAAGTGCGCCGCGAAGGCCCTAACTGGGACAATAGGCATTAAATACCGTAGATCACCGTTTGTGGCTCGTTCCGCCCGGAAACAATGACGGCGCGGGGCAATGACCACCTTAACGGTCATTAGGCGACATTCCTGTTCATTTAGGAATGGCGCACATATTAGGCAGTTGATCCTTTAGAGGGGGACGAAATGCCCAAGCTCAAGAAGGTCATCGCCGGACTCGCACTTTCCACCGCGCTCGGCGGTGGTGCCCTCGCCCTGGGCGCCACGGCGGCGAGCGCCACGACCGCCCCGACCGGCTGGGGCTGGAGCAACCCGTCCAACGAGTTCGATGCCGGGTTCAACAACACCTTCGAAAACAGCGCTTTCCAGACGGCGCCCTTCCTGACCGACTCCTTCTCGAACGGCTGCTCCCGGAACTGCTCCAGTTCGGACCTCGACGACATCCTTTGGGACGTCTGCGTCGCCGGCCACTGCTCGAACGCCCTCCCCGGGCTGTTCGGCTGTGACAATTAGGAGATCGGTCTGACGGCCTGCGGAACGACCCGCCCCTCCACGACTACGCGTACGCGTGTGCGACGTGCGTGGAGGGGCGCGCAGGTCGTCCCCGGCCCGAGGGCGGCGAGGATCACCAGCGGTTGCGGGCCTCCTCGGCCCAGCCGGTGAGGCCGTCGAGGTCCACCCAGGCGCCGTCGTCGGCCCTGGCCCGTCCGGAGAAGTGGCCGAAGCACTGGTGCGTCTCGTTGCCCACAAGGCCGAGCTCGGTGCGGGCCGCCTTCTCGTGGAACGGGTGAAACTCCACCTCCAGCCGCGGACCGGTGATCCGCCACGGGCGCAGCCAGTCGGCGCGATCGTACGACCACTCCAATTCGTCGCCGATCTTGTGCAGGCGCCCGCCGACGAACAGGGCGTTCTCCGTCGAACCGGTGCCGTCGGTCCACCTGCCGCCGAGCTGGATCGCCCGGCCGGGTCCGCTGCCCGCCGCCCAGTTCCAGGTGACCGAGTAGGGCCACTTCCCGCGACCGTGGTCGAGCACGGCGAACGAGTCCGCCTCGTCGACGGCGAACTCGGCCGATTCCAGCCACAGCCGCCCGCGCACCGGACGGCCGACGTCCTTCACCGTGTACTGGAACCGGTTCGGCCCCCACGGCACCACCACGCCGAGCGACTCGTGGCCCTCCGGTAGCGGCACCTCCAGGTCGAGCTCGACACCGGGCGCCACGGCGCGGATCGCGGTGCCGGAAGCATCCTGCCCGATGTCGATCGTCACACCGCCGCCGCGTACGGACGCCACGCCGGCGCCGCCGCGGTCGGGGAAGACGGCGCCGCGGGCCAGCGGCACCACGACGTCTCTGGCGACCTCCACGCGGGTGTCCCGGTCGAGCACGTACACCCCGTTGACCGCGGCGTAGTCCAGCGACGACGCGACCAGGCCGACGATGTGGCGAGGGGTGACGATCCCCCAGTACTCCCAGCGCTTGCGCCGGCCCCAGCCGCGCAGGTTGGAGCGGTGCAGCGGGCGGCGGGTCCAGCCCACCGCGCCGGGGTTGAGCCGCCCGTCCGGCAGGCACAGGTCGACCGGCTCGGTGATCTCCCGCTCGTGCGTCGTCATGCGAATGCGCGCCTTTCCGGGATCGAGCGTACGAGATCCTCGGGGAGCACCCGGCAGGCAGCCCTGGCACGCCCACCGCGAGACCCGGCTGTTCGCGCACCGATCACCGTACGGCGCCGAGCACCGCCCACCGGCCGGACCGCAACCTGGCCAGCACCGTGATCATTCGAATCAGCAGGAAGGCCGACAACCCCGACCAGATCCCCACCAGCCCCCAGCCGAATTTCAGTGACGCCCACACCACCGGCAGGAACCCCAGCAGCGCCCCGCTCGCCGTCGCGGTGCGCAGGTATGCCGCGTCCCCGGCGCCGAGCAGCACGCCGTCCAGCGTGAACACGACGCCGCCGATCGGCTGCAGCGCGACGAAGAACCACCATGCGCCGGGCATCTCGGCCAGCACCGTCGCGTCGGTGGTGAACACGTGGGGGAGGACGCCGGCCAGCGCCGCGAACACCACGCCGAGCAGGGTGCCGAAGACCAGCCCGCAGCCGGTGACCTGCCAGGCCAGGCGGCGCGCCCGCTCCGCGTCGCGCGCGCCGAGCGCGGCCCCGACCAGCGCCTGTGCGGCGATGGCCAGCGCGTCGAGGACGAAGGCCAGGAACATCCACAGCTGGAACACCACCTGGTGTGCGCCGGCCGTCGCGGCCGAGGTGTGGGCGGCGACCGCGGTCGCCGACACCCAGCACGCCTGGAAGGCCAGGCCGAGCAGCACCAGGTCGCGTGCCAGGCCGAGCTGGGCGCGCATCGCGGCCGGAACCGGAGCGAGCGGCACGCCCTCGGCCCGCAGCGTCCGCACGAACAGGATCGCGGAGACCGCCTGACCGGCCACGTTGGCGACCGCCGAGCCGTCGATCCCCCAGTCGAGCCCGTACACCAGCGCCGGGCACAGCACGGTGGAGATCAGGTTGCCCGCGAGCACGTAGCGCAGTGGGCGCCGCATGTCCTGCACGCCGCGCATCCAGCCGTTCCCGGCCATGGTGATAAGGATCAGCGGAGCGCCGAGCAGGGCGATCCTGAGCCAGCTCGCCGCGGCGTCGGCGACCCGGCCGTCACCGGTGAGGAGATGGGCGACCGGCCCGGCGAGCAGCTGCCCCGCCACGGTGATCACCAGCCCCGCGACCGCCGCGAGCCAGGTCGCCTGCACCCCCTCGGCCACGGCGTCGGCCCGGCGGCCCGCGCCGTGCAGCCGGGCCGCGCGGGCGGTCGTGCCGAAGGACAGGAACGTCATCTGCGAGGCGATCTGCGCCAGCACGATCCCGCCGACCGACAGCCCCGCGAGCGGCACCGCGCCGAGATGACCGACCATGGCCGTGTTGACGAGCAGATAGAGCGGCTCGGCGGCCAGGACCCCGAGCGCGGGCGTGGCGAGCGCGAGTATCTGACGCAGCGGGGCCGGGCCCACGTGCTCACGCATGCGTTCCTCCGGGAAGGCCGACAGGAACGCAATCATCTTGCTATTGCAAATAGTTCGCAACAAGAGCCTGGCGGGAAACAAGCGCCCGGCGGGATGAGGCCGACCGCGCCGGTCATGTCGTCGCCGGTCATGTCGTCGCCGGACGTGACGAGGCGGGCCGCGTGCGCGTCACCGTACGCCCGGAACGGCGACGGGCCGGCCCCCGCCGGAAGACGGGGACCGGCCTCGCCGTCGGTCAGGACGTGGGAGCGGGGGTCGGTGTGTCCGTGGGCTCGGAGGTGGGTGCCGCGGTCTCGGTGGGAGTAGCTGCTTCTGTGGGAGTCGTGGTTTCCGTGGGGGTCGTGGCCGGGCCGGGCGTCGTGGCCGGCGGTTCGGTGGGGATGGTTGTCGGCGTCGGACAGGGCTCAGGGGTGCGCCAGGCGGGCTTCCCCGAGTGCCACTTCAGCGAGTACGGCGAGCTCTTGCCGAGGTACCACAGCCGCTTGCTCGGCCGCGAGAGGTCGAAGACGTAGGCGGCCGCCGCCGTCTCCCCCTGAGGGGCGGCGGGTGTCGTCTCCTCGGTCTGCGGGGGAGCGGAGCTCGTCTCGCCAGGGGGAGTGGGAGCCGTCGCGGTCTCGGCCGGAGGAAGGGGAGTGTTGTCCCCAGGCGTCGGCGTGCCCTCGGAGGGCGCCGGTGCGCCCTCGGAAAGCGTCGGCGAGGCCTCGGGAACCGCCGGCGAGGCATCGGGAACCGTCGGTGTGGTTTCGGGGGCCGACGGTGGTGCGGACGGAATCGGCGCCGGGCTCGGCGGGGTGGGCGGAACCGGCGGCGGGGTGGGCGGGGTGGGCGTCGGTGTGCCGGGCTGGATGGTTGCGACCACCGAGATCCAGGCGTTCTGCCGGATCTCGCCGCCCTTGCGGGCGGTGAGCACCCGAGTGGCGTCGCCGATCGCGTACGACCGCTCGAAGCCGTCCTGGCTGCGTACGGTGACCGAGTCGTCCGCCACGGAGACGGCCTGCCCGGTCTGGGTGAACACCGTGACGGTGCCGCACCCGTCCTTGGCCGGCACGACCACCTCACCGTGCAGCGCGCCGAGGAACGGGCCCACCATGGGCACTTCGGGGGTGGGTGTCGCCGTTGGGGCGTCGTTGGGGATCTCGGCCGGGCCGGCCGTCGGCGTGATCGTCACGGTGGCCGTGACGACGGGATCCGATGTCTCGGCCGGCGGCGTGACCGGGGCGGCGTAGGCCGCCGTCGCTCCGATGCCGCCGGACGCCGTCAGCACGAACGCGGTCGCGAGGAGCATGGGTTGGGAGATGCGCCGGCGTGGCCCGCCTGGTCCGGACATCAGTCCTTTTTTCAGGCGGTGGGGGTTGGTCGGCATCACCGGTCCTCCGTATCGTTCGATCCATTGGTCTCCGCCGATCGGGACGGCGGTAGTGCCGGAGCGGTTGCTCCGATACCCGACTGAAGTAACCGGCAGATTTGTTGCCAAACCGTGTCACTTCCGATGGATTGGGGAGACCTTCCCCGTATCCGTCGAATCCATGCGGGCGAATTCGCGGGCACGAGGCGGCCTGGGTGTTTTTCGGCAGGTCACAAGGGATGAACCGATTTGAGATTCGGACATCATCTGTGGCGGTCACGCGATCGGCGGCGGGTGTGGTCTCCCGCACCCCCGGACGGCCACAGGCCTCATGGTGGCTCCACCCCGGTCATCCCTAGCATGGTCATCGTGCGAATGGAGGATGACGGCATGGGCGGAGCCGATGCCCTCGGCGCAGGACCGGGCGTGATCGAGGCGGGGTCGCCGTGCGTGTGATGCTGGCCGAGGACTCGGCGCTGTTGCGCGAGGGCCTGGTGCGGCTGCTCAAGGAGGAGGGTCACGACGTCCTGGCCGCGGTGGGCGACGCCGACGCGCTCCTTGAGGCGATGGACGGCCAGAGCCCCGACGCGGTGGTGGTCGACGTACGGATGCCGCCCACCCACACCGACGAGGGCCTGCGCGCCGCGCTGGAGATCCGGCGGCGCCGGCCTGAGGTCAAGGTGCTGGTGCTGTCGCAGTACGTCGAGAAGAAGTACGCCACCGAGCTGATGAGCGGCAGCATCGACGGGGTCGGCTACCTTCTCAAGGACCGCGTGGCCCAGGTCGGCGACTTCCTGGACGCGCTGGAGCGGGTGGGCGCGGGCGGCACGGCGTTCGACCCGGAGGTGGTGCGCCAGCTTCTCGCGCGCACCAGCCACGCCGACCCGCTGGCCCAGCTCACCGCCCGCGAGCGCCAGGTGCTCGAGCTCATGGCCCAGGGCCTGACCAACGCCTCGATCGCCCACACCCTGCACGTGTCGCAGAGTGCGGTGGAAAAGCACGTCAACGCCCTGTTCGACAAGCTCGCCCTGTCGCACACGACCGGCTACAGTCGCCGGGTCCTGGCCGTCCTGCGCTACCTCGGCTCCTGAAGCGCCGCGGTCCGCCGCGTCGCCGCCGGGCGGCTCCACGGCTGTCACCGCGGCCGTTCCGTTGAATGTTTCATCACGAGCCGCCGGGCAGACGGTGAGCCCGGGCCGGAATTGCCAGGTGAACGCGTTCGAGGGGCCGAGGTGCCGCCGGAGCTTTCGATCTTCCTCTTGACGTGACCCGGTGAGTCCTAGTTTGCTCCGCCAATATCGCTGTAATCGACACCCGCGGGACCGACATCTCGCACCGCACGATATGTGAGCGCTAACACGCCCCACGGCTCGGGGAAGGAGGGGTCTCCATGATCGGAGGCGATCCGCAGCTGCGCGCCACCCCGCAGCGTCCCGGGTGTGGCCGGCACAGAGAGGAAGCCCACGCCTAACGGGCCCTCGTCCGCTCGTACGCGCACCACCACTCCAGGCAGTCGAGAGGAGCCCGGATTCGCCGATGAAATGTTAGCGCTAACAGGTCCGATGGAGGCCGCTGCGGTGCAGTCGACGATCCGCGGAACCACGCACTCGCCCCGGTGCGGTGTGATCCGTGCCGACGGCGTGCCGGGGAGACCCGGAGCGGGCCTGCCGGCCGCGGCCACCATCGACCCTTCCAGCGCCTCTGCAGGTGCCGGTCTCGGAGTTCGGGAGCCTGTCGACCTCCTGGCCACAGAGCTCACGGATCCGTCCCGATCGGCTGACCGACCCCGCCCGGGTCCGCGAGACCACTGCGGTTTGCCCTGCGTGGCCCGCTTCGCCACGCTTTCACCCCCAAGGA
Source organism: Microbispora rosea (assembly GCF_900156315.1). Classification (GTDB taxonomy): domain Bacteria; phylum Actinomycetota; class Actinomycetes; order Streptosporangiales; family Streptosporangiaceae; genus Microbispora; species Microbispora rosea. The sequence continues at coordinate 995 of NZ_FTNI01000023.1, read as the reverse complement.
GAACGAAACAATGGATTCACCCCCCATCCGAGTGACGAGCGGCCGCATGCGCCTCGTGGCGGTCCTGGCCACGGTGCTGACGACCGTGCTGGCGTCCGTTGTGGCGTGGTCGGCGCCGGCGTCGGCGGCGGCGGCGCCGTTGGTGAGCGTGGCGTCGGGACGATGCCTGGACGTGTCGGGCAACACCGACGCGCTGGGCACCGCGCTGCAGATCTGGGACTGCAACGGGCAGGCGAACCAGGCCTTCGAGTTCACCTCCTCCGGTGAGCTGCGTACCTTCAACGGCACCCGGTGCCTGGACGCCTACAACATGGGCACCACGAACGGCACCAAGGTCGTGATCTGGTCCTGCAACGGCCAGAACAACCAGAAGTGGCGCCAGAACGCCGACGGCACCATCGCGGGCGTCCAGTCCGGGCTGTGCCTGGACGTCGTCGGCGCCGGCACCAGCAACGGCAGCCAGGTCCAGCTCTACAGCTGCTGGGGCGGCGACAACCAGAAGTGGACGATCCGCGGAGGCGGCGGCCCGAGCACGACGCCGTCCCCGACGGTGACGCCGACCGGCGGCACGTGTGACCTCCCGTCGTCGTACCGCTGGAGCTCGACGGGCGCGCTGGCGACTCCGAAGTCCGGATGGGTTTCGCTCAAGGACTTCACCAACGTCGTCTACAACGGCAAGCACCTGGTCTACGCGACGACGCACGACAACGGATCGAGCTGGGGTTCGATGAACTTCGGCCTGTTCACGAACTGGTCGGACATGGCCTCGGCCAGCCAGAACACGATGAACTTCTCCGCCGTCGCGCCGACGCTGTTCTACTTCGCGCCCAAGAACATCTGGGTGCTGGCCTACCAGTGGGGCGGGACCGCCTTCTCCTACCGGACCTCCAGCGACCCCAGCAACCCGAACGGCTGGTCGGCGCAGCAGACCCTGTCCACGGCGAGCATCTCCGGCTCCGGCACGGGCCCCATCGACCAGACCCTCATCGGTGACG
>NZ_FTNI01000004.1 GCF_900156315.1 Microbispora rosea | reverse complement strand
GTCGGCGCCGATGAAGAACACCTTGCCGGTGGTCTTCGGCAGGTTCACGTTCTTCAGGGTGCCGGTGGCGGCCTTCTGGTCACCGCTGGACCCGACAACGCCGGCCTTGGTGTCGGCGGACGCGCCGCCGGTCGACACGTGCTTGGTGGGGACCGTGGTCTCCACCGTGTACGGCGTGGCGTTGATCAGGTTCGCCTTGGCCTGGCCGTACCAGAACGCCGCGACCTGCTTGGCAGCGGTGTTGGTGTTGGCCAGGTTCACGGCCGGAACCGAGTCGGCGTGAGCCGGGGCAGCGATGGCGGCGGAGGCCAGCAGGCCGGCCGCGACCCCGCCCAGAGCGAGAGTGCGCTTCATAACTTTCTCCTGGTCTGTCGTGAGGCGTCACTTGCGCCCCATCCGTCAGTGAGGAACGGGGAGAAAGCTATAGGACGAATTGGAGTGACGTAAGTCGAATTGGGTGGTTCGCGCATTGCCCCCAACTCTGGTGCTCACGGTCGTTCCTGAACGGAAGCTGAAAATGAGCTGATCACCGGCTGTGCGGGACGAGATCCGTGACACTGCGCACCGGATCGGTCACCCGACAATGTGACGTAAATCACAGGTTTGAGTGAAACCGGATGACCGGCAGATTGCGTCGGAGTCTGCCCGTTCGCCTGGACCGTGGTCCGTGTAACCGCCCGGTGGGTGTGAGTTGACGATCAAGAGGAAACGCGAAGGGGCAGGTTGATCGCCGATCACCGGGGTGTGACCGTCTCGGGACCGCCGGGCGTCGCCTCGGCCCGGCTCCGGTTCCGCTGGGCCCGGACGGCATCGCGACGCGGTGGCCGCGATGCGGCGAGAGCCTTCCTGAAGGGTTCCTGAGCCCTCCCGCAGGGATTGTTACCAAGCGGTAAGCCAGCTGATCGGATGTCCGAAATTTTCCGAGCCCTTCGGAGTGGTCGAAGAGAGGCGTGTGGGCGTCGCGGGCACCTTTTAGCGAATCACCGCATCGCTCGCACCGTGCGCTCTCGGCGCGGCTGGAAAGCGTTTCCGGGGCGGTGTCCATCGCGATTGTGGGAGATTTCTCTCGGAGTTTCTGTGGTGATCGTTCGTCCGTCGCGGAGAGGGTGGGGCGACGGGCGTCGCAGGTCCTCGGCGGCGCGCCGGCGGCAGAGGTCGGTGATGTTTTCCCAGGTAGATCGATAAGTCGTCTGGATTCGGCCTACCTTGAACGGTTATCCTCGATGGCTTCCCGCAGCTACGAGTCTTCGCCTGGCGGAAGAGGAGTGAAAACCGCCCGGGTTTTCTTCCGTTCATGATGTGGTCTCATCCGAGGGACCGGCGAGTGGGCTCCCGGAAGGTTGGCGATACCGGGTCGTTGCTCGTTTTCCGGAGGTTCCTCGTCACTTTGTCGTCGGTTGATCTCTGCAATTGGATTTACCGTGTGGTCAGGGGTGATTGTTCTTGATGGGTGGAATTTCCCGTGACCCCCTCGCTCTTTGTTCGGGTGGTTTCCCCTGGGCTCTCTCGGCGGCGTCGGGAAGGGTGCCCCTGACCCCGAGGAAGTGCGTTCCGTAATGCCGATGTGCGGAGTAAAGCCCCGACACCGTGGCTCCGCGAACTCGGCCGGCGATCGGCTGGCTCCACCACGGGCGCGCGGGAAGCCGTGCAGGAAGCAGTGCAAGAAGCGCCAGGAAGCGCCAGGGGGCGCGCTGGAAGCGTCGCGGTCGCGGCGGTGGCGTGCGGGTGGTTCGCCGCGACAGTCGCGGCGTGTTCCAGTACGCGGGGCCGAGGACGCCGCAGAGGACGGACGGTACGGAGGACGGCACGGAACGGCGGTTCCACGGCCGTATTGAGGTAGATGTCGATGCCGCAGGACAGTCGGCCGGCGGCTTCCGGCCGGGCCGCCGAGGCCGGACCGCGGCCGTCGCGACCATGCGAACAGGGCGCTGCCCGCTCTCGTCGCCGATGGGCGAGTGGCCGCCTTTGCTGGACAAAAGGATCTTTAGTGGGCAAAAGGAAAGGGCCCGGCTGCGGACAGCCGGGCCCTCCTGAACGTCAGGAGTCGGAGACTCAGACGATCTTGCCGGACCAGTTGGCCGCGGCGGTCTTGTAGACGGCCAGCGTCTCACCGTCGAAGTACGGCGAGATGCTGGTGTCGATGCGGCCGTTGCCGTCGGTGTCGGCGACACCGATGGTCACACCGTTGAGGTAGCCGAGCCGCTTCGCGTTGCTGTAGCGGTACAGCCAGGACGAGCCGATGGCGCCCTCGCCCGTGAAGGAGGACTTGACGCCCACGAGCTCCTCGCCCTTGACGGCCGCGGCGCTCGCCTTGAAGGTCTTGCCGTAGGCCCACTTCTGGGTCTTGCCGGTGAAGGCGTAGTTGCCGTCCGGGTGCGACCCGCTCGGGTAGCCGAACATGAAGATCGAGGTGCCGATCTTCTGGTTGTAGGCCAGACCCTGACCACCGACGTTGGACCCGAGGGCGCCGACGTCCTTCAGCGTGATCTTCAGGGTGCCGTGCGGCCGGTGGTCGTCGCGGCTCTGCGCCCAGAACGTCCGGGCGTAGTACTTGTACTTCGCCTCGTGGTGAGGCTTGCCCGTCGGCCTGTAGGTGGGAGTGGCGGTGACCGTCGCGGTCGCCGTGACGGTCGCGGTCGCGGTCGTCGTGACCGTGGCGGTCGCGGTGACGGTGGCCGTCGCGGTCGTCGTGACCGTGGCGGTCGGGTGCGGCGGCTTCGGAGGCCCGGGAGGCGTCTGGGGCCCGGGGGGCGCCAGACGGTTGTTCTCGCCGCTGGGCGCGGCCTTCGGCGTGAGCTGCTTGTCGTCGTGCTTCGGACCGCTGTGCTCGTCGTGGTCCCAGACCTTCTTACGGAAGTAGAGGGTCTTCCCGTCACGGCTGACGTACGAGTCCGAGTGGCTGAAGTAGGCGCGCTCGCTGATCTCGTGGGTCTGGACGCCGGTGCCCTTGGCCCAGGGGCCGTTGCCGGTGAGGTCCCTGCCCCGGTTCAGGGCCTGGAACTGCCGGACGGAGACGGGCGCCACGTGCCAGCCGTGCTCGTCGTGGTCACGCCCGCCACGGTACTTGCCGTGGTCGTCGCGCCCGTGGTCGTCGCGCCCGTGGTGGTCGTCACGACCGTGGTGGTCGTCGCGGCCGGGCTTGTCGTAGCGCACGTCCGTGACCTGGACGCCGTTGTAGACCGTGACGAACGCGTAGTCGCGGTCGCCGTCCTCGTACACGCTGTAGTCGTAGTGCGTGTAAGCGGTCTTGCCGACGTAGATGCCCCAGGGGGTCTTGCCCTCGTAGTAACCGGGGATGAAGACCCACTTGTCGAGGGTGGTCGCGTTGGACTTGGTGTCGTACACGCAGTGACCCGCGGTCGCCACCAGGTTCTTGTACTGCGACTGCACGGCGGTGGCGGAGCACCAGTGCGGCTTGTGGTCGGCGCCGATGAAGAACACCTTGCCGGTGGTCTTCGGCAGGTTCACGTTCTTCAGGGTGCCGGTGGCGGCCTTCTGGTCACCGCTGGAGCCCACGACACCGGCCTTGGTGTCGGCGGACGCGCCACCGGTCGACACGTGCTTGGCGGAGATCTTGGTCTCCACGCCGTACGGCGTGGCCTTGATCAGGTTGGCCCGCGCCTCACCGAACCAGAACGCGGCGATTTCCTTCGCGGCGAAGTTGGTCTTGGCGAGGTTGATGGACGGGACTTGGTCGGCGTGAGCCGGGGCGGCGATCGCCGCGGAGGCCAGTAGGCCGGCCGCGACCCCGCCGAGAGCGAGAGTGCGCTTCAACTGGATCTCCCTGGTCTGTCGTGGGGCGTCACTTGCGCCCCATGCGTCAGTGAAGGAACGGTGGGAAGTTATAACGAGAAACCCTCTGAAAACAGAAATTTCAGAGTTTCCCCTCCGTGCCCGCAGGGTCTTCGCCTCGGCGCGAGGGCCGCACCACCGCGGCGATGGGCGCCTCGTCTCTGCTGATCACAGACCATTCGGCCGGGCTTGGGCCGCGACCGGTGCTGGACCGATCCAAGAGACTCGTGTGACGAAAATCACACTTATATCGCCATATTCATGCCGGATGCGAATGAGTCAATGGCGGGTTGACGTGGCGTGCGGTGTGTCGTTGAAAGCGCCAAAAGCGACAAATAGTAAAAATGAGCAGGTCGTGACCTTGATGGGGGCGTTTGTCAGCCTGAAACTCCGCCGAAGTCCGGCCGGTTTCCGTCTCTACCGTGACGTCATCGAGCCTCGGCCTCCCTGCCGCTTCGACCGGGGGTGACAACGGCTCGGCCGGATCAGTGAGCGGGCGCGTCGGAGGCGTCGAAGGGGATCAGAAGCCTGCGCAGCAGGGCGGCGAGGGCCTGCTGCTCGTGCTGTTCGAGGCCCGCGAGGAGTTCGCGTTCACGGCGCAGCAGGTCGGCGAAGGCGGCGTCGACGCGGTGCATGCCGGCCGGGGTCAGCCGCACCAGCACGCCGCGCCGGTCCTCCGGATCCGGGCGCCGGACTACCAGTCCGGCGGCGGCCAGCCTGTCGATGCGGTTCGTCATCGTGCCGGAGGTCACCAGAGTGGCGCGCAGCAGCGCGCCCGGACTGAGCTCGTACGGCTCTCCCGCGCGGCGCAGGGCCGTCAGCACGTCGAACTCCCACGACTCCATGTCGTGCGACGCGAAGGCCGCGCGGCGCTCGCGCTCCAGGTGCCGGCTCAACCGGGAGACCCGGCTCAGCACTTCGAGAGGCGTCACGTCCAGGTCCGGGCGCTCCTGTCTCCAGGCCGCGACCAGCCGGTCCACCTCGTCCTCGACGGGCCTCGAGAAGGTCATGGGCCGAGTCTAGCTTCTCTTGACATCGAGATATCTCCCGCGATATCGATTTATCTCGACGTCAAGATAATGGAGGTGCCGGCATGGGCACGGACATCTGGGATCCGGAGGTCTACGAGCGGTACGCGGCCGAGCGTGGCCGCCCCTTCCACGAGCTCGTGGCCCGGGTGGGCGCCAGGTCGCCCGAGTATGTCGTCGATCTCGGCTGCGGCACCGGGGAACTCACGGCGACCTTGTGTGGTCGATGGCCGGGCGCTCAGGTGCACGGCGTCGACTCCTCGCCCGCGATGATCGCCAAGGCGCCGGCCGGGCCGACGTTCGAGGTGGCCGACGTCCGCGAGTGGCACCCGCCGCGGCCGGTCGACGTGATCGTCTCGAACGCGCTCCTGCAGTGGATCCCGGAACACCCCGACCTGCTGCGCCGGTGGAGGGGCCACCTGACCGAGGGCGGCTGGCTCGCCTTCCAGGTGCCCGGCAACTTCGACGCGCCGAGTCACGCCGTCGTGCGCGAGCTGTGCCGTACGACCTGGCGAGAGGAGCTGGGCGACGTGCCGCGGGGCGCGCCGGTCGGGGAGCCGGCCGACTATGTGGACCTGCTCGCCGGTCTCGGCTTCACCGTGGACGCGTGGGAGACGACCTACGTCCACGTCCTGCCGGGGGAGGACGCCGTGCTGCACTGGATCAAGGGCACGGCCCTGCGGCCCATGCTCGACCGGCTGCCGCCCGAGCGCCACGCCGGCTTCCTCGCCGACTGCGCCCGGGCCCTGCGCGCCGCCTACCCGCCCAGGCCGTACGGCACGCCGTTCCCGTTCCGCCGGATCTTCGTGGCCGCGCACCTGTGAGGGTCTGCGTTCACCTTGGGGTGGCAGTATGACGCCAACCGGGACATTCGGGGGTAACGGTGGCGCTGGAGATCGAGGACAAGTTCGACGTTCCTGAGGGCTTCGCCCTGCCCGACCTGGGCGGTGTGCCGGGGTGTGAGGGGGTGTCCGAGCCGCTGTCCCACCGGCTGACCGCGGTCTATTTCGACACCTCCGATCTACGGCTGGCGGCTCGGGGCGTCACCCTGCGCCGGCGGCGCGGCGGGGACGACGAGGGCTGGCATCTCAAGCTGCCCAAGGCCAAGGGCGCCCGTCAGGAGATCACCCGGCCGCTCACCCGCGGCGCCAAGGTGGTGCCCGCCGAGCTGGCGAGCCTCGTCCTCGCGTACACGCGGGGCGCCGCGCTCGCGCCGGTGGCCCAGCTGGAGACCCGCCGGGGAATCACCCGGCTGCTCGGTCCCGGCGGCACGGTGCTCGTGGAGATCGCCGACGACCGCGTGAAGGGCACGGTGCTCGGGGACGAGCCGGTGGTGCGGCGCTGGCGCGAGGTCGAGGCCGAGCTCAAGGAGGGCGAGCGCGACCTCCTCAAGAAGGTGGCCAAGCGGCTGCGCAAGGCCGGCGCCGCTCCCGCGGACAGCGCGAGCAAACTCGCGCGCGTCCTCGGAGACCGCGTCCCCGCGCCGCCGCCGAGGACCCGGCCCGAGCCCGGTTCTGCCGGGGAGGTCGTCGTCGCCTACCTCCGCGATCACGCCGACGCGCTGATCGCGCAGGACCCGCACGTGCGCCTGGCCGAGGAGGACGCCGTCCACAAGGCCAGAGTCGCCTGCCGCCGCCTGCGCAGCGCGCTCAAGGCGTTCAAGCGGATCGTCGCCGGCACCGAGGACCTTCAGGAGGAGCTCAGGTGGCTCGGTGAGGTGCTGGGCGAGGCCCGTGACCTGGAGGTCATCAGGGCCCGCTTCACCGCCCGGCTCGACGACCTCGATCCCCGCTTCGTCACCGCCGACGCGCGCCGCAGGCTGGGCGACGACCTGATGGCCAGGGAGCACGACGCGTACGAGCGCATCCGGCGCGCGCTCAGCGAGAGCCGTTACTTCGCGCTGCTCGACTCCCTCGACGCGCTGGCCGCCGACCCGCCGTTGACGGCCGCGGCGGCCAAGACTGCGGACAAGGCGCTGCCCAAGATCGTGGACAGGAACTGGCGGCGGGTGACCGACGCCTACGAGGCGGCGCGGCGCATCGAGGAGGGCGAGGAACGGGAGGCGGCCATGCACGACGTGCGCAAGGCGGCCAAGCGGGCCCGATACACGGCGGAGGCCGCCGGCATGTCCGGCGCGGCCGAGCGTGCCACGGAGGTGCAGGAGGTGCTGGGACGGCACCAGGACGGTGTGGTCGCCCAGGGCGTGCTGCTGGAGGAGGCGGAAAGGGCTCGGCAGGCGGGGGAGGACACCTTCACTTACGGTGTGCTCGCGGGCATCGAGAGCGCCGAGGCGGCCCGGGCCCAGGAGGAGTTCCCCGCCGTCTGGTCCCGCCTCTCCTGATCACGCGGGGGGTTAGGTGGTGTAGCGCTCAAGGCTTAGCACGTGCTCGGCCGCGTCGTCGTCCACGTCGTCCACGTCGTTGTCGACGGCGCCCGTGCGGTCCGCCGCCCGGTGGAGTACGGCGAAGCCGCCCTTGGCGAGGGTGCGGTCGGCCGTCCGCACGCCGCGCAGTGCCCCGCCCGCCATGCCCAGCAGCTCGGGCAGGATCTTGCCGTGGCTGCACAGCACCGCCGGCTCGGGCGCGGCCGACAGATCGCGCACCAGCCGCTCCGCCTCCCGCGGGTCGTAGCCGCTCTCCGACAGCGCCGTCTCCTCCCGCACCTCCAGCCCGTGCCGCTCGGCGTACGGCTTGAGCGTCTGCGTGCAGCGCCTGCTGTGCGAGCTGACCAGCACGGCCGGGCGGTAGGCCCCCAGCACCGTGGCCAGGACCTCGGCCTGGGCGCGGCCGCGCTCGTCCAGCGGGCGCAGGTCGTCGTCGCCCTTCCACTCCTGCCGGGAGCCCGCCAGCGCGTGGCGCAGCAGGATCAGCGGCGTGGTCACGAAGGGAGCGGCGCCGGCGGCGCGCAGCAGGCCGCGGTCCCACGCGTAGGTGAGGCGCCGCCGTGCCTCCTGGATCGGCAGCCACGCCACCTCGTCGACCTCGTCGCCGTCGACCGCGACCTGGTCGTCGAGAGCGTGGGCGAGCCAGTAGTCCACCCGCTTGAGCCGGCCGCCGTGCATGTAGTGCACGGGCGGCAGCGCACGGCCGAGCACGACCCGCAGGCCGGTCTCCTCCCGCACCTCGCGCAGGGCTCCCGCGATCACGTGCTCGCCGCGCTTGAGCTTTCCCTTGGGGAGGCTCCAGTCGCCGTACGCCGGGCGGTGCACGAGAGCGACCTCCGGGTCGTCCTCGTTCCCGCGCCAGACGACCGCGCCGGCCGCCCTGATCATGCCCGTGGCCATACCTCTGACCCTGCCCTCGGCCGTCAGTCCGTCACGTCGTCCACGGTCCGCCAGCGCCTCCCCGCGATCAGGTGGTGCTGGAGATCGACCTCGCCCCGGTGACGCAGCCACTTGCCGTCGGAGTGCAGCGTCCAGGCGGTGGTGGTGTCGCGGAACGCCAGGTCGAGCAGGTCGGACAGATACCGGCGCTGCTGCGGGCTGGTGACCTTGACCAGCGCCTCGACCCGCCGGTCCAGGTTGCGGCGCATCAGGTCGGCGCTGCCGATCCAGATCTCCGATCGGCGCCCTCCGCCGAACTCGTACACGCGGGAGTGTTCGAGGAAACGGCCGAGCACGCTGCGTACGCGGATGTTCTCCGACAGGCCGGGAACGCCGGGGCGGAGGGTGCAGATGCCGCGAACCCACAGGTCCACCGGCACCCCCGCCTGCGAGGCGCGATACAGCGCGTCGATGATCGGCTCGTCCACGATCGAATTGGTCTTGATCCGGATCCGGGCCTGGCGGCCCGCTTCGCGATGGACGATCTCCTGCTCGATCCGGGCGAGCAGGCCCTGGCGCAGCGAGTTGGGCGCGACCAGCAGCCGGCGATACTCGGACTGGCGGGAGTAGCCGGTCAGATGGATGAACAGGTCGGTGACGTCCTCACCCACCTGCGGATCGGCGGTCAGCAGGCCGAAGTCCTCATATTGCCGGGCCGTCTTCGGGTTGTAGTTGCCGGTGCCGATGTGGCAGTAGCGCCGCAGTTCGCCGCCCGCCTCCTGGCGGACCACCATCGACAGCTTGCTGTGCGTCTTGAGGCCGAGCACGCCGTAGACCACGTGGCACCCGGCCGTCTCCAGCTTGCGCGCCCAGGAGATGTTCGCGTGCTCGTCGAACCTCGCTTTGATCTCCACCACGACCACGACCTGCTTGCCCGCCTCGGCCGCGTCGATCAGCGCGTCCACGATGGGCGAGTCGCCGCTGGTGCGATAGAGGGTCTGCTTGATCGCCAGTACGTCCGGATCGGCCGCCGCCTCCTCCACGAACCGCTGCACGCTCGTGGCGAACGAGTCGTACGGGTGGTGGATGAGGATGTCGCGCTCACGCAGAACGGTGAACAGGTCGTCCTCGGCGCTGATCGCCTCCGCCGGGACGAACGGCCGGTAGTGGAGCTCCGGGCGGTCGAGGTCGGCGATGGCGTGCAGCCCCGTTAAGTCGAGCGGCCCGGGCAGGCGGTAGATCTCGTTGTCGGACACGCCGAGCTCGTCCACGAGCAGTTCCAGCACCTGGGGGGTGATGGTGTCCTCGACCTCCAGCCGCACCGGCGGCCCGAAGCGGCGGCGCAGCAGCTCGCGTTCCAGCGCCTTCATGAGGTTCTCGGTGACGTCCTCGTCGACCTCCAGGTCCTCGTTCCTGGTGACCCGGAAGACGTGGTGCTGCACGATCTGCATGCCCTTGAACAGCTCGCCCAGGTGGGCCGCGATCACATCCTCAAGCGGGACGAACCGGTTGGGCGAGGCGGTCACGAACCGGGGGAGCTGCGAGGGGACCTTCACCCGCGCGAACACCGTGTGGCCGTCCTCCGGGTTCCGCACGGTCACGGCCAGGTTCAGCGAAAGACCCGAGATGTACGGGAACGGGTGGGCCGGATCGACGGCCAGCGGCGTCAGGACCGGCCGGATCCGCTCACGGAAGAGCTTGCGCAGCGCCGTCCGCTCGTCCCTCGCGAGGTCGTCCCAGCGGACGATCGCGATGCCCTGCTCGGCGAGCTCCGGGCAGATGCGATCGTGGAAGATCGCCGCGTGCCTGCGCACGAGCTCGTCGGCGACGGTCGCGATGCGCGACAGCGCCTCGCTCGGCTTCAGCCCGCCCGTCGTCCGCAGGAGCAGGCCGGTGGCCATCCGCCGTTTGAGCCCGGCCACCCGCACCCGGAAGAACTCGTCCAGGTTGCTCGCGAAGATGGCGAGGAACCTGAGCCGTTCGAGCAGCGGCACCGAGGAGTCCTCCGCCAGCTCCAGGACGCGCTCGTTGAACAGGAGCCAGCTCTCCTCCCGATTGAGGAAGCGCTCGTTGGGCAGCGGGGCGTGCGCGGGGAGGTCGGCCTCTTCGGGCTCATGGGCAGGGGAGCTTTGGGCGGACATATAACGAAATATGCCCCAAGTCGTTGAACAGAACGTTAACTTAACCGCAACGAAAGCGTCAGACCGGCTCCGGCGGGCGCGTCGTCCCTGATCCCCGCACCTCCGGCACGCCCCGGCACCCCCCGGCGCTGCCGTCCGGCGACCGCCCGCGCGCACCCTGGACGCGTTCCGTGGGCTCGGGGCCGCGCCTCCCGCGCTCCTGATCCCCCGCGCACGCCCCACGTGTTGCCGGCGCGCCGCCCGGCGACCGCCCCGCGGGCCGCCGGCGGGAGGGTCAGATCTCCCCGTGCTGCTGCTGGCGGTCGAGTCCCTTGGTCCGCTCGCGCTGCAGGCGTTCCAGTTCCTTGGCCCGCTCGCGCTGCTGGCGTTCGACTTCCTTCGCGCGTTCGCGCTGCTCGCGCTCCTGCGTCTTCTCCTGCTCACGGCGGAGCTTCTCCTGCTCCTTCATCTGCCGTTCGAGCTCCTTGGCCCGTTCGCGCTGCTCGCGTTCCTTGGCCTTCTCCAGCTCGCGCTGCTGGCGTTCGAGCTGCTTGGCGCGTTCGCGCTGCTCGCGCTCGCGCGTCTTCTCCTGCTCGCGGCGGAGCTTCTCCTGCTCCTTCGACTCGCGCTCGCCGGGTCTCGCCGTACGGGTCTCCACGGTGGGGGACAGGACCAGGCCGCGCGTCGCGGCGGTGAGCATGGGATTGGAATCGAGGCCGGTCAGGCCGTTCCAGGACAGGTTCACCAGGTGGGCGGCGACCTCCTCGCGGCGCGGCTTGCGCACCTCCAGCCACCACTGTCCGGTGAGGGCGGTCATCCCCACGAGCATCTGGGCGTACATCGGCGCGAGCTTGGGGTCGTAGCCGCGCTCCTTGAACTCGTCGGCCAGCACGTCCTCCACCTGGCTGGCGATGTCGCTGATCAGGCTGGCGAAGGTGCCCGTGCCCGAGGCGGCGTGGGAGTCGCGGACCAGGATGCGGAAGCCCTCGCTGCTCTCCTCGATGTACTGGAGGAGGGCGAGGGCGGCCCGCTCCAGCTTGATGCGGGCATGCGAGGCCGACAGGGCCTGGGTGACCAGGCTGAGCAGGCGCTGCATCTCCCGGTCGATGACGACGGCGTAGATGCCCTCCTTGCCGCCGAAGTGCTCGTACACCACGGGCTTGGACACCTTGGCGCTGGCCGCGATCTCCTCGACCGAGGTGCCGTCGAAGCCCTTGTCCGCGAACAGGGCACGACCGACCTGGATCAGCTGCTCGCGCCGTTCCGCGCCGGTCATGCGTCTTCGGGATCGAGAGGACTCGCTCACGGGTTCCATCATGGCGGGTGTGGCGGCCCGGACCCGGTTCGGGCCGGTTCGCCTCTGCTTGGCGGAAGTAGCCGGACGCGCCGGTACGACCACCGCGGAGGCGGGGGCCGTACGAGTGCCGCGTCTGGCCGGTGCCGGGAGGGCGGATGTGGCGCGCGCTTCCGGAGAAGAGGGCACCGCTGCGGGGGACGTCGGCGTGAGAGACGTCGATGTGTGGGACGTCGGGGTGAGGGACGTCGGTGTGAGGGACGTCGGGGTGAGGGACGTCGGTGTGAGGGACAGGGCCGCCGCGTTCCGCGGAGCGGCCCTGCCGTCAGCGCTGACTGAATCGTCAGGCAATTCGCTTCGCCGCCAGCCGCTCGGGGGTCGGCCAGCGCACGTCGTAGGCCCATCCGGCCTTCTCGAACCAGCGGATCATACCCGCGCTGAGGTCGATCTGGCCCTTCAGGGCGCCGTGCCGGGCGCAGGTGGGGTCGGAGTGGTGCAGGTTGTGCCACGACTCGCCGAACGACGGGATGGCCAGCCACCACACGTTGCGGGACTTGTCGCGCGACTCGAACACCTCCTCGCCGAACACGTGGCAGATGGAGTTGATCGACCAGGTCACGTGGTGCAGCAGCCCGATCCGGATCAGCGTGCCCCAGAAGAACGCGGTCAGCGCGCCCTGCCACGACCAGGTGATGAGGCCGCCCAGGACCGGCGGGAGCAGCAGGGAGGTGATCGCCAGCGTCGGGAACCACCGGTGCAGCTTCATGATGTCCGGGTCCTTGAGCAGGTCCGGGGCGTACTTGGCGCGGTTGACGCGCTCGACCTCGAAGAGCCAGCCCACGTGGGCGTACAGCAGGCCCTTGCACATCGACTTGAAGCCGGGCCCGAACCGCCACGGCGAGTGGGGGTCGCCCTCCTTGTCGGAGAACTTGTGGTGCTTGCGGTGGGCGGCCACCCAGTCCAGCACGGACATCTCCAGCGACAGGCTGCCGGCGATCCCGAGGGCGATCTTCAGACGCCGGTTGGCCTTGAACGAGCCGTGTGTGAAATAGCGGTGGAACCCGACCGTGACCCCCAAGCCGGACACGACGTAGAAGACGCCGGCGATCGCGACGTCCGTCCAGCCCAGGCCCCATCCCCAGAGCAAGGGCACTGCGGCGATGACTGCGAGGATCGGAAGGCCGACGACGAGCGCGAAGACGACCAGGTCGGCTTTGCTCTTGCCTTCCGGTTCGAACTCAGGCTTCGGCTGTGGTGAGGGACGTTCGGTCAGGACGGTCATGGGCTACCTCACGAGATGGGGAAGAATGTCTGGCTACGGAACCGTAACCTACGCCATCGTAAGTTAGGAATCCCTAAGAGCGAATGTGTGGAAGGTGACGGTCCGGGCCGCATCTGGTGGCGAATCCACGCCTTGCACCAACGGTCGGCCATCTGGTAATGCCTCGTGCTCGCTTCCGGCCGCGTCGCCGATGCCGCGGCGTCGACGGCGATCTGCCCGGAAAGTCCTCTCGGTAACATCCCCGGCCGCCGTGCTTCGCGCGTGCGCGAGTCCGCTGGCGCGGGGTGAGGCGTGGGCCTGCGCCCGGCCTGCTCGTCGCGGGACGTCCTGGCGTTCTTCCGCTTCCTGTGACGATTTCCTCGCGCCGGATTTTGGGGGCGCGCGCCGGGGGGACGGCTCTGTATCCTGAGTGCGGATTCCGGGGCTGCCGGAATCCGGCAAAACGGCACTTTGCGCCCATCCCGGGTCGTCTAGGGGCAAGACTACAGATTTTGGTTCTGTCAACGGAGGTTCGAATCCTCCCCCGGGAGCCTGTTCATCAGGCCGTCAGAGCCCGAGGGGGGCTGGTTCCCTCCTGGGGTACGGCAGGTAAGCTCACCTTGTCGAGCGGGTGACCGTGCGGTTCCTGGGTAGTGGACGCGTGGGAAGCCGCCCTCGATTCGTACAGTCACGATCCGTGTAGTGAGCCGCGACGCCGAGGGAGCCTCAATCCGTGAGTGTGCCGCGCCCGGCAGCCGTGATCGTCCTCGCCGCGGGCGAGGGCACCCGGATGAAATCGAAGAACCCCAAAGTCCTCCACGAGGTCTGCGGCCGAGCGCTCGTCGACCACATGCTGGCCGCCGCGCGCGGCCTGTCGCCCGAGCGGCTGATCGTGGTCATCGGGCATGCGCGTGAGCTGGTCGCCGCCCATCTCGCGACGAGCGCCGCGGACGCCCGCACGGTCGTCCAGGAGAAGCAGAACGGCACCGGCCACGCCGTGCGCACCGCGCTCGAAGCCGAGGGCCCGTTCGACGGCACCGTCCTGGTGACGTACGGCGACACGCCGCTGCTGCGCACCGAGACCCTGGTGGCCCTGCTGGAACGGCACGCCGCGGACGGCAACGCCGTCACGGTGCTGACCGCCGTCGTCCCCGACCCGACCGGCTACGGCCGGATCGTGCGCGACGAGGACGGCGCGGTGCTGGAGATCGTCGAGGAGAAGGACGCGACCCCCGAGCAGCGCGCGATCGCCGAGATGAACTCCGGCGTGTACGCCTTCGACGGCGCGTTGCTGGCCGACGGCCTGAAGCGCATCGGCGCCGCCAACGCCCAGGGCGAGGAGTACCTGACCGACGTGCTGGCCATCCTCCGCGAGGACGGCCACCGGGTGGGCGCGCACGTGGCGGCCGACCACGCCGAGGTCGAGGGCGTCAACGACCGCGTCCAGCTCGCCTTCGTGCGGCGCGTGCTCAACGACCGCATCCTCCAGGCGCACATGCGCGCCGGTGTGACCGTCGTCGATCCGGCCAGCACGTGGGTCGACGCCGGGGTCGAGATGGAGCCCGACGCCGTGATCCACCCCGGCACCCAGCTCAAGGGCGCCACGAGGATCGGGGCGGGAGCCGAGGTCGGGCCGGGCAGCACGCTGACCGACACGGTCGTCGGCGAGGAGGCCGTCGTGCGCAACACCGTCTCCGACGGTGCGGAGATCGGCCCCGGCGCCGTCGTGGGCCCCTTCTCCTACCTGCGCCCCGGCACCGTGCTCGGCCCCAAGGGCAAGATCGGCGCGTTCGTCGAGACCAAGAACGCGCGGATCGGCGAGGGCTCCAAGATCCCGCACCTGACGTACGTCGGCGACGCGACGATCGGGGTCGGCTCGAACATCGGCGCCGCCTGCGTCTTCGTCAACTACGACGGCGTCGCCAAGCACCACACGGTCGTGGGCGACCACGTGCGCGTGGGCAGCGACAACATGCTCGTCGCCCCGGTCACCATCGGCGACGGCGCCTACACGGCCGCCGGCTCGGTGATCACGTCCGACGTGCCGCCCGGGGCGATGGCGGTCGCCCGCGGCAAACAGCGCAACATCGAGGGCTGGGTGGAGCGCCGCCGCGCCGGCACCCGGTCCGCGGAGGCCGCCCGGCGGGCGAGCGAAGCCCGCGAGGAGGCCGCGGCGAACGGCGGGAACCCCGCCGATGACTAGTGCCGACGTCTGGTGCCGGTAACCAGTGCCGGTGACCAGGGCCGGCGATCAGGACCACCTGCGGCCCGCTTCCCCGCGGGCCGTACGGGGACAGGAAAGAGTACGAGGCGCGGTCTGACCGCGTAGCGCCGAAGGGCCAGGCCAGGAGGACACCGTGACCGACCACATCGACCGGGTGAAGGGGTTCGAGGGCCCCGGGCGAGGCGGGGGGACGGCGTTACGGCCGGCTCGGCCCCAGCACCATGCCCGGTACGGCGAACAGGCTCGACACGCGAGGAGCGCGGCATGAGCGGCAAGAAGACGACCGGTGAGCGGAACCTGATGTTCTTCTCCGGCAGGTCCCACCCCGAGCTGGCCGACGAGGTCGCGAACGCCCTCGGCGTCGAGATCACGCCGACGGCGCTGCGTGACTTCGCCAACGGCGAGATCTACGTGCGCTACCTGGAGTCCGTGCGCGGCTGCGACGCCTTCGTCATGCAGAGCCACACCGCGCCGATCAACCAGTGGATCATGGAGCAGTTGATCATGGTGGACGCGCTCAAGCGGGCCTCCGCCAAACGGGTCACCGTGATCATGCCGTTCTACGGCTACAGCCGGCAGGACAAGAAGGGCCGCGGCCGCGAGCCGATCACCGCCAGGCTGATGGCCGACCTGTTCAAGCAGGCCGGCGCCGACCGCATGATGTCCATCGACCTGCACACCTCGCAGATCCAGGGCTTCTTCGACGGTCCGGTGGACCACCTGTTCGCCCTGCCGGTTCTGATCAACTATCTGCGCGGCAAGCTCGACCCGGCGACCACCACGATCGTCTCTCCCGACACCGGCCGCGTACGGCTGGCCGAGCGCTGGTCCGACACCCTGGGCACGCCGGTGGCGTTCATCCACAAGCGGCGCGACCTCGACGTGGCCAACCAGGTGAAGGTGCACGAGGTGGTCGGCAAGGTGCGCGGCAGGACCTGCGTGCTGATCGACGACATGATCGACACGGGCGGTTCGATCTGCAAGGCGGCCGACGCGCTGTACGAGCACGGCGCGACCGACGTCATCGTGGCCGCCACGCACGCCATCTTCTCCGACCCGGCCGTGGACCGGCTCAAGAACTCCCGCATCTCCGAGGTGGTCGTGACCAACACGCTGCCCATCCCGGAGGAGAAGAGGTTCGACAGCCTCACGGTCCTGTCCATCGCCCCGCTGATCGCCCGGGCCATCGAGCAGGTCTTCACCGACGGCTCGGTCACCAGCCTCTTCGAAGGCGACAGCTGAGCGGTGCGGGCCCCGGCCCGGTCGGCCGGCCGGGCCGGGGCCCGCACCCTTCAGCAGAGGATCTTCTCTTCAGTAGAGCGCCTTCATCGCCTCCCGCACCTCCTTGAGGGTGTCGTCGGCGATGGCGTTGGCCCACTCGTTGCCGTCGCGAAGCACCCGGCGGATGTGGGCCCGATCCAGGGCCAGCTCGGCGCGCCGCGCCCGGATGGGCGCGAAGTAGTCGTTGACCGCGTCGGTGACGACGGCCTTCAGCGCGGCCGCTCCCCGGCCGCCGATCTCTCCGGCCACCTCGTGCGGGTCGCGGTCCAGGCACAGCGCGGCCAGGAGGACGAGGCTGGAGACCTCGGGCCGGGCCACCGGGTCGTACGTGACGTGGCGGTCCGCGTCGGTCTTGGCGCCGCGGATCATCCGCGCGGTCTCGTCGGCGGTCGCGGCGAGGGCGATGGCATTGCCCCGGCTCTTGCTCATCTTGCCTCCGTCGGTGCCGAGCAGCAGCGGGGCCGCGGACAGCAGCGCCTCCGGCTCGGGGAACACCGGACCGTAGCGGCTGTTGAAGCGGCGCGCGACGGTGCGGGCGACCTCCAGGTGAGGCAGCTGGTCCTGGCCGACCGGCACGAGGCCGGCCTTGCAGAACAGGATGTCGGCGGCCTGGTGGACCGGATAGGTGAACATCAGCCCGCTCACCGCCGACTGGGTCGAATGGGCGATCTCGTCCTTGACCGTGGGGTTGCGCCCCAGCTCCGCGACGGAGACCAGGCTGAGGAACGGCAGCAGCAGCTGGTTCAGCGCGGGGACCGCACTGTGCGTGAAAACCGTGGCCCGGTCCGGGTCGACGCCCACGGCCAGGTAGTCGAGCACCAGGTCCTCCACGTGCTCGGCCAGCCGGTCGGCGACGTCGCGGTCGGTCAGGACCTGGTAGTCCGCGACGAGCACCATCATGTCCACGCCCAGGTTCTGGAGGCGGACGCGGTTGTGCAGGGTGCCGAAGTAGTGCCCCAGGTGCAGCCGGCCGGTCGGGCGGTCCCCGGTCAGCGCGCGGAACCGTCCTGGCCGCTCATGGATCTGTCTCTCCAGCTCGGCGCTGCGGAGCCGGGCGGCCGGCACGCCGAGCTCGTCGTCGTCCGGAACGGCGTCGAGAATCGTGGTCATGGTTTCTCCCTTGGCAGGTGGTCCGCCGTCCCGACGGCGACCCCTCGTCCAGGGAGCACGAAAAAGGGCCGTCCATCCGAACGGCCCGGTCGTACGCGTGTGAGATGGCCGCTCCTACGTGGAGCGCCACCAGCCCTGACACAACGTACGAATCACGCGGCCAGTGTAACGGCCGGCAGCGAACCGGGGGAGCCCCCGCCGCGACGCGGGGAGTGTTCATTGCGCGCCTCCGGCACGACACTGACGGCGTGGCTCCGGCACGACACACGGTAGGGTGGTGGGGTTGCGCTCGTAACGCCTTCCGCTAGGGCGGGTGAGGGGGAGCGCGCCAATCCGATCGAGTCATCCCTAGGAGATGTGCCGTGTCCGAAGTACGCATCGCCGCCGAGCTTCGCAACGAGTTCGGCAAGGGCGCCGCCCGCAAGATCCGCCGGGCGAACAAGGTCCCCGCCGTCCTCTACGGCCACGGCACCGACACCAAGCACCTGACCCTCCCCGGCCACGAACTGCTGCTCGCGCTGCGCACGCCGAACGTGCTCATCCGCCTGCAGGGCGAGGGCGTGGACGAGATCGCGCTGCCCAAGGGCGTCCAGCGTGACCCGATCAAGGGCTTCCTGGAGCACGTCGACCTGCTGCTGGTCAAGCGCGGCGAGACGGTCACCGTCGAGATCCCGGTCACCGTCACCGGCGACCCGATCGGCAGCGCCATCGTCGAGCAGCAGCTCGTCACGATCTCGGTCGAGACCGAGGCGACCCACATCCCGACCGGCGTCGAGGTCGACGTGGACGGCAAGGACGCCGGCTTCACGGTGCACGCGAGCGACCTGAACCTGCCGGCCGGCACCACGCTGGCGGGCGACCCCGAGGCCCTGGTGCTGCAGGTGATCGGCGCCCCCGTCGCCGAGCTGCCCGAGGGCGAGGCCGCCGAGGGTGAGGCCGCCGCCGAGTAGGACCCCGTTCGTGAGAGAGTCCTCCACAGAATGCCTGTGGAGGACTCTTCCATGTGAGCCGTCGGCGGAGTCGTCGGCGGGTCGGCGGCGGAGCAGGCGACGGGAAAGACAGCGGAGGAGACAGCGATGTCCGACACGTCCGCGCAGCGGTGGCTGGTGGCAGGCCTGGGCAACCCCGGGCCGGAGTACGCCGGAAACCGGCACAACGCGGGCTTCATGGTGCTCGACGAGCTGGCGGCCCGGGTGGGCGGCCGGTTCAAGGCGCACAGGTCGCGGGCCGAGGTGGTCGAGGGCCGTCTGGCCGCGCTCCCTGTCGTGCTCGCCAAGCCGCTGTCGTTCATGAACCTGTCGGGCGGCCCGGTCAAGGCGCTGGCCGACTTCTACAAGGTCACCCCCGACCGGGTGATCGTGATCCACGACGAGCTGGACATCCCGTACGGCGCGCTGCGCGCGAAGATCGGCGGCGGGGACAACGGCCACAACGGCCTGAAGTCGATCACGAAGTCGCTCGGCACGCGCGACTACCCCCGGATCAGGTTCGGCATCGGCCGCCCGCCCGGCCGCATGGACCCGGCGACGTTCGTGCTGCGCGACTTCGCCACGGCCGAGCGCAAGGACCTGCCGTTCCTCGTGGACCGGGCGGCCGACATGGTGGAGTCGCTGATGACCGCTGGTCTCGAGACGACGCAGAACCGCTTCCACGCCGCCGACCTCAATCCGGCGAAGCCGCCCCGCTGAGATCCGGCGAAGCCGCCCCGCTGGGATCGGGCGCGACCGCCCCGCCGGCATCGCCGGCCTCACGGTGCGCCGAGCCCGGCCACTCCATGAGGTTCTGCAGCAGCTCCGCCTGCTCGATGGCGTCGTCGAGCGCGTTGTGGGTGTGGGGGCGCCGCGACCGCACCTCGCGCGGCATCTGGCGCTTGGTCGCCCAGGCCACCGGCACCACGGCCTTGGCGGCGTACAGCGTCTTGATGTCGATGCACCGGGAGTGGCCGAAGGGCGACTCCCCGGTGAAGCGGAGGAAGTACCAGTACATCCACATCCAGTCGTACGACAGCGGGAAGGCCGCGAGCACCGGCAGGTCGTCGCCGCACACCTCGCGTACCCAGGCCGCCGCCTCGGTCATCGCCTCGGCCGGGTCGCGTCCCTCCCGCAGCAGCGTCGCCCGGTCGAGGCCGCTCACCGCCAGCGCCTCCGGCACGTGGTCGTCGCTGATCGGCCGTAACTCGGCGTAGAACGTCCGAGACTCCGGGTCGGTCCGCTCGAACCGCCGCCCGGTCATCCGGCCTGCCACGGTCATGCCGAAGCTGACCATCGAGTACGGCCCTGGAATGGGGCCGTCCGCCTCGACATCGACCGATATGTACGTTTCGGCTTTCAACCAATCTCCCTGAGACGCCGGGGTGAGGCCGCTAGCATTCCATCACCGTCGGTAGTGGCAGGATTGCGGGGGGCGACAGTGCTGGACGGCGATACGGCCGCGCTCGCCGTCGGCATGTCCCGGGACTCGCCGGCCCATCCGATGCCGAGGCCGCCCGCGTGGGCCGTCCGATATCGGCTCGCCGCGGCCGTCTGCGACATCGTGGGCGCCCTTCTCGCTGGGGTCACCGCCGTGGTGATCCGGTTCGGCGAGGTTACTCCGTACGTGGTGCCCTATGTCATGGCGAGCGGCGTGCTGCCCGCCGGCTGGGCGGTGATCCTGGTCCTGAGCCGGGCGTACGAGCCGCGCCTGATCGGCGTGGGAGCCGAGGAGTTCCGCCGGGTCGCGCGGGCCGGCTTCACGCTGATCGCGGGGGTCGCGATCGCGGCGTACGCGTCGAAGACCGAGATCGCCCGGGGCTACGTGCTGA
This sequence comes from Microbispora rosea, assembly GCF_900156315.1. GTDB lineage: Bacteria > Actinomycetota > Actinomycetes > Streptosporangiales > Streptosporangiaceae > Microbispora > Microbispora rosea. The sequence goes on along the minus strand of NZ_FTNI01000004.1, from coordinate 323,671 downwards.
TCGCGCTGCCGCTCACCACCGTGCTCACCCTCGCGGCGAGGTACGGCCTGCGGCAGCGGCTGCACCGCAGGCGCGCCAGGGGCGAGGGGTGCATGCGCAGGGTCGTGGCGGTGGGCCACCGCGCGGCGATCGCCGAGCTGGTGGGCACCTTCCGCAGGGAGCGCTACCACGGGATGGAGGTGGTGGCCGCCTGCGTCCCGACCGGCGCCGCCGGACGGATCGCGGACGTGCCGGTGCTGGGCGACTTCACCGACGTTCCGCTGGTGGTGGAACAGGTCCGGGCGGACACGGTGGCGGTGCTGGCCTGCCCGGAGCTGGACGGCACGGCGCTGCGCAGGCTGGCCTGGCGACTGGAGCGGACGCGCACCGACCTCGTGGTGGCGCCCGCGCTGATGGAGGTGGCCGGCCCGCGGATCGCGATCCGCCCCGTCGCCGGGCTCCCGCTGCTGCACGTGGAGCATCCCGAGCTGGCGGGAGGGCGCCGGCTGGTCAAGGGCGTGTTCGACCGGCTGGTCGCCGCCGCGGCGCTGATCGTGCTCGCCCCGCTGCTGGGCGCCGTGGCCGTGGCGGTGCGGGTGACCAGCCCGGGGCCCGCCCTGTTCCGCCAGCGGCGGGTCGGCAGGGACGGCGCGGAGTTCACGATCCTGAAGTTCCGCACGATGCGGCGGGACGCGGAGGCCCGCAAGGTCGAGCTGGTCAGCGACGCCGACGGCGTGCTGTTCAAGGTGCGGAGGGACCCGAGGGTGACCCCGCTCGGCGCCGCGCTGCGGCGTTACTCCGTCGACGAACTGCCGCAGCTCATCAACGTCCTGCGGGGCGACATGTCGCTCGTCGGGCCGCGGCCGCCGCTGCCCGAGGAGGTCGCGCGGTACGGCGACGACGTACGCCGCAGGCTCGTGGTCCGGCCCGGGTTGACCGGGCTGTGGCAGGTCAACGGCCGGTCCGACCTCTCCTGGGAGGAATCGGTACGGTTGGACCTGCGTTATGTCGAGAACTGGTCTCTCATGCTGGATCTGCAGATCCTATGGAAGACGTGGTCTGCGGTCGCACGCGGGGCGGGAGCGTACTGAGAAATGACGATACGGGACGACGACACCCTCGCCGGCGAGCTGGCGACGGAGGCGGGGGAGCGGCTCCTCGAGCTGCGCGCCCGCCTCGGGTTCGAGGACGGCCGGGCGCTGAAGGACGCCGGAGACCGCGCGTCCCACGAGTTCCTCATGGACGCGCTGAGGCGGCTGCGGCCGGACGACGCCGTGCTGTCGGAGGAGGCGACCCGCGAGGAACGGATGGACCCCCGGCGGCTGTCGGCCGAGCGCGTCTGGATCGTCGATCCTCTCGACGGCACCCGTGAGTTCTCCGAGCAGGGCCGCGCCGACTGGGCTGTCCATGTGGCGCTGTGGCAGCGCGGCGCCCTCACGGCCGGAGCGGTCGCCCTGCCCGCCCAAAGCCGTACGCTCACGACGGCGTCGCCGCCCGAGCTGCCGGAGAAGGTGCGCGAGCCGTTCCGCATCGCGGTCAGCCGCACCCGGCCGCCCGAGTTCGTCCGCGAGCTGGCCGCCCGTCTCGGCGGGGAACTCGTCCCCATCGGCTCGGCCGGCGCCAAGATCGCCGCCGTCCTCACCGGAGAGGTCGAGGCGTACGTGCACGCCGGGGGGCAGTACGAGTGGGACTCGGCCGCGCCGGTCGCGGTGGCGGTCGCGGCGGGGGCACACGCGAGCAGGATCGACGGCTCACCGCTGACCTATAACCAGGGGGACCCGTGGTTGCCGGATATCCTGGTCTCCCTACCGGATCTGGCGCCAACGTTGCTCGCCGGAATCCGTGACCTGCATCGCCAGACTCCGTGAAGGAAGTCCCTATGCTTCAGCGTGACTACACCACGTCACAGCTCGACGTGCTCGAGGCCGAGGCGATCCACATCATGCGTGAGGTCGCGGCCGAGTTCGAGCGCCCCTGTCTGCTCTTCTCCGGCGGCAAGGACTCCATCGTCATGCTGCGGGTCGCCGAGAAGGCCTTCTGGCCCGCGCCGATCCCCTTCCCCCTGATGCACGTCGACACCGGGCACAACTTCCCGGAGGTCATCGAGTTCCGCGACCGGCGCGTCGCCGAGCTGGGCGCGCGCCTGGTGGTCGCGTCGGTCCAGGCGTCGATCGACGCCGGGCGGGTGGTCGAGCAGACCGGGCGGCGGGCCTCCCGCAACCGGCTGCAGACCACGACGCTGCTGGACGCGATCGAGGAGCACGAGTTCGACGCGGTGTTCGGCGGAGCCAGGCGCGACGAGGAGAAGGCCCGGGCGAAGGAGCGGGTGTTCTCCTTCCGCGACGAGTTCGGCCAGTGGGATCCGAAGAACCAGCGCCCCGAGCTGTGGAACCTCTACAACACGAAGATCAGCAGAGGCGAGCACATCCGCGTGTTCCCGCTGTCCAACTGGACCGAGCTGGACGTGTGGCACTACATCCGGCGCGAGGGCATCGAGATCCCGTCGATCTACTTCTCCCACACCCGGGCGGTCTTCGAGCGTGACGGCATGCTGCTGTCCGACTCCGAGGTGGTCCAGCGGGGCGAGGACGAGCCCCCGTTCGAGGCCGTCGTCCGCTACCGCACGGTCGGCGACATGACCTGCACCGGCGCGGTCGCCTCGACCGCCACCACGATCGACCAGATCATCGACGAGATCTCCGCCACCCGGATCACCGAGCGCGGCGCGACCCGCGCCGACGACCGGGCCTCCGAGGCCGCCATGGAAGATCGCAAGAAGGAAGGCTACTTCTGATGGACATCCTTCGTTTCGCGACGGCGGGCAGCGTCGACGACGGCAAGTCGACGCTGATCGGGCGGCTGCTGTTCGACTCCAAGGCGATCTTCGAGGACCAGCTCGAAGCGGTCGAGCGCACCTCCCGCGATCGGGGCACGGAGTACACCGACCTGTCGCTGCTCACCGACGGACTGCGGGCCGAGCGCGAGCAGGGCATCACGATCGACGTGGCCTACCGCTACTTCGCCACGCCCAAGCGGAAGTTCATCATCGCCGACACCCCCGGGCACATCCAGTACACCCGGAACATGGTCACCGGCGCCTCCACGGCCGACCTCGCGATCATCCTGATCGACGCGCGGAAGGGCGTGCTGGAGCAGTCGCGGCGGCACGCCTTCCTGACCACGCTGCTGCGGGTGCCGCACCTGGTGCTGGCGGTCAACAAGATGGACCTCGTCGACTACTCCGAGGCCCGGTTCGAGGAGATCCGCGAGGAGTTCACCGCGTTCGCCAGCAAGCTGAACGCGAGCGACCTCACGTTCATCCCGATCTCGGCGCTGCACGGCGACAACGTGGTCTCCCGCTCGGAGAACATGCCCTGGTATGAGGGATCCTCGCTGCTGCACCACCTGGAGAACGTGCACATCGCCTCCGACCGCAACCTGGTCGACGTGCGTTTCCCCGTGCAGTACGTCATCCGCCCGCACAGCGCGACCAGCCAGGAGCTGCACGACTACCGGGGATACGCCGGGCAGGTCGCGGGCGGCGTGCTCAAGCCGGGTGACGAGGTGCTGCACCTGCCGTCCGGCCTGACCACGACGATCACCGGGATCGACACCTTCGAGGGCCCGGTGGAGGAGGCGTTCGCGCCGATGTCGGTCACGCTGCGGCTGGCCGACGACATCGACATCTCCCGGGGCGACATGATCTGCCGGCCGAACAACCAGCCGGAGGCCGCCCAGGAGATCGACGCGATGATCTGCTGGATGGCCGACGGCCTGAAGCTCCAGCCGCGCTCCAAGCTGATCATCAAGCACACCACCCGTACGGCCCGGGCCCTCGTGCGGGACCTGCACTACCGGCTCGACGTCAACACCCTGCACCGGGACGAGTCGGCCGCCGCTCTCGGCCTGAACGAGATCGGCCGGGTGTCGCTGCGGACGACCCAGCCGTTGTTCGTGGACGACTACGCCCGCAACCGCCTCACCGGCGGGTTCATCCTGATCGACGAGGCCACCAACGGCACCGTCGGCGCGGGGATGATCGTCGACGCGCGCTGACCGGCGCTCGCCGAGAGCCCGGAAAGGACCTGCGGGGACGGGCACGGGACAGTGATCCGAGTGCCCGCCCTCAGGCCCCCGGGGAGACCGCCGGCGGAACCTACGGGGCGGCGAGCTTCTCCAGGGGCCGGCCGGGGTCGGCCAGTGCCTGGGGAGTGACGGGTGTTCCGGTGCGGATCAACGTCTTGATCGGCTCGACGACGTCCCAGACGTTGACGTTCATGCCGGCCAGGACGCGATCGCCGCTGAGCCAGAAGGCGATGAACTCCCGCGCCGCGACGTCGCCCCGGAAGACGACCTGGTCGTAGCCGCCGGGCTCGGCGTGGCCGACGTACTCCATGCCGAGGTCGTACTGGTCGGTGTAGAAGTAGGGCAGCTCCTCGTAGGCCGCCTCCCGGCCCAGCATGGTGGCGGCGGCGACCTTGGGCTGTTTGAGCGCGTTGGCCCAGTGTTCGACCCGTACGTGCGTGCCCAGCAGCGGGTGGTGGGCATTGGCGACGTCCCCGGCGGCGACGATGTCCGGGTCGTCGGTTCGCAGGGCCGCGTCCACCACGACGCCGTTGTCCACGGTCAGCCCGGCGCGCACGGCGAGCCCCACCTCGGGCTCGGCGCCGACGCCGACGACGACGGCGTCGGCGGCGATCTCGTCGCCGTCGCCCAGGCGTACGCCCGAGGGCGTGATCTCGCTGACGGTGACCCCGAGCCGGAGATCGACGCCGTGGTCGCGGTGCAGGCCGGCGAAGACCCGGGCGACCTCGGGCCCGAGCACGCGCAGCAGGGGCAGCGGCGCCGCCTCCAGCACCGTGACCGCGACGCCGGCCTGCCGGGCCGCCGCGGTGACCTCCAGTCCGATCCAGCCGGCCCCGATCACCGCCAGCCGGGACACGCTCCCCAGGACGTCCTTGAGCGACTCGCAGTCCTCGATCCGGCGCAGGTAGCGCACGTGGGGCGCGTCCGCGCCGGGGATCGGCGGCGTTCGCGGGCGGGCCCCGGTGGCCAGCAGCAGTTTGTCGTACTCGATCGCACCGCCGTCGGTCAGCTCGACGCGGTGCGCGCCGCGGTCGAGGCCGCTCGCGGCCGTCCCGAGTCGCAGCTCGACGTCGTGGTCGGCGTACCAGCCTTCCGGGTGGACGAAGACGGCGGACCGGTCGGTCGTGCCCATCAGGTAGCCCTTGGACAGCGGGGGCCGCTCGTAGGGGCGGTGCGGTTCGGCGCCGATCAGCGTGATCCGCCCGTCGAATCCCTGCTCGCGCAGGGCCTCGGCGGCTTTCGCACCGGCCAGACCGGCTCCGACGATCACGAACCTCTGTGGTGTCACGGCGATGGTCTCCTTGCTCAGGGTCGGGTGCCGGTGAGGGCGAAGAACTCCTGACGGGATCGGGCGTCCTCTCTAAGGATGCCCAGCAGCGTCGAGGTGACCGTGGTCGAGCCGACGGCCCGCACTCCCCGCAGCGTCATGCAGGTGTGCTCGGCCTCGATCACGACGCCGACCCCCGCGGGCCGCAACCGGTCGGCGAGCCAGTCGGCCACCTGTTTGGTGAGCCGCTCCTGCACCTGCGGGCGGCGGGCGAAGTGCTCGACGACGCGGGCCAGCTTGGACAGCCCGAGGATACGGTCGCCGGGAAGGTAACCGACATGGGCGACTCCGGCGAAGGGCAGCAGGTGATGCTCGCAGACCGAGCGGACCGGGATCGACCGGGCCAGCACGAGCTCGTCGTAGCCCTCCTCGTTGGGGAAGGTGGTCAGGTCGAACGGGCGGGGCGTGAACAGCTCGGCGTACGCCCGAGCCATCCGCGCCGGAGTCTCCCGCAGGCTCTCGGAATCGGCCGAGACGCCCAGCGCCTCCAGGAACTCGCGGGCCGCCCGCTCGGCGGCGGCCAGGTCCACGCCGTCGCGCGGCTCGTCGATCATCCGCAGGGTGGTGCCGGGACGCATCTCAGCCGCCGTTCACGCCGAGCGCGGTCAGCAGCACCAGGACCACGGTGACCACCGCCAGCAGACCGTGCCCGGCCACGACCGCGACCGGGAAATGCCGCTCGGGCGGTCCCGCCGTGCCGGTGGCGCCGGGCCCGCCGGCGACCGCCGTACGGGAGCGGTAGGCGGGGATCCACCGGGCGAACATCGCGAAGCCCAGCAGGGCGACCGGGACCAGCAGGACCAGGGCGACCCATGCCAGAGCGGCGACGCCGGCGAACAGGAACACGATCCACACGACCAGCCCCGCGGCGGCCAGTGCGAAGTGACCGAAGATCAGGCCTGGTGAGAAGCGGCTGGTGCGCCGGCCGCCTCTGGCGATCCAGATGCCCAGCATCACGAAGCCGCCCACCGCGGTGAGCAACCATGTGACCAGTGCCGCGATACCCATGATGATTTCTCCTCCTGTGCAGGTGGGATGAGGGTCAGCGCCGGAAACCGCCGGCCTGGGTGGCCTCGTCGGCCACCCGTACGCCGTAGCGGTAGGCGAGCTTGCCGCCGAGATAACCGGAGACGACGAGCAGCGCCAGGCTGCCCGCCGACAGCAGCAGCGGGCCGAGCGCGACCTCGCCCGCCGCCGTGCCTGCCGCCGTGCCTGCCGCCGGGCCGGTCTGACGCCACAGGAAACCGGCGGCGTACGCGGCGGTGATCACGAGGTTCAGCCCCATGTGGAGCAGACCCGTGCGGAACGCCGGAGTGCCCGCCGGGATGGCGAACAGGTCGAGGAACCCGGCCATCGCCGCGGCCAGCGCGCCGAGCACGCCGATGGCGATCAGCCACTTCGAGCCCTCGGCCAGAAAACCCGGGTCGGGTGCGAACCGGGACGCCAGGTCGAAGACCATGCTCGCCACCCAGGCACCGATGGGCACCGCGACGAGCATGGGGTGGAACGGATGGCCGTACGGCCCGGCGAGCACCGCGCTCACCGGTCGTTTCGCCTCGTGCAGTTCACCGGTCATCCGGACCTCCGCGTATGACGTATTACGCCAATGAATGTTGGTCTTATTCAGTCTGACGGTCAAGGTGTACGCGTACATCGAGGGGGTGCTGGTTTTCGACCGTGGAGGCGGGCGTTATCGTGGCAGGGTGACGACGGATCGCGCGATCGGTGCGGTGGCCGCGCTTGACGACGCGCTGCGGCAGGGCATGTACGCCTACATCCGCAGGGCGCGTCGCCCGGTGACCCGGGACGAGGCCGCCGCCTCGGTCGGGATCTCCCGCAAGCTGGCCGCCTTCCATCTCGACAAACTGGTCGACGCCGGCCTGCTGCGCGCCCGCTACGAGGCGGTCGGCGGCATCCGCAAGGTCGGCCGCACCCCGAAGGTCTACGAACCGACCGAGACCGACATCCGCGTCACGATCCCCGAGCGCCGGCACGAGGTGCTGGCCGACATCCTCATGGACGCCGTTCTCGCGGAGAGCGAAGGGGAGAGCGCCCGCCGGGCGGCGGTCCGGGTGGCCTCTCGGCGCGGCGAGGAGATCGGCGCCGCGGAGCGCGCCAGGACCAAGCCCGGGCGGCTCGGCGCCGAGCGCGCCCTCACCCTGCTCGAAGGCCTGCTCGCGCGGCACGGCTTCGAGCCCGGCCGCGAGTCCCCCACCTGTGTGCGGCTGCGCAACTGCCCGTTCCATCCGCTGGCGGCGCGGGCCCCCGATCTGGTCTGCGGGGTCAACCACGCCTTCCTCGACGGCATGCTCACCGGTCTGGAAGCCGCCAAAGTGCAGGCCGTCCTGGTGCCGCGGCCGGGAGAGTGCTGTGTGGAACTGCGCTCCTCCTGAGGCGCTTTCCCGGCGGACGCGTGCTTCCGTGCGGCGGCGCCCGCAGTTCCACCCGCCCCCGGTTATCGCGTTTCCGCCGCCGCAGGCGGGCGCGTAGATCCTTTGGCGATTGGGGGTCGCCCGATTACCCTGCGCGCTAGGGTCGTCACGTTTCGCATCCATCCGTGGAGGACACGTGGCCGACACTCAGCCGGTGATCTTCGTGGGCGGCCTGGGACGCAGCGGTAGCACTCTGCTCGAACGCCTCCTCGGCGAGGTGCCCGGCGTGGCACCGCTCGGCGAGGTCGTCCACCTGTGGGACCGCGGCGTACGCGCGGACGAGCCGTGCGGCTGCGGGCAGCGGTTCTCCCAGTGCCCGTTCTGGACCAAGGTGGGTGCCCGCGCGTTCGGGCAGTGGCGGCAGAGCCAGGCGGGGTGGCTGCCCGGCCTGCGGGCCCGCGTGGACCGGACCCGCCGCGTGCCCGTCCTCGCGCTCGGGCTCGCGACCCGCGAGGCCGAACTGGCCGAATACGTCCGGTCGTACTCCCGCATCTACACGGCGGCGGCGGAGGTGGCCGACGCTCGGGTCGTCGTCGACTCCAGCAAGCACGCCTCCCTGGCGTACTGCCTGGCGGCCATCATGGACATGCGGGTCGTGCAGGTGGTGCGCGATCCGCGGGCGGTGGCCGCGTCATGGCGGCGCAGGGTGCGCAGACCCGAGGACGGGCGGCCGATGACCCGCTGGACGCCCGTGCGCACCGCCGTCCACTGGCTGGCCCAGAACCTGGCCTTCGAGGTGCTGCGCCGCAAGGGCGTCGACGTCGTCCGGGTGCGTCACGAGGACCTGGTGCGCGATCCGCGCGCGACTTTGGGACGCCTGGCCACGCGGCTCGGCCTGCCGAGCGGCGGACTCGACTTCCTGGACGACCGCGAAGCGCTGCTCGGCGTCGCGCACACGGTCTCCGGCAACCCGATGCGTTTCTCGGTGGGACCGATCGAGATACGCCACCGTCCTGCGCCCCTTCCCCGGACCCAGCGGTGGCTGGTCACCGCGATCACCCTTCCCCTCCTGCTCTTCTACGGCTATCGCCTCGCCTATCGCCCGGGACCTCGGCGATGAGGCCGGCCGTCGGCGTCGTCATCCCCACCCGGGGCGACCGGCCCGGCCCGCTGCGGGCCGCGCTGACCGGCGTGCTCGCCCAGGAGTACGCCGGCCGAGTCGAGGTGGTGGTCGTGGCCGACGGCGTCCCCGCCTCCGTCGTCACCAGGCAGGTGTCCGGCGTCTCCGGTTCCGCGCCCGGTTGCGCTGCCGGTTCCCTGGCCGGTCTCGTGGCGGGCGTGGAGGCGGGTGGCGCGGACAGGAGCGTCCGGGTGCTGGACAACCGGCGGGCCGCCGGCCTGCCGGGAGCGCGCAACACCGGGATCTCGGTGCTCGGCACGGATCTCGTCGCCTTCTGCGACGACGACGACCTCTGGCTGCCCGGCAAGCTGGCCGCCCAGGTCGCCGCGCTGGCGGAGGAGCCCGACGCCGGCTTCGCGAGCTGCGCCGTCGAGGTCGAGTACGGCGACCGCCGGGTGCCGCGGCTGGCCGGCATCGGCCACGTGACCCATCGGCACCTCACCCGCTCGCGCATGATGATGGTGCACTCCTCGACGTTTCTGTTCCGCCGGGGCTGGACCTGGGTGGACGAGAGCGCGCCGGCCGGCCAGAACGAGGACTGGGACCTCGCGCTGCGGGCCGCGTGGCGGCATCCGATCGTCCACGTCGACCGGCCGCTCGTGCGGGTGCGCTGGGGCTCCTCGCACTACGCGGGGCGCTGGGCCGACCGCATCGCCGGGCTGGAGTGGATGCTCGCCCGGCATCCCGGGCTGGCCGCGGAACCGCGGGGCGCGGCCCGCGTCTACGGACAGCTCGCCTTCTGCCACGCGGCCCTCGGCCGGCGGCGCGAGGCCGCCCGCTGGTCGCTGCGCGCCTTCTCCACCCGGCCGGGTGAGCCGAGGGCGGCGGTGGCGCTGGCGGTCGCCGGAGGGCTGGTCAGCCCGCGCGCCGTGCTGCACGCCCTCCACCGTCGCGGCCACGGCATCTGATGGCCGAGCCCGTGCAGGCACGTACGGCGGCGGTGGGCCCGGCGACGCCGGTGCGGCCATGGCTGGAGGCGGTCCCGGCCCCGGCGGCCGGAGCAGGGATGGCCGGAGCAGGGGCGGCCGCTGCACGATCAGGCAGGGTTCGCGTGGGCGGCGTGTTGCTCGACCGGCTCACCGAGGCCCAAGTGGTCGCGCGGGTGACGGCCGCGATCGAGTGCGGCACGGGCGGCCACGTGGTCACGCCGAACGTGGACATCTGCCGCGCCGCCGCCTGTGACCCCTCGCTGCGCGCGCTGATCGACACGGCCGAGCTCGCGGTGGCCGACGGCATGCCGCTGGTCTGGGCGTCCCGCCTGCTCGGGCGCCCGCTGCCGGAGCGGGTGACCGGCGCCGATCTGATCTGGTCGCTGACCGGGGCCGCCGCGGCCCGCGGCCTGCCCGTCTACCTGATCGGGGGACCGCCCGGCGTCGCCGAGGCGGCGCGGGACGCGCTGCGCGGGCGGTATCCGGGCCTGGTCGTGGCGGGCGTCCACGCTCCGCCGTACGGGTTCGAGACCGACCCGGCGGCGCTGGCGGAGGTGCGGGGGCGGCTCGTCGCCGCGCGGCCGTCCCTGGTCTTCGTGGGTCTCGGGTTCCCCCGGCAGGACCGGCTCATCGCACAGTTGCGGGCCGACCTGCCGGGCGCCTGGTTCGTGGGGTGCGGCGCGGCCATCGCGTTCGCCGCCGGATCGGTGCGCCGGGCCCCGGGCTGGATGGGCGACCACGGGCTCGAATGGCTGTTCCGCCTGATCAGCGAGCCCCAGCGGCTCGCCCGCCGCTACCTGGTCGACGACCTTCCCTTCGCCCTCCGCCTCCTGCCGGGAGCCCTGCTGCGCAGGGTCTACGGGCGCGCGAGGCAAAGGTGGGGAAGCCGGAGCTAGAAGGCGTACGGGCCGAAGCGGCCCCACGCGACCACGGCGGCCAGCACCAGGAGCACCAGGTTGACGACGATCACCGGGGATTCCGCGCGGCGGGCGTGGACGACGACCGCTCCGGCCATGAGCAGGGCGATGCCGAGCGCGGCGAGCGGCGTCAGCACCGGAACGACGCCCGTGACGGCGGGCAGGACGAGCCCGAAGGCGATCAGCACCTCGAGAGCGCCGAGGCCCTTGATCGCGCCCGCGGAGAAGTCCTCGGTCCAGGCCATGCCTGACGCGGCCAGCCTGTCCTTCGGCTGGGCGAGCTTCATCACCCCGGCGAGGAGGAAGGCGAGGGTGAGCAGGCCGGCGATGACCCATAAGGCGACGTTCATCAAGATTCCGTTCTTGCGGCAGCAGAGCGAAATGTAGCGGATGAGCGCGCCGCGGCCGTCGCCGCGGATCGCCGCCACGCCTGCCGCGGCCGCGAACGCGGGAACGGCGGGCCGGTCGCCCCAGGTGAGGGAGACCGGCCCGCCGCTCTCATCGGGCCGCGTGCCGGACTGCTGCCGCCGGGCCGGCCCGCTCGGCTGTTCCTATCGGGCCTACTTGGCCACGGTGATCGTGGCCGAGGCGGTCTGCCCGCCCGACGTGACCGTGAGGGTGGCCTGGCCGGGCCGTACGCCGGTGAGCGTGTGCGTGGACAGGTCGAGGACCGCGACGACGTCGTGGCGGCGTGCCGCCTTCTCCGCGTCCGCGGCCGACTCGGCCATGGCGAGGGCGCGGTCGCCGCTCCACGTCACGCTGGCCGGATACGCCAAGGGGAAGGTCAGGTTCGCGGCACTGTTGCCGCCCGTCGCCGAGACCTCCGCCGAGGCGCCCGGGGCGAGCGTGCCGGGCGCCGTCAGGGAGATCGCGTCGATCAGCGGGTTCGTCCGCGCCGCGACCCAGTCGCGGGTCTGCGGGCTGGGACGGCCCGCCTCGACCTGACCGGGCCGGGGGTCGACGCCGACGAGGTCCCACCCGAAGAACCCGCCCTTGTCGGGGGAGCTGTAGGGCGTCTTGCCCACCGGCGGCGTGGTGACCTCCAGCACGCCGTCGGACCTGGTGGCGGCGGCGGTGTGGGCGTGGCCGGTGAACAACGCGACCGGCTTGCCCGACGACTCACGCCAGCCGGCGAGCCACTTCTCGACGAGGTCCGCCTCGCGCTGGTCGGAGAACTGCGACGCGCCCGCACCCGAGGGATCGCGGAGAGGGTGGTGGAAGACGACCGCGAGGGACTTCACGGCCATGTCCTTCGCCGCCGCGTCCAGGTCCTGCCGCAGCTCCGGCACCTGCGACCAGTCCGACGCCCGCAGCCCGCCCAGCGTGGTGTTGAGCAGGACGAAGCGGGTGCCCTTGTGGTCGAACACCTGGTGGGCAGGCCGCCCGGTGGCGAGGAAGGCGTCCAGGGTCCCCGTCGCCGTGGCCCCGGACTCGTGGTTGCCCGGCGTCCAGTAGACCGGCAGGTCCGCCGGCACGTTGGCCTTGAGGATCTCCTGGGCGAGTGCGAAGTCGGCCGGCGTGTTGTTATCGACGAAGTCGCCGTTGATCACGATGAAGTCGGGCTTCGCGGCGACGGCCTGCTTCAGCGCGGCGGTCGCCTGCTGCGCCGCGAACGACGTCGTGCCCCCGGCCGCGCCCACGTGCAGATCGGACATGATCGCGAACCGCCAGCGCGAACGGTCGATGTCGGCCTGCTCAAGGACGAACGGATCGGGGGTCAGGGCGTCGCCGGTGGCGAGATCCTGTCCGACCAGCGCGGTGAGCCCGTCGAACCTGAGCTGTCCCGCGTCCTTGGCAAGGTTGGATGTCTCGACCACGTAGACGTTGAGCAGCGTGATCGGCTCGGTGAAACCGGTGGGCAGGGTGCCCTCGACCCACTTCCACCCGGTCCAGTCGACGACGGTGGCGAAGGTGAAGGGGACGTTCGTCGTGCCCTGCGACCGCAGCGTGGCCCGCAGCCAGTGGCCGCGGCCGTCGCCGTACACCCACAGGCCGAGCCGCCTGGTGCCGGTCGGCAGGGTGATCGGCCCGGGCTTGGCCACCGCGTACGCCGCCGAGGTGCCGGAGGTGCCGGTGAAGTCGTAGGTGAGCGCGAGGGCCTGGTTGCCGGCCGCCGCGCCGGGACGGTCCGCGGCGTCGACGCCCGCCACCGACGCGGTGGCCTTGGCGGTCGAGACGCCCCAGGGCTCGCCGCCGTCGAACTCGGCCAGCGACCCGCGCTTCAACCCGACGGCGACGGACAGGTGTGCGACCTTGCCCTGGACGGTCGCGGTGATCACGGCGCCGCGGCCGTCGGCCGCCTCCAGCCCGGTGACCGTGAACGACCCGTCGTCGCGGGGCTCCACCTTCACCACGGCCGTGTCGTAGTCCAGGTCGACGTCGCGGGCGGCGATCGGCGCGTCGAAGCCGTCGGCGTCGGCGCCGGTGACCCCCACGACGGCCGAGCCGCCGGCGTCCAGGGTCAGGCTCGTCTCGGTGAACGCGACGGTGGACAGGGCATCGAGCACGCGGACGTCCGCCGCGCCGTGCACCTGCTTCGAGCGGGCCTCGATCTCGCCCTCGCCGGAACGCTCGGCGTGCAGCACACCATCGCGCACCGTGCCGAGCTTCCCGGCGTTCCACCGGACGGGGTCGCCCTTGCCGGCCGTGTCGCCGTCGAGGGCGACCGGGGCGTACGACTCGTCGTACCCGGCGGCGGAGACGCCGAGGGTGAGCCCGGGGAAGACGCGCGGCGCGCTCGTCCGCACCGCGATGCCCTTGAGTGCTCCCGATCCCTTCGCGGCGAACAGCCCGACTCCGCTGGGGATGAGCCGTTCGCCGCCGTCCGACGGGGTGTTGACCACGCTCACCCCGGCGTCTCCGGGCGTGCGGGCGACGAGATCGGACGAGCCGCCGCCGTCGAGCATGAACGCCTCGTCGGCGCCGAGCCGTACGAGGAGCTTGGCCGTCTCGTCGAAGCTCAGACCGGCCGAGAAGTTGGCCGAGCCGTCGACGGTCACGAGCAGGAGCCGCCTGCCGCCGTCGCGCCAGCCGATCGCCGTACGCGGCTTCGGCGCGTCGTTGCCCGTCGAGGGCGGGAAGTCGACGGCCTGGCCGTCCCGCACGAGGACCTCTCCGCTGCCCAGCGCGGTGCGCAGCTTCGCGGGGGAGTCGGTGCGCAGGCCGGTGGTGAGTGTCACGGGGTCGCCGGCCTTGGCGGCGGCGAGCGGGGCCGCCGCGCTCCCCACGCCCACGACCACCAGGCCTCCGGCGGGCACGGCGGTCGTGGTGACCGTGTCGTTGACCGCCGTGACGACGCCGCCGGAGACCACCAGCTCGGTGACGGGCGCGCCGTGGCCGATCAGCGTACGCAGGCCCGGCCCCCACTGATCGGTGAAGACCGAGACGGCGTTCGCGGGCAGTGACGCCGAGTTGAGCGAGGCGACCGGATGGTCCGTGCCGCCCACGGTCACCGTGCTCTCCAGCAGCGCGCTCGCGAGCCGGGCGACCTTGTCCTCGCCCACCGAGGCGACCGTGGCGGGCTGGGTGGTCGCCTTGCGCACCTGGCCGTCCCTGACCTCGGGACCGATGACCGCGTTGGTCTGGTTGATGTCGTAGTAGTCCCCGTTGACCGCGGCCACGGCTCCCGCGGCGTCCGCCGACTTCGACAGCGCCCGGGTCTCGGTCAGCGTGCCGCCGACCATGCCCACGTCCACCCGGTCGTCCGCCAGGTCGGCGTCGAGCACGTGCGTGCGGGTCCAGCCCGTACGGCCGAAGGTGTCGAACGAGGTCAGCGTGATGCCGGGGGCGATCACGCGGTCGGTGCGGGCCGCCTCGACCGACTCGCCGGGGACGGTGGTCTGGTAGCCGGGCGGTTCGGCCGGCCTGTCACCGGGGGGCGCCTCGGCCCATGCCGTCCCGCCGGCGGCCACAGTGCCCGCGGCGACGACCGCCACGGCGATGTGCGCAAATTTGCGCATTTTGTACCTCCAAGCAATAACGGGCCTGAAGGTAGACAATCTCCAAACCGATCTTCCGTCCACGGCATGACGCCACCATGACCACCCCATGAACGACGGATCTTCCCGGCCTGGCGGCCGCGTCCGTGGCGTGAGAACGACAGACGGCCGTGCGGGGCTCAGTGGAGCGCGATCGCGACCACCAGGGACAGCAGGAGTACGACTGTCGACAGGGCGAGCTGGTTGCGCTGCTTGCGGTAGTAGTCACCGTCCTTCACGGCGTGCGAGGTCGCCGCTCGCCAGATCTCGTGGACTTCGTGCCGGACTTCCGTAGCGGGAAGACGCCTGCCGCCCCTGTCCGCGAGCCGGGTCAGAATCGGAGCCGCATACGTGAGCAGAGTCAGGCAGGCATCGATCCACAGCCAACCCGTCGTCCAGCCGTCGAGCGCTCCCGCCCTGGATCTCGCCGTCGGCGACATCTGCCCGAGCAGGGCCGCCGCCATCGGCCGAGGCAGCTTTTCGAGTATCTCCTCGTATCTGTCCGTGTAGTCGGCCGACACTTTGTGCAGTATCCGGCGGGCGAACGTCATCCGAATGTGCCTGAGACATGCCGCGATCATGGCGGCGTCGAGCGGGATCAGTATCGCGGTCACTCGTTCCGCGTCCAGCGTCACCAACTGCTCGAGCAACCGGGGGGCCTCTTGGGTCGGGCTCGCGATGAGCTGTCTTCCTCCATCCGGAGCCGCGGGCCCGTATCGAAACAGAAGTGACTTCAGGAGGATCGTGGCGGCGTCGTCCCGCAGCTCCAGGATGAAGCCCGGGCCGGGAAGCAGCCTGACGGTGGTCGTGGTGCGGCCTCGCTCAGGGCCGGTGTGCAGTCGCGACATGTAGACCAGCATCTGGGCGGTCCGGCCGCGACTGGCCGCGGCGTACTCCCTGACGCGGGCGGGGGCTCCCTCGGTGTCCGCCGCCAAGCGCGTGGCCAGCTGTTTCAGAACCTCGGTCCTGTGCTCCTGCTGGAGTTGTCCGAGCCGCTGCATCAGGCGATCGGCCGCCATGCCGTAGAGGAGGTCGGCGCACTGCTCATAGCCGGCTCGCGTGCAGATGAGGTTGAGGAGCTCGTCCGATCTCGGATATTCCGACAACAGCCAGAGCTGTCTGCCGCGATCCCGCTTGCAGAACTCGTCGAACGCGCTCTCGATATCGCGCACGTTCAGATTGCGAAGGTCGTCCTTTAGCGACGGCTGCCCGAAGTTGTTGACCTGCGAGTTTCCCGAGCCCTGGTTGACCTGCAGGCCGCGTGCGTCACGGGCGTCCACTCCGGGGCCGCCCTCCGGAGGCGTTCCGGACGCGGTCCCGCCGATGTTCCCCTCGTGCTGCTCACGCATCACGACGCGAAGTTGTTGTGCTGCGTGTTGCCGCCGGACTGGTTGATCTGCACGCCTTGAGCGTGACGCGCGTCGATCTGACCGTGCGAGGCATTCCCCGCGGATGACGTCGAGCCTCGTCCACCATCGCCGGAAGAGACGGAGAACAGGTGTGGCACGACCAGAGCGGCAAGCGCCAGAAGGAAACCGAGGACGCTGGCGAGTTTGTCGGCCTTGTCGAGCCCGGCCGCTGAGAAGTACGCCACGATCCCGATGACGATGAGGCCGAAAGTCAGCCGTCCCACCCAGATCCAGATGCGGTTTCGGTGCGGCATCGACATGAATCGCCTTCCGGTGGACCGATTGGTGATCGTCCCAGTCTCTGGAGCAACTCGACGAGGCACCTCCACTTTACGATGACGGGACCTTGCGGCGCCTGCCTTGTGATCGCCGCCGGCCGATCGCTCCCGCGCGCCACCGCCCGGCGGTTCGCCTGACCTGTCGGGCACGGTGCCGTCAGACGTCGGTGTCCCTGGGGTGGCGTGTGGAGGCGTAGACGAGATGGACGGTGCGCCGGGACTCGTCGACCAGGTAGCGAACGCGACCACCCGCGGTGACCTCGTACTCCCACTGGGTGTGCTCACGGCCGCCGAGCGAGCCGGTGGCCAGGCGGCCACGAAGCCGGTGTTGCCGGTCCGGGTCCTTCTGTGACAACGGGTCCGCGCGTAACGCCTCGAAACAGCGCTGAGTGTTCCCGGCAGCCTCGGCGCAGAGGTCGCTCCAGCCCTTGGCGGCCTCGCTGGTGGCGAACCGAAGATGCCACTCGTCGCCGACGGCGGGCGGGGCCACGGCGTCGCCGCGCTTCGGGCTCATGGCGCGAACACCTCGCCGTGGTCCTCGTCCGGCAGTGCGCGCGTGAGCTGTTCGGTCAGTGCCGGATCGGCCAGGATCCGGGCCGTGGCCCGCCATTCGACGACGACCCGGTGCAGCGTGGCGTGAACGTCCAGATCGATCGCGTCGTGAGTGGCGTCGACAAGGTCCCGCACGAACTGCTGCTTCTCATCGTCGTTCAGGTGCCGCACCCAGGGAAATACGACGGGAAGGGCGTGCAGCACGGCACGGATGCCCTCGTCGTCGGCGAGGAGCGCCGCGACCATGCGGGCGGCGACTTCGGTGGTCTCCTCCCGTTGCCGGTCATGCCGGGCGGTGGAGATGAACAGGTCCTCTCCGTCGCGGCGCTTGATGTGCACGCGGTGAACACGCTCGACCGTCTCGGCGACGCGCTTCGAATGCTTCGACAGGTCGGAGAACGGCACAGTGGGCATGGTCATGCCTCATAGTACTTCGGAACACGTTCCGAAGTGAAGGAGCCGTTTCCTCGCCACCCACACCGGCGCCCACAGCGTGTCGCTCGCCCTGGACGCCTACGGCTCGACCGCCGGACAGGCGTCGGCCCGCACGGCCGGGCCGTCTCTGGGGCACGGTCCCCAGCGACCGGGGGTAGGCGCCCGGTCGGCAGGGGCCGCACGGCCTGTCAGGTCCCGTCGGTCTCGGCACGTCTGCGGCTGAGGTACCGGCGCTCCGCGTCGGTCGGCGCGAGCGCCAGGGCCTCCTCGTAGGCCTGCGCCGCGTCCGCCGTACGGCCCAGCCTGCGCAGCAGGTCGGCACGGGTCGCGGCGAGCAGGTGGTGCCCGGCCAGCGCGCCGCCCGCCCGCAGTTCGTCGACCAGCCGCAGACCCGCGAGGGGGCCGTCGGCCATCGCGACGGCCACCGCCCGGTTCAACTCGACCACCGGAGACGGCGCCAGCCGTGCGAGCTGCGCGTAAAGACCGGCGATCTGCGGCCAGTCGGTGTCGTCCGGGTCGAGGGCGGTGGCGTGACAGGCGGCGATGGCGGCCTGCACCTGGTAGGGCCCGGGGCGGCGGCACGCCAGCGCGTCGTCCAGCAGCCGCAGCCCCTCGTCGATCTCGTCGTGGTCCCACTGCGCGCGGTCCTGGAACTCCAAGGTGACGATGTCGCCCGCCGCGTCGAACCGGGCCACGCGCCGTGAGTCCTGCAGCAGCATCAGCGCGAGCAGCCCCTGCGCCTCGGGCTCGCCCGGCATCAGCCCGGTGAGCACCCGGGCCAGCCGGATGGCCTCGGCGGTCAGCTCCGGCCGGGCGGGGCTCGGCCCGCCGCTGGCCGAGTATCCCTCGGTGAACAGGACGTACAGCACGCCGAGCACCCCCGCCGTCCGCTCGGCCAGTAGGTGCGCGGGCGGCACCCGGTAGGGGATGCCGGCGTTGCGGATCTTCTTCTTGGCCCTGACCAGCCGCTGCGCCATGGTCGTCTCCGGCACCATGAAGGCCGCGGCGATCTCGGCCGTGGTCAGCCCCGCGAGCGTACGGAGGGTGAGGGCGACCTGCGCCTCCAGCGGCAGGGCCGGGTGACAGCAGGTGAACATCAGGCGCAACCGGTCGTCGGGCACGTGATCCTCCTCCACCGGCTCCGGATCGGGACCGGCCGGCGTGGCCGCGATCGAGCGCAGCCGTGCCGCCTCGGTGGCGCCGCGGCGGAACCGGTCCAGCGCGCGGTTGCGGGCCGCCGTGGTGAGCCACGCCCCGGGGCGGCGCGGCACGCCGTCCCGGGGCCAGCGGGCGAGTGCCTGGGCGAAGGCGTCCTGGGCGCACTCCTCTGCCAGGTCCCAGTCGCCGGTCAGCCGGATGAGCGTGGCGACGACGCGGCCCCACTCCTCGCGGAACGCCTCCTCGACGACCCGGGTGACGTCGGCGCCGCTCACTCCGGCCAGAACGGCCTCACCTCGATCGAGCCGAACGACGCCACGGGATGCTTCGAGGCGATCTCGATGGCCTCGTCCAGGTCGGCGCACTCGATGATGTCGAACCCGCCGATCTGCTCCTTGGTCTCGGCGAACGGCCCCTGAGTCACCAGTCCGGCTCGCACCGTCGTGGCGTCGCTGACCGGGCACAGGCGATGGCCGTCGAGGCGCACTCCGCGGCGCTCCGTCTCCTCGATCCACGGCTCGGGGTCGGCCTGCTCGGGGGTGACTTCGACCGACTCCTCGACGCAGATCAACAGCAGGTATTTCATCGGCTTCCTCCTCCGGACGCGGGCCGCCCCGCGCGGCCGCTCTCCTCTACGACGCGGTGAGTCTCCGAAATCGACATCCGGTCCCGCTCGGATGTCGAAAATCCGCGTCGGCGCCGTCGTCCTTCCGGGAGGCGCCCGTCGGGAGGCGCCGTACGGGAAGGCGGGACGCATGTCCGAAGTGGCTCGGGAAGCCGGCCAGGAGCGACGACGAGAGGGCCGGGAGGTGAGAGCCGTGCGACGGGCACGCGCGGCGGTGACGGCGGTGTTCGCCGTGAACGGCGCGCTGATCGCCTCGCTCGCGGTCCGCACGCCGTCGCTGAAGACGGATCACGGACTGACGGCTGGGCTGCTCGGGCTCCTGACCGCCCTGGTCGGCGTGGCGGCGCTCGCCGCCACGCAGGTCGCCGGGCGCCTCGCGGCGCGGATCGGCAGCGCGTGGGTCGTGCGGATCGCCGCGGTCGCGCTTCCCCTCGCCCTGCTCGGGGTGGGCCTCGCCGGCGGGCCCGTCCACCTGGCCGCGGCCATGCTGCTCGTCGGCGCCGCGAACGGGCTGCTCGACACGGCGATGAACGCGCAGGCGGTGATGGTCGAACGGGCGGCGCACCGTCCCATCATGAACGGCTGTCACGCGGCATGGAGCATCGGCTCCGTGGCCGGGTCGCTCACCGGTGGGGCCGCGGCGCAGGCGGGCATGTCCCTCACCACGCACTACCTGATCCTAGGAGCGGTCGTGATGGCCGTCGTCCTGATGGTGGGCGGGCGGCTCTCGGCCGAGGAGCCTTCCGCGGGGCCCTCGACCACGCGTACGGACGACGGCGCCGGACGGCGAGGATGGCGAGGATGGCGGGCGGGCTGGACACGCCGCGTCCTGCTCCTCGGCGCGCTGGGCGCGGCGGTGCTGGCCTGCGAGGGGGCCGTCATCACCTGGAGCGGCGTGTTCCTGCACGAGGACCTCGGCGCCTCGCTGGGCGTGGCCTCGCTGGGCCTCGTCGCCTTCACCGCCTGCCAGACGGCCGGACGGCTGGTGGGCGACCGGTTGTCCGCCCGGCACCCGGCACGCGTCCTGGTGCGAAGCGGCACCGCGCTGGCGGCCGCCGGCCTGACGGCGGTGGTCGTGGCCCCCACGCCGATCCTCGCGGTCGCCGGGTTCGCCCTCGCCGGTCTCGGGCTGGCGACACCGCTGCCGCTGATCTTCAGCGCGGCCGGGCACGCGGGCACGGAGGAGGGCGGCACGGGAGCGACCGCCGCGGTCGCCCGGCTCACCACCATGACGTACTCCGCCATGCTGCTCGCTCCGGCGCTCGTCGGCCGCGTCGCACAGGCGCTCGGGCTGGCCTGGACGCTGGCGCTGCTGGTGCCGCTGCTGGCGACGGTGGCCTGGAAAGCGCCGGTGGTGGCGCGCACCCCGTCATCGACTCCACCTGTCGTTCCGGCCGGTGTACCGGACGGGGCACTCTGACGGGGCGGGGCCGGGGCAGGGCGCGCGCTCAGCCGCGGCCGGTGGCCTGCACGCTGGCATTCCCGGTGGCATTCACGGCGGCATTCACGGTGTGCCGCAGCAGCAGCGCGGTGGTGACCGGGCCGACCCCGCCGGGCACGGGCGTGAGCGCCCCCGCCTTGTCCGCCACCGCGACCGCGTCGACGTCGCCGACCAGGCCGCCGTCCTCGGTGGGGTTGGTGCCGACGTCCACGACCACCGCCCCGGCCCGCACGTGCTCGGCCGTGATCAGTCCGGCGCGGCCGACCGCGGCCACGACCACGTCGGCCACGGAGGTGACAGCGGGCAGTTCCCGCGTACGGGAGTGGCAGACCGTCACGGTGGCGTTCCTGTCGAGCAGGAGATGAGCGGCGGGTTTGCCGACCACGGTGGAGCGGCCGACCACGGCGACGTGGAGGCCGGTCAGGTCGACCTCGTGGTGGTCGAGGATCGCCACGACGGCCTCGGCGGTCGCCGGAGCGAACGCGGGCAGGCCCGCGGCCAGGCGGCCCAGCGACAGCGGGTTGGCGCCGTCGACGTCCTTCTCGAACGCGATCGCGCCGGCCAGGTCCTCCAGCTTCGCGCCCTGCGGCAGCGGGGTCTGGAGGATGATCCCGTGCACCTCGTCGTCGGCGCTCAGCGCCGTCAGCGTGTCGCGGATCAGGCCGGGGGCGGCCTCCGCCCCGAGGTCGACGATGTCGCAGGCGATGCCGGCTTTCTCGGCGGCGCGGGCGATCGAGCGTACGTACCAGGCGCTGGACTCGTCCGCCGTGGCGACGACGACCGCGAGTTTCGGCGGCCTGCCGTCCGCGGCGAGCGCGGCGGCCCGCTCGGCGGCCTCGGCCCGGATGGACGCCGCGAGCTCCTTGCCGGACAGCACGCGGGCGCTCATTTGGCGATCTCCTCGCGGACGGCGGCGGTGACCCGTTCGGCCCGAGCGGCGACCTCGTCCACTCCGGCCGCCTCGGCGGCGAGTTCGGCGCGGGCGCGCTCGTCCTTGATCCCCCCGAGGTTGATCTCGATGTTCACCCGGGCGGTGGTCGCCGCGGCCCGGGCGGCCTCGGTGGCGGCGGCGATGTCGGAGACGACGTTGCGGTTGCCGATGGGCAGCAGTTCCTCGGCGACGCCGACTGCCTTCCTCGCGACGGCGACCACCTCGGCCGGGACCCGGCCCGCCCCCACCAGCGCCTCGGCGATGGCGGCCGATCGGGCCGCCTTGGCCTCGTCGGTGTCCTTGGGCAGCTTGTACGCCTCGGTGACCGCCGTGAACGCCGCCTCGTCGTCCTCGGCCAGGCGCAGGGCGCTCGACCGCAGTTCGTCGGTCTCGCCGATGATCCGTTCGATCACGGCCGCGTGCTCGGCGTACTTCTCGCCGGTGGTGTAGCGCGCGACCATGCCCAGCAGGGCCGCGGCCTGTGCGGCCTGCAGGGCCGCGGCGGCGCCGCCGCCCGGCGCGGGCACCCGATCGGCGAGGCGGGACAGGAAATCGCTGATCTTCTCGTCACGCATCGCGCTCGTCCTCCGGTCGTCCTGGTTCGCGCGTCACCACGCGTGGCACCGCTCGCGCGTGGCACGGTTCGCGCATGGCATGGTTCGCGCGTGGCATGGTTCGCACGTCACCACAGCTCGCGCATGGCACGGCCGGGAAAATCCTCCCACGTCCCTCTCGCCGCTCCGTGTATGGGGCGCGTTCGTGTCAGCGGGACGGGCAGGCCGTCCGGGCCTCGGGCCGTACGGGCTCGGGCGGGGCCTCGGCGCGCCGGGAGGGCCCCGCCGGGGCCTGACCGAGGAGGGTGCCCCCGAGGGCGAGGGCCATGCCGAGCAACTGGATCGGGCTGAGGGACTGCCCGAGCGCCGCCCAGCCGATGACGGCCGCGGAGACCGGGCTCAGCAGCGCGAGGAAGGCGACCGACGTGGCGGGGAGCCGGGAGATGCCGCGGAACCAGATCCAGTAGCCGACGGCGGTGCCGACGACGCCCAGGTAGGCGTAGCCGAGTAGGTTCTCGCCGCTCAGGGCCGGGGGTGCGCCCTCGATGAGCAGGGCGACCGGGACGAGCAGCAGCCCGCCGGCGGTGAGCTGCCACCCGGTGAGGGCGAGGGCCCCGACCCCCTCCGGACGGCCCCAGCGCTTGGTCAGCACGGTCCCGGCCGACATGGACGCGGCCCCGGCCAGCCCGGCGAGCACGCCGACCATGTCGAGCCGGGCCTCGGCGCGCAGGACGACCAACCCGACGCCGAGCAGTCCGAGGAGTCCGGCGAGCACCTTGCGCGCGGTGGGACGCTCGGCGAGCAGCAGGGCGGCGAAGGCGAGCGCGAACAACGGCCCGACGGCGCCCAGCACGGCCGCGACACCGCCGGGCAGCCGGTACGCCGCCAGGAACAGCAACGGGAAGAACGCCCCGATGTTCAGCACGCCGAGCACGGCGGCCCGCCAGATCCACACGCCGCGCGGCAGCACGCGGCCGATGACCAGCAACGCCAGCCCGGCGGGCAGCGCTCGCATCACCGCGGTGAACATCGGGCGGTCGGGCGGCAGGAACTCCGTGGTCACGGCGTACGTCGAGCCCCAGGCGAGCGGCGTGAGCGCGGTGAGGGCCAGCGTTGCGGCGGGTGGCGCGGAGCCGGACCGGGATGCGGCGGACATGCCCATGGAGATTGCTCCTCATTGATAATCTCAACGTTGAAATAACACCACGCGATTTGCATCGACGTCAAACTGATGAACGTTGAGATACTTAGTGCTTAGGGGTCGCCATGGGTGACGCGGTCGACCTGCTGCTGGCGCAGTGGGCGCGGGAACGTCCTGACCTGGACGTATGGCCGATGGGGATCATGGGCAGGATCAGCCGGCTGTCGCGGCTGCTCGACCGGGAGCTGAAGGAGTTCTTCGCCGCGTACGACCTGGAGCGCTGGGAGTTCGACGTCCTGGCCACGTTGCGCCGGTCCGGCCCGCCGTACGAGCTGACGGCGGGAGCCCTCAACAGGGCGGCGATGGTGACCTCCGGTGCGATCACCAACCGCATCGACCGCATGGCGTCCAAGGGACTCGTCGAACGGGTCCCCGACTCCGGTGACCGGCGGTCGATCCGGGTGAGGCTCACCGAGCGCGGTCTCGCGCTCGTGAACGAGGTGCTGGAGCCGCACATCGCGAACGAGGCGCGCCTGCTGGCGTCGCTGGACCCCCGGGAGCGCGACCACCTCGCCGCCGCCCTGCGCACCCTCCTCGCCTCCCTCGGCGACACCACCCTCGGTTAGGCCGGCTTCTCGAGGAGACGTGGCAGTGTGCTTCAGCCGCGCTGCAGGGTGCAGGAAATGGGCCGGCTCCGCCGTCCGCGGAATATGTCATTTCCCGAACGGAGGCGGTGGCGGACAGTCGAGCGGGTGCCGGACGAGGGCGACCGGCGTTCGGTCCGAGTGAGGCTCGCCGACCGCGGCCTCGCGCTCCTGGACAAGGTGCTGGACGAGGTGCTGGACGCGGGCGGCGTCCTCGTGGGGGAGCGCGGCCGCTGTGATTGCCCGGCGGGAGTCCATCGGGCGGTAGGCCGTACGGGACAGGCCCGACCAGGTGAACGGGGAACGGGCCGGTTTCCGGGAGGACGTGCTGGCCGTGGTTATCCGACGGACGGCGCGGTCGGTCCAGGGCAGGCCGCACCAGTCGTAGAGGTCGCGGAAGCCGTCGAGGGGCGCGGCGCACAGGTCCTCGTAACGCACGACCCTGATGCCGGGCGCCCGCCGGGCCACCGTGCCGGTGACCCGCCAGGCGACCCGCCACAAGACGGCCGCCGCGGTGATCACGTCCCGCTCGCCGGCGAAGGGCTCCAGCTCGGCCACGTACGGATGATCGCGCATCAGGAGGGGCTGGCCGAGCAGTTCGCGCACGTCCACCCTCCAGCCGAGCCGCCGCCAGCTCCCGGCGAACGACACGGGGTCGCGGACCACGACGACCACGCGGCACCCGAGGCGTTCGGCGAACCACTGGGCCGACAGGAGCGCGAACGGATCGTCCAGCAGCGCCCTCCTGGCCAGCAGGCGGCCGAGGGTGAACGCCGTGCCGTATTTGGCCATCCGCGCGAGGTCGCCCGGGCCGTGGTTGCGGCGCAGCTCGGCCGCCCACCCGTACCGCAGCGCGACCGTACGGGAGAACGCGGCCAGCCAGGGCGTCTCGTTGTCCGGGCAGATGTACTGGAAACGGTGGGTGACGGACGCGTCGAGCACGCCGGGAGAGCGGCCGGGCGGGCGCTGCGGGTTCAGCGGCTCGTTGACGTAGACCAGCCGCCCGCTGGCGGTGAGCATCCGGCCCACCCAGCTCGTGCCGCTGCGCGGCAGGCCGGTGACCAGCACAGGCGGTTGCGGTGTCACGACGCCGCCTTCATCCGGGCGGCCGTCGCCGGGGCGGGACGGCGCAGGCCCAGGGGGAGCAGGCCGTAGCGGCGATGGACCTGGACGGCGGGCAGCAGGTTCTTCACAAGCACGCCGCCCGACCAGCCCAGCACCGCCCCCAGCGCGCCGTACGCGGGGACGAGCAGCACGTCGAGGGCGATCGTCACGGCCACGGCCGCGGCCACGTTGGCCAGGCTGGCGGCCGTGCGCCCGCCGGCGACGAGCACGACGTCGACCATGCCGCAGGCGGTCGCCACCATCATCGTGGCCGAAAGGACGAGCGCGATCACGCTGCCGCCGGCGTAGGCGGGGCCGAACAGCGGCAGCAGCCACGGCGCGAGCGCCGCGTATCCCAGCCAGAGCGGCCAGGTGAGCGCGATCAGCCACCTGGTGGTGGTGCGATACAGCGCGCGGGCGCCGTCCAGGTCGCCCTCGGCGAGGGCCCTGACCAGCCGTGCCTGCGCGGCCTGGGCGAGCCCCTGACCGGCGAGCTGTCCCAGCACCTTGAACCGGGTCGCCGCCGTGTAGACGGCCGCCGCCGCGGGTCCCGCGAGCAGCGCGACGATCACCACGTCGAGCCGCTGGAACACCGATTGCAGGGCCGCCGCCACCGACCGAGGGGCGGTGTGCCGCCAGAAGGCGCCCACCTCCCCCACGTCGCACGGCCCGAGCCCGCGCAGCCGTACGGCGGCCAGCACCGCCCCGGCCACAGCGGGAAGCGCCCAGGCCGCGGCCAGCACCGGCGGCGGCGCCGCGCAGAGCACGGCGGCGGTGACGAGGGCGAGCTGCCCGAGCGGCTGGACGGCCCCGGTGAGCAGCAGTGTCGGCCGCATGGTGCCGAGGCCGCGGGTGGCGCAGATCAGCACGTCGGACAGGACGACGAACGGCAGGGAGGCGGCCAGCACGACCCAGACGCCGCCGGGCACGCCGGTGAGCCCGGCCAGCGGCCCGGCCGCCACGGCGACCCCGGCGCCCGTCACCGACGCGAGCGCGGCCACCGGGGCGAGGACCCCGCGGACCAGCCGGTGGCCCCCATCCCGGCCGGCGTCGCCGGCGGGCCTGTTACGGGCCAGGGCGTGGACGAGGCCGTTGCCGGTGTCGAGGCGGACGACGCCCGCGAGCATCAGGCACAGCGCCGTGGCCGTGAAGAACGCGCCGGCGGCCTGAGGGGACAGCGACCGCGTCACCACGAGCACGAGCGCGAACTGCCCGCCCGCGGCGGCGGCCGCCGTGGCCAGCCCGGCGGCTCCGTGCCGGAGAAGGCCCCTGCGCTCCGGAGGACTCCCGTGCGCGGACGGGCCCTCCCACCCGGACGGATTCCCGGGACCCTCCAGACCTCCGGTCGCGGACTGGTTCCCGTGCTCGGGGCGATCGCGTCCGGGACCCGCGGGAGGTCCGGTCAGCGCCGCCACGAGGGCACCGCTCCCAGCCACGGGACGAGCCGCGCGTCCCAGGGCTCGAAGTGCTCCCGCAGCCGCCGGTAGACGGACGCGGGCATGGTCTCCCGCGGCCGGGCGTTGTGCCGCTCGAACCTCACGCCGCCGAGCCGGGGCAGTCCCAGGAACCCCAGCACCCGGTCGTACGCGGCGCCGGGATCGCGGAACAGCAGCCCGCTGTCGAGGACCAGGATCCGGTCGCGCCCCACGAGCGGCTCCAGCCGGGCCAGCTGCTCGGCGTACCGTCCCCGGGCCAGGTAGGCGTGGTGCCGGTGCTCGTGGCTGGCGTAGCCGGGGACGGTCCGCAGCCGTTCCGCCTCACCGGCGAGGCGCTCGGGCTCCAGCGCGAGGGCGCGCTCGAAGCACGGCTCGGTCTCGAACCCCCGCGCCAGCTCGTGGGCGTGCGCGGAGCAGGCCCGCTCGACCGGGTCCCGGACCAGGACGATCAGCTTCACCCCGGGAAGGTCGTCGGCGATGCGGGCTCCCGCCAGGGGATGGAACAGGTAGTAAGGGGCGGACTCGAACGCCTGGGGGGCATGGCCCCACCGAAACCGGAGCGCCTGCGCGCTGGACGTCAGCGGGAAGTGGGCGCGATACCAGGGCAGGCCCCGCTCGTAGGCCATGTCGAAGTAGTGGACGCCCTTGCGCAGCACCGGCTTCATGACCAGCGGATGCCGGGACAGCGCGCGATACAGGGAGGTCGTGCCGCACCGCTGCGCCCCGATGATCAGGAACGACGGCAGCACCCTGCCCGCGCTGGTCGCCCTTCCGGCGGCGAGCGAGACGGCGTGCGCCGAGTGCTTCAGCGCCGGGTGCTTCAAAGCGGAATCCTTCAGAGCGGGGGGTTTCGGCGTTGACCTCACAGCAGGCACTCCAGGTGATCGACCAGGGGGTTCAGCCAGACGGCGGGGGGACCGAGCGGCTCGTGGCCGTCGCGGCGGTGCCGCTCGGCCAGGGTGACCAGGTAGTGGACCGCCGTACGGCGTGCCTGGGCCACGTCGACGCCGAACGGCTCCAGGAGCCCGCCCGCCTGGGCGAGACAGGACCGGGCGGCGACCGGAGGCGGCATCCGGCGCAGCGCCCGGTGGAAGAAGTGGTGCAGGGCGTCGAGGCCGGGCGGCACGCCCACCGCGAACCGCTCCCAGTCCCACACGAGCAGCCGCCCGTCCGTCCCCGCGGCGATGTTCCAGGGGGTGAAGTCGCCGTGCCAGGCCGCGGCCTCCCCGGAATCCGCCTCCTCGCCGTACGGGCGGATGGCGGCGATCTCCCGTACGGCCGACGCGAGCAGGGGAGCGGGCACGCGGCGGGAGCCCACGCGGAGGGAGGGCACGGGCAGCGGCGACAGCATCAGCACCTCCAGGCCCCGCCACTGGCCGTGGTACAGCACGTCGGGCGGCACGACGACCTTCAACGGCCGCCCGGCGAGCATGCGCAGCACCTCGCTCTCGTATCGCACCAGCCGCCTGGCCCGAGGCGTGTCGCCGACCTTCACGAACCCCGCGAGGCCCGACTCGTCGTACGCCTCCAGGATCGGCTTGCGGTTGGCGCGGCGGGCGGGCCTGACGTGGACGACGACCCGCATCCTGCGGCCGAGGACGTCGCTGAGGTGCGTCTCGATCGTGTCGATCCCGCCGCCGACGGGCAGGCCGCGCCCCAGTGCGCGGTGCCACCACGTGCGCGGGACGACCCGCCGGGGGACGAGGCGGTGCGGCAGCACGCTGCGGGCGCCGGTCCGTACGCCGGTCTGTACGCCGGGCCGGACGCCGGGGTGGGAAGGGGGGAACAGCAGGTCCATCACCTCGTCCAGGTAGTGGAGTCGATCGGCCGCGTCCCTCATCGGGCCTCCCCGAGGTCGGATGTCCTGGCGGCGTTGCGCCAGAGCAGGGCGAAGGAGATCAGATACAGGGTCAGAGCGCTGACCAGCCCGTCGTAGACGACCATGTAGAGCAGCACGAGGATCATCACGAGCGTCCCCGCCTTGCCGATGGGCGTCCGGTCGGCCCAGTAGCGCCGCACCGCTCCGGCGAAGAAGGCGACGTAGAGCAGGGCCCCCGCGAAGCCCTGGCTGATCAGCAGTAGCCACAGTTGCCCGTCGCTGCCGAGCGGGGGGTGGCCGCACTCCACACACCACGCGCTGCGGCCCGTCGTCACCGTGCGGTGGCTGCCGTACGCGTTGCGCGTGTTGCCGTACCCGACGACCGGTGAGGAGGCCGCGACCCGGGCGGTCGCCGCGATCGTGAACGCGCGGATGCCGTTGCTCTGCGGGTTGTCCAGCCGTTGCCCGACGATCGCGCTCAGCGGCGACAGCAGGAACGCCGCGGCGGCGACGGCCGCGACCGCTCCGGCCAGCAGGGGACGTGCGCCCCGGATCAGCAGATAGGCCGCCGAGATCCCGAGCCCGATCCACAGGCCCCGGTTGAGCGAGTAGACGACCGGGACCGCGGCCGCGGCGAGCGCGAGCACGGCCGCCACGCGGCGGTACGGCCCCCCGTAGGTCCACCAGCCGACCACGAACCAGATCACCAGCACTGAGATGTCGGCGCCCCAGGCGTTGGCCCACTCGAACGGCGCCTCGGGGCGCGGCGCGGCGTGCCCGAGCACGTGCTGCATCTGGGCCGCCGTCGGGTGGATCAGGTTGTTGACGAAGGGGTTGCCGCCGATCCACGACGGCAGCGCCATCTCCAGCGGCGAGGTGAACGCGAAGCCCGGGGCGAGCACGCCGAGCAGCCCGCCCGCGACGGCCGTCAGGAACAGCACGCCGAGCCACCTGACCAGGGTGCGCTGCGGCAGCTCGTCATGGGTGAGGTTGCCCAGGTAGAGCACCATGATCAGGAGCGAGACGTAGACGGCCAGCCGCATCAGGTAGCCGAGGACCCGGCCGGCGGCGAGCTCGCCGTACGTGCCGTCCGGCGTCTCGGCCAGCATGAGCGCGCTGATCAGGTAGCCCGCCAGCAGCAGCGCCCACAGGCCGAAGCCCTTCGGCGCGCGGATCGGCCGCCTGCGCCACAGCACCACCGTCATCGGCACGGCCAGCACCACTATCGACAGCCCGCCGAAACCGAGCGCCCACCAGACCGGATAACCGAGCAGGAACGCCGCGATCGGCCAGGCCCCCCGCCCGGCCCTGTGCCGGTGCCGGTGCCGAGGACGGGAAAGGTCCACCGGCGGCAGGACGGCGAGAGGGGCGGCGCGAGGGATGGTGCGCGGGGCGGGGAGGCTCACGCGCCCCACTCCGCCGTCTCGGGCACGGGCGCGACGAACCCCGGCGGCACGGCGACGGCGCCGAGCACGCGGGCGCCCTGCCGGGCGAGTTGCCGTACGGCCCGGGCGACCTCCGGGGAGGTCGTCCGCCGCAGGCCGACCAGCAGCACGGCGGCGTCGGGATGGGCGGACCGGCCGGTCACGACCGTCACCGGCACCAGATGCGCCAACGCGGGGCCGAGGCTCTTGGCGAGCAGTCTGGCCGTGCTCTGTGTCCCCGCGCCTTCGGAGTGCTTCGCCCTTGAACCTTCCGAGCGCCCTGCGCGCCCGCCTCCGAGGGTTCCCGTTCCCACGCCTTCGAGGAGCAGCCGGTGGGGCCCGCCGCCCAGCGACGTGGCGACGGCGGCGGCCATCTCGTCGAGGGACGCCGCGTCCGGCCTGGCCGGGAGCTCGGCGAGCAGCGGCAGGCCGCACAGCCGTTCGATGTCGTTGCAGGTGCGGATGCGGGTGTCCAGCCGGTCGCGGCCGAACGCGGCCCCGGCTCCGGCGAGCACGCCGAGGAACAGGCCGCTGCCGAGGAAGAGCGGCGGGCTCGGGTGGGCCGGCCGGGCGGGCGGCCTGGCGGGGCTGATCACCGTGCCCGGCGTCACCGCGACGGTCTTGAGCGCGTCGTAGCGCAGCGTGAGGTCCGACGCCTGACGGGCGAGCACGGCCTGCCGCCTGGACGTTCCCTGCCCCGCCGCGGTCTGGGTGATCGCGGTCTGGGTGGTCGTGGTCTGGGCCGTGCCGGCCTTGTCGAGTTCGTGTTCGACCTCGCGCAGCCGCGCGGCGATCAGCTTGAGCTGGCCGCCGATCGCGTCCTCCGCCGCGCGGGCGCGGTTGCGCAGATAGGCATCCGCGTACGCCTGGGCCCCCGCGGCCGCGGCCCGGGGATCGGACGCCGAGTAAGAAATGGAGAGAATGGCGGAATTGGGAGGGACGTCCACGGTCAGGTGCTCCCGCAATTCCTCCGGATCCGGATATTTCAGGGTCGCGGCGGCCATGGCCGAGACGACCGCCGATCGGGCGATCTGCGATTCGGTGTCGAGGTTGAGCGTTTCCCGCTGCCGGGAATTCGGCACGTTGAACTGTTCCTGCGCGCCGGTCGGCAGCACCTGCACCTGGGCGACCGCGGTGTAACGCGCGGGGGTCGTCGCGAGCGCCGCCGCCCCGCCGCCCACTCCCGCGAGCAGGAAGGTGACGGCGACCAGGCGCCTGCGCCGGAGCACAGAGCCGTATTCGGCAAGGTCGCGACTGTGCGGCGGCAGGCTCATCGAACTCCCCGTGCCCTCGGTTCGTCACGCGGCCGCGGCCGGCGGTGGGGCCACCGGTGCCCCTCCGGAGGGGGAGGGGAAGCCGGGCGCGTTCGCGGTCCCGGCGGCGGTCCGGCGGGATCCGGTCTCGAACTATAAGCCGCTGCGGAGTTTCGTCCCCGGCTATTGCCGAATTCGCGTCGGGTAATGGCCGTTCAATTAGCCGATGAAAACGGAAATATCCGTACACGTGAGATGGGGAAACGGCCCCCAAAGCCACGGGGATTGATGGGATGGTGTTTGCCCATCCGTTCAATGCGTGGTCTGCCGAGGAAGGGGGCGCGATGAGACTCATCGCCGGCTTGGCCGTACTGGTGGCGGGGGCGTGCGCGACGGCGTGCACGGGCACCGCCACGAGCGGGCGGGTGCCGGGCGGCGGCGCCGGGACGACGCCGGGCGCCTGCGCGGTCACGGACAAGCTCATCCCGACGTGCGGGGCGTGGTGGGGGATCGCGCCCGACGTCTTCTCCGGACGCGGCCCGATCCGCGCGGTGGACATGGCCGAGCGGCGCATGGGCCGCCGGGCCGACATCGTGCACGTCTACCACCGGGGCGGGGAGCTCTTCCCGACCGCCGAGGAGCGGGAGATCGCCAAGGGGCCCCGCCTGCTGCTGGTGAACTGGAAACCGGCGCTCGACCACACCTGGGCCGAGGTCGCCCGCGGCGATGTGGACAAACGCGTCGACCGGCTCGCCGAGCACATCCGGCGCACCTTCCCCGGCCGGTTCTTCCTCACGATCCACCACGAGCCGGAGAACGACGTGCGCGAGGGCGGGGGCTACTCGCCCGCCGACTACGTCGCGATGTACCGCCACGTGGTGACCCGCCTGCGGCAGCAGGGGGTGCGCAACGCGGTGACCGTGATGACCTACATGGGCGCGCCCAACTGGGCGGCCAAGCCGTGGTTCGGCAGGCTCTACCCCGGTGACGACGTGGTCGACTGGGTGGCCTTCGATCCGTACGCGGACGACCGGGTGCGCGACTTCGCCGGGCTGGTCGACAAGACCCGGCCCGACGCGCCGGGCTGGCCCGGCTTCTACCGGTGGATGCAGGCCAGGTTCCCGGCCAAGCCGATCATGGTCGCCGAGTGGGGCGCCTTCGAGCGGCGCGGGGCGCCGGGGTTCAAGCGCGACTTCTTCGAGTCCGTCCAGCGCCAGATCGCGGACTACCCGCAGATCAAGGCGCTGGTCTACTTCGACTCGCCGCTGGCGCCCCGGGGCGACACCAGGTTCGACACCACGCCGGGCGCCACCCGGGCGTTCGCGCAGCTCGGGCGGCTGCCCCGCTTCACGTCGACGCCGGTGCCGCCCTCCTAGAACCCACCCCTCAGCGGACCCAGCCGCCCGAGGAGACCACGTTCAGCACGGCGCCGACCGCGCGCTCGATCGTCATGTCCGTGGTGTCGAGGACGAGGTCGGCGTCCTCCGGCTCCTCGTACGGGTCGGAGATCCCGGTGAACTCCGGGATCAACCCGGCCCGCGCCTTGGCGTACAGGCCCTTGCGGTCGCGGCGCTCGCACTCCTCCAGCGGCGTGGCCACGTGGACGAGCAGGAAGTCGCCGCCGACCTCCTCGACCATCGCCCGCACCTCGTCCCGGGTCGCGGCGTACGGCGCGATGGGCGCGCAGATGGCCAGGCCGCCGTGGCGGGCGACCTCGGCGGCCACGAAGCCGATCCTGCGGATGTTGCGGTCGCGGTCCTCGCGCGAGAACGTGAGCCCCGCCGACAGCATCCGCCGCACGACGTCGCCGTCCAGGTAGGTGACCGCGCGGCCGCCCCGTTCGAGCAGCGCGTCGCGCAGGCCCCGGGCGATCGTCGACTTACCCGAGCCGGACAGGCCGGTGAAGAACACCACGAGCCCCCGCTTGTGCGGCGGCCCCGGGATGCTGACCGGCGCGGGACCGGCGTAGTGCTCGGTGGCGCCGTAGTTGCGGGCCACGTGCTCGCGGAGTTCGAGGTCGATCTCGGTGTCCTCGCGCGGCGCGAGCGGCACCGCGACCACCGTCGCACCGGGAAGCCGCTCGGCCGCCTTGAGCGCGGCGCGCACCACGGCAGGGCCGCCCTCGCCGAAGACGAGGGGCATGAGGAGCACGGTCGCGTCCAGTTCCTCGGCGGTCGCCGCCACGTCGTCGAGCGCGGCGCCGTCGAGCGGCCCGCGCATCGTCACCGCGAGAACCTCGCCGTCCGGCAGGTCCTTGCGGACCTCCTCCGGGGCGCGGCGCAGCCGGGAGAACGGGCCGTACACGGGGGCGTCGAGCGCCTCGACAGGTCCGGCGGCGTGGTGGCCGTCCCGCTCCACGACGGTCAGCACCGCGACCGCCGCGCCCTCCGGGTCCCGGAGCGTCACCCGGTCGCCGGGCCCGAACTCGTCCGGCAGCGCGATCGTGATCGGGTCGGGCCAGGAGGCCCCTCCGGGCAGCCGCCCGCGCTCGACGACGCTCTCCACCTCGGCCGAGGTGAGGAAGCCGGTCAACGGCGCGTACGCCCCGGACAGCAGCAGCTCCAGGTCGGCCAGCTCACGCGCGTCGGGCGTCCACTCGGTCATGGCATCCGTTTCCGCTTGATCGATCGGACCTCGATGGGGTCGGATACGCACCCTACTGGCACCGGCACGCATAGCGCGCCCGTGCCCGGGGCGTCTACAGGCAGACATTAATCCGAGGAGGTGCCCGTGGACGCCATCCGCGACCACGCGGAAGAGCGGCGATTTCGCGAATTCGTGTCCGCCCGCGCGCCGGCGCTGATGCGACTGGCCTATCTGCTGACCGGAGGGGACCAGCACTCCGCCGAGGACCTGGTGCAGACCGCCCTGGCCAAGGTCGTCACGCGGTGGGGGCACGTCGACGAGCCCGAGGCGTACGTGCGGCAGGTCATGTACCGCCAGCAGATCAGCTGGTGGCGGCTGGCGTGGCGGCAACGGGAGACCAGCATGGCCGACGTGCCCGAGTTCCCGGCCGGCCGCGCGGGCACCGACGAGGCCGAGCTGAGGATCATCCTGCGCCGGGCGCTCGCCAGGCTGACGCCCCGCCAGCGCGCCGTGCTCGTGCTGCGGTATCTGGAGGACCTGCCCGAGAACGAGGTGGCCCGCATCCTCGGCTGCTCGGTCGGGACCGTGCGCAGCACCGCGCACCGGTCCCTCGCCCGGCTGCGGGCGACCGCGCCGGAACTCGCCGACCTGCGCCTGAGTGAGGTGATCTCATGACGCCCCGAATGCTGAAGCAGACGCTGGAGGAGTGGTCGCGGGAGGTTCACGTCCCCGCCGACCTCGCCGACCGCGCGCTGCACCGCCGGTCGCGGCTGCGCCTGACGAGGTTCGCGGGGGTGGTCGCGTGCGCGGCCGTCGTGGCGGCCGTGGCCCTGCTGGTGCCGCTGGTCGTGGTCCCCCTCCTCGACAAGGCGCCGGTCTCGCAGGTCGGCGGCCCGCCGGTGGTCGTGCCCGTCCAGCCGTACCGGCAGACGACCCCGGCGCAGGACGTGCTCGCCGACACGGAGAACTCCCCGCCGAAGACGATGATCGCGGCGGGCAGGGTGGCAGTGTCCGCCTACTACACGCGGCGGGTGCGTACGGTCGCCGGGCGCAAGATGCTCGACCGCACGTGGTATCTCCTCGACCAGGTGACCGGGAGCTACGAGAAGACGGAGTGGGGCTGGGTCGAGGTCGCACCCGGCCTGCGCTGGGCGGCGGTCCTGGAGAAGGAACTGCCCGTGCGGAGGATAGGCATCTTCGACATGGAGACCCGGCGGGTGCGGGCGTGGGTGCCGGTGGACCAGCCCGTGGGCGGCGTGTCCTGGTCGCCCGACGGCACCCGGCTTGTGGCCACCGCCTACGACGAGTCCCCCGACCTGGACCGGACGTCCGTCGACGAGCAGCGGTGCCCGGCACGGGTCGCGGCGACGCCGGAGGACCCCCGGCTGCCGCCCCAGATGATCTCCACCAGCCGCACCGGCTTCTACGTCGTCGACGCGGCGACCGCGACGGCGGGGGACTTCCACGCCGTCGATCCCTGCTTGACCGACAACAGCAACATGCGGCGCGATTTCGGCTGGAGCGACGACGGCACGCTGGTCCGCGAGGCCAGCAACATCTGGAAGCGGCCCGACGCCTTCTACGACCTCGACGGCAGGCCGCACGACGCGCCTGCCGGCTACGTCGTCACGGAATCGAAGGCGGGCGTGTCGCCGGACGGCACGCTGCTCGCCGGCCCCGACGGCATGCCCACCAAGGTCACCGAGCTCTCGACAGGCAAGGTCGTGGGCCGCCAGCAGGTGCTCCAGCTTCTCGCCTGGGCCGACGACCGCCGCCTGGTCGCCCTGGGCTGCGCGGACACGTGCGGAAGCGAGTTCCACAACGGCCTGGTCCTGGTGGGCGTCGACGGCGAGGACATGGTCCAGCTCTCGGTCTACCGGAAGAACAGCCAGGAGGCCGGAACGTGGCAACCGGCCCTGACGCCCAGGTAGCGGCTCAGATGAGGCGGGCGAAATGGTTCTGCGGACGGCGGATCACCATGGTGATCTCGTCCTCGGTGCCGTTGAGCCCGCCTCGCGAGAACGCGGCCACGGCCCGGCAGACCACGGCGACCAGACCGCCGTGCGGACCCCGCCGGGCCGGGCCGCTCACCGCCGAGTAGTCCTCCGCGATCATGAGCCCGCGCATCAGGCAGTACGCCTGGATGGCCTCGCGGGAGGCCAGCGGCTCGTAGACCGCGGGAAGCGGCCCCACCGATCCGGCCGGGGTGAGCGTGCGCCACAGCGCCCGGCGCAGCCAGCGGGGGGTCACCCGGTCGCAGAAGCCGTACGCCGACTTGCGGTCGCGCATCTTCAGCAGCAGCAGCCCGCCGGGGCGCAGCCCGGCGACGAGCCGGTCGAGCACGAGCTCGGCGTGGCGGATGCGTTCGAGGAGGAACGACACGTAGACGACGTCGAAGGAGCGCGGCGGGATCGGCACGAGACGCAGGTCGCCCAGGTAGGACGCCTCCAGGTCGTCGCGGTTTGCGGTGTGGGTCCGCAGCGCCGGCAGATCCTCGTCCACCCCCGTCATCCTCGGCTCGTAGCGCCCCACGTCGAGGACGCCTCCCCGGCCGCATCCGGCGATGAGGATGTCGAGACGCCGGCCGAGCTGGTCGGTCCACTGCTCGCGAATCCGTTGGCTGAACACGTCGTCCTGGTCGGCGGACGACAACCGAACCTCTGTCATACGACTGAGAGTAATCATTTGACGACTCTACGTTGCGCATTTGCCGTCGTCCCTCATGTCCCGGCCGCGGAGCGAGCGGAGCGAGGCGGAGGGACAGGGCGTAGCCTTGGTAGCCGCGGCCCGGTTGGGAGCGTCTCGCGGATCTCCTCCGTCAGGGGGTCGGCCGGATGAACGGGGTCGCGTCCGCACGCCTGCTGTCTTTGTCACGGGGCTTTTGAAGGCATCGATGTCTCTTTCCGGACTGCTCGATCTCGTATCCGCCGAACCCAGGCTGGCCGCCGCGCTCGACGCCGCCGGCCATGCCGCCCACCCGGGCGCCGAGCTGCTGGCGCCGCCCGCGCTGCGGCCGTTCGCCGTGGCCGCGCTGTCTCGCGTACGGCCGGTGCTCGCCGTCACGGCGACCGGGCGCGAGGCGGAGGATCTCGCCGCCGCGCTCACGAGCCTGGTCGACGAGAACTCCGTGGCCGTCTTCCCCGCCTGGGAGACGCTGCCGCACGAGCGCCTGTCGCCGCGCAGCGACACCGTCGGCCAGCGCCTCGCCGTGCTGCGGCGGCTGGCGCACCCGATCGAGGGCGACCAGACCGCCGGCCCGCTGCGGATCGTGGTCGCCCCGATCCGCTCGCTGCTCCAGCCCATCGTGGCCGGGCTCGGCGACCTGGCGCCCGTACGGCTGCGCGCGGGCGACGACGCCGACCTGGACGACGTGGTGGCCCGGCTGGTCGAGAACGGCTACCACCGGGTGGACATGGTGGAGAAGCGCGGCGAGGTGGCCGTGCGCGGCGGCCTGCTCGACGTGTTCCCGCCCACCGAGGAGCACCCGCTGCGGCTGGAGTTCTGGGGCGACACGATCGAGGAGATCCGCTGGTTCAAGGTGGCCGACCAGCGCTCGCTCGAGGTCGCCCAGGACGGGCTGTTCGCCGCGCCCTGCCGTGAGCTGCTGCTCACCGACGACGTACGGCGGCGCGCCCGCGAGCTGGGCGAGGAGCACCCGGCGCTGAAGGACGTGCTCGACCAGCTCGCCGAGGGTGTGCCCGTGGAGGGCATGGAGGCGTTCGCACCCGTGCTCGCCGGGGAGATGGACCTGCTGCTCGACCACCTGCCGATCCGGTCGGCCGTGTTCGTCTGCGACCCCGAGCGCATCCGCGGGCGGGCGGTCGAGCTGGTCCACACCAGCCAGGAGTTCATGGAGGCGTCGTGGATCGCCGCGGCGGCGGGCGGCGAGGCCCCGATCGACCTGGAGGCGGCCGCCTTCCGCACGCTGGAGGAGGTGCGCGACCACGCCGGCGAGCTGGGCCAGCCGTGGTGGAGCATCGCCCCCTTCGGCGAGGGCGTGGAGCTGGACGCCCAGGACGTCGAGGCCTATCGGGGCGACACCCAGCGGGCGCTCGCCGACATCAAGGGCTGGATGGGCGCGGGCAAGGCCGTCGTGCTGCTGAGCGAGGGCCACGGCCCGGCCGAGCGCATGGTCGAGCTGCTCAAGGGCGTGGACGTGGCGGCGCGGCTGGTGCCGTCCCTCGACGGTCCGCCGCCGAAGGACGTCGTGCAGGTCACGACGGGCAGGATCGACCACGGCTTCGTCACGCCGGACGTCGCCGTCCTGACCCACCTCGACCTCGTCGGCCAGAAGGCGTCCACCAAGGACATGCGGCGGCTGCCGTCGCGCCGCCGCAACATGGTCGACCCTCTCCAGCTCAAGGTCGGCGACCACGTGGTGCACGAGCAGCACGGCGTGGGCCGCTACATCGAGATGGTGCAGCGCACGATCCAGGGTGCGACCCGCGAATACCTGGTGATCGAGTACGCCAAGGGCGACCGGCTCTACGTGCCGACCGACCAGCTCGACGAGGTCACGCGCTACGTCGGCGGCGAGGCCCCCACGCTCAACCGCATGGGCGGGGCCGACTGGGCCAAGGCCAAGACCAGGGCGAAGAAGGCGGTCAGGGAGATCGCGGGCGAGCTGATCCGGCTCTACTCGGCCCGGATGGCCTCGCCCGGTCACGCGTTCGCGTCCGACAGTCCGTGGCAGCGGGAGATGGAGGACGCCTTCCCGTACGCGGAGACGGGCGACCAGCTCGAAGCGATCGACGAGGTCAAGCGCGACATGGAGCGGCCCGTCCCGATGGACCGGCTGATCTGCGGCGACGTCGGCTACGGCAAGACCGAGATCGCGGTGCGGGCGGCGTTCAAGGCGGTGCAGGACGGCAAGCAGGTCGCCGTCCTCGTGCCGACGACGCTGCTCGTGCAGCAGCACCTGTCGACGTTCGGCGAGCGGTTCGCGAGCTTCCCCGTCGCCGTGAAGCCGGTCTCCCGGTTCCAGGCGGACTCCGAGGTGCGGGAGACCCTCGACGGGCTGCGTACGGGCGCGGTCGACGTGGTGATCGGCACGCACCGGCTGCTGTCGCCCGAGGTGAAGTTCAAGGACCTCGGCCTGATCATCGTGGACGAGGAGCAGCGGTTCGGCGTCGAGCACAAGGAGGCCATGAAGCACATGCGGACGCAGGTGGACGTGCTCGCCATGTCGGCGACGCCGATTCCGCGGACGCTGGAGATGGGCCTCACCGGCATCCGCGAGATGTCGACCATCCTCACCCCGCCGGAGGAGCGGCACCCGATCCTCACGTTCGTCGGGCCGTACGACGAGAAGCAGATCGCGGCGGCGATCCGGCGCGAGCTGATGCGCGACGGCCAGGTGTTCTTCGTGCACAACCGGGTCCGGACGATCGACAAGGTGGCCTCGCGGCTGCACGAGCTGGTGCCGGAGGCG
This sequence comes from Microbispora rosea, assembly GCF_900156315.1. Lineage (GTDB taxonomy): Bacteria > Actinomycetota > Actinomycetes > Streptosporangiales > Streptosporangiaceae > Microbispora > Microbispora rosea. The sequence continues at coordinate 284,683 of NZ_FTNI01000004.1, read as the reverse complement.
CGGATCGCGGTCGCCCACGGGCAGATGAACGAGACCCAGCTCGAAAAGATCATGGTGGACTTCTGGGAGCGCAACTTCGACGTGCTCGTCTCCACGACGATCGTCGAGTCCGGCCTCGACGTGCCCAACGCCAACACGCTCATCGTGGACCGCGCGGACAACTACGGCCTGTCGCAGCTCCACCAGCTGCGCGGCCGGGTCGGCCGGGGCCGCGAGCGCGGCTACGCCTACTTCCTCTACCCGCCCGAGTCGCCGCTGACCGAGACCGCGCACGAGCGGCTCGCCACGATCGCCCAGCACACCGAGATGGGCGCCGGCATGTACGTCGCCATGAAGGACCTGGAGATCCGCGGCGCCGGCAACATCCTCGGGGCCGAGCAGTCGGGCCACATCGCCGGCGTCGGCTTCGACCTGTACGTCCGCATGATGGCCGAGGCCGTCCAGGAGCAGAAGTCCAAGCTCGCGGGCGAGGAGAGGGTGGAGGAGCGGCCCGACGTCAAGGTCGAGCTGCCGATCAACGCCCACGTGCCGCACGACTACGTCACCTCCGAGCGGCTGCGCCTTGAGGCGTACAAGCGGATCGCGGCCATCGGCTCGGAGGAGGACATCACGGCCGTCCGCGACGAGCTCACCGACCGGTACGGCAGGCAGCCCCAGGAGGTGGACAACCTGCTGGAGGTGGCGCGCTTCCGGATCCGGGCCCGCAAGGCGGGGCTGACCGACGTGACGCTGCAGGGCCAGCAGATCAGGTTCGCGCCCGTGGAGCTGAAGGACTCCCAGCAGGTGCGGCTGCAGCGGCTCTACCCCCGATCCATCTGGAAGCAGGCGACGGGCATCCTGCTCGTGCCGGTGCCCAAGACCAAACCGATCGGCGGTCAGCCACTACGCGACCTCGACCTGCTGAAATGGTGTGGGGACCTGGTCGAGGCCCTGTTCCTGGAGCCGATGCGGGTACAGTGACCCGCGAAATTGTCAACATACGCGTGGCCGGTGTCGTTCGGGAGGATCGTCCGTGAAGTCGTATCGAGTGCGCGTCGCCGTGGCGCTGGCGGCGGCCGGGATCGCCGTGACCGCGTGCGGCGGCCCCGTGCAGGCGGGTTCCGCGGCCATCGTGGGCAAGGAGCGCATCACCTCCAGTGAGCTGAACGACGAGGTCCGCGCGCTGCGCGCCGACCTGGCCGCCAACAAGATCCCCGAGAACCAGCTCCAGCTGTCCTTCTCGCTGCCGCAGACGGTCCTGCTCAACATGACCACGAGCAGGCAGTTCCAGGAGCTCGGCCGGCGCAAGGGCGTCGCGGTCAGCGACCGCGAGGTCGACGACATCGCCACGGCCCAGGGCGGCTGGGACCAGTTCAACAAGGTGCTGCTGGCCAACGCGATCCCGCTGGACGAGGGCCGCGACTTCATCCGGGCCGTCGTCGTCCGCAACAAGCTGGCGCAGCAGGCCGGCGCCGGGCAGGACCAGGCGGCACAGCAGGCGGCCATCCAGAAGATCATCCAGGAGGCCGACTCGACCGTGCCGGTGAGGTACAGCCCGCGCTACGGCAAGTTCGACCCCCAGCAGGGCTTCGTCGCCGACGACCGCTTCGGCTCGGCGGGCGGGGCCGCGGCCGGCGGGGCCGCCGGGGGTGCGCCCGACGCCGGCCAGGCCGGCTGATCGCGGGCCCGGACGGTACGGCAGGCGGCCCGGCGACGCCGGGGCGGGCGGGCTCATTAGGCTGAGGCCATGGCGTTGATCGTGGTGACCACCTCGCCCCGGGTCGCTCCGGGCCTGCTCGCGCCCGCGGCGTGGCAGGCCCTCACCCGAGGGCGGGTGCTCACCGGCACCCAGGACCACCCCTACCTGCCCTATCTCGGTGAGGCCGGCGTCCTGGTCGAGGTGGTGACCCCCGACCCCGGCGCGATCGCGCGCGAGAGCCGTACGGGGACGGTGGTGTGGCTGGCCGCGCAGGACGGCGACGAGGACTTCATGCGCGCGGTCGGCCACGCCTCGATCTCCCTGGACGAGCCGCCGGAGATCGAGGTCGTCCCCGGCTCCTACGACCTGCCCGGCGCCCGGCTGCTCGACCTCGTCCAGGTCATGGACCGGCTGCGCCGCGAGTGCCCGTGGGACCGCAAGCAGACTCACGAGTCGCTCGTGCCCTACCTGGTCGAAGAGGCCTACGAGGTGCTGGAGACCATCCACGAGGGCGACTACGGCCCGCCGCTGCGCGAGGAGCTCGGCGACCTGCTGCTCCAGGTGGTGTTCCACGCCAGGCTCGCCCAGGAGCGGATGGGGACGGACGGGGACGGCTTCGACATCGACGACGTGGCGGACGGGATCGTGGAGAAGCTGGTCCGCCGCCACCCGCACGTCTTCGCGGACGTCGCGGTCTCCGGCGCCGGTGATGTCGCCGACAACTGGGAGACGATCAAGGCGGCCGAGCGGGCCGCCAAGGGGGAGACCGCCTCGGCGCTCAGCGGCGTGCCCATGGGCCAGCCGGCGATCTCGCTGGCCGCCCAGCTCCTGCGCCGGGCCGGCCGGGCCGGGGCGCCCGCCTCTCTCGCCGGCGACCTCGCCCCGTCCGCCGGCGCCCGCCTGTTCGCGCTCGTACGGGAGACCCAGGACGCGGGGCTCGATCCCGAGGCCGAGCTCAGGGCGGCGGCCAGGGAATACCGGCGGCGCGTGGAGGAATGGGAGGGCGCCCGCCCTGACACGCCGTGAACGGGCAGCCCTGCGCCATACCGGGTAGTAGGGACCGATAGGCTCGGGTGGCAAACCGCCCGCCATTTTGCTAGGAGCGTTCGTGGCTGCCATCGAGGCCATCACCGCCCGCGAGATCCTCGACTCCCGTGGGAACCCCACGGTCGAGGTCGAGGTACTGCTGGACGACTACAGCACCGGCCGTGCCGCCGTTCCGAGTGGCGCCTCCACCGGTCAGTTCGAGGCCGTCGAGCTGCGCGACGGCGACAAGAAGCGCTATCTCGGCAAGGGTGTCGAGAAGGCCGTCCTCGGCGTTACCGACGAGATCGCCGACGAGCTCATCGGGTTCGACGCCGAGGAGCAGCGTCTCATCGACCAGACGATGATCGACCTGGACGGCACGCCCAACAAGGCCCGGCTCGGGGCCAACGCGCTCCTCGGCATCTCGCTGGCCGTCGCCAAGGCCGCGGCCGACAGCGCCGACCTGCCCCTGTTCCGCTACGTCGGCGGGCCGAACGCGCACATCCTGCCCGTGCCGATGATGAACATCCTGAACGGCGGCGCGCACGCCGACACCAACGTGGACATCCAGGAGTTCATGATCGCGCCGATCGGCGCCGAGACGTTCTCCGAGGCCGTGCGCATGGGCGCCGAGACCTACCACACGCTCAAGAGCGTGCTGAAGGAGAAGGGCTACGCCACCGGCCTGGGTGACGAGGGCGGCTTCGCGCCGAACCTGCCGTCGAACCGCGACGCGCTCGACCTGATCCTGGTCGCCATCGAGAAGGCCGGCTACACGCCGGGCCAGGACATCGCGCTCGCGCTCGACGTCGCGGCCAGCGAGTTCCACAACGACGGCGTCTACACGATCGACGGCAAGGGCGTGTCGTCCGCCGAGCTGATCTCCTTCTACGAGGACCTGGTCCGCTCCTACCCGCTGGTCTCCATCGAGGACCCGCTGGACGAGGAGGACTGGGAGGGCTGGAAGGCCATCACCGCCTCCCTCGGGGCCAAGGTCCAGCTCGTGGGCGACGACCTGTTCGTCACCAACCCCGAGCGGCTCGGCCGCGGCATCGCCGAGGGCGCGGCCAACGCGCTGCTGGTGAAGGTCAACCAGATCGGCACGCTGTCGGAGACCCTCGACGCGGTCGACCTGGCCCACCGCAGCGGCTACCGCTCCATGATGAGCCACCGCTCCGGCGAGACCGAGGACACCACGATCGCCGACCTCGCCGTGGCCACCAACTGCGGCCAGATCAAGACCGGCGCGCCGGCCCGCTCGGACCGGGTGGCCAAGTACAACCAGCTCCTGCGCATCGAGGAGCTGCTGGACGACGCGGCGCGCTACGCCGGTCGCGCCGCCTTCCCGCGCTTCCAGGCGTAGCGGGCGGCACAGGGGGCAGGGCTCCGGCCAGCACGTCCCGGGCGCGTGGTGCGGCGATGCCGTACCCCGTCCGGGCGTGGACGGCCGGGACGGGCGGTTAGTGTGGTGGCCGTTGTGATCGGGCCACACGCTGACCGACCGGGAGGGGTGGTTTCGTGGCGGCGAAGCGGCCGCAGCTCACCGGGCGCGCGGCGATCCTCGCGGTCGTCGTGTGCGCCATCGCCATGAGCCTCGCCTACCCCGTGCGGGAGTACGTCGCCCAGCGACGGCAGATCGCCCAGCTGGAGGCGCAGCAGGCGAACGCGCTGCGCAAGCTCCAGAACCTGGAGCAGCGGCGCCGGCGGCTGGAGGATCCGGACTACGTCAAGCGCCTGGCCAAGGAGCGGCTGTTCTACTGCGAGCCGGGCGCCGACTGCTATCAGGTGATCGACGAGGAGACGGCCGGGAGCGCCGCCGCCAAGGCGGGGACGAAGCAGCCGGAGCGTCCCGCCTGGTACGTCACTCTCTGGCGGTCGTTCGAGGCGGCCGACAAGGGGCGGCCCGCCGCACCGGCGGCAGGGCGCAGCCCCGCACCCACGGCGTCCGCATCGGCGTCCGCGCCGGCGCCGGCGGGATGAGGACGGCGGACGCCACCGGGGACGGCGGGGCGGAAAGCGTGAAGGGCGAGGAGATCGACGTGGCGGACGACCAGGCGGACCACGCAGGCCACGCGGGCCGTGTGGACCCCGCCGACGTGGCGGCGGCGCGGGCGCAGCTCGGGCGGCCGCCGCGCGGGGTGCGGGCCGTCGCCCACCGGTGTCCCTGCGGCCTGCCCGACGTGCTGGAGACCGCGCCCCGGCTGCCCGACGGGGCGCCGTTCCCCACGCTGTTCTACCTGACCTGCCCGAAAGCCGCCTCGGCGATCGGCACGCTGGAGTCGTCCGGCCTGATGAAGAGCATGCAGTCTCGGCTCGCGGAGGACCCCGAGCTGGCCGAGGCCTACCGGGCGGCCCACGAGGACTACGTCGCCCGCCGCGACCGCGCGGCCGGCGAGGAGGGCCTGGAGCCGCTGCCGCGCGACATGCAGAGCGCCGGCGGCATGCCGGGCCGGGTCAAGTGCCTGCACGCGCTGGTGGCCCACGAACTGGCCGCGCCGGGGGCCAACCCGTTCGGCCGGGAGGCGCTCGACGCGCTGCCCGACTGGTGGGCAGGCGGCCCCTGCGTGGTCGTGGAGAATTCCGCAGAGCAGCCATAGGCCGGGAGACCGAAACGGAAGCGCCGTCGTGGCGTGGAGGGCCGACCGGAGGCCGGAGGGGATGAGCGTGAAGACGAAGCGGGTCGCGGCCATCGATTGCGGGACCAACTCGGTCCGCCTTCTCATCGCGGATATCTCCGGCGACGACCTCGCCGACGTCGAACGGCGGATGGAGATCGTCAGGCTCGGCCAGGACGTCGACCGTACGGGACGGCTCGCGCCGGAGGCCCTGGAGCGGACGTTCACGGCCATGCGCGGGTACGCAAAGCTGATCAGGGAGCACTCCCCGGACGGTCCCGTGCCGGTCCGCGTGGTCGCCACCTCGGCGACCCGTGACGCCGCCAACCGGGCCGACTTCGTCTCCGGGGTGCGGGACATCTTCGGCGTGGAGCCCGAGGTGGTGACCGGTGACGAGGAGGCGCGCCTGTCCTTCACCGGCGCGACCCGCGGCCTGGCCCGCTCTGGCGCCGAGGCCGAGACCCCCTATCTCGTGGTGGACATCGGGGGTGGTTCGACCGAGTTCGTCGTCGGCTCGCGGTCCGTCGAGGGCGCTCTGTCGGTGGACATCGGCTGCGTACGGCTGACCGAGCGCCATCTGCGCGACGACCCGCCGAGCGCCGGGACGGTGGAGGCGGCCGTCGCCGACATCGAGGCGGCCATGGACCGGGTCGAGGAGCACGTCCCGGTGCGTACGGCGCGGACGCTGGTCGGCCTGGCCGGTTCTGTCACCACGGTCGCCGGGATCGCGCTCGACCTGCCCGCCTACGACCCCGCGCGCATCCACCACTCGCGCATCCCCGCAGAACGGGTTCACGAGGTGTCCGCGCGGCTGTTGCGCCTGACGCACGACGAGCGGGCGGCCATCCCGGTCATGCACCCGGGCCGGGTCGACGTCATCGGCGCGGGCGCGCTCATCCTCGACCGCATCGTCCGCCGCTACGGTTTCCCCGAGGTCGTGGTCAGCGAGCACGACATCCTCGACGGCATCGCCTGGTCCCTCGCCTGACGAGAACCAGGACGCTACGAGAACCCTGCCCTCACGAGAACCCTGCCGTCACGAGAACCCTGCCCTCACGAAAACCAGAACCTGACGAGAACCAGGACCTCAGGAGGCGACGGCCCCGGCGTTCGTCTCGTAGGCGTCGAGGATCGAGTCGAGGAGGCCCGGGAACCGGCCGTCGAGGTCGGCCAGGCGCAGCGCGGTCCACCGGCGGTTGCCGTCCTCCCGCTGGTGGATGACACCGGCCTCCCTGAGCACCCGGAAATGGTGCGTGAGCGTCGACGGCGCCACATCCACCGGGAACGTGCCGCAGGCCCGTTCCGGCTCGGCGCGCAGCGTCCGCACGATCGTCATGCGCGTGGGGTCCGCCAGCGCGTGGAGGACGTCGAGCAGGTCGATCTCGGCGGCGTCCGGATGCGTCAATGCCGACCGGCGGCGTTGGGATCGGGGCATCTTCCACCTCTCTTTCGACAACCATCGTACAACTATGGTACGACATTCGTAGTACTACGAACATCGAAAGAGGAGCGGGTCATGCAGGCGTTGGTGATGACGGGACCGTCGCGCGGGTCGGACCTGACGGAGGTCGGGGACATGCCGGTGCCGGAGCCCGGCGAGGGCGAGGTGTCCGTCGACGTCTCCCACGCGGGCGTCAACTTCATCGATGTGATGGCGCGCAGGGGAGAGCCGGGCTATGTCACGGCCTGGCCGTTCGTGCCGGGCAAAGAGGTGACGGGAACCGTGCGCCGGGTGGGCCCGGGAGTCTCCGGCCTCGTGCCGGGACAGCGGGTGGCCGCCCTCACCCCGTCCGGCGGTCTCGCCGAGGTGGCCGTGGCGCCCGCCGCCGTGACCGTGCCGCTGCCGGACGACGTGCCGTCCTCCCTCGCCGCGGCCGCCCCGCTGATGCTGACGAGCGCGTTGCTGCTGCTCACCGACGCGGCGAGGCTCGGCGCGGGTGAGAGCGTGCTCGTGCACTCCGCGAGCGGCGGCGTCGGATCGGCGGTGGCCCGGCTGGTCCCCGCACTCGGCGGAGGACGGCTCATCGGCACCGTGGGCCGGGCGGACAAGGTCCAAGCGGCCCGGTCCGCCGGCTACGACACGGTGGTCGTCCGTGACGAGGGGATGGGCGCCGCGATCCGGGCCGCGGCGCCCGAGGGCGTGGACGTCGTCCTCGACCCGCTCGGCGTCGAGCTGCTCGAACTGGACCTGGAGGTCACCGGTCCCGGCGGCCGGATCGTGCTGTTCGGCAACGCGGGAGGAGGTGAGGCGTCCCCGTTGCCGCCCCACCCTCGCCTGATGCGCGGCAACGTGGGGATCGTCGGCTTCAGCGCCAGTGCCCTCACCGCCGGCGCGCCCCACCGGATCGCGCGGGGACTGAGCCGTGTGCTGGACCTGATCGCGGAGGGCCTGCTGGATGTGCCGGTGACCGTGATCGACTCTCTCGCCGGGGTGCCGGACGTCCACCAGCTGCTCGCCGACGGCCGCGGCAGCGGCAAGTACGTCGTACGGATCGCGTGAACGCCGCGTAGGGACCGGAGGATCTTGCCGCTATTACGCAATGCGTAGTACTGTGCGATGCGTGGACAGCAGCCAGCTCCTCAAAGGGGTTCTCGACCTGGCGGTCCTCGCGGTGCTCGCCGAGCGTGACAGCTACGGATACGACGTCGTACGCCGCCTGCGCGAGGTGGGGCTCGAAGACGTCGGCGACGCCTCCGTGTACGGGACGCTGCGGCGGCTCTTCAAGGCCGGAGCGCTCACCTCCTACGTGGTCGCCTCCGACGAGGGACCGCACCGCAAGTACTACGGCCTCAACGACGTGGGCCGCTCGCTCCTCCAGACCTCGGCGAAGACCTGGACGTCCTTCGCCGCCACCATGAACGACCTGCTCAAGGAGGTCGATCCGGGATGACTCCCCCTATGACGCCCCAGGACTACGCCGCCGCCGTACGCGCGGCGCTCGCCGATCTCCCCGCCCGGGACATGGACGCGCTGCTGGAGGACCTGGACGAGCATCTCGCCGAGGTCGCCGCCGAGCCGGGCATGTCGCTGGAGGAACGCCTCGGCGGCCCCGAGGCGTACGCGGCCGAGCTGCGGGCCGCCTACGGCGGGCGGCCGTCGAGCGGCGGCTCCTCGCTGGGCGGGCGGCTGCGCGAGCGGACGAGCGGAGCGGTCCGGCGCGTTCACACGCGGCTGCTCGTGCTCCCGCCCTACCGTCAGGCCGCCGTCTTCGCCCCGGAGTTGCGCCCCGCGTGGTGGGTGCTGCGGGGCTACGCGATCGCGCTGGCCGTGCTCGCGCCGATCAGCGCCCCCGGGCTGATCCCCGGTGACATCCCCGCGTGGGTGTTCACGCTCGCGGTCGTCTGGGGGTCGGTGTGGCTGGGCCGGCGGGGCCGCGCGCGAGCGTCGCGCTGGGGTCGCGTGCTGCTGCTCGGAGCCAATCTGGTGGCCGCGGTCCTCGTGGTCACGGCGATGGCGGACGTCCCGAGCACGTCGTCGCGCGGCGTGGCCTTCGACTACGGCCCCCGGCCGGAGGTGTACGCGCCGGGCATGCGAGTGGAGAGTGTGTCCTCGCTGGGCGGGGACGTCTCCAACATCCTCCCGTACGCCGAGGACGGGACGCCGTTGCACAACGTCCGGCTCTACGACCAGGACGGCAACCCGATCATGCTGGACCCGGGCTTCGACCAGGAGATCGTGATCCCCTGTGACGGGGAGCCGCCCATCCGCAACGCCTACCCGCTGCCGCTGAAGCCCGTGGAGCGCCGCGCCGATCCCACCGAACCGGAGGCGGAGGCGACCTGCGTCCCCGCGACGCCGGCGCCCACGGACGCCACGGCCTCACCGACGCCCTCCGCCGAGCAGTCCGGCTCGCCGTCACCGTCGCCGTCCGCCGAGCCGTCTCGCCGCTCGCGATAGGCGCGAGCGGGAAACGCGGAGTCAGCCGGACCCGAGCGCACGCAGCATGGTCAGGAGCGCCGTGCGGCCGGAGCCGGGCGGGACGTCAGCCGTGCAGGCGGACGGGCAGGGAGAACAGGCCGCGCATGATGGCGCTGGGCCACCAGCTCAGCTCGGCGGGGTCGGCGGCGAGGGCCAGGCCGGGGAACCGTTCGAGCACCCGGCCGATCGCGGCCTCTCCCTCCACCCTGGCCAGGGCCGCGCCGACACAGTAGTGGGGCCCCCGGCCGAAGGCGAGGTGCGGCTCGCCGATCCGGCCGGGGGAGAACGCGTCCGGGTCGGCGAAGGCGGCCGGGTCCCGGTTGGCCGCGAGCAGCGAGACGAGGATGGGCTCCCCCGGCAGCATCTCCTGGCCGCCGATCACCACGGGCTCGGTGGGAAAGCGCCAGGTGGCGTTCCGTACGGGACCGTCGTAACGCAGCATCTCGTCGATGAAGTCCGGCAGCAGGGAGAGGTCGGCGCGCAGCGCCGCCGCCTGGGAGGGGTGCCGCAGCAGCGCGAGCAGTCCGTTGCCGATCAGCGCCACGGTCGTCTCGTGGCCGGCGATCAGCAGCAGGAACGCGGTCGAGGTGAGCTCGTCCTTGTCGATCTCGCCCTGGTTGGACCGCCGGACGAGGTCGGTGAGCAGGTCGTCGCCCGGCCGGGAGCGCTTGAGCTCGACCAGGTCGGCCAGGAAGCTCTCCAGGGCGTCCGTGGCGCGTTTGATCTCCTCCACCTCGGACGCCGCCGCCGAGTCGATGACGGAGGCGTGCCGGTGGAAGGCGGCCCGGTCCTCCTCGGGCACGCCGAGCAGGTCGCAGATGATCGTGATCGGCAGGGGATAGGCGAGACCGGCGATGAGGTCGGTCTCCGGGCCGTCGAGGCGGTCGAGCAGCGCGTCGGTCACCTCCAGCGCCCGCGTCCGCAGCCCCGCCATCCGCCGGGGTGTGAAGGCCGCGCTCACGAGCCGCCGCAGGCGCGTGTGGTCGGCGCCGTCGGCGTTGATCATGTGGCGGGCCAGCCCGGGCCGGTGGTCCAGGGGCAGGCCGAGAGAGGCGGCCCGCCATTCGGGCGAGCCGGCCGCCGGGTCCTTGGCGAGGGCGGGATGGGTCAGCGCGGTCACGGCGTCCTCGTACCGCGTGACCAGCCACGCCTCGCAGCCGGGCAGCGGCACGCGGGTCACCGGCGCGTTCCGGCGCAGCCAGTCGTAGGCGGGGTAGGGGTCGGCGTCGAACGCCGGGCCGAACATCGGGGGGACTGAGTCGGTGGACACGGGCCGTACGTACCCACCTCCGGCGCGGCGGAAAAGATCGGAATCTTTCTCGGCATGACCGCTTCGTGACACTCGTAGGTGTCGCCAGAGCCGGCTTCTGGCGGACGCACATTTTCTGACCTGGCACGATCGGTGTCATGAGCTCCGTTCCTCCCGGTTCCGGCTGGCCGGGTGACCCGGCGTGCCCGGACACCCCCGTCGCCCACGACGCCCACGAGGTCGCCAAACTCGCCGCAGAGAGCCGTACGCTCGCCGAACTGACCGCCAGGCAGTCGGTGTGCCGCGCCTGCCCGCGTCTCGTCGAGTGGCGGGAGGAGGTCGCCGACGTCAAACGGCGGGCGTTCGCCGACGAGACCTACTGGGGCCGGCCGATCGCGGGGTGGGGCGACGACGCGCCGCACACGCTCATCGTCGGGCTGGCGCCCGCCGCGCACGGCGGCAACCGGACCGGCCGGATCTTCACCGGCGACCGCAGCGGCGACTGGCTGTTCGCGTCGCTGCACCGCACCGGCCTCGCCGCGCAGGAGACCAGCGTCCACGCGGGCGACGGGCAGCGGCTGATCGGCGCCCGGATGATGGCGGCGGTCCGGTGCGCCCCGCCCGCCAACAAGCCCACCCCCGAGGAGCGCGACACCTGCTTCCCCTGGCTGTCCAGGGAGCTCGCGCTCGTGGCGGGCACGACCCGGGTGATCGTGGCGCTCGGCGGTTTCGCCTGGCAGGCGGTGTGGCCCGCGCTGCGCGAGGCCGGGTTCACGCTGCCGCCCCGCAGGCCGCGGTTCGGCCACGCGGTGGAGGTGCCGATTTCCCACGGCGCGGCTCCCGTCACGCTGATCGGCTGCTACCACCCCAGCCAGCAGAACACCTTCACCGGCCGGGTCACCGCGGACATGCTCGACGCGGTCTTCGCCCGCGCCGCCGCGCTGGGTACGGCGACCTTGTGAACCAATTCACGAGTGTGAAGTCGATCACTGAGAGAAGATTGCGGGAATTTTCCAGAGAAATGTCGCCAAGAGATGGCGGAGTGGGGAAAATCACTGGACCTTCGGCCCTGGCGCGATGGTGCGATTGCCAACTTGTGACGTAAGCTTGTGAATGCTTTCACAAGCTCTGGGAGGGCATCGTGGCAGACCGCAACTGGAAGCATGTCGTCATCGTCGGCGGTGGATACGTGGGCCTTTACTCGGCTCTTCGTCTCCAGCGCACGCTCCGCCGTGAGCTGCGCGACGGCAGCGTGCGGATCACGCTCATCGACCCGCAGTCGTACATGACCTACCAGCCGTTCCTCCCCGAGGCGGCGGCCGGCAACATCTCGCCGCGCCACGTCGTGGCCCCGCTGCGCCGGGTGCTGCCCAAGGTGCGCATCCTCAACGGCAAGGTCTCCAAGGTGCACCACGAGGCGCGCACGCTGACCTTCGAGCCCGCCGCGGGCCAGTCCCGTGAGATCGAGTACGACGTCGTCGTCATGGCGGCCGGCTCGATCTCGCGTACGCTGCCGATCCCCGGCCTGGAGGACGCGGCCATCGGCTTCAAGACCGTCGGCGAGGCCATCGCGCTGCGCAACCGGGTGCTGGCCCTCCTCGACCGCGCCGAGTCGAGCGACGACGAGGACGTGCGCCGCCGCGCGCTGACCTTCGTCGTGGTCGGCGGCGGCTTCGCGGGCATCGAGGCGCTCGCCGAGCTCGAGGACATGACCGAGGACGCGGTCACGTACTACCCGAGCATCGACAAGAAGGACCTGCGCTGGGTCCTCATCGAGGCGTCCGACCGCATCCTGCCGGAGGTCGGTCCCGAGATGGGCGAGTGGACCGCGGAGCAGCTGCGCGAGCGCGGCATCGAGCTCAAGATGAAGACGTTCCTCCAGTCGTGCGAGGGTGGTCTGGTCAAGACCTCGGACGGAGACGAGTTCGAGTCGGCCACGATCGTGTGGACCGCCGGCGTCAAGCCGAGCCCCATCGTCAACTCCACCGACCTGCCGCTCGACGAGCGCGGCCGGATCAAGACCACGACGCGCCTGACCGTCGCGGGCGTCAAGGGCGCCTTCGCCGCCGGTGACATCGCGGGCGTGCCCGACGTGACCAACCCCGGCCAGTACTGCGCGCCCAACGCCCAGCACGCCGTACGGCAGGCGAAGGTCCTCGGCGACAACATCACCGCGTACCTGCGCGGGCAGAAGCTGGAGGACTACCGGCACAAGTACGCCGGGTCGGTCGCCGGGCTCGGCCTCTACCGGGGTGTCGCGAACGTCTACGGCATGAAGCTGCGCGGCTTCCCCGCCTGGTTCATGCACCGCACCTACCACCTGTCGCGGGTCCCCACCGTCAACCGGAAGGTCCGCGTGGTGATGGACTGGACGATGTCGCTGTTCTTCAAGCGGGAGACGATCTCTCTCGGCGAGATCGAGCACCCGCGCGACGAGTTCAGGGCGGCCGCGAAGAGCGGGCCCAAGCGCTGACCCGCCCGGCGGGGACGGGCCGGGGACGGCCCCAGGACATGTGACGGCCCGGCGGCGCACACCCGCCGGGCCGTCGCGTGTCCGTGTGCTCTGACATGCTGGTGTGGTGGACGGGGGAGAAGGTGCGGACGGTCTCCCGGACCTTGACCGGGTGGCTCCCCGGCGTGCCGTTCACGCGCTGTGGAAAGGGGGACAAGCCGCGTAAGACGTAACTTGCTTACAGAGGAGTGATCCGTGACATATGATCGCGGCGCCCCCGTAGCCCAATGGCAGAGGCAAGCCCCTTAAAAGGGCTGTGGTGTGGGTTCGAGTCCCACCGGGGGCACTGGCGCCCGGCAAGACACCGAAGCATCGACCGGCAGGACAGCGAGCATCGAGGCGAGTGGGGCCTCACGACGCCCTTCGTCGAACCGGGGCCCTTCACGCGGCCCTTTCACGTGGTCCTTTCACATGGTCCTTTGGCGGGGCCCCCTCACGTGGCCCCTTCTCGGCACGCTCATGCTGTGGCCGGCTCAGGGCCGGTCTTCGCGTGTCCGGTGAGCGCGCGGGAAGTCCCCGTTTCGCCAGGTCAGTCGGTAGATCTTCTCGTTCCGCTTTGTCATAGGGAGCCCATGCTCGGATACATTCGGGCATGCGTTTCGTCCCTTTTGTCATGGTTCTTACCGGCTTGGTGGCTGGTATCGCCTCGCCTGCGTCGGCCATCACCCATGGCTCGGTCGATAACACTCAGCACCCGGAAGTGGGAGCCCTTATCGGCGACGAGCCGGAGAGCGACGGCACGTGGTCGTACTGCACCGGCACCCTCATCTCGCCGACCGTCTTCCTCACGGCCGCCCACTGCGGCGGCAAGGGCCAGAAGACGGCCCGGGTCTCCTTCGCCGGCCACTACCAGCCCGGGGAGAAGCTCTACGCCGGTCGCTACGTGCCCGACTCGAGATACAAGGGCGACGCCTATGACATGGCGGTCGTGATCTTCCCCGAGCCCGTTGCCGGCATCGCCCCGGCGAAGCTGCCGTCCCTGGGCCTGCTCGACCAGCTCAAGGCCGACGGCCGCCTCCAGGCCGCGCGCTTCACCCCGGTCGGGTACGGCTCGGTGGACCCCGTCAAGAAGCGGCACGGATGGCGGTACCGCTACACCGACACGCGCAGCCAGACGTCCATCTCCTACAAGCGCCTCGGCAGCAGGTGGCTCGACCTGGTGCCGAACCCCTCGCGCGAGGAGGGCGGGACCTGCTACGGCGACTCGGGCGGCCCCAACTACCTGGGAGGCCCGGACTCCAAGCTGCTCGTGGCCACGACGATCAGTGGAGTGGACGACGCCTGCAAGACGACCAACGTCGACTACCGCCTGGACATCCCCGAGGTCAGGGAGTTCCTCGGCAAGTACGTCACGCTTCCCTGACGCCGTTTTCGCGATTGGGGGTAGACGTATAACCCCTATGGGGGTATGAATGATGCATGCCTAAGATCAACGTGTACCTCCCAGATGATCTGGCGGAGGCGGTCAAGGAAGCGGCGCTTCCGGTGTCCGCGATCTGCCAGCGGGCGCTGGAGCAGGCGGTCCGCCGCGTGAGCGCCATCCGCGAGACCATCCTCGGCGACTTCGAGATCGACGACCCCCGGTTGTCGCACTTCACTCCCAGGACCCGCGCCGTCTTCCGGCTGGCGCTGGACCAGGCCCGGGCCGAGAACGCCACCGGCATCGGCACCGAGCACCTGCTCGCCGCGATGCTGGCCGAGGGGCAGAACCTCGCCCTGCACGTCCTGTGGGCCATGGAGATCGAGCCCACTCTGATCGAGCGCGACCTCGCGAGCCGCCGCCCGTCCGTACCCGCCGCGGCGGCAGGCCCGGAGCGGCCAGAGGACGAGGGAACGCGGAAGGACGGTCCGAGCCGGTTCGACGCGCACGCGGCCAACGCCCTCGAACTGGCGGTCACCGAGGCCCATGCGCTGGGGCACAACTACATCGGGTGCGAGCACCTGCTGCTCGGTCTGGTCGCCGAGCCCGACGGGATCGGCGGGCACGTGCTGCGCGAGCGGGGCGCCGAGCCGCGCCTCACGCGGCGCGCGGTCGCCGCGGCGCTCGCCGGCTACGTCCACCTCCGGGCGCAGGCGCAGGGCGCCTCCGCGTCCCAGGACGCGTCTCCGTCCGCTCCCGCGGCCTCCTCCCAGGCGGCCATGCAGGCGGTGGCGGCGGCCGTCCGTCAGGAGATCGCTCCGCTCCTGCGGCGCATCGAGCGACTCGAACAGCACGCCGGAGTCGCCGCGCCCGCCGAGGACGACGCGTCGTGACCGGACGGGTGCTGCTGGTGGCGACGGGCGACGTCATGGCATATGCCCGTCGCACCAGCCGTCCGGGGCTCGCGACGGCCGCCGACCTGCTGGCGGCCGTACCCGGGAATCTCGGCGTGGAGGTCGTGACCGAGGACGTGCAGGCCGAGCCGAGCTGGGACACCTCGCCCTCCACCATGCTGCGGCTGGCCCGCCGTGCCCGCTCGGCCCTGCTGGACGAGGGGTTCGACGGTGTGGTCGTCACCCACGGCCTGGACACGATCGAGGAGACGGCCTTCCTCACGGACCTGCTCGCGGGCCCCGCCGCTCCGCGCGGCGGCATCGTGCTGACCGGCGCCGCGCGCGGGCTGGACGAGCTGTCGAGCGACGGCCCGCGCAACCTCGCGTCGTCCCTGGTCGCGGCGGCCGATCCCGCTCTTCGCGGCGTCGGCGCGGTGGTCTGCGTGAACGACGAACTGCACGCGGCGCGCTGGGTCACGATGGCCGACGCGACCGGCCTGTCGGCCATGTCGTCCGCCCCCGCGCCGATCCTCGGCCGGGTGGTGGACGGCCGGGCCGAGATGACGGCGACGCCGCCGCCGCGGCCCCCGGACGCACGCGGAGAGCCGGAGACGCACGTCGCGCTGATCAAGACGTATCCGGAGATGGACCCCGTGCTCGTCACGTCCGTCGTGGACGCCGGAGCCAGGGGTGTCGTGCTGGAGGGCACCGGCGCCGGGAACATCCCGATCACCCTGTACGGGGCCCTCAGCGAGCTGGCGGAGTGGGACATCCCCGTGGTGGTCGCCTCGCGGTGCCGCACCCGGCCGGTCGAGCTGGAGGACCTGCCGCTGGGGCTGGGGCTGGCCGCGAAGGTCGGCGCGATCGGGGCGCGGGGGCTGGCTCCGGCGAAGGCCAGGTACGCCCTGATGGTGGCGCTCGGCGGGGGCGGGCGGCACGCCGTCCGCGACTGGTTCGCCCGCCTCTGACCGCGGTCAGGCCTGTCGCTCGTGCACCGGCGCCGGGGCGTCCGCCACCTGCGACGGCTCGGCGTACGGGCCGGTGGCGCCGTCGATCGCGGCCTGCGGAGGCGCGGCGTCGGCGGTCTGCGGGCAGCCGGAGACCGGCAGGCGCAGCACGAACATGGCGCCGCCGTACGGCGACTCGGCCGCCACCAGGGTGCCGCAGTGGGCGCGGGCGATGTCGCGGGCGATGGCCAGGCCGAGCCCGGTGCCCCCGCGGCCCCGGCTGCGCGCCGTGTCCGACCTGGCGAACCGCTCGAAGATCCGCTCCCGTTCGGACTCCGGGACGCCGGGACCGTCGTCGCTGACCCACAACTCGACGAAGCCGTCGTCGCGCCGGAGCCCGACCTCGACCACGCTGCGGGCGTGCCGCTGCGCGTTGTCGAGCAGGTTGGTCAGCAGACGGGCGAGGTGGCGCGGCGCGGCGTGCATCCTGACCCCGTCCGCCAGCCGAAGGCGCACCGGCAGCCGGTCGGACCGGCGGGCGACCTCGTCCCTGACCAGCGCGGACAGGTCCACAGGTTTGCGGCCCGGGGTCGTGGCCCCCACCTTCGCCAGCAGGAGCAGGTCGTCGATGATCGCTTCCAGCCGTCCCACGTCGAGCAGCGCGTCCCTGAGCAGCGACGGCAGATCGGTCTCGCCGGGGTGAAGCTGCGCCTCCTCCAGTTGCGTGCGCAGGCCGGCGAGCGGAGTGCGCAGCTCGTGGGAGGCGTCCGCGGCGAACTCGCGCTGCCGCCGCAGCGCCCGTTCGGTGGTGATCTTCGCCTGCTCGATGCGGGCGAGCGTGCTGTTCACGGTGCGGGCGAGCCGTGCGATCTCGTCGTCCCCACCCGGTACGGGCACCCGGGTGTCCAGGTCGTTGACGTTCACAGCGGCTAAGTCGCTGCGGATGGCCTCGACGGGGCGCAGGGTGCGTCCGGCCACCTTCCAGGTGGCCCAGGCGGTGAGCAGTACGAGCACGGAGACCTCCGCGGTGAAGAGCAAATCGAACATCCCGACGGGCGTGAAGCCGTTGATGGGGCGCCCCGCGTACACGACGGGGGAGTCGGGCCCGGGCATCACCCGCAGCGCCGCCAGGCGCAGGCACCCGATCCCGTCGTGCGTGCAGGCCTCGACGTCCTGCATGGGATCGTCCTCCGACGGCCAGAAGGACGTGAGCGGGGGCATGCCCCGGGCCGCGGGCGACGTGGCGAGCACCCGCCGATTGGGAGCCACTACTTGGACCAGGTCGATCCCGGCCACCTGCGGGGTGATGCCGCTGTGGAAGTGGCCCGTACGCCACGCGGCGGCCGTGAGCGCCGCCTCCTGCCGGGCGTCGAGCCAGACCGCGGTGGAGAACGCCTGCCGGGCCAGGATGCTGCCCAGGACCCCGGTGGGGATCAGCAGCAGGGTGGCGAACGCCGTGACGAGGACGGTGACACGCCCTCGGATGGAATCAGGCCGGAACCTTCGCAATAACAGTGGTCCGCTGACTTTCATCGCCGTCCTCCTCGCGATGACATTCCCCTGCGGCACCGGCACCGGCACCGGCGCGGGAGGCGGCCGGGCGACCCCCGGGTGCCGAAGTGACCGTCCGGAGGGCCTGTTGTGCCTGTGCGGTTGGAACGAGAGGCCCGCAACGGCAGGTGGAGTGATCGCTGAGACGTTCTACCTGGTCAGGCCGCTACTTCGTGGCTCGGCACCACGTTAGCACTAGACTTGAAGGTCTCAAGTACATGAATTGTTCAAGTTTGTGGCGCGGCCGGTGCCGGCCGTTCTCGTCCGTGGGGAGACGGCGGGAACTCGCCGGACCGCCCGGTCGTTGCCACTGCGGTGGAGTGGCGCTCCCACTTGTGAGAGCACCGCTCCTCGGGCACCATCCCCACTAGGCCGCGCAGCGGCTGATCAGTGAGTCGCGTCCTGGAGGAAGCGAATGGAGAGTAAGAACCCCATATTCAGTCGGCGTGGGGCCGCTGGTCAGCAGGCGTGGGCCGGTCCGGCGCCCAGCGTGCAGCAGCTGGACCAGATGTACGCCGCGCCCTCGTACGCCCCCCCGGCGGCACGGGCCATGACGATCGACGACGTCGTGGTGCGCGGCTTCATGACCCTCGGCACGCTCGTCGTTTCGGCCGCCCTGGCCTGGTACTTCAACGTCGGCTGGGGCCTCGCGGCGCCGGCGATGATCGTGGGCCTGATCCTCGGGCTCATCGTGTCGTTCCGGCAGAGCACCAATCCGGCGCTGATCCTCGGCTACTCCGTCTGCTACGGCGTCGCCATCGGCGTGCTGAGCCACATGTACGACACTGTCTACAACGGCATCGTCCTGCAGGCCGTGCTCGGCACGATGGTGGCCTTCGGCGGCACGCTGGCCGTGTACGCGCTGAAGATCTTCCGGCCGACGCCGAAGTTCGCCAAGTTCGTGGTCGCCGCCGCGTTCGGCGCGGTCGGCCTCATGCTGATCAACTGGATCGCGAGCATCTTCGTCAGCGGTGGCCTGGGCCTGCGCACCGACAGCCCCATCGGCTGGATCTTCAGCATCGGCATGATCCTGCTCGGCTGCTTCTTCCTGCTGCTCGACTTCAGCGAGATCGAGCAGGGGGTGCGGGCCGGCGTGCCGGAGCGCTACTCGTGGCTGATGGCGTTCGGCCTGACCCTGAGCCTCGTCTGGCTCTACCTGGAGATCCTCCGCTTCATCAGCTACTTCACGAACAACGACTAGCCGTACGAGCGCAAGGGGCGCCGTTCCTCCGGGAGCGGTGCCCCTTTGTTGCGCTATATCAGGATCTGGTGATCGGCGCCGCAACTTTCGATCAACATCCTGTAACAAATCAATGCCGCCGAGGGCTTGTCAAGCGCGGACCGGTGATGCACTGTGACACAAAGCAGCCTTTTCCGTGGAGGTGCCCATGTCGTTGAACCACTCACCGGAGACCCAGAACAAGCTGATCGCCCGCGTCCCGTCCATAACCGGGCGCGACCTCCCAGAGTGGTTCGAAGCCATCGACAACGGCCCGTCGTTCCTACGCTGTGACGAGCGGGCCAACTGGCTCGCCGACGAGCACGGGCTGAGCCACGGCTACGCCGCCGCCATCGTCCTCGAGCACGAACGGCGCCGTCGCTTCTAGACCGGAGCGCGGGAGGCGGCAGTGACGTCCCGCGCACACAGCACGCACGAGCACAGCACGCGCAAGCAGCGTCCCGCGGGCGGACGCGCTCCCGGCGGTCGCGCTCTTCCGGCAGCCACCGTCCCGGCAGCGTAGAAGGCCCCGACAGCGTACCCAGGCCCGAGGTAGGGAGAGCCAGCGTAGGAACCGCACTACCGTCCCGAAGGCAGCACTGACGCGCCCGCACCGGTCCGGTGCGGGCGCATCATTGTTGTATGGATCTCGACAAGGCGCGTGAGTTCGTCAGGAGCAACCACCGAGCGGTCATGCTGACCCGCTATCCGGACGGGCGGCCGCAGACCTCCCCGGTGACCGTCGGCTGCGACAAGGACGGCTACATCGTGATCAGCAGCCGCGAGACGGCCGTGAAAACCCGTAACCTCCGGGAGAACCCGCAGGTCGTGCTCACCGTCATGACCGACGCCTTCTACGGCGAGTGGATGCAGATCGAGGGTGTCGCCCACGTCGTCTCGCTGCCGGACGCGATGGAGCACCTGGTGCAGTACTACCGCGACATCAGTGGCGAGCACCCGGACTGGGACGACTATCGCGCCGCCATGATCCGGGACAAGCGAGTGGTCATCCGCGTCGAGCCCACACGCGCGGGCCCCGACTTCCACGGCTGAGTCCGCGCCGGTCCCGGCTCCCGCTGAGTTCACGCCGGTCCCGGCTCCTGCCGGGACCGGCGTGAATCCCGTCGCTCAGGACAGCCGCTCCAGCACCATCGCCATGCCCTGGCCGCCGCCGACGCACATCGTCTCCAGCCCGATCGACTTGTCGTGGAACCGGAGGCCGTTGACCAGCGTGGAGGTGATGCGGGCGCCGGTCATGCCGAAGGGGTGACCCACCGCGATCGCGCCTCCGTTCACGTTGAGCCGCTCGATGTCGATGCCCAGCTCCTGGTAGGAGGGGATCACCTGGGCCGCGAACGCCTCGTTGATCTCGACCAGGTCGACGTCGCCGATCGCCATGCCCGCGCGGGCGAGCGCCTGCCGTGACGCCTCGATCGGGCCCAGTCCCATGATCTCCGGGGACAGGCCGGTGACGCCGGTCGACACGATCCGGGCGAGCGGCGTGATGCCCAGCTCGGCCGCCTTGGTGTCGCTCATGACGACCACCGCGGCGGCGCCGTCGTTCAGCGGGCAGCAGTTGCCCGCCGTCACGGTGCCGTCCGGCCGGAAGACCGGCTTGAGCTGCGAGACCGCCTCGTACGTCGTGCCGGCCCTCGGGCCGTCGTCCTTGCTCACCACGGTGCCGTCGGGGAGCGTCACCGGGGTGATGTCGCTCTCCCAGAAGCCGTTGGCGATGGCCTTCTCCGCGAGGTTCTGCGAGCGCACGCCGAACTCGTCCTGCTCGCGCCGCGAGATGCCCTTCAACGCCGCGACGTTCTCGGCCGTCTGACCCATGGCGATGTAGACGTCGGGCAGCGCGTCGTCCTCGCGCGGGTCGTGCCACACCGGCGCGCTCCCCTTGGTGGTCTCCTCCGTCCGCGCCTTCGCCTCGTCGAACAGCGGGTTCTGCGCCTGGGGCATGTCGGAGCTCCCGTTGACGAAGCGGGAGACGGTCTCGACGCCGGCCGAGATGAACACGTCGCCCTCGCCCGCCTTGATGGCGTGGAACGCCATCCGGGTCGTCTGCAGCGAGGAGGAGCAGTAGCGGGTCACCGTGGTGCCCGGCACGTTGTCGAGCCCGAGCAGCACCGCGACCACACGTCCCAGGTTGTGGCCCTGCTCGCCGCCGGGGAGGCCGCAGCCCAGCATGAGGTCGTCAACGTCGTTCGGGTCGAGCTGCGGCACCTTCGCCAGCGCGGCGCGGACCATCTGCACGGTCAGGTCGTCCGGGCGGATGTCCTTGAGTGACCCCTTGAAGGCGCGGCCGATCGGCGACCGCGCGGTCGCCACGATGACTGCCTCGGGCATGTGACTCTCCTGCCTGATCTCGTGCCCCTCCACTCAGGGTTCGGGGGGCCTCCTCCCCCGGAGGTTACCCCTCGGTATGCCGCCCGCCACGCCCTGGACCCCACTCACCAGAATTTTGTACTACTGCACAGTGCTTCCCGCTTCGCAGCCGGAGCGCTTGATTCCGCCATCTTCCCTCGTCGCGCTCTGGTCGCTTCGCTCCCGCGCGCTCCTCAGTCCAGATTGGCGGCGCACCCCTCCGGCTCGCTCGGTGCTTCCCGCTTCGCACGCCGGGGCGCTCACGTCCCGGCTCGCTCGGTGCTTCCCGCTTCGCGCGTCTGGGCGTCTATCAGCCGTACATGCCGGGGGAGGTGGCGGTGCCGTCGTTGACGGCGTGGAGGCCGCCCTTCTCGTCGCGCCACAGGCGCCAGCCGTTCTGGCTGCCGGTGAACCAGGAGGGCGGCGCGGAGGAGGAGTCCTTGCGCTTGCCCGTGGCCAGGTCGAACTCGCACAGCGCCGCGATCGAGTAGAACCCGGGGATCATGCCGCGCAGCTGCAGCGGCTTGGGGTCGGTCACGCAGAACGACCAGCCGGTCGCGCCGCTCACCGGGGTCGGCTCGCCCGTGCTGAGGTCGAAGACCGAGCCGGGCGCGTCGCGCTTGAGGAAGCCCAGCTTGTTCATCTCGGGCGGGAAGGCGAGCCACCAGCCCGACCCGGGCACCTGGGCGGGCGTGATCTGCCCCAGGACCCGTCCGGTCTCGGCGTCGAGCCGGGCGAACCCGCCATACTGGCCCTGCTCGTCGACCGGCCGGACGACCGGCGCGTACGCGGGGTTGCCGCTGGGGTAGACGCGGACGACGGACGGCCGCATCCAGTCGACGGCCCCGTCGGTCAGGCGCGCGGAGAACAGGCCGAACGTCGAGGTCTCCTTGGTCTGCGGGTTGGTGTACGGAGCGACGTATCCGATGATCTTGTCGCCCGTCGCGCCGAAGGCCCAGCCCCCGCTCAGGTCCACGTCGGGGCCGAGGGCCTGCTCGATCGGCAGTTGCCAGACGGTCTTGCCGTCCTTGAGCGTGCGGGCCTCCAGCACCGGGTGGGAGGCGAGCCTGAGCAGGACGACCTTGGACGCGTCGGACCACTCGACCTCCGCGATGCCGGCCAGGCGCCACTTCACGGATCCGTCGCGGGGGTCGAGGACCACGACGCGCGCTGTCGAGAGCGCGGTGTCCTCGGAGACGCAGACGTACGGCCCGCAGCGCTGCGGCCCGAAGGTGGACCGCACGGGCCTGGTCCACCTCTGCTGCCCGGTGCGGGCGTCCCTGGCGACCAGCGTGGCGCCCTTCTTGCCGGCGGCGGGGGGATCGAGCGCGATCACCACGCCCTGCCCGCCGCTGGTCGCCACGGTCGCCGGAGCCTGCACCCCCATGCCGGGGAGCCGGCCCGCCATCGTCGCGGGGTGCGCCCAGAGCCGGCGGCCGGTGGTGAGGTCGAGGACGACGGTCTCCAGGGAGCCGTCGGCCCGCATGGAGGTGGTGGCCGCGACGCCGCCTCCCGTGGTGGTCCGGCTGACCGCGTTCACCTGCGTGTTCTGCCATGCCGGGTAGTCCTTGGCGGCCTCGTCGCCGCCGGAGCAGCCGGTGAGGGCGCCCCCGGCCAGCAGGGCGGTCGCGGCGAGCGCCAGAGCGGGTTTCGCGTTGTTCAGCTGGGGCCGGATCATTTCGCTCCTACAGGGGGTGATGGCCCGGCCGCAGGAGGTAACCGGCTCTAGGCGTTCGGAAGCGGCCCGGGTCTCCGGCGGAGCAGCGCCGCCCACCGTCCATGGGGGCCGACCGCCCGGCCGGCGACACGGGTCGCGGTGACCTCGGTGCCGGGTTCCTCCACGGCCATTGCGGCCAAGAGGTATTGCGATCCTTCGACGCGCACGGGTTCCGGCTCGGGCCACAACCCCAACGCGGCGCATACAGACGGTAGCACTGCGTACGCGGCTTGTAGGTAACCTCGGGCAGATGGATGAAAACGATCAGGTCCGAACATCTCTGCCGGGTTCGCGTCGAATTCGGGTCCGAGCAGGTCGGCGAACGCCACGGTGCGGCCGCCCGCCTCGACGACGGCGACCGTCTGGGCCGCGGCGAGCTGCCGCGACCAGCGCCGGGTGACCCATCGGAGCGGCTGCGCGATCGGGCGTACGGTGCCCAGGTCGGGGCAGGTGCCCACGACCACCTCCACACCGGCCTCGTGCAGCCGGCGCACCGCCTTCTGCAGGTGCCGTACGGCCCGGGCCGGCAGGGTGGCCGTGGTGACGTCGTTGGCCCCCACGAAGACGACCGCGATCTCCGGCCGGGCCTCCAGCGCGCGGTCCACCTGAACGCCGAGGTCCACCGACGCCGCGCCCGACTGGCCGACCACGGTGAGGCGCACCGGGCGCTCGGCCACCGCCGCGAGCCCGTACGCGATGCGCACGCCGGGAGTGTCCTCGTGGCTGGTCATGCCCAGGCCGACGGAGGTCGAGTCGCCGAGGACGGCCATCCGGATCGGCTCCCCGGGGAATGCGCCATACACGCCGTCGGCCTGCGGGCCGTCGAGCCCGTGCGGCTGCCCCACGATGCGACGGGCCACCATGGCCTCGGCCATCAGCAGGCCGTACGTGACCGCTCCCAGCGCCGTGAGCCCGCCTCCGCCCAGGGCGGCGGCGGTGGCGATACGCCGCGCGGCGCGCACTGCGCCGGACGTCCAGACCACCCGCCCTCCTCCCTGCTCACGGTACGGTTTGAAGAAGAAACTAGCCGAGTTCCGGCCACCCCTATCGGAATCCCGGCTGACGGCAGGCTGACAAGCTTCGGCAAATAAGGTGGTCATCGCGGTGCGCGTACACGACTCGCTGGTGGAGCTGATGGGCGACACCCCGCTCGTCCGGCTGCGCAAGGTCACGGCGGGCGCGCCCGCCCAGGTCCTGGCCAAGGTGGAGTATTTCAACCCCGGCGGCTCGGTGAAGGACCGCATCGCGGTGCGGATGATCGAAGCGGCCGAGCGGAGCGGCGAGCTGAAGCCCGGCGGCACGATCGTCGAGCCGACCTCCGGCAACACCGGTGTGGGCCTGGCCATCGTGGCGCAGGAGAAGGGCTACCGCTGCCTGTTCGTCTGCCCGGACAAGGTCGCCCAGGACAAGATCAACGTGCTCCGCGCGTACGGCGCGGAGGTCGTCGTCTGCCCGACCGCCGTCTCGCCCGACCACCCCGACTCGTACTACTCGGTGTCCGACCGGCTGGCCCGCGAAATCCCGAACGCCTGGAAGCCCGACCAGTACTCCAACCCCGAGAACCCGGCGAGCCACTACCACTCCACCGGGCCGGAGATCTGGGAGCAGACCGAGGGCAGGATCACCCACTTCGTCGCCGGCATCGGCACCGGGGGAACGATCAGCGGCACCGGCAAGTATCTCAAGGAGATCTCCGGCGGCCGGGTGAAGGTCATCGGCGCCGACCCCGTCGGTTCCGTCTACTCCGGCGGCACCGGCCGTCCCTATCTCGTGGAGGGCGTGGGCGAGGACATCTGGCCCGCGACGTACGACACCACGATCTGCGACGAGATCATCGCGGTCTCCGACAAGGACTCGTTCGGCATGACCCGCAGGCTCGCCCGCGAGGAGGCGCTGCTCGTCGGCGGCTCGTGCGGCATGGCGGTGGTGGCGGCCGTACGGGTGGCCCAGGCGGCCGGGCCGGACGACGTCGTGGTCGTGCTGCTGCCGGACGGCGGCCGCGGCTACCTGTCGAAGATCTTCAACGACGAGTGGATGGCCGACTACGGCTTCCTCACCACGTCGAGCGAGGAGGGCCTGGTCGGCGACGTGCTGGGGCGCAAGACGCCGGGGCTGCCCGAGTTCGTCCACGTCCACCCGCACGAGTCGGTCGGCACCGCGATCTCGATCATGCGGGAGTACAACGTCTCCCAGCTGCCGGTCATGAAGGAGGAGCCTCCGGTCATGGCGGCCGAGGTCATCGGCTCGATCGTGGAGCGCGACCTGCTGGAGGGCCTCTACCGCGGCCGGGTGCGGTCCGAGGACGAGATCGGCGGCCACATGTCGTCGCCGCTGCCCATGATCGGCTCCGGTGAGCCGGTGGCCCGGGCGGTCGAGGCGCTGGAGAAGGCCGACGCGGCCGTGGTCCTCGACGACGGCAAGCCGGTGGGCATGGTCACCCGCCAGGACCTCCTGGCCTTCCTCGCCAACCACTAACCCACCCCTTCCGCCCCCCTCCGCGTGATCTTGTAGTTTGTCGCAGAGGCATGGCTTGACCAGGGCGTACATCCTCCGTGATCATGCAGAAAATCGAGCGCACCCCGTCTGGCCTGCGCAGCGAGCATCCGTGATCTTGCAAATGCAAGATCACGGAGCGTGTCCGGGCAGGTCATGTGGCGAGGCTGAGAATAAGTGCAAGATCACGAAAGGTGTTTGAGCAGTTCACGGCTCTTTTTGCGACCAACTGCAAGATCACGGGGGGAGGGTAGGCTCGACCCCATGAACCAAGGTTTCGAGACGCTGGCCATCCACGCAGGCCAGGAGGCGGACCCGCACACGGGCGCCGTCGTTCCTCCCATATACGCCGTGTCCACCTACAAACAGGACGGCGTGGGCGGCCTGCGGGCGGGTTACGAGTACAGCCGGTCGGCCAACCCGACCAGGACCGCTCTGGAGGAGGCGCTCGCCGCCGTCGAAGGGGGCGTGCGCGGGCTGGCCTTCGCGTCGGGCCTCGCCGCCGAGGACACGCTGCTGCGGACCGTCTGCAAGCCCGGTGACCACGTGGTGATCCCCGACGACGCGTACGGCGGCACCTACCGGCTGTTCTCCCGGGTGCTCCAGGAGTGGGGAGTCTCCTTCGACCCGGTGCCGCTCGGCGACCTGGACGCGGTGCGGGCCGCCGTACGGCCGGACACGAAGGCGATCTGGGTGGAGACGCCCACGAATCCCCTGCTGAACGTCGCGGACATCGCCGCCCTGGCGGCCGTCGCCCACGACGGGGGCGCGGTGCTCGTGGTGGACAACACCTTCGCCTCGCCCTACCTGCAGCAGCCGCTCAGCCTGGGCGCCGACGTCGTGGTCCACTCGACGACCAAGTACGTCGGCGGCCACTCCGACGTGGTCGGCGGGGCCCTGGTGACGCGGTCGGCGGACCTCGGCGATCGCCTGGCCTACCACCAGAACGCGATGGGCGCGGTGGCCGGGCCGTTCGACGCCTGGCTCACGCTGCGCGGCCTCAAGACGCTGGGCGTGCGCATGGACCGGCACTGCGACAACGCCGAGCGCGTGGTCGACCTGCTGCTGTCGCACCCGAAGGTCGTCCAGGTCCTCTACCCGGGCCTGCCCGAGCACCCCGGCCACGAGATCGCGGCCAAGCAGATGCGGCGTTTCGGCGGGATGGTGTCGTTCCGCGTCGAAGGCGGCGAGGAGGCCGCCGTCGAGATCTGCAACCGCGCGAAGCTGTTCACGCTCGGGGAGTCGCTCGGCGGCGTCGAGTCGCTGATCGAGCACCCCGGCCGGATGACCCACGCGTCGGCCGCCGGATCGCCGCTGGAGGTCCCCGCCGACCTGGTCCGTCTGTCGGTCGGCATCGAGACCGTCGACGACCTGCTGGCCGACCTCACCGAGGCCCTCGGCTGAGTCGGCTGAAGCGCGCTCCGAGGTCTGTCCAACGCGCGCTCCGCGCTCTGTCTAACGCGCGCTCCGCGCTCTGTCTAACGCGCGCTCCGCGCTCTGTCTAACGCGCGCTCCGCGCTCTGTCTAACGCGCGCTCCGCGCCGGGGCCGTACGCTCCGGCGCGGAGGGGCGGGCGGGAGCCACCCACCGTTCGCACAGCAGGGTGGCGAGCGCCGCGGCGGTCAGGACGGCGCCCGCCACGGTCACGCTGCGGACCCCCGAGTGGTCGATGAGCGCGCCGCCGAGCAGCGACCCGCCCGCGATGCCGACGTTGAAGGCCGAGCCGCTGCCGGCCGAGGCGATGTCGGTGCTGCCCGGGGCCACCTGCAGCGCGCGGCTCGCGATGGCCGCCGCCAGCGCGCTGAACGACATGCCCGTCACGCAGATGGCCGCCACCGCCACCGCGTGCACGGCGCCGAAGACGTAGAGGGCGAGCAGCGCGCACGTGATGAGGGCGAGCGGCCCGACGAGGGCGGCCCTCGGCCGGCTGTCCAGCAGCCGGCCGACCACGATCGTCCCCGCGACCCCGGAGATCCCGGACGCGAGGAGCAGCGGACTGAGCGCGGACGGGGCGAAACCGCCGAAGTCCAGCAGGAACGGCGTGACGTAGGTGTACGCGGTGAGGTAGCCGCCCACTCCGATGACGGTGGCGACGATGAGCAGCGCGTAGCGGCGGGCGTCCGGGGTCGCGCCGCGGCCGGGTTCGTGACCGCCGGAGCCCGCGTCGGTCTGCCGGCGGCCGGGCATGAGCGTCGCCACGGTCACGCAGGTGATCAGGCCGACGGCGGCGGCCAGGGCGAACGCGGTTCGCCAGCCGACCTGCTGGCCGAGCCAGGTGCCCACGGGGACGCCGAGGACGGGCCCGAGGGAGCTGCCGATCGACATCCGGGCGATCGCGCGCCCCCGGATCTCCGGGGGGAACATGGCCGCCGCGGCCGGGGTCGCGACCGACCAGAACAGCGCCTGGGTGGCCGCGACCAGCAGCCGGGCGGCCAGCAGCGTCGGATAGTTCGGCGCCACGGCGGTCAGCAGCATTCCCGCGACGAACACGCCGAGCGTGACGGTGAGCAACCTGCGCCGCGGCACCCGCTGGGTCAGCCGGGTGAGTGGCAGCGACGCCAGCACCACGACGGCGGCGTACCCCGTCACGAGCAGGCCCGTCTCGGACGGAGACCGGTCCAGGTCGGCCGCCATGACCGTGAGCAGCCCGATGGGGAGGACCTCGGCGGTGACGTAGGTGAAGGCCCCGACGGCGAGGGCGACCAGCGCCCACGCCGCCCGGCGTTGCGTCGTAAGGTGCACCCGCTCCTCATTCCCCCGTTTCCGGCCAAAGACGTTCTACCGGACATTCAGGGGAAAGCGGGAATCTTTTCTCAGGGGTTGAAGAAGACCATCAGGAACAGGATGACGAGCCAGATCAGGGCGCTGATGCCGCCCAGCGCGGCGATCCGGCCGGTCTGCACCTTGGCGTCGTCCTCCGGCGACTCGGTGGACAGCGCCGCGATGGCCGTACGCTGGTCACGCTCGACGATCACCAGCAGGACGGCCGCCACGACGAACAGCGTCATCGACACCGACAGGTAGGGCGCGCCGAGAGCGCTGCGGCCCAGCAGCAGGCCGAACAGGAAGACCCCGATCGTGAGCAGGCCGAACATCCGGGTCGCGCGGTGCAGATACCGCAGCACGCTCAGATCGCGCGCCCGGATGTAACGCGGCGTGACGCTCGTGACCGCCGTGAGCGGACCGAGCGCGAAGATCGCGAACCCTATGTGCAACCACAGCAGCAGATGGTCGAGAGGCGACATGGGCAGAGGCTATCGCCTGGACTGATCGCCCCGCAGTCGCCCGGACGCCCTCGTCGCGTGCGCGTCGGGCGCGTCGGACGCCGAGGCGCCGAGGTGTCGCGGAACTACTTCCGGCGACGGGGGCGGTTGTGGACCGCCATCTCGTACAGCACTCCGGTGAGAATCATGAGAACGACGAGGCCGACCGCTGCGAACATGGGAGCGCTCCTTCCACCGGGCATGTGGAACGACCAGCGCGAACAGGGGATGCCTGTCTATCGTCCGCCGATTGCAACCCGGTCGGCAATCGATTATCGATCTCCCGGTATCGGTCTCCGGAAACCACGGCCGCCGTCTCCCCGCTTGCGCCCGCCGTCCGCAGCTCGTCCGGTCACCATCCGTCGTCCGGCAACGCGCCCCCGAATCACGCCGATGCGCTTACCAATGCCCGCGTGACAGGTGGTGAACCACTTTGCGGCATCCGTACAGTGCCGCACCCGGACAGCGTCGTACCCGGGCAACACCGCGGGTGGGCCGCGACGCCCGGGCGGTGCGGGGCCCGGCCCTCGTCAGCGGGTGCGGCGGGCGCGCAGGAAGTCGCTGACGACGTACTCGCCGAGGCGGTCGGCGCTGGCGGAGAAGACCCGGCCGCCGTTGCGCCGGGCGACCTCGTCCACGAACTCGCGCAGCCGGTCGTCGGCGGCCAGCATGAAGACGTTGATCGTCGCGCGCCGCCGGGTCATCTTGTCGACCTCGGCGAGCGTCAGCGTCAGCGTCTCCTGCGACGGCGGCCACTCGAAGCGCGGCACGCCGTTGCGCATCAGATGTGCCGTCGGCTCGCCGTCGGTCACGACCAGGACCACCGGCTCGAAGTCCGGGTGCCGGTCGAGGTGACGGCCCGCGATCAGCAGGGCATGGTGCAGGTTGGTGCCCTGCACCATGTCCCATTCGAGCCCGGCGAGCTCGTCGGGCCGCAGCACCCGCGCGTAGTTCGAGAACCCGATGATCTGCACGGCGTCCTGCGGGAACTTCGAGGCCACCAGCGCCTGGAGGGCGAGCGCGGTCTGCTTGGCCGCCGCCCAGGTGCCGCGCAGGGCCATCGAGTAGGACAGGTCGACCAGCAGGCACACCGCCGCCGCCGAGCGCCGCTCGGTCTCCACGACCTCGAAGTCGTCCACCGTCAGGGTCACCGGCGCGCCGCCGCCCCGCCGCACGCCGTTGACGACCGTACGCACGACGTCGATGGGCTGCTCGTCGCCGAAACGCCACTGGCGGGTCGATCCGGTCGGTTCCCCGGCCGTGCCCGCGTCGCGCTGGTCGTGGTCGCCGCGGCGGCCCGAGTCGAGCGAGGCGAAGACCCGGCGCAGGGCGGTCTCCCCGAGCCGGCGTACGGCCTTGGGGGTGAGCTCCAGCTTGCCGCGGTTGCGCCGCAGGTAGCCCTGGGCCTCCAGCTCGCGCTCGACCTGCCGCAGGGCCTCCAGGTCGTCCACGGCCGAGCGGCCGAGCGCGCGCCGGATTGCGGCCTCGTCGACGTCGTCGAGCCGGGCGCCGGGGTAGTCCTGGCGCAGCGCGGTCTCCAGGTCGCCGAGGTCGGCCAGCTCCTGCAGGGCCGTGACGGCGTCGCTCATGCCCATCGACTGCTCGCCGGACACCCGTTCCGGGGTGCCCCAGGCGAGGTCGGGGCGGCGGGCGTAGAGGGCGTCGCCGAGCCGGCGCATCTGCTCGGCCAGGCCGGCCTGCTCCAGCGTGTTGTTGATCAGCCCGGCCAGCTCCTCGCGCTGCTCCGGGGTGAGCGAGGCGAGCATCCGCTGCGCGGCGGCGGCGCGGCGGGCGAGCTGGTCGACCAGCTCGTCGAGGTTCTGCGGGTTCTCGGGGAACATGTCCCCGTACTGCTGCATGAACCGGTCGAAGTCGTCCTGGGTGTGCTCCCCCCGGGCGTCGCGGTCCAGCATTTCGTTGAGGTCCGACATCATCTGCCGGACCCGCTCCATGGCGGCCGGGTCGGGGTTGGCCAGCGCGTCGCGCATGCCGCGGAACTGGCTGTCGAGCACCTCCCTGCGCAGCAGGTCGCGCAGCTCCTCGAACGTCTGCCGCGCGGCGGCCGACCGCCAGTCGTAGCCGGCCAGTTCCTGGACCGCCCGCGCCGTGTCCGAGGGCAGGGCGTCGAGCGCCGACTCGCGGAAGCGGGCGTCGTCGGAGGGGTCGGGAAACAGCTCCGCGCGCTCCTGGCCGATCGCCTTGTCGAGCAGGGCGCGGACGCGCTCCAGCGTGCCGTCGAGCCGGGTGTTGTCCCGCAGCTCGCGGCGGCGCCGCCGCACCTGGCGGAGCAGGTCGTCCAGGCCGCGGCGGTCGGGAGCGCCGGGGAGCCCGCGCCGCAGCAGGTCGCGTAGCGCGTCCATCGGCGTCGAGCCGGACAGGATGGCGTCGCCCATCTCGTCCAGCGCCGAGCGCACGTCGTAGGGCGGAGCCAGTGGATCCGGCCCGTCGTGGTACTCCCGGTAGAAGTAGCTCATGGCCGGGTCACGTCCGGTACACCGTGGCGCCGTCGGTCTCGTCCTTGGACAACCTGCGCATCAGGTAGAGCCCCTCCAGCGTGAACTCCAGCGCCGCGGCGGCGTGGCCGGGCGACTCGTCGCCCTCGCCCATGCCGAGCCGCGTCATGATCTTCGACAGGCCCTCGACGCGGCCGATCCTGCGCAGCAGCTCGTGGGCCGGCACCAGCGCGCCCGACTCGACCTGCGCGCCCTCGCCGAACCTGTCGAGCAGCGGCGCGAGGTCGGCGCCGCCGAGCGAGGCGCGGAAGGTCTCGGCCGTCGCGCGGCGCAGCAGGTGGGCGAGCACGTCGATCTCCCGCCCCTCCTCGCTGACCTCGAACTCGACCTTGCCGCGCAGCGTGTGGACCACGCCGGGCAGGTCGCAGACCCGTGTGACGGGCCGTTCCTCGCCGGTCAGCGCGGCCCGTCGTACGGCGGAGGCGGCGGCGGTCTCGGCGGCGGCGATGGAGAAGCGGGCCGACACGCCCGAGCGGGAGTCGACGGCGGTGGACTCGCGGACCAGACGGGTGAACCGGGCGATCACCTCCACCAGGTGGTCGGGCAGGTCCGCGCCGAGGGCGGCGAGGTCGGCCTCCTGACGGATCAGGACCAGCTCGTCCTCGACCGTGCGGGGGTAATGCGTGCGGATCTCCGCGCCGAAGCGGTCCTTCAGCGGGGTGATGATCCGGCCGCGGTTGGTGTAGTCCTCGGGGTTCGCGCTGGCGATCAGCAGGATGTCGAGGGGGAGGCGCAGGTTGTAGCCGCGGACCTGGATGTCGCGCTCCTCCAGCACGTTGAGCAGCGCCACCTGGATGCGCTCGGCCAGGTCGGGCAGCTCGTTGACGGAGAAGACGCCCCGGTTGGTGCGGGGGACCAGGCCGTAGTGGACCGTCTCGGGGTCGCCCAGCGTGCGGCCCTCGGCGATCTTGATGGGGTCGACGTCGCCGATCAGGTCGCCGACGGAGGTGTCCGGAGTGGCCAGCTTCTCGCCGTACCGGTCCTCGCGGTGCTTCCACGCGACCGGCAGGTCGTCGCCGTGGGCGGCGGCCAGCCGCCGGCATCGGACGCAGACCGGCGCGTACGGGTGGTCGTTGATCTCACAGCCCTCGACCACGGGCGACCACTCGTCGAGCAGGCCGGTGATGGTGCGGATCAGGCGGGTCTTGCCCTGGCCGCGCTCGCCGAGGAGCACGAGGTCGTGACCGGCGATCAGCGCTCGCTCCAGATGGGGCAGGACGGTGTCGTCGAAGCCGACGATGCCGGGGAACCGGGGCTCGCCGGCCCGCAGCCGGGCCAGGAGGTTCTCCCTGATCTCGGCCTTGACCGTGCGGTGGCGATGTCCACTCTCGCGCAGTTCACGCAGAGTGCTAGGGGCAGGCGTGGGCGATTTGTGCACGGAGTCGAGACTACGTCCCCATCGGACGATCCTGCAGCCGGGTTTGGAGACACGGCTGCGGGCCGCGAGGCCAATTGGACGGGCGGCCGGTGCGTCGACCTCCGTTCAGTGGGGAGAATCGGCCCAAGGAAACAGTCGCGGAGGAAGAGAGGGCGAGACATGGCGGTAATGACGAGCCGCTTCGCCGACGGTCTCGCCGTGGGCGCCAACCTGGTGGAAGCGGCCGAAACGGCCGTACGCCAGGCGTTGGCCGGCCTGTCGGGTCCGCCAGACCTGGTGTGTTTCTTCGTTTGTGGGGACGATCCCGACGACGTGGTCAACGCGGGCAGGCGGGCGATGTCCGTCGCGTCCGGGGCCGACGTGATCGGCTGCAGCGCGACCGGCGTCATCGGGCACGGGCAGGGCGTGGAACTGACCTCCGCCGTGAGCGCGTGGGCGGCCTCCCTCGGCGGCGCCAGGATCGACACCTTCGCTCTGGAGACGCTGCGGACGGAGGACAGGTTCGTGGTGGTGGGGCTGCCCGAGCGCATCCCCGACGACCGGGCCGCGATCCTGCTCGCCGACCCCTACAGCTTCCCCACCGACGCGTTCATCGAGCACTCGCACGAGGTGCTGGGCAGCCTGCCGATCGTCGGCGGCCTGGCCAACGGGCTCCAGGGCCGCGGCTCCGTACGGCTGTTCGCCAACGGAGAGGTGCACGACTCCGGCGCGATCGGAGTGATCATCGGTGGCGAGGTGAACATCGGCACGGTCGTCAGCCAGGGCTGCCGGCCCATCGGCCCGTCCATGGTCGTCACCCGGGCCGAGGACAACGTGCTGCTGGAGCTCGCCGGCCAGCCCGCCCTGGCCCGCCTGGAGGACATCGTCAGCGCCCTCGACGAGGAGGACCGCGACCTGGTGGCCGCCGGCTTACAGATCGGCATCGCCATGGACGAGTACGCCGAGCGCCACGAGCGCGGCGACTTCCTGATCCGCGGGGTCATCGGCATCGACCCCGAACGCGAGGCGGTGGCCGTCGGCGACGTGATCGAGATCGGCAGGACGGTGCGGTTCCAGGTCAGGGATGCCGAGACGGCCGACGAGGACCTCTACGAACTACTCGACGCCCACCTGCAGCAGCACTCCGGCCGGGTCGAGGGGGCCCTGCTGTTCTCCTGCAACGGCCGGGGCTCGGGCATGTTCGGCACGGCCGACCATGACGCGCTCGCCGTACGCGAGACGCTGGGGCCGATCGGGGTGGCGGGATTCTTCGCCGCGGGCGAGGTCGGGCCGGTCAGCGGGCACAACCACGTCCACGGCTTCACCGCGTCGCTGCTCGTCTTCTCCAGCGGCACCGGATTCTCCAGCGGCACGGGGCTGTCCACGGGCACGGGAGCGGGCGCGTGAGCGACCTCACGCTGGCCGTCGACATCGGCGGCACGAAGTTCGCGGCGGGCCTGGTGGAGCCGGACGGGCAGGTCGTGGCCGCCGAGCGGGTCGCCACCCCGCAGGGCGCCGACGCCGAGACGCTGTGGCACACGCTGACCGCCCTGCTCGACCGGCTGGACGTGCCCGCCGGCCTGGCCGGCGTGGGCATCGGCTGCGGCGGCCCGATGACCTGGCCCGAGGGGGAGGTCTCGCCGCTCAACATGGGCGGCTGGCGCGGCTTCCCGCTGCGCGGCAGGCTCGCCGGCCGTTTTCCCGGCGTCCCGGTCCGCATCCACAACGACGCGATCTGCCTGGCCGTCGCCGAGCACTGGCGCGGCGCCGGGCGGGGGAGCGCGGCCATGCTGGGGATGGTCGTGTCGACCGGCGTCGGCGGCGGGCTCATCCTCGGCGGCAGGCTCATCGACGGCGGAACGGGCAACGCCGGTCACATCGGCCATGTCGTGGTCGACCCCGAGGGCCCGCCGTGCGGCTGCGGCGGCCACGGCTGCCTGGAGGCGATCGCCCGCGGCCCCGGCCTCGCCGCATGGGCGCTCGCCCAGGGCTGGTCGCCGAACGCCGCGGTCACGCGCGGGGAGCTCTACCAGGAGGAGGGGACGGCGACCGCGCGCAGGCTGGCCGCCGACGCCGCGGCGGGCGACCCGATCGCGCTGGCCGCGATGGCCCGGGCCGGGCGCGCCCTGGGCATCGCGATCGCCTCCGCCGTCAACCTGTGCGACCTCGATCTCGTGACCGTCGGCGGCGGGCTCAGCCAGGCGGGCGACCTGCTGTTCGGGCCGCTGGAGGAGGCCTTGCGAGAGCACACCCGGATGGAGTTCGCCGGGCGGGTGCGGGTCGTGCCCGCCGCGCTCGGCCAGGACGCCGGTCTCGTCGGCGCCGCCGCCCTCGTGATCGGCGCGGACAAATACTGGTGCCCCTCCCTCTGAAGGCGTGTCGCCTTCGGGGACCTGTGATGATTGGCGCATGGCTGTCCCACAGGTGACGTACGAGGACGTCGTCGCCGCACGCGAGTCGCTGTCGGAAGTGGCGGCGCAGACGCCCGTCCTGCACTCACGGGTGCTGTCCGAGATCGTCGGCGGCTCGGTGCACCTCAAATGCGAGAACCTCCAGCGGGCCGGGTCGTTCAAGATCCGCGGGGCCTACGTGCGGATCGCGCGCCTGAGCGAGGAGGAGCGGGCCAGGGGCGTGGTGGCGGCCAGCGCGGGCAACCACGCGCAGGGCGTGGCGCTGGGCTCGTCGCTGGTCGGGGCCAAGTCGACCGTCTACATGCCCGAGGGCGCGCCGCTGCCGAAGGTGGAGGCCACCCGGGCGTACGGCGCGGACGTGGTCTTCGCGGGGCACACGGTCGACGAGGCGCTGCGGGCGGCGAAGGAGCACGCCGACAGGACCGGCGCGGTGTTCATCCACCCGTTCGACCACCCCGACGTGGTGGCCGGGCAGGGCACGGTCGGCCTGGAGATCCTTGAGCAGCTTCCCGGCACGGCCACGATCGTGCTGCCCATCGGCGGCGGCGGTCTCGCGGCGGGGGTCGCGCTCGCGGTGAAGTCCCAGCGTCCGGGGATCAAGGTGGTGGGCGTGCAGGCCGAGCGGGCCGCGGCCTACCCCGACTCGCTGGCCGCCGGCCGGCCGGTCATGGTCGAGCCCACGTCGACGATGGCGGACGGCATCGCGGTCGGGCGGCCGGGCGACCTGCCGTTCGAGTTGATCCACTACCTGGTGGACAGCGTCGTGACGGTCTCGGAGGAGTCGCTGTCACGGGCCCTGCTGCTGTGCCTCGAACGCTCGAAGCTGCTGGTGGAGCCGGCCGGGGTGGCGGGGGTCGCGGCGCTGCTCGATCAGCCGCACGCGTTCGAGCCGCCGGTGGTCGTCGTGCTGTCGGGCGGCAACATCGACCCGCTGCTGCTGGCCAGGGTGCTGCGGCACGGCCTGGCGGCGGCGGGCCGCTACCTCGCCTTCCGCATCCGGCTGACCGACCGTCCCGGGGCGCTGGCCGCGCTGCTGGCCCGGCTGGCCGACCTCGGCGCCAACGTGCTCGACGTGGTGCACGAGCGGTTCGGCTCCCGGCTGCACCTGGAGGAGGCCGAGGTCCTGCTGCAGTTGGAGACCCGTGGCCCGGCGCACTGCGACGAGGTGCTGAGCGCCCTGCGGCGGGACGGCTACAAGCTGCTGTTCTCCTAGTCTCTCCCGCCCGGGCCCGCGCCGGTCACGTGATCGGGGCGGGCCGCCTCGGCTGGAACAGCCAGGCGTCGAACAGCTCCTTGAGGTTCTTGCCCGAGACGCGCTCGGCCAGCGCGATGAACTCCTGCGTCGTGACGGTGCCGTACCTGTGGGCGTTCGTCCACTCCCTGATCAGCGGGAAGAACTTGTCGTCCCCGATCTCCCGGCGCAGGGCGTGCAGCGTCATCGCGCCGCGGTTGTAGACGGCGGAGCCGAACAGGTCGCTGGCGCGGGCCGTGCCCGGGGGGTAGTTCCACATCGGGTCGGCCGCGTTCGCGTAGTAGCGCCGGAAGGCGGAATCGGCCGTGTACTGGCCGGCGTGCTCCGCCCACAGCCACTCGGCGTACGTCGCGAAGCCCTCGTTGAGCCACAGATCCCGCCAGCGCCCGATGCTCAGGCTGTCGCCGAACCACTGATGCGCGAGCTCGTGCGCGATGATCGTGGGCTCGGGCGAGAAGCCGCCGTAGATGGGCTTGGTCTGGTTCTCCAGCGCGTACCCCGCCGCGTAGTCGTCGATCACGCCGCCGGTGGAGGAGAAGGGGTAGGGCCCGAACACGGTCGACCAGTAGTCGGTGATCTTCCCCGTCTCCGTGAAGAGCTGGTCGAGCGAGCCGTGGAAGGAGTCGGCGACGGCCGCGTAGATCGGCAGGCCCTTGTCGCTCGTGCCGGTGCGGACCTGGAACTTCCCGGTCGTCATCGTGGCGAGATAGCTCGCCATCGGGTGCTTCTCCCGCCAGACGAAGGTCGTCTTGCCCGCCTTGGTCTGCGGCGTCCCCGTCATCTCGCCGTTGGCGATCGCGGTCAGCCCCTCGGGGACGGTGATCTGGAAGTCGTAGGTCGCCTTGTCCGAGGGGTGGTCGTTCGACGGGAACCAGGTCTTCGCACCGTTCGGCTCGCACGTGACGAACGCCCCGTCCGGGGTGGAGATGAAGCCGTACTTGCCGAGGTTGGCGGAGTCGCGCATCGGTTCCGGCACGCCCGAGTAGTCGACCGCGACCGCGAACCGGTCGCCGTTCGAGATCCGCCTGCCCGGCTCGATCACGAGCTCGTCCTTGTTGCGGGTGAACCCGGCCGCGCCGCCGTCCACCGTCACCCGGCTCACCGCGAGCCCGTGCAGGTCCAGGTCGAAGGACGTCAGGTCCTGTACGGCCTTCGCCTCGATCGTGGCGCTGCCCGCGAGCTTCCTGGACGCCGGGTCGTACGACAGGCGCAGGTCGTAGTGCTGGACGTCGTATCCGCCGTTGCCGTCGCTGGGGAAGTCCGGGTCGCCGATGCCCGGGGCCCCCATGGTGCCCCTCGACGCGCCCGCGCCCGGCGATGCCGGGGCGACCGCCGCCGCCGGGGACGGCGCGACCGCGCCCTCGGACGGCGCGCAGGCCGTGACGGCCCCCACGGCCACGACACAGATCAGCGCGGAGAGCGACCTGCCGGCCCGCACGCCCGTCGGCGTGGTGGTCGGCGCTGGGAACGGAGGAAGAGGATGCGTGGACATATGTGTGGCAACTCTACGCGAGGCCACGGCGTGGTCCCGGTAGTGACCCCGGACGTTTTCCCTGCTCGCAGGGGTCGCCGGGGGTCCGCGGGCGGGCAGAGTCAGGCGTCCACGACGAGCGTCCTGGCCGCCTTGTCGTGCAGGGCCTGCTTCCTGCGGTCGAACAGGATCCACGCCAGGTTCACCAGCCCGAGGCAGCACAGCCAGCCCAGGACGATCTCCACCGCCTGCCGCACTGCGATCGGCCCGGGGCCGGCCTGCTCTCCGGTCTCCCGCACGACGCGCATGCCGAACAGCCTCTTGCCCACCGTCTGGCCGCCCCAGAAGGACTGGAGCAGCCAGTAGTAGAAGAACCCGATCACCCCGACGAGAAGGCCGTCGCCGACCGGGATCCGCGCCACCGCCTCCGTCGCGCTGTCGTACGCGACCCTCCAGTTGCCCCAGGTGAGCGGTGAGGTGACGAGCCCGACGAGCACGGCGTCGACGATCCCGGCGAACAGGCGGCGCCAGCGGCCGGCGAGCCGCGGCGCCGTCTGCCCGAAGGGCGGGGGCGTCCAGGGAATCCTCGGTTCCTCGTACGGGCTTCCCGGAGGCGGCGGTGTTCCCATGGCTGAATGGTCACCCCGCCGCCCTTCGGGCAAAGCCGGGCACGCGCAAAGGGTGCGTCAGCGGGGTGTCAGAGGGTGCCGCGGCGTTCCTGCTCGCGCTCGATGGCCTCGAAGAGCGCCTTGAAGTTGCCCTTGCCGAAGCCGAGGGACCCGTGCCGCTCGATGAGCTCGAAGAAGACGGTCGGACGGTCCACCACGGGCTTGGTGAAGATCTGCAGAAGGTAGCCGTCCTCGTCGCGGTCCACGAGGATGCGGCGCCTCTTCAGCTCCTCGACCGGCACGCGGACCTCGCCGATGCGGGAACGCAGCTCCGGGTCGTCGTAGTAGGAGTCGGGCGTGTGGAGGAACTCGATCCCCGCCTCGCGCATGGCGTCGACCGTCGTGACGATGTCGTTGGTGGCCAGCGCGATGTGCTGCACGCCCGGGCCGCCGTAGAACTCCAGGAACTCCTCGATCTGGGACTTCTTCTTGCCCTCGGCGGGCTCGTTCAGCGGGAACTTGACCTTGCGGGTGCCGTCCGCGACGACCTTGGACATCAGCGCCGAGTATTCGGTGGCGATGTCGTCGCCGATGAATTCCGCCATCTTGGTGAAGCCCATGACCTTCTCATAGAACTCCACCCACTCCTCCATGCGCTCGACGTTGCCGACGCAGTGGTCGACCGCCTGGAAGAGCCGGCCGTTCTTCACCGCGGGCGGCGCGACGATGGGCTCGGCCGCGACGTATCCCGGCAGGTAGAGCCCGGTGTAGTTGGACCTGTCGATCAGCGTGTGCCGGGTGTCGCCGTAGGCCGCGATCGCCGCGACCACGACCTTGCCGTGGTCGTCCTCGACCACGTGCGGCTCCTCCAGGCCACGGGCGCCCTGCTCCAGCGCGTGGCGGTAGGCCGTCTCCACGTCCGGCACGTCCAGCGCGAGGTCGATGACGCCGTCGCCGTGCTCGGCCACGTGACGCGCGAGCGGCGTGCCCGCGCGTACGGCTCCGCGCAGTTCGAACCGGGCCGAGCCCGACACGAGGACGTACGCCACCTCGTCGCGGCTGCCCGTCTCCGGCCCTCGGTAGGCCACCAGGCGCATCCCGAAGGCGGTCGAGTAGTAGTGGGCGGCCTGCTTCGCGTTGCCGACCGCGAAGACCACCGCGTCCATGCCGTGGACCGGAAAGACATCGTTCATACGCCAACTGTCCGGTGACGTGGCCAATTTGCGCAACAGTGAGTTGATTTGGTGGACAATGTGCTCAGTCCTCGCCTCATACAAGGGGAAATCGTTATGACGATTGACCACCTCGACGCACAGCTCGTCGCCCTGCTGGCCGCCGAGCCCAGGATCGGCGTGCTGGAGTGCTCCCGCAGGCTGAACGTCGCCCGGGGGACGGTGCAGGCCCGGCTCGACCGGATGGCCGAGAAGGGGGTCATCACCGGCTACGGGCCGGACATCGATCCGGCCGCGCTCGGCTTCGACGTGACGGCCTTCGTTACGTTGCACATCAGGCAGGTCGCGGGGCACGTGCCGGTGGCCGACCAGCTCGCGCTCGTCCCCGAGGTCCTGGAGGTCCACACGATCACCGGCGGGGGAGACATGCTCTGCCGGGTGGTCGCCCGCAGCAACGCCGACCTCCAGCGCGTCATCGACCTGATCGTGGACGTTCAGGGCGTCGTGAGGACCGAATCGGTGATCGCGCTCGACACGCCGGTGCCGTACCGGACCCTCCCGCTCGTCCGTGCGGCCGGGGGTTGACCCGCGTTTTCCACAGTCTCCTCTGCCCGGGGCAGGCTTTTCCACAGACGTGGCGGGAAGTGCCGGACCATCGATGGCCATCGTTTACCGTGGTTCCATCCGCCCAGCTCAGCGGGCACAAATGGGCGTAGCGGGGGTATCGGACTTATCGGGGGTCACAGCGTGGACAGCGCCGAAGAGGGCCCGATCGGGGAGGGCGCCGCGGAACCGCGGGCGTCACTCGGCGGCCCGAACGGGAAAGGAGGCGGCGGGGACGGCGGCGCGCCGAAGCCTCGCCGGCGAAGACGGCTGCCGCGTGTCCTCCTCGTGAGCCTCGCCACCGGGATCGTCGCGCTTGGCGTGTTCCTGGCCGTGGTGTGGGCGCTGACCCCCATCCCGGACAGCACTCAGGAGCTGGCGACGGCCCAGGGTTCGGTGATCTATTACCGGGACGGCAAGACGGTCCTCGCCACCGAGGGCGTCAACCGCAAGACCGTGCCGCTCGCGCAGGTCCCCCAGGTCGTCAGAAGCGCGGTCATCGCGGCGGAGAACCGGACGTTCTATCAGGACCAGGGCGTCTCCCTGTCCGGAACGGCCCGCGCCGTGTGGTCCACGGTCACCGGCCGGCAGCTCCAGGGCGGCTCCACGATCACTCAGCAGATGGTCCGCAACTACTACAGCGGCCTCGGCCAGGAACGCTCCATCGGGCGCAAGCTCAAGGAGATCATGATCGCGCTCAAGGTGGATCGTTCCAAGACGAAAGACTGGGTGCTGGAGCGCTACCTCAACACCATCTACTTCGGCCGTGGGGCTTACGGCATCCAGGCCGCCGCCCGGGCCTACTTCGACAAGGACGTGCAGAACCTGACGGCGGCCGAGGGCGCCTACCTCGCCGCCGTGATCCAGCAGCCGACCCGATTCGCCAACCCGGCCGGGGCCGCGCTCGACGCGGTGAAGGCCAGATGGACGTCGGTGATCCAGGGCATGCGCGAGATCGGCGCGATCACCCGTGAAGAGGCCGGCGCGCAGGTGTTCCCCACCCTCGCCAAGCAGCGGGCGCCGTTGTCCCTCGGCGGCCAGAACGGCTACATGCTGGCGCAGGTGCGCGCGGAGCTGAACCGGCTCGGCTACACGGATGAGGACATCAACCACGGCGGCCTGAAGGTCACCACGACGTTCGACAAGAAGCTCATGGCGCAGGCCCAGCAGGCGGTCAAGTCGGTCCTGCCGGACAACACCCCCAAGAAGGTCCGCACCGGCCTCGCGGCCGTCGATCCCGCGACCGGCGAGGTCGTCGCCTTCTACGGCGGTCGTTACGAGACCAACCAGTACGACAACGCCTTCTCCGCCAAGGTCCAGGCGGGCTCGACCTTCAAGCCCTACACACTGGCCGCCGCGCTCGAAGCCGGATACGGGCTCGACGCGCTGGTCTACGGCAACTCTCCCATCCGCATCGGCACCGCCGACATCCCCAACTCCGGGAGCAAGTCGTACGGGCAGGCGATCACACTGCTCCAGGCGACGCAGTTCTCGGTCAACACCGCCTTCGTGGACCTCGGGCAGCGCATCGGCCTCGACAAGGTCGTCGCCGCGGCCCAGGCCGCCGGGATTCCCGCCGCGCAGCTCGCCCCGCACCGGAGCGCCGCCACGTTGCCCCTCGGGGTGGCGTCGGTGAGCGCCGTGCAGCAGGCCTCCGGCTTCGCCACCTTCGCCGCCGGAGGCATCCACCATGAGCCGCACGTGATCCGGGCGGTCACCGACACCACCGGTCTCACCCGGAAGTTCGCCCCGCCCGGCGTCCGGGCCTTCAGCGAGAACACCGCCGCCGACACGACGTACGCGCTGGAGCAGGTGGTGCGCGGCGGCACCGGCACGGGCGCGCGGCTGTGGGACCGCCCGGTCGCGGGCAAGACCGGCACCACCGACGAGTCGGCGGCCGTGTGGTTCTCCGGCTACGTCCCGCAGCTGGCCGTCGCGGTCGACATGTTCCGCGACGACAACAAGCCGGTGAGCGTCCCCGGTTACGGCGAGCTGTACGGCGGCACGCTGCCCGCCGAGATCTGGAAGACCTTCATGAGCACCGCCATGGAGGGCAAGCCGGTCCGGGAGTTCCCCGACCCGGTCACGTGGAACCCCTACTACTGGGACACCTACGGCATGGCCATGCCCCAGCAGAGCGGGGCTCCCACGGCCTATCCGTCGGGGCCGGACGGGTCGCCCATGCCGTACGGGCCGGGTGACGGGGCGATGGCGTCCGATCCCGACGCGCCCGGTGTGCCCGGCGCGCCCGGTGCGCCCGGTATGCCGGCAGGGCCGGACGAGGAGCAGCAGGGCGTGACCGGCCAGGACGGCGAGGACGCCCCGAGAGGCGGCGCGAACGGCATCCGCGGCGCGAACGGCCCGACCGGCGCCGGCCGCACTCGCGATACGGATGCCGCGGACGCCGCCACCCGCGCCGTCCCCGATACGGGGACCACCAGATCCGACCCCGGTGGCACCGACCCAGGAACCCGGCGGACCGGCCAGACCGACCCGGGCGCCCGGCGGACCGGCCAGAACGGCCAGAACGGCCAGAACGGCCAGAGTGGTCAGACCGGCCCGGTCGCGCAGCTCCCCGGGCCGCAGCTCCCGATCGCCCAGGTTCCCGGCCGCTGACGGCCGCCCACTCCGCCGGCGAGCGCCGCTGACCCTTCAGGCTCTGACCCTTCAGGCTCTGGCCGTTCAGGCGAGGACGGGGAAGTTGCCGCGGAAGACGTCATGGGGATCGTGGCGGCGCTTGAGGTCACGGAGGCGGTCCACCACCGCGGGGGTGAACGCGTCGGCCACGCTCTCTCCGGGGCTGAGGAAGGTGAAGGGCTTACGCCCGCTGATCGGGAGGGCGTCGGCGAGTGCGCGCTGCTTGGCCGTGATCTCCCCGGCCGTCGCCGGGTCGGCGGGGACGCCGAACAGATAAAGCGCGTACGGCTCGGCCAGCGGTCCGTGCGGGCTGTCGGACGGGCCGGCGAACGCACCGCCCAGATGGCGGATCTGCACGCTCATCAGCGGGGCGATGGGGTCGGCGAGCAACGTCTTGGCCGTCGTGTCGTCCAGCGCGGTCAGCAGTTCGCCGCGGGAGGAGCCGGCCCCGGGGTCGGTGGGCTCGGCGGTGATGGACCCGAGCTCGGAGACCGGCATGATCCGCCGGGTGTCCGACAGCGGCGGGGGAAGGCGGTCCAGGGGAGCCAGGAGATCGCGAGCCTCGGCCGCCTGACCGAGGTGCGCGGCGTCCACGGCCACCAGGGGCGCGGAGCCGGGGAAATGCAGCAGGTCCAGCCAGACGGTCAGCTCGTCCGGCGCGGCGGCGGTGATCCGCCGGTAGGCGTCGGCCACGTCCGGCGCGTGCTCGGCCGGCCACAGCACCCGCCCTCCGTAGAGCCGTGGGGCGGGATGGAGGGACAGTTCCAGGGCGGTGACGATCGCGAAGTCGCCGCCTCCGCCGCGCAGAGCCCAGAACAGGTCGGGGTCGGTGTCGCCGGTGACGCGCCGCTGCCGTCCTTCGGCGTCGACGACGTCGAAGGCGGTCACGCTGTCGGCGACCCAGCCGTGTCTGCGGCCGAACCAGCTGAGCCCGCCGCCGAGGGCGACGCCGGTGACGCTGACGACCGGAGAGCTGCCCGGCAGGCCGGTCAGGCCGTACGCCGCGGCGGCGGCCTGCAGACGGCCGGAGGACACGCCGGCTCCGACGCGGGCGCGCCGGGCGGCCGGGTCGATCTCCACGAAGTCCAGCGGCCGGGTGCGCAGCAGGACGGCGCCGTCGGTGCGGCCGGTCGCGCCGTGCCCGTTCGGCTGCGTGGCGACGGCCAGGCCGGCGGCGCGGGCGTGCCGGACCAGCGCGGCGACGTCGTCGGCGTCGGCGGCCTCGACCACGGCCGCCACCGGTTGTTCGACGGCCAGGTTCCACGGACGGCGGGAGGCGTCGAAGCCGGAGTCGCCGGGCAGCCAGACCCGGCCGCGGACGGCCGAGTGCAGGGCCTTCAGTGCGTTCACGATCATTTTCTTTCCGTGGTGGCAGGCAGACGGGTCGCAGGCCAGAGGGGTTTCTGGACGTGTTCCACTTTCGACGGGAGCGGGAAGCCGATCAACGCGGTCCTGTGCAATGATCGTGAAGCCTGGGTTAACGATGGGGGCGTCATGCTGGAGCGGCACGAGCTGGAGGCGTTCCTCACCCTGGCCGAGGAGCTGCACTTCGGCCGCACCGCCGAACGCCTGCGGGTGTCCACCGCCCGGATCAGCCAGA
The DNA here is from genome assembly GCF_900156315.1 of Microbispora rosea. Taxonomy (GTDB): domain Bacteria; phylum Actinomycetota; class Actinomycetes; order Streptosporangiales; family Streptosporangiaceae; genus Microbispora; species Microbispora rosea. Next base: position 240,253 of record NZ_FTNI01000004.1, on the reverse strand, counting down.
CGATCGCCAAGCTCGAACGCCGCATCGGCGTCCCGCTGTTCGACCGCACCAGCCGCCGGGTGGAGCTGACCCCGTTGGGACGCAGGCTGCACGAGGAGGTGCGACCCGCCTGGCGCCAGATCACTTCCGCGTTCGAGTACGCAGTCGCCGCGGGCCGCGGCGTCACCGGCACCCTGCGGGTCGCCTTCGTCGGCGCCGCGGCAGGGCAACTGCTCGTCGGGGCGGCCGACCTCATGCGACGGCACGAGTCCGGTTGCGACATCCAGCTCCGGGAGGCGCAGATGGTCGATCTCATGCCCTGGCTGCGCGTCGGCGAGGTCGACGTCGCCCTGGGCACCTTCCCCATCGAGGAGCCCGGCATCGCCACCGGGCCGGTCCTGGTGTCGGAGGCGCGGATGCTCGCGGTGCCGTCCGGGCATCCGTTCGCCCGCCGGAAGTCGGTCTCCCTGGAGGATCTGGCCCGGGTTCCCCTGCTCCAGCTGCCCGGCACGCTCCCGGATTCACTGCGTGAGGACCGCACCCCGCGCACCACGCCCTCCGGACGGGTGATCGAACCCGGCCCCTCCGCCGCCACGTTCAACGAGATGCTCACCCTCATCGGCGCGGGTCATGGCGTCTTTCCGGTCGGCGCGCAGGCTCGGCGCTACTACGTCAGGCCCGACGTCGCCTACATCCCGTTCAGCGACGCCCCGCCGTTGCGATGGGGGCTGCTGTGGAGGGGTGACAACTCCACCGCACGCGTCCGCGCCTTCGTCAGGGCGGCCGGCGATCTGGTCGGCGGCCATGCCTGAGAGCGTCCCGTCCTCCCGCTTCTCCCGTGCCGCTTCTACTGTGCCGCTGCTATCGGGCCAGTTCGGCGCGCAGCTCGGCGGGTGTGGTGACCGGCGCCCGGCAGGTGAACCGCCGGCACACGTAGGCCGCAGGCGAACCGTCCACCATGCCCCGCCCTTCGAGCAGCGGCACGTCCACCGGCACGGCGCCGAGCTGTCCCGTGCCCAGCGCGACCACCAGCCCCGGCGTGCCGGACATGAGGGCGGCCCTGTGCAGCGCGCGGGTGCGGGCGTCGTCGGCCGGGCCGACGATCGCCACCTCGGCGGGGCCACGCAGCGCCGCCTCCGCCACCGCGAGGCCCCACCCGGCGAACCGGGCGTATCGCTCCGCCAGCGCGGACACCGTGCCCAGCGCCGCCTCGGCCGCTTCTCGGTGCCGGGCGGAACCGGTGAGCGCGGCGTACGACAGCAGCGCTCCCGCCGCCGCGAACTGGCCCGAGGGTGTCGCGTTGTCGGTGGGGTCCTGGGGCCGCTGGAACAGCCGCTCGCCGTCGTCGGGGGCGTCGTAGAACCCCCCTGACCCGTCGGGGAACCGCGTCAGCACGGTCTCCAGCAGGTCTTCCGCGCGGTGGAACCACCGGCTCTCGCCGGTGACGCCGTAGAGGACGAGGAAGCCCTCGGCGGCGTTGGCGTAGTCCTCCAGCATGCCGGCGTTGGCCCCCGCCCGGCCGTCGCGGGAGGTCCGCAGCAACCGGGCCGGGTCGCGGCTCACCGTGTGCAGGTCGTCGAGCAGCACGGCCGCCTCGCGAGCGGCCTCGACGAGATCCGGCCGGTCGAAGAGCGCGCCCGTCTCGGCCAGGGCGGCGATCGCGAGCCCGTTCCAGGAGGCGACGACCTTGTCGTCCCGGCCGGGGCGTGGCCGCCGCTCCCGGGCGGCGCGCAGGGCCGTACGGACCCGGTCGAACCGGGCCGGGTCGTCGGGGTCGGCGAGAAGCTGGAGCACCGACGTGCCGTGCTCGAACGTGCCGGTCACCTCGAACACCGAGGCCGCCCAGGCGGCGTCGTCCTCCCCGAGGACCTCGCGGAGCTGCTCGGGGGTCCAGACGTAGAACAGGCCCTCGCCATGGGCGCCGTCCGGCCCCTCGCTGTCGGCGTCGAGGGCCGAGGCGAACGCGCCCTCGGGCGTGCGCATCTCCCGCAGCAGCCATTCGGCGGTCTCCAGGGCCACCCGCTTGGCCAGGACCGAGCCGGTCGCCCGCCACCAGTGCGCGTAGACCCGCAGCAGCAGCGCGTTGTCGTAGAGCATCTTCTCGAAGTGCGGCACGACCCAGCCGGCGTCGACCGAGTAACGGGCGAAGCCCCCGCCGAGCTGGTCGTACATGCCGCCCCTGGCCATCGCCTCCATGGTCGTCTCGGCCATGGCCACGGCCTCCCCGGTGCCGTGCCGCAGCAGGAACTCCAGAACCATGGACGGCGGAAACTTGGGCGCACCGCCGAATCCGCCCCGCCGCTCGTCGAAGCTCTCCGCGAGGTTCCGTACGGCGAGGTCGAGGGTCTCGGCGGTGGGCAGCGGGCCCGAGGGCACCCCGGTCCGGTCAGCGAGCGCCTCCACCACCTTCTCCCCCTGGGTCAGGACGCCCTCCCGGTCCTGTCCCCAGGCCTGCGAGACGGCGTGCAGCAGCCGCTGGAAGTGCGGCCGGGGAAAGTAGGTGCCGGCGTAGAACGGATGCCCGTCGGGTGTGGCGAAGACCGTCATCGGCCAGCCGCCCTGCCCGGTCATCGCCTGCACCGCGCCCATGTAGACCGCGTCCACATCGGGCCGCTCCTCGCGGTCCACCTTGACGTTGACGAACAACTCGTTCATCAGCCGCGCGGTGGCCTCGTCCTCGAACGACTCGTGGGCCATGACATGGCACCAGTGACACGCCGAGTAGCCCACGCTGATCAGCAAAGGGACGTCGCGCCGGCGCGCCTCCTCGAAGGCGTCCTCTCCCCAGGGGAACCAGTCCACGGGATTGTCCGCGTGTTGCAGGAGGTAGGGAGAGGTCTCGCCGCCCAGCCGGTTCATAGGGTCAGCCTCTCACACGTCGGAAAAGGACAACCCGAGTGAGGATGACGTGGTGGTCCCTCCGTTACCGGCGCAGTTCCAGGGTGAGATGCGGGGCCAGCGCGTGGAGGAAGCCGAGGGCGTCGAAGATCTCCCCGGCGGAGGCGACGCCGACGGTCCTGGTTTGCCCGGTGAGTATGCGGTCGACGGCCTCCACCGCGAGCGGCGCGGTGATGGCGTAGATGTCCCGGCCGCGTGCCACGGCGCGGCGTCGCGCGCCGCCGGAGCGCACGACGACGTCGACGAGGAAGGTCTGCGCGGACCGCCCCTGCTCGTCGACCGGGGCCGGCGCCGGAGTGTCCGGGTCCGACAATTCCCTGGCGGCCTCGACCGTCATGTAGGTCCGCACATCGGGGATGGACAAATGGCTGGGAATGGTGACGACGTCGGCCATCGTGAACTCTCCGATGACGGCCCGCGGCCCCATCGGGTCGGGGAAGGGCCACTCCAGGGTCGGCGCCTTGTCGTCGCGATACTCCAGACGGCCGTTCGCGTAACGGACGCGCCGGCCGCCCCGCCGCTCCCCGGAGACCACGCCCGCGGCGCGTGTCCCTGCGGTCGGGTGCCAGCCGCTCAGCCCGTACGCGACGTGCGCCTCGTCGGCCGCCGTCCAGTCGCCCATCGCGGCGGTGGCCAGCAGGTCGCCGAGACCGCCGTAGAAGGCCATCGCGGGGACGATCACGGCTCCGGCGGCGCGGGCTCGCTCCGCGAAGTCCGTGAACGTGTCGGCGTTGGCCTCGATCTCCGCCGCCACGTCCACATAGGGGATCCCGGCGCGCAGCGCCGCCTCGATCACGGGAGCGGCCGTCGCGGCGAAGGGCCCGGCACAGTTGATCACGGCCGCCGCGCCGGCCAGTGCGCGATCGAGCGAGGCCGGGTCGCCGACCGACGCCGGGCGGGCCTCCAACCCGGACTCGGACGCCGCCTTCTCCAGCTTGGCGGCGTCGCGCCCGGACAGCACCGGGACGAACCCGCGATCCCGCAGCTGTGCCACCACGAAGCGCCCGGTATGCCCGTACGCGCCGAAAACCGCCACCGTGAGACCCGATTCCATCGGTTCTCCTCCTCGAATGATCCACCGCGATCCGTCGTGGACATCCTGACGAGGACGGGCGCCCCGTACGAGTGTCTGGAACGCCATCACCCATACAATTCCGGACATGAGCACTGTCGCGCTGGCCGTCACCGACGGGATGCTGCACTTCGAGCTGGCGTTGGCGTACGAGGTCTTCGGGGCCGACCTGACCCACGTGGCCGACCCCTGGTACAGCGTCGTTGTCTGCGGGCCCGGCGCCGTGCGGGCCGGGCGGTTCCGGCTGGACCCCGACCACGGCCTCGACCGGCTCTCGCGCGCCGACACCGTGATCGTCCCGGGGTGGGCCGACGTCGACGTCGATCCCCCCGCCGACCTGGTCGACGCGGTGCGCGCGGCCCATGAGGCGGGCGCACGCGTGGCCTCCCTCTGCACGGGCGCGTTCGTCCTGGCGGCCGCCGGCCTGCTGGACGGGAGGCGCGCGACCACGCACTGGGCGCACACCTGGGAGCTGGCCGCCCGTTACCCGCGGGTGGACGTGGACCCGGATGTCCTGTACGTGGACAACGGCAGCGTGCTCACCTCCGCGGGCAAGGCGGCGGCCATGGACCTGTGCCTGCACCTCGTCCGCCTCGACCACGGCTCCTCGGTCGCCAACACGGTCGCCCGCCGCCTGGTCGTGCCGCCGCACCGGGACGGCGGCCAGTCCCAGTTCGTCACCACCCCGGTGCCCGCGCCCGGCAACCACCCGCTCGCCGAACTGTTCCCGTGGGTGATGGAACGGCTGGACCATCCGCTGACCGTGGAGGACCTGGCCCGCCGGGCGCGGATGAGTGCGCGCAATCTGAGCCGGCACTTCAGGTCGGTAACCGGGACCACCCCGCTGCAGTGGCTGCTGACCCAGCGGATCCGCCACGCCCAGGAGCTGCTGGAGACCACCGACGACGGCATCGAGACCATCGCGGCGGCCACCGGCATGGGCACCGCCACGACACTGCGCCGGCACTTCAACCGCACGGTCGGCGTGCCGCCGGACGCCTACCGCCGCACCTTCCGCTCCCGGACGCGCCCCGGTTCCGGCGGACCACCACCTCCGGGGGAACTCGTGGGGGACCGCGGGGATGTGTTCCGGCCCGTCCCGGCGTAGGCTCACAGGACGTGGGCTTGGATCTGGACTTCGCTATCAGGCACTCGGGACGCCCGGCGGCCGCCATGACGCGGCGCGACGTCGCCCGGGTGCTGCTGGCCGTGCCGTCCGGACATGCCCTGGTCGCCCTTCCCGACCTGCGGCGACAGCTGCTCGCGGCGGGCAACCCGCTGTCGGTCAGGTTCTGGGAGTCGGCCAAAGCCGTTCTGATGAGCATCGAGTCCGGCGTGGCGACGGTCGGCGACGTGCAGCGCTGGCTGGAGTCGAGCGGGACCGAGCCGATCATGCTCACCCGCAGCTACTTCCTGTGGCCCGAGGAGAGCGAGCGCGGCCCGATCGCCACGGAGATGTACGAGCGGCTGGTCGAGTTCCTGGAGGAGCGGCTGGCGGCCGGGGAGATCGACGCGGACGCGCTCGCCGCCGGGGATCCCGACGCGCGGCACGCCTACGAGGAGCTCCAGGAACGCTGGCTCGGCACCCCGCTGCCGGACGGCCGGGTCCCCAACGTCGTGGTCAACGACGAGCAGGACCAGGAGCTGTACGCCGCCTGGGACGAGGAGGAGGCGTTCGCGCTGAGCGAGCTGCGGCGGGTGCTCGACGACCTGCCGGAGCCGCCCTTCCCCGAGTCCGATCTCCGCTCGGCCGCCCGGCGGCTGCGCGTGACGCTGACCCGCCCCGGCTATCCGGGCAACGTGTTGCGCGCCTGCGCCGGCCTGGAGAACGGCGATCTGCCCGAACGCGACGAGGATCTGTGGCTCACCGTCGCCGCCGGGATCGCCGCGCCGATCTCCGACCTCCCGGACGAGGAGGACGCCGCCCGGTTCTTCGACATGGAGGGCGAGCTCAGCCACGAGGACTCGATACTGGCCTCGTTGTGCGCCATCCACCACGCCGACTGGCTCGCGTCGGTGATCGCCCTGGTCCGGTACGGCCCGGGGGTGCTCGCCTCGCCCGAGCGGATCGCCCGGTTCATCGCCGACTCCGAGGACGTCGACGTCGACCCGGACGAGCCGGAGGACCTGGAGGCGACGGAGATGCTGTTCACGGCGGTGACGCCGCTGTGGGCGCACCTCGGCATCGTGGACCGGGCCGAGGTGCTGACCCCGCTGGGCTGGTGGGGCCTGCCCAAGGCGCTGGAGCGCGCCTGGTCCTCGGGCCCCGCCCTACCGGACTGAGCCCGCCCGGCTCAGCCCGGCGTGTCGACCAGGTCCCGGTAGTCGTCGTCCACCAGATCGCGGTATTCCGGATGCCGCTGGATGTACCAGGCCACGAACGAGCAGAGCGGCACGACCCGCAGGCCGGCCGCCCGGGCTCCGTCCAGGGCTCCGCCGATCAGCCTGCTGCCCAGCCCGCGGCCCTCGAACTCGTCGCGCACCTCGGTGTGCGGGAAGACCATCGAGCCGTCCCGCAGCCGATACTGCGCGAACCCCGCGACCACGCCGTCGACGATGATCTCGTAGCGCGACGCGGAGGGGTTGTCGACGACCCTGGCGTCCGCGCTCACGCCTCGGGCCCGTTCCCGCGCCGCTCGTCCTCGTGGTGGTCGTCCGGCACCTGGATCTTCCTCATCTGCTTGTTCATGTTCTTCAGCAGGAAGAACAGGGCAAGACCGATCGCGGCGACGACGACGAAGCCGAGGAGACCCGGTCCGTAGCTGGTTGCATCCACGCCTTCAGCTTACGAGCAGGCAGGGGTGACCCCGGCGGCGATCCCCGCGAACAGGTCGTCCTCCGGCAGCGTGGTGTCCACGAGCGACCGCGCGAGATGGTAGTCCTCGGTCGGCCAGATCTCCTCCTGCAGCTCGCGCGGGCAGACGAACCAGAACCCGTCGGGGTCCACTTGGGTGGCGTGCGCGAGCAGGGCGAGATCGCGGATCTCGAAGTACTCCGCGCACGGAACCCTGGTGGTGACCTCCCACTTCTGCGGCCGGTCCTCCCACCGCGCGATCCAGTCGGCGTACGGCGAGCCCATGCCGCGCTCGGTCATGGTGTTGTGCAGCGCCTCGAACCGCTCCCGCGTGAAGCCCATGTGGTAGTAGAGCTTCAGCGGCTGCCACGGCTCACCCGTGCCCGGGTAGCGGTCGGGGTCGCCCGCCGCCTCGAACGCCTCCACCGACACCCGGTTGGTCATGATGTGGTCCGGGTGCGGGTAGCCGCCGTTGTCGTCGTACGTGAGGATCACGTGCGGCCGGAACTCCCGGACGGCTGCGACGAGCGGCGCCGACGCCGCCTCGAGCGACTGCAGCGCGAAGCACCCCTCGGGCAGGGGCTCGTTCTCGTCCTCCGGCAGCCCGGAGTCGACGAAGCCGAGGAAACGCTGCTGGACGCCGAGGATCTGGCGCGCCTTCTCCATCTCCTGGCGGCGCACCTCGCCCATGTTCTCCAGGATGTCCGGCCGGTCCATCTTCGGGTTGAGGATCGAGCCGCGTTCACCACCCGTACATGTGACGACGAGCACCTCCGCGCCCTCCGCGACGTAGCGGGCCATCGTGGCGGCGCCCTTGCTCGACTCGTCGTCTGGGTGCGCGTGCACGGCCATCAGCCTCAACGGTGCACTCACGTCTCTCCTCAGGTGTTCTATGGCTACGAAAAGAGGTTAGCTTCTAAGAGACCGTGCTTTTCGGACCCGGTATGGCCCGCGTCGCCGACACGGTCGACTTGTGCGGACGATCGTCTCGCACAACACCGACAATCCTCAGGGAGATTCCGCGATGCCCACCGATGAGGCCGGCGGCCAGGGGACGCGCCCGGTGCTCGGCACACCGGACGACTTCGCGCCCCGCCCGGCGCGGCCCGCCCGGCTGGTGCCGTACATCGTGATCGCGTTGATCGTGGCGGTGATAGCGGGCGGCTGGGGCTACGTCATGCTCCGCGCGAACGGCAACCCCTCGGTGAGCGCGGACGTGATCACCTTCGACGCGAGCGCCGCGGACTCCGCCGTCATCACCTTCACCGTCCACAAGCCCGCCGACCGGGCGGCGATGTGCCGCATCCAGGCGCTCGACACCAAGCACCTGGAGGTCGGCAGCCGTGAGGTCGACATTCCCAAGGGGCGGTCGGACCTCGAGTTCACCGAACGCGTGAGGACGAGTTCGCAGGCCACAGCAGTACATGTCGACTACTGCGATCTCGTATAGTGGAATCTTTGGGGAAGCGTTCGAAGGCGTTAACTTGACAGCCTTTCGAGTCACTTACGGAAACAAGGAGAGCCCGTGGCCGTCTCCCAGAACGACAACGTCACCTGGCTGACGCAAGAGGCGTACGACCGCCTCAAGGAGGAGTACGAGTACCTTTCGGGCCCGGGTCGCACGGACATCGCCAAGAAGATCGAAGCCGCCCGGGAAGAGGGTGACCTCAGGGAGAACGGTGGCTACCACGCCGCCAAGGACGAGCAGGGCAAGATGGAGGCCCGCATCTTCCACCTCCGGCAGATCCTGGACAACGCCAGGGTCGGTGAGGCTCCCCGCGCCGAGGGCATCGTGGGTCCCGGCATGACCGTGACGGTCCGCTTCGCCGGCGACGACGACGAGGTCACCTTCCTGCTGGCCTCCCGCGAGGAGAGCGGCGCGCCCATCGACGTCTACTCGCCGAACTCCCCCCTCGGGTCCGCGATCAACGGCAAGAAGATCGGGGAAAAGGCCACGTACACGCTGCCCAACGGCAGGCAGAACACGGTCGAGATCCTCGAAGCCGTGCCGTACATCGGCAACTGACCCTTTTTCACCCCGGCCGGGAATTCCGGAATCGTTTGCGGTATTCCCGGCCGTGCGGCAGTCTCGTCCTGGACCGGACCATTCGCCGCGGGAGGGGTGAGATCGTGCTCGAACGCCGAGCGCGTCCGTCCGCCCGTTTAGGCAGGAAGCTCGCGAGAGCCGTGTCCGAGGCCCGTCAGGATCTCGCCTATCGTCCGCGGCTGCCCCGCCCGGGGCGCCTGCGCAAGACGGTTCCCCTCATCGCCGTGGCGCTCGTCGCCGTGCTGACGATCGACGTGCTCGTGCTCGGCGAGCTCCGGACGCAGTCCGCGGACTCGGGCGCGGTCACGGCCCTGTCCGGGCGGCGTACGGGCAACGGTTATGTGGCGGCGACCCGGCAGGCCCGCGAGGTGCCGGCCCCGACGCCGGGACGCCAGGTCCCGGCCGCCCAGACGGTGTCACGGCAGCCGGTGGCTCCGCTGGAGCGGCTGATCCGCCCGCACCTGTTCGTGGTGGCCAACCGGCCCCTTCCCCCCGAGGTGGTGGAGAAGGTGCGCAAGGAGAAGGGTGTGACCGCCGCCGAGGTGACCGGCGCGGCCGACGTGACCGTGGACGGCAAGCGGGTGCCGACGATGGGCGTCGACCCGTCCACCTTCCGGTCGTACACCCCGAAGGTGACGGCCTCCTCCGACGAGCTGTGGCGCAACATCGCGGCCGGCGACATGGCGGTCTCCTTCGAACTCGGCAACGACGGCGGCGTGCAACTGGGCTCGCAGGTCCACAGCGGCGCCCGGCGCCTGCGCATCGGCGCGTACGCCACGGTGGGCATGGGCTCGATCGCGGCGATCGTCTCGAAGGGGACGGCGGCGGCGCTCGGCATCCCGGACGGCAACGCCCTGGTCGTGAGCGCGCCGAAGGTCGACTCCCGCAAGCTCCGCACCAGGCTGCTGAAGATCCTGCCCAAGGGCAGTCAGGTCGCCACCATCAACCCCGTGGTGGTGACGCCGAAGGGGCGCACGGTGTGGCCGCAGACCGCGTTCATGTCCGCGGAGCAGCTCAAGGTCGCGCTCACCGCGGCCGTCAGCAAGCTCGGCCGGCCGTACGTGTGGGGCGCCGAAGGGCCCGACAGTTTCGACTGCTCCGGGCTCGTGCAGTGGGCGTACGCGCAGGCGGGCGTGCGCATGCCGCGCGTGACGTACCAGCAGTGGGTCACCGGGCCGCAGGTGCCGCTGTCGCAGGCGCAGCCGGGCGACCTGCTGTTCTGGCGCAACGACCCGACCAACCCCGGCTACATCTCGCACGTCGCCATCTACTGGGGCAACGGGAAGATGCTGCACGCCCCGCACACGGGCGACGTCGTGAAGATCGCGAACGTCTACACCAAGAACCTCGCCGGGGTCGTCCGGGTCAGTCCGCAGCTCTCCGCGCGCGTCCGCTGACCGGGCCGGCGGCCAGGCCGTCCAGCACGAGCGAGAACAGGTGATCGCGCCGCTCGGCGACGACCGGGCCCTGTTCCGCGATCCAGCCGACGGCGCTGATCAGCGCGAACACGTCCATCCCGTCGACGTCGGGCCGGATGCGGCCGTCGTCCTGGGCCCGTTTGACCAGGCGTCCCGCGGCCTCCCGCATGGCGGAGCACGACGCGTGGAGGGCGGAGCCCTCGTCGCCGATCGTCGTCATCATCGACGCGGTCAGGCCGCGGTAGGCGCTCGCGCCGCGGAGGAACTCCTGCAGCCACCGCCGTAGCGCTTCGTGGGAGTCGCCCGCGCCCTCCAACTGTTCCGCGCGCGCCGCCAGGGTGTCGAACCGCTGCCGGAGCAGCGCCTCCAGCAGGGCCTCTCTCGTGGGGAAGTGCCGGTAGAGCGTGCCCATGCCGACTTCGGCGCGCCGGGCGATGTCCCGCAGCGACGCCTGGGTTCCCTGCTCCTCCACCACGGTCCTGGCGACCTCCAGGATGCGCTCGTAGTTGCGCTGCGCGTCCGCGCGCTGCTGTCGGCCCGTCATGCGTCGATCCTTGCACTTGACATACGGAGCAGTGCTCCGCTTATTATCTGGAGCACCGCTCCGAATCGTAGTCGCACAGGAGGACCGATGCCCACGATGAAGGCCGTCCGCATGCACAGGACCGGGGAGCCGGAAGTTCTGGCGGTGGAGGAGGTTCCCCGCCCCGAGCCGGGTCCCGGGGACGTGCTCGTCCAGGTCCACGCGGCCGGGATGAACCCGCCCGACTGGTACGTCCGCAGGGGCTACTCGAACATCCCCGAGGAGATGCGGCCCACGTTCGCGCTGCCGTACACGCCGGGCTCGGACGTCTCCGGCGTGGTCGTGGCCGTCGGCCACGGCGTCGGCGAGTGGCAGGAGGGCGACGAGGTCTTCGGGCTCGTGCGTTTTCCCGCCGTGGAGCACGGGGGCAGGGGCTACGCCGAGTACACCACCTCACCCGCGTCCCACCTGGCCCGCAAGCCCGCCTCGCTCAGCCACGTCGAGGCGGCCGCCGTGCCGATGGCGGGGCTCACCGCCTACCAGTTCGTCTTCGACCACATCAAGCTCGACGAGGGCCGCAGGGTGCTGGTCAACGGCGCCGCTGGCGGGGTCGGCCACTTCGCGGTGCAGCTCGCCAAGTCGCGGGGCGCGTACGTCATCGGGGTCGCCTCGGGACGGCACGAGACGTTCCTGCGGGAGCTGGGAGTGGACGAGTTCGTCGACTACACGACCACCCGTGCGGAGGACGAGGTGCGCGACGTGGACGTGCTCATCGACAGCGTGGGCGGGCCGGACGCCCATCGGTTCCTGCCGGTGCTGCGGCCCGGCGGCGTGATCAGCCCGGTCTTCCCCGGCGAGTACCACCGGGAGCGCGCGGCCGAGCTGGGCGTCACCTTCCGGTCCGGCCAGGTCCACTCGGACGGAAAGCAGATGGCCGAGCTGGGACGCCTGCTGGAGGAGGGCCGGCTGCGCGTCGGGCTGGACTCCGTCTTCCCGCTCGCCGAGGCCGCGAGGGCCCATGAAAGGGCCGAACACGGGCACATCCAGGGCAAGATCGTTCTACGGGTCGTGCCGGACCAGACGGACTAGATCGGCAGCCCGGCCTCCAGGTAGCCGAGGGCCTCGTCGAGCAGCACGGGCAGCGGTGTCCTGCCGTCCTGTTCCACCCAGGTGAACAGCGCCGGGAGCATGACTCCCATGACCGCGCCGACGAGCGTCCGTACGGCGGGGCTGTGCGGGTCGCGGCCCTCCCGCTCGGCCACCGCGCCCGCGAGCATGTCGATCGTGGCGAACATCCCTTCCACCGTGCGGGCGCGCAGGGCGGGCACGGAGATGGCGAGCTTGGTCCTGGCGAGCACCTTGTCGAGTTCCTCGGCCCCCATCGACTCGAACGCGGTGCGGAACGCGGCGCGCAGGGCGGTCAGCGGAGGCCGGCCGGCCGGCTGTGCCTTGAGCATCTCCATCAGGATCGGGTCGTAGTCGTCCTGGGTGACCACGTCCTCCTTCGTGGGGAAGTAGCGGAAGAACGTGCTGGGGGAGACCTCCGCCGCCTCCGCGATCTGCTCGACCGTCGTCGCGTCGTACCCCTGCTCGGCGAACAGCCGCAGGGCCTGCTCCTGGATGGTCCTGCGGGTCTTGGCCTTCTTGCGCTCGCGCAGGCTCGTGACAGCGCGGTCGGAGGGGGACGAGGTCCGGTCAGCGCGCTGGGGTGAGCTCATGCCCCGATTCTGCCGTCTTTCCGCGCCTGGCCGTACTCCCCGGTAGGAAGACGGCCACCAGGACGGCGGCCAGCACCGACGTGGCCCCGCACACCAACAGGACCAGGTCCATGCCGTGCACGAAGGCCTCCCTGGCGGCGCTCAGCAGCGCGGCGTCCCCCGCACGCGCGGCCAGGACCGCCGCGGCCGTGATCGAGTCGGACGCCGCCTCCGGAGCACCGTCCGGCAGATCCGAGGCGTACGCCGCCGAGAGCATACTGCCGAGACCGGCGACGCCCAGGGCGCCGCCGACCTGACGCACTGTCTGCAGGGTCGCCGAACCGGAGCCCGACCGCTCCTCGGGCAGCGTCGCGAGCACGCCGTCCATCGCGGGGACCATGGCGAGGCCGACGCCCGCGCCGAGGACGGCCAGCCAGGCCGCGACGAAGCCGTACGCCGAGGACGCCCCGCCCGACACCGTGGTCCCGGAGCCCAGGAAGAACCCGGCGGCGAGCACGACCAGGCCCGCCGGCATCACCACGCGCAGCCCGAGCCGGGCGGTGAGCCGCTCTCCGGCCAGGCCGCCGGCCATCAGCCCGGCCACCATGGGGATCACCCGAACGCCGGTGCCGAGAGCGTCGTGCCCGAGCACGGCCTGCAAATGCTGGGGGACGACGAACAGGACGCCCGACATACCGAGGCTCACGAACGTCGCGCCCGCCGCGCCCCACACGAAGACCCGGCTGCGGAACAGGCCGAGGTCCGTCATCGGTTGCCGGGTGCGGGCCTCGACGCGGACGAACACCGCCAGCAGCACCGCCCCGGCGCCGAGAGCGCCCAGCACGCGAGGGTCGCTCCAGCCGCGCGCCGGGGCCTCGATGACGCCGTACACCAGCGCGGCCAGGCCCGTCACCGACAGCAGCGCGCCGGGCACGTCGGTCCGCGGCGCGGTGGGGTCGCGCGACTCGGGGATGAACGCCGCCACCGCCACCGCCGCGACGACGATCATCGGGATGTTCACGAGGAAGACCGAGCCCCACCAGAAGTGGTCGAGCAGGTAGCCGCCCACGACGGGGCCGAGGGGCAGGCCGAGCGCCATGGCGGCCGTCCACACGGCGATCGCGCGCCCGCGCTCGGCCGGAGGGAAGACCACCGGCAGGATCGAGGTCGACAGCGGCATGATCACCGCGCCGCCGGCGCCCATCAGCGCGCGGGCCGCGATCAGGGCGCCGGTGCCGCCCGCGTACGTCGCGAACACCGATGCGATCCCGAAGGCCGCGAGCCCGGCCAGCAGCAGACGCCTGCGGCCGAAGCGGTCGCCGAGCGCACCCGCCGGGAGCATGAGCGCGGCGAACGGAATCAGGTAGGCGTCGACGATCCACTGCAGGTCACCCGTCGAGGCGTGCAGGTCGGCCGCGAGCGTCGGCAGCGCCACGTTGAGCACGGTCGCGTCCATGCCGATGACGAGGGCGCTCAGGACGAGGGCGCCGAGCGCCCACCAGCGAGAAGTGAGAGAAGCCATAATTTGAAAGTAACTCTCAAAAAATAGCTACTGTCAATCTCGGCTTCCGGACAGCAGGGATGTAATGTTGATTACATGCATTCAGAAGAAGAACAGTTGAGCGCCTGGTTCGCCGGCCGGTTGCCGGACACCTGGTTCGCCGGGCCCCCCAAGGTCGTGGTGGACCGCGAGGAGATCGCCGTGCTGGGCACGCTTCCGCCGCTGTCGGTGGCCGAAGGGCTCCCCGACCTGGAGCGCGCGGCGGCCATGGAGGGGTACGTCGAGCGGTTCCGCGAGGAGACGCGCGAGCGCAGGATCGACATCGCCAGGGAGGCCGAGCACCGCTTCCGCCGCAAGGTCTCCTGGGGCGTCGTCGTGGGTGACGCGACAGTGATGTTCACCACTCTTTCCGTCCCCGTCATGACCCGGCTGCGCCAGCCGGAACGGCAGGTCCTCGACACCCTGGTCGCCGCGGGTGTCGCGCGCAGCCGCAGCGACGCGCTGGCCTGGTGCGTCAGGCTCGTCGGCAAGCACACCGACAGTTGGCTCGCTGACCTGCGCGATGCCCTCCAGCACGTGGACCGGATCAGGGCGGAAGGACCCGGCGGATTGGACTGAACCAATTCCCCGAGAGGTCTGGACCATTCGAATTGGCCTATACCAATGTGTAGGGACGGTGAGGAGGGTAAGGGGGAGAAGGACGTTTTTTCAACAGGGCCAGAGTGGGTAAGGTCCCACAACATCACGGCCGCTGCCTGCGCCGATGGCATCCGAGGCCGTGAAGTCGAGAATGGCGCCGATTTAACGGAGTGGAAACGCCGTGGTCCACTCCAATTGGATTCGGAAGCCATTCGTCGCGGATGATGCTCTGGCCCTGAGAGATTAAGGAGCCGCCCCCGTGTCCATTTCAGTAGAGGTACCGACGCCCACCACTCACAGCGATCTGGCGGCCTGGGTGACCCAGATCGCGGAGCTGACCCAGCCCGACCGGATCGAATGGTGCGACGGCTCCGAGGCCGAATGGACGCGCCTGACCAACCTTCTGGTCGAACAGGGCACCTTCACGCGACTGGTCAAGCGTCCCAACAGCTTCTACGCGACCTCGGACCCCAGTGACGTCGCCCGCGTGGAGGACCGCACGTTCATTTGCTCCGAGCGTGAGGAGGACGCCGGGCCGACCAACAACTGGATCGCGCCCGACGAGATGCGCCGCACGTTCGGCACGCTGT
This sequence comes from Microbispora rosea, assembly GCF_900156315.1. Lineage (GTDB taxonomy): Bacteria > Actinomycetota > Actinomycetes > Streptosporangiales > Streptosporangiaceae > Microbispora > Microbispora rosea. Next base: position 225,095 of record NZ_FTNI01000004.1, on the reverse strand, counting down.
TCAAGGGCTGCATGCGGGGCCGGACGATGTACGTCGTGCCGTTCTGCATGGGTCCCCTGGGCGGGAACATCTCGCAGCTCGGCGTCGAGATCACCGACTCGCCGTACGTCGTGGTGTCGATGCGGATCATGACCCGCATGGGGGATGAGGCGCTGCGCCTGATCGAGGAGCGCGCAGCGGCGCGAAAGGCCCGAGGGAGCGAGGCACGAGCCAACGAGGGCCACGGCAGGCGCGACCATGAGCACGGCGACTTCGTGAAGGCGGTCCACTCGGTGGGCGCGCCGCTGAGGCCCGGCCAGGCCGACGTGCCGTGGCCGTGCAGCACGACCAAGTACATCAGCCACTTCCCGGAGACCCGCGAGATCTGGTCGTACGGCTCGGGCTACGGCGGCAACGCGCTGCTGGGCAAGAAGTGCTACGCGCTGCGGATCGCCAGCGTGATGGCCCGCGACGAGGGCTGGCTGGCCGAGCACATGCTGATCCTCAAGCTCACGCCGCCGCAGGGCGAGGCGCGGTACGTCGCCGCGGCCTTCCCGTCGGCGTGCGGCAAGACGAACCTCGCCATGCTCCGGCCCACGATCCCGGGCTGGAAGGTCGAGACGATCGGCGACGACATCGCCTGGATGCGCTTCGGCCCCGACGGCCGGCTGTACGCGATCAACCCGGAGGCCGGCTTCTTCGGCGTCGCGCCCGGGACCGGGCAGTCGACGAACGCCAACGCGATCGAGACGCTGTGGGGCAACAGCATCTTCACGAACGTCGCGCTGACCGACGACGGGGACGTCTGGTGGGAGGGCCTCACCGACGAGCCGCCCGCGCACCTCACCGACTGGAAGGGCCGTGACTGGACGCCCGGGTCCGGCGAGCCCGCGGCCCACCCGAACGCCCGGTTCACCACTCCGGCCGAGCAGTGCCCGACGATCGCCCCCGAGTGGCAGGACCCCGCCGGGGTGCCGATCTCGGCCATCCTGTTCGGCGGCCGCAGGGCGACCGCGGTGCCGCTGGTGACCGAGTCGCTGAGCTGGCAGCACGGCGTGTTCCTGGGCGCCAACGTGGCCTCGGAGAAGACCGCGGCGGCCGAGGGCAAGGTCGGCGAGCTGCGCCGCGACCCGTTCGCGATGCTGCCGTTCTGCGGCTACAACATGGGCGACTACTTCGCGCACTGGCTCGAGGTCGGCACGATGACCGACCCGGAGAAGCTGCCGAGGATCTACTACGTGAACTGGTTCCGCAAGGACGCGAACGGCCGCTTCCTGTGGCCGGGCTTCGGCGAGAACAGCCGGGTGCTCAAGTGGATCGTCGACCGGCTGAACGGCGTGGCCGGCGCCGTGCCCACGCCCATCGGCAACGTGCCGGCCTCACTCGACACCGAGGGCCTCGACATCGCGCCCGAGGACATGGAGCTCCTGCTCGGCGTCGACCCCGAGGTGTGGCGCGAGGAGGCCGCGCTGATCCCGCCCCACTTCGAGACCTTCGGCGATCACATGCCGGAGGAGCTGTGGGACGAGTACCGTGCCCTGGTCCAGCGGCTCGGCTGAGTCCGGCGGCTTGTCGCGTCGTTCCCCGGCGGGGGCGCGCCGCGCCGGCGGCCGCCCCTGGCGGGTTATCCGGGCCGTGTTCAGGAAAGCGCGAGGAGGGCGGGGCATGCCGGTTCGCCCGCGATAATTGGTGATCGAGCCCCACCGTCGCGAGGAAGAGGGTTGCATGAGCGTGCGCGATCTCGTGTACAAGCTGTACGAGCGCAGGCTCGAACGGAAGCTGTCCTCCGACCAGATTCCCCGCCACGTCGGCGTCATCGTGGACGGCAACCGCAGATGGGCGCGGGCCATGGGCCTGCGGGACGTCAGCCGGGGCCACCAGAAGGGCGCCGACAAGATCTCCGAGCTGCTGGTGTGGTGCCGCGAGGCCGGGGTCGAGTACGTGACGCTGTGGCTGCTTTCCACCGACAACCTCGCCAGGGACAGGGCCGAGCTCGATCCGCTGCTCCAGGTGATCGAGAACCTCGTCCAGGATCTCGTGGACCAGGGATGGCACCTCAACCCCATGGGCTCGCTCGACCTTCTGCCCGATCACACGGCTCGTGTCCTCAAACACGCAAAAGAAACCACATCGCATCGTCCAGGCCTGATTGTGAACGTTGCCGTTGGGTATGGAGGAAGGCGTGAGATCGCTGATGCGGTGCGCTCCCTCCTCCAGGAGCATGCCAGCAAGGGCGCAAGTATCGAGGACCTCGTCGAGGTCCTCGACGTCGAGCACATCGCGAAGCATCTCTACACGCGCGGCCTGCCCGACCCGGATCTCGTCATCCGGACCTCGGGAGAGCAGCGGCTCTCCGGATTCCTGCTCTGGCAGAGCGCCCACTCCGAGTTCTACTTCTGCGAGGCCTACTGGCCCGACTTCCGCAGAGTCGACTTCCTGCGGGCGCTCCGCTCGTACGCCGCACGGCACCGTCGGTACGGCTCCTGAGACGGTACGTGACCAGCGTCTTTTTACCAGCGTAAACCTATTGGGCTGGGGAGATTCGTTACGTAACGTGGTAGCTGAGCGGCCGTCGAGGGGATCGGCGGCCACCACCTCGGGAGAGGGCCCGTCCTTGCGCGACCACCATGCGAGGAGGGCCGGAGCCCCGGTCTGCCTTCGCAGGTCACGGGCCCGGTCCGTTCACCACCAGTCAAGGCAGGGCGCCCACCTCAGGCGCCCGGGGGAGAACGCGTGGCAGTGTCCTCGAGCAACCCGTCCACATCCCGCACCTACGTTCTGGACACGTCTGTCCTGCTCGCCGACCCGGCGGCGATGAGCCGCTTCGCCGAGCACGAGGTCGTCGTCCCGATCGTCGTCATCACGGAACTGGAGGCCAAGCGTCACCACCCCGAGCTCGGCTACTTCGCCCGGGAGGCGCTGCGCTTCCTCGATGACCTCAGAGTGCGGCACGGACGGCTGGATGAGCCCATGCCGATCGGCGACGGGAACATCCGGGTCGAGCTGAACCATAGTGATCCGTCCTGCCTCCCGGCGGGCTTCCGCCTGGGCGACAACGACACCCGCATCCTCACCGTCGCGCAGAACCTCGCGGCGGAGGGGAAGGACGTGGTGCTGGTGTCGAAGGACCTGCCGATGCGGGTCAAGGCCGCGTCCATCGGCCTCGCCGCGGAGGAATACCGCGCCGGCATGGTGGTCGAGTCCGGCTGGACCGGCATGGCGGAGCTCCAGGTCACCACGGAGGAGATGGACGCCCTCTTCGAGGTCGGCACGGCCGACATCGACGAGGCGCGCGACCTGCCGTGCCACACCGGTCTGCGGCTGCTGTCGAGCCGCGGCTCCGCACTCGGCCGCGTCCTGCCGGACAAGTCGGTGCGTCTGGTGCGGGGCGACCGTGAGGTCTTCGGGCTACACGGCCGGTCGGCGGAGCAGCGGATCGCGCTCGACCTGCTGATGGACCCCGACGTCGGCATCGTCTCGATGGGCGGGCGTGCCGGCACCGGCAAGTCCGCGCTGGCGCTGTGCGCGGGCCTGGAGGCGGTGCTGGAGCGCCGCCAGCACCGCAAGATCATTGTCTTCCGCCCCCTGTACGCAGTGGGCGGCCAGGAGCTCGGCTACCTGCCCGGCTCCGAGAACGACAAGATGGGCCCGTGGGCCCAGGCGGTCTACGACACGCTGGGCGCGGTCACGTCCCCCGAGGTCATCGAGGAGGTCATCGACCGGGGCATGCTGGAGGTGCTGCCGCTGACCCACATCCGCGGCCGTTCCCTCCACGACGCCTTCGTGATCGTGGACGAGGCGCAGTCGCTGGAGCGCGGCGTGCTGCTGACCGTGCTGTCCCGCATCGGCGCCAACTCGCGGGTCGTGCTCACCCACGACATCGCGCAGCGCGACAACCTGCGGGTGGGCCGGCACGACGGCGTCGTCGCGGTGGTGGAGAAGCTCAAGGGCCACCCGCTGTTCGCCCACATCACGCTGACCAGGTCCGAGCGCTCGCCGATCGCCGCCCTGGTGACCGAGATGCTGGAGGACATCACGCTCTAGGGAGGAGCACAGCGATCACGGGGGGAGATGGCCGTCCTTGGGGGCCAGATCCCAGAACTCCCGGCAGGTGTGGACCTTCAGGGGGCCGTTCTTGTCGGGAGTCGCGTGAGCGATCTCCACGGCCCAGATCTCCGGTTGCAGCCGCGCCGTACAGGTGATCTGGGCCATGGCGGTCCTGGTGATCTTCCAGCCGCTCACGAACAGCCGTACGCGCAGGCTGAGGATGTTGTCGGGGTCGTTGCGGCTGCCCGCGTCCGGGGCGTACCTGACGAGCTGCACCTGGGCCAGCGTGAGCCCGGTGAGCGAGGTGGACAGCTGGTTCGACGTCCGGCCGCTGGCCGCGAACAGCGCGTCCAGCACGTCGTTGACGTGGGGCGAGCGCGCCGCGACCCGGGTGGGCCACAGCCGGCCGTTCCGCAGCAGGTAGATCGTGACGAGGGTGGGCGTGCCGCTGATGACCGGCGCGGGGCCGGCGTCGACCACCCCGGTCGGCGCGACCCCGCACGCCGCCGGCAGCATGAGCAGCCCCGCGAGCAGGGCCGCCGCCGCGCGCCCGACCCGTCTCCCGCCCCGTCTCACGCTCACGGTTTCGGGATCCAGACGCGGAAGAGGGTGCCGGGGTCGCAGCGCTCGGCCATGATCGAGCCGCCGTGCAGCTCGGCGTTGGCCTTGGCGATGGCCAGGCCGAGGCCGCTGCCCACGCTCCTGGCCCGGTCGGTGCCGGCCTTGTAGAAGCGGTCGAAGACGTGGGGGAGGACCTGCTCGGGGATGCCGCTCCCGTGGTCGCGCACGCTCACCTCGAGCGCTCCGTGGTTCTCGCCGCCGACCGCCACCCGGGCGCTCACCACGACGGGAGGCGCGCCGTGGTTGAGCGCGTTGCCGACGAGGTTGGCGACGATCACGTCGAACCTCCGGGCGTCCAGCGAGAACGTGAGCCCGACGGGCACGGTGAGCTTCACCCGGTCGGCCCAGCCGCGCACCTCCAGGCAGTCGGCCAGCGTGTCGCCCACGTCGACCGTCTCCCGGCGGAGCGTGGCGGCGCCCGCGTCGAACCGGCTGATCTCGATGAGGTGCTCGACGAGCACCCGCAGCCTGTCGATCTCGCGGACGACGATCCGCACCGCCTCCCCGGCGTCGTCCGGCAGGTCCTCGGCGTCCTCCGACAGCATGTCCGTCACCGCGGTCATCGCGGTCAGCGGCGTGCGCAGCTCGTGGGAGACGTCCGCGACGAACCGTCGCGACATCGACTCCAGCGTCCGCAGCTCCGAGACGCTGCCCTCCAGCGCCGCCGCCGTCTCGTTGAACGTCGCGGTGAGCTCCGCCAGCTCGTCCCTGCCCCGTACGGGGAGGCGGACGTGCAGCTCACCGGCGCCGAGGGCGCGGGCGGCCGCGCCCAGCCGCCGTACGGGCAGCAGCACCCGCCGGGCCGACAGCAGGGCCAGGGTCAGCGCCAGGACGAGCGTGATGCCTCCGGCCTGTGCGAGGGCGGTCCTGAGGCGGTTCAGCACGGCCTCCTCGCCCGACAGCGGCACGAAGACGTAGGCCGTCAGGCCGGTCGGACGCAGCACCCCGTCGCGGGTGGCACGCTGGATCTGCGTGGCGACGATCAGCCAGGGACGGTCCCCGAACAGCACCCTCTGGTAGACCAGCCGCCGGGCCGCCTGCCAGCGAAGCTGGTCGGGCACGTCGGTCATGGTGAACCTGGCGCCGGCGTTGGAGCGCCGGTGGTCGCCGTAGGTCACGATGACGGTCCGCTCCGGGGCCTCCAGCGCCTGCACCACCCCGCCGAGGTCCTCGTCGGTGACGGTGGTGTCGCTCGGCCAGACCACGTCGCTCGCGCCGATCGGCAGCGTGATCCTGGACAGCGTCTCGCGCACGTCGGCGACCGCGCCCCGCTCCGCGCGGTCCAGAAGGCCCCGGCGGACGATCTGGTATCCCAGGCCCGCCACCATGGCGGACGCGGTGACCGCCACCAGCAGGAAGGTGATCACCAGCCGGGCCCGCAGCCCGGTGGGCACCCAGGTCATGGCGGGCTGAAGCGGTATCCGAAGCCGCGCACCGTGTGGATGTAGACGGGGTCGGCGGGGACCGGCTCGATCTTGGCGCGGATGCGCTGCACGCAGGCGTCGACCAGCCGCGAGTCCGCCACGTGCGTGTGGTCCCACACGGCGCGCAGGAGGTAGCGGCGGGTGAGCACCTGGCCGGGGTGGCGGACCAGTTCGAGCAGGAGGCGCAGTTCGGTCGGGGTGAGGTGGATCTCCTTGCCCGCGAGGCTCACCTTGAGGGCTCCGCGGTCGATCACGAGGTCGCCGAAGGTGAGGCGGTCGGGCGAGGCGGACTCCAGCCGGCGCAGAACGGCGCGGATGCGGGCGTCCAGGACCCGCGGCTCGACGGGCTTGACGACGTAGTCGTCCGCGCCGGCCTCCAGCCCCACCACCACGTCGAGGTCGTCGCCCCTGGCCGTGAGGAGGATGATCGGCAGCGGGTCGAGCCTGCGGATGCGGCGGCACACCTCGACCCCGTCGATGCCGGGCAGCATGACGTCGAGGATCGCGATCTCGGGGCGGCGGGAGCGTACGTGTTCGAGGGCCTCCTCGCCCGTGGCGTACGCGGTCACCGAGTGGCCCTGCCGGGTGAGCGCGAGCTCGAGTCCGGCACGGACCGAGGGGTCGTCTTCGACCAGGAGGATGCCTGCCACCCGGTCATTATGGTGCGAACCTCACCAATTCCCTATTTGTCACAGCCCTGTGACCTGGTCCGCACGCCATCATCAAGAAGCGGGAGCAGGCTGGTGCCGGGCACCCATGCCCCTCCCTGTGGCGCAAAGTGTGACTAAAATCACACTCTAGGGGAAAGTCCATGTGATCGGCCGTCGAGTCAAGACGTCACCAAACAGGTACCACGATTCGGTTGCGGAGCACCCCCCACCACAGGGCAAGCTCATAAGCCGTGAGCTCTGGTCAGCAGTTGAAGGAACGCCCCCGCGCCTCCCGGCCCCGGCGGGGAGCCGGCGGCCGCTCCGGGTCGGGCGGGCTGACCCCCAAGCGGATCGCCATCCTGAGCGTCAGCGTGGCCGTGCTCGCGGGCGGGACGGCCTTCGTGGTCCGCACCTCGGTCGAGCACAGCAACGCGCCCAAGCAGGTGCTGGGCCCGGACAGCTTCCTCGCCCTCGATCCGAACGCGCCCGACCCCGAGACCGACATCCTCAAGGAGCAGGCGGTCCAGGCGCTGCGCAAGGACAGGCTGGAAAGCACCCGCGACGACCGGAAGAAGGGCCTCGACCCGGTCGAGATCGCCCAGAAGGCCCCTGGAGGCGGCGGCTTCACCCCCGCCGACTTCCCACCCGGCTCCACCCCGGACCCCGGCAGCAACAAGGCGCTCGGCAAGCAGATGGCCGAGGCGCGCGGCTGGGGCGGCGAGTGGGGCTGCCTGGAGAAGCTGTGGGACAAGGAGAGCCACTGGAACGAGCGGGCCATGAACCGCTACAGCGGCGCCTACGGAATCCCCCAGTCGCTTCCCGGCAGCAAGATGGCGAGCGCGGGCTCCGACTGGCAGACCAACCCCGCCACCCAGATCAAGTGGGGTCTCGGCTACATCGCCGGCCGCTACAAGACGCCCTGCGGCGCCTGGGCGCATTCCCAGTCCACCGGCTGGTACTGAACCCCGAAACTCTGGTCAGGGTTTCTCGACCTTTCGGCAAGCCCGCGCGTACGGCGGGGATCTCACTGCACGCTTGGCCTCATGGGTGTGAAGGTCAGCGTGGTTATGCCCGTGTCCAACCCCGGGCTGTCGAACGACGCCTTCGGCGCGTGCGTGCGTTCGGTGCTGGAGCAGTCGCTGCCGCCGGAGGAGTACGAGGTCGTCTTCGCGGACGACGGGTCGACGGACGGGACCCGCAGGCGGCTCGACGCGATCGCCGAGCAGCGCGACAACGTGCGGGTCCTGCACCTCGATCACAGCGGCTCGCCCGCGCGCGGGCGCAACGTCGGCCTGTCGGTGGCCCGCGGCGAGTACGTCTACCTGATCGGCCAGTACGACAGGCTTGAGCCGCACGCCCTGGAGCGGATGTACGACAGGGCCGTGGAGACCGACGCCGACGTGCTGATCGGCAGGCTCGCCGACCAGGGGCCGCCGCCGGCCGCCTTCGCCCGCGACCGGGACCGGGCCGACGTGCTGCGCGACCATCTCCTCGCGCTGCCGACGGCGCACAAGCTGTTCAGCCGCGACTTCCTGGAGACCTGCCAGCTCCGCTTCGCCGACCGGCCGCTGTCCGAGCAGACGTTCGTGACCAGGGCGTACCTCGCGGCGAAGGTGATCGCCGTGCTGGCCGACGAGATCTGCTGCCACCTGGGCCCGGCGTCCCCGGGGACCGCGGAGGAGGAGACGCCGGACGCCGAGGCGCTCTTCGACGGCCTCAACGCGATCTTCGACGTGGTGGACGCCTACACCGAGCCGGGCTCGCAGCGGGAGCGCATCCAGGCCCACTGGTATCGGACGCTCGGGCTGCGCCGTCTCGCGGGCGCGCGGTTCCTCTCCGCCGAGCCCGACGCGCGGATGGTCCTGTTCTCCTTCCTGCGCCGCTTCACCCTCGACCGGTTTCCCGCCGCGCTCGACGTCCACCTGCCCGCGCACCTGCGCGCCCGTGCGGCGCTGCTGCGCCTGGACCGCCTCGACGCGCTGGTCGCGCTCGCCGAGGCGTCGCGGGGCACCAGGCTCAGCGCGGAGCTGCGGGAGCTGCGCTGGGACCAGGGCGTGCTGCAGCTCGACCTGAGCGTGGAGATCCTGCGGGCCGGAGGCGCCCCGCTCTGGCTGCGGCAGCGGGAGGACCGGCTGCTGTGGACCCCGCCTCCCGGGGTCGAGGGCGTGCTCGACGGCCTGCTCGACGACGAGGGCGCCGACGTGACCGACGCGGTGCGCAGGGCCCGCGTGGAGGTCTGCGTCCGCCACGTGGAGACCGGGGTGGTCCACTCGCTACCGGTCACCTGCACGGTGGGCCGCGCGGCCCTCGGCGACCACGCGCGCGGCGGCCAGGTGCGGGTGTGGGTGAACGGCCAGGCCCGCCTCGACGCCGGCGCCGCGGCCCTCGGACGGCCGCTGCCCGCCGGGCTGTGGGAGATCCACGTGCGCATGCGAGGCGTGCACACGGGCCGCACGCGGGTGGCCCGACCCGCCCTGCCGATGAGCTGCGCGGGCGCGCTCGCGGGCGAGCCCAGACGGCTCGTCGTGCCGTGCTGGTCCGAGCGCGGCGAGCTGGGCGTCTGTGTGGAGCCGAAGTCGTTCCCCGAGTCGATCGCGCTGGTCTCGTCCCGGGCCACCGTGGCCAGGCAGGAGGGGCACGTCTTCGTCGTCGTGCCCGTGCCGTACGTGCCGCCGAGCGGCGGGCCGCCGGCCGAGCTGGTGCTGCGCGAGCAGGACGGGCGCGGGCGCAGCATGGTCGTGCCCGCGCTGGTCGAGCCGGGGATACCCGGCCGGGTGGCCGGTCAGCTCGTCGCGCGGGTGCCGCTGAGCCGGATCGGCGGGGACGACTGCCTCGGCCCGGGGTCCTGGCGGCCCGCGCTCCGCGTCGACCAGAAGGACGTCGACCTGCTGTTCGGGCTGACAGTGCGCCGCGGCGGGCAGGTGCGCGTCCTGCCCGCCGGGGCGTCGCCGCAGGCCCCCTCGCTGCTGCGGCGCATCGCCGTCCGCGTCCTGCGCGAGCGCAGGTAGCGACGCGCCGGCTATCGGCGCAGGTGCGCGAGCAGCGCCGCGCGGAACTCCTCGGGCCTGTCGAGGTGCGGGCCGTGGCCCGCGCCCTCGACGACGACCTCACGGTAGGTGCCGTAGCGGTCCAGCACGGTTCGCGTCTGGGTCACCATGGGCTGGGCGGGCGTGCCGTCCCAGCCGGGCACGGCGCCGATGGCCCCCAGGTGGGCGAGGTCGAACAGCGACGTGTCGGAGACGATCACGTCCTGGTCGCCCCTGATCCACAGGACGGGCGGCTTCGGGTCGATCTCGTGCAGGTCGTCGATCCGGAAGTTGGTCGGCGCGATCGTGTTGAGCACGCCCCGCTTGCCCGGGGCGACGTTCGGCCAGGCGTCCGAGGGCAGGGAGTCGCCCGGGTAGTGGTCCTCGCCGATCCGGGTGGACAGCATCGACTCCACGAACGCGTCCTCCTCCTCGCCCAGGTCGGTTCCCGCGGCGACGTACGTGGCGCGCAGCACGGTCCGGGGCGAGACGGGGGAGTCGGCGGACGTGTCGCCCGCCCGGAGCGCGGCCACGAACTCGGGGTTGGTCGCTCCGCCGCCGGAGCCCACTCCGTCGGGGCTGGTGAGCACGCCGTCCGGGCCCGTGGTGCCGCCGAAGCCGTACGGCGAGACGGGGTTGACCAGCGTCGCGCTCAGGACGGCCGCGGGCCGGTCGCGCAGGGCCTGCATGACGACTCCTCCGCCGAGGCTCCAGCCCACCAGATGCGCCGGGCCCAGCACGTCGAGCAGCGCGACCAGGTCGTCGGAGTAGTCGCGCACACCCCGGCTCGCGTCCACAGGCTCGGGGTCGGTGTCGCCGAAGCCGCGCAGGTCGAGCGCGTACGGACGGAACCCCTCCGCCGCGATCGCGGTCATCGTCGAGCGCCAGAACGCGCTGGAGGAGACGTTGCCGTGCACGAACACCACAGGGTCGCCCGCCGAGCCCGGTACGGACAGGACGTTGAGGGTCAGACGGGACGTGCTGACGCGCTCGGCGGATATGGGCAGGGTCATGGTGTTGCTCCCAGTGCGCAGGTGTTCTCGAGGTCGCCCGAGGCCGGGCGAGGCAGGGTGGCGTTCGGGGGCGGCGGCGTGCCCGTGCCGATCCAGGTCTCCAGCGCGGTGAACGCGCTGCGGAAGCAGGGCAGCAGGGGCCGCAGCCGGTCGGGGTAGGCCGGGTAGAGGCTGTCGACGTGGTTGCCGCCCTCGACGCGGTAGTAGCGCAGCAGCCGGTCGCGGTGCCGATCACCGATCATCTTGGCGTAGACGTCGGAATCCTCGCGGATCGGCAGCAGCGTGTCCAGGGTGCCGTGGACGACGACCAGCGGCTTCTTGATCTTCCCGGTGAGGCTCACCCGCGCGACCGCCTGCTTCACCGAGGCGGGCCTGGAGGCGTAGTCGTAGTCCGTGTCGCAGCCGGGCGTGCCGGACGCGCAGAACGGCGTGCCCGCCTCGGCGTCGCCGTCGTAGGAGGGGTCGAACTCCTCGCGGTAGAGGCGCTGGGTGAGGTCCCAGTAGTACTGGTAGTGGAACGGCCACAGGAAGTCGGACTCCGGCGCGAAGCCCGCCGCCGCGACCCCGGCCGCGTCGCCCTTCGCGTACGCGCGCAGCGCGGGCGGCAGGAACGTCAGCAGGTTGGGCCCGTCGGCGGTGAAGAGCGTGCCCTCCCAGTCGACGCCGCCGTCGAACAGGTCGGGACGGTTCTCGATCTGCCAGCGGACCAGGTAGCCGCCGTTGGACTGACCGGCCGCGATCGTCGTGCGGGCCGGCCTGCCGTACCGCTGGCGGACGACCGTCTTGGCGGCGACCGCCAGCTCGCTGACCCGGCGGTTCCACTCGGCCACCGCGTCGCCGGGCCGTACGCCGTCGCGGTAGAACTCCACGCCGGTGTTGCCCTTGTCGGTCGCGGCGTACGCGTAGCCCTTGGCCAGCGCCCAGTCGGAGATCGTGAAGTCGTTGGCGTACGTCTCCCGGTTGCCGGGCGACCCGGCGACGACCAGGCCGCCGTTCCAGTGCTGGGGCAGCCGGATGACGAACTGCGCGTCGTGGTTCCAGCCGTGGTTGGTGTTGCCGGTGGAGGTGTCGGGGAAGTAGCCGTCGATCTGCATGCCGGGCACCCCGCTGGGGTTGACCGCGCCGGGGGAGTTGAGGCCCGACCAGTCCGACTGGTCGGTGTGCCCGGAGACCAGCGTGCCCTTCGTGGTCAGATCGTCGAGGCAGGCGGTCACCTGCTTCTGCGCGCCCGGCACGGTCACCCTCGGGCAGGTGGCCGCCTCGGACGGCACGGCGGCGGCCAGGGGGAGAGCCAGCGCCAGGGCGGCCAGCAGGGCGGAACCGGGGCGCATCAGGCCTCCTTCGCGATCACGGCGGTCTGGGCGGCGCCCGAGGTCGGCTCGATGGCGGACAGGTCGCGGTCGCGGGTCTCCCTGGAGGCGATCACCGCGATGATCGTGAGGATCGCCGCCGCCACCACGTAGACGGAGATCGGCACGCTCGACCCGTACGCGTCGAGCAGGGCGACCGCGATCAGCGGGGCCACGCCGCCCGCCGCGATCGAGGCGAGCTGGTAGCCGATCGACACGCCCGAGTAGCGCATCCGGGTGGCGAACAGCTCGGAGAAGAACGCCGCCTGCGGGCCGTACATCGCGCCGTGCAGCACCAGGCCGACCGTCACCGCCACGGTGACCAGGGCGAAGTTCTTGGTGTCGATCAGCGGGAAGAACGCGAAGGCCCACAGCCCGACGGCGGCGGCGCCGAGGAGGTAGACCGGCCGCCGGCCGATCCGGTCCGACAGTGCGCCCCACAGCGGGATCGTGACGAAGTGGATCGCCGAGCCGATCAGCACGGCGTTGAGCACGGTGCCCTTGGGCAGGCCCGCCGTGGTGGTGCCGTAGACGAGGACGAACGCCGTGATCACGTAGTAGGAGACGTTCTCGGCCATCCGGGCGCCCATCGCCACCAGCACGTCGCGCCAGTGGTGGCGCAGCACGCCGATGATGGGGGCCTGCGGCGCGGGCTCCTGCCGCTCCAGCGCCTGCTGGAACACCGGCGACTCGGTGACCGTCAGCCTGATCCACAGGCCGATCAGCACGAGCACGCCGGACAGCAGGAACGCGATACGCCAGCCCCAGGCGAGAAAGGCCTCCTCGGACTGCACCGCGGCCAGCAGCGCCAGCACGCCGGTGGCGATCAGGTTGCCACCGGGAGCGCCGGCCTGCGGCCAGGACGCCCAGAAGCCGCGGTTGCGGGGGTCGCCGTGCTCGGAGACCAGCAGCACCGCGCCGCCCCACTCGCCGCCGAGGGCGAAGCCCTGCACCAGGCGGAGCAGGGTCAGCAGCAGCGGCGCGCCCGCGCCGAGGGCGGCGTACGTCGGCAGGCAGCCGATCAGGAACGTCGAGCCGCCCATCATGAGCAGGCTGATGACCAGCAGCCGCTTGCGGCCGAGCCGGTCGCCGTAGTGACCGAAGACCAGCCCGCCGAGGGGCCGGGCGACGAAGCCGACGGCATAGGTGAGGAACGCCAGCAGCGTGCCGGTCAGCTCGTCCTCGGTGGGGAAGAAGAGCTTGTTGAACACCAGGGCGGCGGCCGAGCCGTAAAGGAAGAAGTCGTACCACTCGATGGTGGTGCCGATCAGGCTGGCCCCGACGACCTTTCCGATCCGGGCAGGTGGAGTGTTTGCCATGGGAACTCCTCCGATGGGGGGTTCCGCACACGGTATGCAGTGACCGAGGTCACTCCTATGGGGCGCCGCCACACACCTCAGGCATCCGGCATGTGGGTGCGCAGCCGGTGCAGCCGCAGGGCGAGCTGGATCTCCAGGGCGCGCTCGGGCTCCTGCCAGTCCTCGCCGAGCAGCTGCCCCACCCGGTCGAGCCGCTGGGTCACCGTGTTCACGTGGATGTGCAGGGCCTCGGCCGTACGCGACAGCGAGCCGCCCGTGCCGAAGTAGGCGTTCAGCGTCTTGACCAGGGCGGTTCCCCGGCGCGAGTCGTAGTCGAGCACCGGCCCGAGCGCGCCGGCGAGGAAGCCGGACACCTCGCGCCGCTCGCCCACCAGCAGGCCGACGAAGCCCAGCTCCTCGGCGCTCGCGCCGTCACCCGTACGGCCGAGGGCCACCAGCGCCCCGGCGCAGCGACGGGCCTCGGCGTAGGCGGACGCCACCGCCGTCACCGGCCCGGAGGCCGGCGCGGCCCCCGCCGTCGCCGGGCGGCCGAGCGAGGCGCTCAGCTCGGCCGCGACGCGCCGGGCCAGCGCGCCCGGCCGGTCGCCGGGCAGCAGCAGCACGACCTCGTCGCCCCGGGCGGTGGCCAGGCCGTGCGCCAGCGTCGCCTGCGACGACGCCCAGAAGGCGCCGCGCTCACGCTGCCCGTCGTGCCGCGCCACCACCAGCACGTGCGGCGCGTCGAGATCGACGCCGAGCCGCCGCGCCCGGTCGTCCAGCCCGCGCAGCTCCGGACGGGAGACCAGGTCGTCGAGCAGTTCGCCGCGCACCCGACCCTCCGCCTCGGCCACACTGCGGCGGAACAGCAGCAGCAGCGCGGTGACGATCGCGGCGCGCTCCAGGATGCGCTGGTCGGTGTCGGACACCGGGTGGTCGGTCCGCAGGACCAGCGTGCACAGCGGCGCCGCTCCGACGTCCACGGAGGCGACGTACGCGTCGCCCCGCTTGACCGTGCGGCCGAGGGCCCGCGAGGACTGGGCGGCGTCGAAGACGCCCACCTCCAGGTCGCCGGACTCGCCCACGAGAGGGCGGCCCTCGTCGTCCAGCACGGTCAGGCGGCCGCCCAGCACCTCGGTGACGACCGCGGCGACGTCCTCGACCCCGCCGCCGCGCAGCACGAGGCCGGTCATCCGGTCGTGCGCGTCGGCGGCCCGCTCGATCGACTCGCTGTGCGCCTTGATCAGCGTGTTCGCCTCGCTCAGCTCGGCCAGCGCCGCCCGGGTCTCCTGCAGCAGCCGGGCGGTGTCGATGGCCACGGCGGCGTGCGCCGCCAGCGAGCACAGCAGCGCCACCTCCTCCTGCGCGAACGGCCTGGCGCTGCGGTTGGCCGCGAACAGCACGCCGATGACCTGCGTGCCGAGCCGCAGCGGCACCCCGAGGATCGCCACCAGGCCCTCCTCGTGGACGGCCACGTCGATCGTGTTCGTGTGCCGGAACCTGGGGTCGGCGAAGTAGTCCGCCGTGTTGTACGGCGTGCCGCTCTGCGCCACCAGCCCGCCCAGCCCGGCGCCCATGGGCAGCCGCAGCCGCCGGAAGCTGGCCGAGATCGACCCGTCGGTCACCCGCATGTAGGTGTCGCCGCGCTCCGGGTCGTTCAGCGTCATGTACGCGATGTCGGTCGCGAGCAACTGCCTCGCCCGGTGCACGATGGCCTGGAGCACCGCGTCGAGGTCGCGCAGCCCGGCCAGGTCGCTGGCGGTGTCGAACAGCGCCGACAGCTCCGCCTCCCGCTTGGCCCGCCGGCGCAGTACGGCCCGCACCTGCAGCGCCGCGACCTTGGCCCGCTCCAGCTCCTCCAGCGTGGCGGAGTCGGCCCCGGCCGCCCTGGCCTGCAGGATCGGGCCCTCGAACTCGACCGCCGACGCCTCCCGGGCGAGCAGGTCGAGGTAGGCGTGCGCGCTGCTCTTGGGAGCCGAAGTGGTCAGCGCGCGCTCCATCCTCCGTCGATGGGGATCGAGACGCCGGTGACGAACGATCCCTGCGGGCCGCACAGGTAGGCGACCATCTCGGCCACCTCGTCCGGCTCGATAAGCCGCTTGATCGCCGCGGGGGCGAGCATGATCTGCTCCACCACCTCGTCCTCGCTGATCCCGTGGGTGCGCGCCTGATCGGCGATCTGGTTCTCCACCAGCGGCGTCCGGACGTACGCGGGATCGACGCAGTTGGAGGTCACGCCGTGCGGCGCCCCTTCCAGGGCGATCACCTTCGACAGACCCTCCAGCGCGTGCTTGGCCGTCACATAGGCCGCCTTGAACGGCGAGGCGCGCAGGCCGTGCACCGAGGAGATGTTGACGACGCGGCCCCAGCCGCGCTCGTACATCCCGGGCAGCACGTCGCGCACGAGCAGGAACGGCGCCTCGACCATCACCCGCATGATCTTCCTGAAGATCTCGGGCGGGAACTCCTCGATCGGGGCCACGTGCTGGAACCCCGCGTTGTTCACGACGATGTCGGCGCGGAGGTGGGTGTCCGGCGAGGGCGGGAGCTGGCCCCGCCAGGCCACGAGGAACTCCGGATCGGACAGGTCGACGGCCACCGGCGTGCCGCCGATCTCGGCGGCCACCTTGCCCGCGGCCTCGGCGTTGATGTCGGCGACGACGACGTGCGCGCCCTCGGCGGCCAGGCGCCGGGCACACGCCCGTCCGATGCCGCTCCCCGCGCCGGTGACGAGGGCCGTGCGCCCTTCAAGACGCCCTTCAAGGCTCATGCTGCCTCACGATAGGAACCGCGCTCTTCCCGGCACATGGCGTACGGCGACATAGATGCCTGCCCTCCTATGTGGGGCGGGTCATGGACAGCACGTCCAGCGCCCGGTCGAGCTGCTCCTCGGTCAGCGCGCCGCTCGCCACGTGGCCGCGCTCGATCACGACCTCCCGGATCGTCTTGCGCTCCTTCAGCGCCTGCTTGGCGATCCTCGCGGCCTCCTCGTACCCCACGTACCGGTTGAGCGGGGTGACGATCGAGGGCGACGACTCGGCGTACTCGCGCAGGCGGCCCACGTTGGCGGTGATCCCGGTGACGCAGCGGTCGGCGAGCAGCCGCGACACGTTGGCCAGCAGCCGGATCGACTCCAGCACGTTGCGCGCCATCACCGGCAGCATCACGTTGAGCTCGAACGATCCCGAGGCCCCGGCCATCGTGATCGCGGCGTCGTTGCCCACGACCTGCGCGGCCACCATCGTGACGGCCTCGGGGATCACCGGGTTGACCTTCCCCGGCATGATCGACGATCCCGGCTGCAGGTCGGGCAGGTTGATCTCACCGAGGCCCGCGCGCGGGCCCGACCCCATCCAGCGCAGGTCGTTGGCGATCTTGCTGAGCGAGACGGCGATCACCTTGAGCATGCCCGACAGCTCGACCAGGCCGTCACGCGCGCCCTGCGCCTCGAAGTGGTCCCTGGCCTCGGTGAACGGCAGGCCGGTCGTCCGGCTCAACTCGGCGATCACGGCCTGCGCCCAGCCGGGGCCCGGCACGTTCACGCCGGTGCCCACGGCCGTGCCGCCCAGCGGCAGCTCGGCCAGGCGCGGCAGCGCGGCCTGGAGCCGTTCGAGTGCCAGCTCGATCTGGGTGGAGTAGCCGCCGAACTCCTGGCCGAGCGTGACCGGCGTCGCGTCCATCAGGTGGGTGCGGCCCGACTTCACCACGTCGGCGAACTCGGTGGCCTTCTCCTCCAGCGCGGTCGCCAGGTGCTCCAGCGCGGGCGTCAGCTCGTGCACCACGCCGAACGTCGCCGCGACGTGGATCGAGGACGGGAAGACGTCGTTGGACGACTGGGCGGCGTTGACGTGGTCGTTCGGATGGACGGGCCGCCCGAGCCGCTCCTGCGCCAGCGTCGCGACCACCTCGTTCATGTTCATGTTGGACGAGGTGCCCGAGCCGGTCTGGAAGACGTCCACCGGGAACTGGTCGTCCCACCGTCCCTCGGCGACCTCCTCGGCCGCGTCCTGGATGGCCTCCGCCATGTCCTTGTCGACGACGCCGTACTCGGCGTTGACCCTGGCACACGCGGCCTTGATGCGGGCGAGCGCCGCGATGTGCGCGGTCTCCAGCCCTCGCCCGGAGACCGGGAAGTTCTCCACCGCCCGCTGCGTCTGGGCCCGCCACTTCGCACGGGCGGGCACCCGGACCTCGCCCATGGAATCGTGCTCGATGCGGAATTCGTCCATGCCTCAGTCTTTCACCCGCCCAGATCCGCCCCCTCCGAACGGCCGGCCTCAGGGGCCGGCGGTGTCCGGACAGTCGCAGCAGTCACTTCGCGAAGATGAAGACGCCCAGGAGGATCAGCGCGAGGACGCCGAAGAGCGCGATTCCCATCGTCACGAGCACCCGGACCTGGGTCTTGGCGTCCGGCTCGCCGGGACTCTGCATCGCGAACAGGTCCGTCCCCAGGCTGGGAGACCCGCCCGGGGCGCCGTCCCCGGGCGGGAGGAAGGGGCCGGGGTGCAAGGAACCGGGGTGCGGCGGGGTGGCGGGAGGCCCCGGCATGGGCGCCGGGCCGTTCCCGGTGAAGCCGGGCCCGGGTGGCGGGGGCGTCACCGATCCCCGGCCGGGCAGCCTGCCGGGCACCGTGGTGCTGTGCCTGTCGGCGGCCTCGGAGGCGCCGTTCCTGGTGCCGCCCGGAGGCGGGGCAGGGAGGCGGGGACCGCCTGCGGGGCGGGGGACGACCATCGTGCGGTTCGCGTCGTCCTCGTCGTCTCCGGTCATGGTCCTTCCAGGGGGCCGGGCGGCCGAGCCGTTGCCGTCCGGACGCGCCGTCGCATCATGTGCGGGGGTCGGGGGTGGAGGCGGCGCCGGTGCCGCTGTCACGGCGGGAATGGAGCCCGTGGGGGTGTCGGCGATCAGGCGCAGCATCGCGGCGGCGCGCTCCGGCGTGAGGCGCGCGGTGTGGTCCTTCACCAGCAGTCCGTCCAGGACCTGCCGCAGCGGACCGGCCTGCGCGGGCGGGTCGGCCTCCTCCGTCATCAGGGCGGCCAGCGTCTCGCCGACGGTCGAGCGTTCGTAGGCCGGCCGTCCCTCGACGGCGAAGTACAGCGTCGCGCCCAGAGACCACAGGTCGGACTCGGGGCCGGTGTACTCGCCCCGGGCCCGCTCCGGGGCGGTGTATCCGGGCGAGCCGATCACCATGCCGGTCTGGGTGAGCGCGTGGTCGCCGAGCGCCTTGGCGATGCCGAAGTCGGTCAGCACCACTCTGCCGGTATCGGTCAGCAACACGTTCGCCGGTTTGACGTCGCGGTGCAGGATGTCCTGGGCATGGGCGGCACGCAGCGCGCCGAGCAGGTCGTAGCCGATCTCCGCCACCAGACGCGGCGGCAGCGGGCCCTCCTCGTCGATCACCTGTTCCAGCGAGCGCCCCTCGACGAGCTCCATGATGATCCACGGGATGCCGTCGGACACGATGACGTCGTGGATGGTGGCGACGGAGGGATGGCTGACACGCGCCGCCATGCGGCCCTCGCGCATCATGCGTTCGCGCAGCTCCTGGCGTTGCCGGGGGCTGAGCGAGGGGTCCTGGCGAATCTCCTTGACCGCGATCTCCCGGCCCAGCGACCGGTCGTACGCCCGCCAGACGGTGCCCATGGTTCCCCGTCCGATGCGGGTGCGCAGCTCGTAGCGGTCGGCAAGCGGCCGAGGGTGCTGTTCCGGCATATCTAGAAAGATAGCGATTCCGCCTTGGAAATCGCTTTCTGGTTACTTGATGAAGATTCTCGGCCAATACCGGCGGGGGAGCAGAAGCTTGATCATCTTTGCCACGTGCCGCATCATGGGAATGCGCACGACCTGGTGGAGCGCGGGCTCCGACGGCTTGCGGTGCAGGCCCTCGCTCGGCCGCCGCCGCTGGGACGGCACGGCCGGCGCCTCCCGCGAGTAGCCGAATTCGCGCGGATAGCCGCGCCGGCGGCCGGACTGCTCCGACTGTCCCGACTGCTGGTGCGGGCCGCTGAACGCGCCACTGTGGGAGCCGCTGTAGGAGTCTCCATAGGGGCCGCTGCGAGACCCGGAGTAGGACCCGCCGTGCCGCAGCTGACCACTCTGGCCGAACTGCCCGTACTGCCCCGACTGCCCGTACGGCCCGGACTGTCCGCGGGAGCCGTACAGGTCGTACCGCCCCGAGGCGTACGGGTCGTACGCGTTGGGCTGGACCGGCTCCCCGGGCCGGTGCGGCTGGCCGTACGGCCCCTGCTGGCGGTGGGGCCCGGAGTCGCGGTCGCGCGGCGTCACCTTGGGCGTGGGGCGCGACTCGGCCCGGTGCTGTCCCCGCTGGCTGCGCTGCGACGGCTTGCGGGTCTCGGGAGCGGTGGGCTGCGGGGCGATGGGCGGCGGCGTGGGCCGGCCGGTCCGGAACGGGGAGGCGAACGGGTCGTCGGCGACGCCCCCGGCCGCGACCCTGGACAGCGCGTGGGCCGCGCGGACGCCGTCGAGCCTGGCCGCGGGGTCGATCTGGAGCAGGCCGCGCAGGACCGGGGCGAGTGGTCCCGCCTTGTCCATGGGGATCGGAGCGCCGCTGGTCAGCGCCGCGAGCGCGGCCGCCGCCGTACGGCGGCCGTGCAGGCCGCGGCCCTCGACGGCGGTGTAGAGGGTGGCGCCCAGCGACCACAGGTCGGCCGCCGGGCTCGCCTTGTCGCCGAGGACGCGTTCCGGGGCGATGTACCCGGCGGAACCGAGGACGATCCCGGCCTGGGTGATGGAGGCGTCGCCCTCCAGGGCGGCCAGCCCGAAGTCGGTCAGCACCGCCCGGTCGTCGTCGGTCACCAGCACGTTGCTGGGCTTCACGTCGCGATGCAGGATGCCCTTGGCGTGGACGGCGCGCAGCGCGCCGAGCACCTGCCGGCCGATGTCGGCCACTCGGCGCGGCGGCAGCGGGCCCTCCTGGCGGATGAGCTCCTCCAGCGACCGCGCCCTGAGCAGCTCCATGACGATCCAGGGGCGGTCGTCCTCGGTGATGACGTCGAAGAGCGTGATGACCGAGGGGTGGGCGACCATGGCGGTCGCCCGGCCCTCGCGTTCGGTGCGCGCGCACAGCTCCGCCCGCAGGTCCTCGTCCAGGACCAGCGGAAGCCGCACCTCCTTGACAGCCACCTCGCGGTCGAGCAGCTCGTCACGCGCGCGCCACACAGTGCCCATCCCGCCGCGCCCGACCGGCTCGATCAGCCGATAGCGCGCGGCTAGCAGGTATCCGGACGGCGCACGCATGGGTGGCAGCTTACCGATTTGTGTAGTGCGACCTGTAGAGACCATGCCGGGAAATTGTTGAGATCTTCTGTCAAAGATCCTGACAACCTCCCCGCAGATCAGCGCCGTCCGATGGTAAGGACGGGACCGGTCGTGTCGGCGAAGAAATCGTCGCCCTTGTCGTCGACGACGATGAAGGCGGGGAAGTCCACGACTTCGATCTTCCAGACCGCTTCCATGCCCAGCTCCGGATATTCCAGGACCTCGACCTTTTTGATGCAGTCCTGGGCCAGCCGGGCGGCCGGGCCGCCGATCGAGCCGAGGTAGAAGCCGCCGTACTTCTGGCACGCCTCGGTGACCTGCTTCGACCGGTTGCCCTTGGCCAGCATCACCATCGAGCCGCCCGCCGCCTGGAAGCGCTCGACGTACGAGTCCATCCGCCCTGCGGTGGTGGGGCCGAAGGAGCCGGACGCGTAGCCCTCGGGGGTCTTGGCCGGACCGGCGTAGTAGACGGCGTGGTCCTTCATGTACTGCGGCATGTCCTCGCCGGCGTCGAGCCGCTCGGCGATCTTCGCGTGGGCGATGTCGCGGGCCACGACGAGAGGGCCGGTGAGCGACAGCCGGGTCTTCACCGGATACCTGCTCAGCTCGGCGAGGATCTCCGGCATCGGGCGGTTGAGGTCGACGCTGACGACGTCGCCGCCGAGGTGCTCGTCGGTGGTGTCGGGCAGGAAGCGGGCGGGGTCGGTCTCCAGCTGTTCGAGGAAGACGCCCTCCGGCGTGATCTTCGCGAGCGCCTGCCGGTCGGCGCTGCAGCTCACCGCGATGGCGACCGGGCAGGACGCGCCGTGCCGGGGCAGCCGGATGACGCGTACGTCGTGGCAGAAGTACTTGCCGCCGAACTGCGCGCCGATGCCCAGCTTCTGGGTCAGCTCGAAGACCTTCTTCTCCATCTCCAGGTCGCGGAAGCCGTGCCCGTTCGGCGAGCCCTCGGTGGGGATGGAGTCGAGGTAGCGGGCCGAGGCGTACTTCGCGGTCTTCAGGGCGTACTCCGCGCTGGTGCCGCCCACGACGATCGCCAGGTGGTACGGCGGGCAGGCGGCGGTGCCGAGCGAGCGGATCTTCTCCTCCAGGAAGGCGAGCATGCGCTTCTCGTTGAGCACCGCCTTGGTCTCCTGGTAGAGGAACGACTTGTTGGCCGAGCCGCCGCCCTTGGCCATGAACAGGAACTTGTACTCGTCCGGGTGGCCGTTCGGGTCCTCGGCGTACAGCTCGATCTGGGCCGGCAGGTTGGAGCCGGTGTTCTTCTCGTCCCACATCGTCAGCGGCGCCATCTGCGAGTAGCGCAGGTTGAGCTTCGTGTAGGCGTCGTAGACGCCCCGGCTGAGGTGCTCGGCGTCGCGGCCGTCGGTCAGCACGTGCCGGCCGCGCTTGCCCATGACGATCGCGGTGCCCGTGTCCTGGCACATCGGCAGCACGCCGCCGGCCGAGATGCTCGCGTTCTTGAGCAGGTCGAGGGCGACGAAACGGTCGTTGCCGCTCGACTCGGGGTCATCGACGATCTTGCGGAGCTGGGCCAGGTGGGATGCCCGCAGGTAGTGCGAGATGTCGTGGATCGCGGTCTCGGTGAGCAGCCGCAGGGCCTCCGGCTCGACCTCCAGGAACCTGCGCCCGGCGGCCTCGGTGACCCGCACCCCCTCGCTGGTGATCAGGCGGTACTCCGTCTCGTCCGGTCCAAGCGGGAGCAGGTCGGTGTAGTCGAACTCCGGCATCGTCCTCGGTTCCTCGTGGTCTGCCCGGTCGGGCGCGCCCGCCCTGCGGACCGCCCATGGTCTTTGCACAGCGTACGGCGCACGGGCGGCGGTCATCATGTCCGGGCTATGCGTAGCTTTTGAATAACTTCATACTGACTATCTGACCACAAAGCGGGATAATTGAGACAGAGGACAGAGAGGGGAGGGGTCATGAGCGCCGAAGTGTGGGTCATGGTCATTTTCGCGATCGGCATTCTCGTGGCCCTGGCGGTGTCGCTGCTCACGCTCGTGCTGCGGCAGGTCAGGGACGGCGAGATCACCTGGTGGTCCCCTCCCGGGAGGCGAGTGACGCCGCGCGAGGAGCCGCCGCCGGCCGGGCGGGCCGAAGAGCGGGCGGACGAGCGGGCTGACGGGCGGGCCGACGAGGCGAGGGCGAGCGGAGCCCGAGGGCGATCCCGCTGATCACGAGGGCGGCTCCCGCCAGGTCGGCCGCGGAGGGGACGGCGATCCCGAGAAGGGCGGCCGTGGCGAGCGCGCCGACAGGGATCATCCCGGCGAACAGCCCGGCCCGGTCCGCGCCCAGGCGGGGCAGCGACCGGTACCACAGGAAGAACGCCACGGTCGTCACCACCAGGGCGAGGTAGACGAGACCGCCCGCCTCCGCGGCGGTCGGGGCGCGCAGCACGTGACGGCCGTCCAGGGCGAGGCCGGCGACCAGCAGGAACGGCACCGCCAGCGCGGCCGTCCAGGCGGAGAGCCTGAGGGGGCCGATCAGCGGCAGCAGCGGCAGGGCCAGCAGCGAGAAGCAGAGTTCGCAGACCAGGGCGCCCAGGGACCACAACAGCCCGGGCAGGTTGCCGCTGCCGGCGCCGGTGGCCAGGGAGGCTCCGGTGGCCACCACCAGACCCGCGGCCACGACGCGCGGGGAGGGCCGGGCGCCGGTGAAGATCGGTCCCACGAGGGCGAGCGCCAGCGGCACGGTGCCGAGGACGATGCCGGGCAGCGCGGGCCCGGCCGCGCGGGTCGCCTCGACCACGCAGACGTTGAACAGCACGAGCCCCGTCAGCGACAGCGCGGCGAGCAGCGCCCACTCGCGCTGCCGGAGCCGCACGAGGCCGAGTCCGCGCGCCCGGGCGACGGCGAGCAGGATCACGGCGGCGAGGGCGTAGCGGAGCGCCTGCCCCCCGTAGACGGGGTAGTCCGCGATGACGCCGGAGACCGCCGCCAACGTCCCCACGAGGAACATCGCACCCGCCGCTCCGGCCACATGAGTGTTCATGTCAGGGATGCTAAGGACGGCTTGGCCCTCGCTCATGGTCCAATCACACGCGTTTAGAGTGGGCCAATGGCCGATCTCCATCTCGTGGTCGACAGGGCCGCCGGCGGGCTCGCCGGGCAGATCGCCCGCGAGTTGCGGGAGGCCGTTCGTTCCGGGCGGCTCGTCCCCGGCGCCCGCCTTCCCGCGACCCGCGACCTCGCCCGCGATCTGGGCCTGTCGCGGGGCGTCGTGGTCGAGGCGTACGAGCAGCTGGCGGCCGAGGGATTTCTCGAATCCAGGACGGGCGCGGGCACGAGGGTCGCGGCAAGGGTCGCGGCGGGGGCCGGGCGCCAGGCCGCCCCCGAGCGCCCCGGGGACCGGCGGGACAGCTGCTGGCCGCACTACGGCCATCGGCCCACGTCCCCGGATCTCGGCCTGTTTCCCCGGCAGGCGTGGCTCGCCGCCGTCCGCCACGTCCTGGCCACGCTGCCCAACGACGGGCTCGACTACGGCGACCCCGGCGGTGTGCCGGCCCTGCGCCGCGAACTCGCCGCGTACCTCGGCCGGGTGCGCGCGGCCGACGCGTCACCGGACGACGTCGTGGTCGTGACCGGGGTGGCCCAGGGGCTCAGCCTCGTCGTCCAGGCCCTGGTGCGGGACCGGGGCCGCGGCATCGTCCTCGCCGTCGAGGACCCGACGAGCGCGCGTCAGCTCCCGCTGCTCCGGCGGGCTGGAGCGGACGTCGTCCCCGTCCCTGTCGACGGAGAGGGGATCGTCGTCGGGGCCCTGCCGGGCGACGCCGACGCCGTGGTGGTCACTCCCGCGCACCAGTACCCGACCGGCGTCGTCCTGTCCCCGGCCCGCCGCGCCGCGCTGGTCGACTGGGCGGCCCGCACGGGCGCCCTCGTGCTTGAGGACGACTACGACGCGGAGTTCCGCTTCGACCGCGACCCCGTCGGGTGCCTGCAGGGCCTCGCGCCCGACCGGGTCGTGCTCGCCGGCAGCGTGAGCAAGGCCCTCGCCCCTGGGCTGCGGCTCGGCTGGATCGCGGCGCCCCCGCGCGTCGCCCGCGCCGTACGGCTCGCGCGCGGCGAGCTCGACCTCGGTTCGCCGGTCATCGACCAGTACGTGCTCGCCCACCTCATCGAGGGCGGGACGTACGACCGGCACCTGCGCCGGATGCGGCGGGAGTACCGGCGGCGCAGGGACGCCCTCGCCGGCGCCCTGGCCGAGC
This sequence comes from Microbispora rosea, assembly GCF_900156315.1. Classification (GTDB taxonomy): domain Bacteria; phylum Actinomycetota; class Actinomycetes; order Streptosporangiales; family Streptosporangiaceae; genus Microbispora; species Microbispora rosea. The sequence continues at coordinate 200,212 of NZ_FTNI01000004.1, read as the reverse complement.
ACCTGCCCTGGATTACGGTGCGCGGCATCTCGGCCGGGCTGCACCTGTACGCCGAGGTGAACGCAGCGGACGCAGTGGACGGGGGCGACCCGTCCGGCCTGGCCGAGGCCGCCCGCGGCGCGGGCCTGTCCGCGGAGGTCGTGACGTCGGCGCACGGATCGCCGGGGCTGGTCCTCGGCTTCGCCCGCCTGCCCGCCCACCGCGTCGCCGAGGCCGTACGCGCCCTGGCGGGGAACGCCGGAGGGGAGGTCAGGGGGTGACGACGGTGGTCGCGGTGGCCGGCTCGGCCCTGCGCGGCTGGAAGCCGCGTGCGAGCAGGATGATCGCGGCGGCGAGGACGAGCGGTGCGGCGAAGGCGACGCGGAAGCCGGAGGCGTCAGCGAGGCCGCCGACGAGCGCGGCTCCGACGATGAACCCCACGTAGTTGAACATGTTGACGCGGGCGATCGCCACGCCCGTGCCCGCGGGGTCGAGGCGGCCGGCCGCGGAGAACGACTGCGGGGCGACGACCGACAGGCCGATGCCGGTGAGGGCGAAGCCCGCGATCGCCAGCGGCACCGTCGGCGCCGCCACGATCGCGACGAAGCCCAGCGTCGCGACGGCGCCCCCGGCGCGCACGATGGCCGCCGGGCCCCACCGGCGCACCGCGAAGTCGCCGCCGACCCGCACCAGGAACGTCGTGAGCTGGTAGGCCCCCAGGGCGAGCGGGATCACGGTCGCCGACGCGTGCAGGACCTTGTCCATGAAGACGGTGCCGAAGTTGGAGACCGACGAGTCGCCGACGTAGAGGAACGCCATCGCGAGGCAGAGAGGGATGATCGGGCGCCAAGCGACCCCGGCCGGCCTGGCCGCGCCCGCGGCCTCGTCGCGGACCGCGGCCGCGCGGTGCTCCTCCTCCGGCCGGTAGAGCCAGATCGAGGCGAGGACGGCGACCGCGGCGGCCGGGACGAGGGCGATCGCGAACGTGACGGGCAGGCCGAGGCCGAGGGTGGCCGCCGCGGAGGCCCACACCGACCCGATGACCGCCGCCACGCTCCACAGCGCGTGGAACCCGGTGAGCACCGCGCGTCCGTACTCGCGTTCGACCGCGACGCCCTGCATGTTCATGCCCGCGTCCACCCCGCCCAGGCCGAGGCCGAACAGGACGTTGGCGGCCACCAGCATGGGGACGTCGGAGGCGAGGCCCGCGAGCACGACGGCGGCGCAGGCGAGCGGCTGCACCAGGCGCAGGACCAGGCGGCTGCCCCATCGGGACGCGGCGACGCCGGCGAGCGCGCTGCCGGCCCCCGCGATGACCGGGACGACGAGGAGCAGGATGGTCAGCTCGCCGTCGGTCAGGCCGTGCTTGCGCTGCAGCGCCGCCACCTGGGTGAGCAGTGTGGCGAAGGTGAGGCCCTGGACGAAGAACACCGCGAACGTGGCGAGCCGCGCCTGCCGGTCGCGAGAAGCGGGCGCCGTGTCCCGCGCCGGCGCCGTGTCCTCTACTGGCATCGTGGGCCTCCACGAACATGAGGGGGGTTCAAGTTTTCGCCAGCGTAGGAGCCGTCACCCGCTCGGTCAATGGGGTCCGCCGGTCAGGACCGGCCGCCCGCCCCACGCGCGGCCATCCAGGCGGCGATCTGGGCCCGGGACGCGAAGCCGAGCTTGTCCAGGATGCGCTCGACGTGGCCCTCCACGGTCCGCTGCGAGATGACGAGGGCGGAGGCGATCTCCTTGTTGCTCCGTCCCTGCGCGATCAGCTCGGCGATCTCCTGCTCACGCCGGGTGAGCGGGGACGGCTCGGCCGCCGGGGGGCGTTCCGGCGGCGCGGGCTCGGCCTCCGCGACCGTCTCGCCCGCGCGCGCGAGCCCGCGCTCGGCTCGGTCGCCGATCGCCTCCTCGATCGCCTCGTTCATCGTCAGCCGGTCCCCCCTGCGGGTCTCGCGGCTCAGGGCCCGGTCGCCCAGACTCGTACGGAGATCCGTGAGGCACCGCTCGTGGAACTCGGCGAACCGCCTGTCGCGGCACGGAGCCATGCCCACGGAACGGCCGATCTCCTCCGAGGCCGCGAGCAGCCGGGCCGCGGGGGCGTGGCGGCCCTCGTCGGCCTGCACCCAGGCGATGATCTCCAGGTTCATCGCGATGTTCATCCGGTCGCCCAGGTCGCGGGCGAGAAGAAGGGCCTCGCGTGCCATCGCCAGCGCTCGGGCGTTCTCCCCGCCCTGCCACAGGCTGATGGCGAAGATCGCGAGCACCCAGGCCCGGCCGGAGCACTCGCCGTGGGCCTCGGTCAGCGCGAGAGCGCGCTCGAACAGTTCCGTGGCACGGGCCCGGTCGCCGAGGTATCCGACACCGGCCGCGAGCGTGATGAGGGCGATCAGCAGGCCGCTGAGGTTGCCGACGGCCTCCTCCTCCGCGACCGCCCGTTCCAGCAGGGGGTTCGCCTTCGCGTAGTCGCCCGCGTAGTGCTCCGCCATTCCGGCGACCAGGGACGTCTGGGCGAGCGCTTCCGGGTCGCCCAGCCTCTCGGCGAGCGCCCGGCTCTCCGCCAGCAGGCGCCGGCCCCTGTCGGTGTCGCCTTGGGTGAGCACCAGTTCCGCGTCGGCGCACAGCGCCAGCGCCCGCAGGACGGTGGGCTCGGGCGTCGCCCACAGCATGCGGTCCAGCCAGTGGCGGCCCTCGTTGTAATAGGCGTTGGCCAGCCAGCAGGGGTCCGTCAGGCAGAGGGCCATCCGCAGCCCGGTTTCCGCCTCGCAGGGCTCCTGCAGGCAGAAGTCCATCGCCGCGCGCAGGTTCGCCTGCTCCAGGTTCAGCCGCCTGAGCCAGGAGAACTGGTCGGGGCCGAACCACTCGGCGTCCGCCTGCCGCGCCAGCAGGAAATAGTGATCCCGGTGCCGCCGCTGGAGCGACCGGCGCTCCGCGGGCCCGCTGAGCCGCTTGCGGCCGAACTCGCGCAGGGTGTCGAGCATGCGGTAGCGGACCGCACCTCCGTGCTCCTCGCGCAGGAGCAGCGACTTGTCCAGCAGCGCGTCGAGCAGGTCGAGCACGTCGTCCCGTTCGATGCCGTCGCCGGTGCACACCGCCTCGACGGCGTCCAGGTCGAAGTGGGAGGGGAAGATCGACAGCCGGGTCCACAACGTCCGCTCCGCCGCGGGCAGCAGCTGGAAGCTCCAGTCGACCAGCGCGTGCAGGGTCTGCTGACGGGGCACGGCCGCACTGCTGCCTCCGGTGAGCAGGCGATAGCGGTCGCGCAGGCGCTCCACGAGCGCGTTCACCGACAGGGCCCGCAGCCGCACCGCGGCGAGCTCGATCGCCAGGGGGATGCCGTCGAGCTGGCGGCACAGCTCGGCGACGGCCGCCTGGTTGTCCTCGGTGACGGTGAAGCCGGGCAGGACCGCCGCCGCCCGTTCCGTCAGCAGGCTGATCCCGTCGTACAACTCCAGTGACCTGCGGTTGAGCGGCCGGTCCGGCTCGGGGACGGGCAGCGGCGAGATCTTCATCTGGTGCTCGCCGGTGATGCCGAGCGACTGCCTGCTCGTCGCGAGGATGCGCAGCTCGGGGGCCGCCCGCAGGAGCCGGTCGGCGAGCACGGCGCAGGCGTCACGCAGGTGTTCGCAGTTGTCCAGCACGAGCAGTGTCCGCTGCGAGGAGAGCACCTGCTCCAGCGCGTCCACAGGGCAGTCCGCCGCCTCGTCCCGCACGCCCATGGTCGCCGCCACCGTCTCCGCCACGAGCGCGGGATCGGTGACGGTGCTGAGGTCCACCAGCCAGACGCTGTCGAACGCGCGGCGCTGCTCGGCGGCCGCCCGCAGGGCCAGCCGGGTCTTGCCCACGCCGCCCACTCCGGTGAGGGTCACCAGGCGCGACGCGGAAAGCAGCCGCCTGATCTCGGCCAGCTCACGCCTGCGGCCGACGAAACTCGTCAGGTCGGCCGGAAGGTTGCCGACCTGCCGTGTCACCGCCCCCGCGACCACCTCCTCACGCTAAGCGGCCACGAAGTCCCCGGTCAATGGCGGGGGGGCGACGCCGGGCGCCGCGTCGCATAGTGACCGTCGTTCGTGGACCGCTTACTCTCGATGGTGTGAGCAGCAGCGAGTCCTCAGCCGCAAAGTGGATCTCCGCCTTCCTCTCGCCGCGCACTCCGGATACGCCCGACCCCTCCCTGCTGCGGGCCTCCGACGCCGATCGGGAGCGGATCGTCGAGGTGCTCTCCGACGCCGTCACCGACGGGCGGCTCACGCCGCTGGAGCACGAGGAACGGGTGGAGCGTGTCTGGGCCGCGCGGACCCTCGGAGAGCTGGCCGAGCTGACCGTGGACCTGCTGCCGCCCGAGAGCCAGCCGTTCCGGATGGACAGCCGTCCGGTCACCGCGTTCTTCCGTACGGAGACCCGCGGCGGCCGGTGGGTCGTGCCCTCCCAGGTGCCGGTGACGTCGCTGGGCGGCACGGTCACGATGGACCTGTGCGAGGCGCTGCTCCAGTCGCGGCACGTGGTGGTGCAGCTCGCCGTCATGGCCGGCACGGTCAACCTGACGGTCCCCGAGGGCGTGCGGATCGTGACCGCCCCGGACGCCCGCGTCCGGTCGCTCAGGAACGAGGTGCGGCTCCCGCCGGGCGCGACCGGCTTCGCGCCGGACGCGCCCGTGATCGAGCTCGCCGGGTTCGTCTTCGGCGGCAAGGTCGTCGCCCGCTCGCCGAAACGCCCCCGCCGCCGCCTGTTCGGCCGGTAGGCCGCCGCTAGACGGCCGTGTCGAAGTTGATGGCGCTGTAGGCGCCGAGCTTCCAGAGCTGGTGCTCGCTCTCGATCTTGCGGATCGTGCCCGACCGTCCCCGCATGACGAGGGAGTGCGTCACCGCCGCCCCGCCCTGGAACCGCACGCCGTGCATCAGCTCGCCGTCGGTGATGCCGGTCGCGGCGAAGAACACGTCGTCGGAGCGTACGAGGTCGTCGGTGGTGAGCACCTGGTCGAGGTCGAGCCCGGCGTCGAGGGCCTTGAGACGCTCCTCCTCGTCGCGCGGCCACAGCTTGCCCTGGATGACGCCGCCCATGCACTTGAGCGCGCAGGCGGCGACGATGCCCTCGGGCGTGCCGCCGATGCCGAGCATCAGATCGACACCGGTGCCGTTGCGCGCCGCCATGATCGCGCCGGCCACGTCGCCGTCGGTGATGAAGCGGATCCGGGCGCCGGTCTCCCGGATCTCCTTCACGATCCGCTCGTGCCGGGGCCGATCGAGGATCACCACGGTGACGTCGGACGGCTTGGCGCCCTTGGCCCGGGCCACGGCGCGGATGTTGTCGGCCACCGGGGCGTTGATGTCGACGTGCTCGGCCGCCTGCGGGCCCGTGACGAGCTTCTCCATGTAGAAGACCGCCGACGGGTCGTACATCGAGCCGCGCTCGCTGACCGCGATCACGGAGATCGCGTTGTTCATGCCGAGCGCGCACAGCCGGGTGCCGTCGATCGGGTCCACGGCGACGTCGCACCCGGGGCCGGTGCCGTCGCCGACCTCCTCGCCGTTGAACAGCATCGGCGCGTTGTCCTTCTCACCCTCCCCGATCACCACGACGCCCTTCATCGACACCGTGTTGATCAGTTGGCGCATCGCGTTCACTGCGGCGCCGTCCGCCCCGTTCTTGTCGCCGCGTCCCACCCAGCGCGCGGCCGCCATGGACGCCGCCTCGGTCACCCTGACCAGTTCCAGAGCCAGGTTGCGGTCGGGTGCGCGTTCCCCCGTCGCGAGAGCGGCCGGTACGTGATCAGCCATTGGTCCCCTTTTAGGTAGGTGCCGTTCTAGCGATCGTAGTTCGCGAGGCCCTTCTTGTCCGATTGGTCTGAACCTGTTGGGCCTGGTGGGAGGCCATTTGCGGGCACGGACCCCCGGAACGGACGGGTCGGGGATATCGTCGCCGCATGAGCGGCGACACCGAACGACCAGTGACGACGCGCACGTCGGAGCGCGGCGCGGCGACCCGGGGAGCTCTCCTGGACGCCGCGAAGGAGACGTTCATCACGAGCGGCTTCGCCGAGGCGGGCGTCACCGACGTCGTGGCCAGGGCCGGCGCCAGCGTCGGCAGCCTCTACCACCACTTCTCCGGCAAGGCCGATCTCTACCTGACGCTGTTCGAGGAGTTCCAGAAGCGGCAGACCCAGCGCACCCGGCAGGCCGTGCAGGAGGCCAGGGCGGCCGGGGAGACCGACCCCATGCCCCAGTTCCTCGCCGCCGCCCGGGCCTACCTGGAGGGCTGCCTCGCCGAGCGCGATCTCGCCGCGCTCTTCCTCCGCGGCGACGCCCCGCCCGGGTTCGAGGTCATCATGCGCGACCGTCTCCGGCAGTGGGCCAGGCGCACCGCGGCGCTGTTCGAGCACGAGGACGCCCTGGTCGTCGTCGTCACCGGCGCCCTGGCGGCCGTCGTGCAGGAGGTCACGCTGTCCGACGACCCGGAACAGGCCCGGAGGATGACCGAGGACGCTCTTCGCATCATCGGCGATATTCGGCACGCCTGACGGCCGATACGGGAACCGCCCACTCCACCGACTAGTCTCGCCTTACGTGGGACGATTCACCCAGGGTTTCTACGGCTACGCGTTCGCGCTCTTCGTCTGCCTCGCCGCGGTCGGAGTGTTCCTGCTCGTCACGCCGCAGAGCCGCACCGAGCACATCCCGCGGGTGGACTTCTCGATCGACCGGGTCAACGCGGCGCGTACGGCGCCGTACGAGGTCGTCGCCCCGGACCGGGTGCTGGCCGATTGGGTGCCCAACAGCACGTCGCTGACCCAGAAGAACGGCGCCGTGACGTGGCGGCTGGGGTTCGCGACGGCCAAGCGGCAGCACGCCATGCTCGCCCAGAGCGACGAGAGGCCGTCCGCGGACTTCGTCAACCGCATGGCCAACACCGACAAGCCCGGCGGGAGCCGGCAGATCGACGGCGTGACCTGGGAAGAGCGGTTCCGTCAGGACAAGAACCAGCGGACGCTGGTCCGGGTCTTCCCCGATCACGCGGTGGTCGTCACAGGGACGGCCGACTGGGACGAGCTGACCGCCCTCGCCCGGACCCTCGCGCCGCAGCCCAAGCCCTCTCCCGTGCCGTCATCGAGCTGACCCCGGGTCCCCGCTGACGGTCGCCAGCAGCTGCGCGACCAGGGGGCTCCGGTCGTCCTTACGCCAGCCGACGGCGACCCGGGTGCGCGCGTTGGGCTCGACCGTGCGGAAGGCGACGCCCTTGAGCCTGATGCGCCGGATGCTCGCCGGGGCCAGGGAGACGCCCAGGCCGGTCTCCACGAGGGCGCACACGGTCTGCCACTCCACCGCCCGCTGCGCGATCCGGGGCGTGAAACCGGCCGCCTCGCACAGGCCGATGATCTGGTCGTGAAGTCGCGGGCCGGCCGTGCGCGGCAGGAGCACGAAGGGCTCGTCCGCCAGCCGCGCGAGCCGTACGGTCCGCGGGGCGGCCAGCGGATGGGCGGACGGCAGCACCGCCACGAAGGGCTCCGTGAGCACCGTCCTGAAGCACAGTTCCGGCCCGTAGGCAGTGTCGCCGGCGGTGTCGCCGGCGGGGGGTTCGCGCAACAGGCCGACGTCGATGGTCTTGTCGCGCAGGGCGGCGATCTGCGGCGCGGTGGTCATCTCGCGGATGTCCAGGCGGACGTCGGGGAGACGCTCCCGGAACGCGCGCAGCAGACCGGGCAGGACCGTCAGGGCGAGGGAGGCGGCGAAGCCGATCCGCAGGCGCCCGGCCCGGCCGCTGCCGACGGCCCGGGCGGCGGCCAGCCCGTCGGCGAGATCGGTGAGGGCGCGCCGGGCGGCGGGCAGCAGTTCGCGGCCCGCCGCGGTCAGCGCGACGCGTCCGGGTTCGCGGGTGAACAGCGCGTGGCCCACCTTGTCCTCCAGGCGGCGGATCTGCTGGCTGAGCGGCGGCTGGGCGATGCCCAGGCGGGCCGCGGCATGGCCGAAGTGCAGTTCCTCGGCGAGCACGACGAAGGCGTGCAACTGGGCCAGGGGGAGTTCGGGGCGCTCCATACGCCTAGAGATATCAGCCCATGTCCAAGGATGTATTAGACGTATGGCCGGGCGTCGGCCTAGCGTTCCGCGCATGACGGAGCGACGCGCGATCCTCGGCGGTTCGACGTTCGAGGAGCAGATCGGCTATGCCCGGGCCGTGGTGGACGGCGACCGGGTGCACGTTTCCGGGACGACCGGTTTCGACTACACCACCATGACGATCTCCGAGGACGTCGTGGAGCAGGCCGAGCAGTGCCTGCGCACCATCGAGGCCGCGCTGGCCGAGGCGGGGTGCGGCCTCGCCGACGTGGTGCGGGTGCGCTACCTGCTGCCCGACCAGGCCGACTTCGAGCCGTGCTGGCCCGTCCTGCGCCGCCACTTCGGCGACGTGCGGCCGGCCGCCACGATGATGCAGTGCGGTCTGGCCGACCCCCGGATGAGGATCGAGATCGAGGTCGACGCGCGGCGGCCCGGGATCTGACGGCCCGTGCCGTCACGCCGGACGTACGCTCACGCCGGTGGATCGCAGCCGTACACGATCACCTCGACCAGGTTCCGGACGACGTCCCTGCTGACGTGCTCCGGGGGTGTGCTGACCAGGGTGAACAGCGCACCCCCGTAGAGCGCGATCATGGCGGGGATCTTCTCGCGTGGGATGTCGAGGCCGAGTTCGTCGTGGTGCCCGGCGGTGACCAGCGACGCCTTGTCCTGCAGGCACGCGAGAGCCGCCGCGAGCACCGGCCGGCGCGCGGCCTCCAGTTGCAGTTCGAAGATCGCCAGATAGCGGGTGCGCAGCGTGGTCGCCGCCGTGAGCAACGATTCCGTCAACAGGTCGACCAGCGTGGCGGGCCGCTTGACGGCCTGGTCGGTGTCCGCGTGATGCAACTCGATGATGCGCTCCGCGGTGGCCACCAGCAGCGCTTCCCGTGTGCGGAAGTAGTTGGAAGCCGTTCCCGGCGGCAGATCCGCCGCCTTCTCCACCGCTCTGTGGGTCAGGCCGTGCACGCCCGACGACGCCAGCAGGTCGATGGCGGCATCGGTCAGGGCGCGCCGACGGGCCGGATTAGTGGGCGGCATGGGCAGATGGTACCAATAGCCGTACTAGTACGATCGTAGTGAATGAGCGGGAGGTCTCATGAGGATCGTGGTGGTCGGCGCCGGGCTCGGAGGAGTGGCGGCCGCGGTCGGGCTGCATCGCACAGGCCATGAGGTGACGCTCCTCGAGCGGGCTGCCGAGCTGCGGGAAGCGGGCACCGGGATCGTGGTCATGCCCAATGGGCTGCGCGCGCTGGACACCCTGGGGCTGGCCGAAGACGTTCGCGGGCACGTCATCCATGCGGCCCGCGGAGGACTGCGGGACTGGCGCGGACGGCCGCTGCTGGTCACCGACCTGGTCAGGGCGCAGCAGGAGGGTGGAGCGCAACGGGAGATCGGGGCGCCCGTCATGATCGAGCGAGCGAAACTGCACCGATCGCTCCGCGCCCCGCTGCCGTCCGAGCTGGTGCGGACCACCACCCCCGTCAAGCGCCTGGAGTCCGACTCCACCGGAGTGACCGTGATCAGCGAAGGCGGTCCCGTCGCCAGGGCGGACGCGGTGATCGCGGCCGACGGCATCGGCAGCACGCTGCGTGCACAGCTCTTCCCCGGCCACCCCGGGCTGCGGCGGACCGGTCGATTGGACCTGCGCGGCATGCTGCCCCGCCCTCCCTGCATGGCGCCGGACCTGCTCGTCAGCCAGTTGGTCGACCGGCGCAGCGGGGCGATGTTCGGCCTTTTCCCCGTCGGCGAGGACCACCTGTACTGGTTCACCGACTCCGTCCTGCACGGCCCGCCGCCGGGTGCGTACGAGGCGCGCCGGCAGATGCTGTCCCTGATGGCCGACTGGCACCCTCTCGTCGCGGCAGTGATCGAGGCGACCCCGCCCGCCGGCATCTACGTCGACCCGATCGCCCGCCTGGCCGAATCCCTGCCCTCGTTCGTGACCGGCAGGATCGCGCTCCTCGGCGATGCCGCGCACGCCATGTCACCCGACCTCGGTCAGGGCGCCAGCCAGGCGTTCGAAGACGCCGCCGCGCTGACCCGCCATCTGGCCGGCGCGGAGCCGGCCGACGTCGCCCGGCGGCTCCTGCGCTACGACGCCGAGCGCAGGCCCAGAGCCAATCGCATGATGCTGGCGGCGGCCCGGCAGTCGCGGCTGACCTCCCAGACCGGCGTCGCCGCGTGGCTACGCGACACGTTGCTGCGCGCCGTGCCGTCCCGGCTGGCCACCCGGCAGCTCGCCGCCCTCTGGCACGCCTAGCCCGCCGGGGGTCAGAAGGGAGCCTCCTCGGGGCCGTTCGGCTGGGGCTCCTGGCGCTGGGCCATCGCGGCGGCCAGCTTGGCGCGGGCGCCCTGCAGCCACTCCTCGCAGATGGCCGCCAGCCGCTCTCCCCGCTCCCACAGCTCTATCGACTGCTCCAGAGTGAGCCCGCCCGTCTCCAGGCGGCGCACCACCTCGGTCAGCTCCTCGCGGGCCTGCTCGTACGACGGGGTCTGCTTCTCCGACGGGGTCTGCTTCTCCGACGGGGTCTGCTTGTCCTCAGCCACGTCCCCCACCTTAGAGGCCGGGACCGACACTCCGAGGCCTCTTAACGTTGTCCGTTTTGGGCATAAATCGTAGGCTTTGTCCGTTAATTAGGCATACTAACCATTGTTGAGGGCGATGATCGGGGGGTCATTCTCATGTGTGGAATCAGCGGCTGGGTGGACTACGGACGCGATCTCCGTCGCGAGCGGGAGACCGTGCAGGCCATGACGGACACGATGGCGTGCCGCGGGCCCGACGCCGAAGGGATGTGGCTCACGCCGCACGCCGCGTTCGGCCACCGGCGGCTGGCCATCATCGACATCGAGGGCGGGCGCCAGCCCATGACCGCCGACGCCGGCGGCGAGGTCGTGGCCGCGCTCACCTACAGCGGAGAGGTCTACAACTTCAGGGAGCTGCGCGCCGAGCTCACCCGGAGCGGGCACCGCTTCCGGACCCAGAGCGACACCGAGGTCGTCCTGGAGGCGTACCTCGAATGGGGCGAGGACTTCGTCTCCCGGCTCAACGGCATGTACGCCTTCGCCATCTGGGACGCCCGCCGCGAGGAACTGCTGCTCGTGCGCGATCGCATGGGAATCAAGCCGCTGTACTACTACCCGACGGCGAACGGGGTGCTGTTCGGCTCCGAACCCAAGGCCATCCTGGCCAACCCGCTCGCCGAGCGGGTGGTCGACGCCGACGGCCTGCGCGAGATCCTGGCCTTCGTCAAGACGCCCGAGAGCGCCGTCTTCCGGGGCATGTACGAGGTGCGGCCCGGCCAGGTGGTGAAGGTGCGGCGCGAGGGCCTGAGCAAGCGCCGCTACTGGCGGCTGGAGGCCCGCGAGCACACCGACGACCTGCAGACGACGATCAGGACCGTGCGGGAGCTGCTCGACGACATCGTCGAGCGGCAGCTCATCTCCGACGTGCCGCTGTGCACGCTGCTGTCCGGCGGGCTCGACTCCAGCGCGGTCACCGCGCTCGCGGCCCGCGCGCTGGCCGGCCAGGGCGGGGTGCGGTCGTTCTCCGTCGACTTCGCCGGCTACAGCGAGAACTTCCAGGCCGACGACATGCGCGACACCCCGGACACCCCGTACGTCCACGACGTCGTACGGCACGTCGGCTCCGATCACACCGACATCGTGCTGGATTCGGCCGACCTCATGGATCCCGCCGTGCGTGCGGCCGTCCTGCGGGCGCGGGACCTCCCGCTGGGCATCGGCGACATGGACACCTCGCTCTACCTGCTCTTCAAGGCGATCAGGGGGCACTCGACGGTGGCGCTGTCGGGGGAGTCCGCCGACGAGGTGTTCGGCGGCTACCGGTGGTTCCACGATCCCGAGGCGGTCAACTCCGGCACCTTCCCGTGGCTCGCCATGCGGGGCCAGACGGGACTGTCCACCCGGGGCGAGTTCCTGAACGAGGAACTGCTGCGCAAGCTCGACATCCCCGCCTACCGCGCCGACAGCTACCAGCGGGCGCTGGCCGAGGTGCCCCGGGTGCCGGGGGAGACCGGGCTGCAGAAGCGGATGCGCGAGGTCAGCTACCTGCACCTGACCCGGTTCGTGCAGATCCTGCTCGACCGCAAGGACCGCATGAGCATGGCCGTCGGCCTGGAGGTCCGGGTGCCGTTCTGCGACCACCGCCTGGTCGAGTACGTCTTCAACGCCCCCTGGGCCATGAAGACCTTCGACGGGCACGAGAAGAGCCTGCTGCGCGCGGCGACGGCCGACGTGCTGCCCCGCTCGGTGGTCGAGCGCCGCAAGGTGCCCTACCCCTCGACGCAGGACCCGGCGTACGAGCGTGCGCTGCGTGCCGAGGTGACCCGCGTGCTCGACGGGAGCCCGGCCATCGGCTGCCTGGTGGACGCGGGGAAGGTGCGCACGATCCTCGACCAGCCCCTGGGCGCGGTCAGCCTTCAGGGCGCCCGGACGTCGCTGGAGGGCATCCTGCAGATCAACGCGTGGCTCGGCGCCTACGACGTGCGTCTCGCGATCTGACCCGCCGCCGCCCGCGGCTCCGGTTCACGCGTCCTGGGCGGTCACGGTCACCCGGTCGTCGGAGAAGCGGATCGTGAGCTCGTCACCCGGCTTCACGTCCTCCGCCAGGCGGACGACCTCTCCGGAAGGACGCTGCGCGATGGCGTAACCCCGCTCCAGCGTGGCGGCGGGGGACAGGGCCACCAGCCGGGCCCTGAGATGTTCCAGCGAGTCGGCCGAGCGGTCCAGTGACGCCGAAAGGCAGCGCCTGGACCGCTCGCGCAGCGCGTCGACCTGCTCGGCCCGCCGGTCGAGCTCGCGGACGGGATCGGCGAGCGACGGCCGGGAGCGCACGGACTCGAGCCAGGACATCTCGCGCTCGACCCAGCCCCGCAGCACCCGGCGGCCCCGGTCCCTGAGCTGGTGGACGAGCGTGAGCTGCTCGCCCACATCGGGCACGACCTTCTTGGCCGCGTCCGTCGGGGTCGAGGCGCGTACGTCGGCGACCAGATCGAGCAGCGGACTGTCCTGCTCGTGGCCGATCGCGCTCACCACCGGCGTACGGCAGGCCGCGACGGCCCGCACCAGCGACTCGTCGGAGAACGGCAGCAGGTCCTCGAGAGAGCCGCCGCCCCTGGCGATGATGATCACATCGACCTCGCGGTCGGCGTCGAGCTTGCGCAGCGCCTCGGTCACCTCGCCCACGGCGTACGACCCCTGTACGGCGACCTGCTCCACCTTGAACCGGACGGCGGGCCAGCGGCGGCGGGAGTTCTCCAGCACGTCACGCTCGGCCGCCGAGTCGCGCCCGCAGATGAGCCCGACGGTGCCCGGCAGGAACGGCAGCCGCCTCTTCCTGTCGACGTTGAACAGGCCCTCGCCCGCCAGCACCTGGCGGAGCCGTTCGAGCCGCGCCAGCAGTTCGCCGATGCCGACCGGGCGGATCTCCAGAGCCGTGAACGCGAACGAGCCCTTGTTCACCCAGAAGTCCGGCTTGACGTGCATCACGACGCGCGCGCCGTCGACGGGACGCGGCACGCTGGCCTCGTACACGCCCCGGGCGCACGTGATCCGCGCCGAGACGTTGGCCACGGGATCGCGCAGCGTCAGGAAGACGGTGCCGCCCCGGGCGGTCAGCTCGGTGATCTGCCCTTCGACCCAGACGGTGCCCAGCTTGCCGATCCACTGGGCGACCATCTGCAGCACCGACCTGATCGGCAGCGGCGCCTCAGGGGACGTCTTCGCGCTCAAGTGCCCTCCTCGCCTGGCCCGGCTCGCATCTGCAGGCTAGCCGTACCTGCCGACAATCCACAGGCGACCAGGCGGAGGACGCCTCATCCGCCCGCCCGGCGTACGGCCGAGCGGGCGCGGCCCGGGATCAGGACTCGGACTGGAGCTTGGCCAGCCGGTTCTGGAACATCCGGACCACCTCGGGGCGGTTCAGGTGCGCCTGCTCGTAATCCAGCAGCGCGTGCACCTGCTCGGCCGACTTGCCGCGCATCCGGGCCCGCAGCGACGCCACGGTGAGGTTCGCGTAGCCCGGCATCGGCTCCGCCGCCTCGGCGGTCGTCTCCTCTGCCGCCGGCTGCTCCACGGACTGCTGCACGGGCTGCTGAACCGGCTCGGGCGCTGCCGCGGCGGGCTTCTTGCGCGTCCTGGTCGTCTTCGGCGCGGCGGTGACCGTGCTCTCGGTGCTCTCGGTGGTTTCGGCGGCGGCCTTGCGGCGGGTGCGCGGCTTCTTCGGCGCGGCGGGCGCGGCCTCCTCCTGGGTCGCGTCGGCCTCAGCGGTTGCGGTGGGCTCGGCGGTTTCGGTGGTTTCGGTGGCCTTGCGGCGGGTGCGCGGCTTCTTCGGCTCCGCGGCAGGGGCGGCCTCGGGCTTCGGCTCGGCGGCCGTCTCCACGGCCTCGACCGGAGTGGCGGTCTCCGCGGGCTTGGGGGTTTCGGCGGGCTTGGGGGCCTCGACGTTCTCGACGGCCGGAGGCTCGGCGGGCGCCGCCTCGGTCGTCGCCGCCTCGGTGGTCACCGCCTCGGCCTTCTCGGCCTTGCTCGGGCGGGGGGCGAAGATGACGGGCTCCCGGCGCGCGGGCCGCTCCCCGGTGGTCTGCCCTGCGGTCTGCCCGGTGGTCTGCTCTGCCGTCTCCTCGGTCCGCGGCGCCTCGGCGGTCTCGCGCCGCTCACCGTCCTGCGCCTCGCCACCGGCGAAGCGCTCCTTGATGGTGGTCTTGATCTTGTCGCCGGCCAGCAGCGCCTGTCCGACCCCGTTCAGAGCGGTCTGAAGAACGGTCGTTATTGCTCTAAGGACGGACATTTCGGCTCCCGGGGAGATGCGTATCTGGTACACCCAGTCTTGCAAGACCAGGGTCAAGAGGTGGCTCGCGTTCCACATAGCATAGGAACATGGACGTGCAGACCTCAGCGACCCGCCGTGTCCTGGTCGCCAAGCCCCGCGGTTACTGCGCGGGTGTCGACCGAGCGGTGCAGGCGGTCGAGCGGGCGCTTGAGCAGTATGGCGCGCCCATCTACGTACGCAAGCAGATCGTGCACAACACCCACGTCGTGAAGACGCTGGAGGAGCGCGGCGCCGTCTTCGTGGAGGAGACCGAGGAGGTCCCCGAGGGGGCCATCGTCGTCTTCTCCGCCCACGGTGTCGCGCCCGCCGTGCACGAGGAGGCCGCGAGCCGCCGTCTCCGGACCATCGACGCGACGTGCCCTCTGGTGACCAAGGTGCACAACGAGGCCAAGAGGTTCGCGGCCAAGGACTACGACATCCTGCTCATCGGGCACGAGGGCCACGAGGAGGTCGAGGGCACCGCGGGCGAGGCGCCCGAGCACGTCCAGCTCGTGGACGGGCTCGACGGCGTCGAGGGCGTGTCCGTGCGGGACCCGGAGAGGGTGGTCTGGCTCTCCCAGACGACCCTGTCGGTGGACGAGACCACCGAGACGGTCGCGCGGCTGCGGACGCGCTTCCCCAACCTTATCGACCCGCCGAGCGACGACATCTGCTACGCCACCTCCAACAGGCAGACCGCGGTCAAGCAGATCGCCGCCGAGTCGGACCTGGTCATCGTCGTCGGCTCGGGCAACTCCTCCAACTCCAAGCGCCTGGTCGAGGTCGCGAAGGACTACGGCGCCGCCGCGTCCTACCTCGTCGACGACGCCTCGTTCGTCCGGGACGAGTGGCTGGAGGGCGTGGCCACGGTCGGCCTGACCAGCGGCGCCTCCGTCCCGGAGGAACTCGTGCGGGGAGTGCTCGCCAAGCTGGCCGAGCACGGCTTCACCGAGGTCGAGGAGGTCGAGTCGGTGCAGGAGAGCATGCGGTTCGCCCTGCCTCACGAACTCCGCAAGGACCTCCGCGCGGTCTGATCGGCTCAGGTCACGCCGGCTCAGGTCACGGCGCAGTTCACTCGTCGGCGGCCTTGCCGTACACGCGGGGCTCGAAGTACCCCTCCGGCTCCGGGTCGAACGTGCGGGCCCGGCCACGGCGCGAACGGGAGCGGGCGGCCGGCGTCGGTTCGGGCGCGGCCCCGCCGCGCAGCTCCCTCAGGTTGGCGGGCAGGCCGCGCACCCACGCGATGCCCAGTGCCAGCGCGGCCCCGAGGAACAGCCACGGCGCGCCGGACGACAGCGCGGTGAACATCCCGAGCCCGAACGTCTGGAGCATCGACGCGGACCTGAGCGCCCGCACGAGTTCCACCAGCAGCGCCGCGGCGAAGAAGACCAACGGAGGCGTCACCACCAGCGGCAGCAGGTCGCGGGGACGCACCAACAGGACCGCCGCGAGGCAACCGGCCACGAACACGGGCCCGGGCAGGAACGGCATGCCCACCAGAGTGATCACGAAGAGCATGACGATCGCCCCCCGAGCGGTCAGCCGCAGCCCCGCTCGACCGGTGCCTGTCATCGGGCCCCCCTTACGACAAGTCTCGCGTCAATTTACCGTTCTGACGATGCGGGGGAGGGGGGCTTACCCGCTCTTCACCTTCGAGTTCGGGGATGGCGACCGGCCGGGGGACCTCCTCGACCGCCGAAGGGGCGTCGAGCGGGTAGTCCACGAGGCCGAGGTCGTTCATTCTCCGCGCGCTGACCAGGACCCGGCTCTCCAGCGAGCCGACCGTCTGGTTGTACGCGGTGACCGCTCTCGTGAGCGCCTTGCCGAGGCTGTCCACGTGCCGTCCCAGACCGCCGAGCCGCTCGTACAGTTCCTTGCCCAAATCGAAGACGGCCTTGGCGTTCTCGCTGACCGCGGTCTGCTGCCAGGCGTACTGGGCCGTGCGGAGCATCGTGACGAGCGTCGTGGGAGTGGCGATGTGGACACGCCTGCGCATCGCGTACTCCAGCAGTCCCGGGTCGCGCTCCAGGGCGGGCGCGAGAAACGCCTCGCCGGGGATGAACAGGACCACGAACTCGGGCGACGGGTTGAACGCCTGCCAGTAGGACTTCGCGGCTAACCGGTCCACGTGCTCGCGTACGTGCCGCGCGTGGGCGTCCAGCCGGGCCGAGGCGAACGCGGGGTCGGCGGCCTCGGCCGCCTCCAGGTAGGCCGCGAGCGAGACCTTCGCGTCCACGACGACGTTCTTGCCGCCGCTGAGCCGTACGACCATGTCGGGCCGGACCACGCCGTCACGGGTGACGGCGCTCACCTGCTCGTCGAAGTCGCAGAAGCGGGCCATTCCGGCGATCTCCGCCACCCGGCGCAGTTGCAGCTCTCCCCACCGCCCCCGGGCCTCCGGCCGCTGGAGCGCCCGCACCAGCGCGTCCGTCTGGGCCTTGAGCCGATCGGAGCTCTCCCGTACGAACTCCATCTGCTTGCTCAGCTCGGCGCGGGCGGCGCGGGAGCCCGACTCGCTCTCCCTGAGCTGGCTCTCCACCTTGGAGAGCGTCTCCCGCAGCGGCGCGACCAGGTTCTCGACCGCCTGCCTGCGCTGGTCGAGGTCCCCGGCCGCCTCGGCCCTCGTGGTGTTGAGCCGGTTCTCCGCGAGTTCGAGGAAACGCAGGTTGGCCACGTCGAGGGCGTGCGCGGAGATGGCCTGGAACCGCTCGGTGAGCTGGTTCTCCATGTAGGCCACCTTGTCCTCGGCCGCCCGCGTCCGCGCCTCGGCCTCGGCCACCCTGGCGGCCGCCTGGGCGGTCCGGCCCGCGGTCCGCATCCCGGCCAGGGCCGCGCCGACCACCACGCCGATCACCAGTCCCACTGCGAGCGCCACGACATCCACGGTCTGGATGATTTCAGGCATTGGCGTGCCAAACAGGGAGGCGCGCCTGGGAGCGGGCCGAGCCGGACCACGCGGCCGCCGATGTCCGGCGCACCCCCCGAGGCCCCTAAACTCGTGGTACGTGAGCCTGAGCATCGGGATCGTCGGCCTGCCCAACGTCGGCAAGTCCACGCTTTTCAACGCACTGACCAAGAGCGGGAACGCCCTGGCGGCCAACTACCCGTTCGCCACGATCGAGCCGAACGTGGGCATCGTCGGCGTGCCGGACGCCCGTCTGGACAAGCTGGCGGAGATCTACGGGTCCGCGCGCATCCTCCCGGCGAAGGTCGAGTTCGTCGACATCGCGGGCCTGGTGAAGGGCGCGTCGGAGGGCCAGGGCAGGGGCAACCAGTTCCTCGCCAACATCCGCGAGACCGACGCCATCTGCCAGGTCATCCGGGTCTTCTCCGACCCCGACGTCACCCACGTGGACGGCGAGGTGGCGCCGGAGCGCGACATCGAGACGATCAACACCGAGCTGATCCTCGCCGACCTGCAGACGATCGAGAAGGCGCTGCCCCGCCTGCAGAAGGAGGCGCGCAACAACAAGGACCGCAAGGTCCTCCTGGAGGCCGCCGAGGCCGCGGCGAAGCTGCTCGACACCGGCACGACCCTGTACGCCGGGGGCAAAGCGGCCGGGATCGACCTGGCCGACCTGCGCGAGCTCCATCTCCTCACGGCCAAGCCGTTCCTGTACGTGTTCAACCTCGACGCCGACGAGTTGATGGACGCCGACCTGCGGGCCAAGCTCTCGGCGATCGTGGCGCCGGCGGAGGCCGTGTTCCTCGACGCGAAGATCGAGTCCGAGCTGGTGGAGCTGCCCGACGACGAGGCGCTGGAGCTGCTGCAGTCCGTCGGCCAGGAGGAGTCGGGCCTCGCCCAGCTCGCCCGGGTCGGCTTCGAGACGCTCGGCCTGCAGACGTACCTGACGGCCGGCCCCAAGGAGGCCAGGGCCTGGACGATCCGCAAGGGCGCGACCGCGCCCGAGGCCGCCGGGGTCATCCACACCGACTTCCAGCGCGGTTTCATCAAGGCCGAGGTCATCTCGTTCGACGACCTGGTGGAGGCGGGTTCGATGACCGCGGCCAGGTCGGCGGGCAAGGCCCGCATCGAGGGCAAGGACTACGTGATGCGCGACGGCGACGTGGTGGAGTTCCGCTTCAACGTCTGAACCGGCGCTGTCCGCCCTGCTCATGCCTTCGGGGGCTCGTTCTGGGGCACATCTGGGGCACACGACCAGGCGTCATCTACCGCTCGGCGAGTCCGTTCCTCGGAGTCCGGCATCAGGTGACCATAGGTCGAGAGAACGAGGTTGGCGTTCTCGTGCCCCAGACGCTCGGCCACGACGATGACCGATTCGCCCTGCATCAGCAACACGGATGCATAGTGGTGGCGCAGGTCGTGAGAGGTGGTGCCCTCCGGCAGCCCGGCAGCGGCAACCGCCTTCCTGAAGATCAGGGTGCCGTAGAAGTCATGCCGGTACGGTGTGCCGAATCGGGTCGTGAACAGAGTCCCGTCCTCGGCAGGCGGCCAGTCCTGCATGTGTTTCTCGATCGCTTCAGCGACGACTCGGGGAAGTGGTACGGAACGACGGGACCGGCGGGTCTTGGGCTCGGTCCTGACCTTGGACTGGGGAGCGAACTGCCACTCCACACGGACAGTCCGCGCCGCCAGGTCAACGTCTTGCACACGCAAGGCCAGCAGTTCGCCGAGCCTCAGACCGAGTCCGGCCTGAACGATGACCATGGCACGGTTTCGTCTCGGCATGGCCTCGGCCAGCGCCCGCACCTGGTCCACGGTCAGCGGGACGATCCGTTCCCGATGCGCGGCCGGCAACGTCAGCCGGACGACGGGCGAGCGGCCGACCAGACGATCCAGTACCGCCGCCGCGTAGATCGATCGCAGCAGCCCGACGAGGTTGCGCAAGGTGGTTGGGGCGAGCACCTTGGCACGGTCGGCTGCCCACGCCTGCACCTCGGAGGGCACCACGGCAGCGAGGCGGCGACTACCGAGGGGAGTGCCAGCGATGTGGGTCTCGATCAGGCTGACCACTCGGCGAGCTGTCGTCGGGCGGTGTGCACGACCGGCGACCCAAATCCGGGGAGTACTCGATCACCGTCGTCTTGTCTGACGGATCAACGTACTGACCCCGGAGGATGTCGGCCTCAACCTGAGCCAGGAACCGTTCGGCATCGATCTTCCGAGAGAACGAACGCTTACGCTGACGTCGTGCGTCGTCACGCCATCGGGCCAGGTAAGTGACCTTGCCGTCACGAACCCGCTTCTCCACGCTGCCCATCTCAGGCCACCTGCTTAGCGAGCCAGGCGCGAACGGCAGCCGGGTCGTAACGCAGGTGTCGGCCCACCTTGAAGGCCGGAGGCCCGGTGCGGCGGTAGCGCCATTGGTACAGGGTGCCGACTGGGACACCGAGGAAGTATGAGACCTCCTCTACTCCCCACGTTCGGCTGTTGTCGAGATCCACGAGCACACTCCTTGGTTAGGCGGCGACGAGTCCGGTGTCTTCGGTGGCGAGCTGGTGGGCGAGTTCTTCGCGGCCGATGGCGCGGCGTTGGCGGGCTTGGTCGGCGGCGGTGTTGGCGAGGAGTGCGTCTCCGGTGGTTTTCCAGCCGGATCCGGCGTAGGAGAGGTCGCCGATGATGAGCGTCGTTTCGTCGTCAAGGTCGGCTTGACGGTCGAATGCGTCTGCTGCGTACTCGCGGCTGGTGTCTTGGGCGCGGCGGTAGCGGACGCGGGCGGCGCGCAGGGCGGCGAAGGTGGTGGAGTAGCGGCGGGCCTTGGTGAAGAAGTGGCCGCCGAAGCCGAGCATGTGGGCCCAGCGGCGCAGGCCGTCGAACCCTGGGTGGTCCGGGTGGCCGAGGTCCCAGCAGGCGGCGATGAGCCGCTGGGTGTGGGTGCCGTTGCGGTCGGCGTGCTGGTCGATGGTGGCCTCATCGAGGCGGCGGGAGGCGTGGCCGGTGACCTCAGTGCCTTTGGTGGCGTACTTGGCCAGGTAAGCGGCGACCATGGCATCGGTGACCGGGTTGTCTCCCCGGAGGGTCAACGGGCGTACGTCGAGCTGGGAAGCTGGAACCCCAGCCTGGAGCCCTGTGAGAAGTTTCTGTACGTCTTCAAGGCGGCCCTAACCGGGCCGCACGCGCCGCCGTCACGGCAACGCCGCCGCCTCCCGCTGGCGCTCCCGGCGGTCGGCTAAAAGCACGCCGGACGGCTGGCGCGGACGAGTCGATGGGCCGCCAGGCGACAGTACATCTCTGATCACAGGGCCGAAGGGCTGAACTGGAACAGCCGCCAGGCGCCGGCCGCACGTGATGATGCCTCCGGCGGGGCACTCCGGCTCCGGGATGGAGTTCGAACGAACGTGCGGGCTGTGGGGTGGCTGGGGTGGGAGCCATCCCGCCCGCCATCGACCCCAGGCAAGCCCAGCAGCCCGCCTCCTCCGCCGCAAGCCCGGCTGTGACCGTTGGCGTCCAAGCACCGAGGAAGGCGCACAGGCAAAGGGACACGTCAAGCCGGACTTGCACCTCCGTCGCCGGCCCGCTGCCGCTTCGCGGTCGGGTCGATGGCAGACGGGATGGACGGGCAAGGTGTGGCGTGTACGCCTACCAAGGTTGCGGTGAACGGCTGCGCCGAGCGAGGCACGACCTCGGCCAACGTCTGGTTCGACCGGAGACCAAGCGCGCGATCCCGCGATCACCAGCAACTGCCTTTCAGCGGTCGACCTCGCTCGATGGGCGCAGCGCGGTCAGGAGGCTTTCGAGCTGGCCCCATGCCCGTGCGCTGGCAATGTGATCGATGTAATCGCGAGACTCGACGATGAGCCCGTCGCGAATACGGAGAACGAAGACACAGGGCACGGTGAACGCCTCTCCGGTCTCCTCCACGTGCCCCTGGTAAGCGAACTCGGCGACGATCACCTCCGGATCAGCGGTGTCGTGGATGATGATGTTGACCGGCTTACGGTTCAGCGTCCGGGCAAACGGCGGCGGCGCGGTGAAGTGCTCGTGCAGTTCGCTACGGCTCAGCAGCGGCGGCGGGTTGAGCGGGTGAAACGGGTGGGTGACATGGGTCTGTTCGGCATAGAGGTCGGCCAAATTTTCGTACGGCCCTTCGCAGACCCCATTCACCAGGCGGAGAAACACGTCACGCGGGCTACTGTGACCATCGCCGCCGTCCGGATCAACTCGGGAATCCATGGACCTCACCTTATCGATTTCCACCTCGACAGCTACCCGCACCGGCACGCCGCCCGCTCTGCTGGGCTGGGGCACGTATGGGGCACAAGACACCGTGAAACGTCAGCAACGAACGACCACCAACGTGAGGCCCAGAAGGCCGTCCGACCAGCGCAATGAGCTCGACCGCCCAGGTCGGCGGAGTGGCGGTCAGAGTTCCGCTTCAACGTCTGAACCGGCGCTGTCCGCCGTGCTCGCGGCGAACGGCCGGCCGGGTGCGCGCCTCGGGCTGCGGCGCTTACCCGGCCGACCGGTGTCATCGCAGGCTCAGCTGCGCGACCACTTCTGGTTCGCGCCGCCGTTGCACGTCCAGATCACCAGCTGGGTGCCGTTGGCGGTGCCGCCGCCGTAGGCGTCCAGGCACTTGTTCGAGCCGACTCCGACGATCGTGCCGTCGGAGTTCAGCGTCCACTGCTGGTGGGTGCCGCCGTTGCAGTCGTAGATGTCGACCCGGGTCCCGTCCGCCGTGCCCTGCCCGTAGGCGTCCAGGCACTTGGTGCCGTAGACCATCAGCTGCTTGGACGGCGTGAGGGTCCAGGTCTGGTTGGCGCCGCTGTTGCAGTCCCAGAGTGCGACCTGGGTGCCGTTGGTCTGGGACTGGTTGGGGACGTCGACGCAGCGGCCGGAGGCCTGGCCCCTGATGGGGCCGACGCTGGTGTTGCCGTTTCCGCCGCTGGTCGCGGTGACGGAGAGGTTGTCGAACATGTCGGTCTGGTAGCCGACCACTCCGAGCCCGACCTGTCCCGCGAAGTAGGAGTTGTCCGTCACCGAGCCGAGCGCGGCGCCGTCGAGGGTGGCGCTGATCTGGTTGCCCGAGAAGCTGAGCGAGATCGTGTGCCAGGTGTTGGTCCCGAGCGAGCTCCGGGAGCCCGAGGTGAGGGTGCTCACCGTGCCGGACGTGGTGCTCTTGGCGATCGACCAGGCGCCGGAGTTGTTCAGCCGCAACTGGTAGGCCGCCTGGTGGCTCTGCGGGCGTGACTGCGTGTTCGCCCGCCCGAGCAGCGTGATGGTGCCGCCCTGCTGGAAGTTGACGTCCACGCTGACCTTGTAGTTGCTCCAGGACGGGTCGCCGACCAGGCCGAAGGCGTCGCTGTCGTCCTGCCATTCGATCGGACGCATGGGGGTCACCTGCTGCAGGCACTGACCGGTCCGGCCGCCGGCGCAGGGCCGGACCTCGAAGGCTCCCTGCATGTCGGAGAAGTACTTGGCCTCGGTGCGGGAGGCGTAGGCGTCGAAGTCGTCGGAGTACGGCAGAGCCAGCGGCGCGCTCGCCGGTCCGGCCGCCGTGCCCTTGCCCTGGCCGGTGGTCGTGGTCACCGAGTAGATCCGGTTCGGCTGCATGGTGAGCGAGTAGGAGCCGTTGCTGGGGGTGATGTCCGGCTGCCTGACGAACCAGTCGGCGGGGTTGTTCGAGCCGAGGTTGGTGGACCACACGTGCACGGTCCCGGTGCTCAGCCCGCCGGTCACGTTGACGTTCACGGTCTGCGTGGTCGTCGACGTGCTGGTCTCGTAGATGGTCGAGTAGTCGGTGTTGTTCGTGGACTTCAGGGAGATGTAGCTGCCGTTGCTCCGGTTCCCGCCGAGGTATCCGCTCGCGCTGCCGGTGAGGAAGCGCCAGCCCGGCTGGGTGAACTGGGCGACCTGGGCGTTCGCCCACAGGCTCCGGCCCAGCTGGTAGGAGCCCGACCACGGCGAGTTGGCGACCGCCAGGGCGGTGGTGTTGAAGGGCAGGTTCGGGTAGAGCGCGGCCACCAGCGGCCAGTTGACGAAGCCCGTCATCTGGCCGTCGAGGTATCCGCGGGTGATGCTGCGGATGTAGGGGGCCGAGCCGCTGATGTAGTCCTGCGATCCGAACTCGCTGTTCCAGATCGGCTTGCCGGTGGCCACGGCGTTCGCGCTGGACGGACACGAGGTGGCGTCGCCCAGGTAGCCGCACAGGTAGTGCGACCCGACCACGCCGACCGCGGCCTTGAAGGCCGGGTCGCTCAGCATGTCGTCGGCGGTGGACAGGCCGAAGCTGTCGTCGCCGACGATCTGCACGTTGCCGTAGCCGTTGGAGTCGAGGGCCGACCGGAGGTTCTTGTACCAGGTCTTGTTGTGCCCGCGCTCGTTCCATCCGCCGATGTAGTTGATCGTCAGGCCGTGCTGCTTGGCGCAGTTGAGCCAGGAGATGTCGTAGTCGATCATGTCCTGGGACCAGAAGTTCCCGCCGCCGATCCAGCCCGGCGCGGTCCACGGCAGCGCGATCAGCTTGATGTTCGGGTTGCGGGCCACCGCCTGCTCGCCCAGCCAGAACTCGTAGCCGACGTTGCAGTTGATGTCGCCGCGGGTGTGCTGGATGCTGGGCTCGGAGCCGTCGGTGGAGTTGGCGTCACCGCCGATCTCCAGTTTCAGCAACTGCACCGCCGCGCCGTATCCGGGCTTGAACAGGTAGTCCAGGATCTGGGAGCGCTGCGTCTCCGGGTAGTCGATGAGCAGCCGGGAGTTGCCGCCGCCGCCGCTGATCGCCCCCACTCCGTCGAACGTGCGGCCCGTCGAGCCGCCGTTCACCGTGATGGTCGTCGTGGCCGCCTGGGCCGCCGGCGCGGTCATCACCACGGCGCCGGCGCCGGTCACGGCCGCCGTGACCGTCGCCATGATGATGCGGACCCATTTCCTGTCGCCGACTGGTCGACGTTTGCGCATGCCGGACCTCCGGGGCTGTCCGTGTGGGGGAGGAGTGAGGGCGGTTCACCAGCCCTGCTGGATCGCTTTCTGTTGGAAGCCGTTTGAAAATGTCAGAGCGGTCAGGGCATGTCAAGGCACGGTCAGGAGGGAAAGATGGCGTGTGAACGTGGCTGAACTGGCGTGCAGCAGAAACGCGCCTGACGGCTGTCGCCCGCGATGAAAGTTTCAGGCGTGCGCGTACGTTCGGTTGCGCTCGGTTATGGCAGAGATTGTTGGAACGCGTGTCACTGGGGTTCGCGCTGCTCAGGCGGTGCTCAGACGAGGTCGCGGTAGTAGTAGAACATCGGCTCGGCCGCCCCGGGTTCGGTGTTGGCGAAGCCGTGCGCCTCGTAGAAGCGGCGCGTGTCGGTGTCCTCGCCGTCGACGTCGATCGCGAGGATGTCCGCGCCGCGTTCCCGCGCGAGGCGGCACGCCTCCTCCAGCAGGGCGTGCCCGAACCGCCGCCCACGCAGGCCGGGCCGCACGTACAGCTCGTCCAGGACCGCGGCCGGACCCTCGTGCCAGACGTCGGGCCGGAAGGTCAGAACCGCGACGCCGACGGCCGGTTCGCCGGTGAGAAGGGCGACGAGGTGGTCTCCGCCGATCAGCAGGCGCAGGCGTGCCGTGAGCACGTCCGTTCCCGGTGACGGCGCGTCGAACTCGCGGTTGAAGGCGTCCAGCAACTCGGCGACGGCAGCGGCGTCGGACGTCGTCGCCTGCCGTACCGGATGCTCCTGCTGCGGTATGGCCACCTCCGCATACTTCCTGACCGGCTCGGCGGACTGCACGACATTTTGCGGGTGACGGCGGACGCCGCCTACGACCTCGAACGGCCTTGAGGCGACCGGGTCGCGCAAAAGCGGCGGTCATGGCGGTGAGCGGCATCACCCGCCACACCTCTCCCTCCGGTCAGATCCTCCATGGCCAGCGGAAACGCTTGGGTCAACTGCCCTAGACGCATTCGTGAGGTTCGTTGAAGCATCGAGATGAGGCCGTTTGGCGCATAGTCGTCGTTTGAATCCCTTTTCGTGACAAATCTCTTCGCTGCCGTAATCCGGCACAGCGGAAGGGGATGCCGGCCGAATTCGGGCACCGGGAAAAGCCCAGGTGGCCTGACCTGGCGAGGCCCGATCGGGCCCAAGGAGGGGACCATGCATCGGAAAACCAGACAGCTGGCTCTCGCGGCGATTTTCGCCTCGACGCTCACGGCGGGAGGAGTCGCGCTGCTCGGCGGCGCCGCCTCCGCGGCCACCGGCGCCCCGGGGTCGGCGTGGGCGCCGCAGGCGGGCGAGCCCGGCGGCTGGGTGCGGGCGACGTCGTACACCACCACCATCAGCGACCCGCTGCTGGCGGCCGAGGCCATGCCCGTGACCGGGACGATGCAGAGCGGCATGCCGATGCTCACGGTCGCGGAGTTCCCGGGCATGGGCGCCGCGTCGATGGAACAGATGGCGGAGGAGGCCCGCCAGAGCATCAGGGACGAGGCGAGCAGCGCCAGGCAGCAGATCATGCAGGAGGCGGCGAGCGCGCAGCAGCGCATCGAGCAGATGTCCCAGCGCGCGCAGCAGGAGTTGTCGGAGCAGGAGCAGTCGCAGTCGTCCGCGGGCGAGTCGCAGAGCTCCGATCTGCCGGAGAGCGCTCCTGGCAGCGCTCCTGGCAGCGCTCTGGGCAGTGCACCGGAGAACGTCCCGCCCCAGATCTCGGCTCCGGAGAACGTTCCGCCCGCGGGCATCCCACCGGCGTCGAGTGAGTCGTCCACTTCCTCGTCCTCCTCCGAGGCGTGCCAGTGAGGGCGCAGGTGTAGTGGTTCTGCAGGCACGACGGCCCCGCCCGGCGGGGCCGTCGTCGCACGTACGGTCGGTTTCGATATGCCTGCGAGCTGCGAAGACAGCAATAGGTGGCGGTTAGGTAATCGATGCTCTCGCTGGCCAGGCGTAACGTGCTTTTCCGCGGAGTGGATAGGTGTGGGGCGTCTCTACGGGATGTGGACCTGGTTTGCTCGGTCGCGGCGATGCTTGCACCATGGGCGTGGCTTACCTGGAAGAATTGGCGAGGCCGCTAGGGTGAATACTTCAATGCGGTTAACCGGATCGAGAGCAAGAGGAAACCGCGCCAGCCGGAGGGATCGGCGCGAGCGGAGGCGTGATGGCTCGCAGGTCAGACGTCCAGCAGGATCCGCGGATCGCTGGCGACCCTGACCCGTACCCACTGGAAGGTTTCGAGGCGGCGAGCACCGCGCACGGCACGGCCCCCCGTCGCAGAGGCTGGAGCGGTGGTGGAGGCCGCTGGCTCGTCTGGACGGGGCGGGTCATCCTCTGGGCGCTGATCGTCGTCATCGTGGTCAACGGCGTCCGCGCTCCGTTCGAACGGCTGACACAGGACGACCCGGCCGGCGTGACCCCCACCGGCACGGCGACGTCCGGATTCCCCGCGACGCAGGCGGCGGCCTTCGCCAACCAGTTCGCGGCGGTCTACCTCAACTACGACGCGGCCAATCCCCAGCAGCGCGCGGAACGGCTGAGGTCGTTCCTGCCCGAGGGCGCCGACGAGCAGTTCGGCTGGAACGGCTACGGACGCATGTCGGCGGGGGCCTTCCAGTTCGCCGGGATCGACGTGATCGACGACCACAACGCGCGGGTGACCGTGACGTACCAGTCGGGGGGCAGCCGCGGTCTGCTGTCCGTGCCGGTCTACTACGACAACGGCGGGTTCGTGGTCTCGGCCCAGCCGGCTCTGCTGCCCGCGCCGGGGCCGGCGGGCCTGCCGCAGCTTCCGGACCCCGACCGCGACTCCGCCACCGAGGCCGAACTGCGTCCCCAGCTCGAAGGCTTCTTCAAGGCGTACGCCGCGGGCAACCAGGTCGACCTCCAGCGCTACGTCGCGAGCGGGGTGACCGTCAACGGGTTCAACGGCGAGTTCACCCTCGCCGAACTGAAGGACGTGGTGGTCCCGCCGGACAGCGCCGACAGCAGGAAGGTCACGGCCGTGGTCGTGTGGGCGGTGGCGTCCGGACAGTCGGCGGCGGTCGCGAGCCCGTCGCAGGACCCGGCGGCGCAGCCGGCCGGTCTCGAACAGGCCTATCAGCTGACGATCGAGAAGCAGGGCGGCAAGTGGTTCGTCAGGGACATCCAGGGTGCGAACCGGTCCGTGGGGTAGCGCATGCCCGGCAAAGACATCGCTGATCCATCCCCCCGGGAGGGCGAGAGTTGATACTGAAGACCATCGCGGACCACTTTCTTGAT
Source organism: Microbispora rosea (assembly GCF_900156315.1). GTDB lineage: Bacteria > Actinomycetota > Actinomycetes > Streptosporangiales > Streptosporangiaceae > Microbispora > Microbispora rosea. The sequence goes on along the minus strand of NZ_FTNI01000004.1, from coordinate 172,240 downwards.
CTTGCCGCGCCGTCACCGGCGCCGACGACGGGCATCAACACCGAAGGTCTCGCCGACTTCCTCCGGAAGTTCTTCGCTCCGCTCTTCCTCGCGGTCGTCTCCGTCGTGGCGATCTTCTTCCTTTTCACCCGCGAGATCACCAGGTTCGTCCAGTTCATCATCCTGGCGATCGCGATCGGCGTGATCTTCTACGTTCCCAACATCATCGAGGTGACGGCGAAGGCGATCGCGGGCGCACTTGGCATCAAGTGATCGGGCGGAGAGGAGGTTCGGGGTGGATCTGCCCACGTATACCAATATCTGGCGTATTGAGAAGCGGCTGTACAAGCTGTACGACCTACGGCTGCCGATGCCGCTTCCGGTCGTCTGGATCGGTGTGTTCGTGGGTGTCTCCGTGCCGTGGTGGGTCTTCCTCTACCTGATCGGACTGCCGTTCGCGGCCCCCTGGCACGTCATCTACCTCGTCCCTCCGGGCGTGCTCACCTGGCTGTCCACCCGCCCCGTCATCGAGAGCAAGCGCCTGACCGAGCTGCTGCAGTCGCAGCTCCGCTACATGAGCGAGCCCCGGACGTGGTGCCGCATGGCCCCGTTCGACGAGCCGGACGAGGTCGCCGTGACGGCGCGTGTCTGGCGGACCACGCCGCCGGTCGCGGCGCCGCATGGCAGCGCGGCCCGCAAGGCGCGCCGCGCGGTCTCGGTCAAGGTGCCCGTCCCGAAGGTCTCCAGGAGCGGCGCACGGGTGGCCTCGGGGGCCGCCGCACGAGTGGACGCGCATCCGGTGGACCCCTCACGTGTCGTACGCCCTGCCGTGGCGGCCGCGGCCGCCGCCGCCGTGCCGGTCACCGACACGGCTCCCGCCCCCCTGCCCCGAAGCGGTGCCGCCGCCCGGGCCGGCGCCACCGGTGAGCGCGTTTTCTACCTCACGGAGCCGCCCACGTCGCCTGCGCCCCCCGCGCCCACGCCGCTCGCGCCCTCTCCGCGCCCGCCGGAGCGCGAACGCGACCCGCACGAGGGACACAGCGAGGGACACAGCGAGGGACACAGCGAGGGACTCAGCGAGGGACACGGCGAGGGACACGGCGAGGGACCTGCCGCCCGCGAGCCGCAGGCTCCGCAGGAGCCGCCAGAGCCTCAGGAGGCCCCGGAGAATCGCGAAGAGGGACCTGTGCAGCAGGCGCCCTCCGCCGTCCCGCCCATCGGCACCGAGACGCTGCGCCGCCTGCGCAGGCTCGCCGCTTCGGCCGAACCTCGCGCCGCAGGGCCCTCCGACGTCGACTCTTCCACCGAGCCGGCCGCCGTGGAGCCCGCGCACGACGCCGAGGCCCTTGAGCAGCATCGCAAGGGCCGTCCGCCGCGCCTCGTGCGGCCCCGGGTGCCGGGCGGCGCAGGGGACGAGCCGGCGGGCGAGGCGCCGGTCCCCGGGGACACTGTTCCCGGCGACGCGGAGACCGCATCTGCGGAGGCCACTCCTGTGGACGCCGCGGCCGAGCACGCACCGGCGGACACGCAGAAGGATCTCCCGGACGAGCCCGCTTCCGCCGCCCACCTTGCCGCCCACCCCGCGCGGGAGGCGACGCACCCCACGGGGGCCAGGCCGTACGAGGGCGCGACGGGCAAGGGGGACGTGGCGCCGCCCCCGGCGGGTCCGGCGGCAGTGTCGATCCGGGCCGTGCCCTCGGGGCCCCGCGCCGCCGGCCCGGCCGGTCCCGCCCGGCCGTCGCTGCCCACCCCCGGGACGACCACCCCCGGCAGGCCGGCGCACGAGGAGCCGCCGCGGCTGCGCCGCGTCGAGTCCGTCGTCGGGCGTGACAACTCGGGGGGCTGGCGGCGCCTGGCGCAGGTCGTCGTGGGCGGCAGCCGTACGGACGGCATGGAGGTCGACGAGGCCCGGACCCGCGTCCCCCTCACCACGAGCAGGCGGATCATGGTGCTCGGCTGCACGGGCGGCGCCGGGCAGACGACCACGGCGTTAATGCTGGGCCACACACTGGCCCGTTACCGCGATGACCGTGTGCTCGCGCTGGACGCGAACACCGGAGAGGACACGCTCACGACGAGGATCTTCGCCGAGTCCCCCGAGACGCTGAGCTCGCTCATCGAGAGCTCCGAAGGGGTGACCGGCTACCTCGGCATGCGGGCGTACACGACGCGCTGCGAATCGGGACTGGAGGTCGTCGGCGCGGACAACGACGACCGGGTGACGCAGCGCCTGGCCGAACGCACTTTCCTGGCCGACTGGCGCAGGACGCTCGCCGCGCTCGACCGGCACTACCGGCTTACCGTGATCGACCCCGCGGCCGCGCTGGCGGCCCGGCTCCTGCCGTACGCCGACCAGCTCGTGCTGGTCGCCCCCGCGAGCGAGGACGCCTCCGAGGCGGTGGCGATGACCTACGAGTGGCTCGACGGACACGGCTGCTCCGACCTGCGGCGCCGCGCCGTGATGGTGATCAACGGCGTGAGCCGCCGCAGCCTCCCCGACGTGGAGCAGGCCGAGGCGGTGGCCAGCGGCCGCTGCCGGGCGATCGTCCGGGTGCCCTGGGAGGACGAGCTGGCCCCGGGGCGGCCGGGACCGGTCGACGTCAATCACCTCCGAATGGGCGGCCGCAGGGCGTACGTTGCGCTTGCGGGTGTGATCGTGAGCGGCCTGGCGGCTGTCCAGGCCAAGCAGGAGGTGGCCAGATGAGGGGCGAGCGAGGAAGCTGGTGAGAGGTCGATGAGCAGGGCGCGCAGTCGCCTCGCGGTGCGTTACTTCGACGATCGCGTTCTCCTCACCGACTCGGCGGCCTGGGCCTACTTCCGGCTGCCGACGGTGAGCTACGAGTTCCTCACCCCCGAGGAGCGCGAGGCGCTGGCCACCAACATCACGATCGCGCTGGCCGCGATCAGGATGCCCGACGCCGAGGTGCACCTGCGGATCGCGCACCGGGCCTACCCGGCGGCGGAGTGGGCGATGGCGCTCAACTCGACCTCCGACGAGGGCCCGGGCTGGCGGGAGTACCTGGAGGAGATGTACCGCCACGTCTGGGCCAAGGACTTCTGGAGCAAGGAGGTCTATCTCGGCGTACGGCTCGGGCCGCGTGGCGCGCAGCTCGGCACCGGCGTGCTCGCTCAGCTCTTCGGCTTCTACCAGCGCAGCGAGAAGGCGCTCGGCATCGACGACGACCACGTGCCGGACAAGGAGATCACCCGGTGGACCGAGGCCGCCGAGCGGCTCGGCCGGGCCCTGGCCTCCAGCGCGCTGTACGCCCGCCACGCCACCTCCACCGAGATCGCCTGGCTGTTCCAGCACGCGGCGGCGGGCGGCCTCGGCGAGCCGCTGGCCTCGGCCACGCCGCGCCGCAGGTGGGGCAAGGGCGAGATCGAGGCGCTGGTCGAGGGGCAGATCCACAACGGCAGGTCGCTGCTGCGGATCGAGCAGCCGGCCGGAGACTCCTACACCGCGCACCTGTCGTTCGCCCGGTTCCCCGACCTCATGCCGTTCCCCGACGGCGAGCCGTGGCTGCACTTCGCCGACCAGTTGCCGTTCCCCGTGGAGGTCTCCAGCCGGATGCGGCTGATCCCCCCGGTCAGGGCGAGCAAGGACGTGGCGCGCAAGCTGGCCCACGCCCGCGACATGGACATCCACATCCGCGAGGCGGGCGCCGAGGCGCCGCTCGCGCTGGCCGAGCAGATCGACGCCGCCCGCATGCTGGAGCACGGCATCACCAAGGAGCGGCTGCCGTTCGTGTACGGCTGGCATCGGCTGAGCGTCAGCGCGCCGACCGAGGAGATGTGCGTCCAGCGGGTCGAGGCCGTCGTGGAGCACTACCGCGACCTCGGCATCGACGTCGTCAACTCCACCGGCGACCAGTTCTCGCTGTTCTGCGAGGCCCTTCCCGGCGAGCGGCTGCGGGTCAACGCGTACGCCCAGCGGCAGCCGCTGCGCACGATCGCGGGCGGTATGGCCACCGCGACCGTCGAGCTCGGCGACCGGGTGGACGAGTCGAACGCCGGGTGGATCGGGCCGTACGTCGGGGAGACGCTGGGCCGGGCCCGCAGCATCGTGCACTTCGACCCGCTCGTCGCGGCGGCGCGCAACCGCCCGACCGCCATCGCGATCACCGGTGAGCCGGGCGGCGGCAAGACCACGCTCGCGCTGCTGCTGATCTACCAGATGGCGCTGCGCGGCGTCACGAACGCGGTCATCGACCCCAAGGGCGACGCCGAGTCGCTCGTACGGCTGCTGCGCAACCGCGGCCGCAAGGCCAGGGTCATCCCGCTGGGGTCGGCCGCGCCGGGCCTGCTCGACCCGTTCTCGTTCGGCGACGACATCGCGACGAAGAAGACGATGGCGACCGAGACCCTGCGGCTGCTGCTGCCGAGGATGTCGGAGGAGCGCGAGTCCGCCATGATCCAGGCGGTCGCCGCGGTCTCCAACGAGCCCGACCCCTCACTGGGCAAGGTGGTGGACCACCTGGAGCAGTCCACCGACCCGGCATCGAAGAACCTCGGCGCCGTGCTGCGGTCGATGTCGGAGATGCACCTGGCCCGGCTGTGCTTCGACGCCTCGGGCGGCGAGCAGATCGACACCGAGGGCTGGACGACCGTGTTCACGCTCGGCGGCCTCACGCTGCCCGACGTGATGACGGCCAGGGACGACTACTCCTATGAGCAGCGGCTGTCGGTCGCGCTGCTCTACCTCGTGTCGCAGTTCGCGCGGCGCCTGATGAACGGGCTCGACCGGCGCACGCCGAAGGCGATCTTCCTCGACGAGGCGTGGGCGATCACGTCCACTCCCGAGGGGGCCAAGCTCGTGCCGGAGGTCTCCCGGATGGGCCGCTCGCGCAACACGGCGCTCGTCCTGGTCTCGCAGAACGCCGGTGACCTGCTGAACGAGCAGGTGACCAACTGTCTGTCGTCGGTCTTCGCGTTCCGCTCGACGGAACGCGTGGAGGTCGAGCACGTGATGGAGCTCCTCGGCGTCGACCCGTCGGAGGAACACAAGGCGGTGCTGCGCTCCCTGGGCAACGGGGAGTGCGTCTTCCGGGATCTGGACGGCCGGGCGGGCCGTATCGGGGTGGACCTTATCTCGGAGGAGCTGCTGCGCTGGCTTGACACCAATCCGACACACGACAAACCCAACGAGAACGTGCATGATCTTCTTGACGGGGGCTCCGGTCGGTCGGGGGTCGCGCAGGAGGTGCGATCGTGAGCGTGCGCAGGAACGGTCCTAGGGGTCGCACCCGGGAGGGCGGCAGACGCGGCAGGAGGGTCCGTCGGACCCTGGCCCTGCTTCTCGTCGCCTTCGCGGCGTTCGTGACGCTTCCGCTGGTCTTCCCCACCGGTACGGCGAGCGCGGTCGGTCCCTGTGACCTGTCGCCCAGCCTCGCTCCCGAGATCGTGGGCGGCGGCGTCGACGGGCTGGTCCAGCCGCCGTCGAGCGAAGAGGTGACGGCCGCCGGTCAGAGCACCCCTCAGGCGCCGAAGGAGCCGGCGACCAACTACGAGCGGTACGGCATGGCCGGCCAGTTCTGGCACACCTACGACCTCGGGTGCTCCGACGTCACGGCCGTGCTCGGCAACGCGTGGGCCAACACGGTGTTCTCGTGGGCCAAGGCCGTCGACCGGCTGACGATCAGCACCTACCAGGCGGCGGCGACCGAGGGGCCGCTGCAGCCCATCAAGGACGTCGCCGACGAGATCGTCACCAACCTCGCCAACGCGATGTACTGGCCCTACCTGCGGCCGATCGTCATCCTCGGCGCGATCTGGCTGGCGTGGTACGGCCTGATCCGCAAGCGCGCGACGACGACCACCGAGGGCGTCATCTGGATGGTCCTCGCGGTCACGGTCGCCATCTGGTTCTTCAGCCGCCCCGGCGACTTCACCAGCCTCGGCAAGACCGTGACCGACAAGACCGGCGAGATCGTCAACTCGGCGTTCTCCGGGCTGCCCGGGGCGGGCGGCGCGTCCTGCCTGCCGATGAAGGAGACCGCGCCGGGCGAGGTGCCGAGCGCCCCGACGGCGGGCGGCTACGGCCGCCAGGGCACGCCCGGCGTGGAGCAGAACGCCGACGCGTTGTGGTCGGTCCTGGTCTGCAAGCCGTGGCTGATGGGCGAGTTCGGGACGGCCGACCCCAACTCCGGGCTCGTGAAGGGCATGGGCGCCAAGCTGCTCAACCTCCAGGCGATCGACGCCGCCGAGCAGGCCGCCGATCAGACGCCGGCCTCCGACTCGCACCAGCAGCGTTTCGAGGAGGAGGTCGCCAAGCCGATGCAGAGCACCCCGGCGTACTTCCTGTTCCAGGGCAAGGACTGGACCAGCCGGCTGGGCATCGCGATCGGCGCGTTCATCGCGGCCATGGTCGCCGGTCTGCTCATCTTCCTCGTCGCGGTGTCGCTGCTCGTCCTGAAGGTCGGCTTCCTCCTGCTGCTGATGCTCGGGCCGGTCTTCCTGCTGATCGGCGTGCATCCGGGCTCCGGCCGGATCATCGCCATGCGCTGGGTGGAGATGCTGGTCGGCACCCTGCTGCGCCAGGCGGTGCTGGCCCTGGTGCTGGGCGTCCTCGTGTACGGCTACGCGCTGATCATCTCGACCAGCCTGCCCTGGGGCATGCAGATCCTGTTCATGGCGCTGCTGACGATCGCGGTCTTCTTCTACAGACGGCCGTTCCAGCACCTGTTCGCCTCGATGGACGGGCACACGATCGCCACCCGGATGCTCGGCGAGGCCGCCACCGCGCCGACCCTCTCGCGGGCGGCCAACGCACTGCCGCCGGTCGCGGCGGCCCGGGCGGCCCGGTGGGGCCTGCGCAAGGCCGAACCGGTCATCAGCGCGGCCGCGATGGCGACCGGTGCGGGCACGGCGGCCGCCGCGGCGGGCGTGGCGCAGGGCCGCGTGCGCGGCGAGGAGGGCGCGGGCGCCGTTCCCGCCCAGGCGGGAGCCCGTGCCGGGGCACAGCCCGCGCCGCTCGACGCCGACGCGCAGGGGGCAGGTCGCCGCAAGGCCGGGGTCGCCGCCTCGCGTCCGGGAACGGCCCCGCCGCTCAACCTGTCGGGGGTGCGCCCCGCAGCGCGGGCCGCGTCGGCCGCGTCGGCCGTGTCAGGCGCGTCCGCCGCGTCCGCCGCGGGATCGTCGGCGGGAAGCCCGGCTGCTCCGCCGCAGCGGGTCACCGGCGTCTCGCCCGCTCCTGCTCCGCCGGCCGCGCAGCCCACGCCGTCCCGCGGCCGCCCGAGCGGCGGATCGAGTGGCGGATCCGGCGGTGGCTGGTTCGGCGGCAGGTCCGGTGGCGGCTGGGCGTCCCGGCCGTCGTCCCCCCGGCCGTCCGGCGGAGGCTCGGGCGGGTTCTTCGGCGGCGGTTCGCGCGGCTCGTCGGGCGGCTCCTCCGGCAGGTCCTCGAACAGGTCGTCCGGTGGTTCTTCCAGTGGTTCGTCCGGGGGCATCTTCGGCGGATCGTCCCGCCGCAGCGACGGCGGCCGTTCCCGGCCCGCCCCGTCGCGCGACTCCGGTTCGTCCGGCGGCTCGTCCAGCCGTCCCCGTTCCGCCGAGCCGCCCCCGCTCTGGCTGCCGAGCAGGGGAGAGGGCACGCGCCGCGACAGCGACGCGCCCACTCCGTTCTGGGCCAGGCCCGCTGACGGCGACTGATGAGAAGCCGAAACAGTGACCGGGGGAAGGGCCTCGCCTTCGCGGCGGCCGTCGCGGTGCTCGCCGCCGTCGGCGTCTACCTCACGATGAGCGGGCCCTCGGGCTCCTCCGCGGACGACGCGCAGACGAGGGAGCAGTCGGTCGTGGCCACCTCGCGGGCGACGGCCGCGGCCCGCGAGCCGAGCCCGGTGGCCACGACTCCGGCCGCCTTCGACGTGTACGCGTACCTGCCGCTGTCGCGGGAGGAGATCGGCGCGGCGGCCGACCTGGCGCGCCGCTTCACCGAGGCGTACGGCACCTTCTCGCCCGGCGAGGATCCCGCGGCGCGGGCCGACCGGCTGAAGCGGTTCGCGACCGACGAGTTCGCCGGCCAGCTCACCAGGACGGTCACCGACCCCGCCGTGGTGGAGCAGAACGAGGCCGACCAGGTGACCTCCAAGGGGTCGGCGAAGGTGACGACGATCCGCGACATGACGGCCGACCAGGTGGTGTTCGTCGTCGACTCGGCCCGTCACGTGACGGACAAGAACGGTCAGAAGGACGTGCCCGAGCGGTTCGCGGTGACCGTGATCAAGGCGGGGACCGACTGGCGGGTGTACGACCTGCAACTGGCCGACGCCGGTCAGGACGGGGACAGCTCGCCGTGACCGCTCCGCCGCGCATGACTCCCGCCTCGACGCGCGTCGTACGCAGGCTCGCGTCGGCAGGACGGGACTGGCGGACGATCGCCGTCGCCCTCATCGTGATCGTCCCGGCCACGCTGTTCGGCTCGATCATCCTGATGACGCCCAGCCCGTCGATCCTCTTCGGCGGCGGCGCGGCCGAGAACTGCGCCGAGGCGGCCACGGGGGAGACCTCGGGCGGGGCCGTCACCACCGTCTCGCAGACCGCTCAGGGCGACATCCCGGCCGACTACCTGGAGCTCTACAAGAAGTTCGGCAAGCAGATCGGCGTGCAGTGGAACGTCCTGGCCGCCATCGGTAAACGGGAGACGAACCACGGCCGCTCGACGTTGCCGGGGGTGCGCACCGGCACCAACTACGCGGGGGCCGCGGGGCCCATGCAGTTCCTCATCAGCACCTGGGGCGGCCAGGCGAAGATGAAGATCGAGCCGGGGATCAACGGTTACGCCTCCGACGGCGACGGGGACGGCTACGGCGACGTCTACGACCCGGCGGACGCCATCCTCGGCGCGGCCAAGATGCTCAAGCGCAACGGCGCACCCGACGACCTCAGAAGGGCGATCTTCGTCTACAACCGGGCCACCTGGTACGTCGACCAGGTGCTGGAGATCGCCAAGCGTTACGCGGCGACCGGGGAGATCGGCCTGCCGCCCGAGGCCGACCCGGCCTGCGACTCCGGCTTCGTCGACAGCGCCCCCGACGACGTCGTCCGCAAGATCCTCGAGTACGCTCTGGCGCAGCGGGGCAAGCCGTACCGGTGGGGCGGCACGGGCCCGGACGCCTTCGACTGCTCGGGGATCATCTACATGGCCTACCGCAACGCGGGTCTGAGCATTCCCCGCACGACCTTCGGCCAGTGGCCCTTCGGCGCGAAGATCGAGGAGGGGAAGGAGCAGCCCGGTGACCTGGTCTTCTTCAACGCCGGCCCCGGCACCTCAAAGGACAATCCGGGCCATGTCGGGATGGTCGTGTCGCCCGGCAAGATGATCGAGGCGCGGTGCACGCTGTGCGGGCCCATCAAGGTCTCGACGTACCACGATCGGCCCAACATCGTGGGCTTCACCCGGCCGCTGGAGAACGAGACCGTCATCGCGCAGCTGAAGCGGGCGCAGACGTGACGGACGCGCGCCTCGTCGTCGGGGCCGCGATCGTCGAGGGCGGCCGCCTCCTGGCCGCCCAACGGTCCGGGCCCCCGGCCATGCGCGGCGGCTGGGAGTTCCCCGGAGGGAAGGTCGAGCCGGGGGAGGACGAGCGCGCGGCGCTGGTGCGGGAGTGCGCCGAGGAGCTCGGCGTCCAGGTCGTCCTCGGAGGTCGCGTCGGCGGGGACTGGCCCCTGCAGGACGGCTATGTGATGCACGTGTGGTTCGCCACCGTCGCCGCGGGTGCGCCCCGCCCGCTGGAGCACCTCGCACTGCGCTGGCTGGAGCCGCAGGAGTTGTACGACGTCCCCTGGCTTCCCGCGGATCTTCCGGTCGTCGCCGCCATCGAGAAGTTGCTGCCGAATCGGAGCGGATAGTCGCCGAATCGTTCGCAAGATCGGGCTTTGCTCCTGCTTTTACCAATCTACAATTTGTTCTGACCTCGAAGCAGGGCCGACAGGAGGCGAGCGTTGATCGGACGCGTGTACATGAGAGCCGCGTCCTCGGCTGTCGCGTCGGTGGCCATCGCCACGTTGGCGGTCCTGGCCGTGGGCCCGGTGCTCGGCGCCAACGCCGAGCCGGTGGAGCCGTGTGACCCCACCCAGGACCCCCAGTGCGCCGTCGTCACGGTGACCGTCACCCAGACGCCGCCGGTCACGTCCTCGGCGAGCGCGAGCCCCACGGCCGAGCCCGTGGTGACCAAGACCGTCACCATCACGCCGACGCCGTCGCCGAAGCAGACCAAGACCAAGGAGCCCAAGCCGGTCACGACGACGACCGCTCCCCCCGCGTCCACGACCGAGCAGAACCCCACGCAGACGATCCCGACGCTGACCGACACCCCCACCACGGATCCCAGCCCGACGGTGGAGGAGAACGGGGAGGTGAGCCTGCCCCCCGCGTCGGCCGAGCCGACGCCGGACACGGCGCAGCAGTCCCCCAGCCCGGGCGTGTCGTTCGAGCAGCCCGATCCCCAGACGGTGCCGATCGAGATCCGCAACGCGTCTCCCGAGTACGACAAGCCCACGCTGGCCCACCGGCTCGCCATCCCCGCCGGGGTGCTCGTGGGCATCGCGCTGATCGCCTGGCTGATCTTCGAGGGCCGGCTGCGCAGGATGGCGCACGCCGCCGCCGTACGGCGAGGAGGCCCGGCCGCGGCGCGGACGCCTGCTCCCGAGGTGGCGGCGGCGGCCTACCCGGCGGCCACCCCCGGCTACGCCCCGATGATGGGCTTCGTGCCCGTCCAGCCCTACACCGTGGGCTATCCGCAGCAGCCCTACGGCTACCAGGTGCCGTACGGCTACGCCCAGCCGTACGGGTATCCGGTGGCCGACCCCGCCCAGATGCAGCAGGCCCAGATGCAGGCCCAGATGCAGGCGCAGGCCCAGCAGCCTCCTCAGGGCGCGCCCGACCCCTGGAGCCAGGCGGTCGGCGAGGGCGAGGACCCGGCCACCCGGCAGTGACCAACTGACAGGGACCAACAGAAAGGCGCCGATCGGACGGACCGATCGGCGCCTTTTCCGCAGGCTCAGCGCTGCCGCTTGAAGATCTTCGAGCCCAGCCAGACCAGCGGGTCGTACTTCCGGTCGACCACGCGCTCCTTCATCGGGATCAGGGCGTTGTCAGTGATCTTGATGTGCTCCGGGCAGACCTCGGTGCAACACTTGGTGATGTTGCAGTAGCCCAGGCCGTGCTCCTCCTGCGCCGACTCCTTGCGGTCCGCCACGTCGTACGGATGCATGTCGAGCTCGGCGATCCGCATGAGGTAACGCGGGCCGGCGAAGTTCGGCTTGTTCTCCTCATGGTCGCGGATCACGTGGCAGACGTTCTGGCACATGAAGCACTCGATGCACTTGCGGAACTCCTGCGAGCGCTCGACGTCGACCTGCTGCATGCGGTACTCGCCCGGCTTCACGTCGGCGGGCGGCGTGAACGACGGGATCTCGCGGGCCTTCTGGTAGTTGAACGACACGTCCGTCACCAGGTCCTTGATGACCGGGAACGTCCGCAGCGGCGTGACCGTGATGGTCTCGCTCTCCTCGAAGGTGGACATCCGGGTCATACAACCCAGCCGCGGCTTGCCGTTGATCTCCATCGAGCACGAGCCGCACTTGCCGGCCTTGCAGTTCCAGCGCACCGCGAGGTCGGGGGCCTGCGTGGCCTGGAGCCGGTGGATGACGTCGAGGACGACCTCGCCCTCGTTCACCTCGACGGTGAAGTCCTCCAGGCGGCCCTCCCCGCCCTCACCGCGCCAGACGCGGAACTTCGCCTTGTATCCCATCACGACTCCTTGACCGCGGCGTCGTATTCCGCCAGCTCTTCCTCGGTGAGGTACTTCTCCAGCTCGGAGCGCTCGAACAGGCTGATGAGGTCGCCCCGCATGGACGGCTGGACATCCTCCTCCACGGTGATGGACGTGCCGTCCGGCTTCGCGGAGCAGACCAGCAGCCTGCGCCGCCACTCGGCCGACATGCCGGGGTAGTCGTCGCGGGTGTGGCCGCCGCGGCTCTCCTCGCGCAGCAGCGCGGCCTTCGCCACGCACTCGCTGACCAGCAGCATGTTGCGCAGGTCGATCGCGAGGTGCCAGCCCGGGTTGTAGATCCGGCTGCCCGAGGAGGCGGTGTTCTTGGCCCGCTCCTTGAGCTTCTCGATGACCTGGAGGGCCTCGCTGATCTCTTCGGACTTGCGGATGATGCCGACCAGGTCGTTCATCGTGCGCTGCAGTTCGTGGTGGACCTCGTACGGGTTCTCCCCGCCGCTCCGCTCCAGCGGGGCCAGGGCCTCGGTCTGAGCCTCATCGAGACCGGTCACGGCCGGCCGCTTGGCCAGCCCGTCCACGTACGCCGCGGCTCCCGCGCCGGCCCGGCGGCCGAACACCAGCAGGTCGGACAGCGAGTTACCGCCGAGGCGGTTGGAGCCGTGCATGCCGCCGGAGACCTCGCCGGCCGCGAACAGGCCGGGGACCGAGGCCGCGCCGGTGTCGGCGTCCACCTCGACGCCGCCCATGACGTAGTGGCAGGTCGGGCCGACCTGCATGGGCTCCTTGGTGATGTCGACGTCCGCCAGCTCCTTGAACTGGTGGTGCATCGACGGCAGCCGCCTGGTGATCTCGGCGGCGGGCAGGCGGGTGGACACGTCGAGGAACACGCCGCCCTGCGGTGACCCGCGCCCGGCCTTCACCTCGGCGTTGATCGCCCTCGCCACCTCGTCACGCGGCAGCAGCTCCGGCGGACGCCGGTTGTTGGCCTGGTCGTCGTACCAGCGGTCCGCCTCCTCCTCGGTCGTGGCGTACTTGTCCTTGAACACGTCCGGGATGTAGTCGAACATGAAGCGGCGGCCCTCGGAGTTGCGCAGGACGCCGCCGTCGCCGCGCACCGACTCGGTCACCAGGATGCCGCGCACCGACGGGGGCCAGACCATGCCCGTCGGGTGGAACTGGATGAACTCCATGTTGATGAGCCGCGCGCCGGCGAGCAGGGCCAGCGCGTGACCGTCACCGGTGTACTCCCAGGAGTTCGACGTGACGACGTACGACTTGCCGATGCCGCCGGTGGCCAGCACCACGGCGGGGGCGTCGAAGACGATGAAGTCGCCCGTCTCGCGCCAGTAGCCGAAGGCGCCGGAGATCGCGTCCCCGTCCTTCAGCAGCCGGGTGACCGTGCACTCGGCGAAGACCTTGATGTACGCCTCGGGGTCGCCGTGCAGCTTCTCGTCCTCCTGCTGCAGGGCGACGACGCGCTGCTGGAGGGTGCGGATCAGCTCCAGACCGGTGCGGTCGCCGACGTGCGCCAGGCGCGGGTACTCGTGGCCGCCGAAGTTGCGCTGGCTGATCTTGCCGTCCTTGGTGCGGTCGAACAGCGCGCCCCAGGCCTCCAGCTCCCAGACGCGGTCCGGGGCCTCCTTGGCGTGCAGCTCGGCCATGCGCCAGTTGTTGAGGAACTTGCCCCCGCGCATGGTGTCGCGGAAGTGCACCATCCAGTTGTCGCTCGAGTTGACGTTGCCCATCGCGGCCGCGGCGCCGCCCTCGGCCATGACCGTGTGGGCCTTGCCGAACAACGACTTGCAGACGATCGCCGTCCGCTTGCCCTGCTGCCGCGCCTCGATCGCCGCGCGGAGCCCCGCTCCACCGGCTCCGATGACGACGACGTCGTATTCGTGACGCTCCACTTGAAATCCTTATGCGAACGGGAAGTTGATGACGCCCTTGGCGACGAGCCGGACGTACAGGTCGGCGATCATGACCGAGAACAGCGAGGCCCAGGCGAACTGCTGGTGCCTGGCGTTGAGCTTCGAGACCAGGGTCCACGCCTTGTAGCGCAGCGGATGCCTGGAGAAGTGGTTCAGGCGCCCGGCGGTGATGTGACGGCACGAGTGGCAGCCGAACGTGTAGCAGAGGATCAGGGCCGCGTTCACGAGCAGGATCCAGCTGCCCAGCCCGGCGGGCTTGTGCACCAGCGCCAGCACCGCGTCGTACGTCAGGATCAGGCCGATGATGATGGCGAAGTAGAAGAAGTAGCGGTGGATGTTCTGCAGGATCAGCGGCAGACGCGTCTCGCCGGTGTACTTCCCGTGCGGCTCGGCCACGGCGCAGGCCGGCGGCGACAGCCAGAACGACCTGTAGTAGGCCTTGCGGTAGTAGTAGCAGGTGAGCCGGAAACCACCGGGCAAACCGAGGATCAGAATCCCGGGCGGCAACGTGTACCAGTCGCCGAACGGGGCGAGCCCGAACAACCGGGCCCCCTCGGGACAGGACGTCGCCAGACACGGCGACGAGAAGGGCGCGATGTACGGGTCGACGAAGTAGCTTCCGTCGAAGATCGCCCAAAATCCGTAAATCAAGAACAACAGGAGTCCGGCGAACGTGAACGCCGGAGCCAGCCACCATCGGTCGGTGCGAAGAGTGCGCACCCTGATCTGCGCGCGTTGTTTCCTTGCCGCGCTCTCGGCCGTTGTCTGGGTCATCGGAGACCTTCCACCCTCACTGACTCCGCGCACGCCGGAGCGACCGCGCCGTACTGCTCAGGCCGTGCGCGTTATTGGTGGGGCACACATTACGACGAGCACATCACGAAGTGTGAGGAGGGTCACTCCTCCTCCATGTGATCTCGGTCACTTCCCCGGCAGTTTGACCACGGTCACGAAGAATTCGTCGACTTGCCGTACTACCCGGGTGAACTGGTCGAAATCCACGGGTTTGGTGATGTACGCGTTAGCGTGCAGGTTGTATCCCCGCAGGATATCCTGCTCGGCCTCCGATGTGGTGAGGATCACAACGGGGATGGTGCGCAGCGAGGGGTCCTTCTTGACCTCCTCCAGCACCTCGAAGCCGTTCACGCGGGGCAGGTTGAGGTCGAGCAGCACCAGGTCGGGCCGGGGCGCGGAGCCGTACTGCCCCTCGCCGCGCAGGAAGGCCAGCGCCTGCTCGCCGTCATTGACCACGTGGAGGTTGTTGCCGACCTTGTTGTAGGAGAACGCCTCCTGGCAGAGCAGGACGTCGCCCGGGTCGTCCTCGACCAGGAGAACCTCGATGGGGCGGAACTCACTCATTGGGGTCTCCCAGGGCCGGCAGGGTCCAGCGGAACGTGGCTCCGGCGTCCTCGCTCGTGTCGAGCCAGATCCGGCCGCCATGATATTCGACGATTTTGCGGCACAGGGCCAGTCCGATGCCCGTCCCGGGATAGACGTCCCTCGGGTGCAGGCGCTGGAAGATCAGGAAGATGCGGTCGGCGTACTTCGGCTCGACGCCGATCCCGTTGTCCGAGCAGCTGAACTCCCACATGTCGCCGTCCCGCCGTACGCCGATGTGGACGCGGGGAGGCTCCTCGGAGCGGAACTTGAGCGCGTTGCTGACGAGGTTCTGGAAGAGCTGGGTCAGCAGCGTGCGGTTGCCGACGACCTTGGGCAGGTCGTCGTGGGTGACCGCCGCGCCGGTCTCCGACAGCCGGGCGTCGAGGTTGCGCAGCGCGCCGGCCAGCGCGTCGCCCGTGTCCATCTCCTCACGTTCGCCGCCGACCCGGCCCACCCGCGAGAAGTCGAGCAGGTCGTTGATGAGCAGCTGCATGCGGCGGGCGCCGTCGACGGCGAAGCCGATGTACTGCCGGGCGCGGTCGTCGAGCCGGTCGGCGTAGCGCTGCTCCAGCATCTGGGTGAAGCTCGCCACCTTGCGCAGCGGCTCCTGCAGGTCGTGGCTGGCCACGTAGGCGAACTGCTCCAGCTCGCGGTTGGAGCGCCTGAGCTCCTCGGCCTGCTCGGCGAGCTGCTGGCGGGCCTCGGCGGACGACTGCCACTCGGTCATGATCCGGCGGCGCATGCCGTCGATGTGGCCGGACAGCTCCCACAGCTCGGCCGGGCGCTCGACCCCGAGCTCGTGGTCGAAGTCGCCCGCCGCCACCGCCCGGACCTGCCGGGTCAGCCGCGCGATCGGGCTCGTGACCGCACGGCGCACGATCAGCGTGCAGAACACGATCGCCAGCACCATCGCGCCGGCCAGCGCCGCGACCGCCACATAAATGGTGTTCCAGCCGGAGTAGAGCCGGTCCCTGGCGACGTCGTGCAGCCGCCCGAGCAGGGCCTGCTGCGTGTCGAGCGCGCTCCTGACCGCGGAGAAGCGCTGGAGGTTGTTCCTCGCCAGGTCGGTGAGCGAGCCGGGTCCGCTCTTGAGGGTCCGCGTGACCACGGGCTCGGCGTAGTCGCGCCGCCACGCGGTCGTGGCGTCGTTGATCGCGCCGATGTGCCGGCGCACGCCGTACCCCTCGGGCAGCCGGGGGGTGAGCCTGTCGATCTCGTCGGTCGCCGAGCGCTCCTCGGTGACCCCCTGGCGGTAGGCGTCGAGGTACTGCTGCTCGCCGGTGAGCCCGTATCCGCGGATCGCGCCCTCCTGGGCCTGCACCGCCCGGGCGACGCGCAGCGTCTGGAGGGCGGCGGGGTCGACCGCGTCGACGAGGGTCTCCCGGGCCTCGTGCGTTGTCGAGAGCGCCAGCAGGATGGCGCTGACCGCGATCACGAATATGACCAGGACGCCGGCTCCGGCGAGCACGAACCACCGGCCGACCGGCAGGCGCGAGCCCCGAGTGGACGGCGCCAGCGGGGGCAGCGGGGCCGGCGAGCTCACTCGCCCTCACCCCGGGACACGAGGACGGCCGCGACGTCGTCGTGCATGGCGCCGTCGAGGCTGGTGATGATGCGGTCGAGGTCGATCCCCGCATGGGCGCGGATCAGGTTCGCGAGCCCCTCGGTGCCGAGCAGGTCGCGGTTCTCGCCGACCGTGGCCTCGATCAGGCCGTCGGTGTAGAGGAGCAGCGACCACCGATCGCCCAGGGTGACGTCGATGGACGTCCACTCGACGCCCGGGAAGATCCCGAGCGGCGGGCCCGACGGCGTCTCGGTGACCACGCCGAGCACGCCGTCGCGTAGCAGCAGCGGCGGTGGATGCCCGATCACGTGCAGGCGGGCGGTGGTCAGGTCGGGGGCGATGGCCGCGGTGCACATCGTGGTGAAGATCTCCGGCGACTTGCGCTCGTGCCGCAGCAGCGTGTCGAGCGTGCGCAGCACGTCGTTGCCGCTCTGCCCGGCCAGCACGAGCGTGCGCCAGGCGATGCGCAGCGCCGTGCCGAGGGCGGCCTCGTCGGGCCCGTGCCCGCACACGTCGCCGATCAGCACGTGCACCGCGCCGTCGGGCGTCTGCACGGTGTCCCAGAAGTCGCCCGCGAGCAGCCCGCCCGCACGTCCGGGAAGGTAGCGCGCCTGGTGGTGCAGGATCGAGGGGTCGAGCAGGGGGACGGGCAGCAGGCCGCGTTCGAGCCGGGAGTTCTCCTTGCTGAGGATGCGTTCCTGGAGAAGCTCGCGCATGGCGAGGTCGGCGCGCTTGCGCTCGATGGCGTAGCGGATGGCGCGGATCAGCAGCCGGGCGTCGATGTCCTGCTTGACCAGGAAGTCCTGCGCCCCGGCGGCGACCGCCTCGATGCCGACGTGCGCGTCCCCGAGCCCGGTGAGGACGAGCACCGCCGTGTCCGTCGCCATGGCGAGGACCTGCTGGAGCGCCTCCAGCCCCGACGCGTCGGGAAGGGAGAGGTCGACGAGCACGCACTGCACGTCGTCGGTGAGCCGCGCCCGCCCCTCGGCGAGCGTCCGCGCCCAGGTGATCTTCGGCGGCCTCTCGGCGCCCGCCAGCAACTCCTCGACGAGAAACGCGTCGCCGGCGTCGTCCTCGATCAGCAGGAGAGTGAGCGGATCGGGCAGATCAGGGGAGACGGGGGTCACGAACGCCTCTCGTCAGCGTCGGCATCATCGTCGTGCAGCATCGTGCGCACAAACCTATCGTCTGGGAACCGCATGATTAGGGCTCACACGTCAACGAGCGCCTCTATTCCCTGAGGAAGCGTCCCATCACGCGCGGCCTCGCCGAGAAACGACAACAGCGTTCCGCGGAAGGCCTGCGCGGCCCGGGTCGGCTCCACGTCCTTGCGGTGCGCGAGGGCGACCGTACGGCGCAGCCCGGGCAGCAACGGCGTGCCCGTCAGCGTCGGCCGGTTCTCCAGCACCATCGAGGGCACCACCGCGATGCCCAGCCCCGCCTCGACGAACCGCAGCACCGCGTCCATCTCCCCGCCCTCCACCGCGAAGCGCGGCTCGAACCCCGCCTGCCGGCAGGCCGCCAGCGTCGCCTCCCGCACGTCGTAGCCCCTGCGGAACATGACCATGGGCCGTCCGCGCAGGTCCTCGATCCGCAGGTACGATCTGCGCCCCCGGGGTGACGCGGAGGCCACGACGAGGTTCTCGCTGAGGATCTCCTGGGTGACCAGGGAGGGGTCGCTGCTCTGCAGCGGCAGGATGATCAGCGCCAGGTCGAGCTGGCCCCGGGCGAGGTCGCGGACGAGGTCGCGGGACCCGCCCTCCTCGACCTTCAGCTCCACGCCGGGGTAGGCGAGGTGGAAGCGGGCCAGCGCGTCGGCCAGCAGCCCGGCGCACAGCGACGGGGTCGCGCCGAGGCGCACGCGTCCCCGCCGCAGCCCGGCGAGCTCGGCGACCTCGCGCCGGGCGGTCTCGGCGTCGGCGAGCATGCGGCGCGCGAGCGGGAGCAGCGCCTCACCCGCCGCGGTGAGCGTGACGTTGCCCCGGGCCCGGCTGAACAGGGGCGCTCCCAGCTCGGTCTCGAGGCTCTTGATCTGCTTGCTCAGCGACGGCTGGGCGACTCGCATCCGCTCCGCGGCCTGGGTGAAGTGCCGCGTCTCGGCCACGGCCGTGAAGTAGGCCAGTTGCTGGAGCTGCACACCTCAATAGCCTAGGGCTATCGCCGAAGCCGGCTCGATGCGCCCCCCACCGTGTGACCCGATGTGAATTTCGTCGCACACCCTCGGGACCTTTGGCTCTTGGAAACCGTGTGGGACAGAGCACATAGCCGCGGGCTATCGAAACCAGGCCTGTCATGACTTGGACGTCTGAACAGCGCAAACCTAGCGTGTGGATTCGTGACTGCCACTGTTGACCACTCTGTGGACTCCGCTTCCGTGGATCGCGGTTCGGCGACCGCTCCGGTCCCCACACATAATTCCCCCAATTCCCCCCGCACGCCCGCCCGTCGTGGACTGCTCGGCACCTCGGCCGGCAGGAAGGCCGTCATGGCCGTCACGGGCGCTGTTCTCGTGCTCTTCCTGATCGCCCACATGCTGGGCAACCTCAAGATCTTCTTGGGCGCCGACTCCTTCAACCACTATGCCGAATGGTTGCGCACCGTGGGCTCGCCCGCGCTGCCGAACCGGACGGTGTTGACGATCACCGAGATCGTGCTCGCGGTCTGCGTCGTGCTGCACATGTGGGCGGCGGTGTCGCTCGCCCGGCGGGCGGCCAAGGCGCGGCCCGTGAAGTACGCGGCCAAGCGGAAGTCGCAGGCCAACGGGTATGCCGCGCGCACCATGCGGTGGGGTGGCGTGATCATCGTGCTGTTCGTGGTCTGGCACCTGCTGGACATGACCTTCGGCACGGTGAACCCCGAGGGCGGCGACGCCACGCCGTACGCCCGCATGATCGCCGGCTTCCAGCCCGACCGCTGGTGGGTGGCGCTGTTCTACCTCGTCGCCATGGTGATGGTCGGCCTGCACCTGCGCCACGGCATGTGGAGCGCGTTCCAGTCGCTCGGCCTGACCCGCCGTCCCCAGGTCCGCAGCACGCTGCAGACGACCGCCGTCGCGGTCTCCGCGGTGCTGGTGATCGGGTTCGTCGCCGCGCCCGTCTGCATTCTGATCGGAGTGGTCAAGTGAAGTTCCGCCGCCGCGCCCAGCAAGAGAACGCCCAGCAAGAGAACGCCCAGCAGGAGAATCAGGGCGCAGAACCGGCCATCGCCGGGCACTACCGGGTGGGTGACCCCATCCGCGACACCAAGGCTCCGGAGGGTCCCATCGAGGACCGCTGGGACAAGCGTCGTTTCTCGGCCAAGCTGGTCAACCCGGTCAACAAGCGCAAGCTGACCGTCATCGTGGTCGGCACCGGCCTGGCGGGCGGCTCCGCCGCGGCCACGCTCGGCGAGCTGGGCTACAAGGTCAAGTCGTTCTGCTACCAGGACTCGCCCCGGCGGGCCCACTCCATCGCCGCCCAGGGCGGCATCAACGCCGCCAAGAACTACCGCGGTGACGGCGACAGCGTCTACCGGCTGTTCTACGACACCGTGAAGGGCGGCGACTACCGCGCCCGCGAGTCGAACGTCTACCGCCTCGCCCAGGTCAGCGTGAACATCATCGACCAGGCCGTGGCGCAGGGCGTGCCGTTCGCCCGCGAGTACGGCGGCCTGCTCGACACCCGGTCGTTCGGCGGCACCCAGGTGTCGCGCACCTTCTACGCCCGGGGCCAGACGGGCCAGCAGCTCCTGCTCGGCGCGTACCAGGCCCTGGAGCGGCAGGTCGCGGCGGGGAACGTGGAGGTCCACACCCGCCACGAGATGCTGGAGCTCGTAATCAGCGGTGGCAGGGCCCGGGGCATCGTGGTCCGCGACATGGTCACCGGTGAGATCGAGACCCATCTCGCCGACGCGGTCGTGCTCGCCAGCGGCGGCTACGGCAACGTGTTCTACCTGTCCACCAACGCCAAGGGCTGCAACACCACGGCGATCTGGCGGGCGCACAAGAAGGGCGCGTACTTCGGCAACCCCTGCTACACGCAGATCCACCCGACCTGCATCCCGCAGAGCGGCGACCACCAGTCGAAGCTGACGCTGATGTCGGAGTCGCTGCGCAACGACGGCCGGGTCTGGGTGCCGAAGCGCAAGGGCGACAACCGCGCGCCCGGCGACATCCCCGAGGACGAGCGCGACTACTACCTGGAGCGCATCTACCCGGCGTTCGGCAACCTCGTGCCGCGTGACATCGCCAGCCGCGCCGCCAAGAACGTCTGCGACGAGGGCCGCGGCGTCGGTCCCGGCGGGCTCGGCGTCTACCTCGACTTCGCCGACGCCATCAGGCGGCTGGGCCGGGAGGCCGTCGAGAAGAAGTACGGCAACCTCTTCGAGATGTACGAGCGCATCACCGGCGAGAACCCGTACGAGGTGCCGATGCGCATCTACCCGGCCGTCCACTACACGATGGGCGGGCTGTGGGTGGACTACGACCTGCAGTCCTCGATCCCCGGGCTGTTCGTGGTCGGCGAGGCCAACTTCTCCGACCACGGCGCGAACCGCCTGGGCGCCTCGGCCCTCATGCAGGGCCTGGCGGACGGCTACTTCGTGCTGCCGACGACGATCGGCGACTACCTCGCCGGGGCCGGTTCGTTCGGGCCGGTGGACGAGGGTGACGTCGCGGAGGCCAGGAAGGCCGTCCAGGACAAGATCGACAAGCTCCTGTCCGTCAACGGCAACCGCACCGCCGACTCCTTCCACCGCGAGCTCGGCCGGATCATGTGGGACTACTGCGGCATGGAGCGCACCGAGGAGTCGCTGCGCAAGGCGCTGGAGCGCATTCCCGAGCTGCGCGAGGAGTTCTGGAACAACGTCAAGGTGCCGGGCGACGCCGAGGGGCTCAACCAGGCGCTCGAACGCGCCGGCCGGGTGGCCGACTTCTTCGAGCTCGCCGAGCTGATGTGCGTCGACGCGCTGCACCGCACGGAGTCGTGCGGCGGTCACTTCCGGGCCGAGTCGCAGGACCAGGACGGCGAGGCGCTGCGCGACGACGAGCACTTCGCCTACGTCGCCGCGTGGGAGTGGACTCCGGAGGGTCCGGTCCTGCACAAGGAAGAGCTGAACTACGAGTACGTCAAGATGACCCAGCGGAGCTACAAGTGAACCTGACCCTCAAGATCTGGCGGCAGAACGGCTCGTCGGACAAGGGACGGATGGTGACCTACCGGGTCGACGACGTCTCGCCCGACATGTCGTTCCTGGAGATGCTCGACGTCCTCAACGAGCGGCTGATCCTGGAGGGCGACGACCCGGTCGCCTTCGACCACGACTGCCGCGAGGGCATCTGCGGCATGTGCGGCATGGTCATCAACGGCGTCGCGCACGGCGAGCAGAAGCTCACCACGACGTGCCAGCTGCACATGCGGCATTTCAAGGACGGCGACGTCATCACGATCGAGCCGTGGCGGGCCGCGGCGTTCCCGGTGGTCAAGGACCTCGTCGTGGACAGGTCGGCGTTCGACCGGATCATCCAGGCGGGCGGCTTCATCTCCGTTCCCGCCGGGTCCGCCCCCGAGGCGCACTCCGTCCCGGTGCCGAAGGCCGACGCCGACGCCGCCTTCGACGCCGCGACCTGCATCGGCTGCGGCGCCTGCGTCGCGGCCTGCCCGAACGGCTCGGCGTCGCTGTTCACCGCGGCGAAGATCACTCACCTGAGCCTGCTGCCGCAGGGACAGCCGGAGCGCGAGTCGCGCGCCAGGGCGATGGTCGAGCAGATGGACGCCGAGGGCTTCGGCGGCTGCACCAACACCGGCGAGTGCACGGCGGTGTGCCCGAAGGGCATCCCCTTCGACACGATCGCTCAGATGAACGCCGACTACCTCAGGGCCGCCTCCAAGTAGCCGTCTTCAAGTAGCCGTCTTCAGGTAGCGGTCGAGAACGTGGACCGGTCAGCCGTAACATAATCACCTCTCCTCCTGGGTAACGTGTGCTTTGTGTTGGCGTAACACGCCTGCCGTGATCCCGCAGGCGAGGGAGTGAGCATGTCCGTGACCGGTCCACGTTCCACCTTGAAGGTCGCGTCCGCAGTGCACGGCGCGGCCGTCGTCGTGCGTGTGGAAGGCGACCTGGACGCCGGCACCGTCCATCTGCTTCACAACGAGTTGCATCAGGCCTGGGAGTCGCCCGGGACGTCCGTCATCGTGCTCGACGTCGCCGAGCTGGCGTTCTGCGACTCGCGCGGGCTCAGCGAGCTGATCTCCGCGTTGCAGCGCGGCCAGGCCCTGAACGTCCGGTTGATGCTGAGCGGCGTGCAGGGAGTGCTGCGCCGGGTGCTGACGATCACCGGCCTGCGCAACGTGTTCGAGCAGCACCCGACGGTCGCGGAGGCGCTCAGCCAGGCGGCCGACGCGGGTCCGCGTCACCCTCGGCCCGGCGGCGGGCCGGGCTCGGACTCCGATTCCGGCGGCTTGTACGAGATCGCCGGCGATCGCTGAGCACTGCCGGTCCCCGCCGTCCCGTCCTCCTTGCCTCTCTCTGCCTGGCGGGGTAAGTAGGGGTGTAACTTCTCTGTAGATCTCCCAAGAGGAAGATCTTTCAGGATGAGGACAGGCGATGACGACGAGACTTGGCGTCACGGTGAGCCATGAGGCGACGCACACTCTCGTCACCCTGACCGGCGAGCTGGATGTGATCTCCGGCGAACGCCTGCGCACCGTGTTCGGCAAGTTGTCGGAGGAGGGCGCCGCCCGGCTGGTCGTGGACACCTCCGAGCTGACCTTCTGTGACTCCATGGGCCTGCGGCTCCTGCTGGAGACGCACGACCACGCCGTGGAGGCGGGCGGGTTCATGAAGCTGGTCGGCGTCCGGGGCGTCTTCCGGAGGATTCTGACCGTGACCGGGCTGCACGTCGCGTTCCCCATCCACGAGACCGTCGCGGACGCCCTGACGGCCCTGGACGGCTGACGCCGGTCAGAGGGGTCAGAGGGCGCTCCTGACCTCCGCCCGCAGGTCGGACAGGTCGACCCCGGCATCGGTCAGGATCCGGACGCCCAGGCCCTCGCCCTCCCGGATGACGCCCAGGAGGATGTGCCCGTCGCGGATGTCTCTGCTCTTGAGCGCGATGGCCTCGCGCAGCGCGAGTTCGAGCGTCTTCTTCGCCCGCGGGCCGAACGGGGCCCGGCGCCCGCTGAGGAGAGCCCCGCGGTGATCGCGGCGCGGCTCCCGGTCGAGGGCCCCGACGCCGAAGACCTCCTCGATCTTCTCCCGGACGGCCGACAGGTCGATGCCGATCGACTCCAGGGCCTCGGCGTCGATGTCCCCGCCCGCGGCGTCGCCGAGAATCCGTACGACCTCCGCCCGCACCCGCTCGTGGGTGATCCCGCGAGACGTGAGGAGCCGGGCCGACAGCGTCTCCGGACGGCTCAGCAGGCCGAGCAGCAGGTGCTCGGTGCCCACCTGCCTGTGCCGGAGCTCTCTGGCCTGCTCGTTGGCGTGCGTGACGACCTGCCGCGCGTCGTCGGTGAATCTCTCCAGCATCTACTTCTCCCGTCTCAGCAGTCCTCGGCCGCCCGCGTACTTCTTGTGCACCGCCTGCCGGGACACCCCGAGCAGGAGCGCGATGTCCTGCCACGACCACCCGGCGTTGCGGGCGTTCTCCACCTGCAGCGCTTCGAGCCGTTCCACCAGGAGTCGCAGGGCCCGTACGGCCCGCAGGCCGACGGCCGGATCGCGGCTGCCGGCGTCGCTCGCCAGTTGTGCCGTATCACTCATGTCGTCAACATAGGTTGACGCGACCCCAGATGTCAACCTTGGTTGACGAGTAAAACGATTTGCCGGTCGACCTGCGTGTTTGCGAGCCTGGAACTACGATGCGCACTCTTCCTGTGGCCGATCCCGGCACACCCGACGCCCGCGGGCCGCTGCGCTACCTGTGGTGGGTGGCCCGCAGCCAGGCCGGTCCGATGCTGACCGGAATCACCCTGGCGGTGCTGTGGTGGCTGGGGCAGGCGCTCGTGCCGGCGGCCCTGGGCAAGGCGATCGACGCGATGGCCGCGCGGGACGCGGGCACGCTGCTCAGATGGTCGGCCGTGGTGCTCGGTCTCGGCGTGGTCCAGGCGCTCGCCGGTGTCGCACGCCACCGCTACGCCGTCTTCAGCTGGCTGTCGGCGGCCTACCGCACCGTCCAGGTGACCGTACGGCAGGCGGCCAGGCTCGGGGCGACGCTGCCGAAGCGGCTGTCGACGGGCGAGGTCGTCAGCGTGGGCAACTCGGACATCGCCCACATCGGCAACGCCATGGAGATTGTCCTGCGCGGCGCCGGCGCCGGCGTCGCGATCGTCGCGGTGACCGTGATCCTCATCGCCACCTCGGTTCCGCTGGGCCTGGTCGTGCTGGTCGGCGTGCCGCTGATGGCGGCCGCGGTGGGCCCCCTGCTCAAGCCGCTGCACCGGCGCCAGCACGAGCAACGCGACCTGCAGGGCGACCTGGCCACCCGGGCCGCCGACATCGTGGCCGGCCTGCGGGTGCTGCGCGGCATCGGCGGCGAGCAGGTCTTCGCCGCGCGCTACCGCGAGGAGTCGCAGCGCGTACGGCAGGCGGGCGTGCGGGTGGCCTCGGTGGAGTCCCTGCTGGAGGGCGCCCAGGTCCTGCTGCCCGGCGTGCTGATCGCGTGCGTGACCTGGCTCGGCGCGCACTTCGCGCTCGACGGCCGCATCACGCCCGGTCAGCTCGTCGCGTTCTACGGCTACGCGGTGTTCCTGATCGCGCCTCTGCGGACGCTGACCGAGGCCGCCGACAAGCTGACCAAGGGGCACG
The DNA here is from genome assembly GCF_900156315.1 of Microbispora rosea. GTDB lineage: Bacteria > Actinomycetota > Actinomycetes > Streptosporangiales > Streptosporangiaceae > Microbispora > Microbispora rosea. The sequence goes on along the minus strand of NZ_FTNI01000004.1, from coordinate 146,879 downwards.
TGGCGGCGCGCCGCGTCTGCCGCATCCTGTCGCTGGAGCCCGAGATCGCGGGCGGCGGCGGCCGCCTCTTCACGGGCGAGGGCACGCTGCGCGACGGCGAGTCGGGGGTCGAGGTCCGGCCCGGACGGCTCACGGCGCTCGCGGCGGCCGCGCCGGAGGACGCCATCGCGATCGCCGACCGCCTGGGCAGGTTCGCGCCCGGCGACGTCACGCTCGCCGGCGTGCCGCTGGCGGAGCTGCCGCTCACCGAGGTCAGGCGGCACATCCTGGTGGCCGACAACGGCGCGCGGCTGTTCACCGGACGGCTGCGCGACGAGCTCGACGTGCGGGGCGCGGCGACCGACGAGGACGTCCGCGAGGCGTTGTACGCCGCGTGCGCCGAGGACATCGTGGCGGCGCTGCCCGAAGGCCTGGACGCGCACGTGGCCGAGTCGGGCCGTGAGTTCTCCGGTGGTCAGCAGCAGCGGCTGCGGCTGGCCCGGGCGCTGCTCGCCGACGCGGAGACCCTGATCCTGGTCGAGCCCACCAGCGCCGTCGACGCGCACACGGAGGCGCGCGTCGCCGAACGGCTGGGCAAGGCGCGGACGGGCCGGGCGACCCTGGTCTGCACGACCAGCCCGCTCGTGCTCGACCGGGCCGACCACGTGCTGTACGTCGAGGACGGCGTGGTGCGGGCCGAGGGCGCCCACCGGGCGCTGCTGGAGAAGGTGCCCGCGTACCGCTCGACCGTGACACGAGGGGAAGACTGAGCATGGCCCGCGAGATCCTTCCGGTCGCCGACCGGGCGCAGGTGCGCGCCTACGCGCGGCGGCTGACGCTGAAGTATCCGCGCGAGCTCGGTCTCGCGCTGGCGCTTCACGCGCTGGCGGCGATGGCCGGGCTCGTCGCGCCCCGCATGCTCGGCGACCTGGTGGGCGGCCTGGCCAAGGGCCGCAGCGATCTGCGCGTGGACACCGTCGTCCTGGCCATCGCCGCCTTCGTGGTCGTGCAGGCCGTGCTGGTCAGGCTCGCGGTGTACGCGTCGTCGCGGCTGGGCGAGAAGGTGCTGGCCGAGCTGCGGGAGGACTTCGTCGGCCGGGTGCTCGCGCTGCCGCTCTCGACGGTGGAGCGGGCCGGCTCCGGCGACCTCATCACCCGTACGTCCAGGGATGTGGACGCGCTGTCCCGGAGCGTGCGGCACGCCGTGCCCGAGACGCTGATCGCGGTCGTCACCGGCGTCTTCGTCGTCGGCGCGGTGATCCTCGTCGGGCCGGTGATGGCGGTGCCGTCGCTGGTCGCCGTGCCGCTGCTGTGGGGCGCCACCCGGTGGTACCTCAACCGCGCCAGGGACGGCTATCTGCGGGAGAACGCGGCGTACGCCGACATGACCGAAGGCCTGGCCGAGACCGTCGAGGGCGCGCGCACGATCGAGGCGCTGGGGCTGGAGGGCCGCCGCCGGGACCGTACGGACCGGGACATCTCCCGGTCGTTCGCCGCCGAGCGGTACACGCTGGGCCTGCGCACGGTGTGGTTTCCGGCGGTCGAGTTCGGTTACGTGATCCCGGTCGTGGCGACCCTGCTCATCGGAGGGCTTTTCTCGATCGAGGGCTGGGTGACGGTGGCCCAGGTGACGACCGCCACGTTCTACGTGCAGCAGCTCATCGACCCGCTCGACCGCCTGCTGTCGTGGGTGGACGAGCTCCAGGTCGGCGGGGCCTCGATGGCCCGGCTGCTGGGCGTGGCCAACGTGCCCGACGACCGGGTCTCGGGCGACGCCCGGCCGGTGGGAGAGGAGCTGAAGGTCGGCGGCGTGCGGTACGCCTACCGCGAGGGCCACGACGTGCTGCACGGCATCGACCTCGACGTACGCCCGGGGGAGCGCCTGGCCATGGTCGGACCCTCGGGGGCGGGCAAGTCCACGCTGGGCCGCCTCATCGCCGGGGTGCACGCGCCGGCGAGCGGGTCGGTCACGGTCGGCGGGGTGCCGCTGGTCGAGCTGCCGCTCGACGAGCTGCGCGGGCACGTCGCCCTGGTCACCCAGGAGCACCACGTGTTCCGGGGGACGCTGCGCGACAACCTGCTGATCGCCAGGCCCGGCGCCTCGGACGCCGAGGTGCGCCGCGCGCTGGAGGCCGTGGACGCCTGGGAGTGGGTGGCCGCGCTGCCCGAGGGCCTGGACGCGGCCGTCGGCTCCGGCGGCACGGCGATCTCCCCGGCCCAGGCGCAGCAGCTCGCGCTCGCCCGGCTGGTGCTGGCCGACCCGCACACGCTCGTCCTGGACGAGGCCACGTCGCTGATCGACCCGCGGGCCGCCCGCCACCTGGAGCGGTCGCTCGCCGCCGTGCTTGAGGGCCGTACGGTGATCGCCATCGCGCACCGGCTGTACACCGCGCACGACGCCGACCGGGTGGCCGTGGTGGAGGACGGCCGGATCAGCGAGCTGGGCTCCCACGACGACCTGGTGGAGGCGGGCGGTGCCTACGCCGCGCTGTGGGACAGCTGGCACGGCACCGCCCGGTAGTCACGTCAGCCGGTGATGTTCAGCGACTTCCTGAGGAAGTCGAGCTGCAGGAGCAGCAGGTTCTCCGCGACGACCTCCTGCGGCGTCATGTGGGTGACGCCCGACAACGGGAGCACGGTGTGCGGGCGGCCTGCCGCGAGCAGGGCCGACGACAGCCGCAGCGTGTGCGCGGCGACGACGTTGTCGTCGGCCAGGCCGTGGATCAGCAGCAGCGGGCGCTCCCCCTTCTCCGCGTCTCCCAGCAGCGACGACCTCTCGTAGTGCCCCTCGTCCGGGTGGCCGAGGTAGCGCTCGGTGTAGCAGGTGTCGTACAGCCGCCAGTCGGTGACCGGCGCCCCGGCGACGGCGGCGTGGAACACGTCGGGACGGCGCAGCACGGCGAGCGCGGCGAGGTAGCCGCCGAACGACCAGCCCCTGATCGCCACCCGCGACAGGTCGAGGTCGCCCGGGTGCAGGGCCGCCGCGCCCTGGAGGGCGTCCACCTGGTCCTGCAGCGAGATCGTGAAGTCGTGCAGCATCTCCCGCTCGAAGGCCGGGCCGCGTCCCGGCGTGCCCCGCCCGTCGGCCACGATCACCGCGAAGCCCTGCTCGGCCCACCACTGGGACTCCAGGAACATCCGCCGGGCCGACAGCACGCGCTGGGCGTGCGGCCCGCCGTACGGGTCCATCAGGACGGGCAGCGGACCGGAGCCGGGCACGTGCCACGAGGGCAGCAGGATCGCCGTGGACAGTTCGCGAGAGCCCGCCCGGACGAGCGACACCCGCGGCTCCAGGCCCGGGCGCTCGGCCAGGGAATTGATCGACGCCGACCCGACGGTCACCGTCGTGCCCTCGGTGTCGAGGCTCTGCCGGGCGACGAGCGTCACGCCGCCCGCCCGGCGGCCGGAGTGGACGCCCGGCTCGGTGGTGACGGCGCTGATGGTGCCCGCCGTGTAGGTCCACAGATGGACCTCGCTGGGCTCGCCGCTCGCCTGGAAGAGCACGGTGTCGCCGTCCACGTCGAGCACCGCGCGCACCTGCAGGGACGGCGGCGTGACCGGCTCGTCGCCGACCACGAGGCGGTGGCCGCCGTCGGCGTCGGCCACCCACACGAGCCTGCCGTCCGACAGGCGGGCCGGAACGCCGGCGACGATGTCCACCCAGGCCGGGTCGGTGTCCTCGCGCAGGAGCGTCGTCTCGCCCGTGTCCGGGTCGGCCGACAGCAGGCGCATGGTCCGCTGGTCCCGCGAGAGCGTGACGATCGCGAGGCCGTGCGCGTCCCAGGCCGCCGTCACCAGGTACTCCTGCTCGAACGGCACCGCCGTACGCGCGCCGTCCAGGCCGATGACGTGCAGCGTGACCTCGGCGTTGGCCGTGCCGGCGGCGGGGTAGCGCTGCGGGACGGGCTGACGGTCGGGGTTGGCCGGGTCGGCGATGTGCCACAGGGTCACCGGCGACTCGTCCACGCGGGCCACGAGCAGGCGGTCGCCGGAGGGCGACCACCAGTAGCCGCGCATCCGCCCCATCTCCTCGGCCGCGATGAACTCCGCGAGACCGTAGGTGACCAGGTCGCCTTCGGGCTCGGCCAGCGAGGTGCCGGCTCCGGAGTCAGCTCCGGCGTCAGCTTCGGTATCGATCTCCAGCACGTGCAGGGCGCCGCCCGTGACGTACGCGACCCGCGCGCCGGTGGGGTCGAGCCGGGGGTCGATGACCGGCCCGGCCGCCGGGAGCCGCCGTGCCCCGCCCGAGGCGAGGTCGGTCAGGTAGAGGTCGCCCGACAGCGCGAAGACGGCCCGCCGGACCTCCCGGTCCGTGGCGTACGCCACCACGCCGCCCGCCGACTCCCGCGACCGCTCGCGGCGGGCGCGCTCCTCCGGCGGCAGGTCCTCGTCGGCGGCGCCCAGGGCGAGGGGATCGACGACGAGCCGCTCGGCCCCGGACGCGACGTCCAGCTCCCACAGGCACGTCACCGGATCGGTGCCCGACCGCGTCCTGAGGAAGGTCACCCGACCGCCGTCAGGGGAGATCGTGAAGTTGCGCGGCACCCCAAGGGTGAACCGCCGGGTCCTGGCATGCAACCGCGGGAAGCTCTCCGTCATAGCTCCTCATACTGCCAGCACAGGGGCACTACCCTCGGAGGCATGACTGACCGCCGCTTGCTGCTCGTGCACGCCCACCCCGACGACGAGACGATCGGCACCGGGGCGACCATGGCCAAGTACGTGGCCGAGGGCGCGCATGTGACGCTCGTGACCTGCACTCTGGGGGAGGAGGGCGAGGTCATCCCTCCGGAGCTCGCCCACCACGCGGCCGACAGGGACGACACCCTCGGTCAGTACCGCATCGGCGAGCTGGCCGCCGCGTGCAAGGCCCTCGGCGTCACCGACCACCGCTTCCTCGGCGAGGCCGGTCGCTGGCGCGACTCGGGCATGATGGGCGCGGCGACCAACGACCGCCCCGGCTGCTTCTGGCGGGCCGACCTCGACGAGGCCGCGGGCGAGCTGGTCAAGGTGATCCGCGAGGTCAGGCCCCAGGTCCTCGTCACCTACGACGAGAACGGCTTCTACGGCCATCCCGACCACATCCAGGCGCACCGCGTCTCCCGGCGGGCCTTCGAACTGGCCGCCGACCCCGCGTTCCCCGGCGGGGAGCCGTGGCGGATCGCCAAGTTCTACCTCACCGCCATGCCCAAGTCGGTGCTCCGGCGGACCATCGAGACCATGCGCGAGGCCGGCGTCGGCTTCTGGGTGCCGGAGTCGATCGACGACATGCCGGGGTGCGCCGACGAGGACGTGACGACGGAGATCGACGCCAGGCCCCACGTGGAGGCCAAACTCGATGCGATGCGCGCGCACGCGACGCAGATCGCCGTGGACGCGCCGTGGTTCGCGCTGTCGAACAACGTCGGCCAGCAGGCCCTCGGGGTCGAGCACTTCATCCTGCGCGCCGGGGTCCCCGGTAGGCCCGGCATCGGCGCTCCGCCCGAGGTGGGCGGCCTCGGCGAGCCGTACAACCGCGAGACCGACCTGTTCGCCGGCATCGGCTGAGGTGTCGGATAAGTTGGGCGGTATGACCCAGGAGGCGCAGAGCGGCGTCGAACCCGCCGAGAACGTCCCCGGCCCGCTGGCCGGGGCCGTCACCGGCGCGGCGTACGGCGTGCTCTTCCTGCTGGGCGTGGTGCTCGGCGTCGTCGGGGGCTTCCAGCACGCGTGGTACGCCGGGGAGGTGCCGGTCGCCGCGATCGCCTGGCTGGCCGCCCTGTTCGCGGTGCCGTACGCCATGGGACGGCTGATGGGCGGCAAGCTGGGCGCGCTCGTCCCCGCCGCCGGGTGGCTCCTCGCGTCGTTCCTGCTGGCCACGCCTCAGCGGGCCGGCGACCTCGCCATCGCGGGCAACTCGGCCGGCTACTGGTACCTCTACGGCGGCGCCGTCGCCGTCGCCGCGGCCGTGGTCGTCACCCGCTCCGCCGGTTCGTGGCTGCTGAAGTCGTACGGCCGCCCGTGAGCTTGTACAGGTGGGACCGGGCGCGGATCCTGGGGACATGCGGCGGTCGCACCGGGTCCGGCAGGTCATCAACTACGTCAACCTCTCCACGCCCCTCGGGCTGCTGATCGCGCGGATCGGCGGAGCCCGCACCCGCAGGGGGGAGCGGGGCCTCGTCTACGCACACGGATACCGCATCCCGTTCCCCGTCGCCGGGGCGTTCACGGTGGGCAACGTCGTCCTGACCAAGCACGGGGAGGGCTATCTCACCGGCTGCCTGCTCGACCACGAGTCCCGCCACGCCACCCAGTACGCGTTCTGCGTCGGCCTGCCCATGCTCGTGCTGTACGTGCTCGCCTCGGCTGTTTCGTACGCCGTCTGCGGTCATCCGGCCTCGTGGAATCTTTTCGAGCGGATGGCCGGTCTGGACGACGGCGGTTATCCCCGGATGCACCCATGGTGGAGGAGAAGGGGGAGTAGGTCGCATTCCGCCTGAGGGTGGAGGAAACATGGCGGGAATCAACCAGTCGTAGGAGGAATATTTTCGGCCCTGCGGGGATCATGGAGAGCGGAAGGGAGTTCCCCATGTCGCAGACGATTCACCCGGAAAGCCCTGAGGCCCCAGAAATCCCCGTATCTCCCGTTCCGAATGCGCCGAGCGCGCCGATTGTTAGGCCCGCCGGACCCCGCCGGTGGCCGTCCAGCTTCGCCGACAGGCTGACCGCCCCGCTTCCCGACTTCCGCGAGGTCACCAGCGTCATGTGGCACGGGCAGTTGCGGCCCGACATCGGGGACAGCGACCAGATTCCCGTCCACCGTGTCGGCCTGCCCCGCGCCGCCGCGACCGAGACCGTGGCGACCTGGGTCGGCCACGCGACGTTCGTGCTCCAGATCGGCGGGCTCACCGTGCTGACCGATCCGGTGTGGTCACGCAAGATCCCCGGCGTGCGCCAGCGGCTGACCCCTCCCGGCGTCGCCTGGTCCGACCTGCCCGAAGTCGACGCGATCGTGATCAGCCACAACCACTATGACCACCTGGACGCACCGACGATCCGCCGCCTGCCGAGGGACACGGCCGTCTTCGCACCTGCCAAGCTCGGCGGGTGGTTTCGGCGGCGAGGCTTCCGCGACGTGACCGAACTGGACTGGTGGGAGTCGGCTCGCCTCGGCGACGTGACATTCGACTTCGTCCCGGCTCACCACTGGAGCCGCCGTACCCTCTGGGACACCTGCCGCACCCTGTGGGGCGGATGGGTGCTCACCTCCCCCGAGCATCGGGTCTACTTCGCCGGTGACACGGCCTACGGGGAGCGGTTCGCGCAGATCGGTGAGCGTTACCCGGGCATCGACCTCGCACTCATGCCGGTCGGCGCCTACGAGCCGCGCTGGTTCATGAAGGTCTCCCACGTCGATCCCGCCCAGGCCGTGCAGGGCTGCCTCGACGTGGGAGCGCGGCGGATGGCCACCATGCACTGGGGCACGTTCGTGCTGTCGGGCGAGCCGCTGCTGGAGCCCGTGCGCGAGGCCCGCGCCGTGTGGGAGTCACGCGGCCTCGATCCCGCCGACCTGTGGGACCTCGCCGTCGGCGAGAGCCGTACGCTCCCCTGACGGGACGGCCGGGATGGCGCTTGCGCGAGAGCGGTTCCGGCTGTGGCTCGGGCTGTGGCTAGGGCCGCTCTCCGAGCATCGCCGCGGCGTTGGCCAGTCGCGTCCGCAGATGCCGCCGGAACGCCCGGAGTTCGGGGCCGTGTCCCTTTGCGATCGTCCGCTGCGCATCGATCTCACTCGTCAGCCGCACGCTCAGACAGTCCACCTGCAGCTTGCAGCGCATATCCGTCACCGCCGCGGTGGCCTCCTCCCGCTTGTCACCCGCCTTTCGCCAGCGCGGGTCCTCCCACGCCTTGACGGGTGCCGAGTAGGTGTAGCCGGCTCTCTTCATGCAGGCGCTCCACGCCGCGTTCCCCGCCTTCACCCGGGGATCACGAAGCGACTTGTCGTACGCCTCCGACTCCAGCCGGACGACCAGGAACTCGGCGTCGGGTGGGACCCCTTTCATCGCGCGCCGGTTCGCCGCCCCGATGCAACCGCCCTCCGGCACGCGGATCCCCCTGACCGTCTTCGGCCCCCGCCCGCCCAGAACGGCCTGCTCCTCGATCGGGGTCATGCCCGCGCCCGCTTTCGTGGATCTTGGTGGTTTCTGCTGCTGCGAGGGAGGCTGCAACGGCACGGCGTACCCGTATCGGCCGGCGAGGGCAGGATCGACGAACAGGTAACGGCGGGCTCTGGGCGTCGTGTCGCGCTGCGGTGGCAACGGAGTGTCGTCGTAACCCTTCATTCCGAACCTATTCGTGCACAGGGCCACCGAGTGGCGCACGGCGTTGACGAGCCGAGCCTGCTGTTCGGGTGTCGGTGCGAAAGCGTCCAGGGGGAGAATCGCGTTGTCGAGCATCCGTACTGCCTTCTCGGTCGCCTTCTCGAACGTCTGCCCAGCTGTCTGCCCAGCTGTCTGGCTGCCGCTCAGCACGGGCGACGCGGTGAGAGCGGCGTCCCCCGCGACGGCTGTTCCGCTCGCCTGACACCCACTGAGCGCGACAGCGGCGAGCACGGTGAGCGGAAGCGGGCGGAAGCGCGAAACATCATGCACGTCCGCATTGTTTCCCGGTGCGCTTCGCTCCCATAATCACGGCATTTACGGAATGGCAAACCCGTATTTCCGGGCAGCGGCAACGACCGCGCGGGCACTGGCACAATGCGGCCATGAGCTTCGCGACCGCTGATCTCTACGACGCCCACGGTGACGCGCTGCACAGTTGTGTCACCCAGTTCCGCTCGTACGGCTCACGCACGCGATTCTCCGGCCAGATCGCCACGGTCCGCTGCCTGGAGGACAACGCGCTCGTCAAACAGGTGCTCGCGACACCGGGCGAGGGCCGGGTGCTGGTGGTCGACGGCGGCGGATCGCTGCGTACGGCGCTGCTCGGCGACATGATCGCGACCTCGGCAATGGAGAACGGCTGGGCGGGCGTGGTGATCAACGGCGCGGTACGAGACACGGCAGCCCTGGCCGGGTTCGACCTCGGTATCAAGGCGCTCGGCGCCAACCCGCGCAAGAGCGCCAAGACCGGCCTGGGGGAGATCGACGTCCCGGTGAACTTCGGCGACGTGACCTTCGCCCCGGGCGCATGGCTCTACAGCGACGAGGACGGCATCCTCGTCAGCGACCAGCGCCTCGGCGTCTGAGCTTCCCGGCGGCTGCCGGTGCCGCCCCCCGGCCGCCTCCCTCATTCCCGTAGTCGCCTGGGCCGGGGCCGCTCGTAGGTGAAGGTCCAGCGGTCGGTGCCGGTTTGGCGGCGGGTGTAGCGGTGGGGGTGCTGGTAGCGGTCGCGGTTGTGGAACTGGCAGGCGGGGCCGAGGAGTTTCAGGTCGGTGAGTCCGCCGGTGCTCCAGTTGTCGGCGTGGTCGATCTGGCACATGGTGGCGGGGAGTGGGCAGCCGTCGATCCAGCAGGTGGCGTAGCGGGCGAAGATCGCCCTACGTTGGGCGGGGGTGGCCAGGCGAACTTTGCGGCCCATGTCGAGCACCTGCCCCTCGGCGTCCATGACCAGCCGCACCAGGGTGCTGGTGCGGGCCAGGCGGTGCACGCTGGTGACGGGCAGCATCTGCCCAGTCGCCAGCAACAACCCCGGCACCGTCCCCAACGCCGTCCCCAGCAACGCCCCCGGCGGCGTCCCGAACAGCGCCCCCGGCGTCCCTGGCTCTGATCCCGGTGGATGTCCCGGTGGCGTCTCCGGCTCTGGTCCCGCCGTTCCCGGCGCCTGCGTCGCACACGAGCACCGCGCCGCGCTGCCACACCGGCACGCGCCCTGGCCGTCCGCCGCGTCCTGCCGAGCCCGGCCCTGCTCCTCGCCGCCCGGCTCATCGCAGTCCGGCTGATGGCGGCCCAAGTCATGGCGGTCCTGGCCACAGCGCACGTCGCTGAGGTCCTCACGCGTGCCCTGCCCATGCCGGCAGTCCCTCGCAGGCCGAGACCCGGCGTGCGCGTGATGCGCGAAGGCATCCTCGGGAGGAGGATCCGGCTGCGCTGCGTGGGCAGGCGCTATGCCGGAAGGTGTTGCGCCCCAGGGTGCTGGGTTCGAAAGCGCTGTGTCTGAAGGCGCTGTGTGCGAGGGCTGGCCGCCGTCTGTAGGCCATGCTGACGCGCGCCGTCCGGCGTGCGTTGCCCCAGTCTGTGTCGCGGCACGGTCGTGGTCTTCGCCCTCTACGGGCGTGGTGTGGTCGCCCTTGGTAGAGGCGTCGCTCGCGGTGTCGTGCGGCTCGCACTCACCGGCCCCCTGCTCGCCAGTCCCGTGCTCACGGATGCGCCTACCGGTCTCACGCTCGGAGGTTCCGTGCTCACCAGCCCCGCGCTCGTCGGGCCCTGGCTGGCGGGACTCCTCATCGCGGGGACCGACGGAAGAACGGTCGGCGCTTCCGGCACCGGCGTTCGCGGCTCCATCGGCACCGGCATCGCTCCCCGCACCGCCATCTGCCTCGTCCTCGCCGGTGTCGGGGTCGTCCGGGACGTTGGGGTCGTCGGCGCCGCCCACGTCACCGGGGTCGCCCATCGCGCCGGGGACGGCGTCGTCGGCCTCGCTGGGGCCGTCGGTGCTTCCGGCATGGTCAGGGTCCGCGGGGTAGTCGGTGGTGGCGGCGGGGTCGGTGGTGGCGGCCTCGTCAGGGGCAGAGTCGTTGGTGCCGCCGGTGGCGGGGTCGGTGGGGAGGGATTCGGCGTTGACCAGGACCAGGAGTTCGGTGGCGATCTTCTGTTCCAGCAGGGCGATGAGGGCATCGGCCTGGCGCACGCTCAGCGGCCGGTCATCGCCCTCCGCCCGCGGTTTGGCGTAGGCGTCCAGCAGGGCCCGTAGCCGGGCTGCCGCTTCGCGGGGGAGGGAGAACTCCCCTTCCAGGCCGCCGCCCCGCCCGGGGCGCACCCGCAGGAATCGCCGCCCGTAGTCGGCCCGCTCGTCGTGGTCTTCTCCGTCGGGGTCCAGCACCGCCCGCAGGTAACGCCCGGCCTTGGCCACCTCCGCCGCGCCTGCCTTGCCCGCCAGCTCCAGCAGGATCGGCTCGGCCACACCGGCGTGCTCATCGCTCAACTGGGCGGTGGCGGTGCAGATCGCCTCCACCACCCCCGCCGCCAACTGGCCGGCGGCGAACTTCTCCCGCACCCGCGGCAGACGCGCCAGCTCCACCGCCAACGTCAGCAGGCGGCCCGCACCGGCGACGTTCATCCCGGCGGCGGTGCGCAGCCAGCTGCGGGTGGAGGCATGCCCATGCTGCTTGGCCCGCCCAGCGGCATGCACGCGCCCCACCCGATCGGCCAGCGCGCAGGTGATCCGGTCCCGCGCGAACAGCAAATCCTCCGCCTCAGCCAGGCAGACATCCGCATCCTCGGGAAGCGGCGCCAACGCCAACGCCTGCGCCGACTCACGCAACGACCCCACCAGCACCCACGACGACCGAGCACGGGGACGACCACCCGCATCGGCGGCATCCGCGCCGGCACCACGACTACCGGCATCACCACCATCGGTATCAAGGCCATCAGCGCGCGGGCCGTTCGCGCCGTCGGCACCCGTACCCGGGCTGCTTGTGCTTCCGGTGCCGGGCGCGCTCTCGGCACTGGGCCCGCTGCCGCTCGTGTTAGCGCTCGTGTGCCGCGGCGGGTGGAGGTCGATGATCGGGAAGTGCTCGCGGGCGGATGAGCCATCGACGGACCACAACGGTGAGTCGGCGATCAACCGGTCCCACCAGTCGTCGCCAGTGTTATTCGAACGACGAGAGCGGTCAGGATCGCTAGTGAACAGATCCATTGAGCCCTCCTAGCTTGATTCGAATGTATATACGAATTCTTTCATGGCGTCGTGCGTTGCACACCAGGTGAGCGGCGAATTGTTGGAGCGACAGGTTGAGTGGTCCGGCTGCACCCGCGCATCGGAGGCCGGGTAAGCGGGCCAAAGCCGCACGCGGCTTGGGCCTGTCGGCCCACAGCTCCGCCGGTCCACAGCTCCGGTCCTCAGGTCCACCGGTCCGTCGGCTTGCGGACCTGCGCCTGCGCCTGCACCTGGACCTGTACCTAGACCTGGACCTGCTGCTGCGCACGGTTGTGACTCGACTGTCGGTATGCGAGAAACATCCCGATCGGCCCGTTCAGGCGCGAGGAACGCCGGTCAGATGCGGCCGATGTCGGCGGGCAGGCCGAGGGCGAGCACGTGATCGAAGTGGAGGAAGGTTTCGAACTTGGACCCCGGCGCGATCGACTCGTCGGCCTCCAGATCGCGCAGCAGGCGTAGCGCCGCAGGAGTGTCCAGGTCGTCGTCCAATGCCCGCTGGACGCGCTCGGAGTGTGCCTGGTCGATCGGGCGGCTCGGTGACTCCGCCCATTCGGCCACCCGCCGCCGGAGCCGCCGCAGTTCCTCGTCGGCGGCGCGAAGGGCGTCCCAGGTGAGGTCGACCGGCCGCCGGTAGTGGTGCTCCAGCAGGGCCAGCCGTACGGCGAGGGGATCGAGACCGGCGGCGACGACGCCGGACAGCGGCACGACGTCCCCGGTGCCGGCCGGGCGGCCCTCGAACAGCAGATGCCCGGAGTGCGCCCAGTGGGCGGCGGCCTCCCGTCCTGTGGCGGCGTTCGACTGGGCCCGTGCCCTCTCGTGGTGGGGGAAGCACAGGTCGGCACGGCCCACGTACAGGTCGAAGCGGGGGCCGAGGAACCGCAGCGGCGCGGCCGAGCACTCCATGTCGTGGCCGGGGAGCCCGCGGCCCCAGGGCCCGTTCCAGACCGGTCCGGCGTGGTCGCCGGCCGAGTCCCCCGGCGATTCCGGCGCCGGCTCCCAGAGGGGCCAGTCGGGCGCCGAGCCCGGCTTGCCGGAGATCTCGCCGTACGTGGGGAAGGACGCCGCGTCGAAGAACACCGCCCCCTCCGGGGTGGTGTACGCGTGGCCGCGCTCGATCAGCCGCCCGATGAGCTCGATCACCAGGCCCATCGTCTCGCTGGTCCTGGGGGAGTGCTCGGGAGCGCGCATGTTGAGCGCGAGCGTGTCGGCGTCGAAGGACGCGCCGTCGCCGTCACGACCGCGACCGCCGTTCCGGTGGACGAGGTCGGAGACGTTGCGGCAGGCGAGCACCCGCAGCCCGGCGCGTTCGGCGACGCGGCGGACGAGGTCGGCGAGCAGGGCGGGGCGCAGGTCGGCGAGGCCGGCGGGCTCGTGCGCGGTGCAGGTGTACATCCGCAGGATCCGCGAACCGGCCGGGGCGACGGGCACGACCTGCCGGGTCAGGGTGTCGTGGAGCCGCAACATGCTCCGAGCCTACGTGCTGCCCCCGACATCCCCGTCCCGGCCCCGGATCCTGATCACATTCACAGGAAAATCCCCGGAATCAGGGGAGGAAGGTCAGGATGTCGCGGTCGCCGCGTTCGCGCAGGCGGTCGAGGACGTCCTCGCGGGCGGACCCCTCGGGCAGGCCGATGCGGGCGCCGATGAGCCGCAGGCCTTCGGCCTCCGACGCCACCGGAGCGGTGTATCCGATCAGGTGCAGCGCATGGTTGATCGCGGGCAGCCCGGCCCCCGCCGCCGGCAGGAAGCGGGTCAGCAGCTCGCCGCCGTCGGAGACCGTGAGGAAGACGTGGTCGCCCTCGGACGCGTTGTACTCGGCGAGCACGTGCCTGATCGAGCCGATGGTCGGCTGGTTGTGCCAGCTGATCACCACCTCACCCGACGTGGTGGAGGCGGTGAGCTGCCCCCCTGGCGCCATGCCGAGGTGCGCGGCGAAGCCGGTCGGTAGCGGGGAGCCCGAGCCGCGCAGGTGCTCGGCGTTCACGTCGACCCGGTGCCACCAGCGGCCGTCCCTGCTGCGAAAGCAGCGGCGGGTCATCGACACGTCCCGGCGCGGCTGGTAGGCCTCGGCCTGGTCTTGGACGGCCACCTTGATGAAGCCGCGCTGGGTCCGCTCGAACCCGGGCCCTCCGGCGTACGCCCTGATGGAGTTCTCGCTCACGTCGTAGCGGGAGGTCAGGTTGTCCACGACCGTGCTCACGGACGCCTCGCCGCCCGCACGCTCGATCTCCCTGATGATCATCTCCCGGATGCCCAGGTACTCGTCGCCGCCCCAGCGCCGCAGTCCGTACTTGCTGCGGTCGAGCCGGATGAACCGCTCGTCGGAGGCGAGCTGGTTGCGGATGCCGACGAGGCTGTAGTCCTCGGCGATGCGGGACTGGATGTCCTCGGGGGTGAGCGGGGCGTGGGCGACGGCCAGCACGGCCTCCGCCTTGTCACCCATGCTGCGCGGCCAGGGGACGACGTGACCGTCCATGATCCGCAGCTGCGGCACCGACGTCAGCCAGCGCTCGGCGACGTCCTCCCGGATGCCGAGCTGGGCGACGAGGGAGACCGCCTCCTCCAGCGGACGGGGGCCATCGGCGAACAGCTGCCGGGTCTTCTCCCTGAGCTCGTCGGCGCCGCCCGCGATCAGCCAGCCGTCCACCTGCTCATACCCGGTCAGGAGCGTACGGACGACCCGCCAGGCGGGGATCGCGAGCGTGATCAGCTCGGTGCGGTGCCACGGCACGGCGGCGGCCAGGTCGTCGGCGGGCACGGCCGAGCCCAGCCGGGTGCGCAGCCAGGACAGGTGGGCGTTCAGCGGCGCGGCGGACGGGCCGTTCAGCCAGTCCATCACGTGGTCGCGCAGGTCGCGCTCGATCTGCCGGATGCGCTCGCGGGTGACGGAGAAGCGCTGGGCCAGCTCGTCCAGCGTGGCCCGCTGGCCCTGTCCCGGTTGCTGGGAGGTGTCGAAGTAGAGCCGGTCGCGCGCGATGGCCCGCTGGCGGTCGTCCAGCCGGGCGAAGATCTCGTCGACGATCTCGGGCATCGGCCGTTCGGGGAGGGCCGGCGGAACCGCCGCCCCGGCCGGCTCCTGCGCGGGCTCCGTGGCGAGCAGCTTGTCGATCACGTCGACGTACAGGTCGTGGACGCTCTCCCGCGGGCCGGGCGTCTGGAGGCTCTCCTCGGGGTGCGTGAACCTCAGCAGCGGGAGGATGTCGCCGAGGACCAGGTGCGCCCAGCAGGCGGTGGTTAGGTCGGCGAGCCGGGAGGCGACCTGGCTGGTTCCCACCGCCGCGCAGGCCCGGTCGAGGGGAAGCGCCTGCCACCACGCGTCGGGAAGACCGGGGTCGCTCGCGATCGGCTCTACCTGGCTGGGCGCGGTCCAGCGCAGCGGAGGCACGATGTCGCTAAGGCTGAGGTTCATGCAGGTCCAACCGGCAGGGGGAATATATCCGCAGTTCAGACTAGGGGATCGGACGTCAGGCCGGGATGAAGGGACTGGCGCGCCCCGAATAGGACACGTAGAGGACCTCCCCCGCCCGCGTACACGCCACGTAGAGCAGCCCCCGTTCGCGTTGCAGATCGTGCGCCCGGGCCGTCGGGTCCTCGTCGGCCGGGGTCAGCGCGTCCGGCGCCGGCACGATTCCGTCAGCCACGCCTATCAC
Organism: Microbispora rosea; assembly: GCF_900156315.1. Lineage (GTDB taxonomy): Bacteria > Actinomycetota > Actinomycetes > Streptosporangiales > Streptosporangiaceae > Microbispora > Microbispora rosea. The sequence continues at coordinate 131,394 of NZ_FTNI01000004.1, read as the reverse complement.
GGCCACGCGGCGGAATTCCAGCCCTTTCATGCCGTGGAGGGAGGTGACTTTGACCGTGATGCCCGCTTCGCGTAGTGCGGTGCGGGCGGTACGCACGAGGTCGGAGGTGCGCGCGGCCACCGCGATCTGGGCGGTCGGCACGCCCTCCTCCAGCCATTCGGCCACGGTGGAGACGAGCCCGGTGATCTCCGCCTCCGCGTCCACGTACGCGCGCACCATCGGGCGCAAGCCGTGGTCCACCGCGCGGTAGCCGTACATCGCGGCGTTGCCCGCGACCAGGCCGTCGGCGGGACCGCCGCCGCGCAGGCGCACTCCCCACGACAGGATCTCGGTGGGCAGCCGGTGGGAGATCCTCAGGCGGAAATGGCGGGCGGGGATGCCGACGTCCGCCAGCGCGACCCGGGTGTCGAACATGCGCTGGTGCGGGTCTCCCACGATGAACAGGTCGTTCGGGGCGACGGGGACCGCCGCCCGCAGCAGCCGCCATTGGGCCGGGTGCAGGTCCTGCGCCTCGTCCACCACGATGTGCCGGTACGGCTCCCGCCCCGGCGCCTCGTCGCCGAGCAGGTCGCCCACGGCCCGCCCGAGCAGGCCCGCCGCGTCCGAGGCGAGTTGGAGCAGGGTGCGCCGGCCGGACTCCCGCAGGCGCCGCACGACCTGCTGGACGGCCTCCCACACCAGCGCCCTGGACTCGGCGTCGAGCCGGACGCCGCGGCCGGGCCTGCCGGCGGACTGATACTCCTCCAGCGTCCGCAGGTCCTGGGAGAGGATCACCTGCTCCCACTCGCGCAGCAGGAACGCGCTGCCGAAGCGTCCGACGGCCGCCTCCTGCCACAGCTCGGCCAGGTCGTCGGAGGAGACGAGGGCGGGGGCGCGGCCCTCCGCCTCGGCGACGATGCGGTGCGCGATCCTGTCGACGTTGCCCACCTCGACGCGCTTGCGGACCACCTCGTCGTCGATGATCATGTCGAGCCGCGTGGACAGCTCGGTCGCGAGGCTCTGGGAGAACGTCACCAGCAGCACCGGGCCGGTGGCCGCCCGCGCCAGCAGGGCCGCCCGGTGCAGCGCGATGACCGTCTTCCCGGTGCCCGCGCCCCCGGTGATCAGCACCGGCTGCTCGTACGCCGGCCAGTTGGCGTACGTGTGCTGGGGCGGGTAGAGGAACGTGCACCAGCCGGGCAGCGTGAGGATGCGCTCCAGTTCCGCCGCGTCGGCGGCGAACGCCGCCCGGTCGGGGCTGCGCCGCAGCGCCGCCAGGATGTCCTCGGGGTCGATCTCGTCGGCGACGCGGGAACGGCAGGCGTCCAGCTCGCGCCAGGCCGCCGCGAGGGAGCCGCCGCGGGCGAGCGCCGCGAGCGGCGCGTACTGGCTGTACGGGAGCAGGGGCTCCACGGCCGCGAGATGCGACTCCGACGTCATCAGCCGCAACAGCGGCAGCAGGTGGGCGTCGACGCCGATGTTCAGCAGATCGGCGTCGCACCAGTTCTCGAACAGCGGCCGGCCGCCGCTCTCCGACGCGCGGCGCAGGGCCGGCTCGATCCGCTCCAGGGCCTCGGCGTCCCAGGTCTCGACGATCCCGATGGCCGTGTTGACCCCGAACCTGTACCGCTGCGCGTACGACCACGCCTCGGCGTCCGGCAGCACGGTCAGCAGCCAGTAGACGTCCTCCTGCCGCACCACCACTCCCCGGTGGCGGTCGGCGAGCCGCAGCGTGACGACGCGGGGATCGCGGCAGTTGCGCACCCTCTCGGGGTGCGGCGCGGCGGACGCGTTCAGCAGGAACCGGCGCACCGCGACGGCGACGTCGCGGCGGACGGGCCGGGTGAGCGCGCCGAGCCCGCGCAGGAACTCCGGGGAGATCGCGAGCCGGGGCATCGGCTATCCCAGCAGGGTCAGCAGGTCGCGGTCCCCGCGTTCTCGCAGCCGCGCGAGGAGTTCGGGCCTCTCGACGGGTGCGGTGAGGCCGACGCGCGCCGCGATCACCCGCGCCGCCTGCTCGGGCGTGCCGCTCGGCGCGGTGTAGCCGACCAGGCGCAGCGCGCGGCTCGTCTCGTCGCCGCCGTTCGCCGCCGGCAGGTGCCGTACGCGCAGCATGCCCTCCTCGGACAGGGTCAGGAAGATGTGGCTGCCCTCCTCGGCGGAGACCTCGCTGAGAATCCGACTGAGGGAGCCCAGGATCGGCCGTGCGTGCCAGGAGAGGCCGACCTCCCCGGCCGCGCTGCGCACCGTGCGGTCCTCGCCCGGCGCGAGACCGACGTACGCCGCGAACCCGCTGGGCAGCGGCACCTCGCCGCCGTCGAGGTGGTCGCCGGAGACGTCGACCCTGAGCCACCACCTGCCGTCCGGCTGCCGGAAGCACCGCCGGGTCAGCGCGACGTCCTTGAGCCCGCCCTGCTGTCCACCTGGCTGCCGGTCGGGGTCGATCTGGGACGCCTTCTGGGCGCGCAGTTGCGGCACGCTCTCCAGCCACTGCCTTGCGACGTCGGGACGGATGCCGAGAGAGGCGATCATCTCCAGCGCCTGGGGGACGGTCGGCGGGCGCTCGGCCGAGGCGATCAGGCTCCGCGTCCTCTCCCGCAGGTCCTCGATGTCGCCGGCCACGAGCCAGTCGCCGGAGAGGCGATGCCCGGGGAGCGTGGCGAGCACGAACCGCCAGGCGGGCACCTCCAGCGAGCGCAGTTCACGTCCGTGCCACTCGGCCGCCGCGACGAACCGGTCCTTCGGGACCGCGGCTCCGAAGGTGTCGGTGAGCCAGGTCAGATGCTCGGTGTACGGCTTCGCCTCCGGCAGTGCGAGCCAGTGGGACAGCCGGTCGCGCAGGGCCGCTTCGAGGTCGTGGATGACGGCGGGATGGACGGCCAGCAGCCTGGCCAGCTGCTCGGAGTCGGACGGCTCGTCGGCGAAGACCCGGTTCTGCGCCACCATCCAGGTCTGGTCGTCCAGGTCGCCGAACGCCGCGTCGATCAGCTCGGGGAGCTCGGAGACCTGTTCGTCCGGGGGATCCTCCACCGGCTCAGGGATCGGCTCGGGGATCGGCTCGGGCATCGGCTCGGGGAGAGACTCGGCCGGCGACTCCGGGGACATCCGTAAGAACACGGCGGTGAACAGAGCGGTCAGCACGGGGCGGGCCTTGACGAACGGCTGGTCGGCCAGCTCGCGGCCGGACAGCGCGAGCAGGCCGTGCCACGACCCCGCCCGGTCGAGCGCGATCGCGACCTGGGGGTCGTCGGCCTCGTCGGGGTCGAGCACGTGCAGCGCGGGCAGCACGTCGCCGACGGCCGCCGCCGGCCAGTGGTCGAGCGCGAGCTCGGTGAGCAGGTCACCCAGCGCCTCGGCGTCCAGGACGGCGAGCACCCGGTGCAGGGGCAGCGCCCGCCACCAGGCGTCCGGCAGGCCGGGCCGGTCGGCCAGGGCCGTGATGCGGGCAGCGTCACTCCAGCGCAGCGGTGGCACGAGGTCACTCAGGCAGAAGTTCATGCGTTCCCCATCACTCACGAAGACCAGTCCATAGTCTGGCAAATCGCCCCGTCGTGGTGGAGATGTCAGTGACGTTCCGCGGCGAAACGGAGGCGGACGTAGTCGGCCATCCAGCCGGTCTCCCGGCGAAGCGCGGGGGCGGCCAGCTCGTTGACCCGGCGCAGCAGCGGCTCCACGGCCGCCGGGGGGACCCGGTCGAGCAGCGAGCCGGCGAACATCCGGACCCAGTCGGCCGCGCCGTTCGGGCACTCGTCGAGCGGGGTGGGGCGGTCGAAATACTCCAGCAGCCGGACGGTGAACCCGCCCTTCTCCAGCCGGTGGGCGTACTCCGCCGGGCTGGGGAAGTACCACGGCAGCTCGGGCTCGGGCAGGCCGTACTCCCGCCAGGCGGTGAGCACGGCGGAGGTCAGGGCCGCGCAGTTGCCCGCGCCGCCCATCTCGGCGACGAACCTGCCGCCCGGCCGCAGCGCCTCCCGCACGCAGTCGATCACCGCGCCGGGGTCGCGGGTCATCCAATGGAGCGCGGCGTTGGAGAAGACCGCGTCGTACGGCTGGGCGACGGTGAAGTCGTAACCGTCGCCCACGGTGAAGTCGAGTCCGGGGTGGTGCGCGATGGCCTGCTCGATCATCGAGTGGGAGCCGTCGATGCCCAGCACGTGGGCGCCGCGCCTGGCGATGTCGGCGGTGAGCACGCCGGTGCCGCATCCGAGGTCGAGCACGCGCTCACCGGGGCGCGGGTCGAGCAGTTCCACCAATGGCGCGCCCTGAGCCGAGACGTAGCCGAAGGAGCTGTCGTAGGCGCGAGCGTTCCACCGGCTGAGACTGGGAGTTTCGTACCTCAAGATCGGCTCGCATTCTGACACGTGGTGCCCGGTGTCTTGATTGCCGCAATCTCATGCCGACTTGTGAGACTGCTGGGCTAACGACACACTTTACGGCTTCCGTCGCCCCCGCGAGATCGGGGGACGATCGGCGGGCTCAGCCGACCATCCGGGCCCAGTGCGCGGTCACGTATGACTTGGCCTGATCCTGCTCGGGGATGTTCAGGATCACCGGGTCGCCGGACGCCTCCGGCAGCTTGGCGGCGGCGTCCCCGTCCAGCGTGTCGCGCATCTCCATGGCCTCCATCCGGGCGGGCCGCGCGTACGCCTTGAGGAACAGGTTCTGGCCCTCGTCGGACAGCAGGAACTCCTCCCACAGCCGGGCGGCGGCCGGGTGCGGCGCGTCGGCGCTGATCGCCTGCATGTAGTAGGCGGCGAGCACCTCGTTCTTCGGGATCGTCACCCGCCAGGCCGCGGCGCCGCGCCCGGAGGCGGCCCGCGCCGCGTTCATGAAGTCCCAGTCCACCACCGCGGTCGCCTGGTCGGGCCGGCCGAGCATGCCGCCCTTCTTCAGCCGCGCGAACAGATCCACGCCCCGCGCGGCGTCCGGCAGTCCGCTGCCGAGCGAGGCGGCCATCACGGCGCTGAACGCCGAGGCCATCCGGAGCGGGTCGCCCGGCAGCGCCACGATCGTCCCCGGCCTGACCAGCGCGCTGTACGACGCGGGAGCGGGGACCTTCCTCGGGTCGTAGCCGATCGACATGTATCCGCCGTAGGCGGCGAACCAGCGGCCCCGCTGCTCCTTGGCCTCGTCCGGGATGTCGGACCAGCCGGTCACCCGGTAGGGCGCGAAGAGCTTGGCGTTGGCGACCGCCACCTCCAGGGTGAGGTCGAACACGTCCGGCGCCTGCGCGGTCCCCTTCATGCGGGCCGCGGTGTCGATCTCCTGCTTGCTGCTCGCCTCCGGCACGACCGAGGTCACCTTGATGCCGTACTTGTCGGAGAAGCGGGCGATGATCTCCTTGTAGCCGACCCAGCCGCCCGGCAGGCCCACGACCGTGAGCGCGCCCTCCTTCTTGGCCGCGTCGACGAGCCTGTCCATGGTGCCGAACCCGGACTCGAGACTGTCGGCGCGTGGGTTCAGAGGCGGCAGCGGCTTGTCCGACGAGGGCGACGACGACGGCTTCGAGCACGCGGAGACCGCGAACAGGAGGAGGGCCGCCGAGGAGATCGTCACGACGCAGGCACGTATGGTCACGCCGCGTATGCTCCCCGCCCGGCGGTGGTCGTTCCCGGCGGCGCGCTGGGGCATTACCTAGTTGGCGCACGCACCAGGCGCGGGGATTACCGGGCTGGCGGTGCGGGTGGCGCGGGCGGCACGACCTTGGCGGCGGCCAGGGTGTCCTCGGCGATCTCTACGAGGCTTCCGTCCCGTTTGCGCACGGTAAGCATCCCGTCGTGCCAGGATTCCAACACGCCGACGGCGTCCCGGTGCCCACCGGGCACCCTGCGTCGCGTCGTCACCCGTTTGCCCACGTCCGCAGGGGTGATGGCGATCACGAGACGGGCTCCGAACCGAGGGGCCACGACGATTGCCCCCCTCCTGTTCCGGCTAGTCGGCAGGCACCGCAATACTAGGGCTAGCAACCCGCGGTCGAGCCGTGCAACCCAGAAGGAGCCCGAGGTGACGTACGTCATCGCGCAGCCTTGCGTGGACGTCCTGGACAAGGCGTGCATCGAGGAGTGCCCCGTCGATTGCATCTACGAGGGCGAACGCATGCTCTACATCCACCCCGACGAGTGCGTGGACTGCGGTGCGTGCGAGCCGGTGTGCCCCGTAGAGGCGATCTTCTATGAGGACGACCTTCCCGAGCAGTGGAAGGACTTCTACAAGGCCAACGTCGATTTCTTCGAGGAGCTGGGGTCGCCCGGCGGCGCCTCGAAGGTCGGAAAGATCAACAAGGACCACCCGCTCGTCGCGGCGCTCCCGCCGCAGGGCGAGGACCACTGACCGGACCACTGATCGACGCCTGACCGGCGTGGTCCGTGACGACTGGGGGATTTTCTTTGCTTGCGTTGCCGGACTTCCCATGGGATCGGCTCGTGCCCTATCAGGACCTGGCGCGGGCGCATCCCGGCGGGATCGTCGACCTGTCGGTCGGCACGCCCGTCGACCCGGTTCCCCCGGTCGCCCGTGAGGCGCTCGCCGCCGCCGCCGACAGCCCCGGCTATCCCCTGACGTACGGCACGCCGCGGCTGCGTGAGGCGGCCGCGGGCTGGCTGCGGCGGCGGCACGGCGTCACGATCGACCCCGCCGACGTGCTGCCGACCATCGGCTCCAAGGAACTGGTGGCCTGGCTGCCGACGCTGCTCGGCGTGCGGCCCGGCGAGCGCGTGGTCTTCCCCGAGCTCGCCTATCCCACGTACGACGTGGGTGCGAGGCTGGCCGGGGCCGAGCCCTTCGCGACCGACGGGCTCCTCGCGCTGGGCCCCGAGCGGGTGCCCCTCGTCTGGGTGAACTCGCCGTCCAACCCCACCGGGCGCGTCCTGCCCGCCGAGCACCTGCGCAAGGTCGTCGCGTGGGCGCGCGAGCGCGGCGCGGTCGTCGCGTCCGACGAGTGCTACATCGAGCTGGGCTGGGAGGAGCACCCGGTCTCCGTCCTCCACCCGGACGTGTGCGAGGGCTCCCACGAGAACCTCCTCGCAGTCCACTCGCTGTCGAAGCGGTCGAACTTCGCCGGATACCGCGCCGGCTTCGTCACCGGCGATCCCCGGCTCGTACGGCGGCTGCTGGAGGTGCGCAAGCACGCCGGCATGATGATGCCCGCACCGGTCCAGGCCGCCACGGCGGCCGTGCTGGACGACGACGCGCACGCCGACGAGCAGCGCGAGCGGTACGCCCGGCGCAGGGCGGTGCTGCGGCCCGCGCTGGAGCGGGCCGGCTGGCGGATCGAGCACTCGGCCGCGGGGCTCTACCTGTGGGCCACCAACGGCACCGGCTGCTGGGACCAGGTGCGCGCGCTGGCCGAGCGTGGCATCCTCGTCGCGCCGGGCGAGTTCTACGGCGACGCCGGGCGCGACCATGTCCGCGTCGCCATCACCGCCACCGACGAGCGCGTCGATGCGGCGGTGAGCCGCCTCCAGTAGGATCGCCCGCCATGACGACAGCGATCGTGATCGTGCTTGGCCTCGCCACGGTCGCCGTCGTGCTGGGCGCCATCGCCGTGACCCGGCGCGCACGTGCGCGCGAGCCGGTCCGCACACCGCCCGCCGCGCCGGGAGAGCCGTCGCCGCGTGATCCCGAGGCGGAACCCGACTTCTTCGACCCCCGCACGATCAGGGTGGGCGACACCGTCTACGTGGAGGCCGCCCGTTACCGGGCCGTCGGCGCCCTGCACTGCACGATGCAGGGCGAGAAGTGGACGGAGTACCTGCTGGACGAGGGCGCCCGGCGCTACAACTGGCTGTCGGTCGAGGAACGGCCGGGCAAGGAGGGCGAGACCCTCCACCTGGAGGTCCTGTTATGGACCGACGTACCGACCCAGGGCATGGTGCCGGCCAGGCACATGCTCATCGTCGACGGCCTGGAGTTCTCCCCGATCGAGCGCGGCACGGCCGCCTTCCGCTCGGAGGGGAACACCGGGCTGCCCGAGCGCGGTCTGCTCGACTTCGCCGACTACCGGACGGGCGACGGCCGCCTGCTGTCGTTCCAGCGTGTGCAGGGCGGGCAGTGGGAGGCGTCCTACGCCCGGCCGCTGACTCCTGGTTCGATTCGAGTGGATCGGCTTCCCTGATCACACGGGTAGGTTCTGCTTGTGGAACGGCGCCTTACCAAACCTGTCGTGACCGTCATGGTCATCGTCGTCCTGCTGGGCGCGGCCATCTTCTATGGCGCCTATCACTTGCTGAAGCGGACCCAGCCGTTCGCTCTGGGCGAACACTGCATGGTGCAGACTCCCGGCGGCACACTCGATCTCGACATCGAGCAGGCCCAGGTGGCCGCGACCATCGCCGCCGTCGCGGTGCGGCGCAAGCTGTCCGAGCGCGCTCTGCAGATCGCCTACGTCACGGCGATCCAGGAGTCGAAGCTGGCCAACCTGCCGTACGGCGACCGTGACTCGGTGGGCGTCTTCCAGCAGCGGCCCTCGCAGGGCTGGGGGACGGCCGAGCAGCTGCAGGATCCGGTCTACGCCGCGCGGAAGTTCTTCTCCGCCCTGGAGAAGGTGAGGCACTACAAGACCCTGCCGCTGCACGAGGCGGCCCAGGCCGTGCAGCGCTCCGCCGACGGCTCGGCCTACGCCGAGCACGAGTACAACGCCAAGATCCTGTCGGCGGCGTTCATCGGGCGCGTGCCCCAGGCCGTGCACTGCTGGTATCCGCCGTCCGACAAGCCGGTCACGCCGCAGCCCGAGACCGCGCGCAAGCAGCTCGTGCGCGCGCTCGGCACCGACTCCGCGCCCAAGCGCGGCTGGCTGGTGGCCGCCTGGTACGTCACCCACGCCCAGAAGTACGGCCTGCGCCAGGTGCGCTTCGAGGGCGTCACCTGGACGGCCGCGAGCGGCCACGACGGCTGGCGCAAGGCCACCAAGCCCGTCGCCACCGTCCAGGTCGCGTGAACCCGTGGATTAAGGTCGGGTGACATGCGGCTTGACCTTGCCCAGGACGTGGGTGCGCTGACGGCGCAGTTGGTGGACATCGAATCGGTGAGCGGCGGGGAGAAGGCGCTGGCCGACGCCATCGAGGAGGCGCTCGATCCGCTGCCGCACCTGACGGTGCTGCGGGACGGCGACGCGGTGGTGGCGCGGACCGGCCTCGGCCGGGCCGAGCGCGTGGTGATCGCCGGGCACATCGACACGGTCCCGGTGGCCGGCAACCTGCCCAGCAGGGCCGAGGACGGCGTGCTGTACGGCTGCGGGACGTCCGACATGAAGAGCGGCGTGGCCGTCCAGCTCAAGCTCTGCCTGCTGGCCGAGCCGAACCGCGACCTGACCTTCGTCTTCTACGACTGCGAGGAGATCGAGGCCGAGCGGAGCGGCCTGCTGCGGCTCACCCGCACCCATCCCGAGTGGATCACGGGCGACTTCGCGGTCGTGATGGAGCCGACCGACGGGCTGATCGAGGGCGGCTGCCAGGGCACGCTGCGCGCCGAGATCACGGTGAAGGGCGTGCGCTCGCACAGCGCCCGGTCGTGGGAGGGCGTCAACGCCATCCACGGCGTCGCGCCGGTCCTGGACGCCCTCCGCCAATACGAGGCCCGGCGCCCGGTGGTGGACGGCCTCCAGTTCCGAGAGGGCCTCAACGCGGTGGGCGTACGCGGCGGGGTGGCCGGGAACGTGATCCCGGACGAGTGCGTGGTGACCGTGAACTACCGCTTCGCCCCCGACCGCACGCTGGAGGAGGCGTTCGCCCACGTCCAGGAGGTCTTCGACGGCTTCGACGTGCGGCTCACCGACGGAGCGCCGGGCGCTCGGCCGGGGCTGACCCACCCCGTCGCCGCGGCCTTCGCGGCCGCGATCGGCGGCACACCCCGGGCCAAGCTCGGCTGGACCGACGTCGCGCGGTTCTCCGCCCTCGGGATGCCCGCCGTCAACTGCGGCCCCGGTAATCCCGACATCGCGCACACGGCGGGGGAGAACGTGAGCCTCGCCAAGATCGTCGACAGCGAGCGCCGGATGACGGCCTGGCTGGCCGAATAGGCCGTAGATAGAGGAAAGTGGCTTTCCTCGCCGGCCATTTGGCGGGGAAAGCCACTTTCGTCCCGAGCAGCACCCTCGTTTCTTAGACGGGGCCTCGGCGACGACCGGTTCCATCCTTCCGAGGTCTCTTTCAAGATTCTTTCGGGCTGGGGGAGGCGCGTGCGGCTTGCGCCGTTCCCGACCCCGACCGTTAGCGTGACCGTCATGAACCACACCCGACCCGAACGCCGCCAGGGACCGTCGCTGGTCCGCGGCGGCCTCGTCCCCGAATCCACCCATGACCAGCGCCTCCTCGACCGCCGCGGCCCCACCGGCTGGCTTCACGAGGATCCCTGGCGCGTCCTGCGCATCCAGTCGGAGTTCGTCGAGGGCTTCGGCGCCCTGGCCGACCTTCCTCCGGCGGTGACGGTCTTCGGCTCGGCTCGCACCGGTCCCGACAGTCCCGAATACGAACTCGGGGTGAAGGTCGGCTCGGGGCTCGCCAAGGCGGGCTACGCGGTGATCACCGGTGGCGGCCCCGGAGTGATGGAGGCGGCGAACAAGGGCGCACTCGAAGCCGGCGGCGTCTCGGTCGGCCTCGGCATCGAGCTGCCGCACGAGCAGCGTCTCAACGACTACGTGGACCTCGGCATCGAGTTCCGCTACTTCTTCGTGCGCAAGACGATGTTCGTCAAGTACGCCAGCGGGTTCGTGGCCCTGCCCGGCGGGTTCGGAACGCTCGACGAGCTGTTCGAGGCGCTGACCCTGGTGCAGACGCGGAAGGTCACCTCGTTCCCGGTGATCATGATGGGCGTCTCGTTCTGGTCGCCGCTGATCGACTGGATCCGCGACACGCTGCTGGCCACCGGGAAGGTCTCGCCGCAGGACGCGGAGCTGGTCTCGGTCACCGACGACCCCGACGAGGCCGTGCGCATCATCCTGGAGGCGGACCGGCGCGCCCCCACTCAGTAGGGTTGCGACGTGTTCGTCTGCGTGTACTGCTCGTCCAGTCAGAAAATCGACCGCAAGTACCTCGACCTCGCTCGGGAGGTGGGCGCCGAGCTGGCCCGCCGCGGCCACGGCCTCGTGAGCGGGGGCGCCATCGTCTCCTGCATGGGCGAGGTCGCCCGGGCCGTCCGCGACGGCGGCGGCCACACGGTCGGGGTGATCCCCCAGGCGCTCGTCGACATCGAGATCGCCGACACCGACTCCGACGAGCTGATCGTCACCCCCGGCATGCGCGAGCGCAAGGGGATCATGGACGCCAGATCCGACGCGTTCCTCGTGCTTCCGGGCGGCATCGGCACCCTGGAGGAGCTGTTCGAGATCTGGACCTCCCGGGTGCTCGGCATGCACGAGAGGCCACTGGTCGTCCTCGACCCGTGGGGCCTGTACGGCCCGCTGCGCGACCTGGTCGACGGCATGTACGAGCAGGGCTTCACCCGGCCGAACGTGTTCGACGCGATCTCGTGGGCGAGCACGGTGGACGAGGCGCTCGACCTGCTCGAACTGTCCACGGTCCGCCTCAGCCCCACGGGCGAGGAACTCGGCGAGAGCTAGTAACGCTCCGTCAGGCCAGACCGCGGCGGGTCAGGGCGGGGGGCCTGCGGCCCAGCAGGGCCTCGGTCATGTCGAGAGCCTGCCGCACGTCGTGGGCGGTGCGGAAGACGCTCGCACCCGCCCAGGCGTACGCGGCCGCGGCCGCGATCGCCTCGGTCTCGTCACCGGGGAGCGTCACCACGACGGTGTGCCCCGCCCGGGCCAGCGCGGACGCCTCCGGCAGCGAGGCGGCTTCGACCCAGGTGGACTCGGTCTCGTCGTCGGGCCCGATCACGCGCGTCATGCTTCCATGCTCGCACGCAAAAGAGTTGTGGCACGATTCGTATGTGCTGGTCGTACTCGTCATCGCCGGACTCGCCGTGATCGCCTGTGTGGTCATGGTCTCGCTGGGACACGGCGGCGAGATGGCGGAGTTTCCCCCGGACGTGCCGCCGCTCGAACTGCCCGTGGCCGGCCAGATGACTCCCGCCGATCTGATCGCGCTTCGGCTTCCGATCGGTCTCGTCGGCTACAGCACCCAGGCGGTGGACGAGACGCTGCACCGCGTCTCGGTCGCGCTCGGGGAGCGCGACACCCGCATCGCCGTGCTGGAGCAGCGCGTGGCCGAGTTATCGTATGCACGGCTCCAGGTCCGCGAGGAGGTCAGACAGACCGAAACGCAGCAGTTCACGACGGAGAAGACCGAAGACTCCGACGGCCTGGCCGGTGATCGCGCCGACGCGGAAGAGGCATGGTGACAGCGCACGACGACGGGCTGGTCCGCTGCGGGTGGGCGGGCACGACGCCTGACTACGTCGCCTACCACGACGAGGAGTGGGGCCGCCCGGTCCACGGGGACGATCTCGTCTTCGAACGGATCACCCTGGAGGCCTTCCAGTCCGGCCTGTCGTGGCTGACGATCCTGCGCAAGCGTGACAACTTCCGCAAGGCGTTCGCCGGGTTCTCGATCCCGGCGGTGGCGGCGTTCGACGACGGCGACATGGAACGCCTGCTCGGCGACGCGGGCATCGTGCGCAACCGCGCCAAGATCGAGGCGGCCGTCGCCAACGCCCGCGCCGCGCTTGAGGTGCCGGGCGGGCTGTCGGAGCTGGTGTGGAGGCACGCCGAGGAGCCCGGCAGGGTCCCGGCCACTCTCGCCGACGTCCCCGCCCGCACCCCCGGTTCCACGGCGCTGGCCAAGGAGCTCAAGAAGCACGGCTTCCGCTTCGTCGGCCCCACTACGGCGTACGCCCTGATGCAGGCCATCGGCCTGGTCAACGACCACGTCGCCGACTGCCACGTCCGCGAGGCCGTCACCGACCTTCGCCGTGTCTGATTGCTTCGAAGCGCCTATCGGCCTTCGAAGGTAGGGCGTTCCTTGTTGAGGAACGCCTTGGTCGCCGCGGCGTGGTCGGCGGTGGCGGCGCACTCGTCCTGAAGCTCCGCCTCCCGCTCCAGCGCCTCGGCGAGGGAGGACGACGCCGCGTGGTCCAGCGCCGCCTTGGTCGCGGCGTACGCCCGGGTGGGGCCCTGCGCGAGCCGTACGGCGAGGTCGCGGGCGGCGGACGCCAGCCGGTCGGCCGGGACCACCTGCCCGACCAGCCCGAGCTCCAGAGCCCTGGTCGCGTCCACGACGTCGCCGAGCAGCAGCATCTCCCGGGCGCGCGCGGGGCCGACGAGCCGCTGGAGGGTCCAGGACGCGCCGGAGTCGGGGGCGAGCCCGATCCCGGTGAACGCCATCGAGAACTTCGCGGTCTCGGCCGCCACGCGGAAGTCGCACGCGAACGCCAGCGAGGCGCCCGCCCCCGCGGCCACCCCGTTGACGGCGGCCACGACGGGCTTGCCCATCGTCGCAATGGCCAGCACGATCGGGTTGTAGTGCTCGCGCACGGTGTTCGCCAGGCCGAGACCCCGGTCGAGGTTGCCGGCGTGCTCGCGCAGGTCCTGCCCCGCGCAGAAGGCCCGGCCCGCGCCGGTCAGGAGCACCGCCCGCACCGACGTGTCGCCGGCGGCGCGCCGCACGGCGGCGAGCAGGGCGGTCTTGGTGGCGACGGTCAGCGAGTTCATCGCGTCGGGGCGGTTCAGCGTGATCGTGGCGACGGCTTCGTCGACGTCATACGTCACGGTCATTTCGGGCGGCTCCGTTCACATCATGGTCAGATTGCGCTCGACGAACGCGGCGGCGGCGGGCAGCAGCCGGGCGGCCTCCTGTTCGAAGAAGGTGCGGGCCTTCTCGCCCGGCCAGCCCGGCGGCAGCAGGTCGGCGGGCAGTCCGGGGTCGCGGAACAGGAAGTTGCGCCAGCCGTGCACCAGCCGGCTGCGAACCGCGAAGACCCGGTCGTCCGGGGCGTCCTCCGGCAGCGAGCCCACCAGCTCCGCCGCGCTGGCCAGCCAATCCTCGTACGCGCTGCCGATGCCGTCCAGGTCCCACGCGCGTGCGAGCAGGTCCCGCGGGTCGCCCTCGTACGCGGCGTCGAACCGGTGGCCGGGGACCCGCAGCGCGTCGAGTTCGGGCGAGGGCCGCGGACCGATCCAGGTCGTCTCCGACAGCGGGGCGTACCCGAGGAAGGCGAGGTCGGCGCGGAGCCGCTCGCGCCGCGCCCGGTCCCTGACCGGTTCGAGCACCAGGACGTGCCAGCGGCCGCCCCACGGTGTGTCGCCCCGCCGGTAGACGCGCGTCGCGGTCTCGTCGAGCCTGCGTTCGCACTTCGGCGTGACCGCGTACCCCGGTCCCTGCGGCAGCCGTACGGGGTCGAGCCAGCCCTGCCGGACCATACGGGATATCGCGGTCCTGACGGCCGGCGCCGCGACGTCGAGCGGCGAGAGCAGCCTCACGAGCGCGGCCACGGAGGCACGGCCGCCGCGGGTGCGAAGGTGGTCCCCATAGAGATCGAAAAGCGCGGCTCGGGCGTTCACCCCACCCAGTGTGGGGTCACGCCCGGTCCGTCCACAACGCGCGTCTCGCCGCATTGATCCACTGACCGGAGCCGGGCCGTTACCTTTTTGAGCTCGGAGGCGGGATAATAGAACATCACAGAAACGTGAATACGCCGGTTACCCTCCGGGGCGGCCGACAACGCGGGAAGGGATACACGCATGGCGGCGATGAAGCCGCGGACCGGTGACGGTCCGCTGGAGGTCACCAAGGAAGGACGGGGCATCGTCATGCGGGTCCCTCTCGAAGGTGGCGGCCGACTCGTCGTGGAGCTGTCCGCGGACGAGGCCAGCGCCCTCGGTGACGCGCTCAAGAAGGTGGTCGGCTGACCTCGTCAGCCGACCCGTTTGATTCACGGCCCTGGCGGCGGGTGATCCCGCGCCGGGGCCGCCCTATTGGAGGTGGACGTGCCCATCGAGACCACGCCGGTCCTCACCGGTTCTCGCGGCGTCGCCGGTCGTGACGGCGCCGGGCCCGCGCCGGACGCCGACCTGGTGGCCGTGCCTTTCGGACCCGGACCGGTCCTTGCCCCGGCGCCCTGGCTGGAGTCTCCGGTGCCGGTTGATGCGCTGCTGGCGCACCACGAGGCCAAGGGAGAGCCGGGCGAGGTCGTCGAGGTGCCCACCGTCAGGGACGGCGGCGTGCGGCGCGTCCTGCTGTACGGCACCGGCGACGGCTCGGCCGCCGCGCTGCGCAAGGCCGGGGCGGCCGTCGCGAGGCGGGCGAAGGGCCGGGCGTCGCTGTCGGTCGTCGTGCCGTCCGAGGGGGAGACGGCCGCCCTGGTCGAGGGCGCGCTGCTCGCGGCGTACACGTTCACCATCGGCAACGGCCGCACGAAGCCGGTCGGGGAGATCGTCTTCCTCGGCGGGGACGAGCGGGACCTGAAGCGCGGTGAGGCGGTCGCGCGGGCCACCGCGCTCGCCCGAGACCTCGTCAACACCCCGTCGTCGGTGAAGACGCCCGCCTGGCTCGCCGACCAGGCGAAGGCGGTCGCCGCCGGGTCCGGGCTCGGCGTACGCGTGTGGGAGGGGCCCGAGCTCGGCGAGTTCGGCGGCATCCGGGCTGTCGGGCAGGGGTCGATCAGCCCGCCGTGCCTGGTCCAGCTCTCCTACACGCCGGAGAATCCGCGCGCCCACGTGGTGCTCGCCGGCAAGGGCATCACGTTCGACACCGGCGGCCTGTCCCTGAAGCCCACCGAGGGCATGAAGACGATGAAGACCGACATGGCGGGCGGGGCCGCCGTCATCGCCGCGATGAGCGCGCTGGCGGCCTTCGAGGCGCCGGTGCGGGTCACCGGCCTCGTGGCCTGCGCGGAGAACTCCATCTCCGGCTCGGCGCAGCGGCCGGGAGACGTCATCACCCAGTACGGCGGGCGCACGGTCGAAGTGCTGAACACCGACGCGGAGGGCCGTCTCGTGCTGGCCGACGCGCTGGCGTACGCGCATGCGGAACTCGACCCGGACGTGGTGATCGACGTCGCCACGCTGACCGGCGCGGCCAAGGTCGCGCTCGGCGTGAACCTGGGCGCGCTCTACGCCACCGACGAGTCGCTGGCCGCCGGCCTGATCGCCGCCGGGGAGGCCGGCGGGGAGCGGCTGTGGCGGATGCCGCTCGTGGAGGACTACCGGGCGATGCTCGACTCCGACGTGGCCGACCTGGCCAACGTCGACAGGACGATGTCGGGCGCGGCGGGGTCGATCGCCGCCGCGCTGTTCCTGCAGGAGTTCACCGGAGGGCGGCCCTGGGCGCACCTGGACATCGCGGGGCCCGCGCGGGCCGCCTCCGACGAGGGCGAGATCACCAAGGGCGGCACCGGCTTCGGCGTCCGCCTGCTCCTCCGCTACCTCGCCACCGCGTCTCGGCCGGCGCCGGTCAGAGGAGCTTGACGGCGGCCAGCAGCCCTGAGCCGAGCGGCACCATCAGGGGGCGCAGCCGCTCGTCGTTCCTGACGAGCTTGCCCAGCTCCCGGATCGCGACCGTGTCGGGGTCGCGCTGGGTGGGGTCGGCGACCTGGTCGTCGCAGAAGGCGTCGCCGAAGACGACGACCCCGCCCGGGCGCAGGAGCCGCACCGACTCGGTGAGGTAGTCGATGTACTCCTGCTTGGCCGCGTCGCAGAAGACCATGTCGTAGCCGCCGTCGGCGAGGCGGGGAAGGACGTCGAGCGCGCGGCCGCCGATCAGGCGGATGCGGCTGCCGGAGTACCCCGCCTCCGCGAACGTCTGCCGGGCCATGCGCTGATGCTCCGGCTCCACGTCCACGCTCGTGAGCGTGCCGTCCGGGCGCATGCCGCGCAGCAGCCAAAGGCCGGAGACCCCGCACCCGGTGCCGACTTCCACCACCGAGCGTGCGTTCACCACGGTGGCGAGGAAGCAGAGCGCCGCTCCGCACCCGGGCAGGATCGGGCGCGCCCCGACCTCGATGCCCCGCCGGCGCGCGGTCCGCAGGATGTCGTCCTCCGGGACGAACTCCTCCGCGTACTCCAGGCTGGCCGGTGTCGCCATCGGCCTCTCCCTCCCCTGCTTCATCTTGGACGCAGCCTAGGGGAGTCGGACCGGAACGGGAACTCACGCCACAACGGGGACGTTGCACGCTTTGAACGGTCTTTGTTCGAGACCGCTCAGCCCGCGGTGCGCAGGAAGGGGCGAAACCAGGCACTATGGCTGTAGCGACGATCCTGCAGAGAGGAATGCCGGTGGACGAGCACGACCACCAGGCGGAGACTTCGGTGTCCGACTGGACGCCTCCCACCTGGGAGGAGGTCGTCCGAACTCATTCGGCTCGGGTCTACCGGCTGGCCTATCGGCTCACGGGCAACGTCCACGACGCCGAGGACCTCACTCAGGAGGTCTTCGTCCGGGTCTTCCGGTCCCTGTCGAGCTACACCCCGGGAACGTTCGAGGGGTGGCTGCACCGGATCACGACGAACCTCTTCCTCGACATGGCGCGGCGCAGGCAGCGCATCCGCTTCGAGGGGCTGGCGGACGACGCCGCCGAGCGGCTGCACGGCCGCGAGCCGTCCCCGGCGCAGGCGTACGACGACGCGCACCTGGAGCCCGACATCCAGGCCGCGCTCGACGCCCTGGCCCCGGACTTCCGGGCGGCCGTGGTGCTGTGCGACATCGAGGGACTGTCCTACGAGGAGATCGCCGCGACGCTCGGCGTGAAACTCGGCACGGTGCGCAGCCGCATCCACCGGGGCCGCGCCCAACTGCGGGAGGCACTCGACCACCGGGCGCCCTCCGCGAACCGGAACGGCGATCAAACCCCCCCTTCAATCAGCAGGGAGGGACTGTGAGTCATCTTGGCGAGCGCGTCTCCGCGCTCATCGACGGCGAACTCAGTCACAACGAGCGGGAACGCGCGCTCGCGCACCTGACGTTCTGCGCGGACTGCCGCGCGGAGGTCGACGCGATGCGGGCGCTGAAGACCCGCCTGCGGTCCATGGATCCGCCCGCCATGCCGGCGGACCTCACCATGTCGCTGCTGCGCATGGCGGAGCCAGGAGGGCCGTTGCCGCCGCGGATGCGGCCCTTTCCCGACCACCCGGCCTTCGGCGCCGGGCGGCTACCCGGCATGCACGCCGCCGGACCCATGGACAACCGGCCCCGGGGCCGGGACGAGGGACGATCGGGGCCCGGGCGGCCGGGAAGGGCCAGACGGGCGGGATACGTCGCCGTGGGAATGGCCGGCGCCGCCGTCGCCCTCGGCACCATGCTCATGGCCGGAGGATCCACGGCCACCCCGAACCCGACGCCCGGCCAGATGTTCGTACAGCATCCCGCGCAGAACAGGGCGCCCGTGGTGAGCGTGTCACCCAGCCCGTCACCCAGCGTAAGCAGGGGTTTTTCGCGCTGATTCGGGGAATCGGCATACGATCGGACACCGCAGCCGTCGTGTGCCGTCTTCCTCGTTACCGCGGCTGCCCAGCGGATGACGCCGTGTGCGAGGAGTGACTGCCGCGATGACCGACAACACGCGTCCGTACGGCGCGTCGGACCGGCCCGAGTTCCTTCCCGCGGGCGAGGAGCCGCAGGGCCCTCCCGACGGCCCTCCGCCCCCCACCGGCCCGTACGGCATGGGCCCCGGCTGGGCTCCGCCGCCGCTGTACCCCGTCGTGCCGCAGCGGGAGCCGCGCGGCCCCAACATCGCGCTCTACGCGGCCCTGGCGGTGGTCATCGCGCTCGTGGCGGGCGGTCTGGCGAGCTGGGGCACGTTCCTGCTGACGCGTTCGTCCTCCGGCATCGACCCCGCATACACGCTGAGCACGCCGACGAAGCAGCCCACGAACCGGCCGCCGGAGTCCGTGGCCGGGGTGGCCGCCAAGGTCCTGCCCAGCGTGGTCTCACTGGAGGTCAAGGGCAACAGCGAGTCCGGCACCGGATCGGGCTTCGTCGTCAAGGGCGGCTACATCGTCACGAACAACCACGTGGTGGCCGTCGCGGGCCAGGCCGGGGAGATCCGCATCCGTTACAACGACCGCACCTCCTCGGGTGCGCGCGTCGTCGGCCGCGACCCCAACTCCGACATCGCGGTCGTCAAGCCCGACGGGACCGTCAGGGCCCCCGAGCTGCCCCTCGGCAACTCCGACGGCGTCGTGGTCGGCGACCCGGTCATCGCGGTCGGCTCGCCCCTCGGGCTGAGCGGTACGGTCACCACCGGCATCATCAGCTCGCTCAACCGGCCCGTCGAGGCGGGCGGCAGCACCGGGTCCGACTACGCGCTCATCAACGCGATCCAGACGGACGCCGCCATCAACCCCGGCAACTCGGGCGGCCCACTGGTGAACGCCGCGGGCGAGGTGATCGGCGTGAACTCGGCGATCGCCACCGTCGGCGGCTCCCTGCTCGGCCAGCAGTCCGGCAGCATCGGCCTGGGCTTCGCGATCCCGGTGAACCAGGTGCGCCGGATCGCCCAGGAGCTCATCACCACCGGAACGGCCCGCACCTCCAGGATCGGCATCACGATCGACCAGACCTACCAGGGCCAGGGGGTGCGGATCGCCACCCAGACGGAGGGCGGCGCCGTGCCGGTCACGCCGGGAGGCCCGGCCGCGAAGGCGGGCCTGCACGCGGGGGACGTCATCCTGGAGGTCGACGGCCGGCCCGTGAGCGACAGCCAGGAGCTGATCGTCACCATCCGCAGCAAGGCCCCCGGCGACCAGGTGCGGATCAAGTTCCGGCACGACGGCGAGGTGCGGACGGCGACGGTCACGGTCGGCGCGGCCCCCGCCCCCAACGCACGGCCGTCATAAGAGCCGGGCTCCCCTGTCCACAGCTTGGGGTGCGGGCATTAATCTGATTTCAGTCGTACGTGCAGGAGGAGATCGCCATGTTCGGACTCGGCTGGGGGGAGGCCCTGGCATTGGTGGTGATCGCCCTGCTCGTCTTCGGGCCGGAGAAACTGCCTCAGGCCGCATCGCAGGCGGGCCGTACGCTGCGGCAGCTGCGGCAGATGGCCAACAACGCGAAGGCGGACCTGCAGGCCAACATGGGGCCCGAGTTCGCCAACTTCGACCCGGCCGATCTCAACCCCAAGAACTTCGTGCGCAAGCACCTGCTCGACGACATCGAGAAGGACTGGAACGACACCCCGGCGACGGCCGAGCCGGTCGCCGCCCCCACGCCGGAACTCGGCGTGGGGGAGATCCCGCCCTACGACAACGAGGCGACCTGACCTGCTCTGGGGCGTGTCAGGCACTCCCTAGTGCTTGACCGGGGAGATGTCGAGCTTCAGGCCCTTGAGGCTGGTCGACTTCTTGCCGAGCCCGGCCGCGATCCTGCGCAGCTCCGCGGCCGCGGGGGCGTCGGGGTCGGTCAGCACGAGGGGCTTGCCCTCGTCGCCGCCCTCACGCAGCCGCATGTCGATCGGCACCTGGCCGAGCAGCGGAACACGCGCGCCCAGCGTGCGGGTCAGCGCGTCGGCCACGGTCTGGCCGCCGCCCTCGCCGAACACCGAGATGCGCTCGTCGCAGTGCGGGCACGGCAGCCACGCCATGTTCTCGATGACGCCCGCGATCTGCTGGTGGGTCTGGGCGGCGATCGACCCGGCGCGCTCGGCCACCTCTGCGGCGGCCTGCTGCGGGGTCGTCACGACGAGGATCTCGGCCGTGGGCATGCGCTGGGCGACCGAGATGGCGATGTCGCCGGTGCCCGGGGGCAGGTCCATGAGCAGGACGTCGAGGTCGCCCCAGTAGACGTCGGTGAGGAACTGGTAGAGCGCGCGGTCGAGCATCGGGCCGCGCCACACCACCGGAGTGTTGCCCTCGGGCTTGAACATGCCGACCGAGATGACCTTGATGTCATGCGCCACCGGCGGCATGATCATGTCCTCGACCTTGGTGGGCCGCTCGCTCACACCGAGCATGCGTGGCACCGAGTGGCCGTAGATGTCGGCGTCGACGACGCCGACCTTCAGGCCCTGGGAGGCCATCGCGGCGGCGAGGTTCACCGTGACCGACGACTTGCCGACGCCGCCCTTGCCGCTCGCGACCGCGAACACGCGGGTCAGCGAGCCGGGCTTGGCGAAGGGGATCTCCTTCTCCGGCCCGCGGTCGCCGCGGAGCTTCGTCTGCAGTTCCTTGCGCTGCTCGGCGCTCATGACGTCCATGTCCACGTGGACGCGGGAGACGCCGTCGATCCGGGACACGGCGCCGGTGACGTCGCGGGTGATGGTGTCCTTCAGCGGGCAGCCGGCGACGGTCAGGTACACGCCAACGCGCACCACCCCGTCGGGGGAGATGTCGACGTTCTTGACCATGCCGAGCTCGGTGATCGGCCGGCGGATCTCCGGGTCGTTCACCGTCGCCAGCGCGGCCATGACCAGTTCAGGGGATGGTGCCATGAATCCATGCTATGGACTCAGCGGGAATCCTCCGAACCCGCCCCACGTGATCTAGCCCCGGCCTCGCTCAGCTCCTCCTGCAGGCGCTGGAGCTCGGAGCGGATGTAGTCGCGCGTGGCCACCTCGCCGAGCGCGATGCGCAGGCCGGCGATCTCCCGGGTGAGGTACTCGATCTCCGCCTGGTTGCGCTCGGCCGCCACCCTGTCCTGCTCGTACTGGACGCGGTCGCGGTCGGCCTGCCTGTTCTGCGCGAGCAGGATCAGCGGCGCGGCGTACGACGCCTGGAGCGAGAGCATCAGGGTCAGGAAGATGAACGGATAGGGGTCGAACTTGTACGGCGCGAACACGTTCCAGAGCAGCCAGACCGAGACGAACACGGTCATGTAGACGATGAACCGCGCCGTGCCGAGGAACCGCGCGAACCGCTCCGAGAACTCGCCGAACGCCTCGGGGTCGTAGTACAGCCGCAGGCGTGGAGTCAGCTCGCGCGGCTGGTCGAGGCGTTCTGTCATGGGCGTTCCCGCCAGTCCTCCGGGAGCATGTGGTCGAGCACGTCGTCGACGGTCACCGCGCCGAGCAGGCGGCACAGCTCGTCCACGACGGGGACCGCGACCAGGTTGTACGTCGCGAGGTAGGCCGCCACCTCGTGCACCGTGAGCTCGGGCCTGATCGGGTCCACCGTGATGTCTATCACGCTGCCGAGCAGCGTCGACGGCGGCTCTCGCAGCAGGCGCTGGAAGTGCGCCGCCCCCAGGAAGCGCCCGGTCGGGGTCTCGGTCGGCGGGCGGGTCACGTACACCTGGGCGGCGATGGCGGGGGTCTGCTCCTGCTGGCGGATGTGCGCGAGGGCCTCGGCCACGGTCGAGGTCGGCGGGAGGACGACCGGCTCGGTCGTCATCATGCCGCCGGCGGTGAACTCCCCGTAGGTCAGCAGCCGCCGGACCGGCGCGGCCTCCTCCGGCACCATGAGCCGCAGCAGCCCCTCGGCCTGCTCCGCGGGCAGCTCCTGCAGCAGGTCGGCGGCGTCGTCCGGGCTCATCTCCTCCAGCACGTCGGCGGCGCGCTCCCGGTGCAGCCGGCTGAGGACGAGCACCTGGTCGCGCTCGGGCAGCTCCTCCAGGACGTCGGCGAGCCGGTCGTCGTCCAAGGCGGCGGCGACCTCGGCCATCCGCTTGGTGGGCAGCTCGTGCAGCATGTTCGCCAGGTCGGCCGGGCGCAGCGCCTCGAAGGCGGCGAGCAGGTTGGCCGCGCCCTGGTCCTTCTGTATCCCGGTGAAGCCGGTGATCTCGTCCCAGTCCACGATCAGCGTCTCGCCCCTGCGCCGCGTCCCCCGGCGCACCGCGACCTTCGTGATGAGCCACTCGGACGGCCGGGGCTGCTCCATGGCCAGGTCCTGTACGGTCACCCGCTCGCCCTTGTATTCGACGGTGCGGTCGAGCATCTCCCCGATGGCCAGCGTCTCGGCGTCCCGGCACTCGAACCTGCGCATGTTGAGCTTGCCGGTGAAGATGAGGGCGCGGGCCTCGATGCTGGTGATCCTGGTGATCGGCAGGAAGACCCGGCGGCGTGGCTGGACCTCCACGACGAAGCCGTGGACTCGGGGGAGCAGCGGTCCCCGCAGCGAGACGACGACGTCCCGGATCCGGCCGATCTGGTCGCCGGCCGGGTCGAAGACCGCCAGCCCCGCCAGGCGGGCCACGAAGATCCGATCCACTCTGTCAGGTTACGCAAGGATGCGGGCCGCTCCGTGTTATGACAGGATCAAAGCCGTTTATTGGTAATTACATGGGCAGGTGACGATGAGGGTTGTCAGCCTGGCGATCGCGGGCGTCTCGGCCTTCTGCTTCGGGTTCTCCGGACCGATGGCGAAGGTCCTCGGCATGGCCGGGCTCACGCCGCTGGAGGCCGTGTGGATCCGCATGGCGGGGGCCGGCGTGCTCCTGCTGGCGGTGCTGGCCGCCGTCAGGCCGCGAGCCCTGCGCATCCCCCGCGACCGCCTGCTGTTCTTCGCGGCGTACGCCGTGATCGCGGTGGCCGCCGTGCAGGCCCTGTATTTCGTGGCCATCACCCGGTTGCCGGTCGGCGTGGCGCTGCTGATCGAGTACACCTCGCCGGTGCTGGTGGTCCTGTGGGTGCGGTTCGTCCGGCGGCTGCGGCTGCCGCGCTCGGCCTACCTGGGGGCGCTGATCGCGGTCGTGGGGCTGGCGATCGTCGTGCAGGTCTGGGACGGCCTGCGCCTCGACGCGCTCGGGCTGCTGCTCGCCCTGATCGCCGCCGCCTGCTGCGCCGGGTATTTCCTCATGAGCGACTCGTTCGGCGACGACGTGGACACGCTGGGCCTGATCGGCTGGGCCATGCTCGGCTCGGCGGTGGTCCTGCTGCCCCTCTCCCGGCCCTGGAACATCGACTGGGCGGCGTTCACCCGCGCCGTCGAGGTCTCCGGTCACTCGGTCCCCGTCGCGGCGGCCGCCGTCGTGCTGGTCGTGGTGGCCACGGTCGTCGCGTACGCGACCGGGGTCACGGCCGTGCGGCGGCTGTCGGCCGCGGTCGGGTCGACGGTCGCCTCGGTGGAGGTCATCGCGGGGGCGTTGGTCGCCTGGGTGCTGCTCGGCGAGCGACTGGGAGCCGCCCAGATCGCCGGAGGCGTCATCGTGCTCGCCGGGGCCCTGCTGGCCCAGACCGCGACCGTACGGCTCGGCTCCGAGCGCCACGCCGCCGAGGTGGTGGAGACCGTACGCGTCTGACGCCGTCACGTCCGGGGGGCGAGCCGCACGACGGTGGACTCCTCGGCCCAGCGGGCGGTCAGCCCGGCGGCGTCGCGGGCGTTGAGGCGCTCCTTGGCCAGCGCGGCCACGGCCCCCGGGGCGGCCGCCTGGTCCACCACCTCGGCGACGGCCGGGAAACGGATGAGTTCGGCGCCGTTGTCCTTGCTGCGCAGAACCACCTCGATCCCGCCGTGCCCGGCGGCGAGATCGGCCAGCCCGGGCAGGGACTGCTCCCCTCCGCCGGTCACCACGTAGATCGCGCCGTCGTGCCACGCGTGCCACGCCAGCCGGACCCCGGACGGCAGGCCGAGCCACAGCACACCGGACTTCTTCGCGCCCTCTTCGATCACCGGCAGGGTCATGCGCCCCAGCCTAATGACCGCGCTACGGTGTGCCCATGCGCGCTCGACGTTCGTGCCTGGCGGTGCCGGGCAGCAACCCGCGTTTCCTGGAGAAGGCCCAGGGTCTCGCGGCCGACGAGGTCTTCCTCGACCTGGAGGACTCCGTCGCCCCCGATGCGAAGGACGAGGCGCGCCGCAACGTCGTCGCCGCGCTCGGACAGGGTGACTGGGCGGGGAAGACGGTCGTCGTCCGGGTCAACGACCTCACCACCCGCTGGACCTACCGGGACGTCATCGAGGTCGTCGAGGGCGCCGGGGACCGGCTCGACTGCCTCATGCTGCCGAAGGTCGCGGACGCCTCCCACGTGGCCTGGCTCGACACCCTGCTCGGCCAGATCGAGCGGGCCACCGGCCTGCCCGAGGGCGGCATCGGCATCGAGGCGCAGATCGAGGACGCCAGGGGCCTCGTCAACGCGGACGACATCGCCGCGTCCTCGCCCCGGCTGGAGACGCTGGTCTTCGGCCCGGCCGACTTCATGGCCTCGATCGGCATGCGGACGCTGGTCGTGGGCGAGCAGCCCCCCGGGTACGGCGAGGGCGACGCCTACCACTACATCCTCATGCGCATCCTCATGGCCGCCCGCGCGCACGGCCTCCAGGCGATCGACGGGCCATACCTGCAGATCCGCGACCTGACCGGCTTCCGCCGGGTCGCCATGCGGTCGGCCGCGCTGGGCTTCGACGGCAAGTGGGTGCTCCACCCGTCGCAGGTGGAGGCGGCCAACGAGGTGTTCTCGCCGTCGCAGGAGGACTACGACCACGCCGAGCTCATCCTCGACGCGTACGAGTACTACACGACGGTCGAGAAGCGGGGCGCGGTCATGCTGGGGGACGAGATGATCGACGAGGCGTCGCGGAAGATGGCCTTGGTGGTGGCGGCCAAGGGCCGCGTCGCCGGTCTTTCCAGGTCGAGCTCCTTCACCCCGCCCAGCTGATCACCCGCGGCACGCGAAGAATGGACATATGAACGAACCACAGCCGGGCCCGGATCAGGCCGCCGGCCCGAACCAGCTGCCCGGTCCCTACCTGGCGCCCGGGCCGTACGCGGGCGGGACGGCCTGGCCGGCCGGTCCGCCGCAGCCACAGCCGCCGCCGCAGCCGCCCCCTGCGGCCTGGCCGTATCCCGGTCCGTACTCGTGGGGACCGCCCCCGCGTGCCCGCTGGGACGTTCCGCCCCCGCCCGGCACCCGTTACGACCGGCTGAGCCGTACGCCGCTGCACCGCTGGTGGCGGCCGATCCTCGGCACGGCGGCGATCATCGCGGCCTTCCTGGCGCTCTCGATCCTCGTCGGCCTGGTGGCCTTCGCGGTGTCGCTCGTCACGGGCGTGCCCATGGCGCGGACGGGGGCCCGGCTGTTCGCCGACCCCGTCCTCGACCTCGGGTTCCAGCTGGGGGTCATCGCGCTGCTGCTGCCGCTGGTGCTCGGCGCGGCGTGGCTGATCCAGCGGCGGCCGCCGGGGTCGCTGTCGTCGGTGGCCCTGCGGCTGCGGTGGCGGTGGCTGGGGGCCTGCCTGCTGGTCGCGTTGCTGGCGGTCGTGCTCGGGCAGGCGGTCGAGGCGGGGATGCTGATGTCCGCCGGGGTGGACCCCGGATTCAGCTGGGCGGGCTGGGAGGAGTTCCTCCCGGCCATCATCGTGATCCTGCTGCTGGTGCCGTTCCAGTCGGCGGCGGAGGAGTACGCCTACCGCGGGTGGATCATCCAGGGGTTCGGGGCGTATCTGCGCAACCCGTGGCCGGCGATCCTGGTGGGCGCGGCGGCCTTCGCCGCCTCGCACGGCTACACGGGCTGGGGGATCGTCTACGTCTTCGCGTTCGGCATGCTCATGGGGTGGCTGGCGGTCCGCACCGGCGGGCTGGAGGCGCCGATCGCCCTGCACGCGACCAACAACATCATGGCTTTCGGAGTCGTCGCGGCCTCGGGGGACATGGGAAGCGCGATGGAACAGGGCGAGGTGCCCTGGGAGGCGCTCATCGGATCGGCCGTCCAGTTCGCGGTTTTCGGCGTCGGGGTGCTGATAATCGCCCGAAAGTGGGCAATTCAGACTCTCTCCCGATAAATCTCACTAGAGAGGTATGGCCCCCACGCTCTTCCCGTGTTGCTCTGGATTCGTGATGGGGTATCACTGTGATCGCTTTGCCGTACGACAGGTGGAACGGTCCGGATTGACCTCTCCGGGGAGGAGGTGCTGAGCGTGGCCTCAGGCCCCCACGAAGACGAGCCCGACCGCCGGCGCGCCGCCGGCGAACCCTCCTCCGTGCCCCCGCCGGAGCTGCACCACCGGCCGCCCGGCCCGTCCCCGTGGGCGCTGCCTCCGTTCGCGGCCCCCATTCCCGATGACGTGGCCGATGACGCGGGCGAGCCGGAGGACGACGAGGACACCCGGCCGTACCGCAAGATCGACGACCTGGGCTTACGCGACCCGGACTTACCCGGCGGCATCTGGGCACCGCGCCCCGGATCGGACGCGGGCGACGGGCCGGAGCCGGAGGCGCGGCGCGACCGCGGGCCCAGGACGGGCCGCAGACCGTACGCGGCGCCGTACGGGGCGAGGCCCTACGGGACGGGTGAGCCGCGCCACAGCCGCTCCGGCGGACGAAGTCCCGGCGACCCCAGCGACCCCGGTGACCCCGGCGACCCCGGCGACCCCGGCGACGCGGGCGCGACCGGCCCGCCCGGTCCCGCCGGCGCCCCCACGACCTGGCATGGCGAGGGTGCCAGGTCGGCGGGGGAGCCGGCGCAGGAGTCACCCGGGCAGGAGGAGGGCCGGCGTCGCCGGATCGTGAACCGGCCGGACAAGCTGGTCGCCTCAGGCCCGCCCCGGCCCCGGCGGGCCCAGATCCCCCGTGAGAACCCGGACGGGCCCGGCGCCCCCGAGATCGACACCCCCGCGTCGGGACCGCTGCGCGAGCACGACCCCACAGAGCACGTGTGGACGCACACGCCGCCCGAGCCCGCCTCCCGCCACGGCCTGGGAGAGCCGGGCGGCATCCGCATCAGCGCCGAAATCCCGGTCGAGCCCGAGCGCGACGACCCGCCCGTCGAGCCGGCCGAACCCGTCGAGCCGGTCGAGCGCATCGGGCGCCCGCCGGGAGGCCGCCCGGCGCGTCCCGACATGCTCGTGGCCTCCGGCCCGCCCCGGCCGGGTGGCGGACGCCGCCACAGGCGGGTGCTGCCGGTCCGGCGGTTCACCCCGCGCCTGCCCCGGATGGTCGCTCCGGCGGTGATCGCCGTGGTCCTCGTGGCGGCCGCCGTGCTGGGCGTGGCCGTCGTCAGGTGGGCCGGCGGGCCGTCCAGGGCCGGGCTGCGCCTCGCCGCCGGCGACGGCCAGTCGGGCGACGCCGCGTTCTCCGCGCCCGGGCTGCCGGGCAACGGCTCCAGCCAGGTGCTCACCGCGTTCGCCGCCGCGGGCGCGACGGTGGTGGCGGCGGGCAGCGACACGACGAGCCCGCTCGCCCGGCCGCTGTTCCTCGTGTCCGCCGACGGAGGCGCGCACTGGCAGACGGGCCGGGTCGCCGACGCCCCGGGCTACGAGTCCGCGCCCGGGGCGGTCGGCAGGGTCGCGGGCGGCGACGGGCGCTGGCTCGCCGTCGGCACCGACGCGCCCGGCTCCGCGGGCCCGGCCGCCCGCGGCATCTGGGTCTCCTCCGACGGCCGGTCCTGGACCGCGGTGGATCCCGCCCGGCTGACCGCGTTCTGGAGCCAGGACAGGATCACCGACGTGGCGCGGACCGCGACCGGTTTCCTCGCCGTGGGCGCCACGACCCTGCGGGACGGCACGGCGGGCCCGGTCGCCTGGGTGTCACCCGACGGCGTCGGCTGGACGAGAGTGGACGGCGACCAGATCGGCACCCCTGACAAGATCAGGGCGATGCGGGCGGTGGCCGCCAGGGGCGACAGCGTGGTGGCGCTCGCCGATCCGGGCTCGGGCGACTCCATCTCGGTCGTCCTGCGCTCCGACGACGGCGGCCGCACCTGGCTGCGCACGGCCGCCGCCCTGGCGGACGTACGCGCGGAGCCCGGCGCGCTGGCCGTCACCGAGAAGGGCTTCGTGCTCGTGCCCACGCGGCAGAAGTCGGACGCCGGCGAGGTCCGGGTCTACTGCTCGCCCGAGGGCGCCGACTGGACCCAGTGCGGCACGATAGGGCCGCTCGGCGCGGAGGGGACGGGCGTGCGCGGCCTGGCGGCGTCGGCGGCGGGCGTCGCGGCGGTGGCCGAGTCGGCCTGGGAGCGGTACGCCGTCTACACCAGCCAGGACGGGCACAAGTGGACCAGGAGCGCCGATCTCGGCGAGATCCCCGGGACGCTGCGCGGGCTGGCCATCACCGACGCCGGGGTCCTCGTGGCGGGCGGCGACAGGCGCGGGCCGGGCGATGTGGAGAACCTCCCCGTGCTGATCACCGCGGGGAAGGGCGAGGCGGCGCACACCGTGCCGCTCAAGGAGATCGCCGGGCTCAACCGGCTCGCCAGGGACACCGCGGACGTCGCGGCGTCCGGCGGCACGTTCGTGGCCGTGGGCGCGGCCAACGGCGACGCCGCGATCTGGACGAGCGGCAACAACGGCGCCAACTGGAAGGACGCGGCGTTCCCCGACCTGCTGGGCGGGCCGGGACGTCAGGCGCTCAGCGGCGTGGCGCACGGCCCCAGGGGATGGCTCGCCGTCGGCAGCACGACGACCGACCCGGCGGTCACCCGGCCGCTGCTGGTCACCTCCGCCGACGGGAAGAACTGGCGGCCGGGTCCCGCGATCGAGGTGCCCGCGGGCCACTTCCTGCTCGAGCCCGGCGTGGTGGCCGCCGGACCGAAGGGCTACGTCCTGGCGGGGGAGGACCGGTCCGCCACGGGGACGCTGCCCGCCCTGTGGTTCAGCCCCGACCTCAAGCGGTACACCCGTTCCGCGCCGGGCAGCATGCCGGCCGGAGGGGCGGGTGTGCGCCTGTACGGCGTCACGGCGACGCCTCACGGGTTCATGGCCGTCGGCGGGTCGGGCACCGCCGACCGCGAGACGGGGGTGGTCTGGGTCTCCTCCGACGGGCTCAACTGGAGCGCCCGCGGCCGGGTGCTGCCGCCGGAGACCACCTCGGCCGGGCTGCGTCACGTGGTCGCGACCGAGGCCGGCGTGGTGGTCGTCGGCACCGCGATGACCGAGGAAGGCCCCCGGCCGTTCTCCGCGCTGTCCACCGACGACGGCGCGAGCTGGGAGTTCGGCACGCTGCCCGCCGACGCCGCCGCCTCGGTCCTCGACCTGACCTCGACCGGACGGGGACTGGTCGCCGTCGGATCGCATCGGTCGCCCGGGGAGGGCGGCGAGGCCGACAGCGCCGCGTGGGCGTCCGAGAACGGGGTGGACTGGTCGCGTCAGACGCTCACCCAGGACGGCCTCGGCGGCGAGGGATCGCAGTGGCTCGGGGCGGTCGCGGTCTCCGGAGACCGCGTGGTGGCCGTCGGCAGGTCGGCCGGTTACGCCGACGACCATCTGACCATCTGGCGGAGCACGGTCACGGAGCGATGATCCCGGGGACGACTCCCCATTCGGCGAGGGCGCCGGCGAGGCCGTCGGTCAGCGGGAGCCGCGCCAGGTCGGACGGCGCCCACCAGCGGGCGTCGGCGGCGTCGTCCCCGGCCACCGGCACGCCTTCCGAGGCCGTCGCCACGTAGTCGTGGATCTCGTAGGTCCCGCCGCCGGGGGCGGGCCGCAGCACGGTCCCGGCGAGCCGTACGACGGTGACGTCGAGGCCGGTCTCCTCGCGCAGTTCGCGGCGCAGCGCCTGCTCGTCGGTCTCGCCGGGCTCGACCCTGCCACCCGGCAGCGACCACAGCCCCTCGCCGGGAGGGCGCCCCCGCCGCACCAGCAGCAGACGCCCTTCGGCGTCGGTGACGATCGCGCCCACACATCTGATGCACCGCACATCACCAAGATTACGACTGGATAACGGGCAGACTCTTGACGTACGGACGTCACGGAAGCACCGTGAATATTTGTGAGAACCGCGCCAACATGTCCGCGGTGCTTCGGGCCGCTACACGAACCGAACGTCTGGTCGAGTTCCTGGCGATGCGCCGCTCACGGGGACGTCCTGCCCTTCCAGCCGCCCCGGCGGCCCTCTCAGGCCGCTGCAGAGGCCCTGTGCGAGGCGGCGAGGGTGCCCGTCTGGCTCCCGTGGCCGCTGCCCACCGGGTGGCTGGTGACGGGCTTCGGAGAAGTGGGTGACGACCGCACCGGCGTGCGGGCGAGCGTCGTCGCCCTCTCGGGCCCGTCGGTCACCCAGGGGCCCGCCGACATGCTGATCATCGCCGAGGAACCCGGCATCGGTCTCGGCGCCGCGTACGCCGGGCTGCCAGGCCCGGACCCCGGTGAGGGCTTCGACGCCGGCCCCCCGCACGCCAAGATCGACGCACGCGGCCATCCGACGGCGCTGTGGTGCGCGGGGCGGGGAGTGCCGGGCGACCGGGCCGTCTACGTGGGCGAGGCTCTCGGCAACTGGCTGTGGACGGTCGCCTGGCCGGTCGAGGCCGGCTGCTTCATCGCGCTGGCCAACCTGTCGCTTCGTGACCTGCGGGACCAGGACCAGGCGCTCGATCTGCCGTTCGGCGCCTTCTCGCCGCGCCTCGACGGGGATGTCTGAACGGCGGGCTGGATCCGCGAGGGATAGTAAGGTTCTGAGCCGTGACAGCGCGCATCGAACGAGTGGTGACCTCGGGCCTCGTGGACATCGAAGGCGACGAGCACAAGGTCGAGAACAACACCTGGATCGTGGGCGACGACGACGAGGTGATCGTCATCGACCCGGCGCGGGACGCCGACAAGATCCTGGAAAAGGTCGGCGACCGCGAGGTCCTCGCCGTCATCTGCACCCACGGCCTGCCCGACCACGTGGGCGCCGCGATCGAGGTGGCGGCCAGGGACGAGGCCGTGATCGCCGTCCACCCCAAGGACAAGCGCCTGTGGCGGCAGACCTGGGAGGAGACCTGGCCCGACATCGAGATGGAGGACGAGGGACTGTTCTCCGTGGCCGACGTCGAGCTGGAGGTGCTCTCCACGCCGGGCGTCACGCCGGGCGGCGTCTCGCTCTACTGCGAGGGCCTCGGCGCGGTCTTCAGCGGCAAGACCCTGCTCATGGACGGCCCCGGCAAGCTCGGCGGGGAGTACCCCGCGCTCGCCGACCAGCTCACCTCGATCGGCGAGCGGCTGTTCACGCTGCCCCACGAGACGAGGGTGCTGCCCGCGCACGGTGAGGAGGGCAGGATCGGCGACCTGGAGCCCGAGTTCGACCGCTGGCTGTCGGGATCGCTGACCGGAGCCCAGGAGGCCGAGGCGGCGCCGCCGCCGCTCGTGGACGGCACCACGGCGTCCGGCATCAAGCTGAACCTCGACGAGTAGGGCCGTGGAGCAGCTCGGCCTCGACGGCATGCCGAGGCGGCTCTACACCTGCACTCCGTCGCGCCTGAACACCTGGCTCGACTGCCGGCGTCGCTACCGCTTCACCTACCTCGACCGGCCCGCTCCGCAGAAGGGGCCCCCGTGGGCGCACAACAGCGTGGGGGCCTCCGTCCACAACGCGCTGGCGGCGTGGTGGCGGGAGCCGTACGACCGGCGTTCGCCGGTCATGGCGGCCGTGCTGCTCACCAACGGCTGGATCCGCGAGGGGTTCAGGGACGAGGAGCAGTCGGCCGCGTGGCGGGACCGGGCCCGCGCGATGGTCTCCTCCTACGTCGCCACGCTCGACCCCGGTGACGAGCCGGTGGGCGTCGAGCGCACGGTCGCCACGCGCACGTCGGTCATCGCCGTCTCCGGCCGGGTGGACCGGCTCGACCGGCGCGGGGACGAACTGGTCGTGGTCGACTACAAGACCGGCCGCCGCCCGCCGACCTCCGACGACGCCCGTTCGTCGATCGCGCTGGCGATCTACGCGATCGCGTCGTCCCGCATGATGCGCCGCGCCTGCCACCGCGTGGAGTTACACCACCTGCCCACGGGCACGGTCGCCGAGTGGGAGCACACGGACGAGTCGCTCGCCCGGCACCTGCGCCGTGCCGAGGACATCGCGACGGAGGCGGCCGACGCCGACGACGCCTATCGCGAGTGGGCCGGATCCACGAAGGGCGCCGTTCCCGCACCGAGACGGGAGGAGGGCGCGGGGGCGGCCGCGGTGCCGCCCGAGATCGACCGGCTGTTCCCGCCCGAGCCCGGCCCCATCTGCTCCTGGTGCGACTTCCGCCGCCACTGCCCCGAGGGGCGGGCGGCCTCGCCCGACCGGCTCCCCTGGGACGGCCTGGCGGAGACGCCGGTCACCCCGTCACCCGGCCGGGATGGCGGCGAGGATCGACCAGCGCCCTGAGGCCCCTGTCGACGTCGTATCCGGCGGCGCCCAGGCGTTCGCGTGAGGCCCGCAGCATCGCCCTGGTGCCGTCGTCGAGCACCTGCTGGTGCACGAAGTCGGGGATCGTGTTCATGGTCAGCCGGAAGGCCCGCAACGCCGCCGTGACCGCGATCTGCGGCACCTCGGGCAGCGCGCCGTACAGGCGGCGGGCCCAGTCGGGCAACGTGTAGTAGCACAGCGCGCCGAACGGGAAGTAGACCGGCTTGGCCGGAGACAGGAAGCGCATGTTCTCCGGCAGGCGCGGCCAGAGCAGGAACCGCACGGCGGCGGCCGACTCGGGGATGACCCGCAGGACCGGCCGCATCCGGGCGAAGTAGTCGTTCATCTCGCTGACGGAGCCGGGCACGTCGTCCGGGTGGAGCCCGACGTACGTGGCGCTGCGCCGCTGCTCCGCGAGGTACTGGTCGGCCTGCCGGTCGGTGATCGGGACGCCCGCGCGGCGGACGACCTCCAGGTAGGACGTCACCTCCGCGCAGTGGACCCACAGCAGCAGCTCGGGCTCGTCCACCCGGTGGGTCCTGCCCGTGTCGGGGTCGCGGATGCGCAGGGTCCGGTGGATCGCGCGCACCCGCCTGCCGATCTCCTCGGCCTCCTCGGGACTGCCGTACGTCACGCGGCCCACGAAGTCCGCGGTGCGGCGCAGCCGGCCGAAGGGGTCCTCCCGGAAGTTGGAGTTCTGCCACACGCCGCGCATCGCCAGCGGATGCAGGGCCTGCAGCATCAGGCCGCGCACGCCGCCCACCCACATGGTCCGGTCGACGTGGACCAGCCACGTCGCCGATTCCGGAGGCTGGGCGGTCAGGCCGCTGGTTCCGGGCATGGCGACCGGGTCATCCGTGCTGGTGCTGGAGCAGCCGGCTCTCCGCCGCGTTCCAGAATCGGGTCAGGGCCGCCGCGGTGGTCTCGGGGGCCTCGACGGCCGGGGAGTGGAGCGCCCCGGGCACCACGACGCACTCCGCGTCGAGCCTGCGGGCCATCTCCGCCTGCAGCAGCGGCGGCCAGCCGTCGTCGTGCTCGCCGTACAGGACCAGGAGATCGAGACCGCACTCGGCCAGCTCCGTGCAGCGGTCGGGGGCGCCCAGGACCTCGTGCGCCATCGTCACGAGACCGGTGGGGTGGTTGGCGAGCAGCCGCTTGCGCAGGAACGCGACGATGTCGTCGGGGACGCCCGCCGCCAGCGCCTCGGGCTCCATCCGGTTCGACCACATGTAGTCGAGGCCGTACTCCGGGAGCTCGGCCAGCATGACCCGCCCCATCCGCTCCCGCGGCCCGACGATGCCCGCGGGCCCCGAGCTCATGAGCGTGAGCGAGGCGAGCTTGGCGGTGCCGTTCAGCGCCGTCTCCCGGGAGACCAGCCCGCCGAAGGAGTGCCCCAGCAGGTGGACGGGCTCACCCTGGCCGACCACCGCGGCGATCGCGGCGACGTCCGCGCCGAGGGACGCGCACGAGTACGCCGCCGGGTCGTCGGGGCCGGGCGTCTCGTACTGCCCGCGCATGTCGACCGCGATCACTTTGCGACCGGACTGCGCGAGCGTCTGCAGGACGGCGATGAAGTCCTCCTTCGACCCCGTGAAGCCGGGGACGAGAAGGGCAGGCCAGCGCTCGGGGACGCCGCTGACCGGAAGCGCTTCGAGCACCGCGAACGAGCCCAGCGGCGTCTCGATCTGCTCACTGCTGACACCTGGAGGAAGGGTCAGGAACCGTGGCGTGCTCACGAGGCCTCCTCCACCTCACCCCGGATCCCGGGAACCGATGGGCCGGACCGGCCACACGTCCTGGACCGTCTGCTGAAGGCTCGCTCACTCACGTGGCATCACGATACCCAGGAAAGATCCCGGCGACACTGCCAAAGCGACTACGAGGGTTTCGGACGGTCATTGCGCATGCCTCCTGTCCAGGTCATACCCACTGCGGGCGAAGCGGCCCTCAAAGAAACGGGGCAGGGAGAGCGCCGGTTGCCCGGTGCCCTCCCTGCCCCTGCGGTCGTGCTCATCGCCGGGCGGGCCTGTGCCGGCCCCTCACCCCGTACGGCGGGGCCGCGGCCGGGGCGGGCGGCGCCGCTGCTGGGCGCGCTCGCTCGCGGCGGACGGCGCGGGATCGTCCTCATCGGTCGCGAGGTCGGGAGACCTGAACACGATCATGAACGGGCTGGCCGGGATGATCCGCTCCGGCTCCTGCTCCGGCTCGTGCTTCGGCTCCTGCTTCGGAGCCGGCCGCACGGCGGGCTCGTCGGCGACCTCGCTCACGGGCGCCGCCACGGTCGGCTCCGCCTCCACCGGGAGCGCTTGACCGGCGCCGTCGGCGGTGCGGGTCCTGCGGCGGCGGGCCGGGCGCTCCTCCACCTGCTCCTCGGCCGCGGGCGCCGGCTCGGCGGCACGGGCCCTGCGGCGGGTGGTCCTTCGCGTGGCCTCCGGCTCCGGCCCGTCCACGGCCTCGGCGTGGTCCACCGCGCCGTCCACCGCGTCGTCCACCGCGTCGTCCACCGTGCCGTCCGCAGGGGACCTCACGGCCGAGGCGTCGGCCAGCGCGCCGGTCAGGGCCGCCGTGTTCGCGCCCCTGCGCCCGCGCCGCCCAGACGCGGCCTCGGCCGGAGTCTCCACGGTGACCTCGGCAGGAGTCTCCACGGGAGCCTCCACCGGCGGCGCCTCGGTCTCCCCCGAGGGAGCCGCGGCGTCCTGGAGGCGGCCCCCACGGGTCCGCCGCCGCTCGCGGGTGCGGGCGGGACGCTCACGACGCTCCTCGGCGCTGTCACGGGCGCTGTCACGGGCGTCGTCGCGCCGGGACTTGCCGCGGGAGCGGGTGCGCCCGGTCTCCCCGAGGTCCTCGATCTCCTCGGCCTCCAGACCCGCCCGCGAGCGCTGGGCGCGCGGGAGCACGCCCTTGGTTCCCTCGGGGATGTCGAGCTCGGCGTACAGATGGGGGGAGCTCGAATAGGTCTCGACGGGATCGGCGAAGTCCAGCGAGAGGGCGTTGTTGATGACCTTCCAGCGGGCCAGCTCGGTCCACTCGACGAAGGTCACGGCGACGCCCGTGCGGCCCGCCCGGCCCGTGCGGCCGATCCGGTGGACGTAGGTCTTCTCGTCCTGCGGACAGTCGTAGTTGACGACGTGGGTGACGTCGTCGATGTCGATGCCGCGCGCCGCGACGTCGGTCGCCACCAGCACACTGATCTTGCCGTTGCGGAACGCCCGCAGCGCCTGCTCGCGCTGGCCCTGGCCGAGGTCGCCGTGGACGGCCGCCACCGCGAAGCCCTTGTCCTTGAGCTGCTCGG
This sequence comes from Microbispora rosea, assembly GCF_900156315.1. GTDB lineage: Bacteria > Actinomycetota > Actinomycetes > Streptosporangiales > Streptosporangiaceae > Microbispora > Microbispora rosea. The sequence continues at coordinate 95,289 of NZ_FTNI01000004.1, read as the reverse complement.
CGACCATGTCGCAGGCCCGCTTGGTCTCGCAGAAGACCATCGTGAGCCCGGCGCCCCTGCTCTGCATGAGGCGGGCCACGATCTCGATCTTGTCCATGCGGTGCGTGCGGTAGACGTGCTGCGTCGTCAGCGTGGTCGTCTCGGCCTCGGCCGTGCTGCTCTCCGCCCTGACCCGGGTCGGCCGGGTGAGGTAGCGGCGGGACAGGTTCACGATCTCACCGGGCATGGTGGCGGAGAACAGCATGGTCTGCCGCTGCTCCGGCACCAGCTTGATGATCCGCTCGATGTCGGGGAGGAAGCCGAGATCCAGCATGCGGTCGGCCTCGTCGAGGACGAGCATGGTGATCTGGCCGAGGTCGAGGTGCTTCTGCTTGACCAGGTCGAGCAGCCGCCCCGGCGTGCCGACGATCACGTCGACGCCGTTCTTGAGCGCCTCGATCTGCGGCTCGTACGCGCGCCCGCCGTACACGGTGAGGATGCGCGACCCCAGCTTCCCGGCGGCGAGGACCAGGTCCTCGGTCACCTGGAGGGCCAGCTCGCGGGTCGGGACGAGGACCAGACCGCGGGGCTTCTTGCGGTTCTTCCTCGGCTTGCCGACGAGCTGGAGCATGGCGACGCCGAAGGCATAGGTCTTGCCGGTGCCGGTGCGCGCCTGTCCGATGACGTCCTGGCCGGCCAGCGCCAGCGGGAGCGCCATCTCCTGAATTGGGAATGGTGAAGTGATGCCCTCGGTCTCGAGTGCATCGGCGATCTCCGGGATGACTCCCAGGTCTCGGAACGTCGTTGTCAGCGTGGCCTGCCTCAATCAGTGCGAAGGCGACCCTCCGGGACAGCCGGCCGGCAGAGCCTCCCCGGTCCGGGTCCTCGCGGACAGTCACGCCCTCGTCATGAATCAGCGACCGCGGCATCCAGTGGTTCCTGGGGTCCGGGGAATGGCCCCGGATCGACACAGGGATCGTTACGGTGATCTACACAGCACCGATCCACACAGTGCGGTCGCACTTCCACGAAGCAGTCTACTCGATACCACAACACGGAACCGATTTCTGCGTCTTCTCGCTAAAAGCTCTTGCTGCGCCGGGGGTGAGCGAGGGCGCCGGCGGGGGAGCCGCGGAGCCGTACGCTGCACCCATGAGTGATTCCTCTCCCGGGATTGTGGACCTGCTCGGTGTTCTCGCGTACGCCGAGCTCGCCGCCTTCCTCCGGCTGGCCGAGGACGCCGCCCTGCTGGCTCCGACGCTGAACGACAGGGCCGCCCTCGGGGACGTGGCCGCGACCGAGTACGGGCACTTCCGGGTGCTGCGAGACCGGCTGGCCTCGCTCGGCGTCGATCCTGAGGAGGCCATGGCCCCCTTCGTGGAGGCGATCGACGACTGGCACGCCCAGACCAGGCCGAAGGACTGGCACGAGGCGCTGATCAAGGCGTACGTCGGCGTGGGGATCGCGGGCGACTTCTACCGCGAGGCGGCGCGGCACACCACTCCCTCGATCAGCGCCCTGGTGGACGAGGTGCTGACCGACGAGAGCCGTGGGGAGTTCGCGGTGGAGCGGGTGCGCGCCGCGCTGGACGCCGACCCGCGGCTGTGCGGCCGCCTCGCATTGTGGGCGCGCCGCATGGTCGGGGAGGCGCTGAGCCAGGGGCAGCGGCTCGCCGCCGTCCGGCCGCGGCTCGCCGCTCTGCTGGTGGGCGAGGAGGGCGAGAACCTGGCGGAGATCGGGCGGATGTTCGCCAGGCTGACCGAGGAGCACGGCAAGCGGATGGCCGCCCTCGGCCTCACGCCCGGACCGTGATCTTCACGGCTTCGCGCGAGGGCCGTCGATGCGGCGCTCGGTGCCCGCGATCCCTCTGACCTGGCCGGAATTCCGGAACGGCGGCGGCGGGGAGGGCCGGGAGCCTGTTTCGCGCACCGGCCGGTCCGGCGTTCATGGGTCGCGCACGTGCCAAACGGATGTACGGTGCGAGCATGAGGGCCTCGCGCCGCTACGGCACTTCCTTGACGAGATGTGGGCCGAACACCTGGACTCCGCGTGCGGTGTTGCGGAGAGGAAGCGCGGGTTGTCCGACGATCAGCGGGAGGCGGGATCCCCATCGCGCGGATCTGACCCGCCGTCCCCGCGGATGCGGTTACGGACGCACCTGACCCAGCGCGGATCATGATCGGCCGCCGTGACGGCGCGCGGTGTGGGCGCGCGCCGCCGGCCGGCCGGTGGCGATGACGGAGGCGTTTAGAGCGTCCCGCCGAAGCCGACGGGGCGCGACTCGTCCTCGCCGATCTCGACGAAGCCGAGTGAGTCCACGGGGACGACCACGCGGCGGCCCTTGGTGTCGGTGAGCGAGAAGACGCCCTTCTCGGAGGCGAGCGCCTTGCGGAGTTCCTCCTCGATCTCCTCGGCCGACAGGTCGGTCTCCACGACGAGTTCTCGGTGCACCGACTGTACGCCGATCTTGATTTCCATCGGGCTCCCCTTTCGCGAGGGCTGGTCCACTCCCCATCGTCGTCGCCTCCGGGAGTGGCCGGCACCGTGATCGCGTGAAGCGAACAGGATTCCGTCAGCCGGTGCGCGGGAAACCGCTGATTCCGCGCCAGGCCAGGCGCGCCATCAGCTGGGTCGCCGCCTCCTTGGGGATCGAGCCGTGGCTGCTCAGCCAGTAGCGCGCGCTCACCTCGGCCATGCCGACCAGGCCCACACCGAGCAGGTGCGCCTCGTCGCTGGAGCAGCCGGTGTCCTCCTGGATCACCCGGCTGATCGCCTCGGCGCTCTCGTGCAGCGAACGCTCCATCCGCTGCCGTACGGGCGCGACGTTGCGCAGGTCGGATTCGAAGACGAGCCGGAACGCCTCGCCCTGGCTGGAGACGAAGTCGAAGAAGGCGCCGATGGCAGCCTGCACCCGCTGCTTGTTGTCTGTGGTGGACTCGAGCGCCTGCCGGCACCGGGTCACCATGTCGTCGACGTGCAGATCGAGCAGCGCGAGGTACAGCTCCAGCTTGCCCGGGAAGTGCTGGTAGAGCACCGGCTTGCTCACACCGGCCCGCTCGGCGATCTCGTCCATCGCCGCCGCGTGGTAGCCGTTCTCCACGAACACTTCCTGTGCCGCGCTCAGCAACTGGCGGCGGCGGGCCATCCGGGGTAGCCGGGTGCCCCGGGGCTTGGCGTCCGGGGTAGCGGTCACGGCAGTCTCCTTGCAAGATGCGCATCGGGGGCTCCCGCCCCGGGGCCTCATCCTACGTGTCGGTAATCCGGATCAGCGATAGTCGTCGTCGTCGAGGTCGACCGTACGCTCCTGCTCGGCCACGTCGGCCGGGTCGGCGTCGAACGGAACGTGCTCGGGCCAGCGCCTGTCGTCGGCGACCTTGACGAGCTGGTGCTGCTCGACCGCGTCGGCCTCCGGCGCCTCGATCGAGATCTCCTCGACCACCTCGTCGAGGGGGTCCATCTCGGGCATGTGCTTGTCCTTCCGTTCGACGGTCGGCTGCGACAGGTCCACACTACGGCCAGGGTGGCGGCGGCACTAAGCAGCGGGGCTAAGCGGTGAGGGGTGCGAACAGGTCGCCGTGTTTCTCCACGCGCTCCAGCACGTCAGGTGCGGTGAACACCAGCCGGTCCGGGCTGTCGCACGCCTCGACCTCCTCCCACAGGAGGGGGGTGGACGCGGTCGGCCGCCCGGCGGCGCGCAGCGAGTAGGGCGCGACCGTCGTCTTGGCCGGGTTGTTCTGGCTCCAGTCGATGAAGACCTTGCCCGGCCGCTCCTTCTTCGCCATCACGCTCGTCACGAACGGATGCTCGGCCTGCATCCGCCGGGCGAGCGCCTTGGCGTAGCCGGAGGTGTCCTGGCCCCGGTCCCAGGGGACGTAGATCTGCATGCCCTTCTGACCGCTGGTCTTGGGGTGGCTCTCCAGGCCGTCGTCGGCCAGGGCCTGCCGCAGCAGGACGGCGACCCGGCAGCAGTCGACGATGGTGGCGGGGGCGCCGGGGTCGAGGTCGAAGACGAGGGTGTCGGGCGGCTGCGGCTCGCCGTCCTTGGCCACCCGCCACATCGGCACGTGGATCTCCAGGGCGGCCAGGTTGGCGTAGTAGACCAGGGCCGGCAGGTCCTCCACGACCGCGAAGTCGATCTCCTCGCGGTTCTTGGTGCTGCCCGGCGCGGGCAGGGTGACCGTACGGACCCAGTCGGGGGTGTGCTCGGGGGCGTTCTTCTCGAAGAAGAACTGGCCGTCGACGCCGTTCGGGTAACGCTTGACCGTGAGCGGACGCCCCTTGAGGTGTGGCAGCAGGACCGGCGCGATCCGGGTGTAATAGTCGATCACCTCGGCCTTGGTGAACGCGGCGTCCGGATAGAGAACCTTGTCCAGGTTGGTCAGGACAAGCAGGCGGCCCTCCACCTTCACCCGCACCTTCTCCGTCATCGCAGCTCCTCCCGCCGCACCTCCGCGGGGATCTTGTCGGCGCGCACGCCCCGCCACACGGGGTTGCGCAGCCGTCCGTCGCGCGTCCACATGCTGAACGCCACCTCGCCGACCACATCGGGCCTGACCCACCGGGCGTTCCGGGAGATCTCCCGAGGAAGCCCGTCAGAGAAGGGGCTCTGCCCGATCTCGAGCGGCTCAATCAGGCGGAGGACGTCGCCGAGCATCGCGTCGGTGAACCCGGTGCCCACATGGCCGACGAAGAGGAACTCGGCAGGGGAGGCCCCGGCGTACACGCCGAGCAGGAGCGAGCCGACGCCGCCCGCGCGGCGGCCCTTGCCCGGCCGCCAGCCGCCGACGACCACCTCGGCGGTCCGCAGGTTCTTGACCTTGATCCACCACTCGGCCCTTCGCCCCGGCCGGTAGGGCGAGTCGAGGCGCTTGGCGACCACGCCCTCCAGCCCCTGCCGCCTGGTCGCCTCCAGCACCGCCGGTTCACAGGGGAGGTACGGCGGCGCGCCCAGGCCGAGCGAGTCGAGCAGCGCCCGCCGGTCCAGGTAGGGGAGGTCGAGCAGCGTGTGCCCGTCGAGATGGAGCAGGTCGAAGGGCAGGTAGGAGACCGGCAGCCGGCCGAGCAGGTGGGCCCCGGCGGGATCGGCGACGTGCATGCGTCTCTGCAGCCGGCCGAAGCTGGGCCGGCCCTCGGGGTCGAAGGCCACCACCTCGCCGTCGACCACCGCCCTGCGCCCGGCCAGCGGGGCCATGGCGGCGGAGATCTCGGGATATCGGGAGGTGAAGTCGGCGCCGTGCCGCCCGGTGACCCGCACGCCGCCGTCGACGTACGCGAGTGCGCGGATGCCGTCCCACTTCACCTCCAGCGCGTACGCCCCGGAGTCGGAAGGGATTTCTCCTGGAATGGCAAGCATCGGCTCGATCGGATACGGCACCGCCATAGTGGGTACCTGCCCATGAGGTAACTCCCTTGAATCCCACCATAGCGTCGTTCGAACACAGAGACGAGAATGTGGCTATGCGCAGCATCTGGAAAGGCGCGATCTCGTTCGGTCTTGTCACCATCCCGGTGAAGCTCTACTCGGCGACCGAGCAGAAGGACGTCACGTTCCACCAGGTGCACAGGGAGGACGGCGGGCGGATCAAGTACAAGAGGGTCTGCTCGGTCGACGGCGAAGAGGTGCCCTACTCGGACATCGCGAAGGGGTACGAGCTCGCGACCGGCGAGATGGTCGTGCTGACCGACGAGGACTTCGCCGATCTGCCGTTGACCACGTCCCGCAGGATCGACGTGCTGCAGTTCACCCCCGCCGACCAGATCGACCCCATCTACTTCGCCAAGTCCTACTACCTGGAGCCGGACGGGCAGGGCGCCAAGCCGTACGTGCTGTTGCGGGACGCGCTGGAGCGGTCGGGACAGGTGGCGGTCGTGAAGGTCGCCCTGCGGCAGCGCGAGTCGCTGGCCGCGCTCCGCGTCCGCGACGGCGTCTTCGTGCTGGAGACCATGCTCTGGCCGGACGAGATCCGCGAGGCCGACTTCGGGTTCCTGGAGGAGGACGTCGACGTACGGCCCCAGGAACTGAAGATGGCCGAGTCCCTGATCGAGACGATGGTGGCGGACTTCGATCCCGCCGAATACAAGGACGCCTACCGGGAGGCGCTGCAGGAGGTCATCGAGGCCAAGGTGGCGGGCAAGGAGATCGTCGCCCCCGAGGCCCCGGCCGAGGCCGGGCCGGCCGTCGACCTCATGGCCGCGCTGCGGGCCAGCGTGGAGGCGGCCAAACGGGAGCGCCAGGGCGCCGCCCCGGCCAAGTCGCCCGGCAGGGCCGCCAAGGCCAAGGCCGCCGCCTCCGGCGACGCCGCCAGGAAGGCCGCGTCGGACGACGCGGAGGAGGAGAAGTCGCCCAAGAAGCGGAAGACGCGTCGTTCCGCCTGAGCGTTCCTGCCGGCGCGGTCATGTCGGCTCTGCCCGGAGGAGCCCCGGCGGACAGTTCCGCCGGGGCTTTTTCACGGTACAGAAGTGGGCGATCCGTACAGGGGCCGCGGGCTCTCGGCCGCCCGTTCACCGCCGCCCGATCGCCACGGAGGTGGCGGAGGCGTGATCAGGGCGGGCCCGGACACCGCGGCTTCGCGCCGACGGCCCCGTACGACTGGGTGTCACCCGTCAGTGTCAGTCGTCGTCGTCGCCGTCGATCTCGACGACGGCGTCACCGGATGCGAAGGCCGCGTTGTTCCGATTGACCTTCTTCTCCTTCTTGAACTTGAAGAAGCGGAAGTCGTTGCGGTTGACGGCCGTGTTGCGGTAGCCACGTCCGTGACGCCTGCAGTGGCCCGGGCCGTGGCCCCAGTTGGCGCTGATGGTCGGGGCGCCAGGGGCGGCTGCGTGAGCGGTGGTGGTGCTCAGGGCGAGAGCGCCGCCTGCCATTACCGTGCTGACCGCCAGACCGGTGATGACGTTCCGGAATTTGGGCATTGAGGTCCTCCTCGAAGGATGGAGTGCCCGAGTGCGACATTCCCGGTGTCTGTCGGAAATGTCAGGCGATGTCCTGTATGTCCGGTCATCGCCCGTGGCGTCTTAATTGCCGAGACGGCCCACCGGCAAACTGGCCCGGAGGGAATTTGGGCCCGCGTTGTGGCGCGACGCCTCGGGTTAGGCGACCGCTGACCTGATCGACGTTCATGCCTGACGTGTCAGTGCGGCAGCCGGGGTAGGGCGGGCCGTGGTTCCCCACGGTGGTGTTCCTCAATCCCCTGTTCTCGTTCGCTTCGGCCCGTGGGAGCGGGTCGTCGGGGGCGGGTTCGAGGGCGGCATCGGGGGGCCGGAAAAGGTCAGGGCTCCGGCGAGGATCTCGCCGGAGCCCTTGTCTCATGCCATCTGGTGGAAGGTGTTTCCAGGCCTGCCGTCGCTCGGCGCGCGGTTGCGCTGGAAACACCTGGCTGCACTCACCGGCGCCGTCGTCCCCGGCTGATGACGGAGATGCGCTCGTGGGCGGTCCTGCCCACCTGCTCCCGTCACCCGGCCGGACGGCGCGGTGTCCCGCGAGGCGTCATGCCTCGCGGATCAGACGTTGTTGCGGTTGTTGTTGTCGTTCTTGTCGTTGTGCTCGCGGTCGTTGCGGTTCCACCAGTCGTTGTTGTTGTGGTCCCACCAGTTCTGGTCGGCCCACCAGTTGTTGTTGAGCCAGTTGAATGCGCGGTCGTCCTTCTCCTGGAAGCCGAACGCGACATCCTTCGCGACGAGGCCGAAGGCGTCGTGCCCCGACTTGTCGTCCTTGTAGAGGTTCTGACCCCACCAGTTGTTGGTGTCCCACATGTTGTTCTGGTTGCGGTCGTCGATGTTGTGGTTGCGGTCGTTGCGCTCCCGGGTGTTGTTCGGGGAGAACGCGTGCGGGAAGAAGTCGTCCCCCTTCTTGTTGTCCTGGGCGATGCCGCCCGTGCTGTCGTCGACGCCGTTGGCCGCGCCATCCTTGGCGATGGGGCGCTCGTCGCTCTTCTTGGCCCAGAAGGGGTTGTCGTCGGCGCTGGCGGCCGTGGCGCCCATGGCGACGGCTCCGCCGACGACCGCGGTGCTGAGCGCGAGCCCTGCGAAGATCTTCTTGAGCTTGGGCATTATGGTTCCTCCCTGACAGGATTCGATTTCGAATTGCCCTGCGTCTATCGGCATTTCCCGTCCGCCTGCTGTGGGCGGGAATTCCTTCGTGGCTCTTATTGAGCCTTGCTTCCGACGCTAGTGGTGATTTCCTGCCAGGCGGCCCGACAAACTGACGTCTGCTGCTTTTGGTTAATGATTAGCTGCGTATAGGCTTGATTCGATGGATAATGCGCCTTATGTAGTGATAGGTACGATTTGCCCCCCTGGCGTGACGGCCTTCTGACGCCTCGGCCGGAGGGGCGCCGGCTTACCCCATTGCGATGCGATTCGGTGAGGCGATTCGGTGGGGCGACCTGATGGGGCGACCCGATGGGGGCGGTGCGGGGGGCGTGCCGCCGGTTCGTACGTCATGACGCTCGCGCCGGTGGAGGTTCGGCGGCGGCCGCGATGGTGGGCCGGGGAAAGGCCGCGGAGGGAAGGAGGCAAAAGGGAGGTGAGCGGCGGCGACGAGCGCGGCCGGGGCAAAGAGCAGGGCTCCGGCGGAACCTTCCCGCCGGAGCCCTTGGTTGTCACTGTAGAAGGATTGACGGCCGTTCCCGTCCAGGTCGCCGTCGCTCGGTGAGCGAGCGGCCGGCCGGTCGGGGAACGTGTCTCTGCACTCAACGGCGCCAGTCCGTCAGCCGGGCTCGGAGGCCTCGTGGAGGTTCTCCGGATCCGTCATCTTCTCGGAACGGCGCGATCGTCTCGCAGGAGCCGCTGGACCTGCCTTCTCAGTTCATGCGGTCGTTGTTGTTGTGGTTCCACCAGTTGTTGTCGTTGTTGTTCCACCAGTTGTTGTTGTTCCACCAGTTGTTGTTGAACCAGGTGTTGTCCTTGTTCGTCTTGTCCTGGAAGCCGATCGCAACGTCCTTGGCCACGAGCCCGAAGCCGGAGAAGTCGTCGCGCCGGTCGGCGAACGCCCCCTGGTTCCAGAAGCTCTGGTTGTTCCACCAGTTGTTGTTGTTGTCCTGGTTCAGGTTCTGGTTGCGGTCGTTCCGTTCGAAGTTGTTGTTGTTGTTCGGGTTGAAGAAGACAGGGAAGACGTTCTCCCGATCACCGCGATCGCCGATACCCCTGTTGCCCTGGGCGATGCCGCCCGTGCTGTCGTCGACACCGTTGGCCAGGCCGTCCCGGGCGATGGGACGGTCGACGTCGCCGGTCCTGGTCGCGGCGCTGGCGGCGCCGGCGCCCAGAGCGAGCGCGCCGCCGACAGCGGCGGTGCTGAGCGCGAGACCGGCGATGATCTTGTGGAGCTTGGACATGCGTGTCCCCCTTGACAGGATTCAGTATTCCTGAATTTGTTCAGGGCATTTCTCTTGATTGTGAGAGATGTCCTTCGGGCTCTTAATTGAGCCCTAACTTCCTGTGCTGTCATGATTTCCAGCGCGGTGGCCTGACAAACAGCCGTCTAAGCCTTTTGATCACTAGTTAGAGTCTTATGAACTGACTTAGAGGTATTAAGAGAGAAATGTCTCGATTGACCGATTTGGCGAGGGGTGTTCGCGCGCCGGAGCTCGGCAGTGAGAGCGGTGCGGCGATGGCCGGGCCTGAGCGCCTGTGGTGTCCGGGGCGTCGTCCGCATGCGTGCCGTTGCCGTATCGCGTCGGCCTGTTGTTGTGGCCTGTTGCTGCGGCCGGTCCTTGCCGGCCTGGGGAAAGGCGACGGGAGGGCTTCATGCTGTCCGATAGCCGGCTGTCCGGAATGCGCGCGTGAATCTGCCGCCTCGGGCTCCTGGGCCCGGAGTGGGGGGAGAAAAGTCAGGGCTCCGGCGAGAGTCTCGCCGGAGCCCTTGTCTCTGCTGATCGAACGGCCGTTCCCGGAGCGGGGAGCGCTCACGGAGCTTTCGACGCCACGGGAACGTGACTGCGCCTCAGGGCGCCGTTCTCCTGTCAAGGCGGTGGAGGACGGTGCGGCCGGCCGTTTGCGTCATCCCTTCACCTGCGGGATTCCGAGCGGCGCGGTCGTCTCACGGGCCGTTGCCGGCCCCGCCTTCTCAGTTGCAGAAGTTGTTGTTGTTGTTGTTGCACCAGTTGTTGTTCTGGTTGTTGTTGAACCAGGAGTTGTTGTTGAACCAGCCGTTGTTGAAGAAGTTGCTGTCGCGGTTGGTCTTGTCACTGAAGGCGATCGTGGCGCAGGGGCCGACGATCGCGAAGTTGGAGTCGCTGTCGAGGTTGTCGCTGAACGCGCTCTGGTTCCAGAAGCTCTGGTTGTTCCAGAAGTTGTTGTTCTGGTTGTTGCACCAGTTGTTGTCGTTGCAGTTGTTGTTCCAGTTGCCGTTGTTGCAGTTGTTGTTGTTGTTGCAGTTGAAGGGAACGAAGGTGTTGTTGTTGCAGGGCATGCCACCGAGACCGAAGAAGTCTCCGGTGCCGGCACTCGCGGCTGTGGCGCTCATGGCGATCGCGCCCCCGGCGATCGCGGTGCCGAGTGCGAGTCCGGCGAGAACGTTCTTGAACTTGGGCATTGCTGTCCCCCTTGAAAGAATTGGAAATCCCCGCATCCTTCGATATTTCTCGCTGGAGATTCGAGAGAAATATCTCTTTGGCCCCCGTGGGCCGGGTTCCTGCGATACGTTGATGTCCGTCAGCATCATCCGACAAACGCACCTCTATGGCTTTTGATCAGCTATTAGCAGCCTATGGAACGAATTGGGGATAATAGGGGCGACTTGTCCCGTAATGTCCGATTTCAGCCCGAGGTGCCGGATGCGTGAAAGCGGTGGCGCGAGCATGGTGGCAGGCCTGCGTGAGCAGCTGGGAGCGCATGGCACGTCCGAGGGCGCATCGAGGGGCGTTTCGCGGGGGTGGGGAGGGAGCCGCGGTGGGCTGGGGCGGCCCCAGGGTGGCGGCCCCAGGGTGGCCACGGACGGGCTCGGGAAGGGCGACCGCGGGCGGCTGGGCGAGACCGAACCCGATGACGAATTCCGGAAGCGGGGGAGACGACGAGTGCCCGTGCTCGCGAAGGGCGTGAGTCGACGCCCCGGCGAGCACGGGCACATTCATTCGACGCCCGGGCCACTGGCCCGAGGCTCAGCGCGACCGGTCAGCGCGGCCGCGCGGTGGAACGCTGCGGATCAGGGGATGGCGTCGTACGACGGCCGGGTCTTCCGCTTCCCCTCGTCCTTCTGAATGTCGGCGTCGACGTCGAGGTCGACATCCTTGGTCTTGGCCTCCGGATTGACCTGGGTGGCCGTGTTGGTGCGCGGGTCGGCCTGCGCGGACTGGTCCTGCCACGGCCGGTTGTGCAGCTGGTTGTAGTCGCTCGTGCTGGTGTAAGGAAGCGTGGAGTTCTGCGACCACTGGGAGTTGTACGGAACCGCCGCCGAGCCGTTCGACGACTTCTGGAACGGCGTCAGAACGAGCGTGAAGTCACGCAGCAGGAACTGGCTCTGGTTCTCCGACTGACGAACGTGCTGCCACTCGTGGTTCTTGTTCTTGTTCTTGTTCTTGTTCTTGTTCTTGCCCTTCTGCCCCTGGCCCTGCCGGTTGGTGTTGTAGTTGCGGTTGTAGCTCGGCCGCACGTACCGGACGCCGCCGGACGGGGCGGGAATGTACCCGCCCATGACGGTGGCTGCGCTGGCCGTGCCGGCGGTGGCGCCACCGAGCACGATGGCCGCGCCGCTCAGCGCGGTGCCGAGGGCGAGGGCCCCGGCGATGTTCTTCAACACGGACATCTGGGTGTTTCTCCTCTGAATATCGCAACCCCGGCCCGGTCCCGTGAGGGATCAGGGCGGGTGGTAGTGAGTTCGGCGCCGTCGTGTGTGACGCGGCGCGATGCGTTCGCCTGGCACCGGCTGTCCTCTCCTCGAAAGCGCCGCCGGTGCGCTGCTCTCTCGACTGCTCGTTCGCCCGCCGGCAGAGCGGCGGACGGGTGGCACCGGTGCCGTGTCCCAGGTCATCCGGTCGCCGCCCGACCCGCCGGGCGGTGTCCGCCGCTCCGCCGCTCGCGCGTGTCCCCCGTCACTCGCGGGTTCCGGCTCAGGTGAGGCCGCCGGTCACGAGTACGGGTGGCCGTCGGCTGCCGCGTCACCCGCCGTGGCCGGGACGCTCACCGAGGCCGATCGTGTAGATCCCGTCAGGGCACGATCACCGGGTCCTCGCCGCGGTCGTAGCCCTTCTTCTTCTCCTTCTCCACGTCCACGTCGATGTCCGCGTCGATGTCCTTCTTCTTCACGCGCGGGTTGACCTCGGTGGCCGTGTTCGTCTTCGGCTGGGCCAGGGAGTCCTGGTCCTGGCGCGGGTTGTTGAACTGGTCGCTGTAGCTGTTCGTGCGCGTGTACGGGTACGACTGCGTGTTTCCGTACTGCCAGTTGTACGGAAGCGCCCGCGCGTCGGTGTCCGTCTTCTGGAACGGCGTGAGGACGAGCGTGAAGTCACGCAGCAGGAACTGGTTCTGAGCCTGGTTCTGCCGCTCGTGCTGCCACTGCTTCGTCTTGTTCTTGTTCTTGTTCTTGTTCGCGTTCGCACCCTTGTTCTTCTGGCGCTGCGCATTGCGGTTGTAGTTGTAGCTGGGGTAGTAGCCGCCGCCGCCCACGTAGCCGCCCATGACAGTGGCGGCGTTCGCGCTGGTGGCGGCCACAGCGGTGCCCAGGGTGACGGCGCCACCGGTCAGGGCGGCGCTGATCGCGAGGATCCCGACCAGGTTGTTGAACTTGGGCATTTCATGTCCTCCTTGAAGGATTGTTGCCCCGACACTCCGGCGTTTTCCAAGTCGTTCGGAAAATGCCCTTACTGATGACCCTTGGTGGATCATCCCTGCATTGTCTTGTTTTCCTCACCGTCCTAGCGACAAACGGCGGTCGGCGGCTTTTGCCATTCACTTATCGCTTTATTGGCATCGTTGACACCGATAGGGCGGCTTTGGTCCGAATTGTGATTCGTATCCGCATTTCGATATGTCCGAATGAGGGCGATATTGGCCATATGTCGCTCTCACTGATCGGGGCGAACCCGGATGATCGATCCCGCGTCCCCCGGGTAGCGCGGAAGTGCCGCCCGAGACGGCGTACGGGCAGGGTTATGGTCGAGAAACGCGAGGCGAACAGGGGAGGACGCGTGGGTGTCGAGCCGATTCCACCGTGGCCCGGCAGGCTCATCGAGGTTGGGGACGCGCGCATCCATGTGCGGACGACCCCGGAGGGGCCGCCCGAGACCGCTGTATACGTGCACGGCCTGGCGGGCTCGGCGACCAACTGGACCGACCTGATGGGCGAGCTTGCCGGCGAGGTGCGGGGGGTCGCCGTCGATCTGCCGGGAGCCGGGCACTCCCCCGTGCCCGCGGACGGCGACTACTCGGTTCCCGCCCACGCCGCGGCCGTGGTCCGGCTCGTCGAGGCCCTGGGGGAGGGGCCGGTCCACCTTTTCGGCAACTCCATGGGCGGCGCGGTCTCGGTGCGGATCGCGGCCACGCGGCCCGATCTCGTCAGGTCGCTGACGCTGGTCTCCCCGGCGCTGCCCGACCTGCTGCCGAGGTACGGCCCGGCCAGGATCGCCATGTCGGCCGCCCCGCGCCTGGGCGAGCTGGCCGTCCGCTGGCTCGGCGCGCTGCCGCCGGAACGGCGCGTCCAGGCGACGCTCAGCATGTGTTACGCCGACGCCGGGCGGGTCCACCCTGAGCGGCTGCGCGAGGCGATAGAGGAACTGCGCGACCGCGACGGTCTGCCGCACGCGGGGGCGGCCATGGTCGGCTGCGCCCGCGCGATCGTGCGCGAGTACTTCCGGCTGGGCCCCGACAACCTCTGGCGGCAGGCCGAGCGGATCACCGCGCCCACCCTCGTCGTGTACGGCCTGCGCGACCGGCTGGTCCACGCCCGCATGGCGCACCGGGCCGGGCGGGTCTTCCGCGACGTGCGCCTGGTGACGCTCCCGCACGCCGGTCACGTGGCCCAGATGGAGTATCCCGAGCTCGTGGCCCGGGAGTCACGGCGCCTGCTGGCCTACACGAGGACGCCCCTGCGCCGGACAGCGTGATCGGGGAATGCCTTGATTGGGGAATGCGGGGCTACCCCGGTTAAGTTGTGAGAAGAGCTTGTGTTGGGCCCATGGAGCCGAGCGCGACCATTGGCACGAAAACGGGACACGGAGAGCAGGAGTGGGACTGTGTCGTTGCCACCGCTGGTAGAGCCGGCAGCAGAGCTGACGGTTGACGAGGTGCGCCGCTACTCGCGCCATCTGATCATCCCTGACGTGGGCATGGCGGGTCAGAAGCGCCTCAAGAACGCCAAGGTGCTGTGTGTGGGCGCGGGCGGCCTGGGCTCTCCCGCGCTGCTGTACCTGGCCGCGGCCGGGGTCGGGACGCTCGGGATCGTCGACTTCGACGTCGTCGACGAGTCGAACCTCCAGCGCCAGGTGATCCACGGGCAGTCGGACGTGGGCCGCCTGAAGGCCGAGTCCGCCGCCGCCAGCGTGCGTGAGATCAACCCCCTGGTCAACGTCATCATCCACAACGTCGCTCTCACGACCGACAACGTGATGGACATCTTCTCCGGCTACGACCTCATCGTGGACGGCACGGACAACTTCGCCACGCGCTACATGGTCAACGACGCGGCCGTGCTGCTCGGCAAGCCGTACGTGTGGGGGTCCATCTACCGGTTCGACGGGCAGGCGAGCGTCTTCTGGGCCGAGCACGGCCCGTGCTACCGCTGCCTCTACCCCGAGCCCCCGCCGCCGGGCATGGTCCCGAGCTGCGCCGAGGGCGGCGTGCTCGGCGTGCTGTGCGCGTCGATCGGCTCCGTCCAGGTGAACGAGGCCATCAAGGTCATCACCGGCATCGGCGAGCCGCTCGTCGGCCGTCTGATGATCTACGACGCGCTCGAGATGAAGTACCGCGACGTCAAGGTCCGCAAGGACCCCGAGTGCCCGCTGTGCGGCAAGAACCCCTCGATCACCGAGCTGATCGACTACGAGGCGTTCTGCGGCACGCTCTCCGACGAGGCGCAGCAGGCCGCCGCCGGCAGCACGATCACCGCGGCCGAGCTGGAGGCGATGCGCGAGCGGGGCGAGGACATCATGATCATCGATGTTCGCGAGCCGAACGAGTACGAGATCGTCAACATCCCTGGCGCCGTGTTGATCCCCAAGGGCGAGTTCCTCAACGGCTCCGCCCTGGAGAGGCTGCCGCAGGACAAGAAGATCGTGCTGCACTGCAAGTCGGGCGCCCGCTCGGCCGAGGTGCTCGCGGTGCTCAAGAACGCCGGCTTCTCCGACGCCGTCCACGTGGGTGGCGGCGTGCTGAGCTGGATCAAGACGGTCGACCCCAGCCTGCCGACCTACTGACACGGAAACCGGTCGACGGCCGCCGCCTCACGACGAGGCGGCGGCCGTCGTCGTCCAGGCGCTAACCGCGCTCGTCCGGCACCACGCTGAGGCCGCTGGGTGCGACGATGCGCTGCAGGTTCTCGACGTACGCGGTGAACGCCGCGCGCCCCTTGCCGGTGAGCTTGAACCACGTCTTGGGCCGCTTGCCCACGTAGCCCTTGCGTACGGCGACGTATCCGGCGGCCTCCAGTGCGCTGCCGTGCTTGGACAGGACCGAGTCGCTGACGCCCAGAGTGTCGCGGACGAACGCGAACTCGGCCTCGTCGGCCGCGGCGAGCAGCGAGACGATCTGCAGCCGGGTGGGGGCGTGGATGACGGGATCGAGCTCCATCACCGGGTCTCTTCGAACCGGCGGGCCACCCGGCGGGCGATGCGGCGGGAGATCGCCCGGCTGCCGAGGGCGAAGTACGCGGTCATGGCGACGCCGCCGCAGGCCATTCCGTACGGCACGTCCGCGGCCTGGAGGCCGAACGACACCACCCAGCACAGGACGATGCCGCCGAAGAGCCAGGGCAGGTAGACGGCCGAGAAGGCCCGTGTGATCGCGGGGTCGTGGACGGTCATCGGCCGCGTCTTGGCGAAGACCGCGATCAGGGCGCCCAGCGCCGCGCAGATCAGGATCCCGCCGCCCACGGTCACCGGGATCGGCGTGCCGGGCTCGCTGACGAGGAGGATCCCGGTCACGGTGAGCCCGATGGCCGAGATGAACCACGTGGGCAGCCATGGTTGGGATCTCATCGCCTTCGCCTGCGTCTGCCGGATCGTCGCCAGGCTCCGCGCCGCTTCCTCGGGGTTCATCCGCACCACCTCTTTCCATCTCAGAAAGTACTTTCCACTTTCCACAGCGTCAACGACTTTCCGGGGGCATTTGTGGGGATGGCGGACGGTAGGTCGCGTTAAGGTCACTGGAGGAGGGAGGCCGCGAAGAGAACGGAGGCGCAGTGGGCGAGACGCGGACCTGGCCGGCCGTGGCCGTGGCCTCCGCGATCACCCTCGTCTGCGCGATCGTCGGCGGGATCGCGGCCAGCGCCGCCGTCGCCGAGCTGACGAGAGGCCCGAGAGTGGCGGAGCTGCGCGAGGCGCAGGCGGCCGAGACGGCGCTGCGATGGGAGCGCTGGCCGGCCGGCCGGATCTTCCCCGCCACCCTGGCCTACACCAGCGAGCAGGGCGGGCCTGAGCTGGCGCGGCGGGTGGGCATCTCCTCGCGCACCGACTGCCGCGGCGCCGTCGACACGGCCGTCGCCGGCCGGATGACGGCGGCCGGCTGCCGGGCGGTCCTGCGGGCCACCTACCTCGACGCCCTGCAGGGCATCGTGGTGACGATCGGCGTGGCGGCCTTCCCCGACGAGCCCAAGGCGCGCGCGGCCGTCCCCATCTTCCCGGGCGACGGCGCGGCGGCGCCCGGCCTGCGCGCCCTCGCGTTTCCCGGCACCGTGACCGACCGCTTCTCGGCGGGCGGGCGTCAGTCGCTGATCGTGCGCACCGCCGGGCCGTACCTCGTGATGGCGACGGCGGGCCAGGTCGACGGGCGTCCGGCCCGTGCGCTCGGGGAGCAGCGGGAGACCATGTTCTCGTTCACCGAGGACCTGGCCGAGAAGGTCGGCGCGATCCTCACCGCCCCGGCGTCCCCGGACTGCACCGCCAAGGAGTGGCGGTGCTGACCGCGCTGCGCCGCAGGGTCCTCGCGGCGTCCGCCGCCGCGCTCGCCCTGACGGGCGGCGCGTTCCTCGTTCCCGGCCCGGTCAGGGCCGACGACGTACGGCTCAGCCAGCAGGACGTGCTGCGCACGCTCGACGTCGACGACGCCTGGCGGCTGACGAAGGGCAGGGGCGTGACCGTCGCGGTGCTCGACTCGGGTGTCGATCCCGATCACCGCGACCTCGCCGGATCGGTCGTCACCGGGCGGGACTTCACGACCGGGGCCAACCCGCGCGGGGTGCAGCCGGTGCGCCTGCACGGCACGTACATGGCCTCGCTCATCGCCGGGCACGGGCACGGTCCCGGCGGCGCGGACGGCATCGTCGGCATCGCGCCGGAGGCCAGGGTCCTGTCCGTGCGGGTGATCCTCGAAGACGAGGAGCCCGGGTTCCGCACGTTCAACTCCGACGCCCGGTACGAGGCCGTGGTCGCCAAGGGCATCCGCTACGCCGTGGACCACGGAGCCGAGGTCATCAACCTGTCGCTGTCGAAGGACATGCCGACGAAGGACGAGCGCACGGCCATCAGATACGCGATCTCCAAGGGCGTCGTCCTCGTCGCCGCGGCGGGCAACGAGGGCGCGGGCAAGCGGACCGCGCCGTACTCCTACCCGGCGGCGATCCCCGGCGTGATCTCGGTGGCCGCCGTCACGTCCACGCTGAGGCGGGCCTCCTTCTCCAACCGGAACTCCTCGGTGATGGTGGCCGCGCCGGGCGTCGACGTCCTCGGGGCCGGTCCCGGCGACGAGTACTGGGTCGGCCGGGGGACATCCCAGGCGACCGCGCTCGTCTCCGGCGTCGCCGCGCTGATCAAGTCGCGGTATCCCCGCATGTCGCCCGCCCTCGTCGCGCAGGCGCTCACGTCGTCGCCGGCCCGGAAGGGGCCGTACAACACCGGCACCGGGTTCGGCGTGGTCAACGCCTACCGGGCGCTGAGCGTCGCCGCCACCCTCGCCCGCCATCGCGCCACGGCGTCGGGGACGGGCGTGCAGAACCCCCTGCGTGCCGTCCGCCCGGCCGCGAACGACCAGGACCCCATCGTGGTCGTACGGCGCGACACGGGGGCGATCCTCCTCTACGGAGCCGTCGCGCTCGGCGCCTTCGCCGGCTCCGGCGCGGGCGTGGCCGTCATCCTCGTCCTCAGCCGGCGGGCGCGCAGACGAGAGCGGGAGGAAGACGACGCGCTGCCGCCTGCTCCTTGGCCGACGGGCCTGCCGACGTAGCATCGAGGTATGCCGCCCGAGCAGTCCCGCATCCCGCAGACGGCGCGGACGCCGTCCGGTCTCCGGCGGGCGAATCCGCGGGCGCTGCCACTCGGCGCGTCCGCGCGCCGCGCCCGCGCCCGGCCCTGGACGGCGTCGAGGGGACGGGCCGCCGCCGCCCAGGCGGCCAGGGAGCGGGCCGAACTCGAGCGCGGCATCCGCCTCCGCTCGCTCTACCTGACGATCATGGGCGTCGTCCTCGCCGTCGCCGCGGTGAACGTGCTGCTGGGATCGGTCGGGCTGATCCAGGAGAACAAGGTCAGGCCGCTCACCGAGGCCGAGCGCGCCCGATACGTGGCCGAGGACGTGGCCCGCCGGTGGCGCGCGTGGCCCGCCGGCATGGTCTTCCCCGAGGAACTTCCGTACACGGCGCTCGGCCGCGCCCAGCAGTACGCGCGCAGGGTGGGCATCGCCCCCGAGGCGGCGTGCGCCGCGGCGGTCGACGCGCCGGTGGCGTCGGTGCTGCGCAAGCACGGCTGCCAGGCCGTGCTGCGCGCCACTTACGTCGACCAGACCTCGACGTTCGCGGTCACCGTGGGCGTCGCCGTGCTGCCGAGCGAGCAGGCCCGCGCCGACGCGGCGGGCGAACTGCCCGTGGACGACCGCGTGGGCGTACGGCCGGTGGCCTTCCCCGGCACGGTCACCGACACGTTCGGCGCGGCCCAGCGCCAGCGCACCGGATGGGTGGGCGCCGGGCCGTACATCGTCTTCTCCACTGTGGGGTACACCGACGGAAGGACGCGCGCCTCCGTCCCCCTGGAGGAACAGGTGAACAGCGAGATGTGGCCCGTGGCCGAGACCGTGGCCGGGCGCATCGCACGCGCCCTCGGAGAGCCCCCCGACGTCCCCCGCTGCACCCAGGGGAACGTGTGCTGAGGCCGGCCTTCCTCTGCGCGGCGCTCACGGCCGTCCTGCTGGGGATCGGGCCGGCGGTCGCGGCGGCGCCGGCCCCCGGCGGCGAGGAGGGGCG
Source organism: Microbispora rosea (assembly GCF_900156315.1). Taxonomy (GTDB): domain Bacteria; phylum Actinomycetota; class Actinomycetes; order Streptosporangiales; family Streptosporangiaceae; genus Microbispora; species Microbispora rosea. The sequence goes on along the minus strand of NZ_FTNI01000004.1, from coordinate 75,995 downwards.
GTGGGCGCTCGACGCCCTCAACGCCGGCGCCGCCTGGAAGGTCAGCAAGGGCGCGGGCGTCACCGTCGCCCTGCTCGGCGGTGGGCACCCCGACGCCGGTCTGCCCGAGCTGAGCGGCCGGGTCGAACTCGGGCCGGACCTGGCGGGCGCGATGTTCGGCGACGACACGGTGCGGCCGGGCGACGACGTGACCGCCCTGGTCTCGGCGATCGCCGGGAGCGGCCGCAGCGGGGGGACCCCCGGGATCGCGCCGGAGGCGCGGGTGCTGTCCGTCCCCGTGGTCCGGAGCCACTCCGAGGGCTCGGCGGGACAGGCGCCCGCGGAGACGCAGGACAGTCCGCTCGCACGCGGCATCCGCTACGCGACCGGCCGGGGCGCCAAGGTCATCTGCCTGCCCGTCCCCGTGTACGCCGTGGACCGCGTGGAGCGGGACGCCATCTCCTTCGCGCTGGCGAGGGGCGTGGCGGTCGTCGCAGCCGTGGGGGACGCCGGCCGGTCGCCGTACGCCCGGCAGAACGGCACCTCCTACTGGGCGTTCCCCGCGGGCTACCCGGGGGTCGTGGGCGTCGCCGCCGTCGACCGCAAGGGCGCCAAGACCCCGGGCAGCAGCGACAACCTCTCGGTCCTGGTGGCCGCGCCGGGGGACCGCGTGCCCGTCACCCTCGCGGGGAGCCGCCGCGGGGCCGTGTCGGGGACCGGTGTCGCCAGTGCGCTCGTCGCGGGCACTATCGCACTAATAAAGGCGAAATATCCGGATTTGCCGCCGGAATTGGTGTCGCGCGCTTTGACGACGACCTCCCGCCCTCATCCGCCCGCGGGTTATGACGACAAAGTCGGATTCGGCGTCGTGGACGCGGCGGCGGCCCTGCGGAAGGCCGCGGAGCTGACCGCATATGGCCCCGCGTCCTCGGTGCAGGACGACGCGCATTTCGGCAAGGGCCCGGTCTCGCAGGGGCCCGCGCGCCCGGGGGCGGATCCGGTTAGGCTCTGGATCTACGGCATCGCCGTCGCTCTCGGAATGGGCGGTTTCTGCGCCGCGGCGTTCGCACTGCGTCGCCGATGATGGGGTGGCGCCGGTGAACGGGTGGCGCAGGTGATCACATGTTGGCCGCCGTTCTGCAGCATTTCGGACGCGGTCTTCCCGATGTTCGGGTTTCCGGTGACAAAGCCAGGTCAAATTTCGCTAAGGTCGCGGCTCATGGGGTACGAGCTGCGCGTAGAGCGGGATGCACCGCTCGCCTACGCCGAACTCGCGAGCGTCTCGGCGAAGGCCGGATTCGAGCTGCGCGGGTCGCACGAGACGGGCGAGATCGTCGCGCGCCACGGCGACTCCGTGCATCAGATCGCGACCTGGTCGGGACGGCTCTCCGGCCAGCCCGGGTCCGACTGGCAGGTCGCCCAGCTGGCACTTCTCACCGATCTCATGGGGGCCCGGCTCGTGGGTGAGGACGGCGAGGCGTACGGCATCAGGAACGGCGTCGTCGAACAGATCAACGGATCGTCCACGTACGAGTTCGGCAAGCTCGAAGAGATAATCGCGGCCGGGCCGACCGAGTGGAGCGCTTGAGAGACGGCCGCGGCCAGCCGCCGCCGTACGCGGAGCGGGTGCTCGACGTGGTCGAGCGGATCCCGCGAGGCAGGGTGATGTCGTACGGGGACGTCGCCGAGTATCTCGGCGAGGGCGGCCCGCGGCAGGTCGGCCGCGTGATGTCGCTGTGGGGCGGAGCCGTGCCGTGGTGGCGGGTGATCCACGCCGACGGCACCCCGGCGGCCGGTCTCGAGGCCGAATGCCTGGCCCGGTGGCGCGAGGAGGGCACCCCGGTCCGGGGGACGCGCGCCGACATGCGCGCGGCCCGCTGGGACGGCCGGGACCGGCCCTCTCAGTGATCATCGTAGCTCGTCCCCGGCCCTGACTTGGGGGCTGACAAGCCGCGCCCCGGGCGGTCGGATCGATGTCTCACCCGTCGCCATAGTGCCGCTCGTCACCCGGTGCCACAGGGGTGTCACCCGCTGATTCACAGGAAATCCACAGGCTTCCGCGAGTCAGGTCTGGCAGTGTTCTGAGGGCATTACCATTTTCTGAACACTGGTCTGGCGAAGGGTGGTGCCTCCCGAATGACACCCGCACCCACGAGCGACGCCGTCGCTGAACGACTGCGGGCTGTCCAGGAGCTTTACGACCGGGGCGAGCCGATAGACGCGCTGGTCGCGCTCGTGCGCGCGGAGGGGCTGAGCCCCACGCAGCGCCGGGAGGTCGACCGTGAGGCGATCGTCGGTCCCCTGGGTCTGCGCCTCGACGCCGCAGCCAAACGCGGGCCCGCCCGCCGCCGCCAGACCATCGACGCGCTCCGGCCCTACCTCGCGGAGGTCGACCCGAAGGTCAAGCGGGAGCTGCCGGTCGGGCGCCGGGTCGCCTGCCACCTGGTCGAGACGCAGGACCCGGGCGAGCTCGCCGAGAGCGACGTCCTGGCCAAGCTCGCCGCCGCCGCGGCCGAGCCCTCCCGCCGGGTGCGGCGGGGCCTGCGGTGGTACGCCGACCTGCCGGTGGAGGTCGACGACCCCTCGCTGCTGCGCCTGCGGGCGGCCGACCTCGTGCCGGTCACGCAGATCGACGACATCACCTGGGTGGGCAACCGCCTGAGGGTGACCGGCCACGCGTACATCGCGGGCCTGTCGGTCCGCAGCGGGCGGTTCAACCGCGCCACCGTCGTGCTGCGCGGTCCCCGCTGGCTGCCCCGGATCACGATGAGGACCCGCAGGACCTACCGCCCGGAGGCGACCCACGCCGCCCGCGAACCCGGATGCAACTACGACTGGGCGGGCTTCACGGCCGAGGTGCATCCGTTCGCCCTGCGCTGGCGCGCCGGGGTGCGGGCCCTGGTGCGCGGCACGAAGCGGATGCTGCGCCGCCGCCACATCGTGCAGGACACCACCACCTGGCGGGCCGAGATCGTGATCTGGAGCCGCGCCGCCCGCGCCAAGGGCGTGCTGCGCGGACCGGTGATCGGCCGCACCGAGCGCCCGGCCGGGCTGCAGGTGCGCCCGCGCTGGTGGGTGCGGCCCGTGTGGACCTCGGACAAGGCGCTGCAGGTGGTCTACCAGCCGACCCGCGCCGAGCTCACCGGTGTGCGGCTGAACGGCGACAACATCGAGCTCACCGGCTTCCTGCCGGGCCGGCCCGTCACCAAGGGCAAGGCCCGCGTCGGCGGCCACCGCATGTCGGCCGACTTCGCCCCGATCGAGGGCGGCAGCCGGTTCTCGCTGTCGCTCGCGGTCGGCACCCTGCTCAACGCGGAGTCCCGGCGGCTGTGGGTCGAGCCCAAGGGAGACCCGGCCGCGGCCGTCATGCTGGAGGGCGCGGAGGAGACCCGCCTCCTGCTCGGCGAGCGCGAGATCACGGTGCAGGGCGACCGGCGCGACCGGGTCGTCATCTCGGGCCACAAGATCCTGCCCGTGATCACCTCGGCCGAGTGGCACGACGAGTCGATCACGCTCACCGGCCGCTACCCCGACCCCGACCAGGGCCCGCGTGACCTCGTGCTGCGGCACCGGGGCGGGCTCACGATCCGCGTGCCCCTCGAGCGCGACGGCGAGCACTTCACCGTACGGCTGTCGCCCGGCGCGATGCCGCGCTTCGGGTCGGCCGTGCCGCTGACCGAGGGCACCTGGAACGTCTCGGTGGCCCCGCCCGGCAGGTACGGCCCCGCGATGGTGCCCGTCCGGTTCGACCACGCCGGCCTCGACGCGCTGGACGAGAGCCCCCGGCTCATCGGCGGCCGGGTCTACCGGTTCGTCGCCACCCGCTACGACGTGCCGGTGCTGGTGGCGGCCGAGGACCGGCCCGGCGACGAGCGGAGCGCGGCGGGCGTGTGGGCGCTCAGCCGCACGTTCTACCCCGCCGAGCGCGCCCGGCCGCTGCGCGAGGCCACCGTCTACGTCTCCTTCGACGGCCGTGCCTACTCCGACAACCCGCGCGCCATCTACGAGGAGCGGCTGCGGCGCGGCGACGAGGGCGAGCACATCTGGGTCGTCAGGGACGGCGCATTCGTCCCGCCGGGCTCGCGCGAGCTGGGGCTCGGCGACGGCGTGGCGCCCACGGTCGTCCGCGAGGGCAGCCGGGAGCACTACGAGGCGCTGGCCCGCGCCCGCTACATCGTGTCCAACGGCTTCATGCCGCAGTGGTTCCGCACCCGTGAGGACCAGGTGTGCGTGCAGACCTGGCACGGCACGCCGGTCAAGCACATCGGCCGCGACCAGGCCCACATGAAGCGCGAGCCCCGGCCCCCGGTCTGGCATCGCCAGGCGGTGGAGGTCCGCGGCTGGGACCTGCTGCTGTCGCAGAGCCCGTGGGCGTCGTCCGTCCTGCGCAAGGCCTTCGGCTACGAGGGCGAGATCCTGGAGTCGGGCTATCCGCGCAACGACGTCCTCGTCTCCGGCGACCGTGACGCGCTGGCGGCCGGGATCCGGCGCCGGATCGGCGTCCCCGAGGGCAAGCGGGTCGTCCTGTACGCGCCGACCTACCGTGACTACGACCGCAGGAACGCCACGGTCAAGCTCGACCTGACGGACGCGAAGCGGGCACTCGGCGCCGATCACGTCGTCCTGGTCCGCGGCCACATGATGCAGGCCTTCCCGCACGTGAACGCACACGACGGCTTCGCGATCGACGTGACGACCTATCCCGACACCGCCGATCTGCTGCTGATCGCCGACGTGCTCGTCACCGACTACTCGTCGGTGATGTTCGACTTCGTGGCGACCGGGCGGCCGGTTGTGCTGTTCACGCCGGACCTGGCCAAGTATCGCTCGTCCCGCGGGCTGTACCTGGACCTGGAGTCCCAGCGTCCGGGGCCGCGGCTGGAGACCTCGCCCGAGGTCGTGGAGGCCCTGCGGAACATCGACGCGGTGACCGCCAAGCTGACCGACCGTTACGCGGCCTTCGCGCGGACCTACGCGCCGCACGACAACGGGAAGGCCACCGCCCGGGTCATCGACCACGTGTTCTCCTCCTGACCGGCACCGAGAACGCAGAGGATCGCGAGGCACCGGTGCCGGACGGAGGAGGTCCCCAGGGGACGAGGCCAGGGCTGCGGCCGTACGGGCTGATGCTCGTGCTGGCCGCGGCGGTGCTGCTCGTGGACCAGGCGACCAAGTTCTGGGCGACCTCCGCGCTGTCCGGCGGTGAGTCCATCACGGTGATCCCGGGCCTGATCCGGTTTCGGTTGTTGCTGAACCCCGGTGCCGCCTTCTCGACCGGCACGGGGGTGACGTGGGTGTTCACCCTGGTGGCGGCCGCCGCGGTCGCCGTCATCCTGTTCGTCGGGCGGCGGCTGCGCTCCCCGGCCTGGACCTTCGTGCTGGGGGCGTTGCTCGGGGGCGCAACCACCCATCTGCTCGACCGCCTCTTCCGCCCGCCCGCCTTCGCCCAGGGGCATGTCGTGGACTTCATCGACTACGGCGGACTGTTCGTCGGCAATGTCGCCGACATCGCGCTGACCGTGGGCTGCGCCTTCCTCCTGCTACTGGCCCTGCGCAACGTCCCTCTCGGGGGCGTGGCCGGCGAGGGACACCCCTCGGTGTAGGCGGCCTGGCGGGATCCCGTCGGGATGTGACGCCAATGCCCCTGGGAAGGCGTGGTGGCCGGCTGGTTGGCTGTCTGGCGCGGGCTCACCGCCCGCGCCCACGACAGCCATCCGAGAGAGCCGTACGACCATGACTGTTGTCCTGCCGATCCTGATCGGCCTCGCCTACGCCGTGCTGATGTCGTTGATCCCCGAACCGCACCGCCGTCGCTTCAACGCGATCATGGTGGGCGGGGCGGGGGCCGCCTACCTCAGTGGCGGGGGCCTCGGCGGCTGGGAGTTCCCCTTCACCGCCCTCGTCGCGTACTGCGCCTTCCGCGGCCTGGAGTCGTGGACGTTCATCGGGATCGCCTGGCTGCTGCACACCGGTTGGGACATCCTCCACCACCTCAAGGGCAGCCCGATCATCCCCTTCGCCGGCGACTCGTCCTTCGGCTGCGCCGTCTGCGATCCCGTCATCGCCCTGTGGTGCTTCTGGGGCGGTCCCTCGCTCATCAGCCTCGTACGGACCTGGATTACCCGGCCTCACACGACGGATGCGGTCTCTCCTGCGAGTCCGCCCGGGTAGCGTCCTGCACGTTAACGAAAGGACGCTATGTCGACTACGTCACCGATCAATGGGGGGACCCGCGCACCGGCCTGGCGCCGCATCGCCGCCTGGCTGATCGACTGGTTGCTCATCCTCATCCTTCCGCTGCTCCTGGTCCCCGTCGGCGTGGCCGTCTACTCGGCGGGACTGCGACTGCCCGTCGGCCTGTGGAACCTCATATCGTTCCTCCTTTTGATCGCGCCGGTGACCCTGTGGTGTGCCTCGCGCGAGTCTGGGCGCTTCCAGGCGACACCCGGGAAAAGGGCCAGGGGCCTGATCGTCGTCGATGCCCACTCCGGGCGACCGATCGGTTTCGGGCGGGCGCTGCTGCGCAACACCGCCAAGATCGCTCTGCCGTGGGAGCTGGGGCATACGGTCGCGTACGGCTTCGCCGCCGCAGGCCGGAACCCGCCCGGGTCTCTGATGGTGCTGACGATCATCGTCTACGTCATCATGTTCGCCTGGCTGGGCGCCCTTTTCCTGCCCTCCACCAGGACGCCCTACGACCTGCTCGGCGGAACCCGGGTCGTCTCGGGATCGCCCACGGCGACAAGACCATAAATGTCCCAGGTCAACCGGTCCCTGTGATCAAGCCGCACCCATTCGACATCGACCTGGACACCGGGGCGCTGCTCGTCAGGGCCTCGGCCTGGTTCGTCGGCATGGGGCGGTCCCTCGCTCATCAGCCTCGTCAGGACCCGAGTCGCTCGGCCGCACGCCCCTGACGGGGTTTCCTCTTAGCGGGTGTGCCGACGTCGGTCGAGTTTTCCTTGCGTCGCCACGTGAATATTTCAGAGATCTCGGGGGCTTCCGGCGATCCGTGACAAGCTCACGATTTCGTGAGAGCGCCGGCAGAAATTCGGGGCTCGTCGGGGGCGGGAAGCGCTGTCATGATTTCCGAGATGTCCGTCACAAATCCCCAGGGAGAGTCAATGGGCAAAGCTCGAGCGTTGGCCGTCACCGCGGCGCTGGCCGCCGGCCTGACACTTTCAGTGGGCACGGCCCCTGCTCAGGCCGCCAGCATCAGGTACGTCTACTACCTCTACTCCGACTGCGTCAACGGCGGGAACCTCGGCATCGAGTGGGGATGGTGGACCTCCTACAGCTGCTCCTACATGAGCAACACCTACGGACCGACCTGGGCGTTGTGGGCCTGACCGTCGGCTGACGAAATTCCTCTCGCACGCTATCCGCAACAAGGCCAATCCCGGACGCTCTCGCACGGGTCGGGTTGATTCCGTCGCGCGTCGAGTGGCGTCCGGGTGCGGTGGCGATTTTCGGGCAGGGGCGCTTGCGCGCCGAAAACAATTGGTTATTTCCTTCAATCGGGGTTTCCGTTACGGCGCTTATTTGCGCGTGGCTGAGACGGGGGACGCCCGGCGCGCGGCGACCTCAGGCCTGGTTTGTGGGCAGCACGACGACCTGACGGAGGTTGACGTGCCTGGCCCGGCTGACCGTGTACGCGATCAGGTCGGCGACCTCCTCGGCGGTCAGGGACGTGATGACCTCGTACATCCCGGCGAGCTGCGCCCCGATCTCCCGGCTGTCGACGTGGTCGCCCAGCTCCGTCGCCGTCAGGCCCGGCTCGATGTTGGTCACCCGCACACCGCGCGGGCCGAACTCCGACCGCAGGTTCGCCGACAGCTGGGTGAGGGCGGCCTTGGTCGCCCCGTAGACGGCATAGCCGGGGAAGACGACGTGGGAGCCGATCGACGAGATGTTGACGAGGTCGGCCGTCCGGCCCTGCGCCCCCGCCGCGAGCAGGTCGGCCGTGAAGGCCCGGATGATGCGCAGGGCGCCGGCGAGGTTCGTGTCGAGCATCCGCGTCCACTCGTCGATGCGGCCGTCGTCGATCGGGTTGGGCAGCATCACGCCCGCGGTGTTGACCACCAGGTCCACCGGCCCGAGCTCGGCGTGGACGCGGTCCACCGCGGCCGCCACGCTGTCGTCCCGGGTGACGTCGGCCGTCACGGCCAGCGCGGTGCCGCCGTCGGCGGCGATCTTTCGGGCCACTTCCTCCAGCCGGCCGGCGCGGCGCGCGAGCAGCGCGACCTTCGCGCCGGAGGCGGCCAGCAACCGCGCCGTCGCCTCTCCGATGCCGCTGGCGGCCCCGGTGACGACGGCGACGCGTCCGGCCAGGTTCTCGTAGCTCATGGTGACTCCTTCGAGTTCGAGGTTGACGAGAACCACCCTGCCGGGGCGGGCAGGGCCTACCCAGCGCACGCTTTTTCCTGGTAAAGCCAGTACTAGGCTTGGATGCCATGGATGGCGATCTGGGACGGTTCCTGCGATCTCGCCGGGCCCGGATCCGGCCCGAGGACGCCGGGCTCCCTGCGCACGGACGGCGGCGAGTCACCGGGTTGCGGCGCGAGGAGGTCGCACTGCTCGCGGGCATGAGCGTGGAGTACTACATCCGCCTGGAGCAGCAGCGCGTCCGCAACGTCTCCGACGAGGTGCTCGACGCGGTCGCCCGGGTGCTGCGCCTGGACGGCACCGAGCGGGCCCACCTGCGCCGCCTCCTCCGGCCGCCGGACGACCGGCGGGCTCCCCTCAGCCATGTCAGGCCCGGGGTGCGGATGCTCCTGGACGCGGCCGACTCCATGCCGGCGTTCGTCATCGGACCCCGGATGGACGTGCTCGCCTGGAACGCCCTCGCCGAGGCGATCAACGGTTTCTCGGGCATGCCCGAGGGCGAGCGCAACATGGCCCGCCAGACGTTCCTCAAGGCGCGGGCGCGCTCCCTCTACCGCGACTGGGCGACCGTGGCCGCCGAGACCATCTCCTATCTGCGCCTGTACGCCGGGCGGCACCCCGACGACCCGCTGCTGGGCCCGCTCGTCGCCGACCTGTCCGCCGATCCCGACTTCGCCCGGATGTGGGAGGAGCACCGGGTCGCGGAGAAGACCTTCGGCGTCAAGCTGCTGCGCCACCCGGAGCTCGGCGACCTGGACTTCGCCTACGAGACCCTGGCCCTGCCGGGGGACCCCGAGCTGCTGGTCGTGATGTGCACCGCCGATCCGGCCTCCCCTACCGGCCGCACACTGGCCCGGCTGCGGCGGGCCTATCAGGGTGATCTGGACAAGCCGGACGTACGGGTGACGGCGGCGGGCTGATCCGCCCGGGCTCCATGCCTGGCCGTGCGCGTGTGATGAACTCTCCGGCTTCTCGGGCGCCGATAGTGTCTCTACTGTTCGGCCACGGTCGTCGTGCCGGACATCAGCAGTGGGAGCAGGGCGTCGCGAAGCTGTGCCGTGGTCCGCTGAATCTGCTCATATACCTGAATCTTCTCGTTTAGGGCGTCGAGTACTTGGCCTATCGACCGTTGGACTTCAAGCGGTGGTAGCGCGACAGGCATAGCAGCCAAGGTGTTTAAGTTGATGCTGGGCACAGCGGTTCCCGAGGAGTTCCGCTCTATCCAGTCACGGACGACGGCATGACCCAGATAATGGTTCAGATATGAGGAGTCGATGGCGTCGCCGGGACGAAGTCTGATAATTCCGTTTCCGAAAATCCAGCCGTCTTGCTCGCTGCTGACCATAGCGCGGCGACCGATTCCGCCGGTACGCACGCAGACGATGTCTCCTGCCGTCAGTCGATAGCTCGACAGGCCGGCGGCAACTGCCTCACTGATGCCGTCCGGATTCTCCGTCAACCAGCCGTCGGCGACGTTGCGCGGCTTGAGCAGGGGTATAGGGCCTGTGACGCTCGACCGGACGGAGGCTCCTGCCCTGAGTTCGCAAACCTCGTCCAAGGAGACCTGCCTCCAACCGGGTGGAAGCTGTCCAATAAGCGATGTCACCATCTCAGCCTGCCCAGCAGATCGGTTACTTGTGCATCGGCTGCCAACGCCGCAGTATGAAGATGGTCGAGTTCCTGCCGGAGAGCGGTGACGGATTGTCTGCCGACTATGGGACTACCGCCTGATTGCACTATGTACCGGCGGGGATTGAGGTTGTAGTTCTGGCGGCGTATCTCGTCGGGTTGGACAATGGTGGCAAGAATATCGTGGCCTGTGATTCCTCGGCCTTGTCGCCACCCTTCAATAATTTCCGTGAGGATATGAAGATCCTCACTGGAAAGGACCCTCTGGGTGCGGGTTGTCATCCGCCCCAAGTTCGTCGCGTCGATAACGATGATTTCACGGGGATGTCGAAGCGGATGTCTGAGGAGCCAGATTGTCACACCGATCGCTGTGTTGTGGAAAAGGTTGGGCGGCAGGGACACCAGGCCTTCAATGCAGCCATCCTCCACAAGACCGGCCCGTATCGTGCGCTCGCGCGGGTTTTCTGAGAAGGCGGCACCGTTGGGCATCACCACGGCGGCGCGGCCCTCTGGCTGCAACTGGTCGATCACCCGTTGTAGCCAGGCGAAGTTGGCGTTATGACGGGGCGGTGGTCCGTATCGCCAGAGATGAGAATCCGGATCATCGCGGCACCAGTTGCGCATGTTGAACGGGGGGTTGGAGATGACGTACCGGAAACGGCGAGCAGGACTTGGGGCGCATAGCGCGTCGACCGCGTGGCTGTCGAGTCGCGCGTCCACTCCGTGCAGATCCAGATTCATGCGCGCCAGCGCCAGCGACTCGGAGCTCAGTGTGTTTCCTTCGACTTCCGAAGGCGCTGCAGCGTTCCTCTCGCGTACCCGGGAGATGGTCGCGGCCAGCAGTTCGCCGGCTCCGCACGCGGGGTCGTAGACGTCGAGGGGAGCCTCGGGTGCCATGAGGTCGACCAAAACCCGAGTGACTGACGGGGGTGTATAGAACTCGCCGCCTTTCTTTCCCTGCGCGTCGGCAAGGCGGCCCAGGAATATCCGGAAGATCTCGGCTGGGCTCAACTTCAGTACCCACTGATCCACCGCTCTCGCGAGTTCGGCGAGCGCGAGGTCTCCCCGCTTGCCCACAGCAAGTTCTCTCCATATTGGCGCCAGGGCTGAGTCCGCCATTGTGTGAAGCGCCTGAACCGCCCATCGCGATGGGTCCGTCTGCCCGCGCTCTACTGAGGCCCAGCCTTCCTCGTCGCGAGCGCGAGCATAAAGCAAGGTGAGACCGAGCAGGTAGAACCGCTCCGGGGCCAGGTTGCCCCGCAATCCGTCGAACGCTGCCCACAGGCGCTCTTCCAGCTCCCGGGACGGGAGGTTCACGGCGGGAGAAGGTGTCGGCGGACGCTCCTGACGCGCCTGCCGTCTCTCCCGGAAACGTGCGCCATAGGTCAGGCCGGGGGCTTCCCTCTCCCCGAGCGCATTTTTGGGGATAGTCCGGCCATCAAGCCACGTAATGACCGCCTGCGTGTCGAAGAACTCGTCACCTCCGATCATTACAGGCCGGGGGAAATCCGGATGGCGGCGTTCCCAATTGCTGACGGCCGCACGACCCACGCCGGCGAGGCGAGCGATGTCAGAGCGGGAGATGTGTTCCTCTGGTGCCGACGTCATCGTCGGCCCTCTTCCGGCCGCCGGGCGAGCACGTTCGGCACCCGGTCGAAGCCACGCAACCACCTCGTGATCGCAGGCTCCATATAGTTGAGCACGCGGTAGATCTTCCGGTGATCGGCCGCAAGGTCGCGATGATGTATCGGTTCGTGGTGCATTATCCTGTTGCGGAACAAAACCATGGACAGCAGCGCGTCGTGTAGCGAGCTCCTGCGTCCGTGATAGTGCGGAAACGCCCTGTGGAGCGCAGGCACCCAGAGGTGTCGGTCGTAGGTGCGGTTGAGCAGCGAGACCCAGAAGCCGAAGCCCAACTCCGTCACCACATCGTCAGGCGTAGGGCTGGAGGCACCTTTGCGGGCCAGATCGGCGTAGGCCTTGTCGACCCTGCAGGTGTCATGCTTCGTCAGGGGCGCTGCGTACCACCAGTCCGCCTGGCCGTATCTAGTCGTCAGAAGACGATGCTCTGCGTTCCGCAGGCCGACCTCGATACAGTGCAGAGGACCGTAGAAGGCCTCGGAGACCTCCACATTCCAGCGGTATAGCTCCCATGCTCGCTCGACGTCTCCGCCTGTAGCGTCGAGGTATGCCCGGAAACGTGGAACCGATAACAGTCGCGCGACCCAGTTGGGCAGCTGGAATACCATGACGTACCCCTTAAGCATAGGCTGGTGACGGGGCGGAGCCATGGGGTAAAGTACTTGCGTACGCCCCGGGTCCGCCTCTGCTCTGCATGCCGCCCGGGGCACGGCTTTTTCGGGCGCCCGTTTCCCCGGAGACCTCCTCGTCGTCGTGACGCTGCCTTCGTGAGGTCCGTTCTGTGATCCCTAATGTACGCGCGTGATCCATAGCGCGCAACCTGTATGGCAGTACAGAGAAACTGTGAACAACCTCCGAGGGGGCACGTACTGACGTGCCGAGATGGTGCACACACGTTGTACTGGGCATTCGGGCACGATCTGTCTCAGTGATCTGGTGGAATGCTGTGTTGTGAGTGGTCAGAACTACCGGCTGGTGCGTCGCGGGGGAGTGGGACGCCGCGCGGCTCCCGTGCTGGACGAACATCAGCGCGCCGTCGTCGAGCACGACAGCGGCCCCCTGCTCGTGCTCGCCGGGCCGGGCACCGGTAAGACCACCACGATCGTGGAGACCGTCGTCGACCGGGTCGAGCGCCGCGGCGTGGACCCCGAGCGGGTGCTCGTCCTCACCTTCAGCCGCAAGGCGGCCGGTGAACTGCGCGAGCGGATCACCGCCCGGATGCGCAGGACCACCAGGACCCCGCTGGCCCTCACCTTCCACAGCTACGCGTACGCGCTGCTGCGCCGTGAGGCGGTGCTGGCCGGTGAGCCGCCCCCGCGCCTGCTCACCGGCCCCGAGCAGCTGCTGGAGATCCGGCGGCTGCTGCACGGCGAGCTGGAGGACGGCGCGCGGCACTGGCCCCCGGACATGCGCGAGCTGCTCAAGACCCGGGGGTTCGCCGAGGAGCTGCGCGACCTCCTGTCCCGTGCGGCCGAGCGCGGTCTGTACGGCGACGCGCTGGTGCAGCTGGGCCGTGAGCACGGCAGGCCCGACTGGGAGGCCGCCGGGCTGTTCTCCTACCGCTACCAGGACCGGTTCGACCTCGATCCGGTGCCCGCGCTGGACTACTCCGAGCTGATCCGTGAGGCGGCCGGTCTGCTGGCCGACGGCGAGGTGCGGCGGCGCGAGCGGGACGCGTACGACCTGGTGCTCGTCGACGAATACCAGGACACCGACCCGGCGCAGGAGTTCCTGCTCAGGCAGCTCGCGGGGGACGGCCGCGACCTGATCGCCGTGGGGGATCCGGACCAGTCGATCTACGGTTTCCGCGGCGCCGACGTGCAGGGCATCCTGCGGTTTCCCGAGCGGTTCCCGACGCGCGACGGGCAGGACGCCCCGGTGGTCGCGCTGCGGGTGTGCCGCCGCAGCGGCCCGGCCCTGCTGGAGGCCTCCCGCCGCGTCGCCGGAAGGCTGCCGGCCGTACCGGGACATGAGAACAGGACCGGCGGCCACCGCGACCTGATCCCGGTCGGGGACGCCGACCCGGGCGAGGTGAAGGTCCTGCTGGCCGACAGCGCCAGCCAGGAGGCCGCGGTGGTCGCCGACACGCTGCGCCGGGCGCACCTGCTCGACGGGGTGCCGTGGTCGCGCATGGCGGTGCTGGTGCGCAGCGCCGTGCGGCACGTGCCGCTGCTGCGGCGGGCGCTGGTCACCGCGGGGGTGCCCGTCGTGGTCGCGGGCGACGAGCTCCCGCTGGTGCAGGAGCCCGGCGTCCGGCCGCTGATCACGCTGCTGCGGATCGCCGCCGCACCGTCCACGCTCGACGTGGCGACCGCCGAGGAACTGCTGACCGGTCCGCTGGGCGGCACCGACATGATCGGCGTGCGCCGGCTGCGCCGCGCCCTGCGGATCGCCGAGCACGAGGCGATCGCCGCGGAGGCCGCCGCCGCGGAGGAGGCAGGGCAGCCGGCGCTGCCCTTCACCCCGCGCTCGTCGGACGAGCTGCTGGTCGCGGCGCTGCGCGACGCCCGCGAGCTCGGCGGCGTCGAGCCGCACGTCGCGGCGCCGGCCGAACGGCTCGCGCGGCTCATCGCGACCGCCCGCGAGGCCGTACGGCACGGCCAGGGCGCCGAGGAGACGCTGTGGGAGATCTGGCAGGCCAGCGGGCTCGCGGAGCGCTGGACGGAGGCCAGCCTCGCGGGCGGGGCCCGGGGCGCCCAGGCCGACCGCGACCTCGACGCCGTCGTGGCCCTGTTCGACCACGTGGCCCGCTTCACCGACCGGCTGCCCAGGGCCGGGGTGGCGGTGTTCCTCGACGACCTGACCTCCCAGGAGATCGCCGGGGACTCGCTGGCCGAGTCCGCCCCCGAGGGCGACGCCGTACGGATCCTGACCGCGCACCGGTCCAAGGGCCTGGAATGGGACGTGGTGGTGGTCGCGGGCGTCCAGGAGGGCCTGTGGCCCGACCTGCGCCTGCGCGGCTCGCTCCTCGGCACCGAGGCGCTGGTGGAGTTCGCGGGCGGCTCGGCGCTGGACACCACGCAGGCGGCGACGGCCGCGCTGGCGTCCAAGCTGCTCGCCGAGGAGCGGCGGCTGTTCTACGTCGCGGCCACGCGCGCCCGCAGGAAGCTCGTCGTCACGGCGGTCGGCGGCGAGGACACCGACGAACGGCCCTCCCGGTTCCTCACCGAGCTGCTGCCCGGCGGCGTGGAGCCGGCGACAGTGGACGACCGGGCGCGGTGGCTCAGCATGTCCGCGCTGGTCGCGGACCTGCGCGCGGCCGTGTGCGACACGAGCAAGTCCGAGGCGATGCGCCGCGAGGCCGCCGCGCACCTCGCCAGGCTGGCCCAGGCCGGGGTGCCCGGCGCCAATCCCGGCGAGTGGTACGCGCTGACCCCGATCTCCGACGACCGGCCGCTCGGCTGGCCCGACGACGTCGTCCAGATCTCTCCGTCGTCGGTGGAGAGCTTCACCAAGTGCGGCCTGCGCTGGATGCTGGAGACGGCTGTCGGGGCCGGGTCGTCGAACGTCACCCAGAGCCTCGGCACGGTCGTCCACGCGATCGCCTCCATGGCCACCGAGGACGGCACCGACTACGTCAAGCGGCTCGACGACATCTGGGACCAGTTCGACTTCGGCGGGCTGTGGTTCAACCGCAAGCAGCGCCGCGTCGCCGAGCAGATGGTCGACAGGTTCGTCCGGTGGCAGAAGGACAGACCACGTGACCTGGTCGCGGTGGAGGAGGCGTTCACCGTACGGGTGCCGGGTCACGACATCCAGATCACCGGCCGGGTGGACCGGGTCGAGCGGGACGAGACCGGCCGGGCCGTGATCATCGACATCAAGACCGGCAGCGGCAGGCCCAAGGACACCGAGATCGACCGGCATCCGCAGCTCGGGGTGTACCAGCTCGCGACGACGCTCGGCGCGTTCGAGCGGCACGGCCTCGTCCAGCCGGGCGGCGCGTCACTGCTGCACCTGGGTAAGGCGGCGGGTCAGGGGGCCGACGCCAGGGAGCAGGCGCAGCGGGCGCTCGCCGACGACTCCGAGCCCGACTGGGCGGAGAGCCTGGTCAAGACGGTGGCGACCGGCATGTCCGCAGGAGTGTTCGTCGCCACGGTCAACGACGGCTGCCGCACCTGTGCCGCTAAAATCGCCTGCCCTGTGAACGACAACGGAGGACAGGTGTGCTGACGCCCGGTGAGCTGGCCGGTCGGCTCGGGATCCTCCCGCCCACCCCCGAGCAGTCGGCCGTCATCGAGGCGCCCCCGGAGCCGATGGTGGTGGTGGCGGGGGCGGGGTCCGGCAAGAGCGAGACCATGGCCGGGCGGGTGGTCTGGCTGGTCGCCAACGGCCTGGCCAGGCCCGAGCAGATCCTCGGACTCACCTTCACCCGCAAGGCCGCCGCCGAGCTGGCCGAGCGGGTCCGCCAGCGGCTGGCGGGGCTGGCGGCGGCCGGGCTGGTCGAGCCCGAGCTGCTCGACTCCGAGCCGACGGTCTCCACCTATCACGCGTACGCCGCCCGGCTGGTGACCGACCACGCGCTGCGCGAGGGGCTGGAGCCCACCATGCGGCTCGTCACGCCCGCCGTCGCCTGGCAGATGGCGGCGCGGGTGGTGGGCCAGTACGACGGGCCGATGGACCGGGTGGACCTGTCCCCGCCCAGCGTCACCGCCGCCGTGCTCGAACTGGCCGGAGAGCTGGCCGAGCACCTGCGCGACCCGGCGGACGTACGCGAGGTCGGCGACTGGCTGCGTGAGCGCCTGGCCTCGGTCACCGGGCGCATCGTCAAGGACCAGCGCAAGCCGGTGGAGACCCAGGCCGTCCGCGAGCAACTGCTGCCGATGGTCGAGGCGTACGAACGGCTCAAGCGTGGCCGGGAGGTCATCGACTACGGCGACCAGATGGCGCTGGCCGCGCGGATCGCCTCGCGGCATCCGGAGGTCGGCGCGTCCGAGCGGTCGCGGTTCTCCGTCGTGCTGCTCGACGAGTATCAGGACACCAGCCACGCCCAGCTCGTGCTGCTGCGTTCGCTGTACGGCGGGGGCCACCCGGTCACGGCGGTCGGCGACCCCTGCCAGTCGATCTACGGCTGGCGCGGCGCGTCGGCGGGCAACCTGTCCCGGTTCCCCACGGACTTCCCGGCGGCGTCCGGAGATCCCGCGCAGGTGCGGCGGTTGTCGGTCAGCTTCCGCAACGGCGAGCACGTGCTCGGCGTCGCGGCCCGGATCCAGGCGCCCCTGCGCCACGAGGCCCGTGAGGTGCCGGTGCTGGTGCCGGGCGGCAACCGGGTGGGCCGGGGCCGGGTGCTGTGCGCCTTCCACGAGACGGCCGAGGACGAGGCGGAGTGGATCGCCGAGGGCCTGGCCGGCATGCTGCACGGCGAGGGCGCCCCGGACGGCCTGCCCTGGGGCGAGGGCGAGCGGGCCAAACGCGGCCCCGCCCTGCAGCCGCAGGACGTCGCGATCCTCGCCCGCAAGCGGTCGCAGTTCCCGGCCCTGCGCCGGGCCATGGAGGCCCGGGGGATCCCCGTGGAGGTCGTGGGCCTCGGCGGGCTGCTCACGGTGCCCGAGGTCGCCGACATCGTGGCGACCCTGCGTGCGCTGTACGACCCGACCGCAGGGGACGCGCTGGTCCGGCTGCTCGCCGGGCCGCGCCGGCGGATCGGCCCGGCCGACCTCAAGGTGCTCGGCGACCTGGCCCGCGAGCTCAACAAGGAGATCAGGACGGCCAGGGGAGGACCGCGGCCGGAGGACCCGCTCGACCAGGTCGTCGCCGACCTCGCCGAGGAGCGCGGCAGCCTGATCGACGCGCTCGACGAGCTGCCCGACCGGCCCGACTGGCTGGAACGGTTCTCCCCGCTGGCGCGGATGCGGCTGCCCGCCGTCGCCCGCGAGCTGCGCCAGCTGCGCGCCCACGCCGGGCAGCCGCTGCCCGACCTGATCAGCGAGATCGAACGCCGGCTCGGCCTCGACGTGGAGGTCGCCGCCAGGGGAGGCAGCCCGCTTGCCGCCCGCGCCGACCTCGACGCCTTTCTCGACGCCGCCTCCCGGTTCGCCGGCGACTCCGAGGACCCGACGCTCGGTGCGTTCCTGGCGTACCTCAAGGCGGCGGAGAGCGAGGAGTTCGGGCTGGAGGCCGGGCGGGTCGGCGACAGCAACACCGTCAAGCTGATGACCGTCCACGCGTCCAAGGGACTGGAGTGGCCGGTCGTGGTGGTGCCGGGCCTGTCGCAGCTCACGTCCCAGAAGGGCGGGCTGATCAAGGGCAGCATGTTCCCCGCGACTCCGGTCACCAACTCGCGGTGGACGGAGAACCCGCGCAAGCTGCCGTACCCGCTGCGGGGGGACAGCGCGGACCTGCCCGAGCTGGCCGGGCTGGACCGGGAGGCGCTGGGCGCCTTCGACGAGCGCTGCCGCGACCGCGATCTGATGGAGGAGCGGCGGCTGGCGTACGTCGCCGTCACCAGGGCGCACTACCTGCTGATCGCCTCCGGCTACCGCTGGGGGACCTCGTCGCGGCCGCTGGAGCCGTCGGACTTCCTGCGGGAGATCCGCGAGGCGGGCGCCCGGGTCGTCCGCTGGGCCGAGGATCCGGAGAGTTCGGACAATCCGCTGCTGGCCGAGCCGCCGGTGGCCGAGTGGCCGTCCGTCACGGTGCGCGACGGGATCCTCGACGGCGCCCGCCTGGTGGAGGAGGCGATGATGGGCGACGCCCCGCCCGCCTCGGCGGACGGTCGCGCGCTCCTCAGGGACCGGGATCGGGAGCGGCTGCGGGCCTGGGCGCGCGACACCGACCTGCTGCTGCGCGAGCGGGAGACGAACCGTCAGCGGGCCGGGGCGGTCGTGGAGCTGCCGTCGCGGCTGTCGGTGTCGTCGCTGGTCACGCTGGCCCAGGATCCTGCGGCGTTCGCCCGGCAGGTGCGGCGCCCGGTGCCGCGCAAACCTGCCCCGCTGGCGCGCCGGGGCACCACCTTCCACCGATGGCTGGAGTCGCGCTGGGGACAGCAGCGACTGATCGACGACCTGGAGCTGCCCGGCGCCGCCGACGAGCTGTCGGAGACCGAGATCCAGCTCGCCGAGCTGCAGGAGCGGTTCGAGGAGAGCGAGTGGGCCACGCGTGAGCCGGTCGACCTGGAGGTGCCGTTCGAGACGATGATCGGCGACCGGCTGGTGCGCGGGCGGATGGACGCGGTGTTCCGCGAGGGCGACGGCTACGTGGTGATCGACTGGAAGACCGGTGAACGGCCGCAGGGCAGGGCGGCCGAGACCGCCTCGGTGCAGCTCGCGGCCTACCGGGTGGCCTGGGCCGCGCTGGCCGGGGCGCCGCTGGAGAAGGTCGGCGCGGCCTTCCACTACGTCCGCTCGAACGACACCGTCCGCCCCGTGGACCTCCTCGACGCGGACGGCCTCACCGCGCTCATTCAGCGGGTTCCGCAGGACTGACCCCGGGGGAGCCGCCGGCCGTCGCCGGATCACGAGGCTTGCACGCCGGCGGGAGCCCGCGGTCAGTCCTGCCCGCCCGCGACCGCCTTGATCAGACGCAGCAGGTCGTCCAGGTCGGCCTCGAACTCCGTGTCGAGGTCGGAGGGCAGGTCAAGCCACGGCGCGAGCCTGCTGTGGCCGGGAAGTTCGCCCTCGGGCAGCAGGCCGCGGCGGCCGCGCGGATCGACGGAGCCGGAGCCGAAGCGGCCGGAGGCCTCGGACGCGGCGAAACCGATCACGAAGGTGGCGATCAGGCGCTCCAGCCGGGGCACCTCGCGGTCCGGAACTCCGGCCTCGAGGAGCGCGATGTAGATGAGGTCCACCACCCGCACGGCGTCCGGTGTGACCGCCGGCCGGGAGAAGAGCAGTTGGGCCGCCCAGGGATGTCGCCGGGCCATCGTACGGACGGCGTGCCCGAGGGCGGCGAGCCGTTCGTCCCATGCCCGGGCCTTCCCCGCGTCCGGCGGCAGGAGCCCGGCGAGAAGCCGGCCGACCATGCCGTCCAGGAGTTCGGCCTTGTCGCTGACGTGCCGATACAGCGCCATCGGCGTAACTCCGACGCGCTCGGCCAGCGCGCGCATCGAGACTTTGCCGATGCCGTGCTCGTCCGCGATCGCCAGTGCGGCGTCCAGGATCTCTTCCCTCCTGCCACTCATATGTATACATTGTAGACGTATACAGTGTAGACCTGGTGGAGGCGGGATGCTCGTCGCGGAGGGGTTGGTCAAGCGCTACGGTCGGCGCAACGCGCTCGACGGCTTCGACCTCGCGGTCGTGTCCGGCGAGATCGTCGGCCTTGTCGGGCACAACGGAGCGGGCAAGACGACCTTCGTCGAGGTCGTCACCGGCCTCGTGCGCCCCGACTCGGGTCATGTACGCATAGCAGGTCGTTCCGGTCGTGCCGTACGTCGGCTGCTCGGCGTGGCTCCGCAGGAGTTCGCGCTCTACAACAGCGTCAGCGTGCGCGACAACCTGCGACTGTTCGCCGGACTGGCCGGGCTGCGCGGACGGCGGCGGGACACGGAGATCGCCCGCGTCCTGGACGACCTTCACCTCACCTCACTCGCGGATCGGCCCGCCGGCGTCCTGTCCGGCGGCCAGCGCCGCCGCGTGCAGGCGGCCACCGCCATGGTGGGCTCGCCGCCGTTGCTGCTGCTGGACGAGCCGACCGCAGGCGCCGACCCGGAGACTCGCTCGGCCCTGCTGGCAGCGGTCAAGGCCCGCGCCGAGGCGGGGGCCGCGGTCCTCTACACCACGCACTACCTGCCGGAACTCGTGGATCTGGACGCGACCGTGGCGCTCGCCCGAGCCGGTCGGGTCGTCGCCCGCGGCACCCAGCAGGAGCTGACCCGTGGGCTGCCGGGCGAGCTCAGGGTCACCTTCGCCGACCCCGCCGAGCCCGAACTGCGCCTGCCGACCGTCGATCCCGGCGCCGACCTCGCCGCGTTGCTCGCCGCGGGCCGTACGCCCACCTCCGTAGACGTACGCCGTCCCAGCCTGGACGACCTCTACCGCGCGTTGGAAGCAGGGAAGGCTCGTGATGTCGCCGCGTGAGTCCGTGTTCCGTACGGGTGTCCTGGTCCGTCACAACCTGCTGCTGATGCTGCGCGAGCCCGGCCCGCTGCTGAGCCGGATGATCCTGCCGCTCGCCTTCCTCACCCTGCTGCGCCCGCTCTACGTGGCCGCACAGGGGCGGGCCGCGGGCACGGAACAGGCCGTCCTCGGCACCCTGGTCACCTTCTCGCTGCTCGCGCTGAGCATCTCGGGCAACTCGATCCTCACCGAACGGCTCGGCCGGACCTGGGACCGCATGCGCGGCACGGCCCTCCACCCTGCGGAGATGCTCGTCGGCAAGACCGTGCCCGTCTTCGCCGCTCTGCTCGCCCAGCAGGTGCTCATCGTCGGCTTCGGCGTGTGCGCCCTGGGCCTGAGCGTTCCCCATCCAGTCCCGCTGCTGGGCGTCCTGCTCTGCTGGAGTTGCACCCTGCTCGGCATCGGCGCGCTGCTCGGCGTGCTTGCACGGAGCACGGGCGAACTGTCGGCGGCGTACGACATCGGCGGCATGCTGCTCAGCAGCCTGGGCGGTGCGCTCGTCCCTCTCGACGCCCTGCCGGGGTGGGCCGCCGCCGTGGCGCCGCTCTCTCCCGGGTACTGGGCCGTCCAGGGCCTGCGCGCCGCCGTCGCCGGGGATACGCACACTGTGGCCACGGCCTGCGGCGTGCTGCTCGTGGTCGCGTCGGCCTCCGGCGCCCTGGCCGCTGTCCGTCTCCAGGGGCGCGGCGGGCCTGGTCGCGCTGTGATCCGGAGGCCTCCAGCGGCCTCCGGACAGGATCTCTAGTCGAACAGCGCGCTCGTCTCGATCTTGATCCCGAACGGCTCGGGCAGTTCCAGGACCGCGCCCTCCTCGACGGTGACGATCCGCTGGTACGCCTGCCGGTGGTAGTCGAAGGGCTCCAGGTCGAGGAGAGGATCGCTCATCAGCGTCACTCTGCGCGGAGACGCCACGGGGTCCACGATCAGGTAGAGCGGCACGCCCGCCCGCGCGTAGTCGAGCGGCTTCTCCTTCCAATCGACCTCGTGGTTGCCCGGAGAGCACACCTCCACGGCCAGCAGGACGCTGTGCCCGTGCACCCGCATCCGATCGAGCCGCTCGGCTTTCATCGGCAGGACGAGCAGGTCGGGTAGCCGATGGTCGAGCATGGGCGGGATGTGGACCGCCCAGTTGGAGAAGAAGCGCCAGCCCTTCGCCGTTATCAGGGGCAGCAGGAGCTTTGTGAGCCGGTAGACGATCTCGTTGCTCTCCTCACTCATCCACGGGCTCACGACGACCTGCCCGAGACGAATTTCCGCCCGATAACCGGAGGCGTTGAGTTGCATACACAGGTGCAGCACCTCGTCAGGGAGCTCTTGGGACTCTTCGGGCTGCCTGGCCTCTGGGGGCTCGTGCTCGTCCGAATCGAGATCGCCGGGGACGGGGTCGTCCTGCTTGTGCGGGACCGGATGGTCGTGCCCGCCGTGCTTGGTCGGCTTCGTGAGGGCCATGCCGCCATCCTCTCCTGCTCCTCCACCGATAGTACGGAAGGTTTCCGGATCGTCACGGAAAGTAACGGGGAGGTGATGGGAGGGAAATTCCCTGGAAAGGGCGGCGAGGTGAAGGAAAGCCCTACCGGGTGAAGGAAAACTAGCTCTGTGAATCGGTCATGGGCGACGTACCTGCCGCAAACGTCTCGCGCCGGGATCGGGATTATCCGCGGGAGCGATTCTCTATTCCGCCGACGCCGACCATTGATGATCGGCTATTAGTGTCCTATGTCGGTTGTGCGGATGGCGATGGCGGCGGCCTGCGTCGCGGCGGTGACCGGGTGTTCGGCGTCGGCAGCGGCGAATCCTCCGGATCTCGCCCTTCCCTTGGACGCCTACAGTCTCGGCGCGAAGGATCGTGCCCAGGTGATACGCGCCCGGTTCATGCTGATGGAGGAATGCATGCGCCATATGGGGCTGGATTTCCGGTTGCCCGCCGTCGAACCGGTGACCGACCTGCGCAATGTCGATCTCCTCGGGTGGCTTGATCCTCGCCAGGCGGCCAAATCCGGATATGTGCAGGCCGGGCGGAGCCCGGATGAGATGACCGGTATTCCGTCGTACTCCGTCACCGATGATGAGTTCTATGTGCTGGAAGGGAAGGTCCGGCGATACCACGGGCGTACGGTGCCGCCCGGAGGCTGCATGGCCAAGGCGGACGCCCTGCTGAACCGGGGAGCGCGGGGCGTGACCCCTGCCGATGCCGGCAAGAGATTCGACGAGGACGAGGTGCCGCGTTTCGTCGACAGCGCGGCCGATCTCGCCTACAAGGACCCGCGGATCGCGGCGGCCGAACGCGAGTGGAGCGACTGCATGCGGTCGGAGGGCTTCGACTATCGGAGCACCGTCCACGCCGTCGGCGACCGGCGCTGGGCGGCGACCGTCAACGACGACTCGATCGGCCACACTCCCAAGCCGCGCGGCACGAGGCCCGAGATCGACACCGCGGTCGCGGACGCGCGATGCCGGGCCGAGACCGGCTACACCGACGTTCGCCGTGAGGTCGTCGCCGAGGCCGAGAACCGGATCATCGGCCGGAACCGGGCCCGGCTCGACGTCATCAGGTCGCTCAACCAGGCCCGCCTCGCCAACTCCGCCAAGGTCCTCGACGGCACGCTCACGCTGTCCTGGTAGCCCGTCACCTCAGGTAGTGGAACGCGGGCTTCGGGTGCATGAGGAAGTCGTGGTGCGAGATGTTCCAGGCGTACGCGCCGGCCATGGCGAAGGCCACGACGTCGCCGACGGCGAGTGAGGCGGTGACGCGGCGGGCGAAGACGTCCTTGGGCGTGCAGAGCCGCCCCACCAGGGTCACCGGCCCGTCCTCGCCCTCCCCGCCCCCCGGCAGCACCGCGAACGGCTGGTCGTGTCCCTTCGTCACCGGCGTCCGCAGGTGGTGCGTGCCGCCGGACAGGACGGCGAAGCGCTCCCCGTGGACGCGCTTCACGTCGAGCACCGTCGTGAGGTACCACCCGCAGTAGGCCGTCATGGCGCGTCCCGGCTCCACGCGCAGCGTCTCGCCCGGCCGGGCCAGCGCCCGCAGGCCCACGCCGTACGCTGCCCAGTCGAACCGTTCCTCCGGGCGGGTGTAGAAGACGGCCATGCCGCCGCCCAGGTTGAACTCGCGCAGCCCGAGGCTCCTGCCGTACGCCAGGACGGCCTCGGCGAGTGCGAGCAGATCGGGGGCGGCCAGGCCGCTCGCGAGGTGCGCGTGGAGGCCGCGCAGCCGCACCGGCGAGGACCCGAGCAGGGCCAGGCACTCGGCGACGCCGCCGGGGTCCATGCCGAACGGCGTGGCGCCGCCGCCCATCGCGAGCGCCGCCCCGGTGACGGGCACGTCGAGGTTGACCCGCAGCAGCACGTCCGCCGGTTCCCGCATCCGCCGCAGCTCGGCCGGGCTCTCGACGTGCCAGCGGTAGGCCGAGGGGGCGAGGGCCAGCTCGCCGCCGGTCTTTCCCGGCCCGCCGAAGCTCAGCGCGGCCTCCGGAAGAACCGCCCTGACGTGCGCGAACTCGCCGCCGGAGGAGACCTCGAAGCCGTCCACGTGCGGCGCGAGCACCCGGAGCACCTCCGGGTCGGGATTGGCCTTGACGGCGTAGCAGATCTCCGTCCCGGCCAGGGCGGCCCGTACGGCGGCCGCGTGGCGGTCGAGCCCGGCGAGGTCGTAGACGTAGGCGGGGACGTCGTCCAGAGACTCGGCGACCTTCCGAACGCCGGCCGGGACCTCGATGCTCATCGGTGCTCTCCTTCCGCGAACCCGAGCGGATTCGGGACGGGGACGTATCCGGCGGCCCGGTCGGCGGCCCTCGCCCAGCGCACGCCCAGGTTGGCCTTGGCCGGCAGCGGCGCCCCGGCCAGCAGCCGCGTCAGCGGCTCGGCGGTGTCGACGGCGGTGTCGACGGCGGTGTCGACGGCGTGGTCCGCCACGTAACGCTCCAGGGACTCCCGGGCGACCGCCCACAACGCGCGCAGGACGCCGCCGGCCGGGCCGGCCACCGTCGCGGCCACCTCCGCCAGGTGGTTGACGAACAGGCAGTAGGCGACCCGGTTCCAGCCCCGCGTGGCGTCGTACGAAAGAGGGGCGGCCACCTCGCCCGGCACGCCGGTCAGGTCGTGCCGGCCGGCGACCAGCTTGGTGCCCTCCAGGTCGCGGAAGACCGCCTCGACGGGCCATCCGGCGGCGTCGAAACCGACGAGCACGTTCTGCACGTGCGCCTCCAGCGCGACCCCGTGCCGGAAGAAGGCGTCGAGCACCGGGAACGCCACCCGCTCGACGTACGCCTCCCACCACCCGACGGGGTCGGCCGCCCGGCAGGCCAGGACGGTCTCGGGCACCCCGTCCTCGCCCGCGGCCAGAGCGCCGGCGAGGACCGGCGTGGTCCCCGGTCCGCACACCGCCCACGGGCCGGTACGGACGATCACCCCGAGCCCTTCCAGCAGCCGGGCGCCGAGCGCGGCCGACCGGTAGCCGGGCTCGGGCAGCCACCGCGTGCCGGGGAAGCGGCGGGCCAGCCGCTCGAAGACGGGAGCGAGCCGCCGGGTCAGCTCGACCGCGCCGGACAGCTCATACCACGCGTTCTTCCGCACGCAGTTGGTGATCCGCACGTTCAGGCTGAACTTCAGGCACATCCCGGTGCCGGGGTCGTACACGGTCCGGACCGAGGACGTGGGCACGACCGCGCGGGGGGCGGGCCCGAGGTCGGCCAGCCGCCCGTCCGCGAGCGGCCCGCGCAGCTCGGCGGCCAGCAGGTCGAGCTGCCAGGGATGGGCGGGCAGCGGGACGTACCCCGCAGGCGCGCCGACGAACGCGTCGAGCGCCGCCGTGTCGCCCTCCTGGCTGACCAGGTCGGCGCGCACCCCGAGCAGCCGCGGCGCGAACCGCGCGTGCGTCTCCGGCGCGTAGTCCAGCCAGTCGTCGCCCGAGCGCGCCTTGGGAGCGGGGTGGAACGGGTGTCCGGCCACGAGAGCCTGCTCGGAGGCGAGCCACGGGTCGGCGGGCGGGACGGCCCGTTCGCGGGCGGCCAGGATCGCGGCGACCGCCTCCCGCCCGGCTCGCACCTGGGCGGCGAACTCCTCGTTGCCCCCGTCCAGCTCCCGTTCCACCAGCGCGACGAGCGAGGACAGGTCGAGGGGCCGCCAGCGCCCCTCCGCCAGGTGCTCGGGCGGGCCGTCGAAGCGCAGCGCGATGCCGCCGCGGACGCGTACGCGCACCGGCGTGCCCGCGACCCGCAGCGTCAGGTGGGGCCCGGCGGCGTGCACGTGCCCACGAGGGCCGCCGACCTCGCGCAGCCAGCAGCGCAGCAGCGCCCCGAGCGCCGCCTCCTCGGCCAGGGCGGCGTGCGGGTCCAGCAGCAGGCCGTCCACGGGTCAGGCACCCCTCAGGTAGTTGGGGCCGGTCGTGCCGTAGAACTTGTTGACGTCCCTGGCCCCGGTGCGGTCCTTGGCGACGAGCGTCCCGGCGACGACCATCGACTTGCCGGTGAGGCGGGCGGCCTCCAGCGTGCGAGCCCGCAGCAGCCGGGCCATCGGGTCGTCCCCGTACGGCTCCAGCGCGGCCGTCAGCGCCCGTCCGACGAGCCTGGCGGCGGAGCCGGGCAGCGCGCCGTGGGCCACGGCCATGGCGGCCAGGTGCAGGGTGATCGTCACGAAGACGTCGGCGAGCGCGTACGGGTCGTCGGTCAGCATGCGCTCGTCGCCGAAGCCGGGCGCCTCGATCCCCGCCGCGTGCAGCCTCCGGGGTGAGGCCAGCAGCCCGTCGTTGTCCTTGACCAGCAGCCGCATGGGCCCGTCGCCGAACACCAGCGCGAGGTTCTGCTGGTGGGCCTCCAGCGCGACGCCGTACCGGACGAACAGCGTGACGTTCCACGCGAGCAGCGCCGTGAGGTAGTCGCGCAGCAGCGCCTCCACGTCGCCGCCGTGGCGGCGCTGGGCCACCTCGTGCAGGACGAGCCGCCGGCCGCCGCCTCCCTCCGACGGCTGGGGCAGCGGCGCGAGCAGGGCGGCGACCGGCACGATCTCCCCTTCGGGCAGGTCGCGGACGAGCCAGCCCAGGTATTCGTGCTCCGCGTGCCCGTAGGTCTGCTCGCCGGCCAGGCAGACCCGCAGGCCGGGTTCGCGCGCCAGGATCGCGCGCAGCAGCGACTCGGCCAGCGCGCCGTCCCGCAGGGTGCCCGGTCTGATCGACCGCCGGTTGCGCAGGCCCAGCGTGCTGGCCGGGAGCGGCACCTTGAGATGGACGCGCTCGGAGACCTCGACCGTCCGGGTCGACAGGGTGGGCCGCACGACCAGGTGGGACGCGGGCGCGGCCAGCAGCCCGGGAAGCCCGGCCATCAGCGGCTCCGTCAGCGGGTGGACGGGGAGGAGCACGTGCGTGCGGGCGAGATCGGGCGGCAGCCCCACGTCACGCGGCGTCGGCCACCAGCCGGGGAGGTCCGGCCGCGAGAGTGTCACCCGCTCGCGCGGCGCCGCCGCCCACCGCATCGTGAACTCCGGGGCGAACTCGGGCGCGTACGCCGCCAGGTGGCCCGGGGAGATCCCGAGGCGGCAGCGGGCCGTCGGATAGAGCGGGTGGTCCACCGACGCGGCCAGCGACTCATAGCGGATGAGGCCGCGACGCCCGCGCAGCCGCCGGGCCACCTCGCCGCGCATCCGGTGGTGGGCCTCCAGGGCCGCGAGCGCCTCGTGGCACTCCCGCTCGAAGGCGGCGACCCCCTCGGCGTCGGCGGGGTGGGCGACGGCCCGGAGCGTCTCCAGCACCTCCGCCAGGCGGAGGCGCTCGTACGGGGCCGTGGCGAAGTCCTGGAACGGGCTGCCCGCGGCGAGCCCCACCCGCCGTCCCGACGCGAGGACGATCGCGACCCCGTCCTTGTCGTGGGTGACCCTGGCGGAGATCCCGGCGTAGTCCTCCCGCAGCAGGGCGTTCAGCACCCGCGCGGCCAGGTAGTGCTCCCCGCCCGTGGACTCACGGTGATCGCGCGTCGCCGGGATCATGCGAGCACCCAAGGGTGCTCCTTCCTGAAGGCGTCGATCACGGTGTCGACGCTCGCGTGGTCCGGGCCGACGGCGCGGAGCAGGCCGAGGTAGTCGCGGTTCGTGCCCGTCACCTCGACGTGATCGCCGATCCGCCGCAGTGCCCGGTGCCAGAGCCGTACGCCGTCCTTGTGCGTGGAGAGGTCCGGCGGCGCGCCGGCGACCGTGCCGGAGCGCTCGGCCACGAGGCTCACCACGGATCCGTACGCCGCGCACAGGCCGTCGAGATCGAAGGAGGACACCGGTTCGCCCGCGTGGACGCGCAGGATCCACTGGTGCAGGGGCACCCCGAGCAGGTCGGCCAGCAGGAAGTCGCAGGTGTCGCCGATCAGCCGATAGTTGATCTCGATGACGCGGGGGCCGTCCCGGGTGACGGCATACTCGGTGTGGCACACGCCGAAGCCGGCCCCGGCCGCGTCGAGCGCCGCGCCCAGGTGGGCCAGGTGGGCCGTGTCGGGAGGCCGCCAGTCGAGGCGCTCCTCCACGAAGTGCGGCAGCGGGCCGAGTGTGGTGGCGAATCCGCCCAGCATGCGCCGGGTGCCGCCGTCGCCGAGCGTCTCCAGCGTGCGCACCGGCCCGTCGAGGAACTCCTCCGCGACCAGGACCTCCTCCGGCCGCCGCTCCCTCGTCGCCGCGACGGCGGCGGCCAGCGCGTCCGGGCCGTCCACCAGCACGACGTCCTCGCTGGCCACGCCCTGCGCGGGCTTGACCACCACCGGGTACGGCAGACCCTCCGGCAGGCCCGCGCCGGGAGGGATCCGTACGGACCTGACCGGTTCGACGGCGGCGAGGGCACGGCGGGTGAGCGCCTTGTTCTTGGCGGTGACGCAGGCCCGCCAGTCCTTGCCGGGCAGGCCGAAATACTCGGCGGCGAGCGCGGTGGCGGCCTGGAGGTGGTCGGAGTTGGAGAAGATCACGTCGGGCCGGTGGTGGGCGGCCACCGCGTCGACCACCGCGCGGAAGTCGCGGACGTCCACCGCCACGACGTCGTGGCCCGGATACCGATCAGGCTGGTCGGTGAGTATCGTCACGTCCCAGCCCAGCGCGGCCGCGGCGGGGAGGAACCCGCCGGTCACCGAATCGGTCGGGTTGAGCGTGGTGAGGTACAGCCGCACCGGCCCTCCATAGGTAAGGCTAACCTAAGTAAGCGCATCCTAGCCGGGACTCCGATCATTTTGACCGGCGAACGGAAAAGGGCGGGGAGATTGCCGGGGCGGCGCCAGTGGAAGGATGACGGCGTGGAAATCGCGGACGGACTGCTCGGACCCCTGCTCCTGGCGCGCAGCGCCATCGACCGATCGGCGGCCCTGCGCGGCGACGAGGAATGGCTGCGACAGGCGTGGGAGGCGGAGAAGACGCGCGTCCTCCTCATTCACGACGGCCGCACGCTGGTCCGCCGCTTCACCGACGGCGCGGCCCTGGTGCTCACCTCGCCGGCCGAGGCGCCGGAGGGCATCCGCTACCTGCTGGGCGTGGACGAGGACGGTGTGGCCTACTTCGCCGTTAACACGCCGCTCCCGGAGGGCGACGTCGCGGGGCTCAGGGAGGCCGCGGTGCTGCTGGACGACCGCGACGCCGGGCTGCTCGTCTACGCGGTGGCCCTGGAGGCGTGGCACTCGACACATGAGTACTGCCCCAGGTGCGGCAGCCTCACGGACATCACCGCGTCGGGCCACATGCGGGTGTGCCCGCGCGACGGCAGTCAGCACTTCCCGCGCGTCGACCCCGCGGTGATCATGCTGGTGCACGACGACGAGGGCCGGATCCTGCTCGCGCGCGGCCCCGAGTGGCCCCGAGGCCGGATGTCGGTGCTCGCCGGGTTCGTCGAGCCGGGGGAGTCGCTGGAGCACGCGGTGGCCCGCGAGGTCCTGGAAGAGGTGGGCGTCGCCGTCACCGCGCCGCGGTATCTCGGCAGCCAGCCCTGGCCGTTCCCGCGCAGCCTGATGCTCGGGTTCTTCGCCCGCGCCGTCACCACCGACCTGCGTCCCGACCTGGAGGAGATCGCCGAGGCCCGCTGGCTCTCCCGGGAGGAGCTGGAGACCCAGGTGCGGTCGGGCGACCTGGTGCTGCCCGGCCAGGTCTCGATCGCCCGGAGGCTGATCGAGACCTGGTACGGCGCGCCGATCCCCGACACCGACTGGTGAGTCAGCAGGCGCCTTCGAGGTGCCGCTTCACCTCGGCGACC
Organism: Microbispora rosea; assembly: GCF_900156315.1. Classification (GTDB taxonomy): domain Bacteria; phylum Actinomycetota; class Actinomycetes; order Streptosporangiales; family Streptosporangiaceae; genus Microbispora; species Microbispora rosea. Next base: position 46,106 of record NZ_FTNI01000004.1, on the reverse strand, counting down.
GAGGGGTTGGTCATGGTGTGGCAGTCCGCGACCACGGTGGGGACGACCTGGTTGCCGTTGTTCACGCTCGCGACGAAGTCCGCGGCGTCCGGGTGGCGCTCGATATCCACCTCGCTGAAGACGATGCCCTCCCGGGTGAGCTGGCTCTTCAGCCGCTTGCAGGGGCCGCACCAGCTCGTGGTGTAAACCGTCAGCGCCATCTGTCGTCCCTTCCGTGCGCATCACTGTTGCCGAGAGCAGTCATGGCAACATCGTGAGCGCGCCGCATGTTCCCGGCTATCCGGCGACGCGGCCCAGCCGGGCGACGATCCAGGACTGGACGGTCTCGGCGACCCCCGGCTCCCGGTACAGCGGGGAGCTGTGCTGGGTGCCGGCCATGGTCTTGACGATCATCCGGACCCCGACGCTCGCCAGCGAATCCTTGAGCATCTCGCTCTGGTACGGCGGGACGAACTCCTCCGAGGAGTGGAAGGCGAGCATCGGCGGGTCGCCGGGCGAGGCGTGGAACGGCACCTCCATGCTCGACCAGATGCGCGGGCACTTGGCGGGCGTGCAGCCGCCGGCCAGCTTGATGGCCGCCTTGCGCAGCTTCTGCTGCTCCTTGGTGCCGAACGCGCTGCCGTCCGCGAACGCGGAAAGCGGCGAGACGGGCGGGGAGATCCCGACGACGCCGCGCAGGCCCGGCCGGCCGTCGCCGTACGCGCCGACGGCGGCGGCGAGGTGGCCGCCGGCGGAGAACCCGACCAGGACGTAGCGGCCGGGGTCGGTGTTGAAGGACGCGGCGTGCCTCCGCACGGCGCTGACGGCGGCCAGGACGTCGGTGCGCTGCGCCGGCCAGGCCGCGTCACCGGACAGCCGGTAGTCGAGGTTCACGACCGTGTAGCCGAGCTCGGAGTAGCTGCGGCTGATCGACTTCATGTACTTCTTGTCGCCCCCGGACCACCAGCCGCCGTGGATGACGAACACGGCCGGGCGCCGCGGTCCGGTGGTGTGCCACCACACGTCCATGGTCTGGCGCGCGTGCGAGCCGTAGGCGTAGGTGTGGATCCGTACGTCGGGCGGCGCGAGAGCCGACGACGGCGAGGCCGACGGAGACGGCGAGGAGGAGGGCGACGGGCTCGCGGAGGGCCGAGCCGGGGGCCGAGCCGAGGGCCGCGCGGAGGGCGTCGCGGACGGGTTGGGGGAAGCGGAGGGACGGTGGACGGGGGCGCCCGCCGAGGTGGCCGCCTGGGCGTCCGGCGGGGCGAGCATGAGGGTGGCGAGGGCGGCGGCGCCCATGCCTAAGACAGTTCGGACCGCGGTGGCCACGGTGTGTTCCTCCCCGATGTCGCGTCGTGCGCCGACCGGTCCCCGGGACACGCTCGGTCGGCTGCTGGAAGGATGATGCCAGTAACAACGTCCGCAACGCATGTTGGGAGCCGTTCCTTGGACGTCCTCGACGGTCTGGATCCCGAGCAGCGCGAGGTCGCCCAGGCGGTGCGCGGACCGGTGTGCGTGCTCGCCGGCGCGGGGACCGGAAAGACCCGCGCCATCACCCACCGCATCGCGTACGCCGTGCAGACCGGGGTCGTCGAGCCGCAGGGTGTGCTCGCCGTGACCTTCACGACCCGCGCGGCGGCCGAGCTCAAGCAGCGGCTGCGCGGCCTCGGGGCGGCCGGCGTGCAGGCCCGCACGTTCCACGCGGCGGCCCTGCGCCAGCTCAGCTACTTCTGGCCGCGGGTGATCGGCGGCGACCCGCCGCAGGTGGTCGAGTCGAAGCTGCCGCTGCTCGTGGAGGCGGCCAGGCGCCTGCGCAGGAACCCCGACCGCGGCGAGCTGCGCGACGTCGCGAGCGAGATCGAGTGGGCGAAGGTCACCCAGGTCGGTCCCGAGGACTACCCCGCCGCCGCGGTCAAGGCGCGGCGCACGCCGCCGATCGCGCCCGAGGAGGTGGCGCGGCTGTACGAGGGGTACGAGAGCGTGCGCCGCCAGCGCAACCTGATCGACTTCGAGACGATCCTGGAGCTCACGGCTGCCGTGATGACCGAGCACCGCGAGGTCGCGGCGCAGATCCGCCAGCAGTACCGCTATTTCGTGGTCGACGAGTTCCAGGACGTCAACCCGCTGCAGAAGCTGCTGCTCGACACCTGGCTGGGCGGGCGCGACGACGTGTGCGTGGTGGGCGACCCCAACCAGACGATCTATTCGTTCACCGGCGCGACGCCCCACTATCTGACCAACTTCGCCGTCGAGCACCCCTCGGCGGCCGTGATCAGGCTGGTGCGCGACTACCGCTCGACCCCGCAGGTGGTGACGCTGGCCAACCGCGTCATGGCGCGCTCGCCCCACCGGCTGGAACTGGTCGCCCAGCGGCCGGACGGTCCCGAGCCGGTCTTCACGGAGTATGACGACGAGCAGGCCGAGGCGCTCGGCGTCGCGCTCACGGTCAAGAAGCTGATGGCCGACGGCGTGCCCACCCGCGAGATCGCGGTGCTGTTCCGGGTCAACGCCCAGTCGGAGGCGTACGAGCAGGCGTTCACCGACGCCGGCGTGCCCTACCTGCTGCGCGGGGCGGAGCGGTTCTTCGAGCGGCCCGAGGTGCGCCAGGCCGTGGTGCTGCTGCGCGGCGCGGCCCGGTCGTCGGCCGACGAGCCGCTCGCGCCCGCCGTGCACGCGATCCTGTCGGGCATCGGGCTCACCGCCGAGCCGCCCGGGGGCGGAAAGGCCAGGGAGAAGTGGGAGTCGCTCAAGGCGCTCGCCGACCTGGCCGAGGACATGGCGGCCGACGGCGCCGACCTGCCCCGGTTCGTCGGCGAGCTGGAGCGCAGGGCCATGGAGCAGCACGCGCCGCCGGTCGAAGGCGTGACGCTCGCCTCCCTGCACGCCGCCAAGGGCCTGGAGTGGGACGCGGTCTTCCTCGTCGGCCTCACCGACGGCATGGTCCCGATCGTCTACGCGGAGACGCCGGACCAGATCGAGGAGGAGCGGCGGCTGCTGTACGTCGGGATCACCCGGGCCCGCGAGCACCTGCACATGTCGTGGGCGCTCGCCCGGTCGCCGGGAGGCCGCCGCGCCCGCAGGCCCTCGCGCTTCCTCGACGGGCTGTCCCCGCGTACGGCGAGCGTGGCCCGGGCCGACCGGCCGGGAGGCGCGGGCGGACGGGCGAAGCGGTCGGCGGCGCCGCTGCACTGCCGGATCTGCGGCAAGACGCTCTCCGCCGCGGCCGAGCAGAAGCTGGGCCGCTGCGCGACGTGCCCCGCGGACTACGACGAGGCCCTGCTCGAACGGCTCAAGACGTGGCGCACGGCGGCGGCGAAGGAGGCCAAGGTGCCGGCGTACGTCGTCTTCACGGACGTCACCCTCCAGGCCATCGCCGAGCGGGCGCCCGCCTCCGAGGAGGACCTGCTCGCGATCGCCGGAATCGGACGCGTCAAACTTGAGCGGTATGGCGACGCGGTCCTCGAGCTCTGTCGCGGCGCCGATAGTGTTACCGACGAGTAATACCCCCGTGCGCTGGAGGTTTCCGTGAACTCGGCCCTGAAGGAGCTGCTGGACCTGCTCGACCTCGAACCGATCGAGCTCGACATCTTCCGGGGGCGCAGTCCGGAGGAGCGCATCCAGCGGGTCTTCGGCGGTCAGGTGGCGGCGCAGGCGCTCGTGGCGGCCGGCCGTACGGTGCCGTCCGACCGTATGGTCCACTCGCTGCACGCCTACTTCATCCGGCCGGGGGACCCGGCCGTCCCGATCGTCTACAACGTCGAGCGGGTGCGCGACGGGCGGTCGTTCACCACCCGGCGCATCACGGCCATCCAGCACGGGAAGGCGATCTTCTCGATGTCGGCGTCGTTCCACATCGATGAGCCGGGCGTGAGCCACCAGGCCGTGCGCATGCCGCAGGTGCCGGATCCCGAGACCCTGCCGACCTTCCAGGAACGGATGCTCGACGTCGTGGGCGACGAGCCGGGCTGGCGCGAGCTGCTGTCCAAGCCGCGCCCGGTGGACGCGCGGTACGTGAACGCGCTGACGTGGGAGGCCGCCCACGACCCCGCCCTGATCACCCCGGAGAACAACGTCTGGTTCCGGTACGACGCCGACCTGCCCGACGACCCGGTGCTGCACGTCGTGCTCGCGGCCTACGCCAGCGACTTCACGCTGGTGGACACCGTGCTGCTGGCCCACGGGCTCGCCTGGGGGTCCTCGGCGGTGTCCGGCGCGTCGCTGGACCACGCGATGTGGTTCCACCGGCCCTTCCGGGCCGACGAATGGCTGCTGTACGCCCAGGAGTCGCCCTGGTCGGGGGCGGCGCGCGGGCTCGCCCGCGGGCAGATGTTCACCGCCGCCGGGGAGCTCGCCGTATCCGTGGTCCAGGAGTGCCTCATCCGGGTGTCGCCCGCGCTGCACGCCGGTGTCACGAAGTCGTGAAAATCGCAGGTAGAAAATAGGTTGCCCACCCTGCCGCGGCGGTTTAGGGTCTTGGACAAGTCAGCCGGACGCTTCGCTCCGGCACGATCGCACTGAAATGGAGGTGAGTCCAGTGAGGAACATAACGACATCCCGCACGCTGTGGCTCGCCTCCGCATGCCCGGCCGCCATTGTCATGCCGACGAAACTGCGGCGTGGCGGGGCCGCCTCTGCCCAGACTCCGGTGACCGGAGTCCCGGGCTCGGCCGCCTTCGGCGCGTTCGCCCGCCTGGCCAGCCACCGCAACCCCGTCCAGCGTCCGGTCTATGTGCACCGGCCGATGGGCGATGAGCAGATCCGCGCCGCCGCTCGCGGCGGTGCGCAGGGTCCGCACGATGCCTGGAGAGGACCAGTCATACCCTGACCGGTCTCCACCTCCAGGCCGCGGATCCGCACTAGGATCCGCGGCCTTCTTGTTTGTCGGCCACGAATCCACACCCCAGAACGAGGACACCCAGACCAATTCATTCAAAGAGGTGACGCAGATGGCGGCCCCGGTCATGGACCTGATCGAAGCCGAAATCCCCTGTCGTACCGAGCCCGACCTGTGGTTCGCCGAGTCTCCCGAGGACGTGGAGTTCGCCAAGGCGCTCTGCGGCGGCTGCCCGATCCAGAAGGCCTGCCTGGCCCGCGCGCTGGAGCGCGAGGAGCCGTGGGGCGTCTGGGGCGGGGAGCTCATCCTGCGGGGGGTCGTCGTGCCCCGCAAGCGTCCCCGTGGGCGCCCGCGCAAGTCTCCTGTCGCCGCCTGACCAGCAGCAACCACAGCAATTCCGGAAGGAACCGATTTCAGATGAGCATCTCCCCGACCACCGCCCTGTATCTGCACCAAGAACTGGCGCATGAGCGAATACGAAACCTCCACCGCGAGGCTGCGGAGGAGCGGCTGGCCGGCCGTATCAGGAGCGTGCAGAGGGCACGCCGGCAGGCCGAGCGCGCGTCCCGGCGGCTGAGCTCCGCGCTGGCGCGTATGTGACGCGCGCCTGACGCGACAAGCGGCGAAGTGAACCGATGACGAAGGCCCGGGCCCGGCTGACGGCCCGGGCCTTCGGCCGTCCTCGTAAAGATGAGATCACCGAACGCACAGGAGATCGCCTGCCGCGGGAGCGGGCGAGGACCACGGGGTATGAGCCGGAGCGCCGCCCCAGGCCGGATGGTCACGGGCGGCGGGCGAAGTGGTGCACGAGCGGTGGGTGGGACTCGGATGGGCGACCGTACGTCAGGCGCACGTGATCTCGTGGCGGGTGCGCGACGGCTCGCCGTCACCGCGCTCGTCGTCGGACTGTGGGGTTCGGTCACGCCGGGGGCCGAGGCCGCGCCGATCACCGGAACACTCCGGGTGGCCCGCCACGGCAACGGCAACGGGGACGGCCACGGCGCGACGCAGGTCACCGGGGGCACCAACACGTCGAACTCGCCCACCATCAAGAGCCCGCCCAAGCAGATATCGGGGGGCCGGCGCAACGTGAACGCCCCCGCGGCCAACAGCGCCGTCACCTTCGCCGGCGTCCAGCAGGTGTCGAGCGTCAGCGTCTTCACCAACACCCTCAACGGCAACTGCAAGCGAGGGATCAAGAGCTGCGTCATCAACCAGAACCTGCGGACGGTCGAGAGCCGGGGCGGCGGCCGATAGCGCGGAGCGCGCCGGCTCAGGTCAGGGCGAGCGCGCTGTCCTCGGATTCGCCCGTCTCGTCGGCGAAGCCCGGCACCCAGCGCACCACCTCGTCCCGGAAGCGGGCGGTGGCGCCGAGCTGGCACAGCACGCCGACGCCGGCCGCGTGCACGCGGTGGATCAGCACATACGACGCGGGCAGGTTGAGCTGGCGGACCACGCTGTTCGACCGCAGGTCGGCCACGGTCGCCGCCTGCTCCCGCAGCCACTCCCTGCTGAAGGCGAACTCTTCGACCCGGGTCGGCTCGACGTACGGCGCGAGGAAGGCCCGCAGGGCGTCGACGTCGACCTCGATGTGGGGGCGGATGAACCCTTCCGCACGCAGCCCGCGCTCGACGGCGTCCATGTCGCCCTGGTTGAAGATGCGCGTGAGCCTGCCGAAGGCGACGGGGTAGCCGTCGGGCATGCGGTTGACCGCCCCGAAGTCCAGCACGCCGAGCCGCCCGTCCTCCAGCAGCCAGAAGTTGCCGGGATGCGGGTCGGCGTGCAGCATCCCGACCCGGGCGGGGGAGCAGAACAGGAAGCGGACGAACAGCAGGCCGGCGTGGTTGCGTTCCTCCTGGGTGCCGTCGGCGATGATCCTGGAGAGCGGGGTTCCCGTCATCCACTCGGAGACGAGGATCTGCTCGTTGGCCGCGATCACGGCGGGCACGTGGAAGTCCGGGTCGTCGCGGAACTCCTCGGCGAACGCCTGCTGGGCCTCGGCCTCCTTGAGGTAGTCGAGCTCCTCGGCCACCCGCTCCTTCAGCTCGGCCAGCACCGGCTTGATGTCCAGGCCGGGCAGCAGCGCGCCGAAGAGCTTGCCGAGCCGCGCGAGCTGGTTGAAGTCGGAGATGAGCGCCTTGCCCGCCCCCGGATACTGGATCTTCACGGCGACCGGGCGGCCGTCGTGCCACACGGCGCGGTGCACCTGCCCGATGGACGCCGCGGCGCTCGGCCGGTCGTCGAACTCCAGGAAGTTCTCCCGCCAGTCGTCGCCGAGCTGCTCGGTCAGGACCCGGTGGACGGTGGCGGCCGGAAGCGGCGGCGCGGCGTCCTGCAGGCGTGTCAGCGTCGCCCGGTACGGCCCGGCGATCTCGGGCGGCAGCGCGGCCTCGAAGATCGACAGGGCCTGGCCGAGCTTCATCGCCCCGCCCTTGAGCTCGCCGAGCACCTTGAAGACCTGGTCGGCCGTACGTTTCTGGATCTCCTGGGCGACGATCTCCGCGGAGGCGCCACCGAGCCGCCTGCCCAGTCCGAGCGCGGTGCGGCCGGCGAACCCGAGAGGGAGTGTCGCGAGCTTCGCCGAGCGGGTCACGGCGCGGTGGGGAAGGTCACTCACACGACCATTGTCGGCGATGAAGAGTGCTTTCGACCACAATTTCCGATCGAGCGGGCACCCGGGCTCCGGCGGGCGCGACCCTCCCGGGGGAATAGGCCGTCTATGAGATTGGTCACATCGTCACTGCCGTGACGGGAGTATCCGCCGGTGAGAGGCGTGCCGCGCCGGTCGGGTCGCTCAGGACGCAGCCGCAGTCGGCGTGCGGCTCGCAGGCGCGGTGCCGCCAGCGCCACCCGGGCGACACCTCCAGCAGGCCGCCGGGCACGCGTCCCTCGTCGAGATAGGCCAGAGCCTGACCGGCCGCCTGCGCGGCGACCAGGCAGGACAGCACCGCGTCGCAGGCGATCTCGCCCGCCGGGTAGCCCCCGAGCCGGGCGCCCACGAGCGGCCAGGAAGGATCCCGGTCACGGCGGCTGAGATCGAGGCAGCGCAGGCAGGGGGTGAGCCCGGGGACGACGAAGGGCCCCACCGAGCCGTGTCCCTCGAAGGCGCAGACCAGCAGGTGCGGCACCCCCTCGGTGACGATCTCGTGGACCAGCGTGGCGTCGAGCGGGGCGGCGGGCGCGAGGATCACGAGGTCGGGGCGCACCCCGCCGTCGGACAGGCGGGAGGCGGCCCGCCCGGGCCAGGCGTTGACGGCGGGGGAGATCCGCCGGGCCGCGAGCACGGCGGCCTCCTCGCGGGTCATCCCTGCCTCAGCGCGGCCGAGCCCGCCGGGGACCACGTCGCCCGCGGTGGCCGTGCCGGGATCGACCACGCAGATGTGGCCCACTCCCGCCGCGGCGAGCAGGGTGACGACCCGCGCGCCGACCCGGCCGGCGCCGTACACGCGGACCCGGGCCGCTCTCCGCGCGGACAGGGCGCCCATGCCGCCGTCGGTGGAGGTCAGCGCCAGCCTGTCCAGGTCGGGGCGGAGGCGGTCCCGCTCGGCGAGCGGCAGGTCGGCGAGGGGTTCCGGCCGGGCCGCTGCGTCCTCGATCAGGCCGTGCGCGGCGAGCCGGGCGACGACCTCCCGGGCGGACGCCTCGTCGAGGCCGCTGCAGGCCACCGCCTGCCGGAGGGTGCGGGCGCCGTCCAGGCCGTCGATCAGGCGGCGCACGGGCGGCTCGACGCCGGTCAGCACGACGGCCCGGAGCGGGTGGACGCCGAACTGCAGCGTGCGGCCGTCCCGTTCTACCCGGCGCAGGACGGGCTTGAGGCGAGGTCTCATAGTCGCCAGACCTTGCCATACACCGGGAAGGCGCGGCGTCGGTACCTGCGGGGCTGTGGATAATTACCGGGGTGATCGTGGCCGGTGAATATCCGCAACCCCGTAGTTTTCACGCCCGCAAGGTCACGTTCGCCCGATTGACCAGGGAGAACGTGTACCACCCCCTGTGGAATTCGGCGCGTGTCGGCTACCTTTCATATGTGCCCCCCGAGACAGTCGAGGTTCGTCGGAGCGCACGACGGCGGCGAACCGTTTCCGCGTACCGCGATGGAGACAAGACCATCGTGTTGCTTCCGGCTGGTTTGAGCACGACCGACGAGGAGCAGTGGGTACGCCGCATGCTCGACCGCCTTGCGGCCAAGGAGCAGCGAAGACGCCCGAGCGACGACGACCTGCTCGAGCGGGCGGCGGAGCTGTCGGCGCGCTACCTGGACGGCAAGGCTTTGCCCACCAGTGTCCGCTGGGTGGAGAACCAGATGCACAGGTGGGGCTCGTGCACCCCCGACCACGGGACGATCAGGCTGTCGGTCCGGCTGCGGGGCATGCCGGCCTGGGTCGTCGACTACGTCATCATGCACGAGCTCGTCCACCTGCTCGTGCCGAGTCACGGCCCGCGCTTCTGGGCCCTCGTGGAGCGCTACCCGCGGGCGGAACGTGCCAGGGGTTTCCTGGAGGGCTTCTCGATGGCCGCCAACGGCTCACCGGAGGAGTGTTGACCCGGATCGCCGCGGTGCTGGTCACTCCGGGCATGGCGGACGCGGCTCCGCCCGGCGTGGACCCGGCCGAGTTCCTGACGGCGATGGCCGAGGACACCTACGAGATGGTCGCCGGGCTCGAACTGGTGCGGCCGGTGATCCTGTCGGCCGGCGTGCCGGGGCTCGAGGACATCGCCTGGCCGGGCACGCCCGTCCTGCGCATCGCCTCGCCCGCCGACGCATTCGCCGCGCTGCCCGCCGGCGACGAGACCGCGGAGGAGGGCGTGATCGTCAGCGCCGACGCCCCCGACCTGCCGCCGCTGCTGATCGGAAAGCTCTTCCGGGAGCTCGGGCGGGCGCACCTCGCGGTCTGCCCGGCCGATGGCGGAGGCGCCGTCGCCGTGGCGGCGCGCCTGCCGGTCCCCGGGTGGGCCGCGCCCGATCTCGACGAACCCGACGCCGTCGCGGCGATGCGCCGCCGGGCGCCGGGTCCCCGCATGGTCGCCACCGGCCCCGGCTGGCACCGGCTCAGGAAACCGCAGGACGTGGCCCGACTCGATCCCGGCCTCGAGGGCTGGGACAACACCCGCGCTCTGCTGACCTGAGTCCCGCTCGGGGACTCACAGGCGTGCGGGCAGGCGAAGCTCGGCGAAGAACGCCCGGTGGTCGCTGCCCGGGACCCGGTGAACGCTTGTGCTCACCGCCGAGGCCCGCTGGTCGTACAGCACGTGGTCGATCGTGATCAACGGCGGGAACCGCCGGTTGGCGGGCCAGGTGGCGGTCAGGCCGTCGCCGGTCGCGTCGGCCGCGTCCGCGTAGCCCCGCCCGAGCACCGCGCGCAGGGCGGCGTGATCGAGGCTCGCGTTGAAGTCGCCCGCCAGGACGCGTACGACGCCGGGGGACGCGGCCGGGAGCGCCGCCAGCTCAGCGGTCCACCGGGCTGCGTGGGGACCGTTCAACGGGGCGAGGGTATGTACGTCGACGATCTCCACGGGCGGCCCCGAGGGCAGGGCGAGCCGGGCCCTCGGCATCTTGTGGCCGCCTTCGGGCACGAAGTCGGGCGCCTCGGTGAGGGGGTGGCGCGCGTAGATCCCGCTGCCCGAGGGGCCGGGCCCGTCCTCCAGGTGCCGGTAGGGCAGCAGGCTCGCCACACCCGCCGCGTCCAGCGCCTCGACGGCCTCGGGGGTGAGCTCCTGGGTGTTGAGCACGTCCGGGTGGAGCCTGCGTACGAGGTCCACCACGGTCGTGGCGTCGCCCGCGCCGAAGAGGAGGTTGACCGTGAGGATCCGCAGCGACGGCCCGGTGGCCGTGGAGGCCGAGCCGGCCGCGCGCGGCAGGACCACGGCCGCCAGGAGGACCGACGCCGCCACCGCCACCGCGATCACTGTCGCACGGCGGGCGGCCAGCGCGATCAGCACCGCCAGGAGCGACGCGGCGGCGACGTAGGGCGTGCCCGTCATCAGTGCGACGCCCACTTCCCCAAGGGGGACGGCGCCGTCGGCCCCCGTGAGGCGGGCCGCCGCCCAGATCGCGAACGGCGCCACCGCGATCCACGCCAGGAGCGGAGGGACCCGGAGCCTGCGGCGCGGGGGAGAGACGATCTCACCGCCCACGTCCACCTTGGTCATGTGGCGACACTAACCACCGGATGCGAAACGCGATGTAAGGAGCACGTGCACGAACCGTGCGGAGTCAGGCGCGGCACAGCGACCGGGCGCGGCGGGCCAGCCGCCGCGTGGCCTCGTCGCTCAGCTCCGGGATCTCCTCCAGCGGGAACCAGCGCAGGTCGAGGGACTCCTCGCTGATCACGGCCTCGGCCCCGGGAGGCGCGACCGCGCCGTACTCGACGTCCAGATGCCAGCTGTGCGGCGGGTGGCACCAGACCTTGTGCCGGTCGAGCGCGAGCGGCCCGTCCAGCAGGGTCAGCCCGGGGATGCCCGACTCCTCGGTGGCCTCGCGCAGGGCGACCCGCGCGAGCGTGGTGTCGGACGCCTCGCAGTGCCCGCCCATGGGCAGCCACATCCCGGCCTTGGGGTGCAGGGTCAGCAGCACCCGCTCGCCGTCGTGCGACAGGACGGCCGTCGTCGCCGTGAGGTGGCCGGGAGCGCACTCGCGCCACATGGCGTCCTCGTGGCTGCGCAGGTGCGACAGGAACTCCTCGCGGAGCCGCTCCTCCTCGGGGGTGGGCGCGACCCATCCGGCCAGTACGGCTTGCGCGTCACGATGCAGGCTCACCGGCGCAGCCTACCGACAGCCGGTGAACCTCGCGGCCGCTGCTACTCGCCGCTCTCCCCGCCGGAGCCGGGCTCCTTGGGCTCCTCCAGAGCCGACAGGTCGAACTCGGCCTCGCCCTTCACGAACGACTCGGGGTTGTCCAGGTCGTCAGCGGTGGGCATCAGGTCGGGGTGACCCCAGACGGCGTCCCTGCCCTCGATCCCGCGCTCGTCGCCCAGGGCCTTCCACAGGGCGGCCGCCTCGCGCAGCCGTCTCGGGCGCAGCTCCAGGCCCACCAGCGTGGCGAAGGTCCGCTCGGCCGGACCACCCGTGGCGCGGCGGCGCCGTACGGTCTCGGCCAGCGCCGCGGCGGACGGGAGCTTGCCCTCGGCGGCGGAGTCGACCACCGTGGCCACCCAGCCCTCGACCAGCGCGAGCGCGGTCTCCAGCCGGGTGAGCGCCGCCTTCTGCCGCTCGGTCTCCTCGGGCTTGAGCAGCTCGCCGCCGCCCAGGACCTCCTGGATCCGCTCGGGGTCGCTGAGGTCGAGGCCCTGGAGCTTGTCCTGCAGAGCGGACACGTCCACCGTGATGCCCTGGGCGTACTCCTCGACCGCGCCGAGCAGGTGCGCCCGCAGCCACGGCACGTGCTGGAAGAGCCGGTGGTGCGCCGCCTCGCGCAGCGCCAGGTAGAGACGGATCTCGTCGGAGGGCGTCTCCAGGCCGCTGCTGAAGGCGGCCACGCCGCCGGGCAGCAGGGCGGCGGTGTCCGACAGGGGAAGGCCGATGTCGGAGGAGCCGACCACCTCGCGGGCGAGCGAGCCGAGGGCCTGGCCGATCTGCTGGCCGACCATCATGCTGCCCATCTGCCTGAGCATGCCCATGAGCGGCCCGGCCATGGCCTGCGCCTCGGGCGGCAGGCCCGACCCGCCGAGCGTGCCGCCCATCGTCTCCACCATCTGGGCGGCGACGGGATCGCACAGCTGTTTCCAGACCGGGATCGTCTTCTCGATCCACTCCGACCGGCTCCATGCCTGCGGGGTGGTCACGCCGCTCGGCAGCGTGGTCACCTCGTTGAGCCACAGGTCGGCCAGGTTGAGGGCCTCGACGATCTGGCGTCGCTCGCCCTCCATGACGCTCGGATCGCCCTCGGCGACCACGGCGTGCCGTGCGATGTTCTTCGCCATGTCCCAGTTGACGGGCCCGGCCTCCGGTGAGGCCGACAGCATGTCGGCGAACTGCCGCATGGCCGCGGCGATCTGCTCCGGGCTGCCGAACATGGCGAACGGGTTGTCGTTGGGGTCGTTTTCGCGACCTGGCAGGTCAGTCACCGCGCCACCTCGTGCAGGATGGAGGAGTCCACATCCGCCACGTTATCCGCCGTGGGGCGGATCAGTGCAAAGTGAGGACCTCGTGCCTACCTCGAAACGCCTGCGTCCCCCCGTCGTCGCCGTCACCGGCGCCGCCTCCGGTCTCGGCCGGGCGTTCCTCGCGAAAGTGGCCTCGTCTGCGGATTTCCGCCGCGTGGTGGCCATCGACGAGCAGCGCGGCGACACCCCGGACGTCACCTGGCGGGTCCTCGACATTCGGGATCCGCTCTTGGCGAACCGGATCTCCGATGTGGACGTCCTGGTGCATCTCGGCACGGACGAGTCGCTCGACACCGACCCCGCCGAGCGCCGCCGCTACAACCTCCGCGCCGCCCAGACCGTGCTCACGGCCTGCGCCGCGGCCCGGGTGCGGCGGGTCGTGCTGGTGACGAGCGCGATGGTCTACGGCGCCGCCGCAGACAACCCGGTGCCCCTGCCCGAGGACGCCCCGGTCGCGGCCGAGCCCGACACCGGCCTGGTGGGCGACCACCTGGAGATCGAGGCCCTGGTGCGGCGGTCGCTGCGGGCGCACCCCGGCCTCGAGGTCACCGTGCTGCGGCCCGCCGCCCTGGTCGGGCCCGGCGTCGACACCGTCATCACCCGCCACTTCGAGGCGCCGCGGCTGCTCGTGGTGAAGGGCTGCCTGCCGCGCTGGCAGTTCTGCCACATCGAGGACCTGGTGTCCGCGCTGGAGGCCGCCGCTCTGGGCAGGGTCGGCGGGGTCGTGGCGGTCGGCTCCGAGGGCTGGCTGGAGATGGAGCAGGTCGAGGAGATCTCCGGCCTGAAGCGGTTCGAGCTGCCGGCGGGCGTGACGTTCGGCACCGCGCAGCGGCTGCACCGGCTCGGCATCACGCCGACCGCCGCGACCGACCTGCACTACGTGGTCTATCCCTGGGTGGTCGACGGCGTGGCGCTGCGGGAGGCGGGCTGGAAACCGGCCTGGACCAACGACGCCGCCCTGCGGGAACTGCTCGAACTGTGCGAGGGCAGGCACGCGGTCGTCGGCCGCCGCCTGTCGGGCAAGGAGGCCACGATCACCGCCGCGGGCGCGACCGTCGCGGTGATCGGCACGGCCGCGATCGTCCGTGCCGCTCGCCGCAAGCGCCGCACCTGATCCGCCGCAGGCACTACCCTCGGTGACGTGGACGTCATCCGATTGCTGGGCATTCGCGACACCCCGCTGTCCGTGGACGAGGTGCTGGGCGCGGTGGAGGACCACGCCGCCGGAGGCACGGCGGTCTTCGTCGGTACCGTACGCGAGCAGGACGGCGGCAGGCCGGTGACGCTCCTGTCGTACTCGGCGCACCCGTCCGCCGAGGAGCACCTGCGCAGGGTCGCGGAGAAGGTGGCGGCAGACCACCGGGTGACGGCGCTCGCGGCCGTCCACCGGGTGGGCGACCTGCGCCTCGGGGAGATCGCCGTCGTCGTGGCGGCCGCCTGCCCCCACCGCGGCGAGGCGTTCGAGGCGTGCCGCAGGCTGATCGACGACCTCAAGCACGAGGTGCCCATCTGGAAGCACCAGGTGTTCGCCGACGGGGACACCGAGTGGGTCGGCGCCTGCGACTAGTGCACCCGAATTGCCCGGAGCCCGGAACGCATAGAGTTCGTCCATGTCCCGACGCGCTCTGACCCTGCTGGTCGCGGGTTTCCTCGCGCTCGCGTTGGCCGTGATCGGCGCCATGCTGCCGGTGCCGTACGTCGTGCTGAGCCCCGGCCCCACCGAGAACACGATCGGGGACGTCAGCGGGAAACCGGTCATCGCGATCTCGGGCCACGAGACCTATCCCACCCAGGGCAGGCTGAGCCTGGTCACCGTCGCCTACCAGGGCGGGCCCGACAACCGACTCGACCTGCTCACCGCGCTGCGCGGCTGGCTCGACCCGACGGTCGCCGTGGTGCCGGAGGAGACGCTGTTCCCGAAGTCCACCTCGGCCCAGCAGGTCGAGGAGCAGAACACCCAGGAGATGACCGACTCGCAGCAGTCGGCCACCGCCGCCGCGCTGAACGCCCTCAAGATCCCGATCGAGAAGGTGGTCACGGTCGCCGAGACCGACAAGGGGGCGCCGGCCGACGGGAAGCTCAAGCCGGGCGACGAGATCACGGCCGTGGACGGCACGACGGTGGGCGAGCTCGCGTCCGTCGCGACGTCCGTGCAGAGCCGCAAGCCCGGCGAGCAGGTGACGTTCACGGTCAGGCGCGCCGGCGCCTCGGCGCAGGTGCAGGTCGGCACCGTGGCGGGCAAGGACGGCAAGGCCAAGGTCGGCGTCCAGATGCGTTCGGGCTACCGGTTCCCGTTCAAGGTCGACATCAGCGTCGGCGAGGTCGGCGGGCCGAGCGCGGGCCTGATGTTCTCGCTGGGCATCTACGACAAGCTGACGCCGGGGGCGCTCACCGGAGGCATGTCGATCGCGGGCACCGGGACGATCGACCCGGCCGGCCAGGTCGGTCCGATCGGCGGGATCGAGCAGAAGATGGTCGGCGCGCGCAAGGCCGGGGCGACGGTCTTCCTCACGCCCGCCGGCAACTGCGCCGACGCCGTCAAGGCCGTGCCCGCCGGGCTGCGCCTGGTGCGGGTCGAGACGCTGGACGGCGCCATCAAGGCGGTCGACGCCCTGCGCGATCACGCGGGCGAGGTCCCCGCCTGCCCGGCCGGTTGACCGTAAGCCGCGGGCGCGGGGCCGTGACCTGCTCGTCTTGCCCGCACGTGGCGTCGTGATAACGATCAGATCTGTTACCACGACCACGCCGGTCGCGGTGTAGGTTTCCAAGCACGGACCGTTGCCCTCTGACAATCAGGGCCCTGCCAATCTGAGACAAGGGGTTGAGCGTTGAGCTTCCGGAGCCCCGGAGCCGGACGGGCGGTGCGCTTGCCCCGACGGCCGCGCCTTCTGATACCTGTGCTGATCGCCGTCGTGGCGATCGTCGTATTACTGCTGGTCTTCTCGGGGATCTACACCGACTACCTCTGGTATGACTCGGTGCATTTCTCCTCGGTGTTCTCCACGATGCTGATCACCCAGGTGGTGCTGTTCATCGTGGGCGCCGTCCTGATGATCGCCATCGTGGGCGGCAACATGGTGCTCGCGCACCGCACCCGCCCGATGTTCGGACCGGGGATGTTCGGGGCGCCGCAGGGCGCCGACCGCTACCGCGTCGCGCTCGACCCGCACCGTCGGCTGGTCTTCCTGGTCGGCATGGGCGTCCTGGCCCTGTTCACGGGCTCGTCCACGGCGGGGCTGTGGAGGACCTGGCTGCAGTTCGTGAACCGCACGCCCTTCAACGAGAAGGACGCGCAGTTCGGCCTCGACCTGTCGTTCTTCGTGTTCACGATTCCGTTCCTGCGGATGCTGCTGAACTTCCTGTTCACGGCCGTGGTGCTGTCGATCATCGCGGCCGTGATCGTGCACTACCTGTACGGCGGGTTCCGCATCTCCTCGCCCGGCGGGGTGCACGCGACCCGGGCCGCGAGGGCGCACCTGTCGGTGCTGCTCGGCGTGTTCGTCCTGCTCAAGGCCGCGGCCTACTGGCTCGACAGGTACAGCCTGGTCTTCTCCGACCGCGGCAAGACCTTCGGCGCGTCGTACACGGACGTCCACGCGGTGCTCCCGGCCAAGGGGATCCTCGCGGTCATCTCCCTCATCTGCGCGCTGATCTTCTTCGCCGGCGTCATCCGGCCGGGCGGGATGTTCCCGGGCGTGGCGTTCGGGCTGCTCGTGCTGTCGGCGGTCCTGATCGGCACCGTGTATCCCTCGCTGGTCGAGCAGTTCCAGGTCAAGCCGAACCAGCAGAGCAAGGAGCAGGCGTACATCCAGCGCAACATCGACGCGACACGAAAAGCCTACGGAGTCGATACGGCGAAGGTCACGGAGTACAGCGCCAAGACCGACACCGACGCCTCCGTGCTGCAGACCGAGGCGTCGGCCATCCCCGGCATGCGCCTGCTCGACCCGAGCCTGCTGTCGCCGACGTTCCAGCAGAAGCAGCAGATCAAGGGCTACTACCAGTTCCCCGAGCAGCTCGACATCGACAGGTATCCGGTCGACGGCAAGCCGCGTGACACGGTGGTGGCGGTCCGCGAGATCGGCCGCCCGCCGGACGGGCAGCGCAACTGGATCAACGACCACCTGGTCTACACGCACGGTTTCGGCTTCGTCGCCGCGCCCGGCAACAAGGTGGACAGCAGCGGCCTGCCGGAGTTCAGCGAGCGCGACATCCCGCCGGTCGGCGACCTCGGCGACTACGAGCCCCGCGTCTACTTCGGCGAGAACTCGCCCGACTACTCGATCGTCGGCGGTCCCAAGACAGGCAAGAAGATCGAGCTCGACTACCCGCAGCAGGGACAGGCGGGCGACGCACAGCAGAACAAGACCGGCCAGGTCAACAGCACCTACGAGGGCAAGGGCGGCGTCTCGGTCGGGAACTTCTTCCGCCGCCTGCTCTACGCGGTGAAGTACGGCGAGACCAACCTGCTGCTGAACTCGAACATCAACGCCGAGTCCCGCATCCTCTACAACCGCGAGCCGGTGCAGCGCATCCAGCAGGTCGCGCCGTTCCTGACGCTGGACCGCGACCCGTACCCGGCCGTGGTGGGCGGGCGGATCGTGTGGATCGTGGACGCGTACACGACCTCCGACTCCTACCCCTACTCCGAGCGCAAGAGCCTGGAGTCGCTGACCACCGACGTGCAGTCGAGCCGCCTCGGCGTGCCGCAGGTGCCCAGGGACGAGATCAACTACATTCGCAACTCGGTCAAGGCGACCGTGGACGCTTACGACGGCACGGTCACCCTGTACGCCTGGGACGAGTCCGACCCGGTGCTCAAGACCTGGGAGAAGGCCTTCGGCGGGGTCGTCAAGCCGGCCTCGCAGATCAGCGGGGAGCTGCGCGCCCACCTGCGCTACCCGGCCGACCTTTTCAAGGCCCAGCGGGAGATCCTCACCTCCTACCACGTCACCGACGCCAACGCGTTCTTCGGCGGTCAGGACTTCTGGAAGGTCCCCGAGGACCCGGCGACCGGCAAGAGCAAGCAGCCGCCGTACTACGTGACGATGAAGATGCCCGGCAGCGACACCGAGCGCTTCTCGCTGACGACCACGTTCGTGCCCAACCAGCGGCAGAACATGGCGGCGTTCATGGCGGTGGACGCGACGGCCGCCACGCCGAACCCGTCACTGGAGATCCTCCAGTTGCCGAGCACGACCGCGATCCAGGGCCCGCCACAGGCGCAGAACCTGTTCGAGTCGAACACCACGGTGTCGACCGAGCTCAACCTGCTGCGCGGCGGCGGCACCGACGTGCTGTACGGCAACCTGCTCACGCTGCCGTTCGGCAACGGCCTGCTGTACGTCGAGCCGGTCTACATCCAGCCGCGCGCGGAGACCTCGGGCAAGTATCCGACCCTCCGCCGGGTGCTCGTCCTGTACGGCGAGAAGGTCGGCTTCGGCCCCACGCTCAGCAACGCGCTGGAGCAGGTGTTCGGCGGCACCGTGGCGACGCCGCCGGACCAGATACCCGACCAGACGGCGAACCAGCCGCCCGATCAGGTGAGTCCGCCGGAGAACTCGTCCGCGCTGACGTCGGCGCTCGACCGGGCCCAGCAGGCGTACGACGCTTCGCAGAAGGCGCTGTCGTCGAACCCGCCCGACTGGAAGGCGTACGGCGACGCCCAGACCTCGCTGAAGAAGGCGCTGGACGACCTGGGCAAGCTCAAGGGCGGGACGCCCGCCTCGACGGCGTCCCCCGCCCCGAGCGCGAGCGCCAGTCCGAGTGCGAGCGGGAGTCCACCGGCCGGTGCGACTCCCAGCCCGGCACCGAGCGGCTGAGACACGAGCGGCTGAGCCTTCCGGAGCCCCGCGTCCCCACGGGCGCGGGGCTCCGGTTTGCCTCCCGCGCGATGCCGGGATAGCCTTACAGAGCCGACGCGGGGTGGAGCAGCTCGGTAGCTCGCTGGGCTCATAACCCAGAGGTCGCAGGTTCAAATCCTGTCCCCGCTACCAAGAGATGTCGCGAGACATCGGAGAAACCCCCGGACCCACAGGTCCGGGGGTTTCTTTTCGTCCAGATTCGGCGGGGGGAGAGCCCGCCGTCTTGAAGGACGGCCCATTTCTCCCGGAAGGGCCGCGACATGACGATGTCGAGCGTGCGATGAAGGCCATGCAGGTTTGCGAGGCGGCCTGAGCGAATATGGCCTGGGCCTCTGGCCGGTAGGGAGAAGGTGAAGTGGTTGTCCTACAGTCCGAAGCTCGCCGCGGCGCTGTCGGGTGCCACGCTTCGCCAGCTCGCCCACTGGCGAAAGGCCGGCTCAGGTCGCGGGGCCGTGCTGGTTCCCGAGATCTCCGCCGTCCGTCCTGTCCTGTACTCCTTCCGGGACGTTATGGCGCTGCGAACCTGCGTCAAGCTGCGCAACAACGCCTCGCTGCAGAAGATCAGAAGAGCGCTGGACACGCTCCGCGATGATCTGGGAGAGCGTGACCACCTTTCGGCCAACCGCCTCGTGGCTGACGGCAGCAGCATCTATTTGGTGGAGCCCGGTCAGGCCGTCGACCTGGTTCGCAGCAAGAGGAACGTCGTCATCCACGAGATGGTGGACGTCCTGCGGCCGTTCTACCGCGACGGTCGTCATATCCCCGATCTCCTGCGCCCGCGTGATCACGTCACGGTGGATCCGGCGGTCAGAGGTGGAATCCCGGTGATCGAGGGCACGAGGGTGCCTTACGACGAGGTCACCGCGCTCCTCCGCGACGGTGTTCCCGCTGAGCGGATCCCTGCCTATTACCCGAGCGTCACCGCGACTGCCGCGATCGAGGCCGCGGATTTCGCCGACTACGTCGACAGCTACGACCCCCCCAGAGGAACGCGTGAGGCTGCTGCTGGATGAGAACGTCCCCAAGCCGCTCTACCAGGCCCTCGCCACCTTCATTCTGAATCACGAGATTGAGGGATTCCACGTGGTTGTGACCAACGATGGGCGGCAGATGCAGCGCCCGCGGGAGGTCGCGGCGATCGCAGCCTCGGGCCTGCACCGAACCGAGTATCCACACAAGCACCATGGCCTGGCGGGTATGGGGATTGCCATCGCGACAGTCGCTGCGGGTCTCCCCGGTGCCTTGGCCGTATTGCAGGAGGCGAACGGCCAGCGACTGATCGCTCTGCGCGGCATCGACCCGACGTCGAAGGCCCGATTGCATGTGATCGATCCTCTGGTGGATCCGCCGAAGTTCTGGGTCTCCTTCTCCCCGGACTGAATCTGATTCCGGCCGCTGAGCATGAGGCGACAGTGGGGGTGAAGAGCAGCTTGGGTCGTCGACGCGGATCAAGCCGAGCGCGCCGGCGACGTCGCAGGCTCGTTGGACCTTGCCGATTGCGCCTCACGTCGAACTTGCCCGTTCGGTTCGGAAGCTGGGCGGGATCCTGAGAAACGATTTGGCACTTGTCCGTGGGACGGGTAAGGTTGTGAACACAACGACGCGGGGTGGAGCAGTTCGGTAGCTCGCTGGGCTCATAACCCAGAGGTCGCAGGTTCAAATCCTGTCCCCGCTACCAAGAGTCGAAGGCCCGGCCTCCGGAAACGGAGACCGGGCCTTCGGTGTTTCACGGGTCCGGTCCGGTGCGGGCACAGCCATCAGGGCCTCGGGCGGGAGTAGCGCATGATCACGTTGGATCGCCTGGTCAACGTATTGGGCGCGTACGGCGTGCGGCTGTGCGGGCGGCCGGAGAGGCGCTCGGCGCGGCTGCGCAGCGTGGCGATGCCGGACGCCACCGACGGCCGGGTCGCCGGTGACGTGCTCCTGGCGGTGGGCGCCGGGTCGGTGACCGAGGCGGTGCGGTGGGCGGTCGCGGCGCAGGCCGCGGTGGTCCTGGTGCGGGCGGGCGCCGAGACCGCGCGCGAGGCGGCCGTGGCCGGCGAGAGCAACGACGTGGCGGTGATGCTGGTCGATCCCGCGGTCTCGTGGAGCCACCTCGTCGGAGTGGTCTACGGACTGGTGCTGGAAGGGCGCGAGACCGAGTCGGGGCGGGGGCCCACGGACCTGTTCGCGCTGGCCGACAGCCTGGCGGACGCCGTCGGGGGCGCCGTGACCATCGAGGACCCGCTCTCGCGGGTGCTCGCGTACTCCCGGTCCCAGCAGGCGGGCGACCCGGCCCGGCTGGAGACGATCCTGGTGCGGCAGGTGCCCGAGCGGCTGCGGGAGACGTTCCGGGCGCGTGGGGTGTTCGCCCGCCTGACGGCGACGGACGAGCCGATCTTCGTCGAGCCGGACCCGTCGCACGGTATGACCGGGCGGATGGCGGTGGCGGTGCGAGCGGGCCGCGAACTGCTCGGGTCGCTGTGGGTGACGTGCGGCAGCCCGCTGACCGGGACCCGGCACACCGCGCTGGCGAACGGCGCGCGCACCGTGGCGTTGCATCTGCTGCGCTCCAGGGCGAGCGCGGACCTGGAACGGCAGGTGGAGTCCGACCTGGTCGTCCGGCTGCTGGAGGGCACCGCCGACGCGGCGACCGTGGTCAGCCGGCTGGGGCTGGCGGCCCGTGAGACGCGGGTCGTCGCGGTGCGCACGCACACCTCGGAGGAGCCGCACGCCATGCTCCTGCTGGCCTTCGAGCGAGCCACCACCGGTTTCGGCTGGTCCAGGCCCGGCAGGAGCGCGCTGCTCGGCGACACGCTCTACACGGTCCTGCCCGACGCGGGGGCGCCGGCGGCACGGCAATGGGTGGCCGCCCTCGCGGCCGGGCTGCCGCCGCGCGTGCGCGTCGTGGCGGGGATCGGGGCGGCGGCCCAGGCGGCCGAGCTTCCGGCGAGCCGCCGGGAGGCGGAGGAGTGCCTGGCGCTGCACGAAAGGGACGCCTCCCGCACAGAGTCGCCGGCGTACGACGAGTCCTGGGACGACATCCTGCTCCAGCGGTTGCGCGCCGCGGCGCGCGCGGGCCGCGTCCCCGCACGGGGACCGGTGAGCGCGCTGCGCCGGCACGACGCCGTCCACGACACCCACTTCGTGGCGACGTTGCGGGCCTGGCTGGAGGCTCAGGGCGATCTCGTGGCCGCCGCCGAACGGCTCGGCGTGCACGCCAACACCGTCCGGAACCGTCTGCGCAGGATGAGCGAGGTGACCCCGCTGAACCTGGACGACCCGCGCAAGCGCCTCGCCATGGTCATCACCCTGGCGGCCGAGGACGAATAGCGGGTTGTCCGAAATCCACAACAGGAGCGCCGCGATTGTGCGGCCTCTACAACGGTGCGCGGCGCCGTACGGGCGATCCTGGCAGGGCAAACAGTCGCCTGGTGTGGAGGTGGGGCATGTCCGAGCGCGTCGACGACTGGCCGCGGTCGGTCGTCGTGGTGGGCGCGGGGATCGTGGGCCTGTCCACGGCGTGGTTCCTGCAGGAACGCGGTGTGGAGGTCACCGTGGTCGACCGCCGGGGCGTGGCGGCCGGCGCGTCCTGGGGCAACGCGGGCTGGATCGCGCCCGGCCTGGCCATCCCGCTGAACGAGCCCTCCGTGCTGCGGTACGGCCTGCGCTCGCTGCTCAACCCGGCCGCGCCGCTGCACGTGCCGGCGACCGTCGATCCGGGACTGTGGGCGTTCCTGACCCGCTTCGCCGCCAACTGCCGGTGGTCGTCGTGGACCCGGGCCGTGCGTGCCAACCTGCCACTCAACGACGAGTGCATCGAGGCGTACGAGGTGCTCGCCGCCAACGGCGTGGCCGCCCCCGTGGAGGACGCGCCGATCACCGCCGGGTTCCGGACGCCGCGCGAGGCCCAGGGCCTGCTCCGCGAGTTGCGCAGGATGGCCGAGGCCGGGCAGCCGGTCGACCACACCGCGCTGGACGGGCGGCGGCTGGCCGAGGCCGTGCCGCTCGCCTCGGAGGCGCTGACCGCGGGCGTGCGGATCGACGGGCAGCGCTACGTCGACCCCGGCCGCTTCGTCCACGCGCTGGGCGAAGCCGTGGTGGCCCGGGGCGCCACGGTCGAGAAGCACGAGGTCGCCGACGTGCGCACCGACGCCGGGAAGGTCGTCGTCGTGGGCCGGGACGGCGCCAACCTGTCCGCGGACGCGGCGGTGCTGGCCACCGGTGCCTGGCTGTCGCGGCTCGCGGGCCGCCGGGGCGTACGCGTGCCCGTGCGGGCCGGCCGCGGCTACTCGTTCACCGTGCCGGTGGACCACCCCGTGCCCGGCCCGATCTACCTGCCGGACGTGCGGGTGGCGTGCACGCCCTACCAGGGCGGGCTGCGCGTCGCGGGCACGATGGAGTTCCGCGACCCGGACGCTCCGGCCGTCGAGGCCCGGCTGCGGGCGATCATCGCCTCGGCCCGTCCCCTGCTGCGGGGCGTGCGCTGGGAGGAACGCACCGACGTCTGGGTCGGCCCCCGGCCGGTCACGCCGGACGGGCGGCCGCTGATCGGCGCGACCGACGCCCCGGGGATCTACGTGGCCGGCGGGCACGGCATGTGGGGCCTGGCGCACGGCCCGGCCACCGGACGGCTTCTCGCCGAGCAGATCACCACGGGCAAGCAGCCCGACGCCCTCCGGGAGTTCGACCCGCTGCGCTGACCGCCGTACCCGGCCGCCGTACCGGGTCCGCAGGAGGCGGGACGCGGCTCAGGCGGGAGGTGTGCCGCGCATCGGGCGATAGCGGCTGACCGTGCCGCTCGCCTGGGCCATGTCGGAGGCGGTCAGGGCGAGCCGCAGGACGTCGTAACCGGGCGTGCCCTCCAGGAGCAGCTCGCCGCCGTCCAGGTCCCGGCACACCGGGCCGCCTCCGTCCGGCGGTAGGGACATGGCGAACGACATGCCGTCCGGCTCGGCCTCCAGGCCGAAGACGCAGGCGCCGTTGCCGAGGTCGATCATCAGCTGCCCGGTGCGCGTGTATCCGGGCGTGACCGGCTTCACGTACAGGGTGACCTCGCGGCTTCCCACCTCCCCGTAGTCGACCCGGCCCTGCCACCTGCCGCTGAGCGAGGGGCCGGCGAGCTTGTGCGTCGAGATCGCGACCGTGCTCGTCAGGTAGACGACCACGAGGCCCGCAAGCCCGCTTGCCACCGCGCCGGTCACGTGCCACAGCCGCAGGCCGTCGGCCTGCCTCTCAAGCAGCAGGCACCCGGCGAACAGCACGGCGCCGATGACGATCAGCTCGAACCTCGTGCCCGCGTCGGTGGGGTCGATCGACACGGCGTTCATGACGGTGATGGGCCTGGCGAACACCCCGGCCAGGATCATGGCGAGCCCCAGGCCCGCCGCGAGGACTCGAACCTTGTCCACGTGTGTCGCTCCGCTGGGGATCAGAGGGCCGGGGTCTTCAGCCACTGGCTGGCCGACTCGGTGAAGGCGGGGTTGCGCATCGTCTCCGCGACCGCCTGGAGGTAGAGCGCGCTGCACACCTCGAACGTGCTGGCGCGGGCGGCGATCCTCGCCTCCCAGCGCTGCGCGTGCCGCTCCTTGAGCGTCGTCTCCAGCCCGACCAGATGCTGGTTCTTGTCGCGCTCGCCCACGGCTCGGTCGAGCGACTTCTCCAGCTTCGCGCGCACGCGCTGGACGTCGGCGAGCTTGGCGGCGTACGGGTTCTCCGCGAGGTAGCCGAAGGAGAACGTGACGACCCCGCTGAGCAGGAGCAGGGCGGTGAACAGCAGAGTCACGGTGGTGTGCCCGAGCCCCAGGCCCTCGATCGCCGACGCCGCCTTCTCCAGCGTCACCGAGTCGACGGTGGGGGCGAACAGGACGTCGGTCCGCAGGGAGGCCAGCAGGACGACACCGGTGACCCAGGCGAGGGCGACGAGGGCGGTGGTCACCAGGAGCACCGACCGCCGGCCCTCCACGCACAGCCGTCTCGTCCAGCCGCCGGCCAGGTGCGGGGCCACCATCATCGCGCCGACCGTGCCCAGGACGAATGCCCAGGTCATCTCCCGGCTCTCGCCGAAGGAGAGGAAGGTGGCGTACTGGATGGGCAGTTCCACACCGGCGAACAGGGCGATCACGAGGGCGCGGGCGGCCGCGCCGGCACGCCGCCTGCCGACGCTGCGGGTGGCCTCGGCCCATCGGCCCGCCCCGGTTCCGCCCTCCTCGGGCGCGCCGTCCAGCATCCTCTCGAGTCGCTCTTCCGCCTCCCGCACCGTGGCCAGTCGTTCCTGGGTCCGCCGCGCGCGTTCCTCGTACAGCTTGAGGTCCTGCTTGGCCGCCGCGATGCGCTGGTCGAGCCGGTGGGCGTCCCTGAGCTTGCGCACCTCCTCGTCGGCGACGACCTGCCTGCATCGCGCGTCCAGCATCATCAGGTAGGGCGGGCGGCTCCCTGTCGCCAGGCTCCACTCGTCGTACATGCCGGAGGAGCCGTCGCGGGAGCCGTGCCGCCGCGCCTCGTCGCGCAGCCGCCGCAGCTCCTTCTCGGGAACCGGTACGGCCGGCACGGGCCCGCCGTAAGGGTCCTGCTCCATCTCCAGTTCGAGGTCGAGCGCCTCGTTGCGCCCGCCGCCGAGGTACGGCTGTATCCGCCACCACCGGGCGCGCCGCTGGTTGGATCCCATGTGATGTCTCCTGTCGGGTCTCAGAGGTAGGCGGGCGGCAGAGAGCCGGATTCACGGAACAGCAGCTCCCAGAAGTCCCGGAACTGCTGCTGCCGCACATGGTCTGACTTCACCCCGACGCCGAAACCGAGGATCTGGATCTCGGCGCCTTCCAGACGGGGCATGCGGTCCGACAGGCTCGAAATGATTGACTTTCGCGCTTCTTCGGTGGATATGTCCGCCGTATAAAGGTTCAGTTCCGGCGCGCGCTGTGCCATGTCGCTGATGAGAAGAATTCGCGGTGGGGGCTCCAGCCCGCGCGTTTTCTGCGCGATGTCGAGAAGGGCGCCGACGACATCGGAGCCGTTGCGGGTCGAGCGCTCGGCGCGGGCGCAGGAGACGAGGTCGTTCAGCGTCTTGACCGCGAACGCCCGCCTGGCGAGGCTGATCCGCTCGGCGGTCTTCGGGTTGTCGTTGGGGTTGTCCTCCGCGGTCGGGGTCAGCGGGATCGGGGCGCGCCGGCAGTCGGACTGCTGCACCGAACCGGTGATGACGGTGATGGCGACCGTGTCGCAGCCGGTGAGGAACCGGGGCACGGTGTCGTGGATCTTCTTCGGCACGTCGGTGTTCTCGGCGAACGACGTCGCGTCGGCGGCGATGCCGCAGAATCGGTGCCCCGAGGGGCCGGAGCAGGCGGTCGCGGCGGTCGCCGCCAGGCACAGCGCGGCGGCCGCGGCGAGGGCCCGCCCGGCGGCGATCATGCCCGGCCTCCCTCTCCCGCCAGGCCGCCGAGGTGGCGCAGCGCCTCGTTCACGACGTCCGCGACCCCCGTGGGCAGCAGGCTGACGATGTCCTTCGACAGCACCGCTCGCTCCTCGGCCTCGTGCTGAGCGATCGGCGCCGGGTTCCACGCCGGGACCGGTGCGGTGCCGCCCTGTCTTCTGGCACGTTCCAAATACGCGGCGTCGAGCGCCTGCCGGTAGTGGGCCGCCACCTCGTTGGCCCAGCTGGTGATCTGGGCCATGTCCGTGCGCATCTGCCGTACGGCGGCCTCGAAGGCGGACACGGCCGCGGAGAGCGCCTGGCGGGCGTCCGCGAGCTCGCGGCCGGCGGCCTGCCTGCGCTCG
This sequence comes from Microbispora rosea, assembly GCF_900156315.1. Lineage (GTDB taxonomy): Bacteria > Actinomycetota > Actinomycetes > Streptosporangiales > Streptosporangiaceae > Microbispora > Microbispora rosea. The sequence continues at coordinate 19,574 of NZ_FTNI01000004.1, read as the reverse complement.
TGCCGCCGCCGGGCCTGCCGGGCGGTCTGCACGTCGGCGTAGGAGAGGGGATAGGAGGCGGGCCCGCCGTCCGGGGCGGGGGCGGGTCCGTCCTGCGCCAGCCGCCGGGTCAGGTCGATCACCGCGCCGGCCGCCCGGAGCATGGCGCCCCGGTCGCGCTCGGCGCCGCGGACGAAGCCTCGCATCACGCGGGTGCGGCGGCGCTCGGCCCGCGCCGCGAGCGTCCGCATGAATTCGGTCGTCCGGACCCCGTCCCACTGAGCCCCGTCCCGCTGAGCCCCGCCCGACTGAGCGGTGCCGCCGGCGGGGCCGATGGCGATGTCGTACGGAATGCCGAGCCGGCCGTCGCGGCGGCCGGTTCTGGCCGCCCAGAATAGTTCGAGGGCGCGCCAGATAAGGGTCGGCATCCCTGAATGCCCATTTTTAGCCATATTTGCCGATCCTTCCCGGCTTATGTTCGGTAAGGCAGCTTCCTAGATGAACATCACTGTTCGTATTGGAGGCTCCTTACGTTCGTTTTGCTGTGTGCCGGTAGAACGTACCGCATGAGGGTGGTGGTTCCCGGGATGTCAAAGTTCCAAAATGAACAACATTTCCGGATTCCTTCGCCGGGGATATGCCCTCTAAAGGAATAAAGCGTTGATTGTCGCATTGATGGGGGCTTTTGCCTGGTCATCGTGTGTCGGGCACCTTGTCGTGGCACGACAACAAATCGGCAGTTGATGTCGTAGGGCGACATTGAGGCCGGACCGTCCGGTGGTGAAGGCTCCCCGCATGCAGGCCCGCATCACACTGGAGGACGTCGCCGCGCTGGCCCGTGGCTGCGCCGTGCTCGGCACCGGCGGCGGCGGGGACGTCCGGCCGGGCGCCATCGCCGCCCGGCGCGCCATACGCGAGCACGGCGAGGTGCCGCTGGTCACCCTGGACGAACTGCCCGATGACGCCCTCGTGCTGCCGTTGTCCGGTATCGGCGCCCCGACCGTCAGCAACGAGATGGTCCACGGCACGGACGAGCCGGTCAGGATCGCCGAGGAGATCGAGCGCATCTTCGGCCGGCCGCCCGCCGCGGTCATGTCCTCGGAGATCGGCGGCGGCAACGGCGTCGCCCCGGTGGCCTGGGCGGCCAGGCTCGGGTTGCCGCTGCTCGACGCCGACGCGATGGGCCGGGCCTTCCCCGAGGTCCAGATGGTCTCGATGTACGTGGCCGGCATCCCGGCCAACCTCGTGGTCATGACCGACGTCGTCGGCAACGTCGTGACGATCCGGCCGATCGACGGCCTGTGGTCGGAGCAGATCGCGCGGGCCGTCTGCGTGGCGGCGGGGTCGAGCGCCCTGATGGCCGATTACGTGCTGACCGCGCGCGAGTGCGCGGGCGCGGTGATCGAGGGCACGGTGAGCCGGGCCATCGCCGTCGGCCGGGCGACCGAGGGCGCCGCCGACCCGCTGGCCACCCTGACCGCGGAGCTCGGCGCCGTACGGCTCATCTCCGGCAAGCTGGCGGACCTGGAGCGCAGGACCACCGGCGGGTTCGCCCGGGGCACGGCGACGATCGAGGGCACCGGCGACGACCGGGGCAGGACGCTGACCCTGGAGATCCAGAACGAGAACCTCGTCGCCGTCGAGGACGGCCGGGTCAGGGCGATGGTCCCCGACCTGATCACGGTGGTCGACAGCCAGACGGCGACGGCGATCCAGACCGAGGGGCTGCGGTACGGCCAGCGGGTGACCGTGCTGGCCTGGCCCTGCGACCCCCTGTGGCGTACGCCGAAGGGCCTGGAGACGGCGGGCCCGCGCGCGTTCGGCTACGACATGGACTACCTGCCGGTGGAGAAGATCGCATGAGTGGGATGCTGCGGGTCGGCATCGACGTGGGTGGCACCAACACCGACGCCGTGGTGCTGGACGACGACGACCGGGTCCTCGCCACAGCAAAGCGGCCCACCAGCCCCGACGTGACCGGGGGCCTGCGCGCGGTGCTCGACGCGGTCCTCGCCGAGCTGCCCGAGCCGGGCATGGAAAAGCGCGTGAAGCGGGTGATGCTCGGCACCACCCACGCGACCAACGCCATCCTGGAGCGGCGCGCCCTCGGCAGGGTGGCCGTGCTGCGGCTCGGCGCCCCGGCGACCACGTCCGTGCCGCCGCTCAGCGAGTGGCCCGACGACCTGCGCGACACGGTCGCGGCCGGAACCGCGATCGTGCGCGGCGGGCACTTCGTCGACGGACGCGAGATCGCGCCGCTCGACGTGGACGCGGTCAGGAAGTTCGTGGCCACGACGCCCGCCGACGCGATCGCCGTCGCCGGCGTGTTCAGCCCCGCCGGCGCCGACCAGGAGAACCGGGTCGCCGAGATCGTCCGCGCCGAGGTCGGCGACGTGCCGGTGAGCCTCAGCCACGAGATCGGCTCGCTCGGCCTGCTGGAGCGCGAGAACGCGACCGTGCTCAACGCCGCCCTGTACGGCGTGGCCCGCGACGTCACCGCCGCGCTGCGCGAGGCACTGACGGCGAGGGGCCTGGAGGTCGAGACGTTCTTCGCGCAGAACGACGGCACGTTGATGGCCGTCGACTACGCGGCTCGCTACCCGGTGCTGACCATCGGTTCCGGTCCGGCCAACTCGCTGCGCGGCGCGGCGTACCTGTCGGGCGTGGCGGACGCGATCGTGGCCGACGTCGGCGGCACCTCGACCGACCTCGGCGTGCTCGTGGGCGGCTTCCCCCGGGAGTCGGCCGCGGCGGTCGAGATCGGCGGGGTCACGACCAACTTCCGGATGCCCGACATCCTGTCCATCGCGCTCGGCGGCGGCACGATCGTCGGGGCTGAGCCGCGCTCGGTGGGCTACCGCATCGGCACGGAGGCACTCGTCTTCGGCGGCTCCACGCCGACCATGACCGACGCCGCGGTGGCGGCCGGGCGGGGAACGGTCGGCACCCGGCCCGTTCCCGAGGAGTGGCGCGAGCGGCTGGCCCTGGCCGTGCGTGCGGCCGACGAGGCCGTCGCGGACGCGGTGGACCGGGTCGCGCTCGGTCGTTCGCGTTCCGGGCGGGCCGAACGGCCGCTTGTGGCGGTCGGCGGCGGCGCGTTCCTGCTGGCCGACGAGGTGCCGGGCGCCCGCGAGGTGATCCGCCCCGCGCACGCGGAGGTGGCCAACGCGGTGGGCGCGGCCATCGCCCTCGCCAGCGGCAGGATCGAAACGATCGTGCCCGCTTCTGGTGGTGGGAGCTCCAGGGCTAGATTGATCGACAACGCCAAGGAGGAGGCGGCCGCACGGGCCGTCGCCGCCGGGGCCGACCCCGCAACCGTTCAGATCGTCGAGCTCAGCGAGATTCCTCTCAGCTACCTTCCTGAGCCCGCGGTGCGCCTGCACGTCAAGGCCGCCGGCCCCCTCGCCCGGCAGGCCGGATAGGAAAGGAACTCCCTCACATGCGCTGGCACATGCGTCTTCTCGCCGCGGGGGCCGTGGCCGCCGTGACCGTCACCGCCGCGGCCTGCTCGGGCGGGCAGGTTCGCGGCGCCGCCGACTCCTCCCCGGAGCCCGGCTCCTCGGCGGGCTCGGCCGCAGGCACGGCCGACAGCACGTTCGTGTACGTCCCCAACCTGGACGTCGTCACCGACTGGGACCCCGCGAGCTCGTATTCCAACGAGAACATCGCGATGGAGAACATCTACGAGTCGCTGACCCGCTACAACCCGCAGACGAAGAAGGCGGAGCCGCGGCTGGCCGCCTCGTGGACCTCCTCGCCGGACGGCAAGAAGTGGACGTTCACGCTGCGCGAGGGCGCGAAGTTCCACACCGGCAAGCCGGTGGACGCCGCGGCGGCCAAGGCCGCGATCGAGCGCACGATGAAGGAGGGGCAGGGCGCGGCCTACATCTGGGGTGCGGTCAAGAAGATCGACGCCAAGGACGCCACGACGCTCGAGTTCACGCTCAAGTACCCCGCGCCGCTCGACCTGATCGCCTCGGCCGGCTACGCGTCGTACGTCTACGACACCACGGCCGCCTCCGGCGACCTGAAGAAGTGGTTCGGCGAGGGACACGACGCGGGCTCCGGGCCGTACACGATCGACAGCTGGCAGAAGGGCAAGGAGACCGAGCTCACGCTCAAGGCGTTCGACGACTACTGGGGCGGCTGGGACGGCCAGCACTACAAGAAGATCGCCTACCGGGTCACGCCGGAGCTGACCACCGCCTGGCAGCTGCTGCAGCGTGGTGAGGTGTCGTTCGTCCAGCGGCTCAACGCGCAGTTGTTCGCCCAGGCGGGGAGCACGGACACGGTGCAGACCTCGCAGACGCCGTCGTTCCAGAACCTGCTCGTGCTGTTCAACACGGCCGACGGCCCGCTCAAGGACGTGAAGCTGCGCCAGGCCCTGCAGAAGGCGATCGACTACGACGGCCTCGTGGCGGCGATGAAGGGCGCGGGCGTGGCCGCCAGCGGCCTGGTTCCCGAGGGCCTGCTCGGCAACATCCCCGGCATGACCCCCAAGCAGGACCTCCCGGGCGCCGAGGCGCTGCTCAAGGAGGCCGGGTACGGCCCCGGCGGCAAGCCGCTCGACCTCACGCTGACCTACGCCCAGGGCGACGCCGACCAGGAGTTGCTGGTCACGCTGCTCTCCTCGGCGCTGGACAAGCTGAACGTGAAGCTGTCGGCCAAGCCGCTGCAGTGGACCACGCAGTGGGACCAGGGCAAGGCGAAGGACCCGTCGAAGCGCCAGGACATCTTCGTCATGTACTGGTTCCCCGACTACGCCGACGCCTACTCGTGGTTCGTCAACGTCTTCCACGGCGAGAAGGACGTGCAGTTCAACCTCTCCTACCTGAAGGACGCGGCGATCGACAAGGAGATCGACGAGCTGCCCGCGCTCACGGCGACCGACAAGGACGCCGCCGAGAAGGCGTACTCCGACCTCCAGAACAAGATCATCAATGAGCAGGCGGCGGTGGCCGTGCCGTACGTGCAGAACTACCAGCGGGCCTTCGCCAAGTCGGTGCAGGGATACGTGGACAACCCGGCCTATCCCAACGTGGTGTTCGTCTACGACCTGAAGCCCGGCGCCTGATCATGCCGAGGTATCTGATCCGCCGGCTCGGCCAGGCCTTCCTGGTCGTGGCCGGCGTGATCGTCCTCACGTTCGCCATCATGCGCCTGGTGCCCGGCGACCCCGCCGTGGCGTACGCCGGGCCGAAGGCGACGGCGGCCGAGCTCGCCGCGGCCCGGCAGCGGTTCGGCCTGGACGACCCGCTGCCGGTGCAGTTGTGGAACTACGTGCGCGACCTGCTCGGCGGCGACTGGGGGACGAGCCTGCACACCCGGCAGCCCGTGCGCGACGACCTCTTCCAGGCGTTCCCCGCCTCCCTGGAGCTCGTGGGCGCGGCGCTGATCATCGCGCTGGTCGTGGGGATCCCGCTGGGGATCGCCGCGGCCCGCTACAAGGGCCGGCTGCCCGACCTGTCGGTGCGGCTGTCGTCGATGCTGGCCGTGTCGGTGCCGGTGTTCTGGCTGGCGCTGGCCCTGCAGACGGTCTTCGCCAGCGGGCTCGGCTGGTTCCCCGTCGCGGGGGAGTACGACGCGTCGCTCGACCGGACCAGCCCCCTGCACCTTTACACCAACATCACGGCCGTGGACGCGCTGATCACCGGCAACTGGCCGATCCTCATGAGCACGCTGGCACACCTCGTGCTGCCCGCCCTGGTGATCGCGGCGTATCCGGCCGGGGTGGTGGCCCAGATGACCAGGGCCGCCCTCATCGAGGAGTCGTCGCGCGACCACGCCCGGCTGGAGCGCGCGCTCGGCTTCGGCGAGACCGCCGTGCTCACCCGGTTCGCCCTGCGGCCCGCGCTGAACCCGGTGCTGTCGCTCATCGCGCTCGTCTTCGCGTACTCGATCGTGAACGGCTTCCTCGTGGAGGCCGTGTTCAACTGGCCGGGCCTCGGACGGTACGCCGCCGACTCGATCCGCTCGCTCGACACTCCCGCCATCGCCGGGGTCACCCTGCTGGTCGCCGTGCTGTACGTCGTCGCCAACCTCGCCGTGGACCTCCTCCAGGGCGTGGTCGACCCGAGGGTGAGGGCGCGATGACCGCTCCGGCCCTGACCACGTTCCGCCGTACGCCGCTGCGGCACCTGGCGGGGGTGGACCGCCTCGCGGTGGCGGGGGGCGTGCTACTGGGCGTCGTCGTGCTGGCGGCGCTGCTCGCGCCGTGGATCGCCCCCTACCCGGACGACGGCGGCTCGGCCACGCATCCCCTGGAGTCGCTGCTGCCGCCGAGCGGCGCCCACTGGTTCGGCACCGACCAGGTCGGCCGCGACGTGCTCAGCCGGGTCCTGTTCGGCGCCCGCACCTCGCTGCTGATCGCCGTCGCGGTGCTGGCGATCTCCGGGGTGGTCGGCGTCGGCCTGGGAGTGGTCGCCGGGTACGCCGGCGGCTGGGCCCGCGACGTGATCATGCGGGTCACCGACGTCTTCCTCGCCTTCCCCGCACTGCTGCTGTCGCTGGCGCTCGCCGTGGTGCTCCAGCCGAGCGTGACCACCGTGATCGTCGCGATCGCGGTCACCTGGTGGCCGTGGTACGCCCGGCTCACGGCGTCGGTCGCCGCGTCCGTGGCCACGCGCGGGTTCGTCGACTCCGCGCGGTGCCTGGGCGTGCCCGCACCGCTCATCGTGCTGCGGCACGTGCTGCCGAACTCGCTCACGCCGGTGCTGGTGCAGCTGTCGCTGGACGGCGGCGGGGTCATCCTCACCGCCGCCGCGCTGTCGTACCTCGGGCTGGGCGCCCACGAGCCGACCTCGGAGTGGGGGCTGATGGTCCAGCAGGGCCAGTCGCTGTTCACCACCGACTGGTGGGTGGTGACCTTCCCCGGCCTCGCCATCCTGGTCACCGCGTTCTCGTTCAACGTGCTCGGCGAGGGACTGAGGGCGAGGCTGTCGCGATGAGCGAGCGTAGCGAGCGAATCAATAAACACAGCGTCTGGCGAATGCCACTCCGAGCCGAAGGCGAGGAGGGCGCATGAGTTTGGTCAGCGTGAGGGACCTGGTCGTGCGGATCGGCGACCGGGTGATCGCGTCGGTCCCCGAGCTCGACGTGGCCGCGGGGGAGTGCGTGGCGATCGTCGGCGAGAGCGGGTCGGGCAAGACGACCACCCTGCTCAGCACGCTCGGCCTCGTTCACGGCGCGGACGTCTCCGGCAGGATCACGGTCGGCGGCCTGGACGTGCTCACGGCGAGCCAGGCCCGGCTGCGGGAGATCCGCGGCTCACGGGCCGCTTTGGTGATGCAGAGCCCGCAGGCCGCGCTCAACCCCACCATGCGCCTGGGCACGCTGATGCGCCGGGCGCTCGCCCGCCACGGCGTCAAGGGCGCGGACGCGCGGGAGCGGGCCGAGGAGGGGGTCCGCGCGGTGCTGCTCGACCCGGGCATCCTGCGCCGCTACCCCCACCAGGTGTCCGGCGGCCAAGCGCAGCGGTTCGCCATCGCGCTGGCCCTCGCGCTCGGCGCGCAGGTCGTGCTGGCCGACGAGCCGACCAGCGCGCTGGACGTGACCGTGCAGGCCGAGGTGGTCGGGGTGCTGCGCCGCCTGCGTGACGAGCGCGGCCTCGCCGTGCTGCTGGTCTCCCACGACCTCGCGCTGGTCTCCACGATCGCCGACCGGGTCGTGGTGATGCGCGACGGCGCCGTGGTGGAGAGCGGGCCCGCCGCCGAGGTGTTCACCCGGCCGCGCGACCCCTACACCCGCGAGCTGATCGCCGCCGTGCCTGCACTACCGGAAGCAGCGCCCGCACTACCGGAAGCCGAGGAGGGGGCATGACGCTGCTCGCCGCCGAGGGGGTCACCCTCGCCTACGGCACGACGGCGGTGGTCCACGACGTGAGCCTCGCCGTGGACGAGGGCGGAGTGGGACTGATCGGGGAGAGCGGCTCGGGCAAGACCACGCTCGCCCGCGCCCTGCTTGGTCTGATGCGTCCCCGCTCCGGCGTGGTCCGGTACGGCGCCGGCGACCTGGCCGGGCTCGGCAGGGCGGGCCGGGCCGAGTTCCGCCGGGCCGTGCAGCCGGTCTTCCAGGACGGCAGCGAGGCGCTCGACCCCCGCATGACGGCCGGAGCGTCGATCGCCGAGGCGCTGACCACTCACCACCGCATGTCGAGGACCGAGCGGGCGGACCGGATCGCCGCGCTCCTCGCCGACGTGGGACTCGACCCCGGGCTCGCCGCCCGCAGGCCGCACGAGATGTCCGGCGGGCAGCGGCAGCGCGTGGCCATCGCCCGTGCCCTGGCCGTGGAGCCGCGACTGCTGGTGCTCGACGAGCCCACGAGCGCGCTCGACGTCACCGTGCAGGCCAGGATCCTCGACCTCCTGGAGAGGCTGGCCGCCGAGCACGGGCTCGGCTACCTGCTCATCACGCACAACCTCGGCGTCGTGGGGCGGCTGTGCCGTACGTCGTCGGTCATGTTCGCCGGGCGGGTCGTCGAGTCGGGCCCGACCGGGGAGCTGCTCACCCGGCCCGCCCACCCGTACACCCGGGCGCTGCGCGACGCGGTGCCGCGCCTCGGCGGCGAGCCGCCGCGCGCTGCCGGGCGGACCGAGGCGGCCGCGGCGGAGACGGGGTGCCCGTTCCGGCTGCGCTGTCCTCTCGCGGTGGACCGCTGCCGGGAGGAGACGCCGCAGGCGCGTGAGGTGGAGGGGCGTAGGGTGGCATGTCATCGCGCGGAGGAGGTGCTGCAGACCCCGGCCGCCTCGGCTCCGCGCGTCCCCCATGGAGGTGAGACCCCCGATGCGCCGCGTCAGTGACCTGCTCAGGACGCCCGCGGGCCGCAGGCTGACGCTCGTCGCCGGACCCTGGGACGCCCGGGAGGTCGGCAGCGTGGTCCTCGTCGACGAGATGCGCGAACTGACCACGGCGGCCCCCGGCGCGCTGGCGATCCTGTCCCGTCACGCCATGCGGTCGTGCGACGTGCTCGACGCGCTGCGCCTGGCCGGACGCGGCGGCCTCGCCGGGATCGTGCTGCCCGGCCCCTCGGGCACGACGCCGGAGATGGTGGAGCTGGCCAGGCGGGAGCGGGTCGCGCTGCTCGCCGGCGCCTCCGACCACTCGCTGTCGGACACCGTGCTCGGTCTCAGCGCGGCCGTACGCGCCGATCCCGGGTTGCTGCTGCGCCGTACGCGCGAGGCGATCGACGGCATCGGCGCGATGGAGGGCGCGGGAGAAGAGGACATCCTGCGCGCGGCGTCCGCCTCCGTCGGCGTCGCGTACGTGGTCGCCGGCCTGGCCGGCCCCGGGGCGAACGCGACGGTGATCCGGGTCGGCGGCCGGCCGGACGGCTACGTGTGCTGGGAGGGCGAGGACCCGGCGGCGGCGATCGTCGCCCAGGTCGTCGCGACCACGCTCGGCCGGGTGCGGGCGGCCGCGCGTGAGGCGGAGGCGGCCCGCGAGCGCGCGCTGCTGGCCCTGCTCGGCGCCAAGGACACCCGGATCGCCGCCCGCCGCGCGCGGCACGAGGGCGTCCCGGTGGACGGCTGGCACGTCGCTGTCTTCCTGCGTGACCCCGGCGGCGACGCGCCCCCGGGGGCGGCGGATCCGGTGCTCCGGGAGGCACGCGGGATCGCCGCCGCGTTGCCCGGCGCGCTCGGCGGGACGGCCGAGCTGTCCGCGCCGCCGCTGGTCACTCGGTGGCAGGACGGTGTGCTCGTGCTCCTCACCGCCGACGAGCGGACGACCATCGACCTTCCGCCGGCGCAGCGGTCATCGGCGCTGTGGCCGTCGGTCGTGGGGGCAGGGGGTTCGGCGGCGGGAGGCACGGGAGCAGGGCTCGGCACCTGCCAGGCGGGGCCGGACGGGCTGCGCCGTACGGCCGCGCAGGCGCGGGCGGCCGCCGCTCGCGCCGCGGCCGGGGAGGTCGTGCGGTTCGACCGGCTCGGGGTGCACGCGCTCCTCGCGGAGTTGAGCGGCAGCGAGAGCGCGCTGGTGGCCGCCAGGGACATGCTCGCCCCGTTGGAACGCCTCGGGGCGCTCAGCGCCCACGCGCTGCCCACGCTGAAGGCCTACCTGGACAGCTGGGGCTCCCGCACCAGGGCGGCCGAGCTGCTCAGCCTGCATCCCAACGCGGTGGCCCACCGGATCAGGCGCATCGCCGAGGCGCTCGACGCCGACCTGTCCGACCCGCAGACCCGCTTCGCGCTCCAGCTCGCCTGCCACGTGGTGCTCGACTACGACTGTCTCCCCGGGACAACAACGACGATCTCGTCGTCGTGAGGACACATCGACGCGGCGCGCGGCCGCATCTACGTTGCCAGGCATGACAACGGTCATCGGAGTGGACGTCGGCGGCACCTTCACCGACCTCGTCCTGCACGACGCCGCGACCGGCGAGATCAGGGTCGCCAAACAGCCCACCACGCCGTCCGCGCCCGAACGCGGGGTCCTCGCCGCGGTCGACGCGGCGGTGCCGCCGGAGCTGCTCGCGCGCTGCCGGCACTTCGTGCACGGCACCACCGTGGGCCTGAACGCGCTGCTCGAACGGCGGGGCGCGACCGTCGGCCTGATCACCACGGCCGGGTTCCGCGACGTGCTGGAGATCCGCAGGGGCGACCGCGACGACCCCTACGACCTGTTCTGGACCCCGCCGCCGCCGCTCGTGCCCCGGCGGCTGCGCCTGGAGGTGGCCGAGCGGGTGGCCGCCGACGGCTCGGTCGTACGCGACCTGGAGCCGGAGGACGTGCGGCGGGCCGCCGAGACGTTCGCCGCCGAGGGCGTGGACGCCGTCGCGATCGTGCTGATGAACTCCTATGCCAACCCCGCGCACGAGGCGCGGGCGGCCGAGCTGCTGAGGCAGGCGGGGTTCGCCGGGCCGGTCTCGCTGTCGCACGAGGTCTCGGGGGAATACCGGGAGTACGAGCGCACCTGCACCACGGTCGTGGACGCCTTCGTCCGCCACCGCATGGGCCCCTACCTGCACAACCTCGACCACGAGCTGCGGGTGAGGGGGTTCGCGGGCGAGCTGCTCGTGACCCGGTCCGGCGGCGGCGCGCTGGCGCTGGCCGAGGCCGCGGCCCGGCCGTTCGAGACGATCCTGTCCGGCCCGGTGGCCGGAGCCGCCGCCACCGCCCGCCTGGCCGCCTCACTCGGCCCCTCCCTCGGCATGGGCACGGCCGTCGCCGCCGATGTGGGCGGCACCAGCTTCGACACCGCGCTCATCGAGGACGGGCGGCTCCCGCTGCTCTACCAGGGCGAGGTCGTCGGCCTGCCGCTGCAGAGCCCCTGGGTGGACGTGCGGTCGGTGGGCGCGGGCGGCGGCTCGGTGGCGTACGCCGACGCGGGCGGCCTGCTGCGTGTCGGCCCCCGCAGCGCGGGCGCCGACCCCGGGCCCGCCTGCTACCAGCGCGGCGGGACCGAGCCCACGGTGACCGACGCCGCCCTGCACCTCGGCATGATCCCCCGCGGGCACATCTCCGGCGGCATCGAACTGTCCGAGGACGCGGCGGCCCGCGCGCTGGCGCCGCTCACGGGACCGACCGGCATCGACGGCGTGGACGCGGTCGCGGTCGGCGTGGTCAGGATCGCCGCCGCGCACATGGCCCAGGCCGTACGCGGCGTGACGGTGGAGCGGGGCGTGGACCCGCGCGGCGGGGCCGTGGTCGCCTTCGGCGGCGCCGGACCGGTGTTCGGCTGCCTGCTCGCCGACGAGCTCGACGTGGACACCGTGGTCGTGCCGCCCAACGCGGGCAACTTCTCCGCCGTCGGCCTGGTACAGGCCGACATCGTGCGGACGGCGGCCCGCACCATGGTGCGCCCCCTGGACGACGAGGCGCTGCCGCTGGTCGAGCGGGTCACGGAGGCGCTGTTCGAACGGCTCGCGCAGCCCGGAGCCGTACGCGAGGTGGACCTCGACCTGCGTCACCGGGGACAGGAGCACACGCTGACGATCCCGGTGCGGCTGGGCGAGGACGACGTGGCTTCCGTGTCGGCCCGGTTCTCCGAGGCATACCACCGGGCGTTCGGCCACACCCTGCCCGACCCACTGGAGATCGTCACCGTACGCGCGACCGGCAGGGTGGTCCTCGACGCGGACCGCCCGATGGTGCCGGCCCCGCCGTCCGGCGGGAGCGGACGGGGGACGACGCGGCTGTGGTCGTTCCGCCGGGGCGCCTGGACCGAGGCCCCGGTCATACGGCGGGAGGACCTGGACGGCGTGGCCGAGGGCCCGCTGCTGGTGGTGGAGCCGACCGCGACGACCTACGTGGACGCCGGATTCGCGGCGGAGACGCACGAGAGCGGCTGCCTCTTGATCACACGGAAGGACAGCGCATGACCATCGTCCGCACCCGATACGCGGAGGCCCACCCCGGCCTGGGCGACGGCGCCGACCCCGTCACCACCGAGATCATCCGGCAGGGCCTCAACGCGGCCGCCGACCAGATGAAGCAGTCGCTGATCCGCACCGCGTTCTCACCGATCATCTACGAGGCGCTGGACTTCGCCGTCGCCTTCTACGACGCCGACATGTGCATGCTGGCGCAGGCCCCGACACTGCCGGCGTTCATGGGCACCCTCGGTTTCTGCGTGCGGGAGGCCGTCGAGGGCGTCGGCGGTCCGGCCGCGCTCAGCCCCGGCGATGTGATCCTCTACAACGACCCGTACGGCACCGGCTCCCATCCCCAGGACGCCGCCATGGTCGTGCCGATCTTCCACGAGGACACGCTGGTCGCCTACTCGGCCATCAAGGCCCACTGGCTCGACATCGGCGGCAAGGACCCCTACTGCACCGACACGGTCGACGTCCACCAGGAGGGCACGATCTTTCCCGGCGTCAAGCTGTACGACGCCGGGCGGCTGGTCAGCGACGTCTATCGGATGATCCTGGCCAACAGCCGGATGCCGGAGATGGTCATCGGGGACATCAACGCGATGGTGGCCGGGGCGCGGACCGGGGCGGAGGCCCTCGGCGCGCTGGTGCGCAGGCACGGCCTGGACACCTTCCGCCGCTGCGTCGCCCGCATGTACGCCCATGGCGAGGCGCTGGTGCGCGGCTGGTTCGAGCGCCTGCCCGACGGCGTCTACCAGGAGTCCAGCGTCATCGACTCCGACGGCGTGAACGGCACGCCGATCCCGTTCGGCGTCCGGGTCGTCGTGGAGGGCTCGTCGGTGACCGTCGACCTGACCGACTGCCCCGACCAGGTCGGCGGGCCGGTCAACTGCCCGCTGCCGTCCACCGTGGCGGCCGTCAGGATCGCGGTCGCCTTCCTCGCCGGGGCCGGCGAGCAGCCCAACGAGGGCCACTTCCGCCCGCTGGAGCTGGTCACCAGGCTCGGCTCGCTCTTCCACCCCGTACGGCCCGCGCCCTGCTTCATGTACGGCATCCCCTCCGACCACGCCATCGAGCTGATCATCAAGGCGCTGGCCGAGGCCGTGCCGGAATCGGTGCCGGCCGCCAGCGGCGGGGACATCAACGCCCTGGTGTGGTGGGGCAACCGCGAGGCGACCGGCGAGCCGTGGGCCGACGGCGCGCCCCACCCGGTGGGCCAGGGCGCGGGGCCGTCGGCCGACGGCGCGAGCGCGCTCATGTACATCTCGGAGTCGGCCACCCGCTTCACTCCCGCCGAGGTGTGGGAGGCGCGCAACCCCTGGCGGATCGAGCGGCTCGCCCTGGCCGAGGACTCCGGCGGCCCGGGCCGTCACCGCGGGGGCCTGGGGCTAGACCTGTCCTTCCGCATCCTGGAGGACCAGTACCTCACCGCGGGCCTGGCCAGGACCGCGCTCGCGCCCTGGGGCCTGGAGGGCGGCCTGGCCGGCCGGCCCAACCGGCTCACGGTGGAGTATCCCGACGGGCGAGCAGAGGACTTCTCCCTGAAGACGCGGATCTTCCTGCCCAAGGGCGCGGTCGTGCACCTGCGCACCGGCTCGGGCGGCGGGTACGGCCCGCCCGCCGAGCGCGACCCCGAGGCCGTGCGCGCCGACCTGCGGGAGGGATACATCACCCCCGAGCACGCCGCGCGGCACTACCCGCACGCGCTCTGACCCACACGCGCTCCAACCCATACGCGCCAGGACCCGCACGCGCTCTGATCCGGCGACGGCTACCGCCGAAGAAGGATCAGAGCGCGCGCAGGCCGCTGATCACCTCGGTCAGGATGCCAGGGGTGGGGAAGCGCGCGACGTTGGCGGGTGGGCGCACCTGCACGAGACCCTGCTCGTGGAGGTCGCCCACCAGCACGCGTACGACGCCGAGCGGCAGGTCGATCGCCGCGGCGATGTCCGCCAGCGACGCCGGGCGGGCGCACAGGCTGAGGATCATCCACTGTTCGGGACCGAGGCTCACCGGAGTGGGCCCGCCGGTCGCGGTCACGATGGCGACCAGGTCGATGTCCTGACTGGAGGGCCGCACGCGTCCGCGGGTCAGGGCGTAGGCCGGCACGACCGGGCCGGCCTCCTCGTCCAGCCACTGGTCCTGCATGCGTTCCGTCACTTTCGGTCCTCCTCGCCGGTGTTCTCGTTCTCCTGAGGCCCCCGCTGCAGCGAGGCGAGGATGATGTCCTCCGGGGTGACCTCTCCCGCGGCGAGACGGGCGAGATCGGGGTCCTTGGGGCCGACCATGAGCACGGATGGGATCAGCACGATGGCGGTAGTTCCTCCGTAGGGCGAGGGCCGCAGGGTCACCCGGACGTCCCGCCGCGCGGCAAGGCGCGCGACGACGAACAGCCCCATGCGGTCGGTGTCCGCGATGTCGAACTCCGGCGGGTTGGCCAGACGCTCGTTCAGCTCGGCGAGCCGCTCCTTGGTCATGCCGAGTCCGCGGTCCTCGATCTCGACCACGAAGCCCGTGCCGACGAGCTCGCCGCGCACCGCCACGGTGGTCTGCGGCGGCGAGAAGATCGTGGCGTTCTCGACCAGCTCGGCGATGAGGTGGATGACGTCGGCCACCGCGGCTCCGTCGAGCCCGTGGTCCTCCATCGGCAGCACGTTCACCCGGGCGTAGTCCTCCACCTCGGCCGCGGCCCCGCGTACGACGTCGTACATGGGGACGGGCTTGCGCCAGGCGCGGCCGGGGGCGTTGCCCGACAGGATGATCAGGCCCTCGGCGTGGCGGCGCATGCGGGTCGTCAGGTGGTCGAGCCGGAACAGCTCCTCCAGCATGTCCGGGTCGGTCGTGTGCCGCTGCATGCCGTGCAGCTGGGTCCGCTGGCGGTGCAGCAGCGTCTGGCTGCGCCGCGCCAGGTTGAGGAAGACCTGGCTCACACCCCGCTGCAGGCGGGCCTGCCCGATCGCGGCCTCCACCGCGGTCTCCTGCACCGTCGAGAAGGCCCGGCCCACGTCCTGGATCTCGGCGGTCCCGCCCGCGGTCTGCAGCGGGGGCGCCTCGGTGGCGACGTCGACGTCGTCGCCCTGCTTGAGCTTGGCCAGCACGCCCGGCAGCCGCTTGTTGGCCAGGTCGAGCGCGGCCTGCCGCAGGTCGGCCAGCTCGCGGGCGAGACGTCCACCGACCCGCAGCGAGATCAGGATCGAGGCGACGACCGCGAGGAGACCGAAACCTCCGACCAGCACGGCCCGCCGCAGGATCGAGTCGGCGATCGGCGCGGCGCGCTCGGCGAGCAGGGCCGCCGCCTCCGTCTGCGCCTTCTGGAACGACTCGGCCAGGTCGTCGGAGGTCGACTGCCACACCCGCTGCGTACGCGCCGAGAGCCTGGGCGCGGCGATGATCTGCTCCTCCTGCAGCCGCAGCCGCTGGTAGAGCGGAGTGGTGATCAGGTTGACGTGGAGCTGCCGCAGGCCGGTGTCCAGCTCGGGCAGCGCCTGGTCGATGAGGAACCGGCGGTTGCCCACGAGCTGGGTGAACAGCTTGCGTTCCTCGTCGGTGAAGCCGCCCGACGCGCCGACCGACGCCTCCAGCGCCTGCTCCCGGGTCAGCAGCTCCTTGGCGTACCCGAGCGAGATCACCACACGCGACTGCTGGTAGATCGGGATGTCGTCGATCAGCGCCAGGCTGTAGTGCATGCGGTAGATCGAGTCGCTGACCAGGTTGTAGGTCTCGATGGCACGCAGCCGCTCGGAGAGTCCCTCGTCGACCTCCGCCCGGATCTCGTCGATCCGGCTGAGCCCCGCCAGCATCTCGTCGACCTGCGTGCGCATGGCCGGAGTGGTGGCCGAGCGGGAGGAGCTCGACAGGGCGAGCGTGCGGACCTGCTCCCTGGTCTTGTCCGTCCGCTGGCGTTGCAGGACCATGGCGTCGCGGTCGGTGGTGCTGCGCGTGCCGAGGTAGCGGGCCGTGGTCAGGCGCTCGGCCTGCAGGTCGACGATCAGGGAGTCGGCGGGCCGCCGGAGCGTGGACCACAGCGTGTTGTAGGTGCGCAGGCTCAGGCTCTCGCCGATCGTGACGCCGGCGGTGACCGCCCACAGGGCGATCAGCGAGAAGAGCGGTACGAGCAGCAGGCCGATGAGCCGGGACCTGATCGGCCGGTCACGCCTGCGCGGACTCATGGCACCTCGCCCAGTGAGGGACAAGCCTCACATAAAACCTTTTTGCGACAGGGATAGAGACTAGCAGCGAGGTGGGTCGGATGAGGGGTCTGTGATCGGTTAGCCGGAAATATCGTGTCCAATCGTGATCTTGCAGTAGCGTCGATCATGGTAGACACGGAAAGGACCCGCACGCATGCGCCGTTTACTCGTGCTGGGAGTGATGGCCGTGCTGGCCCTGGCGGGCTGCGGCGGAGGTGAGGTCCGGGAGATCTCGGCCGCGAACCTCCCCTCGACGAAGGACTCCACCTTCGTCTACCTGTCGAATCTCGACGTCGTCACCGACTGGGATCCCGCGAGCTCGTACTCCAACGAGATCATGTCGATGCAGAACGTCTACGACTCGCTGACGATGTACAACCCCCGGACGCGCAGGGCCGCGCCACGCCTGGCAGAGCGCTGGCAGAGCGCGTCCGACGGCAAGGTCTGGACCTTCACCTTGCGGTCCGGTGTGGTCTTCCACACCGGACGGCCGGTGGACGCCGCCGCGGTCAAGGCGTCCGTCGAGCGCACCAAGCGGATGGGCGCCGGCGCGGCCTACATCTGGGACTCCGTCCAGCAGATCACGGTCAAGGACCCGCTCACCGTGGAGTTCCGGCTGAAGTACGCCGCGCCGCTCGACCTGATCGCCTCCGCCGACTACGCCGCGTACATCTACGACACGCAGGCGGCGGGCGCGGGCGACCTCAAGAAGTGGTTCCAGGCCGGCCGGGACGCGGGCTCGGGGCCGTACACGGTGGCGAACTGGAAGAAGGGCCGCGAGAAGGAACTGGTGCTGCGCGCCTTCGACCGCTACTGGGGCGGCTGGGAGGGCCCGCACTACCGGAACATCGAGTTCCGCGTGACGCCCGACCTCAACAGGGCCTACCAGCTTCTGCTGCGCGGCGAGGCGAGCTACGTGCAACGGCTGAACCCCGCGCTGTACCGCCGGGCCCGCACGACCGCGGGCGTGCGGACCCTCCAGGTGCCGTCGTTCCAGAACATGCTCGTGCTGTTCAACACCGCCTCGGGCCCGCTGACCGACGTACGGCTGCGCAAGGCGGTGCAGAAGGCGATCGACTACGACGGTCTGATCACCGCGCTCAAGGGCGCCGGGGCGCCCGCCTCCGGGCTCGTCCCCGAGGGCCTGCTCGGGCACACGCCCGGCTTCCCCCAGAAGCAGGACCTGACCGCCGCCGCCACGCTGCTGAACGAGGCGGGGTACGGCCCGGGAGCCAGGCCCCTGCGCCTGACACTGACGTACGCGCAGGGGGACGACGACGAGGAACTGCTCGTGCGCAAGCTCAGGAGCGCGCTCGCCGAGCTGAACGTCCAGCTCGACGCGAAGGCGATGCAGTGGACCCAGCAGTGGGACCAGGGCAAGGCCGCCGACCCGGCCAAGCGACAGGACATCCTCGTCATGTACTGGTGGCCCGACTACGCCGACGCCTATTCGTGGTTCCTCAACGTCTTCCACAGCGCGGATCCGGTGTCCTTCAACCTCACCTACCTCAAGGACAGGGACGTCGACGCGAAGATCGACCGGCTGCCGTCACTGCTGACGAAGGACCGTTCCGCCGCGGAGACCGCGTACGCCGAACTCCAGAAGACGCTCATCGAGGAGAAGGCCGTGGTGGCGGTGCCGTGGGTGTCGAACTACCAGCGGGCCTACCTGGGCAACGTCCAGGGGTACACCGACAACCCGGCCTACCCCAACGTCGTCTTCGTGCACGAGCTCATCCCCGGCGGCTGAGCCGCTCAGCTCCGCAGACTGCGGCTGACTCCGCCGCAGACAGGGCCGCGGGCGCCGCGGGACCGACGGGGTCCCGCGGGCTCGTCGAGGTGGGCGAGCATGGACTGCGCGGCCACGGCGTCCGACAGGATCCGCTGCGCCTGCTCGCCGTCGGGAAGCTGCCCGTGCTCGGCCAGCTCGTGCTGCAGGAAGGTGAGCGCGGCGGGGTGCCCGGCGGAGTCCGCGGCCACGGTGGCGCGGGCGGCGGTCAGCAGAGCGAGGTAGTGCGAGCGCAGGATCGCCTCGCGGGTTCGCAACTGCTCCAGGTCGTCGAGCAGGGAGTGCGCGAGCTCGAGCAACTCGCTCGGCCGCGGCGGCTCGGCGGTGATGTGGGCGCGGATGTCGTCGAACTCCGACCGCATGATGATGGCCACCTCCAGCGACAGAAGTCCGGGCGGCCGGGTTGGCGCCGTAAGGGGACTTCCGCATCGTCTTCGTAGCGCGGGGCGATTGCGAGCGGCTTGACGTTCGGTTGCGTGGGAAGACGGCGGCCACCTGCAGCCGTCGCGGGACGCGGGGAAGACGGCCATGCGCGGCTGTCGTCCTTCACGTCGTGCCTCCCCGATCGTCCATGCCGTGCCGGCTGATCGCCGCGGCGCTAAGTAGATGCCTGAGAGACGGATCTGGTTGTCCCCGCACGCTCGCCCGTTTTGCCACGTATGGCATGCGGGGTGCGCTCCAGGCCCCGACCTGCGGGAACAGCCGCCACGGCCTCGCGTGTCCGACGACCGGTGCCCACGGGCCGAGCCGGCGCAGCGGGGGAATACCCCGCACGGTGAGGGCGTTGTTCTCGAACCGGGTCATGGCGGTGCCGGACCCTGGTAATCTTGTGGTGTCGGCGCGGTTCGGCGCACTCCTCTTCGATCACTTCGGTGGTTGCCTTGTGTGTGTGCGCGGCGGTTGCCGGCGGCTCCTTTGGCTTTTCGATCTTCTGGTTCTCGATGGTTTTGCGTCGGGGTGGGGGTTCGGGTAAGTTAGAGGGGTTGCCCCGGAAACGGGGGGTCGAAATTCCTGTCGGTCGGCGGGTTTCGGGTCAAGAAGTCCCGGTGGGGCGGATTTGACACGAAAGAGCCGGTCGGGAAGAATTAAGACCAGCAAGACAAAAGAAAAACAAACGGTGAAACGCCCCGGAGCGTGGGACCTTCTGAGTGAGGTTTCGGGTGATGGTGGTCGCGTCCGTTTCTTGAGAACTCAACAGTGTGCTAAAAGCCAGTGCATGAAATCATGCATGACCCCGTCTACCGGTGGTTTCATCGGTGACGGATTCCTTTGACGGCATCCTTCCTTAGCCGGGGGGTGCCTGCTG